>NZ_JBIRQR010000005.1:231827-416374 GCF_044333295.1 Streptomyces sp. NPDC021019
CACCGCGGGCGCGCGCCCGCCCCCCCCCCCCCCCCCGGGTGGCGGGGGCGGGCCCCCCCCCCCCCGGCGGGCCCCCCCCCCCCCCGGCCGCGCGGGGGCCCCCCCCCCCCCTTCCGCGTCCCTGTGCCCTTGCGTCGGCTCCGCGCCGCGGCCGGTTCAGCCCCGGATCACCAGGCCGTCGCGCAGCCGCTCCAGTGCGGCGTCGGGTAGGCGCAGCCCGTCGCGCACGTAGCCGTCGAGGCCGCCCCAGCGTTCGTCCATGGCGTCGAACGCCACGTCCAGGTACCGGGGGCGGACCTCGATGATCGCCGCGGCGACGGCGGGGTCGCCGCCACCGTCCAGGAACTTCGCCACGTACGGGGCGTAGGCAGCACGTACGGCGGGATTGACCGCGAGGAAGTCCGACCGCACCGTCGCGCGGGCCGCCCCCAGGAGCATCAGCAGGACGGCTGCCGCCCAGCCGGTACGGTCCTTGCCCGCCGTGCAGTGGAAGAGCACCGGGCGCGCGCCGGGGTCGGCGGCCGTCTCCAGAAAGGCCCGGTAGGCGGCCGCGGCACCCGGTGAGAGGACCATCTTCCGGTAGGTCTCGGCGAACAGTTCCTCCGCCCTGCCGCCCCCGAGCGTCCGTTCCGCCTCCACCGGGTCGGCGAGCAGGGACCGCAGCCGGGCGGGCGCCACACCCGGGTGGTCGCCCAGTACATCGGCGACGAAGAGCCTGGCCCGGTCCGGCAGCCGGTCCGGGGCCCACTGGCGTTCGTCGGCGGTGCGCAGGTCCACTACGGTGCGGATGCCGAGCGCGGACACCGCCCGGTCGGTCGCCGGGTCGAGCTCGCTCAGCTGACCCGAGCGGAACAGGACGCCCTGCCGCACGCGGCGGTCACGGCCCAGGGCGACACCGCCCAGGTCGCGCAGATTGACAACGGTGGCGGCCGGAACGGTCCGGGCGGTCTGCACGATGAACTGCCTCTTTCCCTGACGAATTCCAGGAATTCCACATATCAGGATCAACGTCGTATGCGGCGAGAAAAGCGCCGCCGAAGAGCTCCGGGGAGCACCTCGGGGCGTCGGCCGGACCTCAGTCCGACAGGAGCTTCTTCTTCTGCTCCGCGAACTCGGCATCGGTGAGGACGTCCCGCTTCCACAGTTCGGCGAGCCGCTCCAACCGGGTGATGATGTCGTCCCCAGCGACCTCCTGCTCGCCGGATTCACCGGACTCACGGGGCCCCAGGCGCTCGTGCGCGACGAACACTCCGCCGGCCTCGCGGGTCGCGCGGGCGAGCCGCGTGGTCCACAGGTCCTCCCGGACGACGATCGCCACGACATCGCCCGCGGGCACGTCCCGGCCGAGCCTTTCGGCGTCCTCCGCGCCCAGGACCGCCGCCGCCCCGCCCTCCCCCGTATCGGCGGGAACCACCCCCTCGGGGTCCAGCTCCCGCAGTTCCACCGGGGCCGGCGCGCCGCCCTCGGCCCTGCGTACGAAGGCCAGGTCGCCCGCCCGTAGGTCTCCGGACGACACGGCCTCGGCGAGCGCGGGGGCGACCGCCCCGGTGAAACGACTGCCGGGGAAGGCGATGACGAGGTACTCCACAGGTCCGACGGCCACGGTCGCGTCCTCTCCGTATCCCGGCGGCCACAGGGGCGCCGGGGTGGATACGGCATTCCAGGGATGGCATAAGAATCAGGAAACTTCACACATAATATGCATCTCTGTACTGATTCATCCGATGTCGAAGAACCGCCGTGTTGCCACCGTCCGCCCACCTGTCCGTTACGTGACTGTATGTAAAGGATCAGATACATCGTCGCGAGGGCAAGGTCACACATGTGCCCCTGCTGCTGGTTCGGCGCACTGGCCTAGCATCTGAGCATGACGGTCCAGCCTGCTGACGGGCTCTCTTCGGCCACCGCGTTCCCCGACCCTTCCCATGACCAGTGGCAGACCCTCGTGGAGGGCGTACTGCGCAAGTCGGGCAAGGAAGTCTCGGGCTCGGCCGCCGAGGAAGCGCTGTCCACCACACTGGAGGACGGGCTCACCACCCGTCCCCTCTACACCGCGCAAGACGAGACGCCGGACACCGGCTTTCCCGGCTTCGCCCCGTTCACCCGGGGCAGCAGGGCCGAGGGGAACGCGGCAGGCGGCTGGGGCGTGCGCCAACGCCACACCCTGTCCGACCCCGTCCGGCTCAACGAGGCCGTGCTCGGCGATCTGGAGAACGGCGCCACCTCCCTCTGGCTGACCGTGGGCGGCCCGGTGGGCGTACCCGTCGACGGGCTCGCCCGGGCCCTGGAGGGCGTCTACCTCGATCTCGCGCCCATCGCCCTCGACGCCCCGGCCGACCTGGACGCCGCGGCGACGGAGCTGCTGCGGCTGTACGGGGAACGCGGTGTCGCGAAGAGCGAGGCGCGCGGCACCCTGGGGGCCGATCCGCTCGGCCACGAGGCCCGGACGGGCATCGAGGCGGACCTGACCGCCGCCGTGCGCTGGGCGCGGGTGTGCGACGCGGAGTACCCGGAGATCCGGGCCATCGCCGTGGACGCGCTCCCCTACCACGAGGCCGGCGGTTCGGCCGGCGAGGAGCTGGGGCTCTCCCTGGCCGCCGGCGTCGCCTACCTGCGAGCCCTGACCGGTGCCGGGATGAGCGTGGAAGCGGCCTGCGGGCAGCTGGAGTTCCGCTACGCGGCCACCGCCGACCAGTTCCTGACCATCGCCAAGCTGCGCGCGGCACGCCGGCTGTGGGCGCGGGTCGCCGAGGTCTCCGGAGCCCCTGGCGCCGGATCCCAGCGGCAGCACGCCGTCAGCTCGCCGGTGATGATGACGCGCCGCGATCCGTGGGTGAACATGCTGCGCACCACGCTGGCCACGCTGGCCGCGGGGGTGGGCGGCGCGGACTCCGTGACCGTGCTGCCGTTCGATCACGCCCTGGGTCTGCCCGACGCGTTCGCGCGGCGGATCGCCCGTAACACCTCGACGATCCTCATGGAGGAGTCGCACCTGGCACGGGTCATCGACCCGGCGGGCGGCTCCTGGTACGTGGAGCGGCTGACCGACGAACTCGCCTCTGCCGCCTGGGCGTTCTTCCAGGAGACCGAGCGGGCGGGCGGTCTGCCCGCCGCCCTGCGCTCCGGGGCGGTCGCGGAGCGGCTCGCCGCCACCTGGGCCGCGCGCAGTGCGAAGCTGGCCCGTCGCAAGGAGCCGATCACCGGAGTGAGCGAGTTCCCGCAGCCGGGCGAGCGCCCGGTGGAGCGCGAGCCCGCGCCCGACGCGTACGCGGGTACTCCGGGCGGGTTGCCCCGGGTCCGGCGCGACGAGGCGTTCGAGGCGCTGCGCGCCCGCTCCGACGCGCACCTCGCGGCGACCGGGAGCCGTCCGAAAGTGTTCGTCGCAGCGCTCGGTCCGGCCTCCGCGCACACCGCACGGGTCTCCTTCGCCGTCAACCTCTTCGGGGCGGGCGGGATCGAGGCGGTCCACGATCCGGTGTCGGTGGATGCGGACACCGCCGCGGGCGCGCTGACCGCCTCCGGGGCGACGGTCGCCGTTCTGTGTTCGTCGGACGCGCTGTACGCCGAGCGGGCGGAGCAGGTGGCCGCCGCGCTGAAGTCGGCGGGAGCGGCGCGGGTGTTCCTCGCGGGACGCCCCGGCGACTACGCCGATGTCGATGCCTATGTCTTCGCCGGCTGCGACGCGGTCGCCGTTCTCACCTCCGTACTCGACCGCATGGGAGTGGCGTGATGCCGACATCGCCCACGGATCGGAAATCCTCCGTTCCCGACTTCTCCGACGTGCCGCTCACGTCCGCCGCGCCGCCCGCCGGTTCCGCCGAGGAGTGGCGGGCGGCCGTGACGAAGGCCGCCGGCGGTTCCGAGGCCCCGCTCTGGGAGACGCCCGAGGGGATCACGGTCAAGCCGCTCTACACCGGTGAGGACCTGGAGGGCCTGGACGCGCTGCACTCGTACCCGGGGATCGCCCCGTATCTCCGCGGGCCCTACCCGACGATGTACGTCAACCAGCCCTGGACGATCCGTCAGTACGCCGGTTTCTCCACGGCCGAGGAGTCCAACGCCTTCTACCGGCGCAACCTCGCGGCCGGCCAGAAGGGTCTGTCGGTCGCCTTCGACCTGCCCACCCACCGGGGCTACGACAGCGACCACCCCCGGGTGACCGGAGACGTCGGCATGGCCGGGGTGGCGATCGACTCGATCTACGACATGCGCCAGTTGTTCGACGGCATTCCGCTGGACCGGATGTCGGTGTCGATGACGATGAACGGCGCGGTGCTCCCGGTTCTGGCGCTGTACATCGTGGCCGCCGAGGAACAGGGCGTGCCGCCCGAGAAGCTGGCCGGGACCATTCAGAACGACATTCTGAAGGAGTTCATGGTCCGCAACACCTACATCTATCCGCCGTCGCCCTCGATGCGGATCATCTCCGACATCTTCGCCTTCACCTCACGGAAGATGCCGCGCTACAACTCCATCTCGATCTCCGGGTACCACATCCAGGAGGCCGGGGCGACGGCCGATCTGGAGCTGGCGTACACGCTGGCCGACGGGGTGGAGTATCTGCGGGCCGGACGTGAGGCCGGTCTGGACGTCGACGCGTTCGCGCCGCGCCTGTCGTTCTTCTGGGCGATCGGCATGAACTTCTTCATGGAGGTCGCGAAGCTGCGGGCGGCCCGGCTCCTGTGGGCGCGTCTGGTGAAGCAGTTCGACCCGAAGAACCCCAAGTCCCTCTCCCTGCGCACCCATTCGCAGACGTCCGGCTGGTCGCTGACCGCGCAGGACGTGTTCAACAATGTGACGCGTACGTGCGTGGAGGCGATGGCCGCGACGCAGGGGCACACCCAGTCGCTGCACACCAACGCGCTGGACGAGGCGTTGGCGCTGCCCACCGACTTCTCGGCGCGGATCGCCCGCAACACGCAGCTCCTGCTCCAGCAGGAGTCCGGCACCTGCCGGGTCATCGACCCGTGGGGCGGCAGCGCGTACGTGGAGAAGCTGACGCGGGACCTGGCGGACCGGGCCTGGCAGCACATCGAGGAGGTCGAGGCGGCCGGCGGCATGGCGAAGGCCATCGACGCGGGCATCCCCAAGCTCCGGGTGGAGGAGGCCGCCGCGCGCACGCAGGCACGGATCGACTCCGGGCGGCAGCCGGTGATCGGCGTGAACAAGTACCGGGTGGAGACCGACGAGAAGATCGACGTCCTCAAGGTCGACAACTCCTCGGTGCGCACCCAGCAGATCGAGAAACTGCGCCGGCTGCGCGAGGAGCGCGACGAGGTGGCGTGTCAGGAGGCGCTGCGCGCGCTGACGGCCGCCGCCGAGCGTGACCCTGGCCCGGGACTGGAGGGCAACCTGCTGGCGCTGGCGGTCGACGCGGCGCGGGCGATGGCCACGGTCGGGGAGATCTCGGACGCGCTGGAGAAGGCGTACGGCCGGCACGCCGGACAGATCCGTACGATCTCCGGTGTGTACCGCAAAGAGGCAGGAGAGTCCCCCTCGGTGGACCGCACCCGCGCACTGGTCGAGGCTTTCGAGGAGGCGGAGGGCCGCCGTCCGCGCATCCTCGTCGCCAAGATGGGGCAGGACGGGCACGACCGGGGCCAGAAGGTGATCGCCACGGCCTTCGCCGACCTGGGCTTCGACGTGGACGTCGGCCCGCTGTTCCAGACGCCCGGCGAGGTGGCGCGGCAGGCCGTCGAGGCCGACGTGCACATCGTGGGCGTCTCCTCGCTGGCGGCCGGACACCTCACGCTCGTGCCCGCGCTGCGCGAGGAGCTGGCCGCCGAGGGGCGCGAGGACATCATGATCGTGGTGGGCGGGGTGATTCCGCCGCAGGACATCGAGACGCTGCACGAGGCGGGCGCCGCCGCCGTCTTCCCGCCGGGGACGGTGATCCCGGACGCGGCCCACGACCTGGTCACGCGGCTCGGCGCCGCGCTCGGCCACGAGCTGTGAGCCGCTGACCGGATGGCTACCAGGATCGACATCGACGGTTATGTGCGGGGAGTCCTCGACGGGAAGCGGGCGTCCGTGGCGCGCGCGATCACGCTCGTCGAGTCGACGCGCGCCGAACACCGGGTGCTGGCCCAGCAGTTGCTGGGCCGGCTGCTGCCGCACGCGGGGGCGGCCCGGCGGATCGGGGTCAGCGGGGTGCCTGGCGTGGGCAAGTCCACGTTCATCGACGCGCTCGGCACGATGCTCACGGGGCTCGGGCACCGGGTGGCGGTGCTGGCGGTCGACCCGTCCTCCAGCCGTACGGGCGGCTCCATCCTGGGCGACAAGACCCGGATGGAGCGCCTCGCGGTGGACCCGGCCGCCTTCGTCCGTCCCTCCCCCACGGCGGGCACGCTGGGTGGGGTGGCCAAGGCGACCCGGGAGTCCATCGTGGTGATGGAGGCGGCGGGTTACGACGTGGTGCTGGTGGAGACGGTGGGCGTCGGACAGTCGGAGACGGCGGTGGCCAACATGGTCGACACCTTCCTGCTGCTGACGCTGGCCCGTACCGGCGACCAGTTGCAGGGCATCAAGAAGGGCGTCCTGGAACTGGCGGACGCCATCGCGGTCAACAAGGCCGACGGCCCGCACGAGCGTGACGCCCGCTCGGCCGCGCGCGAACTGGCGGGCGCGCTGAGGCTGATGCATCCGGCGGACGCGGCCTGGACACCCCCGGTGCTCACGTGCAGCGCCCGTGAGTCCAGCGGCCTCGACACCCTGTGGGAGCGGCTGGAACAGCACCGGACGCTCCTGGAGTCGACCGGTCGGCTGGCGGCCAAGCGCCGCGACCAGCAGGTGGACTGGACGTGGACGATGGTCCGCGACGAGTTGCTGGACAGCCTGCACAGCCACCCGGTGGTGCGGAAGCTCGCCCCGGAGCTGGAACAGCGGGTCCGGCAGGGCACGTTGACGGCGACGCTGGCCGCCGAGGAGATCCTCGCGGTGTTCCGCGGGGGCGAGTTCCGTGAGGCCGGAGCGCGCCGCGAGGGCGGCGCGGGAGTGTCCGGCTGAAGGTGTGGCCGTCGCCCGCCGGGGCGGGTGCGCACCGATGGCCCCGTGACGGACTTCGGTTCCCGTGGTCGTCGGCATTTCCGACGTCGGCGGGCGAGGGATCCCGGCCCCATGCAGCCGGCCGGGCTCCTACTCGTACCGGTACTTCAGCGACTCCGCCTCGGTCTGCTCGATGTCGGCGATCGTCAGCTGCGGCATCCGCAGTTGGGCCAGCGTCACCTCGGCCGAGGTCGGCTGGGCGTCTGCGGACAGCCATTGCTCCGGCTTCCAGGCCCCGCTGCGCATCAGCGACTTGGGACAGTGCGGGTAGACCTCCTCGATGCCCACCACCAGCGCGCTGACCGGCGCTTTCCCCACGGCGGTGAGCTGGGACAGGAGCTCCGGGCGGGTGGAGACGCAGGCCCGGCCGTTCACCCTGAGTGTCGTCGTCCGCCCAGGGACGAGGAACAGCAGCCCGGCCCGCCCGGTGGCGATGACGTTCCGCAGGGTGTCCAGGCGCTTGTTGCCGGTCGCGTCCGGAATCGCCACCGTCCGGGAGTCCAGGACGCTGACGAACCCGGTGGGGCCGCCGCGCGGCGAGACGTCACAGTTTCCCTCGCCATCCGCGCTGGAAATCAGAACCAGTGACGAGCAGCCGATCAACCGCCGGGTCTGATCGGTGAGTTCGGCCATCTGCTTGCGTATGGCCGCGTCGCCGGGGAGCCCGTACGCCCGGCGCAACGCCTCCTGGTCCGCAACCGCGTCGGAGCGGAGTGAGTCGAAGGCACTGCCGGCCAGTGATGTCGTCATACCCCGACCCTAGCGACCCGGCCCACGATCACTCCCGGCCGGTGGACAGGAGGGCGCGAACATTGTCACAGCGCTGTTATATTAGCGCTGTGACACATTCCGATCCCACCGCGCTCCCCGACCCCTGGCACTCCCTCCACGAACTTCTGGCAGCCATGGACGCCGAGATCGAGCAGGTCTACATCGAGCAGGGCATCGAGGGCGTACGGCCCCGATTCGTCTATCCGTTGATCCGGCTCGCGCACACCGGACCGTTGACCATCCGCGAGCTCGCGAACTCCCTGGGACGCTCGCACTCCGCGATCAGCCAGACCGTCGCCGCCATGCGCGACGCGGGGCTCGTCACCTCCGATCCCGGGCCCGACGCCCGCACCCGACGGATCGACCTCACGGACCGCGGCCGGTCGCTGGTGCCGTTCCTGGAGGCGGAGTGGCGCGCCACCCACAGCACGGTCGCCGAGCTGGACGGCGAGGTTCCCTACGCGATGACCGCTGTCGTCGACGACGTGCGGCGGGCCCTGGAGCGCAGGTCGATGCGGCAGCGGGTCCTCCACCACCTGAGCGAGCCACCCCGATGAAACCGCGTGCCGGCGGCCTGTTCCTCGACACCCGCCCGCTCCGGGGCAATCAGCCGTTCCGCGACCTGTGGATCGGCACCTCCGCCTCCCAACTCGGCGGCCAGACCGCCAACGTGGCGGTGCTGGCCCAGGTCTGGGAGTTGACGGGCAGCCCGGTGGGCACGGGTGCCATCGGGCTCGCCACCGGCCTGCCGATGGTGCTGTTCGGCCTGGTAGGCGGGTCCCTGGCCGACGCCTGTGACCGCCGTACGGTGGTACGGGCCACCACCGCGGGACAGGTACTGGCCGCCGTGGGGCTCTGCGCCCAGGCCCTGGCGGACAACCGCAGCGTGGTGCTGCTGCTCGCCCTGGTTGCCGTGGGAACGAGTTGCGGCGCTCTCGGAGCACCCGCCCGGCGCACCTTCCCGGTCCGGCTCCTGCCGGGCGACCAGGTGGCGGCCGGGCTCGCGTTGACCAACGTCTCCTTCCAGACGGCGATGCTGGCCGGCCCCGCGCTGGCGGGGCTGATCATCGCCGGCTGGGGCTTCTCCGCCGCCTACGCTACCCAGGCCGTGGCGGTGACGGTCGCGTTGTTCGCGGTGTTCCGCCTGCCCGCGATGCGGCCCGAGGGCGCCGACGCGTCAGGCGGCGGGCCCCGGACCGAGCGGGGCGGCTGGCTGGTCGCGCTGCGCCGCCCGACGCTCTGGGGCTCGATGGCCACCGATCTGTCCGCGACGCTGCTGGCCATGCCCATCGCGCTCTTCCCCCTGGTCAACGAGATCCGTTTCGGCGGAGACCCGCGGACCCTCGGCCTGTTCCTCTCCGCCGTCGCGGTCGGAGGGATCACGGCCGGCCTGCTCTCCGGCACGGTGACGCGCCGGCGCCGCGCCGGTCTCGCGCAGCTGTACGCGGCAGGGACGTGGGGACTGGCGCTGGCCTGTTTCGGCCTGGCGGGGCCTCTGTGGCTGGCGCTCGGCTGTCTGGCGGTGGCGGGCGCCGCCGACACCGTTTCCGTCGTCACCCGGAGTGCGCTGATCCAGCTGGAGACCCCGGACGCCTGCCGGGGGCGGGTCTCCTCGGTGGAGCACGTCATCGGCGTCGCGGGCCCCGAACTCGGCAACTTCCGCGGCGGCCTGGTGGCCTCGGCCACCTCGGCCTCCTTCTCGCTGGTCTCCGGAGGGCTGTCCGCCGTCCTCGCGATCGCCGTCGTGTACGCGACCAACAAGCCCCTTCGCGCCTACCGCACACCGACCGTCGTCGAGAAGCCGTCGGCCCCCACGGCTCTCGCCCCGGCGGAAGCGCCGACCGGTTAGGCCGGCTCAGACGCCGAGCGTCGGCACGCGGACGGCCGGTACGACGACGGGCGCCCCGTCGGAGGCCGCGGTGAGGATTTCCGCCTCGATGCCGTAGAGCTCCTGGACCAGTGCGGCGTCCACGGTCTCGCGGGGCGGCCCGCAGGCGACGATCCGCCCGTCGCGCATGGCGACCAGGAGGTCGGCGTACCGCGCGGCCGCGGCGAGGTCGTGGAGCACCATGACGATGGTGCGGCCCTGCGCGGCGACTTCACGGACCAGGTCCAGGACCTCCACGGCGTGGCCGATGTCGAGGGCGCTGGTGGGCTCGTCGAGCAGGACGACAGGGGTCTCCTGGGCGAGGGACATGGCGAGCCAGCAGCGCTGACGCTGGCCGCCGGAGAGCTGGTCGAGCCGACGGTCGGCCAGGACGGCCGTACCGGTGGCCTCCAGGGCATGGGTGACCGCGTTCTCGTCCTCCCGCGAC
The DNA here is from genome assembly GCF_044333295.1 of Streptomyces sp. NPDC021019. Taxonomy (NCBI): domain Bacteria; kingdom Bacillati; phylum Actinomycetota; class Actinomycetes; order Kitasatosporales; family Streptomycetaceae; genus Streptomyces; species Streptomyces sp. NPDC021019. The sequence continues at coordinate 241,958 of NZ_JBIRQR010000005.1, forward strand.
CACTGGCGGAACAGCCCCTGGTGCGGGTGGCGTCCGTACCGTACGAGTCCGGCGACGGTGACCGCCTCCGGTGCCTGCGGGGCCTGGGGCAGCAGGGCGATGCGGTGGGCGGCGTCGCGCTGACGCAGCTGCCAGACGTCGGCGTCGCCGACGAACACCCGTCCGGAGCGGGGCTGGTGGAGCCGGGCCATGGAGCGCAGAAGAGTTGATTTGCCACAGCCGTTGGGGCCGACGATCGCGACGACCTGCCCGGAGGGCACCGTCAGATCGACCTGGTCCACGGCCGTATGACCGGCGTATCCAGCGACGAGCTGTTCGACACGGATGTCCACGGGGACCGCCCTTTCCGAAGGACAGGGCAATCACCTTGCCCGATGCCACTAAAGTAAGGCTAACCTTAACTTGCTCACGAGCCGACGGCCGCATCCGCGTGACCGTGCGGCCGTCCCCGCTTCATGTCCCGCTGAACCCGGAGCCCTTGATGATCCTGCACCACCACCCCACCCGCACCGCCGCCCGAAGAGCGGCGCGCGCCGTCGCCGCGCTCGGCGCGGCCGCCCTGCTCCTGACGGCCTGTGGAACGGACTCCGACTCGGGCACGTCCTCCGGGGGCAAGGCCGGCAAGGCGGACACCGCTTCCTCCGCGACCCGCACGGTCAAGGACGCCACCGGCAGGGCGGTCGAGATACCGGCGGAGCCGAAGCGCGTCGTCACCCTGACTCAGGAAGACCTGGACGCGGTACTGGCGTTGGACGTGAAGCCGGTCGGCATCACCAACGGGCAGGGCCTCGACAAGCCGCCGGCCTACCTCGCCGACCGGGTCGAGGGCATCGACGTCGTGGGCAACCTGCTCCAGCCGGTCATGGACAAGGTCGTCGCCGCGAAGCCCGACCTGATCCTCGCCGGTGACATGCAGGACGAACAGGTACTCAAGCAGTTGCGGGAGATCACCCCGGCCACGCTGGTGACGATGGCGCCGACCGACGACTGGAAGCTGTTCTTCCGGGGCGTCGGCAACGCGCTCAACAAGCTGGACGACGCCAACAAGTTCATCTCCGGCCACGAGGCCGCCGCCAAGGCCGCCGGTGCGAAGCTCGGCGCGAACAAGGGCGCCGAGGTCTCCATCGTCCGCTGGAACCCGGACGGACCGAGCTGGATGGAGAACAAGCAGTTCGCCAGCGGCGTCGCCCTGGAGATGGGGCTGAAGCGGCCCGCGTCCCAGAACAAGGACGGCAACGCGCACACGCCGTCGCTGAGCCTGGAGAAGATCAACGAGATCGACGGTGACTGGCTGTTCCTGTCCACGCTGACCTCGGACGGCGAAAAGGCGCTCAAGGACGTCCAGTCCAAGCCCGCCTACAAGGAGCTGGGCGCCGTCAAGAACGACCACGCGGTGACCGTCGACGGCTCGGTATGGTCCACCCGAGGCGGCCCGCTCGCGGCGGACGTCGTCCTCGACGACTACGTCAAGGCGCTCTCGGCCAAGTGACCTACGGGTGACTTCCGCGCCGTGCGGCCCGGACCGGGAACTGCCGGTCCGGGCCGCACGCCTGCCGGGCCCCGGCCCGCCCGTCAGGCGGACGGCCGGCCCGTGACCCTGGAGGCCGCGAAGTCGGCGGCGGTCCACGCCATGCCCACCGCTCCGTCGAGCAGGGCCTGTTCGGCCGCCGGGGAGACCGCCGCCTCGGCGAACGCCGCCTCGTGCGGGCCGCAGGCCCCCCCGCTGATGTCGAGCACCGGGTGGATGGACGGCACCACGTGCGAGACGTTGCCCATGTCGGTGCAGGCGAACGGCGGGCGCTCGACCGGTTCGGCGCGGCCCAGCTCGCGGGCGTTGGCGGTCCAGAGCCGGATCAGCTCCGGGTCGCCCCGGAAGTCGAGATAGTCGGGCTCGGGCCGCTCCAGGGTCACTTCGCAGCCGGTGGCGAGCGCCCCGGCACGGAAGCAGTCCTCGACCCGCTGCCGCAGTTCGCGCAGGTCCTCGGCGGCCAGTGCCCGTATCTCGTACGTGGCGGTGGCCCGGTCGGGTATCGCGTTGGGCGCGGTCCCGGCGGCGGTGGTGATGCCGTGCACCCGCCACTGCGGGGGCAGTTGCTGGCGCAGGAGTCCCAGGGCCACCTGGGCGACGGTCAGCGCGTCGGCGGCGTTGCGGCCCTCGTGGGGATTGAGGCTGGGGTGCGCGGCGCGGCCGGTGTAGACGACGTCGAGGGTGCCGAGCGCGAAGGAGCGGAAGTCGGCCATCTCGAAGGGGCAGGGGTGCACCATCATCGCGGCGTCGGCCCCGTCGAACGCGCCTGCCTCCAGCAGCAGCGCCTTGCCCGCGCCCCGCTCCTCGGCGGGAGTGCCGATGACCCTTACGGTCAGGCCGAGTTCGTCCGCGTACGGAGCGAGGCCCAGGGCCGCGCCCACTCCGGCCGCGGCGATGAGGTTGTGCCCGCAGGCATGCCCCAGTCCCGGCAGGGCGTCGTACTCGCAGGCGATGGCCACGGTGACGGGACCGGAGCCGATCGTGGCGCGGAACGCCGTGTCCAGACCGTGGGCGGGTGCGGTGACCTCGAAGCCGCGCGAGGCGAGGAGTTCATGGCAGAGGGCGGCGGCCTTGTGCTCCTCGAACGCGGTCTCGGGTTCGGCGTGCAGACGTCGGCTCAGGTCGATCAGAGCTGGGGCGCTGCCGCGGACCGCCTCCCGCACGGCGGTCCTCAGGGCACGGATCCGCTGGTCGGCCGAGTCGTCGGCCCGTGTCCCGGGGCGCGTCTCGGGGCGCGTCTCGGGGCGCGTCTCCGGGCACGGGGCTGCGGGGACGGTCATGGGATCTCCTTGCGTTCCGGACCGCCCCGGGGCGGTCGCCTGCACAGTCGAAGATAGGTTAACTTAGCCTTACCTAAGTGTGCGCCGAGCCTGTTGGCCCGGTGTCCGTTGTCCTTCAGGGGAGTCGTCACACACATGCATGAGCGTCCGAACCGCCCGACCAGCTCTTCGGCAGCGCACTCCGGCGGCGCGCCCTCCCCCGGACTCCCCCTCCTGACCGCCCAGTCGGGCATCTACTACGCGCACCAGCTGGCCCCTCTCGGCACCGAGCTGAACACGGCGGACTGTGTGGAGATCGACGGGCCGCTGGACGAGGACCTGTTCGTGGAGGCGCTGAGACGGACGGTCGGTGAGGCGGAGACCCTTGCCCTGCGCGTGTCCGAGGCCGACGGCGTACCGGTGCAGCGGGTCGCACCCGCCGCCCGACCCGTGGTGCGGCGAATGGAGTTGACGGAGGACCGGGCCGAAGCGTGGATGCGGGAGGACCTGGCCCGGCCGGTGGACCTCGCCGCCGACGGCGCGCTGATGACGCAGGCCCTGATCCGGATCGGCGAGGGGCGCCACAGGTGGTACCAGCGCGTGCACCACATAGCCGTGGACGCCTACGCGCTGTCCCTCATCGGGCAGCGCGTCGCCGAGCTCTACCGGGCCCTGGTGGCCGGACACCCGCTGCCCGAGAGCCGGTTCGCCCCCCTGAGCGAGCTGACCGAGCAGGAGGCCGCCTATCTGGCCGGGGAGGAGTACGCGGCGGACCGGGCCTTCTGGGCCGCGCGCACGGCGGGCTCGTCCGTCACCGCGCTCCCCCGCTCCCCCGGCCCCTCGGACACACCGGGCGACGGCCCGCTCCACCGGACCACCGACCTCCCCGCCGAGACCCTGCAGCGCATGTCCGGGGCGGCGCGCGTGGCGAAGGCGACGTGGGCCGAGCTGGTCGTGGCCGCGACCGCCGGTCATCTGCACCGGCTCACCGGTGCCGAGGACATCGTTCTGGGCCTGCCGTTGACCAACCGGCGGGGGCCCTCGGCCCTGCGGACCCCGGCCATGACCGTGAACGTGCTGCCGCTGCGGATCAGCGTGCGCCCGGGCGACACCGGAGCCGAACTGCTGCGCCGTGTGGTGCTGGAGATCCGCGAGGTCCGCCGACACCAGCGCTATCCGCAGGCCGACCTGCGTCGCGACCTGGCCCTGGAGTCGGCCGACGTCCCGCTGACCGGCCCGATGGTCAACGTCAGGCCGTTCGACGGCGAGCTGGACTTCGCCGGGGCCACGGGCACCGTGCGCAATCTCGCCGCCGGACCGGTGGAAGGTCTCGCGGTCGGCGCGGCCCCCGGCCCGGGCGGCGGCCTGCGGCTCACCCTGGACGCCGACCCCGCGGCGTACGGGCCGGAGGACCTCTCCGCCCACGAGGACACCTGGCTGCACTATCTGGACGGCCTGACCGAACTGCTGCTGACCGACCCGGAACGCCCGATCGGCACCCTGGACCTACTCACCGGCGACCAGGTGCGCGAGGCCGTGACATACGGCCGCTCCGAGCCCGCCGCCCCGCTCGCCCTTCCCCGGTCGTTCACCGCACAGGCGGCCCGGACACCCGACGCCGTCGCCGTGCGCTCCACGGTGGCGGGCACCTTCCGGGGGGCGATATCCGATACGGATACATCTGCGGGCACATCTGCGGGCACGGCCACGAGCACAGACACGGCCGCCGGGCCCGGTGCCCGGCTCACCTTCGCCGAGCTGGACGCCGCCTCCGACCGACTGGCCCACCTGCTGGCCGGCATCGGCGCCCGCGCCGCGGGCGAAGGGGGGCGCGGCACCGTGGCGCTGGCGCTGCCCCGGACCGCCGACATGGTCGTCGCGCTACTGGCCGTGCTCAAGGCGGGGCTGGTCTGCCAGCCGCTGGACCTCGGCCACCCCGCCGCCCGGACCCTGGCCGTCCTGGAGGACGCGCGGCCGCTGTGCGTGATCGGCACGGCCGCGACGCTCGCCTCGCTGCCCGGCCACGGGCTGCCGTACGTCGCGCTCGACGCTCCCGCCACGGCCGACGCCCTCGCCAGCTGCCCCGAGGGACCGCTGCGCACCGGGCCGTCGCTCGCGGACCCCGCTTACCTCATCCACACCTCCGGTTCCACGGGCCGCCCCAAGGGCGTCCTCGTCGGTCACGCCTCCCTCGCCAACCTCTGCGCCGGGCACGGCACGGATCACATCGCCCCGGCCGTCGCCCGGACCGGCCGGGACCGCCTCCGGGTCGCGCACAGCGCCTCGTTCGCCTTCGACGCGTCCTGGGACCCGCTGCTGTGGATGGTCCACGGGCACGAGCTGCACCTGCTGGACGACGCCCTCTACCGGGATCCCGCGGCGCTCACCGCGTACGTCGGCGCGCACCTGGTCGACTGTCTCGACGTCACTCCCTCCTACGCCGAAGCGCTCATCGCCGAGGGCCTGCTGGACGAGGGTCGCCACCACCCGGCCCATCTGGTGGTCGGCGGGGAGGCCGTACCCGCGCCCCTGTGGGAGCGGCTGACCCAGGCCAAGGCCGTGCATCCGGTCAACCTCTACGGCCCGACCGAGACGACCGTCGACGCCTACTACTGGCTGCCCGGAACCTCGGCCGTCCGGTCGGACGGCCGCCCCGTGCGCGGCTCACGCGTCTACGTCCTGGACTCCTCCCTCCGTCCCGTGCCCGCCGGCGTGACGGGTGAGCTGTACGTCGCGGGGGCCTGCCTGGCCCTCGGCTACCTGGGCCGCCCCGACCTGACGGCCGAGCGGTTCGTCGCCGACCCGTTCGGCGCGCCGAACGGCGCTCCCGGGGGCCGGATGTACCGCACCGGGGACCTGGTCCGCCGCCGCGAGGACCACACGTTGGAGTTCCTGGGGCGCAGCGACGACCAGGTGAAGATCCGCGGCTTCCGGATCGAACTCGGTGAGATCCAGGCCCGGCTGGCCGCGCACCCACGAGTCGCGGCGGCCGCGGTCGTCGCGCGCGATACCGGTCACGGCAAGCGGCTGCTGGCCTACGCGGTCCCGGTGAAGGAGGGGAACGTCCTTCCGGCGCGGCCCGAGGGCGCCGCCCCGGCCGCCGACTCGGCGCCGCCCACCCCCGCCGAACTCCACCAGCACTTGGCCGCCGCACTGCCCGGACACATGGTCCCCGCGACCGTGACGCTCCTGGAGGCGCTGCCCCGCACCGCCAACGACAAGCTCGACCACCGCGCCCTGCCCGACCCCGAACCGCTCTCCATCGCGGGAGGCGGCCCGGACAGCACCGTCGGCGGGCCGCACACCGAGATCGTGCGCGGGCTCTTCGCCGATGTGCTCGGTATCGCCGAACCCCCTGCCGCCGACGCGGGCTTCCTCGACCTCGGCGGGCACTCCCTGCTCGCCGCCCGGCTGGCCGCCCGCCTCCGGGAGCACTTCGGCGTGCCGATGGGCATCGCCGACGTGTTCCGCCACACCACGCCCGCCGCTCTGGCGGCACTGGTCCGCACCCGTGGCGGCGCGGCCATCGCGTCCGTCCCGCTCTCCCCCGTGCCGCGCACCGGTCCCCTCCCCCTGTCCCCGGCCCAGCAGCGGCTGTGGTTCCTCGACCGCCTCGAAGGCCCCAGCCCCACCTACAACATCCCGCTCGTCCTGAACGTCGACGGTCCGGTCGACCGGGACGCGCTCCAGCTCGCCCTGTACGACCTGGCGGAGCGTCACGAGACACTACGGACGGTATACCCGCCCACTGGCAACGCCACCGCCGGCGCCCTCGACGGCGTGGGCTCGGGCGCCTCGGACTGCGTCCCCCACCAGCGGATCCTCGCCGCCGACGACCCGGCCGCCCGCCCGGTGCTGCACCTGGCGGAGCCGGGCAGCGATCTCACCGAGGCCGTGCGCCACCGCTTCGACCTCGCCACCGAACCGCCTCTGCGCACGGTCCTGTTCAGCGCGTCGCCCGACCGCCACACCCTGCTTCTCCTGCTGCACCACATTGCGGGTGACGGAGCCTCCACCACTCCCCTCGCGCAGGACCTGGCCGCCGCCTACACCGCCCGCGCCGAGGGCCGCGCACCGCACTTCACGCCGCTGAGCGGCCAGTACGTGGACCACGCGGCCCGGCTCCAGCGGCTCCTGGGCACCCCCTCCGAGCCGACCCCGCTCGCCGAGACCCAGCTCGCGCACTGGCGCGACGCGCTCGCCGGGCTACCGGACCAGCTGGAGCTGCCCACCGACCGGCCCCGGCCGCCCGTGGCCACCTCGGCGGGCGACACCGTGCCCTTCGCCCTGGACGCCACCGCGCACGAGGCGCTGCGCCGGCTCGCACGGGTGCACGGGGCGACCGTGTTCATGACCGTGCAGGCGGGACTCGCGGCCCTGCTGACCCGGCACGGCTGCGGCACCGACATCCCCATCGGCACCCCCGTGGCGGGCCGCGACGACGATGCCACGGCCGGGCTGGTCGGCTTCTTCACCAACACCGTGGTCCTGCGCACCGACACCTCCGGCGATCCCTCCTTCGGCGATCTGCTGGACCGGGTGCGGGCGGCCACGCTCGCCGCGTACGAGCACGACGCCCTGCCCTTCGACCACCTCGTCGAGGCGCTGAACCCGCCGCGTTCGCTGGCCCGGCATCCGCTGTTCCAGACCATGCTGGCTTGGCAGTCACTCGCGGACGGGCCCGTCTCCCTCGGTCCCGACACCACGGCGCGGCTGACCGCCGTCCCGTCCGGCACCGCCAAGTTCGACCTGACCCTGAACGCGGGAGAACTGCCCGGCGGCGGTATCGGGGGCTTTCTGGAGTTCCGCACCGACCTCTTCGACCGATCGACCGCCCAGGCCCTCGCGGACCGGCTGTCCCGGCTCCTCACCGCGGCGGCCGAGCGGCCCGGGACCCCGGTCGGCCTGCTGCCGGTCCTCGACGGGGCCGGAATCCACCGTGCCGTGGTCGAGGCCAACGGCTTCGACCACGACCGGCCGGTGCCGCTCACACTGGCCGAGGTCTACGAGGTGGCGGCGCGCCGGCACCCGGATCGCACAGCGGTGAGCTGCGAGGGCGCGTCGCTGACGTACGCCGAACTGTCCTCCAGGGCCCGGTCCCTGGCACGGCTGCTGGCCGGCCGGGGGATCGGTCCCGGTTCGATCGTGGCGCTCGCGCTGCCGCGCTCCACGGACCTGGTGGCCGGGCTGCTCGCGGTGTCGCTGGCGGGGGCCGCGTATCTGCCGATGGACCCGGACTACCCGGCGGACCGGCTCGCGTACATGCTGGACGACGCCCGTCCGGCGGCGCTGGTGACGGACGCCGCGACGGCCGGGCGGCTGCCCGCGCACGGCCTGCCGCTGATCACGGTCGACGAGGCCGCCGGTTTCCCGGACGGACCCCTCGGCCAGGCCGACCGCACCCGGCCGCTGAGCCCCGGGGACCCGGCGTACGTCATCTACACCTCCGGGTCCACCGGCCGCCCGAAGGGAGTCGTGGTCACCCAGCACAACGTGACGCGGCTGCTGACGGCGACCGAGCACTGGTTCTCGTTCGGGCCGGACGACGTGTGGACGCTGTTCCACTCCTACGCGTTCGACTTCTCGGTGTGGGAGCTGTGGGGCGCGCTGCTGTACGGCGGCCGGGTCGTCGTCGTCCCGTACGCGACCAGCCGTGACCCGCACGCGTTCCTGCGGCTGCTGGCGGTCGAGCGGGTGACCGTCCTCAACCAGACGCCGTCCGCCTTCTACCAGCTGGCCGCCGCCGACCGGGAGGCTCCGGGACAGGAACTGGCTCTGCGGTACGTGGTGTTCGGCGGCGAGGCGCTGGAGCTGGGGCGGCTCGCGGACTGGTACACGCGCCACGCGGAGAACGCGCCGACGCTGGTCAACATGTACGGCATCACCGAGACGACGGTCCATGTCTCGTATCAGGCGCTGGACCGGGCGACCGCCGCGTCCGCGGTCTCCAGCACCATCGGCGTGAACATTCCCGACCTGCGCGTCTATGTGCTGGACGACCGGCTCCAGCCGGCGCCGCCGGGTGTGACCGGCGAGATGTACGTCGCCGGTGAGGGGGTGGCGCTCGGCTATCTGGGCCGCCCGGACCTGACGGCCGGGCGCTTCGTCGCCGACCCGTTCGCGCATCTCTTCGGGGAGAGCGGCAGGCGGATGTACCGCTCGGGCGACCTTGCCCGACGGCGCGTGGACGGCACGCTGGAGTACTTCGGCCGGGGCGACCAGCAGGTCAAGATCCGCGGGTTCCGCATCGAACTCGGTGAGGTCGAGGCGGTGCTGGCCGCGCATCCGGAGGTCGCGGACGTAGCGGTCGTGGTCCGCGAGGACATGCCCGGCGACAAGCGACTGGTCGGCTACGTCGTCCCCGCGCCCGGCTGCGACCCGGTACCGGCGGCCCTGCGCGAGCACGCCGCCGCCACGCTGCCGGTGCACATGGCGCCCTCGGCGGTGGTGGTCCTGGAGCGGCTGCCGCTGACCGGCAACGGCAAGCTGGACCGCAAGGCGCTGCCCGCGCCGGGCGCTCCGGTGGGCGCCGGTGGACGCGCGCCGCGCACGGTGCGCGAGGAGCAGCTCTGCGCGGTCTTCGCGGAGGTGCTGGGGCTGCCGTCCGCCGGGGTGGAGGACAACTTCTTCGACCTGGGCGGCCATTCGCTGCTCGCGGTGCGCCTAGCCGGTCGGATCAGGTCGGCGTTCGGCATCGAGGTGTCGATCGGCACGGTGTTCCAGGCCCCGACGCCCGCCGCGCTGGACGCGGCGCTGGACGTCTCGCGCGAGGAGGACCCGCTCGACGTGCTGCTGCCGCTGCGGCCCGCCCGTCCCGGCGACCGCGCGCCGGTCCACTGTGTGCACCCGGCGGGCGGTCTGAGCTGGTGCTACGCGGGCCTGATCCGCCACCTGCCGGCCGATGTGCCGATCTACGGGCTCCAGGCGCAGGGGGTCGGCGGGGCGACGGCGGACGATCCGCTGCCGACCACGCTGGAGGAGCTGGCCGCGCACTACGCCTCCCGGATCCGCGAGGTCCAGCCGGAGGGCCCGTACCGACTGCTCGGCTGGTCGACCGGCGGCATCATCGCGCACGCGATCGCGGCGGTCCTCCAGGAGGCGGGGCAGGAGGTGGAGCTGCTGGCGATCCTGGACGCGTACCCCGCCGAGGGCTTCCGCGGCCTGCCGGTTCCCGACCGGGCCGAGGCCCTCGAATCGCTGCTCACCATGGGCGGCTACGGCCCCGAGAGCCTCGGCGACAAGGAACTGAACACGGCGAACGTCGTAGAGGTGCTGCGCCGTGAGGGCTCCCCGCTGGCCATGCTGTCCGCCGCGAGGATCGAGGCGCTCGGCGAGGTGTACCTCAACACCAACGACCTCGTACGGGCTTACGACCACCGGGTGTTCCGGGGCGATGTGCTCTTCTTCCGGGCCACGGTGGACACCATCGACGACACCCTGACGCCGGACACCTGGGCCCCGTACGTGAGCGGGTGCGTCGACAACACGAACGTCGCCTGCTCCCACAAGGACATGACCCTGCCCGAGCCGATCGCGCACATCGCACGCGTGGTCGCCGCCCGACTGACCGAGCTGGAGAAGTGACACCGATGAGCGACGCATCCGCCAACCCCTTCGACGCGGACGGGGAGTTCTTCGTCCTGACCAACGCGGAGGGGCAGCACTCGCTGTGGCCGCTGTTCGCCGCGGTGCCCGAGGGCTGGTCGACGGCTCACGGCCCGTGCGCACGCCAGGACGCGCTGGACTGGATCACCGCGCACTGGGCCGGTCCCGCCCCCGTCTCCGCGCGGTGAGCGGGCTGCTGATCCGGCCCCGGATACGTCCCCGGGTCGCGGTCGTCCTCGTCTACACGGCCGCGATGTGCATGAACGGCCTGGACTCGACGATCGTGAACCCGGCGCTCTACACGATCGCGGGTGACTTCGGGCGTCCGCTGTCGGCGGCGAACACCGTGGAGACGGCCTTCCTGGTCGCGCTCGCGGTGGGGCTGCCGGTGGCGGGGTGGCTGGGTGACCGGTTCGGGACGAAGCGCGTGTTCCTCGGCGCGCTGACCGCGTTCACGATCGCTTCGGCCGTCTGCGGTCTCGCCCCCGATCTGACGACGCTGGTGGTGGCGCGGGCTGTGCAGGGCCTGGCGGGCGGGTTGTTGACGCCGGTCGGGATGACGCTGCTGTTCCGGGCGTTCCCGCCGCACGAGCGGATGAAGCTGGCCAGGGTGCTGATCGTGCCGACGGCGCTGATGCCGGCGCTCGGTCCGCCGCTGGGCGGCCTGCTCACCGAACACCTCTCCTGGCACTGGCTGTTCTTCGTGAACGTGCCCATCGGGGCGGCCGCCGTACTGCTGGGCGTCCTCGGTCTGCGTGAGCATGTGGAGGGCCCTGAGGGCGCTTTCGACACGGTGGGCTTCTGGCTGGCCACTCCGGCGCTGGGGCTGCTGACGTACGCGCTCGGCTTTGGCCCCTCGCAGGGCTGGACCCGGCCGGCCGTCGCCGTGAGCGCGGCCCTGGGGTCCGTCCTGTTGGTGGCCGCCGTCCTGCACCAGGTGCGTGCGGGGACACCGTTGCTGAGACTGCGGCTGCTCGCCGACCGGGTGTACGGGTCGGCCGCCGCGCTGGCCGGGGTGACGGCCGCCGGGCTGATGGGCGTGCTGTTCGTCTTCCCGCTGCTCTACCAGGCGAGCCTGGGGGCGTCGGCGCTGGATGCCGGACTGAGCGTGTTCCCGGAGGCGGTCGGGCTGATGCTCGCCTCGCAGGTGGTGGACCGGCTGCTGCCGCGGCTCGGCCCCCGGCTGCTGACCGTGCCGGCGCTGGTGGTGGCCGCCGCGGTCTTCGCGACGCTCGCCGTGCCCGGAGTAGCGGAGAACGCGTGGAGCGTGCGCGGGCTGATGTTCCTGATCGGCCTGGTGCTCGGCACGGCGGTGCTGACCGTGCAGATCTCCGGGTTCGAGTCGATCGCGCCGCCCGACCTGGGGCAGGCGATGGGCCTGTTCCAGATCGTCCGCACGCTGGGCGGCGCGGTGGGCATCGCCGCATGTGCGGCGGTGATCGGCGGCGGTCATGCGACGGAGGCCGTGGATCCGGACCCGTACCGTACGGCGGTCTGGGTGACGGCGGCGCTCGTCGCGGCCGGGGCGCTGATCGCGCTGCGGCTGCCCCGCGAGGCCCCGCAGCCGCCGCCGTTCGACGAGGAGGAGGAGGGGCGGCCCGGACCCGGCGAGGGCCTGGCGGCGACCGAGTCTCCGGCCGTCAGAAGGTGAGAGCCCGAGGAGAGTAAGGGGCGGGGCGGCACCCGGAGGGGGGTGCTGCCCCGCCCCCTTGCCTGTCGGGGCAGCGGCGCGGTGGAACCGCTCAGCGACCGCCGAGCAGCTCCGCCAGGCCGTCCGCGAGACCGCCTCGCCAGCAGGCGTAGTCGTGGCCACCGTTGAACTCCCGGTAGCGGACGTCGTATCCGCGGGCGCGCAGCACGTTGCGGAGTCTGCGATTCTCCGCCAGGAGCATCCATTCCTGGAGGCCGACCTCCAGGTGGAGCGTCACCGGTCTGCGTTCCGCCCGGGCGTACTGCCCGGTGAGCCATTCGCTGCCGCGTTCGTCGTCGGGAAACCAGAAGGAGCCGGACTGGGAGAGCGCGAGGCCGAAGCGGTCGGGGCGTCGGAAGGAGGCGAAAGCGGCGGTGAGGCCGCCCGCGCTCTGTCCGGCGACGACGGTCCGTGCGGCGTCGGCCCCGGCCCCGTACTCCCGTCCGGCCCAGGGCAGCAGGATGTCGGCCAGCCAGTCGACGAACGGCGCGCTGCAGGCCAGGTCCTCCATGCGCCGGCCCATGGTGTCGACCAGGACCGTCACGGTGGGGGGCAGGTCCCCGTCGGCGTGCAGGTTGTCGAGGATGTCGCCGACGCCGAGCACCGAGCCCCACATCTCGCCGTCGAGGAGGACGGCGAGGGCGTAGGGGCCGCCGTCCGGGCGGTGGCCGGGCGGCAGGTGGACCGTGAGCCGGCGGCCGTCCACCTCGGCGTCATGCGTCCGCCCCCGGACCACGTCGTCGCGCCGCCCGATACGTGACTGGACGGGGGCTTCGGGAAGTTCGAGTACGGAGGCGGGGTTGCGGCCGTCCCGGGAGGGCAGCGGGGCACGGCCGTTGAGCGGGTCGGGTTCGGCGTGGTCGAGGACCTGGAGCCAGGCGGCCCGGTCGGCGCGCAGCGCGTCCTCGCGGGTTCCGTCGGTGGCGTGGAACTGGTACGAGGCACGGTGGTCGGCCCGCAGCCGGTGGCTGATCGCCCAGACGCCGGTGCCTGCGACGCGTTCCATCAGGTGCGGGGCGAGGTCGCCCGCGTGCCGGTCCTTGTCGGTGACCGTGTGGACGAGGGCCAGGACATGGGTGGCGGGGCGCTCGGGGTCCTCACGGCGGACGAAGGTGACGAGCCGGTGGCCGGGGTCGCCCTCGGGGTCGGGCTCGACGAGCGGGGCGCCGGTGGCGCTCACGTACCGCCAGAACGCCTCCTCGGCGTCGGGGCCGCCCGTGGTCAGGTTCTCGACGAGCGTGCGCAGGAGGGGACTTCGCACGGTGTGCGCCTCGGTTCCGGTCGGTCCCGCGAGTGCGGGAGGGGCGGGCTGGTTGCGGTGCTGTGGGCTGGTCATGTGCGGGCCTCCTTTCAGACGCGGGTGGCGGCGGAGCGGCCGAGGAGCACCCACAGCAGGAACGGGCCGCCCAGGACGGTGGTGACGATGCCGACGGGGAGTTCGACTCCGTCGAAGGCGATGCGGCCGAGGGTGTCGGCGGCGACCACGAGGACGGCTCCGGTGAGCATCGAGCCGACGAGCGGTACGCGCAGGGGGCCGGCGAGCCGGGAGGCGATGACCGGGGAGGCCAGCGCCACGAAGCCGACGGGGCCGCAGATGCCGACCGCGAGGCCCGCGAGCGCGACGGCCAGCAGCAGCGAGAGGGCCCGGACCCGGCCGGGGGCGGAGCCGAGCGAGGAGGCGGTCGCGTCGTCGAAGCGCAGGACGCCGAGATGGCGGGCGACGACGAGGGCGACCGGGACCAACAGCGCGAGGCCGATGAGGACGGGGACGGCGACGGAGTAGCTGCGTCCGTTGAGGCTCCCGGAGGTCCATACGTACAGCGAACTCGCGGAGGAGAGGGACCTGCGGGACAGGACGACCTGGGTGATCGCCGAGGCCAGCGCGGACATGGCGAGGCCGACGACGAGGACGCGGTAGCCGCGTTGGCCGAGGCCGCCGGAGACGGTGGTGACGACGATGACGGCGGCGAGTGCGCCGAGCGGTCCGGCCCACCAGGCGCCGAAGGAGCCGGTGGCGCTGAGGGTGACGGAGAGCAGGACGGCGGCGGTCGCCCCGTCGTTGACACCGAGGAGTTCGGGGGTGGCCAGGCGGTTGCGGGCCAGGGTCTGGGTGAGGCAGCCCGCGAGGCCGAGGGCGGCGCCCGCGGTGAGTCCGGCGACGATGCGGCCGAGCCGGAACTTCTGCACGAGCAGGACGTCGAAGCGGTCGCCCTGGCCGAGCACCGCGCGGAAGGTGCGGCCGACGCCCATGTCGCTCTGGCCCGCGTACGCGGAGAGGACGACGGCGAGCAGGAGGGCCCCGGTGAGGGCGAGGGCGGCGAGCGCGGCGCGCCGGGTGACGAGCAGGGACAGCGGTCCGCGCCGCAGGACGAGGGTGTCGGCCGGACGGACCCGGAGCGTCCTGGTCTTCGGTGTGCGGAGGGCGGGGCGGGGCAGGGCGATCCGGAAACGGCGGGGGCGGTCGGGGGCGCGCTCCTCGGTGGCCGGTTCCGTCATGCCCATCGAGGCCAGCTGCTTGGAGCGCACGATGGCGATGAGGACGGGGGCTCCGATGAGGGCGACGATGACGGAGACGGGCGCCTCGAAGGGCCGGGAGACCACGCGGGCGGCGATGTCGGAGACCGTGAGGACGCAGGCGCCGATGAGCCCGGCGAGCAGCAGCCGGGCCGCGAGCCGGGTGCCGGCCAGGGCGCGGGCGAGGAATCCGGCGAGCAGGCCGAGGAAGGAGATGGGGCCGGCGAGCGCAACGGCGGCGGCGGTCAGGAGGGTGACGCCCGCGGCGACGACCGTACGGATCACGGGTGGCCGGTGGCCGAGGCTGCGGGCCAGGTCGTCGCCGAGGGCGAGGGCGGAGAGCGGGCGGGCGACCAGGAGGGCGACGAGGAAGCCGAGGGCGAGCACCGGGGCGAGGCGGCCGAGTTCGCCGAAGCCCTCGACGCCGGCGAGGGAGCCGAGGACCCAGAAGCGGAATCTGTCGTAGGTCTCCGCGGAGTTGACGACGATGACGCTGGTGAGCCCGCCGAAGGTAGCGCCGAGGGCCGCTCCGGCCAGGACCAGACGCATGGGAGAGCCGCCGCCGCGTCTTCCGGAGATGAGGAGAACGAGGCCGCTGGCGACCACCGCGCCGACGAACGCGCAGACGAGGTAGGCGTAACCGGAATCGAAACCGAGGAGTGCGATGCCGGCGACGACGCCGAGTGAGGCGCCGGCGTTGACGCCGAGCAGTCCGGTCTCGGCCAGCGGGTTGCGGGTGACCGCCTGGAGGAGGCACCCGGCGACGCCCAGGGCCGCTCCGACGAGCAGCGCGGTGAAGGTACGTGGGAGGCGCAGGTCTCCGACGACGAGGGAGAGCCGGGCGTTGTCGCGCGCACCGTCCCGGCCCAGCAGGTAGTCGAGGACGCCGTCGGGGCCGACCTCGCCCGCGCCGATCGAGAGGGAGAGCGCCGCCAACAGCAGGACGGCGAGGGCCAGTCCGCCGACGGCCGCCGCCACGGTCCGCCCTCGCGGGTCGGCTGTGGAACGGGGGTCCCCGGTCACGGCGGCGGGTCGTCCGGTGTTCGAGGTCGTTTTGATCTCGGTTCCCCGGGATGCCGCCTCGCGTCCGGCGGGCACGGTCTCCACCGTCCGGCCGGTCTCGCCTCCATCCAACTGAACGGTCGAGGAGTCATGTTCGGGAGCCGAGGCCGTGGTCCCCATGTGCGGCGTATGCATAAGGTGAGGCTAGCCTAAGTAAACATCGACGACCCGACACGCCCGGGGTGGTCGATTTAATTAGGTTACCCTTACCTAACATTCGGAGGAGGTTGCTCATGCCCGAGCACATACCGGGCAGAAGCGGCGAGTTCATCGGCCGCACTGCTCTGGTCACCGGTGCCGCACAAGGCATCGGCGCGGCAGTCGCCGACCTGCTCGCCACCCTCGGCGCCCGCGTGGCCGCCACCGATCGCGCCCGGCCGGGCGTCGAGGCACCGGCCGCCGAGTGGGCCCTGACGCAGGAGAAACTGCCCGACGGCGAACGGTCGGGAGGCAGCCTGACCCCGTACGTGATGGACGTCACCGACCGCGGTTCGGTGGAGAGCACCGTGGCCCGGGTCGAGCGCCAACTCGGCCCGGTCGACGTCCTGGTGAACGTGGCGGGCATCCTGCGCACCGGCCCGGCCGCGGTGCTCTCCGCGCAGGACTGGGCGGAGACGTTCGCGGTGAACGCCACCGGCGTCTTCCACGTCTCCCAGGCCGTCGCCCCGCTCATGGCAGCCCGCGGATCCGGCGCGGTCGTCACCGTCGGCTCCAACGCAGCCGGCGTCCCCCGCACCGGCATGGCCGCCTACGCCGCTTCCAAGGCGGCCGCCGCCATGTTCACCAAATGCCTGGGGCTCGAACTCGCCCGCAGCGGCGTTCGCTGCAACGTCGTCGCACCCGGCTCCACCGATACGCCGATGCAACGCGCGCTGTGGGCCGGTCCGGGGGCCGAACAGCGCGTCATCGACGGGGACCCATCGACCTACCGCACCGGCATCCCGCTCGGCCGGATCGCCGACCCCGGGGACATCGCGGAGACCGTGGCCTTCCTCGCCTCGGACCGTGCCCGCCACATCACCATGCAGGAGCTGTACGTCGACGGCGGCGCGACCCTGCGCTGACCGGCCCGACCGCCCCTCGCCCTTTCCCTCACCTCCCGTCCAGCGCCCGCATCCGGCCCCGCTGACGGGACCATCGAGAATGGAGTCCCCGTGTCGACGGCATCCCAGGTCGCCACGCCCACCGCCCCGGCCGATCCGGCCCATCCGGCCGTAGGAGCGGCCACTTCGCTGCTGGACGCCTACGCACCGGGCGACCGCTTTCTCGCCACCCCCGGACGCACCCTGCTCGCACGGGGCCCTGGACGCCACGTCCCCCATGACGGGAGACCGTTGACGGCGCGGGTGGGCGCCACGCTCGCCGCGGCGGTCGCCGCCGGTCAGGAATCGCCGGTGGTCATGGGCGCCATCCCCTTCGACCACGCCGCCCCGGCCGCCCTGAGCGTCCCGGAGTCGGTGCGGTGCGCGCCGCCGCTCACCTCCGACCCGCTCATCGCCCTGCCCGCGGGCGCGCCCGCCGCGGGCGACTGGCGGATACGCCCGGTGCCCGAACCGGAGATCTACGGCAAGGGCGTCGCAGCGGCCGTGGAGCGCATGTGGCGCGGTGAGTTCAGCAAGGTCGTGCTGGCCCGCACCCTCGAACTCACCTCCGAGGCCCCGCTCGACCTGCCCGCGATGCTCCAGCGCCTCGCCCGCCGCGACCCCTCCGGCTACACCTTCGCCCTGCCGACCGGCCCCGGGCGCACCCTCATCGGCGCCAGCCCCGAACTGCTCGTCTCCCGCCACGGCAAGCAGGTCGTCGCCAATCCGCTCGCCGGGTCGACCCCCCGCAGCGCCGACCTCGCCGAGGACGTGCGCCGGGCGGCCACCCTGCTGGAATCCGTCAAGGACCTCCACGAGCACGCCGTCGTCGTCGACGCCGTCCACCAGGCGCTCGCCCCGCACTGCACGGAGCTGACCGTCCCGGCCCGGCCGACCCTCGTCCGCACCGCCACCATGTGGCATCTGTCCACCACGGTCACCGGCACCCTCGCCTCCCCCGGCGCCTCGGCACTGGAGCTGGCCTGCGCGCTGCACCCGACACCCGCCGTCTGCGGCACACCGACGTCGACGGCCCGTCAGGTCATCGCGCAGACCGAACCGTTCGACCGCGGGTTCTTCACCGGCGTGGTCGGCTGGGGTGACGCCGAGGGCGACGGCGAGTGGGTCGTCACGATCCGCTGCGCCGACGCCGAGGAACGGACGCTGCGGCTGTACGCCGGAGCCGGAATCGTCGCCGCCTCCGAGCCCGAGGCGGAGGCCGCCGAGACGGCGGCCAAGTTCCGCACCTTCCTGAGCGCCGTGGGAGCCGAGCTGTGAGTACGGACGTGGTGCCCACCTGGCCCGCCGGGTTCGCGGAGAAGTACCGGGCGGCCGGCTGGTGGCGCGGGGAGACCTTCGGGGAGATGCTGAGGCAGCGCGCCGAGGACCACCCGGACCGGGTCGCCATCGTCGATCCCGCGGCGGGAAGCCGGTGGACGTACGCCGATCTCGACCGGCGCGCCGACCGGCTGGCGGCGGGGTTCCTCGCCCGCGACATCGCCAAGGGCGACAGGGTGGTGGTGCAACTCCCCAACATCGCCGAGTTCTTCGAGGTGATCTTCGCGCTGTTCCGGATCGGCGCGCTGCCCGTCTTCGCGCTGCCCGCGCACCGC
The DNA here is from genome assembly GCF_044333295.1 of Streptomyces sp. NPDC021019. Taxonomy (NCBI): domain Bacteria; kingdom Bacillati; phylum Actinomycetota; class Actinomycetes; order Kitasatosporales; family Streptomycetaceae; genus Streptomyces; species Streptomyces sp. NPDC021019. The sequence goes on from NZ_JBIRQR010000005.1 coordinate 260,311, forward strand.
GAGAGCGAGATCACCTACTTCTGCGAGTTCACCGAGGCGGTGGCGTACGTCATCGCGGCCGAGCACGGCGGCTACGACTACCGTGAGCTGGCGTCGAAGGCCCGCGCCAACGTGGACACCCTGCGTCATGTCTTCGTCGCCCAGGGGGACCCCGGCGAGTTCGAGGCGCTGGCCGAGGTCGCCGAGGAGCCGGTCGGCTACGGCGGACCGCACCCGGGCGACCTGGCCTTCCTTCAGCTCTCCGGCGGCAGCACCGGCGTACCGAAGCTGATCCCGCGCACCCACGACGACTACATCTACTCGCTTCGGGGATCCAACGAGGTCTGCGCCGTCGACGAACGGAGCGTGTACCTGTGCGTGCTGCCGGCGGCCCACAACTTCCCCCTGTCATCGCCCGGTTCGCTCGGCACGCTGTACGCCGGCGGCCGTGTGGTGCTGTGCCCGGGGCCCTCGCCCGAGGTGGCGTTCCCGCTGATCGAGCGTGAGGGCGTCACCATCACCGGGCTCGTGCCACCGCTGGCCCTGCTGTGGACGGAGGCCGCGCCGGGCACCGCGCACGACCTCGGCAGCCTGGACGTCCTGCTCGTCGGGGGTGCCAAGTTCAGCGAGGAGGCGGCCCGCCGGGTCCGTCCCGCTCTCGGCTGCACGCTCCAGCAGGTCTTCGGCATGGCCGAGGGGCTGGTCAACTACACCCGGCTGGACGACCCCGTCGAGACCATCGTCACCACGCAGGGGCGGCCCATCTCGCCCGACGACGAGATCCTCGTCGTCGACGACGACGATCAGGAGGTGCCCCCGGGCGGGACGGGTCATCTGCTGACCCGGGGGCCCTACACCATCCGCGGCTACTGGAACGCCCCCGAGCACAACGCCCGTTCCTTCACGGAGGACGGTTTCTACCGCACCGGCGACATCGTGCGGGTCGCCGACACCGGGCACATCGTCGTCGAGGGGCGGGCCAAGGACCAGATCAACCGGGGCGGCGAGAAGATCGCCGCCGAGGAGGTCGAGAACCACATCCTCGCCCACCCGGCCGTGCACGACGCCAACGTGGTGGCCGAGCCCGACCCGTATCTGGGCGAACGCGTCTGCGCCTACGTGATCCTGCGCTCGGGCGCGGGCCCGCTCAAGGCGGTGGCCGTCAAGCGGTTCGTACGCGAACGGGGCCTGGCCGCCTACAAGGTGCCGGACCGGGTCGAGTTCGTCGACGCCTTCCCGCAGACCGGCGTGGGCAAGGTCTCCAAGAAGGACCTGCGCAAGGCCGCGGCCCGCACCACTTCTCCCTCCCCGTCCCGCTGAACGACTCCCGAACGGAACCCTCTCCACCATGGCTCTGCCCGCCATCGCCCCCTACCCCATGCCGGCCGTCGGCGAACTGCCCGCCAACCGGGTCGACTGGACCGTCGATCCCGCGCGTGCGGTGCTCCTCGTCCACGACCTGCAGAACCACTTCCTGTCGGCCTACGACCGCCGGGCCGAACCGGTGCCCGACCTCCTCTCCCACGTGGCCGAGTTGAAGAAGAACGCGACGCGGCTCGGCGTGCCGGTCCTCTACACCGCGCAGCCCGGCGGCCAGAGCGCGGAGGAGCGCGGTCTCCAGCAGGACTTCTGGGGCCCCGGACTCCCGGCCGACGAGTACCTGGCTGCCATCGCGGACGAGGTCGCACCCGACGCGGGCGACACCGTGCTCACCAAGTGGAAGTACAGCGGTTTCGTCCGCACGGACCTGCTGGAGCGCCTGCGCGAGCAGGGCCGCGACCAGATCGTCATCACCGGCGTCTACGCCCACATCGGCGTGCTCATGACCGCGTGCGACGCCTGGATGCAGGACATTCAGGCGTTCGTGGTGGCCGACGCGGTGGCGGACTTCTCGGCCGAGGAACACGCGATGGCGTTGCGCTGGGCCGCGGGCAGATGTGCCGTCGTCACGACCGCCCGGACCGTCTTCGAAGGGAAGTGACCGCCATGGCGCTCACTCTCGAACAGCTCCGTGCCGATGTCGCCGATGTCCTGGGCGAGGACCCGGAGGAGATCCCCCTCGACGAGAACCTCGTCGACTACGGCCTCGACTCCGTCCGCCTCATGTCACTGGCCGCCGCCTGGCGCCGCGACCACGGCATCGAGGTGGACTTCGCCGACCTCGCCGAGCAGCCCGCGCTGGAGTCCTGGGCCCCGCTGCTGGGTGTGACCGGCTGACGCTGCTGCCCTGCCGCCGCCACCGAGGGTGGTGGGAACCCGAACACCGGAGTTCTCACCACCCTCGACGCGTGTCGGGCGCTCGCACGACACGCGCCCGACGGACGATCCGACGGATGTACCGACGGATGTTCCATCGCGCTCCCGGCGCACAGTGGTAGAGTGCGATGAGCACGCGTGTATGCCCCTTTTCGGCGGGCACCGGTGCTGATTCCTCTCCATCGCTGACGCGCCCGGCCTTTCCGACCGGCGATCCAGCTTCTTCCCAGCGTTTTCGCTGTCTCCCCGGCCCAGGGCTTCCCCGCCCCCGGTGCGTGGCGTGATGTCCACCGCCCCTCCGTGTGCCGGTCCCCTCATTCGCCTGTCCGCGAAAGGACCCACTCCCATGACCACCGCACTCGAACGCCCCGTGACCGGGGAGCAGCGCCCCGTCCGGGGCGCCGGCCTCCTCGACACCGTCGACGACGGCCACGGCATGCTCCGTGTACACGGCGGCCACCCCTCCCCCGGCGACATCCAGGTGTCGTCCGCCCTCATCCGCCGCCTCGGGCTGCGCAATGGCGACGCCGTCGAGGGCGGCTGCGACCGGCCCCGTGTCCTGTCCTCGGCAGACCGTGTGAACGGACTCGCCCCGGAGGACCTGCGGGGCCGTGCCCGCTTCCGCGATTTGACGCCGGTCCACCCCCGCGAGCGGCTGCGCCTGGAAACCCCGCGCGGCGGGCCCGCCCCGCGCGTCGTCGATCTCGTCTCCCCCGTCGGCAAGGGCCAGCGCGGCCTCATCGTCGCACCGCCCCGGACGGGCAAGACGGTGCTGTTGCAGCAGGTGGCCGCCTCCGTCGCCACCAACCATCCCGAGGCCCACCTCATGGTGGTGCTGCTCGACGAGCGGCCCGAGGAGGTCACCGACATGCGCCGCTCCGTACGCGGCGAGGTGTACGCGTCGACCTTCGACCGGCCCGCGCGGGAGCACATCGCCCTGGCCGAACTCGCCGTCGAACGCGGTCGGCGCCTCGTCGAGCAGGGCCGGGACGTGGTGATCCTGCTGGACTCCCTCACCCGGCTGTGCCGGGCCCACAACAACGCGGCCCGCGCGGGCGGCCGGACCCTCAGTGGTGGCGTCGACGCAGCGGCCCTGGCCGGCCCCAAGAAGCTGTTCGGCGCGGCCCGTTGTGCCGAGGAGGGCGGTTCGCTGACCATCCTGGCGACGGCCCTCGTGGAGACGGGTTCGCGGGCCGACGACTTCTTCTTCGAGGAGCTGAAGGGCACCGGCAACATGGAGCTGCACCTGGACCGCTCCGCCGCCGAAGCGCGGATCTTCCCGGCCGTCGACGTCACCCGCTCCGGCACCCGCCGCGAGGAACTGCTCTATTGCCAGGGCGAGTTGGCCGCCGTGAGGGCCCTGCGTCGCGCCCTGAGCACGCGGGACGGCCAGGGCGCCCTTCAGGTGCTGCTCGACAGGGTCCGGCGCACCCCGGACAACGCGGCCTTCCTGCGGCAGGTGCGGCCGACGGTGCCGGGCGCCTGAGCGCCGGGCACCGGTCGGCGTGCCGGATGCCGGATGCCGGATGCCGACGACAGGACTCAGGCGTCGCCGAGTGCTTCGGAAACCAGGGCCCTGGCCTCCTCCTGGACCCGGGCGAGGTGGCCGGGTCCCTGGAAGCTCTCCGCGTACACCTTGTAGACGTCCTCGGTGCCCGAGGGGCGGGCGGCGAACCAGGCGCTGTCGGTGCAGACCTTGAGGCCGCCGATCGCCGCCCCGTTGCCGGGGGCCTCGGTGAGGACGGCGGTGACGGGCTCTCCGGCCAGGGTGTCGGCCTTGACCTGCTGCGGGGAGAGCCGGGCCAGGACGGCCTTCTCCTCGCGGGTGGCGGGTGCGTCGACGCGTGCGTACGCCGGGTCGCCGAAGCGGCCGGTGAGCCGCGCGTAGTGCTCGGAGGGGGTGGAACCTGTGACTGCGGTGATCTCGGAGGCGAGGAGGGCCAGCAGGATGCCGTCCTTGTCCGTGGTCCAGACCCGGCCGTCGCGGCGCAGGAAGGAGGCCCCGGCGGACTCCTCGCCGCCGAAGCCGAGACTGCCGTCGTAGAGGCCGTCGACGAACCACTTGAAGCCCACCGGGACCTCCACCAGGGTGCGGCCGAGGTCGTGGGCGACCCGGTCGATCATGGACGAGGAGACCAGCGTCTTGCCGATGCCCGTCCCGGCCGCCCAGCCGTCGCGGTGGGTGTAGAGGTAGTCGATGGCGACAGCCAGATAGTGGTTGGGGTTCATCAGGCCGCCGTCGGGGGTGACGATGCCGTGCCGGTCGGCGTCGGCGTCGTTCCCGGTGGCGATGGCGTACGCGTCGCGCTGGGCGATCAGCGAGGCCATGGCGTGCGGGGACGAGCAGTCCATGCGGATCCTGCCGTCCCAGTCCAGCGTCATGAACCGCCAGGTGGGGTCGGCGAGCGGGTTGACGACGGTGAGGTCGATCCGGTGGCGTTCCGCGATGCGCCCCCAGTAGGCGACGGACGCGCCGCCGAGGGGGTCGGCGCCGATGCGGATGCCCGCGTCCCGTACGGCGTCGAGGTCGAGGGCGGAGGGCAGGTCGTCGACGTACGCGGTCAGGAAGTCGTACCGGTGGGTGGTGTCGGCGGCCAGGGCCTGGGCGTAGGGCATCCGGCGGACCACTCCGAGTCCCGCCTCGATCAGGGCGTTGGCCCGGTCCTGGATCCAGGAGGTGGCGTCGGAGGCGGCCGGTCCCCCGTTCGGCGGGTTGTACTTGAAGCCGCCGTCGGCGGGCGGGTTGTGCGAAGGGGTGACCACGATTCCGTCGGCCAGGTGCTCGGTGCGGCCCTGGTTGTACGTGAGGATGGCGTGCGAGACGGCGGGGGTGGGGGTGTAGCCGTCCTCGCTGTCGATGAGGACGGTGGCCCCGTTGGCGGCGAGCACCTCCAGGGCGGTGACCCGGGCGGGTTCGGACAGCGCGTGGGTGTCCGCGCCGAGGAACAGGGGGCCGTCGGTGCCCTGGCGGGCACGGTAGTCGCAGATCGCCTGCGTGGTCGCGGCGATGTGGTCCTCGTTGAACGCGGCGGCGAACGCGGAGCCGCGGTGGCCGGAGGTACCGAAGGCCACCCGCTGGGCGGGCTCGGCGGAATCGGGATGGAGGGCGTAATAGGCCGTCACCAGCCGTGCCACGTCGACCAGGTCTGCGGACTGCGCCGGGTGACCGGCCCGTTCGTGCACCATCGGGGCTCCTCGTACGTCTTCGTCGTCGGCCGGCCCGTGGGGAGACGGGCCCGGCGCACCGGGGAAACGATCACCCCGGTCCGTACCCGATTCTGCTCTCCCGACCGCTCCGGTGCGCGACCGGTTCACGCCTTCCTCGTGTCGCCACCCGGCCGGAGCGGCGCCGCGCCCCCGGTCCGGAGCGGACCGGGGGCGCGGAAGCGTACACGTGGGGGATCAACGGCCCTGGAGGGACCTCACGTTGTCGCCGAAGGTCCAGCCCCTGGAGCCGTCCCAGTTCAGGGACCAGGTCATCAGCCCCTTCAGGGAGCCGTTGTAGTGGTTCCATGCCTGCGAGACCAGCCCGGTGGACATGTGGCCGCCGCCGGCGCCGGGCTGGGCGGGGAGGCCGGGGACCTGCTTGTCGTAGGGCACCTTGATGGTGGTGCCCTGGATGACCAGCCCCTTGTTCAGGCAGTCGGTCTGGGCGGTGAAGCCCGCGACGGTGCCGGCGGAGTAGGAATCGCCGGAGCAGCCGTACATGCTGCCGTTGTAGTACTGCATGTTCAGCCACCACAGGCGGCCGTTGTCGGCGTACTTCTTGATGATGGGCAGGTACGAGCCCCAGATCGAGCCGTAGACGACGCTGCCGCCGGTGACGTACGCCGTCTCGGGGGCCATGGTGAGACCGAAGTTCGGCGGCATCGCGGCGAGGACGCCGTCGATGATGCGGATGAGGTTGGACTGCGACGCGGACAGCTGGTTGATGTTGCCGCTGCCGACGAGGCCGGTCTCGATGTCGATGTCGATGCCGTCGAAGTTGTACTTCTTCAGGATCGGGACGATCGTCTGGACGAACCGGTCGGCCACCTTGCTGGAGCTGAGATCGATCCCCGCCGCGGCTCCGCCGATCGACATGAGGGTGGTGAGGCCGGAGGCCTTGGCCTGACACATCTCGGCGGGGGTGGCGACCTTGACGGTGTTGTCCATACCGTCCTCCCAGAGGACGGTGCCGTCGGAGCGGATGACGGGGAAGGCCGCGTTGATGACGTTGTAGCCGTGCTGGGTGATGCGGGAGTCGGTGATCGGGATCCAGCCGAGCGGCGGGTGCACTCCGTTGGCCGCCCCGTCCCAGTTCTCCCAGTACCCCTGGAGCACCTTGCCCGTGGGCCTCGACTTGACCGCGCAGGTCTCGGCGGCCGCGACGTTCGTCGCCGCGGACTTCGGCGGCGCGGCTCCGACCAGCATCGGTACGACGAGTGCCGCGGCCAGGCCGAGGCCCAGCAGTCGTGATGTACGCCCCATGATCCGTACGTCCTTCCAGCCCGGGTCCGCCGCCGACGGGACGAAAGGTTCGCCCCGCCCCGCCCCATGTCGTGACCCTGCCAAACCGTAGAATGGTCCAGACCTTCGGTCAAGAGCGCCCGCCGGGCCCGCGCCGCCCGGGAGCCGCGGAAGGACCGGCCGTTCTCGCCCGCGCCCTTCGGGTGGCACGCCCGGGACGGCAAGGACCGGTGCCCGGTGTGCCTGCATCAGGGGCGCGGCACGGGGGATGCCCGCCCGGGTCGGCCCGGCCCGCGCGAGGGGCGCTGACGCGCCGTGACGCCGTTCGGGCCGTTCGGGCCGTTCGGGCCGTTCGGGGCCGGTTCCGCTCGGGGCCGGCGGTCCCGCAACCATCCCGACCCCGGATGCGTGATGATGGATGAGGGGCCGCGACACGACGGCGTTGCGCCGACACCGCCGGCCGACGCCCCGGAAGGGCGGTCGCCATGTCCGCAGGGGGAATCAGGCCCTCGGCCGCAGTACTGTTCACCACGCTCGTGCTGGCCGTCACGGCCGCGTGCTCGGGCGGGGAGGGTTCCTCACCCTCGCCGCGCAGCAGCTCCTCCTCCGGGCCGGGCCGGGCCGCCGTACTCGCCGTGAAGATCGACAATGTGGCGCCCGCACGCCCCCACACCGGTCTGGAGCGGGCCGACATCGTCTACGTCGAGCAGGTGGAGGCCGGCCTGAGCCGGATCCTCGCCGTGTACTCCTCCGCTCTGCCGCCGGTCATCGGCCCGGTGCGCAGCGCGCGGGAGACCGATCTCGAGCTGCTGCGGCAGTTCGACCGGCCGGCGCTGGCCTTCTCGGGGGCCCAGAGCAGGCTGCTGCCGTTCGTCGACCGAGCGCCGCTGGACCCCGTGCCGCCCTCGAAGGCGCCGGGGGCGTACTTCCGGGATCCGGACCGGCCCGCGCCGCACAATCTCTATCTGCGGCCGCAGCGGATCCCGTTCGAGGCCTCCGAGGTCAACGCCGTCGGGGAACTGGGGCTGGAGCCCGGCGCGCCGCCTCCCGGCGGGGAGCGGGTGGACAGCCGCACGGTTCGCTATCCGTCCGCGTCCGTGACGTTCACCTGGTCCGCCGAACGCGAGCGGTGGCTCGTCTCCCTGGACGGCTCCCCCGCCCGCACCACCGCGGACGACCGGCTCGGAGCCGGGACGGTCGTCGTCCAGGACGTGACGGTGCGCCCGTCGGACTTCCGCGACCGGTCCGGGAACACCAGCCCGTTCACCGAGACCGTGGGCTCGGGAGACGCGGTCGTCCTGCGGGACGGCCGGGCGTACGAAGCCCGATGGGCGCGGAGCGCGGCCGACGCGGACACCGTGTACACCACCCCCGACGGACAGCGCGTCGATCTCGCCGAAGGGCCACTGTGGATCCTGTACGCACCGCGCGGGGGCGCCTGAGCGGCGGCATGCCGAAGCACCCGCTGAGGCGCCCCTGGCGGCGGGGTCGGCCCCGGCCCGGGGCGCCCGGTCTCCTCCTGCCAGGCCTTGAGGGCTGAGGCCTAGAGAGGTTCCTTCGCAGTGGGGAGACCGGCGGGCTCCGGGCGAACCGTCAGGCCTTTCGACGTGGCTGGTTCACGCGACCAAGGGGCGGACCTCCGTCCCGACGCCCGTCGACTGCCTGTCGCGCTTTCAGGACCGGGGGGCTCCCCGCCCTGCTATCGGGAGCGGGACAGCAGCGCCCCGCCCGCGTACTGGGCCGACTGCCCCAACTCCTCTTCGATCCTGATGAGTTGGTTGTACTTGGCCGTGCGGTCGGAGCGGGACAGCGAGCCGGTCTTGATCTGGCCACAGCCGGTCGCGACCGCCAGGTCCGCGATCGTGGTGTCCTCCGTCTCGCCGGAGCGGTGGGACATCACGGCGCTCCAGCCCGCACGGTGCGCGGTGGCGACCGTGGCGAGGGCTTCGGTCAGGGTGCCGATCTGGTTGACCTTCACCAGGACCGAGTTGCCGACGCCGGTCCGGATTCCCTCGCGCACCTGCGCCTCGTCGGTGCAGAACACGTCGTCACCGGTGAGCTGGCAGCGGTCTCCGACGCGGGTGGTCAGCTCGCGCCAGCCGTCCATGTCGTCCTCGGCCATCGGGTCCTCGATGGAGACGACCGGGTACGCGTCGATCAGCTTGACCAGGTAGTCGACCTGTTCGGAAGGGGTGCGGCGCACGCCCTCGCCCGCGTACACGTACGCACCGTCGCGGAAGAACTCCGACGAGGCCGGGTCCATGATCAGGCCGATGTCCGCACCGGGACGGTACCCGGTGCGCTCGACGGCGCTCATCACGAAGTCGAGCGCCTCCTCCGCCGTGCGCAGCGCGGGCGCGAAGCCGCCTTCGTCGCCGACGCCGGTGGCGTGTCCGGCGGCGAGCAGGTCGCGTCGCAGGGTGTGGAAGATCTCGGAGCCCGTGCGGACGGCTTCCGCGAAGGTCTGCGCGCCCACCGGCGCGATCATGAACTCCTGGAAGTCCAGCGGGTTGTCGGCGTGCGCGCCGCCGTTGATGATGTTCATCATCGGCAGCGGGAGAAGACGGGCGTCGGCGCCGCCGAGGTAACGGTAGAGCGGCTGGCGGTGGGCCGCCGCGGCGGCCTTCGCGGCGGCGAGGGAGACCCCGAGGATCGCGTTCGCTCCGAGCCGGGACTTGTCAGGGGTTCCGTCGAGCGCGACGAGCGCGGCGTCCAGGCCTGCCTGGTCGTCCGCGTCGCGGCCCACGACCGCGGCGGCGATCTCGTCGTTGACGTGGGCGACCGCACGGTCGACGCCCTTGCCGTGCCACTGCCCGGCGTCCCCGTCGCGCAGCTCCAGGGCCTCCCGCGCGCCGGTGGACGCGCCGGACGGGACGGCGGCGCGGCCGAGGGACCCGTCGGCGAGGCGGACGTCGGCCTCGACGGTGGGGTTGCCCCGACTGTCGATGATCCTGCGAGCGGTGACGGACTGGATGACGGTGGGCTCAACTGCCTTGGGGGCCATGCGAGGTCCTTCCGAAGTCACACGCCGCGGCACTCTTGCGACAACGCCGGCGCGAGCCGCGACGACGCAACTCTACAGCAAGACTGTTCAGATGCACTGTTCAGATGAGCTGTTCAGCTGTGCTGCTCAGATGGACTGCTTGGTCCAGCCGTTCCGTTGCGCTGACCGGTTCCGCTCCCCGGGCCGCCCGTGGGGACCCACTGCCGATCACGGGTTAAAGTGCCCTATGCCGACCCCGGAACCCGCCACCGTCGCCGCCGATCTGCGCGTCGCCATGGGCAGACTCGCGCGGCGCGTGAAGCAGGAGGACCGGATCCCGCACGGTCAGGTCGCCGTTCTGGGCGTCCTCGACCGGGACGGGGCCATGACCACCAGCGACCTCGCGGCGGACCAGCGCGTGCGCCCCCAGTCGATGGCCCGCGCCGTCGGACTCCTCATGGACCAGGGCCTCGTCGTCCGCCGGGCGCACCCCACGGACGGACGCAAATCCCTCGTCGACCTCTCCGACGTGGGGCGGGCGGCGCTGGAGGCTGAGCGCGACCGCCGTGCCGACTGGCTCGCCCGGGCCATCGACCTCGAACTCGACGAGGACGAGCAGGAGACGCTCGCGCGCGGCGCCGCCCTGATGGAACGGCTCGCCGCGTACTGAAGCGTGTTGCGGAAGGCTGCGAAGCGGGCATTCCCCTCGCCTGTGTGCGGCGTGAGGGCTGAGCCGTCGTGGGGGGAGACGTTCACAGGGTTGCGGATGCGGCCGTTCGAGCACCTGGTGAAGGTCGTGTGTGAGCGGGGCGGGGACGGGCCCGGTGGCGGTCGTCCCGTCGGCCGGTACGGCGGGAAAAGCGCGTGCCGGGGGCGTACGGGTGTGTCAGGGTCGCCCGGTGAACGCTTCGCGATGTGACCTTCTGCGGCGCCAGTTCGATCTGACCTGGTCGCTGTTCGAGTACCACCTGGAGCGGCTCGACACCGAGGACTTCCTCTGGGAGCCGACGCCGTTGTGCTGGACAGTGCGCCTGCGGGCCGACGGCCGGTGGACGGCGGACTGGGAGGAGACGGAGCCGGACCCCGTTCCGGTGCCGACGATCGGCTGGCTCAGCTGGCACATCGGCTGGTGGTGGAGCACGACGATCGACCACTCCCTGGGCCGCGAGCCCCGGGACCGCGAGGACGTCGTGTGGCCGGGCGACGCCGAGAGGGCGATCGGCTGGCTGCGTGGGCTCCGGGAGGCCTGGCTGGGGGTGCTGGACGGACTGGACGACGCGGCTCTCGACGCCGTCGCGCCGTCTCCCTGGGGACAGGGGCCGGACTACACCATGGCGCACCTGGCCGCATGGGTGAACGCCGAGCTGATGAAGAACGTCGCGGAGATCGGGCAGCTCCGGATGGTGCGCGCGGCCTCCTCCGGCCGACCGTCGGCCTTCGGGGACCGCATCGCCAACGCCCCTTCGGGGACGCCGGGTTAGGCTCACCTCATCCAGGAGGAGCCCAGCCTCGCCTCTTCCGTTCTCACAAGGAGACGCACATGCGTCCGGTGACCGACGAGAATCCGTTCGCCGCCTTCGGTCTCCCGGGCAGCCCGGGCAGCGACGCGTTCTGGGCGGCGGCCCGCACGCCCGCGTCGATCCCCGCCGACGGCGGGTGGCGGACACTCTTCCTGTGGCGTGGTTCCGAGGAGGTGCGCGGCGACGGGTCCGTGCTCGACTTCGAGAGCTGGTCGCCGCCCGTGCCGTTGCGCCGCTGGGGCGGTACGGATTGCTGGTACGCCGAAGTGCGGATGCCCGCACGGCTACGGGTGACCTACCGCTTCATCGCCGGGGGCGCGGCCCACGCCGACCCGTTCAACCCGGTCGGCGCCGGGGCGGACCGTTCCGTCGCCGCGACTCCGGACGCCCCTGCCCAGCCGCACTGGCCCGCTCTCGGCGCGGACGACGTGCTCCCTCTCCCCCGCGCCCGGATCCGCTGGAGCAGCGACCGGCTCGGCGGACGGCGGACCGTGCGCGTCCACCCGGCGGGCGGAGGCGGTCCGGTGGTGATGCTGCTCGACGGGGACGACTGGCTGTACCTGCACCCGGCCGTGACCGCCTTCGACGCGGCCGTCGCCGCGGGTGACATGCCTCCGGTGACCCTCGTGTTCCTGCCGGCCAAGGACCGCGAGGCCGAGTTCGCCTGCCGCCCCGAGCTGTGGGAGGCCGTCCGGGACGAACTGCTGCCGCTGGTCGCCGAGTCGGGCGTTCCGGCCGACCCGGAGCGGCTGGTGGTCGCCGGGCAGAGCCTGGGCGGGCTGAGCGCGCTGTACGCGGCGCTGGAGTTCCCGGAGCTGGTCTCGCGGGTCGCCTGCCAGTCGGGGTCCTTCTGGTGGGCGCCCGGCACGGAGGGGTTGCCGGATCCGCTGGGAGGGGCCCTCGGCGGAGCCGTCGCCGAGCGACTGCGCCGGGGTGCCGACCTGTCGGGGCTGCGGTGCGCTTTCGACGTGGGCGAGCACGAGCACCCGATGCTGCCGCACTGCGAGCTGACCGAGAAGCTGACCGAGCGGGCCGGCGCCACGGTCCGGGTGTCGCGTTCGGCGTCCGGGCACGACCGGTCGGGCTGGCGGCACGCCCTGCTCAGGGACGTGGCCTGGGCTCTCGGCTGAGAGGTTCCCGGAGCGTGCGCGGGCGCACCCCGGGAACCGCCCGGTGGTTCACCTGGCGACGGCCCGGCAGTAGGCCTCGTCGCCGGCGAGGAGACCGCGGTGGGTGTCCTCGGCGGTGATGACGCCCTCGTCCAGGACGAGCACCCGGTCCGCGGCGTCCAGGAGCGCCGGACTGCTGGTGAGCACGAGCGTGGTCCGGCCCCTGCGCAGCTTCGCCACGTTGCGCGCGATGAGCTGCTCCGTCACCGCGTCGACGGCCGTCGTCGGATCGTGCAGGACCAGTGCGTCGGTGTCGGCGGCCAACGCGCGGGCCAGCGAGAGCCGTTGCCGCTGACCTCCGGAGAGGTTCGCGCCCCGGTCGCGGATCGCGTAGTCGAGCCCCTCGCGGTGGAGGGCGACGACATCGGTGAGCATGGAGGCTTCGACGGCCGCCTCGATCGTCCGACCTGTGCCCGACGGGTCGATGTTCGTCCGGAGCGTGCCGGCGAAGATCTCTGCGTCGTAGGGATTCACCAGCAGGTGCTCGCGGACCGCCTCGATCGACAGGTCCGCGATCTCCCGGCCGCCGACCCGCACCACTCCCCCGTACGCTTGGGGGGCGACGTTCACCGAGAGGACGGCGGCCAGGTCGGCCGCCGCGCGCGGCTGGTATGCCGCGATCGCCACGAACTCTCCTGCCGAGACGGTGAAATCGACCCCCCGGAGGGTGCCGTGGCGCAGGCCGTCGACCTCAAGGTCTCCGCCGGGTTGCGGGCGTTCGGGACCCGGTGCCGTCACGGGTGGCGCGGTCAGCACCAGGGCCATGCGCTCGGCCGAGGCACGGGCGATCATGACGTACTTGGGCATCTCGGAGAACATCTTCAGCGGTTCCATGATGAACTGCGCGAGGCCCACGGCCATGACGAGTTCTCCGATGGTGATCCGGCCCTCGAAGGCCAGCCAGCCCGCCGTCAGCGAGACGGCCGCGGCGAGGACCGCGTTGAGGGCGAGCGCGGTGCCGGCGTAGACGCCGTTCACCCGGGCGACGGTGATCGCCTGGCGTTTCGCGTCGGTGCTGACCCTGCGGTAGGAGCCGAAGGCGGCGTGGTTGCCGCCGAAGCCGTGGAGCGGGCGCAGCCCGATGATGAGGTCGGCGACCTTGGCGCCCGCCCGGGCCACCCGGGCCTGCTGTTCCCGCGTACTGGCGCCGATCCGCCTGGACATCACGGCGAGGACCGACAGGATCGTGACGGTCCCCACGATCACCAGCAGCCCCAGCCGGAGGTCCGCCAGGCTCAGGGCGACCGCGGCGACCGCGACGGCGACCAGGGAGCTGATCAGCAGGGGCACCACCTCGATGATGTCGGCGGTCTGGTCGGCGTCCTCCGTGGCGATGGTCAGGATCTCGCCGGACTTGAGGTCCACGTCCCTGGCCACCGGCTGGAGTCCGCAGGCGGCCACCCGTACCCGCCAGCGGTGTGCCTCGGTGGTGTTGGCCTTCTGCAACACGCGCATGCCGAACCGCCACGACAGGGAAACCGTCGTGATGATCACGGCCAGCGAGCCGACCGAGACGCCGAGCGACCCGAGGCTGCGGTCCTGCATCGTGTGCTCGACGATCAGTCCGAGAGCGATGGGGAACGCGGTCTCGGCGGCCTGGTACAGGCCCATGAGGACGGTGCCCGCGACCATGGCGCCGATGTTGCGGCGCAGCGCCGTCCGGAGGATGGCGCTGCCCGGGCGGGGGCGTTCGGTGTCAGAAGTCTTCATCAGGTTCAGGAGTTCTCATCGAGGTGGCGGGCGATCCCTTCCGGGGTTCGCAGGGTGAACAGGTCGCGGATGGTGATGACAGGACCGTACTCGCGGCGGAGGAGCCCGATCAGCCGCACCGCCAGCATGGAGTGCCCGCCGAGGGAGACGAAGTCGCTGACCGCGCTGACCTCGTCGTCGTCGAGGTCGAGCGCCTCGGCGAAGAACTCGCAGACGGTGCTCTCCGTCCCGGTCTCCGGGCCGCGCTCCCCCGCCGTGGTCAGCGCGCCCAGGGGCCTGGCCTCCGGCAGCGCCTTGGTGTCGGCCTTCCCGTTCACCGTGAGCGGGATGCGGTCGACCTCGGCGAAGTGCGTGGGGCGCAGGAAGTCGGGCAGCCGGGCACCCACCTCGTCGGCGACCTGCGCCAGGTCCGCGGAGTCGGCGAGGACCAGATAGGCGGCCAGCCGGTGGGCGCCGTCCACCTGCGGGTCGGGCTGGGCGAGGGCCGCGACGAAGCGTACCGCCGGGTGGGCCGCGAACACGGCCTCGACCTCGCCGAGTTCGACCCGGTGGCCGCGGATCTTGACCTGCTGGTCGGTGCGGCCCAGGTAGGAGATGTTCCCGTCGGACCGGCGGACCACCAGGTCCCCGGTGCGGTACATGCGCTCCCCCGGGCGGCCGAAGGGGCAGGCGACGAAGCGGTGTGCGGTCTGGGCGCTCTGCCCCAGGTAGCCGCGGGCGATGCCGATGCCCGCCACGTACAGCTCGCCGGGCACTCCGGCGGGCAGCGGGCGCAGCCACGGGTCCAGGACGTAGACGTCGGTGTTGTCGATGGCCACGCCGACCACCGGGTCCTGGCATTCGAAGGTGCCGACGCCGAGGGTGTTGATGGTGTATTCGGTGGGCCCGTACAGGTTGTAGCCGACCGTGCCCTCGGTCTCCGCGAGCCGTCGCCACAGCGTCGGGGTGACGGCCTCACCGCCCAGCAGCACCAGGGCGGGCCGCCTCTCCGGGTCCTCCAGCAGCCCCTCGGCGACCAACTGCTGGGCATAGGTGGGGGTCACGTTGACGACGTCGATGCCGTGCTCGACGCAGTACGCGACCAGTCGGGGGGCGTCACGACGCAACTCCTCGTCACAGATGTGGACTTCGTGGCCGTCGGCGAGCCACAGCAGCTCCTCCCACGACATGTCGAACGCGAAGGACACCGTGTGTGCGATGCGGAAGACCCGGTGATCGTGTTCGGCGAGCACGGGCTCGAAGATCCGGCGCTGATGGTTGATCAGCATGTTGGTGAGGCCGGCGTATTCGGTCACGACGCCCTTGGGCTTCCCGGTCGAGCCGGAGGTGTAGATCGTGTACGCGGGGTGGCGCAGGCGGTCCGGATCGTCCGGCGCGAACGTCGTGTACGGCTCGGCCTCCGGCAACGGGCGGTCCAGTTCGATCAGTTCGCCGTCCAGCCGGGGCGCGACCGCGCTCACGGTGAGGATCACCTCGGGGCGGGCATCCTCGACGATGGCCGCGATCCGCTCGTCCGGGTGGTCCAGCTCCAGCGGCACGTACGCGGCCCCGACGCGCAGCACCGCGAACAGTGCCGCGATCCAGTCGAGGGAGCGCGGGATCGCCAGGCCCACGGTCGTCTCGGGTCCGATGCCGCGCCGGGCGAGGACGCCGGCCACGGCCCGGCTGCGCTCCCGGAGTTCGGCGAAGGTCATCGTGGTGCCGTCGGCCACGAGCGCGATGCGCTCCGGATCGCGCCCGGCCGCCAGGTCGAAGCGGTCGACGACGGTGTCCGTGCCGACCTCGGTGCGCCCGGCGGGTTCGGGGGCCGGGCCCGGGCCGCGCAGCGCGCCCACCGGTCCGGTGGCCCGCGCGATGTCCTCCAGGACGCGCAGGTAGTCCTCCAGGAGACGGCGGGCGCTGTCGGTGTCTCCGTGGCGGTGCTCCAGCTTGACCGTGAGCCGGTCGCCGGGCGTGACGACCCAGGTGTACGGGTAGTGCGTGGAGTCGTCCGCCCGGACCGAGGTGATGCCGTGGCGGGTGTTCATCTCCGCGAAGGCGTCCAGGTCCAGGAAGTTCTGGAGCACGAACAGGTTGTCGAACAGGGTGTCGTGCCCGCCGGCCCGCTGGATCTCGCCGAGCCCCAGGTGCTCGTGGTCCATCGCCGCCACGCGCGCCGCCTGCACGGACGAGAGATACGCGTCGACCGAATCGCCGGGCCGGGCCCGGGTCCACAGAGGGACGGTGTTGAGCAGGACGCCGACGATGTCGCCGTGTCCCTCGCCCTCGCGGCCCGAGACGGTCACGCCGAAGACGGCGTCGCCGCGGCCCGTACGGGCTCCGAGGAAGAGGCCGAAGGCGCCGGTCAGCACCGAGTTCAGTGTGACGCCCCGGGTCCGCGCCGTTTCGCGCAGCAGCTCCGACAACTCGTCGGTCAGGGTGTGCACGAGCGGCTGCGGCAGCTCCTCGACGAGCTGCGGGTCCGGTCCGGCGAGCAGCGTCGGTCCCGGCAGTCCTGCCAGGTGCTCGGTCCAGAAGCGCTCCGAGACGGCCGGGTCCTTCGCGGCGAGCGTCCGGGCGTACTCCTCGAAGCCCGGCACGGCCGGCGTCGCGTCCCACGGCCGGCCCGCCACCACGGCCTCGTACGCGTCGAACAGGTCGCGCAGCAGGATCTCGCGGGACCAGCCGTCCCAGAGCAGGAGGTGGTAGCTGAGCAGCAGGCCGTCGCGGTCGTCGGGCATCCGCACGACGGTCATCCGGACGAGCGGTGGCTCCCCCGGGTCGAAGCCCTGCGCGCGGTCCCGGGTGCGCAGGGCCTCGACCTCGGCCTCCGTCGTCAGCGCGACGGCGCGGACGGCGACCCGTCGGCCCGCCTTGAGGACCTGGACCGGACTTCCGTCGTCGTCGGTGGTGAAACCGGCGCCGACGACGGGGTGGCGCCCGATCACGTAGGCCATCGCCTCGGCCAGCGCGTCGGTGTCCAGGCGCCGGTCGAAGGTGAAGTAGCTCTGGGCGACGTAGTGCCCCGCCGCGCCCGCCATCTGGGCCTGGAAGTACAGGCCCCGCTGGAGCGGGGTGACCGGTGCGGTGCGCTCGGCGCTCTCGGACGCGTTCGCGATCTGTTCCAGGGCGGCGAGCCAGTGCTCGGTGATCGCGTCCGGTATGCCATCGGCGAGGATGAAGGCCGCGTGGAGGCAGCCGGTGACCTCGTCCGTCCAGGCGTTGACCTCGACGGCGTACGGGCTGTTCAGGTCGCCCGCGGTGATCCGCAGGGCGTCCGACTCGTTGCCCCGGCCGAGGTAGTTGAAGAGGACCTGCGGCTGCGCGGTGAGGAGCGTGGCCGTCTGCGGGTTGAGGTACCTGAGACGGCCGTAGGCGACGTGCCCGTCCTCGTCGGGGCGGCGTTCGGCGATCTCGCGGGCGGAGGCGACGGGATCGGTGTGGGCGGTGAGGCGTACGGGGGCGATGGAGGTGAACCAGCCGACCGTACGGGAGTAGTCGTGGTGTTCCGCGGCCGGGACCCGGCCGTGTCGCTCCAGCTCGACGGCGAGGTCGGTGGGCACGGTCTGGATCCGGGTCAGCGCGGCGCGCAGGGCTCCGACCAGCAGCTCGGTGAGCTCGATACCGAGCGCGCCGGGTGCACCGCGGGTCACCCGGTCGCTCGCTCCGGACGGGAGGACGGCCGTCCTTGCGCGAAGGCCCTGGACCGTGGGCAGCAGGGCCGGGGCCCGGAGGGCGGTGATCCAGTGGCCGACGTCGTCGGTCTGCTCGGCGGCCCGCACGGCGAGCGCTTCGGCGTAGGCGGCGTAGGAGGTGGTCGGCTCCGGCAGGTCCGCCCCGGTCAGGGCGGTGGCCAGGTCGTCGAGGAGGATCAGCCAGGACACCGTGTCCACGGCGATGTGGTGGACGGTGACGACCAGGGTGCGGCTCGCCGCGAGCCAGGAGAACGCGACGACGTCCCCGGTCTCCGGGTCGAGCCGGCCGGCGGCCTCGTTCGCCGCGGTCGTGGCGTCGAGGGCGTCCGGGGTGCCGACGCCGATCTCGCGGGCGGGTTCGGTGCGCAGGGCCCACACGCCGTGCTCGACGCGCAGCCGCAGGCGCAGGGCCGGGTGTGCGGCGACGAGGGCGTTCGCGGCGCGCCGGATGTCGTCGAGGCGGATGTCTTCGGGGACGGCCACCGACCGGGCCTGGGCGAAGCCGGAGAGCGGCGCGGCCAGCTCCCGCCGGCGCAGGATGATCGGCGTGAGCGGCAGCGGTCCGTCCTCGCGGCGGGAAGTCGGCGACGGCACGGCCCGCGGGGTGCGCTCGGCCAGGTGGCCGGCGAGGGCGCGGGGCGTCCTGAAGAGGAAGACGTCCCGGGGGGCGATCGACAGGCCGAGCGCCCGGGCCCGGTTGATCACGGTGATGGCGACGATGCTGTCGCCCCCGGCGCCGAAGAAGTCGGTGTCGGCGTCCACGGTCGCACCGGGGAGCGCCTCGGCGAAGATGCCGGTCAGGGCGCTGAGCGCACGGTCGCCGGTGGTCCGCGGGGCCTCCCGCGGCGGGGCGGGCTGCTGTGCGGCCCGTTCGGTCAGCGCCTTGCGGTCCAGCTTGCCGTTGACGGTCAGCGGCAACGCGTCCACCGGCAGCACCAGGCCCGGCACCATGTGCGCGGGCAGCTTGGCGGCGAGCAGGCCGGTGAGGTCCGCGGGCGGCTCGCCGACGACATGGGCGACCAGGTGGTCGCCGTCGTCCGCCACGGTGACGGCCACGTCGACGACGCCGTCGAGCTCCCGGATCGCGCCCTCCACTTCGCCCGGCTCGATCCGGAACCCCTTCACCTGCACCTGCTCGTCGGCGCGTCCGGCGAACTCCAGCTCGCCGTCGAGCGTCCGGCGGGCCAGGTCACCCGTGTGGTACATGCGGGAGCCGTCGGAGGCGAACGGGTTGGCCACGAACCGCGCGGCGGTGAGCCCGGGGCGCCCCAGATAGCCGAGGGACACCTGGTCGCCCGCGACGTAGATGGCGCCGACCCGGCCCGGCGGCACCGGCCGAAGCCGGTCGTCGAGCAGGTGGGTGGTCAGTCCGGGGATCGGCGCGCCGATGGGGCTGACGTCGGCGCCCGGGGTGAAGTCCTCGTCCGTCAGCACCCGGTGGGTGACATGGACGGTGGTCTCGGTGATGCCGTACATGTTGACCAGCTCGGGCGAACCCGTACCGTGCCGCTCGACCCAGCCGCGCAGCCGCGCGAGGTCGAGCGCCTCGCCGCCGAAGACGATGCGGCGCACCGTCGTGACCGGCTCCTCCGCGTGCAGGTCGGCCTCGATGAACCGGTAGAAGGCGGACGGCGTCTGGTTGAGCACGGTCACACCGCGTTGCCGGACCAGCCGGTGGAAGTCGACCGGCGAGCGGGTCAGCGCGTACTCCGGGACCAGCAGTTCGCCGCCGTGGGCGAGTGCGCCCCACAGCTCCCAGACGGCGAAGTCGAAGGAGAAGGAGTGGAACTGGACCCACACGTCGTGGGGTCCGAAGCCCATGTCCGGGCAGGTGTTGGCGAGGAGTGTCGTCACCGCGCGGTGCGGGACGACGACGCCCTTGGGCCGCCCGGTCGAGCCGGAGGTGTAGATGACATAGGCGGGGTCCTGGGGAGCGACGGCCGGGAGGTCGGTGTCCAGGGGGTGCTCGTCGCCCTGGACGAGCACCCGGGCCCGCACGCCCGCCCGGTCCAGCAACCGGGTGAAGCGGCCCTGCTGCTCCCGGTCCACGAGGACGACCTGCGGGGCGGCGTCGGCGAGGATGTACTCCAGCCGCTCGTCCGGATAGGCCAGGTCCAGAGGTACGTAGGCCCCTCCGGCGGTGACGACGGCGACCAGGGCGATGACCTGTTCCAGCGATCGCGGAACGGCGACGGCGACCCGGTGCCCCGGCCCGACCCCGGCCGCGCGCAGTGCGGCGGCCAACTCGTTTTTGCCGAAGGCGAGTTCGCCGTAGGTGAGGGAGCGGGTGGCACCGTCCAGCGCGCACTGGGTGACGGCGGTGGCCGCCGGGTCTCCGAGGGCGGCGGCGTCGAACATCTCGACCAGGGTCGTCGCCGCCGCGCGGGCCGGGGCACTGCCGGGCGTGGTGACCAGCAGGTCGACCGGGTCGTCCGGGCGGCCGAGCAGTTCGGTGAGGTTCCGGGTGAAGGCGGCCAGGATCGCCCCGGCGCCATCGGGGCGCAGGAGATCGCCGTCGTAGATCAGGTTGAAGCGCGAGCGGCCGTCCGGTGCGCGTTCGACGACGAGTGTCAACGGGTAGTGCGGCGCTCCCTCGTTGACGACGGCGGCGATGGTGAGGGTGTCGTCCGGTCGGCGCAGGTCGGCCACGTCGGTCGCGATGTCGAAGACGACCAGGGTGTCGAAGAGCGAGCCCGCGCCGTTCAGCCGGCCGATCCGGGCGAGGGAGACGTGCTGGTGTGCCAGGACGACGCCCTGATGCCGCTTCACCGCGTCGAGCAGGTCGTACGCCGTGTCGTTCGGGGCCCAACGGGCACGCACGGGAATGGTGTTGATGAAGAGGCCGACCATGTCCCGGATGCCGGGGAGCTCGGCGTCGCGTCCGGAGACGGTGGAGCCGAAGACGACGTCCCTGCTGTGCAGGACGGTTCCGAGGGTCACCGCCCAGGCGCTGTGCACGGCCACGCTCAGGGGCACTCCGGCCGAGCGTGCGGCCGCGTCGATGTCGTCGGCGGGTTCGGCCGAGACGTCGGCGAACCGCTGGGAGGGGGAGTGCCCCTCGGCGACCAGGCAGGGGCCCGGCAGTCCGGCGAGCTCCTCGCGCCACACCCGGTCGCTCTCGCCCTGGTCACGTCCGGAGAGCCAGTCCACGTAGTCGCGGTAGCCGCCGGTCGGGTACACCGATCCCGGCGCGTGGTACTCGGCCAGCAGGGTGCGCAGCATCGGCGGCACCGACCAGCCGTCGGCGATGATGTGGTGCACGGTCTGCACCAGGACGGGGCGCCGGGCGCCGGCGCGGATGAGCGTGTACCGCATCAGCGGCCCGGCGGCGAGGTCGAACCCGGCCCTGCGGTCCTGCTCGGCGAGGTCGCGGATCTCCTCGTCGGTGAGGTCGGGGCGGACCAGGGTGACGAAGGGCGCGGTCCTGCCACGCTCGACGACGGAGACGACCCTGCCGTCGGCGAGGGCCGTGAAGCGGGCGGCCAGGTTGGGATAGAGGGCGAGCAGCCGGGTGGCGGCCGCGGCGAGGCGGTCGGCGTCCACGTCGCCGTCCAGGGTCAGCACCTGCTGCTCGACGTACGCGCCCGGGGTGTCGTCGTCGTAGACGGTGTGGAAGTAGAGGCCCTCCTGCAGCGGGGTCAGCGGCAGGACGTCGTGGAGCGCCGGGCCGTCCAGTGCGTCGACGTCGGCCTGGGTCAGCGGCACCAGCGGGAAGTCGCTGGGCGTGTGACCACCGACTTCCAGCGCGGCGAGTGAGGTGAGGGCGGAGCGGAAGTGGTCGCCGAGGGCGGTGATGTCCTCCTCGGTGAAGACGCCTTCGGGCCAGGAGATGGTGGTGACCAGTTCGTACGCGCCGCTCGCGTCGGGTTCGGCGATCGCGTTGAACTCCAGGGCGCGCGGCAGCCGCATCGACGGGTCGCGCTTCTCGCCCAACTGTTCTGTGGTGCTGCTGAGTTGCCAGTCGCCGGAGGTACCGGCGTCGAAGCGGCCCAGGTAGTTGAAGAGCACCTGCGGCGCGGGGCCGGCCGGGACGGCGCCGGCGAGATGGCGCAGGGCGCCGTAGGAGACGCCGTTGCTCGGTACGCGGGCGAGGTCCTCCTTGACCGCCTTGAGGGCCGCGGCGAGGTAGGCGGGCGCGGTGGGATCGGGCGCCGCTCCGGGATCCACGACGACCGGGTAAAGGGTGGTGAACCAGCCTACGGTGCGCGACAGTTCGGGCTCGAAGCCGGCCGTGGGCGCGACGAAGCGCCCCTCGCGGCCGTGTCCTTCCAGCTCGATGTGGGCGAACGTCTGGTCCTGCCCCCGGTCATGGCGCAGGCGGGCGAGGGCGACGGCGAGGGCGGTCAGCAGGACGTCGTTGACGCCGGCGTGGAACTTCGCGGGGATCTCGCCCAGCAGTGCGGCCGTGGTCCCGGGTCCGACGGAGACGGCTCGGCTCCGCTCCCGTGCCACGGTGTCGGCCTCGGTGAGCGCCCGCCTGCCGATGGGCGCGTCGGCGGTGGGCAGCTGCGTGGCGTAGTGCTCGCGGTCGGTGTCGAACGACGTGCGGCCCAGCAGCTGGGTCCAGCGCCGGAAGGACGTGCCGACCGGGGGCAGGTCGACGGGTGCGCCGGTGGAGTGCTGACGCCAGGCCGTGGCCAGGTCGTCCATCAGAATGCGCCAGGACACTCCGTCGATCACCACGTGGTGGGCGACCAGCACGAGTTGGCGTGCCTCGCGGCGCCAGACGGCGCGGAGCATGACGCCGTTGTCCGGGTCTAGCGCGTCGGTGGCGAGGGCGACGCACTCCGCCGGCGGGGCGTCGCTCTCCTCCCAGCAGGGTGCGGTCTTGCCGGCCGGCGGGATGTCGAAGCTCCAGCGCTCGCCACGTACGAGCCGGGCGCGGAGCATGTCGTGCCGGGCGAGCACGGCGGCGAGGATGTCGTCGAGGGCGTCGGCGGTCAGCTCCTCCGGGGCGTTGAGGACGACCGACTGCACGAAGCCGTCGATCGCGTCCGTGGTCTCGCCCAGCCACCGCACGATGGGCGAACCGGCGACGGTGCCGGTCGGGACGTCAGCGTGGTCGACGGCGGCGACGGACTCGGCGCTCGCCACTGCCGCCAGCGCCCCGACGACGGTGTTGGTGAAGATCTGTCGCGCGCTGACGTGGAGGCCGACCTCGCGCAGGGCGCTGAGGAGGGAGATCGCCAGGATGCTGTCTCCGCCGAGCTGGAAGAAGTCCTCGTCCGCGCCGACGCTGTCCAGCCGCAGCACCCGTGCGACCGCCTCGCAGACCAGGCGCTCGTTCTCGGTGGCGGGCGCCACGGGGGCTCCGGCGCCCACGGCGGGTTCCGGCAGCGCCTTCCGGTCGAGCTTGCCGTTCGCGGTGAGCGGGAACTCCGTCAGGACGACGAGGTGGGCGGGCACCATGTACTCGACCATGTTGGCCGTGGCCCATTCCTTGACGTCGTCCGCGCTCAGGCCCTGGTGGCCGCCGGACGGGATGACGTATCCGATCAGGTAGGTGCCGCCGACCGTGTTCTTCCTCGCGACGACACAGGTGTGCCGTACGCCGGGGTGCTCGGCGAGGGATGCCTCGACGTCCTCGATCTCCAGCCGCATGCCGCGGATCTTGACCTGGTTGTCGGCGCGGCCCAGGAAGTCCAGCGAACCGTCGGGGGCGTACCGCGCCAGGTCGCCCGTCCGGTAGAGCCGGGAACCGTCCGAGGCGAAGGGGTTGGCCACGAAGCGGGAGGCGGTGAGGCCCGGCGCGCCCACGTATCCGCGCCCCAGGAGGAGTCCTCCGACGTACAGCTCGCCGCCGACGCCGACCGGCACGGGCCGCAGCTCGTCGTCGAGCACGTACAGCTGGGTGTTGGGGTTGGCCCTGCCGATGGAGGTCGACAGTCGTTCCGCGGCTCCCCGGTAGATGACGTGGGAGACGCCGATGGTCGTCTCGGCGGGGCCGTAGCCGTGGTAGAGGGGAATGTCGAGGCGGTCGCGGAACCGCTCGTACAGCTCCGGGGTGAGGACCTCGCCGCCGCACCAGACGTGCCGCAGGCAGTCGAGGCGGCCGGAGTCGCCCGCGATCTCCAGGAGGACGTCCAGCATGGACGAGACCAGGTAGGTGAAGGTGACGCGCTGCTCGGCGATGACGGCGAGCAGGTGGTGCGGGTCGCGTTCGCCGCCGGGCCGCAGGATCACGAGACGGCCGCCGGTGACCAGCGGCAGGAAGATCTCGTTGACGGAGATGTCGAAGGAGAGCGGGGCCTTGAAGAGCGACGCGTCGTCATGGCCGAAGTGAAGGATCTCGGCGGACTGCCACAACAGGCGTTCGCTGATCGCCTCGTGGCGGATCATGGCGCCCTTGGGCCGTCCGGTGGATCCGGACGTGAAGATCACATAGGCCAGTGAGGCGCCGGGGACGCTCACGTCGGGCGCGTCCCCGGGGTGGGCCCCGTACTTCCAGTCGCCGAGGTCGACGGAGACGGCGTCCGGTTCCCCCGCGTCGGTCTTGCCCGTGGAGTTGAGCTGCAGCACGACCGAGGCGTCCTCGACGACGACGTTCCTGCGGGTGGCGGGCCACTGGGGGTCGAGGGGGACGAACGCGCCTCCCGCCCGGAGCACGGCGAGGAGGCCGACGACCATCTCCGCGGAGCGGCCGAGCGAGATTCCGACGACCTGTTCCGCGCCAAGCCCCCGTTCGATCAGGTGGTGCGCCAACTGGGCGGACAGCCGCGCCGTTTCGCGGTACGTCAGCGATCGGTGCTCGTCGACGATCGCGACGGCGTCCGGCCTCAGGCGCGCCTGCTCGCGGAACAACTCCATGAGGGTCGGGCGGTCCCGGTCCGCCCGGGTGTCGTTCCACCGGGCCAGTTCCTCGGCCCGGGCACGGGGACCGGACGGGCCCATGGTGCCGAGAGGCCGGTCGGGGAAGTCGGCCAGGTCGTCGAGTGCCTGCTGGGCGTCGGCCGGGTCGACCCCGGTCGGCACGGTGACGGCGAGGCGCTCGACGTCGACGGGTCGACCACCGGTTCCATCGGTTCCGCCGGTTCCATCGGCTCCGCCGGTTCCGCCCTGGATCCGTCCGAGGACGTCGGGAAAGGGCGTGGCGGGTGTCAGTTCCATGCCGTCAGGGCCGATGCCGGTCGCCCAGTACGCGAGGGCGACGGTGCACGCTTCGACGATGGTCCGGTCGCTGTAGTCACCGAGCCGTCGGCGTACGGCGGCCAGCCGAGTGGGGGAAAGCTCCAGGCGGGAACCGTTCGGTTCGGACATCGAAGTCTCAGCACCCTTCCGACGTATGCGAATTGACCCGGCCCCCGGCCGGAATGCGCTCAACTGCCCTCTCGCCAAGCACGCCACAACCGGGCGTACTGGCCGCCCAGCTCGACCAGTTCGCTGTGCGTTCCCTCCTCCACCACGCGCCCCGCGTCCAGCACGGCGATCCGGTCCGCCGCCATCGCCTGGGTCAGCCGGTGGGCCACGAACAGCGTGGTCCGGCCGGAACAGGCGGCCAGCACGGCGCGTTCCAGCTCGGCCGCGCCCTCACTGCCCGCCTCCGCGGTCGACTCGTCGAGCACGACCACGGGTGACCGGCTGAGCACCAGCCGGGCCAGGGCGATCTGGGCGACCTTGGTGACGTCCAGGCGTTCGCCGCCCTCGCCGACCGGGGTGGCCAGACCGTCGGGGAGCAGGTCGAGCCATCCCCCGGCGCCGACCGTGCGCAGCGCGCCCCTCAGCTCGTCGTCGCTCGCGTCGGGTGCGGCGAGCCGCAGGTCGTCGGCGAGCGGGCCGGAGAACACATGGGTCTCCTGGGTCAGGATGCTCACCAGGGCGCGCGCGCCTGCCTCGTCCGTCCCCGCGAGGTCGTGCGTCCCGATGCGCACCGACCCGGCCTGGGGCCTCCCGATGCCGGCGACCAGCGCGGCCAGGGTCGATTTGCCGGCACCCGTCGCCCCGACCAGGGCGAGGGAGCCCCCGGCCGGGATGGTCAGGGACACGCCCCGCAGGACCGGGTCCTCGGCCCCGGGATAGGTGAACGTCAGGTCCCGCACGGTGACGGGGTGGGGCGCGTTGTCGGCCGCGGCAACCGAGCCGTCGCCCACCAGCCGTTTCTCGGAGGGCTCCGAGAACACGCCGACCAGCCGGGTGAGGCTCGCGCCGGACTTCTGCGCCTCGTCGAAGGTGAACATGATGGCGCCGAGCGGGGTGAACAGGCGGTGGAACATCAGCGGGGCGGCCGACACCTCGCCCAGGGTGGCGGCGTCCGCCTCCAGCAGGGCGTACCCGACGACCAGGATCAGGACGAGGCCGATGAACTCGGCCCGGTTCTCCCGGCCGACGAACCGTCCGAAGAAGCGGAACACCTCGACGCCCAGGTTCCGCACCCGCCACGACTCGCTGGTGACCTTCTCCCGTACGGAGTCCTCCATACGGTAGGCGCGAACCGTGTCGATGCCGTTCAGTCCACTGATCAGGGCCTGGGCGCGATCGGCCTGGGCCACCCGCTGCTCGCGGTAGAGCGGCGCCGAGCGGGGCAGGTACCAGCGGAGCGCCAGGGCGTAGGCGGGCAGGGCGCCGGCTCCCGCCAGGCCGAGCCGCCAGTCGAGACCGAACATGCCGATCGTCGCGATGGCCACCAGGACTCCGGCCGAGAACACGGTGGGGATGGCCGTACGGATGCCCTTGGAGAGCACGGCCACGTCGTCGCCGACGCGGGACAGCACGTCCCCCCGCCCCACCTGCTCGACGCGCGCGCTCGGCATCCCCAGAACCGCTCGCACGGCTTCCTCACGGAGCCGTGCGAGCAGTTCGGCGCCGAGCCTCCCGATCAGGTACGTGGAGGCCGCGGAGGCCGCCGCGCCGAGGAGCGCCGCACCCGCCATCAGCACGCCGACGGTGAGCAGTATCGAGCGTGAGCCGCCGCCGACCACCCCGTCGACGACCCGGCCGAGGAGCAGCACCGGGAGCACCTGCAACGCGGCCCCGGCGACCGTGGTGAGCACGGTGGAGGCGGTCAGCCACGGTGCCCGCCGGCAGTGCTCGGCCACCCAGCGGGTGGCCTGGCGTCCGGTGGCCGTGCGCAGGGTCGTCCCGGCGAGGGGGGGGTTGGTGGTAGTCACCCGGAGACCGGTTCTCGCCGAGGGAGGGGGCGTCGGATCGTCATGGTTACTTGACCGAGGCGACGAGTTCGTCGATCGCGTACGGCAGGGAGAGCAGGGTGCCCTGGGACATCGCCGCACCGATCGCCGGTCCCTCGCTGTCCAGCAGGTAGGAGACCTTGCCGTTCTTGACGGCCGGGAGGTTGTTGAACAGCTCGAACTTCTTCAGCGCGTCCGTGTCGGCCTTGTCGTTGATGACGAAGATCCGGTCGACGTCGATGAGGTCGATGCGCTCGGGCGAGAGTTCGGTGGAGAATTTGCCGTCCGCGATCTTGTCGATCTCGGTCTGGTAGCCGAATCCGGTGCCCGTGATGAGCCGGCCCCGCACGTCCGTGGAGGTGAACGCGGAGATCGAGTCCTTGTACCAGGACAGGGCGACGGCCTTCTGTCCGCCGAACTCGGGGTGCGCCTTCTTGGCCGCGTCCAGCTTGGTCTGGATGCCCTTGACCAGTTCGGCGCCCTCCTTCTCCTTGCCGAGCGCCTTGGCGATGTGCACCGCGTTGTCCTGCCACGGGGCGCTGAAGAGCTCCTTCTCACCCTTGGTGCGGCCCACGGTCGGGGCGATCCTGGAGAGCTTCTCGTAGGCTGCCTTGTCGACCTCGGAGTAGACCGCGATGATCAGGTCCGGCCGCAGGGAGGCGATCTTCTCGAAGTTGGGGCCCGCGTCACCGTTCTTCATGACGACCTCGGGGCGGGTGTCGCCCCACTGGTCCTTCACCCAGGGCCACTGCGTGTTGATGTCGGGCGTCTGCCCGGCCGGGTTCGGGTACTGGTCGACCATGCCGACCGGCTTGACGCCGAACGCCAGGACGGCCTGGTCGTCGGTGTAGCCGACGGTGACGACCCGCTGGGGAGCCTTGCTGACCTCGGTGGATCCGAACGCGTGCTCCACCGTGACGGGGAACGCGCCCCCGGCGGCGGCAGGGGCGTCGTCGTTCTTCTTCTCGTCCGCCGAATCGGTACCGCATCCCGCGAGGAGACCGACGCCGAGGGTCGTGGCGGAAACGGCCGCGGCCAGCCGCTGCCACGGCTTCACAAGCGTCGTTCGATGGAGAGACATCCGAAATCCCTTGCTGTCGCACTGTCCACTGCGCCCCGGTACGAGGGCAGCCAGACTGTACCCCGAGCAAGTGAGGTCAGCCTAGCCTAACTGGATAACTTTGCACCGGCCATGCCGAGTTGGGTCCGTCAAGTGGTCAGTTGCCTTGCGGTGCGGGCCCGTTCCACGGTTCGCTTCGGACGTGTGTGCGGCCGATCGGCACGATGAGCGGCCGGTCCCCCACCGGGTCGTCGATCACCTCGGCCCGCAGCCCGAACGCCTCGTGGAGCAGCTCGGCGGTGATCACGTCCCGGGGGTGTCCCTGCGCCAGGACGGCTCCCGCCCGCATGACGACGAGGTTGTCGCTGTAGCGCGTGGCCAGATTCAGGTCGTGCAGGACCATGACCACGGTGCGGCCCGACTCGTGCAGATCGTCGACCAGGTCGAGTACGTCGATCGCGTGGGCCAGGTCCAGGTAGGTGGTCGGCTCGTCCAGCAGCAGCAGGTCGGTGCCCTGGGCCAGCGTCATCGATATCCACACGCGCTGGCGCTGGCCGCCGGAGAGCGAGTCGACGGGCCGGTCGGCCAGGTCCGCCACCCCGGTCATGGCCAGCGCCCGCCGCACGACGTCGGCGTCGTCCGACGACCACTGCCGCAGCCAGCTCTGGTGCGGGTGGCGTCCGCGGGCGACGAGGTCGGCGACGGTCAGCCCTTCCGGCGCCACCGGCGCCTGCGGCAGCAGCCCGAGCTTCTTCGCCACGTCCCTGGTACGGAGCCTGCCGATGTCCTCGCCGTCCAGCACGACGGAACCGCCGGCCGGTTTGAGCAGTCGGCTCAGGGTCCGCAGCAGGGTGGACTTTCCGCACCCGTTGGGGCCGATGATCGTGGTGATCACCCCCGGGGGAACGGTTACGTCGAGCCTGTCGATGACCGTGCGGTCGCCGTATCCGACGGTGATGCCCCTGGCTGCCAGCCGTGGGACGTCCTCGACGCCCGCTTCGGTCCGGGCGGTGAACTGAGCGGCCACAAGCCCCCCTTGTTGAGGTCAGCCTTACTTCTACCATCTACCGGAGGTTCGCCCGTACCAACAGGTAGACGAGGAACGGTCCCCCGATCACCGCGGTGACCACTCCGACCGGCAGACCGATCGGCAGCGCCGCGCGGGCGACCAGGTCCGAGCCGATCAGCAACAGCGCGCCCACCAGCCCGGAGGCGATCAACGGCGGCGCGGGCCACCGCGCCAGACGCATCGCCACCTGTGGTGCCACCAGGGCGACGAACGGCACCGGACCCGCCGCGCTCACCCCCACCGCGGCCAGCAGGACGGCACAGAGCAGCAGGATGGCCCGAACCCGCCCGACCCGTACGCCCAGCCCGGCGGCGACGTCGTCGCCGAGGTGCATGGGCCTGAACGGGAAGGCCACCGCGGCCACGACGACGAGCAGGACGAGCGTGCACCAGAACGCCACCCGGACCTCGTCCCAGCTCCGGTTGTCCAGCGAGCCGATCAGCCATACCTGGGCGCGCGCCACATCCCGGATGTCGGCGGAGGCCAGCAGCCACACCGTGACGGCCTGCATCGCCGCGGTGACGGAGATACCGATGAGGATGAGCCGGAACCCGTCGATCCCCCGTCGCCAGGCGAGGAAGTACACCAGCAGCCCCGTGCCGAGGCCGCCCAGGAGGGCCGCCGAGGACAGCCCGACCGCACCGGCGATCGCCGCGGCGGTTCCTCCCGTCGCCGTCACCAGGAACACCGCGACGGCGCCGGCTCCGGTGGTGATCCCCAGGATGTCCGGGCTGGCGAGCGGATTGCGCGCCACGGACTGGGTGATGGCCCCGGAGACGCCCAGGGCGATGCCCACGATGAGCCCGGCCAGCGCCCGGGGCATCCTGAGGTCCATGACCACGAACGCGTCGACCTGTTCGCCCCGGCCGAAGAGGGTGGCGATGACCCGGGAGAGGCCGATGGGAAAGTCACCGACGGCGATGGAGAGACAGAAGACCAGGAAGGCCGCCGCCGCGAGCACCAGCGTGACCAGCACGAGCCAGGGACGCCAGACGAACGACACCTGGCCGAGCCGCACGCCCGGCGGCATCGACGCCCGCACTTCGGTTCCGCTCATGGGCTCCTGGACTTCCCTCATGTGCTCGTGGACCCGCCTCATGCGCTCCTGAACTTTCCTCGCCACACCAGGAGCGCGAAGAACGGCGCTCCGAGGAGGGCGACGACGACGCCCGACTCCAGCTCCCCCGGCCGCACGACCAGACGGCCCACGATGTCGCAGACCAGCAGCACGCCGGCACCGAGCAGCCCCGCGTACGGCACCAGCCAGCGGTAGTCGGGGCCGGTCAGATAGCGGGCCACGTGGGCCACCATGAGCCCGAGGAAGGCGATGGGTCCACAGGCCGCCGTGGCGGCCCCCGCCAGCAGCGTGACGGCGACGATGCCGATGGTCCGGCTCACCGCGATGTTCACTCCCAGACCGCGCGCCACGTCGTCGCCCAGGTTGAGCAGGTTGAGGGAGGGCAGCGTGATCAGCGCGAGGAGCAGCCCGACGGCGATGAACCCCGTCACCGGCCAGATGACGTCGAAGCCGACGCCGGCGACAGAACCCGCGTTCCAGAATCGCAGGGCGTTCAACGACTTCTGGTCGGACAGGGCCACCGCCGTGGTCATCGCCGCGAGGAACACCGTGACGCCCTGTCCGGCCAGGGCGAGGGTCAGGGGGTTGCCCGCGCCCCGGCCGATGCTGGCCAGGCCGAAGACGACGACGCCGGCGATCCCCGCGCCCACGAAGGCGAACCAGACGTACTGGAACGGGTCGGTGAACCCGAACAGGGCGATGACCGCCACCACGGCGAAGGAGGCTCCGGCGTTCACGCCCAGCAGTCCCGTGTCGGCGATCGGGTTGCGCGTGTACCCCTGGATCAGCGCACCGCCCACGCCCAGGGCCAGGCCCGCCACGATCGCGAGGACCGTGCGGGGCACGCGCACGGTCTGCACGATGAGCCGGATCTCGGTGAGCTTCTGGTCGGGCTCGGGGTCCGCGAACAGACCGTGCCAGACCTCGGTGGGGCTCAACGCGCGCGCCCCGACGGCCAAGGACACCGCTGCCGCGAACACCAGGGCCGCCGTGAGGACGCCCAGCCCGATGACCCGCCGTCGGCGGGTGTCGGTCGTCCCCCCGGGCACGGGACGCTCCACCTCAGTCGTGAACATGTCGAGGAACGATATCCCTTTGATCGGAGTGGTCCCGCGGGGCCCGCCGGGCAGGTCGCCCTCCGCGGACGACGGGACTGTGACGACAGGGCCTGGGTCGTGTCCGCAAGGCCTCGTCCGGCCGGAGCGCGGACACTCCCTAGCGCGGGGTGGCGCCGCCGGTCCCCTCCACCGCGGGCCGGGACTCGTCGGAGGTGGACTTGACCCGGCGGTCGAGCAGGGAGTCCAGGATCTCGCCGACCCGTATCGCGGTGTTGGAGAGCAGCGAGGTGGTGATGCCGTGCGTGTGCTCCGTACCGCCCTGGAGGTAGATGCCGCAGCGCAGTCCGGGGTCGGTCACGATCCGGTAGTCGCGCTCGACCCGAACGCGGCCGGCGTCGTCGCGCGGGCAGCGGGCTCCGACCTCGCCGAGGACGCCGAGCGGGTCGGCGGGGCTGTATCCCGTGGCGAACACCACGACGTCGGCGTCCAGTTCCGACTCCTCGTCGGTCACCAGGGATTTCACGGTCGCCCTGACCCCGTCGGCGTTCTCCTCGACTCCGGTGACCCGGGACACGTTGAGGAAGCGCAGCCGTTCGGTGCCCAGCACCTTCTCGCGGTACATCTGGCGGTAGAGGTCGTCGATCAGGTCGATGTCCACCACGGAGTAGTTGGTGTTGCCGTGGTAGGCCATCAGCCGGCTCTTGACCTCCTCGGGGGCGGCGAAGTAGTCGTCGACCGCGTCGGGGTCGAAGATCCGGTTGGCGAAGCTGCTGTCGTCGGCGGGGCTGTAGCCGTAGCGGGAGAAGACCGCGCAGACCTCGGCGTCCGGGAAACGGCGGTGCAGGTAGGCGACGTTCTCGGCGGCACTCTGGCCGGCGCCGACGACGACGAACCGCGAGGGCGAGGCGTTCTCCAGGCCGTCGACCTTCCGCAGCAGGTCCGAGTTGTGCCAGACGCGTTCGCCGCGTTCCACACCCTCCGGCATGAGGGGGCGCAGCCCGGTTCCGATGACGAGGTTGCGGGCCCGGTGGACAGCCAGCCCCTGTCCGGACCGGACGGTCACGTCGAGGTACTCCACGGTCCCGTCGTGCACGAACGGTGCGACGGCGACGACCTCGTGGCCGTAGGAGACCAGGTCGTCGACCTTGGCCGCGGCCCACTCGAAGTAGTCGTGGAACTCCACCCGCAGCGGGAAGAGGTTCTTGTGGTTGATGAAGTCGATCAGCCGGCCCTTGCTCTGCAGGTAGCAGAGGAAGCTGAATTCGCTGGCCGGGTTCCGGAGCGTCACCAGGTCCTTGAGGAAGGACACCTGCATGGTGGCGTCGTCGATGAGCATGCCGCGGTGCCAGCCGAAGCTCGGCTGCTGCTCGAAGAAGCGGGCGGTGACCGAATCCTGCCTGCCGACCTTGCTGTTGTGCTCGCTGAGCGCGATCGCCATGGCCACATTCGACGGGCCGAAGCCGATGCCGATGAGGTCGTGGACCGGTGGTGTGTCGCCAGGAAGAACCTGAGACATGTCACTCCCGTTCGTCTGGGAAAGTCGCCTGTCAGGCGTGGGGGTTGATGGCGAAAGGCGGGCAGGCCGACGGAATCGCCCACTTCGACTTAGGGGAGCCTAAGCTGACCGGCAGGCCTTGTCGATAGGGCAACGGGGGGCGGCGACTCCTTGACGGTCCGTCACCCATGGCCTCCCGCATGACCTGTTGCCGACTCAGGTGAGGCTTGCTTTACTTGCCCGGCCCATCCCTGCCCCGAGGAGGAACCCATGCGGGTCGTCATGTTCGGTTACCAGACCTGGGGGCACCGTACCCTGCAAGCCCTCCTCGAATCCGAGCACACGGTGGTGCTGGTCGTGACGCACCCCAGGAGTGAGCACGCGTACGAGAAGATCTGGAGCGACTCCGTCGCCGATCTCGCCGAGGAGCACGGGGTCCCCGTCCTGATCCGCGAACGTCCGGACGACGAGGAGCTGTTCGAGCGCCTCAAAGAGGCGGACGCTGACATCATCGTGGCCAACAACTGGAGGACCTGGATACCGCCGCGCATCTTCGGCCTCCCCCGCCACGGCACGCTGAACGTCCACGACTCGCTGCTGCCGAAGTACGCCGGATTCTCGCCGTTGATCTGGGCACTGATCAACGGCGAGAGCGAAGTCGGCGTCACCGCGCACCTGATGGACGACGAACTCGACGCCGGCGACATCGTCCGCCAGGAGGCGATAGCGGTCGGCCCGACGGACACCGCCACCGACCTCTTCCACCGCACCGTCGACCTCATCGCCCCGGTCACCATCGGCGCACTCGCCCTCATCGCCTCCGGACAGACCGAGTTCACCCCGCAGGACCGGTCGAAGGCGACCTTCTTCCACAAGCGGGCCGCCGAGGACATCCGCATCGACTGGAACTGGCCCGCCGAGGATCTCGAACGGCTGATCCGCGCCCAGTCCGCCCCCTACCCCAGCGCCTTCACCTTCCACCGGGGCCGACGGCTGGAAGTCCTCTCCGCCGTCGTGTCCCAGAACCGCTACGGCGGCACGCCCGGCCGGGTGTTCTACCGGGAGGGCGAGGGCGTGGTGATCGTCGCCGGGGCCGACGCCCGCACCGGCCGCAACCACGGCCTCGCGATCACGCGCGTACGGACCGAGGACGGCCGCGAGCTGCCCGCGACCGAGTACTTCACCTCGATGGGCGGCTACCTCACCGGCCGCCCCTGAGCCGGGGGGCTGCCGCCCGGCGCCCGCTCAGCAGACCGGGTCGGCCCCGGGCCTGTCGAGGGATCGATGCGTACCAGCCGATACCCCTTGAGCTCCGCCTTCTTCTTCCGGCCCGGCGACGTGGTCCGGCGGCGCGCGCTCTGCGCCGCGCCGAAGAGCGCGCCGAGCCGGAGGTTGCCTCGCCTCAGGCGGTAGAAGGCGTCCCGCTTCGCCCCCACCAGAGCACCCACCGCGACGAACGGCACGCCGTCCAGGATGGCGTCCAGCGCCACCCTGAGCACTGCCGGGTTGGTGGCGACGTCCGGTACCACGTCATGCACATGCGCCAGGGATCTGGCCGCCGACAGGGCGGCGTCGAAGACGGGGTCCTCGGCCCGCCAGGACGCGAGCAGACGCTCGGAGATTCCCGCGGCGGCAGCACAGCCTTCGACGCCGAGCCCCATGGCCGCCGCCCGGACCGCCTCGGCCCGCCGTTGCGCCTTCTCCTCCTTCAGGGACATGGCCGGCCGCAGGGCCTCCGTCAGAGCGCGTTCCGCGGCCCTCGCTCCCTCCAGCCCGGCCATCACGGCCTCGGCCCAGGCATCCGGTCGCTCACCCGTCATGTCGCCCACCGGCCGCTCGCTCAAGGGAGGCTCCTCTCACACGACATGAATTGTTCAAGGTGCAACCATATGCGTGATGTCCATGGCGAGCGCGCCCCGGGAGAACCGCCCGCCCGCGGGGCCGGGCGCCGACGGACGCCCCGGCCGGTCAGCCCGCCGTCGTCGCGGCGTCCCAGCCCAGAGGGTGCGGTCCGGCGCCTTCGTCCGGCAACGGGGCCGGCGGCTCGCCTCCCGCCCGGTTGAAGTCGGTGAGCGCCTCGATGAGCGCCGTCCGCTGGTGCGGAGCCAGGCGCTCGACGATCGACGCGATCTCCTGACGTCGACGCGCGGTGACGTCCCCGACCGTGCGACGCCCCTCCTCCGTGAGCCGGAGCAACGTCTCCCGGCGGTTGTCCGGGTTGGTCTGCCGGTCCGCGAGGCCGGCCGCGATCAGCCGGTCGACCATGCGCATCGCCGTCGACGACGCCACTCCCAGCAACTCCGCCAGCGCCACGAGCTTGGTGTCCCCCCGCGAGGACAGCACCACCAGCATCCGGAACTGCGGCAGCGTCACCCGCTCCTCGACGTCCGCCAGCGAGCGCGCCGACACCGCGACCAGCAACCGGGATGCCGTCAGCACCGCCCCGGTCACGGCGTCCACATCGTCCATGCGCTCCGCAGGAGCCGGCTTCCTGGCCATGGCACCTTTCTACCCTGCTCCCGGCAGGGCGTGCTCCGCCCCCTCGGTCTTCCACGTCTCCAAGATTTAGTCTGTGCAAAGATTGCACAGACTAAGAGTCGAGCCGGGGCCCGCTGTGCCGTCGACTCCCGTTCGCGTCCAGAGGAGGCGTTGTGATGACGCCACGACCACATACCGACCCCGGCCGCCCACCCCTGCCGCGCGGCTGGCGGCGACGCCTCGCCCGCCTGCCCGTAGCCTTCTACCGCGTGGGCCTCGGCCCGGTCTTCGGCCGGCGCCTGCTCCTCCTGCACCACACGGGCCGGAACAGCGGCCTGGACCGACGGGTCGCCCTGGAGGTCGTCGCGCACGACCGCGAGGAGGGAACCTGGTTTCTGGCCTCCGGTTTCGGCCCCGAGGCCGCCTGGTACCGCAACCTGCGCGCCTCGCCGAAGACCACGATCCAGTTCGGCAACCGGCACTACGCCGTCACCGCCTGTTTCCCGAGCGCGGACGAGGGCGGCGAGATCATGGCCCGCTACGCCCCCGCCCACCCCCGCACCGCCCGCCGGCTGTGCGCCTTTATGGGGTTCGACGTCGCCGACGGCAGCACGGACGCCTACCGGCGGGCGGGCCGCGCCATCCCCTTCGTGCGCCTCGACGCGGCCCCCGGCCAGCGGGTGCGCTGACCGGGACGTCGGACACGTCCTTACGGACCCGTGACGGGTGCGCGGCGTGCCCGGCCCGACGGCTCGCCGGGCCCTAGCGTGGCGGTCATGCGCGTACTGGTCACCGGCGGAGCCGGGTTCATCGGGTCACATGTCGTCGCCGCACTCGCCGCGGCCGGGCACGAGAGCGTGGTGCTGGACGCCCTGCTGCCCTCGGCCCACGCCGGTGGCACGCCTCCGGAGCCGCCGGGTGACCGGTTCGTCGTCGGGGACGTCCGGGACCGGGAGACGGTGGGGGACGCGCTGGCCGGGGTGGACGCCGTGTGCCATCAGGCGGCCATGGTCGGCCTCGGCAAGGACTTCGCGGACGCCCCGCTGTACGTGGGGTGCAACGACCTCGGTACGGCGGTGCTGCTGGCGGAGATGGCCGCCGCCGGGGTCCGGGACCTCGTGCTGGCCGGGTCGATGGTGGTCTACGGCGAGGGCCGCTACGCCTGCCCCCGACACGGCACGGTCCGCCCCGGACCGCGCGCGGAGGCCGATCTGCGGGCGGGGAGCTTCGAGCCGCGCTGCCCGGACTGCGGGGCGGAGCTGACGCCCGGTCTGGTGGCCGAGGACGCGCCCGCGGACCCGCGCAACGTGTACGCGTCGACGAAGCTGGCCCAGGAGCACCTCGCCGCCGCGTGGGCGCGGGCGACGGGCGGCCGGGCGGTGTCGCTGCGCTACCACAACGTCTACGGGCCGGGCATGCCGCGCGACACCCCGTACGCCGGTGTCGCCTCGTTCTTCCGCTCGGCCCTGGCACGCGGTGAGGCCCCCAGGGTCTTCGAGGACGGGGGCCAGCGGCGCGACTTCGTCCACGTCCAGGATGTGGCGGCGGCGAACACGGTGGCTCTGGAGGCCGTACGGGAGCGGCGGCCCGCGTCCTTCGCCGCGTACAACACCGGCAGCGGCGAGCCGCACACCATCGGGGAGATGGCCGCCGCGCTGGCCGGCGCGCACGGCGGGCCGGACCCGGTGGTGACCGGGGAGTACCGCCTCGGGGACGTCCGCCATGTCACGGCGGACTCGCGGGCGCTGCGCGAGGAGCTGGGCTGGCGGCCCCGGATCCCCTTCGCCGAGGGGATGGGGGACTTCGCGGCGGCCCCGCTGCGTGGTTCGGCGGGCGGCCGGCAGGAGAGCGCCGTCACGCTGTCGGGAGCGTGACGGAGAAGCAGCAGCCGCCCTGTACCTCGCGCGCCTCGGCGCGCCCGGCGTGCGTCGGGCGGGGTGGGGGCGGACGGCGTTGATCAGGAGATCGTTCAGGACCCGGCTCCTCTCCTCGTCGTCCGCCTCCGCCGGCACCCCCGTCGATCCGGTCGCCGGTCAGCCGCACTCCGTGCTCGGGGGCCGGAACGCGACGAGCAGGACGCCCTTCACCGCGAACGGCCCCCGGTCGGCGGCGCGGGGGCGGCTGCCCCGTCCTTCTCCGTGCGGTCCGCTTCGGCGTCCAGGCGGTAGCCCACCCCCCACACGGTGCGGATCAGCCGGGGGCGGGCGGGATCCGCCTCGACCTTGCCGCGCAGTCTGCGGATGTGGACGGTGACCGTCGACAGGTCGCCGAAGTCCCAGCCCCAGACCTCCCGCATCAGCTCCTCCCGCCCGAACGCCTTCCCGGGGTGCCGGAGGAGGAAGGCGAGCAGGTCGAACTCCCGCAGCGTCAGGGCCAGTCCGCGCCCGTCGCGATAGGCCTGCCGGGACGCCGGGTCGAGGCTCAGCCCGCCCGCGGACAGCGGGCCCGCTCCGTCCGCCGGTACGGCGGCCCGGGCGCGGCGCAGCACGGAGTCGACCCGCAGGACCAGTTCGCGCGGGCTGAACGGCTTGGTGACGTAGTCGTCGGCGCCGGTCTCCAGTCCGAGGATGCGGTCCTCCTCGTCACCGCGGGCGGTGAGCATGATGACGGGGACCGGGCCGTACTCGCGCATCCGGCGGCAGACCTCGAACCCGTCCATGGCGGGGAGCATCAGATCCAGGACGACGAGATCGGGCCGGTGTGCCGCGAACCGTGTCAGCGCGGCGGGGCCGTCGCCGGCCTGCTCGACGGTGTAGCCGGCGCGGTGCAGGTAGCCGACGACGACCTCGGCGACGGTGGGGTCGTCGTCCACGACGAGGACCCGGCCGCGCGCCTCCTGTTGGACGGGCGTCGGATGCCGGGCGGGCGGGGTGTTCTCCATGGCCTCCACTGTGGCACCCCCGCTCCGGGACGCCCGGGGCCGGCCGCCCCCATCCGGCCGATGTCCATGTTTCGTAAGAACCTGATGCCCCGAATGTCGGAGTTGTCTCCGTAGGGTGATGCGGGTGACCGATTCTTCTGCCGCTCTTCCGTTTCCGCCCGCACCGCACACCGGCCTGCCCAGGGCCGACATCGTGCTGCCCTGCCTCGACGAGGCGGCCGCGCTGCCCTGGGTGCTCGATCGCGTCCCCGACGGCTGGCGCGCGATCGTGGTCGACAACGGCTCGACCGACGGTTCGGCCGAGCTCGCCCGCTCCCTCGGCGCGCACGTCGTCACGGAGGAACGGCGCGGGTTCGGCGCGGCCTGCCACGCCGGGCTGCTCGCCGCCAAAGCCGAGTTCGTCTGCTTCTGCGACTGCGACGGCTCGCTGGACCCCGCGCTGCTGACCGGCTTCGTGCGACAGATCGCGGACGGCGAGTGCGATCTGCTGCTCGGCCGCCGCCGCCCCGACGGCCGGGGCGCCTGGCCGCCGCACGCGCGCGCCGGCAATCTGGCACTGGCCCGGATGCTGCGCCGCCGCACGGGTCTGCGCCTGCACGACCTCGGGCCGCTACGGGCGGCCCGCCGGAGCGATCTGCTCGCCCTGGGCCTCACCGACCGGCGCAGCGGCTATCCGCTCCAGATGGTGGTCCGGGCCTCGGACTCCGGGCTGCGGGTCGCCGAGAGCGACGTCCCCTACCGGCCGCGCACCGGGAAGTCGAAGGTGACCGGCACCTGGCGCGGGACCTGGCAGGCGGTGCGCGACATGCGGGGCGTGCTGCGGGAGCCACCGGCGGACCGGGCATCGGGTCGGGCCGGGCGCGCGGGGGCGGAGGCTGTTCGATGAGCGCGTACGGGCCCACGGAACTCCTGGTCATCGCGAAGGAGCCGGTGGCGGGGCGGGTCAAGACCCGGCTCTGCCCGCCCTTCTCCCCCGCCGATGCCGCCGAGCTCGCCGCCGCGGCCCTCGCGGACACCCTGGACGCCGTGCTCGCCCTCCCCGCCCGGCGACGTGTCCTGGTCCTCGACGGGAGGCCGGGCCCCTGGGTGCCCCCGGGCTTCGAGGTGGTGCCGCAGAGCGCGGGCGGTCTCGACGAGCGTCTCGCCGCGGCCTTCGGCGGGTGTACGGGGCCGGCCCTCCTGGTCGGCATGGACACCCCGCAGATCACGTCCGATCTGCTCGCCCCCGCTCTCGCCCCGGACGCCTGGGACGGCGCCGGGGCCTGGTTCGGTCCGGCCGAGGACGGCGGCTTCTGGGCCCTGGGCCTGGCGGATCCCGATCCGGGCCTGTTGCGCGGGGTGCCGATGTCCGTCCCGGAAACGGGTGCGGTGCAGCGGCGCAGGCTGGTGGAGGCGGGGCTCGCCGTGCGCGATCTGCCGGTACTGGTCGACGTGGACACCGCCGCCGACGCCCACCGGGTCGCGTCGGCGGCGCCGGGCGGCCGGTTCGCCGCGGCGCTCGGCCGGCTGACCGGGGCGGGGGTGCGATGAGCACCACCGTGCCCTCGTCCGGGCTCGCCTCCCCGGCCCCGGCCGACCGCGTCGAGGCCGGGGAGGCGAGCCCGGACGCCCACGGAACGGCCGTCGACTCGGATGCCGTCGACTCCACGGACGCCCCCGGCGCCACGCCGATCCGCACCGCTCCGTGGGGCGCCGACCCGTACGCCAACGCCCTGCGCACCGGCCGCGGTCCGTTGTTCCTGCGCCGCAACGACGGCTGGCTGCTGCCGCTGGACGTGGAGCGCTGGTGCTCCGACGCGGGCTCCGCCGATCTGTCCGCGCTGCACCGGTGCGAGGGTCCCGTGCTGGACATCGGCTGCGGGCCGGGGCGGCTCGTCGCGGAGCTGGCCTCGCTCGGACACCGGGCGCTGGGCATCGATGTGAGCGAGGCGGCGGTGGCCCGTACGCGGGGGCTCGGCGGCACCGCGCTGCTCCGCAGCGTGTTCGACCCGCTGCCCGGGGAGGGCCGTTGGGGCACCCTCCTGCTCCTCGACGGCAACATCGGCATCGGGGGTGACCCGGCCGCCCTGCTGGACCGGGCGGCCGATCTGCTCGGCGCGGGCGGGCTGCTGATCGCCGAGACCGCCCCCGTCGACGTGGACGAACGGGTCCGGGTCCGGCTCGACGACGGCCGGGACGGAACGGACGGGAGGATCGCCCCCGCCTCCGCGCGCGCCGCCGAGCCGTTCCCGTGGGCGCGGATCGGAACGCCTGCCCTGCTGCGGCACGCCCGCGCGGGTGGCTGGCTCACGGCCGGTCAGTGGGGCGCGGAGGGGCGGACCTTCGTCTCGCTGCGCCGGCCCGTACGGGAGCGGAGCGCCCGGACCAGCAGCCAGAGCGCGGAGAGCGCGAACAGCGCGCCGGTGATCAGCAGCCAGTTGCCGAAGTAGACGTCCGGGGAAGTGCCGGCGGCGGCCTCGTACCGCCGTTCGGTGCGCCGGGCGATCAGCGGGAACCAGATCAGCAGGAGCAGTCCGGAGAGGAACACCGGCACCCGGACGAAGTTCACCAGGGCCGGCCGGGGGCCGAACGCGGCGCGCAGCGCCCGGTCGGCCCCCGCGTACACCGGCAGCAGCACCAGGTCGTGCAGGACGGCCGATCCTGCGAACCAGAGCAGCACGCCGACGGTGTCCCCGTCCAGCAGCCGTACGCCCGCGTAGCCGGCCAGGCAGAACGTGGCGGCGAGCAGCAGCAGGTGGAACGGGCCCTCGCCGTACGGGCGGCGCGGCGAGAAACGCGGGCGGCGGGGGCCGGCGGACGCGGGCGGTACGGCTCGGGTGGACATCACAGCTCTCCGAACGTCAGGGTCTCGACCCACTTGGTGTTCAGTACCCCTGGCACGGCGGGGACGATGACCCTGGCCGGGTAGCCGTGGTCGGGCGACAGCGGTGCGCCGTTCACCTCCAGCGCCAGCAGCGAGCGGCCGTCGCGGACCTGGTTGTCGCGCAGCGCGGCCTTGCGGAACGAGCCGCCGCGCTGGAGCGACTCGACGAACACGCCCGGCGGCCGGTCCGGGTGGCCGGCGAGCGCCGCCAGGTCGGAGAGCCGCACTCCGCGCCACCGCTGGTCCGAGGTCGACCAGCCCTCCACGCAGGCGATCGGGAGCGCGGCGCCGTGCTGCTCCATGGCCAACAGCTCGGCCCGGGAGAAGCGGAACTCCCCGGCCGGCCCCCGTACCGTCAGCCGCCAGCGTTCACCGGTGTCGGCGGGCCTGATCCGTACGGCGGCGGCGGTCTTGTTGATCTGGAAGGCGTTCGGGCCGGGCCCCGGGTCGGTGCCGCCGCGCGGGGTGAGGAGCGCGATGCGGCGCAGCGGCCCGTCGAAGCTGCGACCGGCCGAGGTGACCAGCAGAAGGAGTGAACCGGCCCCCACGAGGGCCAGCGCGCCGCGCCGGGACAGCGTGGCGGGCAGCGGGTCCGGAGCGGCGAGGGTGTCCGGTTCGCCGCGCGGGATGCCGCCTCGCAACACCCGTACGGCCTGGGGCGTCTTGAGCGCCACATGGGTGACGAACCCGGCGAGGAAGACCCAGGCCCCGTAGAAGTGCAGGGTGTAGAACGACCCGGGGAAGAGGTAGTCCAGCTGGATGTTGAGCAGTCCGGTGAGGAACTCGAACAGCGCCCCGCCCACGAGCAGCAGCAGTGAGATCCGCTCCAGGGCGTGGCCGACGGAGCGGGCGGGCGGCAGCGCGAAGAGCCGGGGAACCACGGACCAGAGCTTGGCGAGCAGGACGGGGACGAGCACGATGCCCACGGTGACGTGCAGGCCCTGGGTCAGCCGGTAGAGCCAGTGGGGGCCGGTCGGCCAGGAGAACAGGTAGAAGCCGAGCCATCCCTTGCCCGGGGTCTTGTCGTTGACCCGGTTCAGGTCGGGGTTGTAGGCCGCGTAGGAGAGCAGACCCGTGACGAACAGCAGGGTGAGTCCGGCGAGCAGGATGACGCCGAGCACGGCGGTGAAGCGCACTCCGCGCACGGGGCTGCGCCAGAATGCCGGGTCGGCAGGGGTGCGCGGGGTGCGGAGGGAGGCGGGGAGGGAGCGGATGCGACGGCGATCGGGCATGTGCCCGACGCTAGGCGGGGAACAGCTCCGACGGGCGGACGCGACTCCTGACGGAATGCTGACGTCGTGGCGTCAGGGCGGGGGAAGGGGGCGTCGCCGCGACGGTCGTCGCTGCTGGAAGAGCGAATCTGACGGTTCGGTGACGCGGCCCTGCCGTACCGCCCGATCGCGCGCCGGTGTGCATAGCGTGCCAGCGTGAAGACCGAGGACGCCACCCCCACGAACACCGCCGGCGGCACGGGGCACGGCCCGCCCGCACCACCGGACCGCGACCGCGCCCGGCGCGCGGGACGGGCCGACCTGGTCGCCGCCGCCGCGGGCGTGCTGCTGGTCACGGCCGCTGTGGTCGTCGGCCATGTCATCCAGAACCGGGACGGGAGTCTGCGCGCCCAGTGGCCGCCGCTCCTGGCCTCCTGGGACCCGCACCTGGGGCCGGGCACTCCGGCCGCTCTGACCCTGGCGGTCCTGGTGGTCGTTCACGGCCCGGCGCTCGCCGCCCGGCTGCCCTGGCGCGGGCTGCTGGCCGCGGCCTGGGCCGGGTCGATGGCCTGGGTCCTGTCGATGGCGCTGATCGACGGCTGGCACCGGGGCGTCGCGAAGCGGCTCACCACGAAGCACGAGTACCTGCGGGTCATCGACCGCTTCGAGGACATTCCCGCCACCCTGCGCGACTTCACGAACCACATCGTGATCGGCGAACCCGGCAACTGGCCCGCGCATATCGCCGGGCACCCGCCGGGCGCGACGCTGACCTTCGTGTGGCTGGACCGCATCGGTCTCGGTGGCGGCGCCTGGGCGGCCGTCTTCTGTGTCGTGGTGGGCAGTTCGGGGGTGCTGGCCGCCCTGATCACCGTGCGCGCGCTGGCCGAGGAGCGCCTGGCCCGGCGTGCCGCGCCCTTCCTCGTCCTTGCCCCGGCAGCCGTCTGGGCTGGCGTCTCCGCCGACGGCTACTTCACGGCCGTGGCCGCCTGGTCGGTGGCGCTGCTCGCGCTGGCCGCCACCCGCCGGGTCCGCTTCCCGGCCGTGGCGGCGGCCGGCGGGGGTCTGCTGTTCGGGTGGACCTGCTACCTCAGTTACGGGCTGGGGCTGATGGCGGCCGTCCTGCTCGCGGTGCTGGTGCTCGCCCGGACCGCCCGCCCGGTGCCGTTGTTCCTGCTCGGCGCCCTCGTGGTCCCGGTGGCCTTCACGCTCGCCGGGTTCAACTGGTGGACCGCCTACCACCTGTTGGTCGAGCGCTACTACCAGGGCGCGGGAGGCGTCCGCCCGTACGGCTACTGGGTCTGGGCCAACCTGGCCTGCGCGACCCTCGCGGCCGGGCTCGCCGCCGTCGCCGGGCTGCGCCGGAGCGCGGCGGCCGCGCCCGGCGCCGTACGGGCACTGCGGGGCGGCTCCGCGGCGGCCTCCCCGGAAGCGAGGCTCGCGCTGCTCGTCCTGGCGGCGCTGGCGGCGCTGCTCGCCGCCGACCTCTCGGGCATGAGCAAGGCGGAGACCGAGCGCATCTGGCAGCCGTTCCTGCTGTGGCTGCTGCCGGCGGCGGCGCTGCTCCCCCGCCGGTCCGTGCGACGGTGGCTGATCGCGTCGGTGATTCCGGCTCTGCTGATCAACCACCTGCTGTGGACCGGTTGGTGATGTGACGTCAGCGTGGCGCCGCGTCCTTCACTTGGTCTCCAGGTCCCGGCGACGGAATCCCATCAG
Source organism: Streptomyces sp. NPDC021019 (assembly GCF_044333295.1). Lineage (NCBI taxonomy): Bacteria > Bacillati > Actinomycetota > Actinomycetes > Kitasatosporales > Streptomycetaceae > Streptomyces > Streptomyces sp. NPDC021019. The sequence goes on from NZ_JBIRQR010000005.1 coordinate 304,082, forward strand.
CCCCAGCAGGATCAGTCCGGCGGCGACGGCGGTCAGGGCGAGCAGCGGGGTCCAGTCCATCCCGGCGGCCGGGAGTCGCGGCACATGACCGAAGGGCGACAGGTTGTCCATCCAGCCCGGTAGCTGGAGGATCGGCCCGAGGTACCCGACGAGGAACGCGTACACGGGCACGATCCAGGCCGCCGCTCCCGCACGGGGGAACCAGCCGAAGAGCAGGACGGCCACGCCGACGGTCACCCACAGGGCGGGGGCGTACGCGGTGGCCGCTCCGGCCAGGCCGAGGACCAGGCCCCCGTCCCCCGCCGACGCCGCGCCCGAGAGGCCGAAGCCGAGCCCGGCGAGGACCAGCAGCGCGGTGCCGCCGGCCAGTGCGACGGCGACATGGCTTCCGAGCCAGCGGTTCCGGGAGAGGCCGGTGGCCAGGAGCGGTTCGGCGCGGCCGGCGCTCTCCTCGGCGCGCGGTCGCAGCGCGGCCATCACCACGTACACGGCGGCGACCACCGCGACGACCACCATCACCATGGATGCGAACGACTCGGCCACGGTGCTGCCGCCGATCTTCGCCAGCGCCTCCTGGACCTGTTCGATGTCCTTCACCATGTCGGCCGCCTCGCCGAGGATCGAGCCGTACATGACGCCCATCAGGCACAGCCCGGCGCCGAAGCCCAGCAGGGTCGCCCGGTGCAGCCGCAGGGCGAAGCCGAGAGGCCGGGTGAGGGCGTCGGACGCCGTACGCCGCCCGAGCCGCGCGGCGCGCAGGCCCGCGCCGACATCGCGTCGGGTGCTCAGGACGAATCCGTACGCCGCGGTCAGCGCGGCGAGGGCGAGGCAGAGCGCCAACGGCCACCACCGGTCGTCGACGAAGACGTAGGTGCGCTGGATCCAGCCGATCGGGCTCAGCCAGGACAGGGCGCCGTGGCCCACGTCGCCGGAGGCCCGCAGCACGTAGGCGGCGCCGATCGCCGCGAGCGCCATGCCCGAGGCGCCCCGGGTGTGCGCCGTGACCTGCGCGGTGACCGCGGCGATCCCGGCGAAGACGAGCCCGATCGCGGCATGGGTGAGGCCGTACAGCAGCGCCCCGCCGGGGCCGATGCCGTCGATGCCCGACGCGGTGAGGCCCAGGGCCAGCAGCAGGGCGAGCGCGAGGTTGGCCACGGCGGCGAGCGTCAGTGCGGCGGCGAGGTGAGCGTGGTGCCCGAAGACGGTGGAGCGGACCAGTTCGGCGCGGCCGGTCTCCTCCTCGTCGCGGGTGTGGCGAGTGACGATCAGGATGCTCATCAGACCCACCAGGACGGCCATGAAGCCGAGCAGTTGGTGACCGAGCATCGCTCCGGCGGTGTAGTCGGACAGATAGTGACGAGGGCCGGTCATGGCGAGCGCGGCCGGGCTGTCCATGGAGCCGACGGCGGTGGCCCGTTCTTCGGGAGTGGAGTACAGCGTCTTGTACTGGGCCGCCGTGGCCAGCGTCCCCAGGGTGAGGGCGAGCAGCCATACGGACATGCGGACGCGGTCACGGCGCAGTCCGAACCGGACCAGGGTCCCGGTACCGGTGAGGGCGACGGAGACGGTCCTGGTGGGCGCGGACCTTCCGGAGGCGTCGAGCGGCGCGACGGTGCTGGTCATCGGGGAACGCCGCCTTTTCCGCCGGTGGAGGTGGAGGGAGGCCCGTCGGAGTGCGCGTCGGAGGGCGCGGGGTCGCCGTTCCCCGTACGGCCGTTGGACGCGAGCTCGTCGCCGTAGTGGCGCAGCATCAGCTCTTCGAGCGTCGGCGGGTGGCTGGTCAGGCTCCGGATGCCGAACTCTCCGAGCCTGCGGATCGCGGCGTCGAGGTGTGCTCCGTCCACGGCGAAGTTCACTCTCCGGTCCATCACTTTCAGTCCGTGCACACCCGGCGTGGCGTCGAGTCCGGTGGCCGGGCGCTCGGTCTCGGCCTCGACGGTCGTTCGCGTGAGGTGGCGCATCTCGCCGAGCGTGCCCGACTGCACGGTGCGGCCCCGGCGGACGATGCTGACGCGGTCGCAGAGCTTCTCCACCTGGGCCAGGATGTGGCTGGAGAGCAGCACGGTCTTCCCCGCCGCCTTGGCCTGGAGGATGACGTCCTGGAAGACGACCTCCATCAGGGGGTCGAGGCCCGCCGTGGGCTCGTCGAGGAGGAGCAGTTCGGCGTCGGAGGCGAGCGCGGCGACGATGGCGACCTTCTGCCGGTTGCCCTTGGAGTAGGCGCGGCCCTTCTTGACCGGATCGAGGTCGAACCGTTCGATGAGTTCGTCGCGCCTTCGCCGGTCGAGGCCGCCGCGCAGCTTCGCCAGCAGGTCGATGGCCTCTCCTCCGGTGAGGCCCGGCCACAGCTCCACGTCCCCGGGGACGTAGGCGAGCCGCCGGTGCAGTGCGACCGCGTCCTTCCACGGGTCCTTGCCGAGGAGTTGGGCCCCGCCCAAGTCGGCGCGCAGCAGCCCCAGCAGGATGCGGATCGTCGTGGACTTGCCGGCCCCGTTGGGTCCGAGGAAGCCGTGGACCTCACCTGCTTCGACGTCGAGGTCGAGGCCGGTGAGGGCGTGCGTCCGACCGAACGACTTGTGCAGTCCGGCGACGGTGATTGCCTTCTTCATCTTTCGAAAGTACGCTTCTTTCAGAAATGTGTGAAGTTAAGAAACCGTATGAATCGCTCGATAGACTGGTCGAGGACGCAGGCACGCACAAGCGTCAGGAACCACAGGGACCGGGGTCGGAGCATGGATGAGCGGCGGAAAGAGAGCCGCGTGGACGGCGGCGACGACGAGACGGCAGTCTCCCGGTTCGTGGAGCACTTCGCCGCCCAGCTGGTCCAGGCGGGGATGGCTCGCATGCCGGCCAGGATCTTCGCCGCCCTGCTCTCGTCGGAGCGGGGCGTACTCACCTCCGCGGAGCTGAGCGAGCAGCTGAGGATCAGCCCGGCGGCCGTCTCGGGGGGCGTCCGCTATCTCGCCCAGGTCAATATGGTCAGCCGCGAGCGGGAGCCCGGGTCCCGGCGTGAGCGCTATCGCGTGCAGGGCGACCAGTGGTACGAAGCGCTGCTGAAGCGGGACACCATTCTGAAGAGCTGGCAGGCCACGATGCAGGAGGGTGTGGACCGGTTCGGCATCGACACCCCGCAGGGAAGCCGGATCAACGGCACCCTGGAGTTCTTCCGGTTCGTGGAGAAGGAACTCGGGTCGATGATGGAACGTTGGGCCGCGCATCGGGCCGAACACCTCGGCGGCTGAGGAAGCACAGGCGCCGACACGGGGTTCGGACGTCTCTGAACATCGTCGTACTCCTGGGGGAGGATCGTCGTACTCCTGGGGGAGGTGGGGGTGGGACGACCTCATCATGGTGGGCGATACGGGCGTATCGCTCCCGGGAGCTGGGGAGTTCACCGCATCTGGTGATCATGAGCGAAGAACGCGGTTCCGTGCGTCCGGCGGATGCTCCAGCACCGCCGGACGCTGTGGCGCCGTCCGACGTGATGCCGTCCGACGTGGCCCCGGCGCCGGGGAAGGCGCGGCCCCGGTGATCGTCTCCACCCGGCCTTCGTCCAGGTGGGCGGCCGGTTTCCCTCGGACCACCGGACCGGCTGGAGGGCCGCGGTCACCACCGCGGCCGGGCGAGGGTGCCCGGGCGGATCGCCTGATCACCGAAGCGGGCCCGCGCCCGGTCGGCGGCTTGCTCGATGCGGCGCCGTTTGCCGTCCGCCGGGTCCAGGAGCAACTGCTGGACGGCGTGCCGGGCATCGGTGACGTCCGCGCGAACGTTGATCGTGCGGACGCGGGCGCGCTGCAACCCGAAGCGGGAGTACAGGTCGTACGCGGCGGCGCCGAGTGCCGGCGTGTGAGCGGTGTACTCCTCCAGCGTGCGCGAGCGCTGCGTCGTGGCGCCGTCGGCGTACGCGATGCTCAGCGCGAGCCGCACGGCGACCTGGCCGGTGGTGCGCAGCCGCAGCCCGAGACGTTCACAGAGGTCGAGCAGGGCCCGGCGGTGTGCGGCGGGGTCGAGCTCGTCGTGGCTGAACTCGTAGGAGAAACCGGTGGACTTGGGCGCCGCCTCGGAGATGACCGGGCGCGGGTCCAGGCCGCGGGCCCGTTGCGACAGCGTCACGGCGGTGGCCTTGCCGAGGATGCGCTGGAGCGTCAGCAGCGGAACGTCGAGAAGGTCGCCGACGCGGTGGAGGCCGTACTCCCCGAGCGTACGGGCGGTGGCCGGGCCGACCCCGTGGAGGGCGCCGACAGGCTTGGGACGGAGGAACGCGGCGACTGCCCCGGAGTCCGGGGCGACGACGGTGACCTGACCAGGAGCGGTCGTGTCGGCCGCCATCGCGGCCAGCATCCGATTCGGGCCGGCGCCGATCGTCGCCCTTAGCCCGAGGTGTGCGGCCAGGCGGAGTGCGGCCATGGTCGCCAGGCCGCCCGTGTCCCGGTCGAAGAACCGCAGGGCACCGGTGACGTCGAGGTCGACGGCGTCCGGCGGGAGGGCCTGCACCAGCGGGGTGAGATCACGCAGCAGCGCGAGTGCCTGCTCGTACGTCTCCTGGCCGGCCGGGCCGAGGTCGTGGAGCTGGATGCGCAGGATGCTTCGGGCTCGGGTGGTCATGGCGCTCAACCCGCCGATCCGGGAGAGCGATGCCCCAGGCGCCGCAGGTCGGCGGAGCGGGACCCGGCGGGCCGCAGATCGCTCCAGGCGTTGAGCTTCGCCCCGGCCGTTCCGTCTTCGAGTGTCCGGCCCGCCCCCGGCGTGCTGTCACCGCGGGCGGGTGTGGGGGCGGGTGTGGTGCGGCCCAGCAGGCCAAGAGCGGCTTCGGGGCCCAGGTCGCGGCGGGTGGTGGCGACTTCCTCGAGGTCCCAGGCCATCTGCCCGACCACGGTGCGCCGGGGGCCGCGTTCCTCGACGACTCCACGGACCAGGAGCAGGCCGGAGTGGAAGACCGTGTGCGCGCAGGTGTCGTGGGAGTCCTCGAAGAACGCGAGGTCCACCAGGCCGGAGCCGTCCTCCAGGGTCACGAAGATGACCCTCTTGCCGGACGGGATCGGCGGCGTCTGGGTCGATGCCCGCACACCGGCGACCAGCACCTGCTCTCCACGGCGCATCGCCTGCAGGTGATGGGCGTCGGTCGCGCCGAGCTCGGCGAGCAGGCGGTGGTGGTGTTCGAGCAGATGACGGCTGACGTCGATGGAGAGCACGTCGATCTCGGCGCTCATCACGTCGCGGCCGGTCATCTCGGGCAGCCCGGCCGGATCGCCCGCGTGCGTCTCGTCGCCGAGCGGCAGTTGGCCGTCGATCGCGGTCCTGTTGCGTGCGGAGCGGTGCAGTTCGGCGGCCTGCAACAGCAGATCCCGCCGGGTCAGTCCGCCTTGCAGCGGAGCGAGAGCTCCGATCTTGATGAGGCGCTGGGCGAGAGGCAGGGACGGGCGGGCGCGCAGCCACAGATCCTGCAGCCCGGCGTACGGCTGCCCGGCTTCGATGCGGGCGCTCTCCGCCTCGGTGATCCCGCGCACCGTGGACAACGCGAGCCGTACGCCCCAGCCGTTCGCGGTCGGTTCGACGCTGTGTGCGCTGCGGGAGGTGTTGACGTCGACCGGCAGGATCGCCACGCCGAACTGCTTCGCGTCCTGGACCAGGACACGGGGCGCCCACATGCCGGGATCGTGCTGGAGCAGCCCGGCGAAGAACGCGGCGGGGTAGTGCGTTTTGAGCCACGCCGACTGGACGGCCGGGACCGCGAAGGCCACAGCGTGCGCACGGCAGAATCCGTACGCCCCGAACTCCTTGACGATGCCCCAGACTTCGCCGATCACGTCCGGGGTGTAGCCACGCTCGCCGGCGCAGCGGCGAAACCACGCCTCCACCTTCGGCAGCCGCCCGGGGTCGGCGAGGGCGCGGCGTGCGACGTCCGAGGCGGCACGGTCGCAGCCGGTCATCGTGGCCAGGATCATCATGATCTGCTCGTGCCAGATCACCACCCCGTACGTGTCGTCCATGATCGGCACAAGGTCGGGGTGGGGATACCGAGGCTCCTCGGCCCCGTGCCGGGCGGCGATGAATCTCGCGGGCATGCCCCCGGCGACCGGGCCGGGCCTGAAGAGGCTGATGTCGGCGATCACGTCCTGCATGTGCCGTGGCTGGAGTCTCGCGATGAGATCTTGCTGTCCTGGGCTCTCGAGCTGGAAGCAGCCCAGCACCTTGGTACTGCGGATCAGTTCGAAGGTGGCCTCGTCGGCGAGGTCGACGTGGTCGGGACTGTCGAGGTCGATGTGCCGGCCTGTGGTCCGACGGATCTCGGCGACCGAGTGCGCCATCGCCGACTGCATGCGCACGCCGAGGACGTCGAGCTTCAGCAGGCCGAGGTCTTCGACATCGTGCTTGTCGGCCTGCACCGTCGGATACGCGCCTCCCGGAGCGGGCTGCACCGGGAGGCGACCGAGCAGGCTCGCGTCGGAAAGGATCACGCCGCACGGGTGCATGGCGAAGCCGCGCGGCAGGGCGTCCAGGCCCTCGGCCAGCTCCCACAGTGGACCGTACTGGTCGGCCTCGGCCGCGAGCTGCCGCAGTTCGGGCAGTTCGGACAGGGCGGAGCCGATGTCGCACGCGCGGATATGAGGAAAGCTCTTGGCGATCCTGTCGACGGTCTGCGGACGGATGCCGAGCGCGAGCCCCGTATCGCGCAGGGCGTGACGGGCGCGGTAGGTCTCCGGCATCCCGGTGACCGCCACGCGCTCGGGGCCGAACCGTTCGAAGATCCGGTCGTAGACCTCCAGGCGCCGGTCCGACTCGACATCGAGGTCGATGTCCGGCAGGGCGGTGCGGCGCTCGCTGAGAAAGCGTTCGAACAGGAGCCGGTGCGAGAGCGGGTTGGCCGTGGCGATGAAAAGGCTGTGGTTGACCATGGACCCGGCACCGGAGCCGCGGGCGGCGACCCGGATCCCCATGGACCGCACGTCCGCGACGACCTGGGCCACCGCGAGGAAGTACGCCTCGTATCCGAGGCGTTCGATCACCCCGAGCTCGTAGCCGAGCCGATCCATCGCCCGCACGTCCCGGTCGAGGCCGCGGGCGGTCATCCCGGCCTCGCTGCGCTGCCGCAGCAACCGCATCCCGTCCCCCGGCCGGGTGCCGGCTCCCACCACGTAAGGCTCGGGGAAGTGCGCCCGTCCCAGGCCGAGGTCGCGCACCGGGTCCACCGTGCACTGCTCGGCGGTAGCTGCCGTCTCCTCGATCAGACGCCGCCCCCGCCCGGCCGGGGCGTTCGCCGCCGCGGCCACCCGCTCCGCCACCTCGGCCATCTCGGCTCCGGACTTCAGATACCGCTCGCCCGGGTCGAGCGGACCACGCTGCGGAATCGGACGCAGCAGCCGGGCGGCGTCCAGCACGTCGGCCAGGCGGTGCTGCTCGCGCCGCTCGTACCGCACCGCGTTGGTGAGCACCGTCGGGATGCCGAGCCGGTCGCCCAGAGCAAGGGTGTGCGCGGCCAGCCGCACCGATCCCGCGCCCAGCCCGGACAGGCCGTAGGCGACCGCCTCCAGCCGAAGAAGTTCCCGGCCCGCGATCTCCCGCCACGGGACGAGCAGCCTTTCCGCGACGTCCGGCCGCCCGGCGGCCAGCGCACGTACAGGCTCGGAGGCCGGCCCGAGGATCGCCACCACATCCTCGCCCAAGCCCTCCCGCAACGCCTCCCACGAGGCGACCGGAAAGCCGTCGACCGGATGCGCGTAGGCCGCGGAGACGAGGCGGCAGATACGCGCCCACCCGCTCACGGAGCCTGCCAGCAGCGTGATCCTCAGGCGCGGCTCGGCCACGTGCCCACCACCGCGGACCGGTGTGCGCGAGCGGCGAGGAGCCGTTGCCGTGTCGAACGCCGGGACGGCGAGATCCACCCCGAAGATCGGACGTACCCCGGCGCTCAGGCACGCCTTCGCGTGCCGCACGGCGCCGGTGACGCTGTCCCGATCAGTCAGCGCGAGCGCACCCATGCCGAGCTCCGCCGCCCGGCGCACCAGGTCCTGCGGATGCGAGGCACCGTAGCGGGCGGAGAACCCGGAAGCGACGTGGAGATGCGTGAAAACAGCCATCGCGCACCTCCGAATCTGCTCTGGCACCCCCTGGCTCGTCTGGCGTCCTGCTGTCAGAACGTTGCATCCGATCCATTCGCACAATAGTTCGATAGAGCAGTTTCAGCCAACCGATCTTGACGTGGCGAGAAGTCACTCTCCCGCGAGAGCCCACCCCGAACGCACAGAACCGACGCGGCGGGACTCCGGCACCGACTCCAGCGGCACGGCGAGCACGCAGGCCGCGCGCGACGCCGGGTCACTCATCACCTTGGCCGGTGGCCAGATCCAGACCCACCAGCGCCGCCACCGATCCACTCGGTCTCCCTGACGACCTGCCCATACTCTTCGATATTCGCTCGAACGTTCGAATAATTCAAGCCGAGCGCCTTCTGGTGAGGGGCACGCCGGGGCAGGGGCCGGGCAAGGGCAGGGGAGACGCCCTGGGCTGCCACATGGGCTGCGGCACCGGCTCGCTGACCACCTGGCCGGCCCACGCCTTCCCACGGGCCGACACCGTCGGCGTCGACGCGGACCCGCTCCTCCGCGAAGCCGGTTTCAGCGGTGCCGCCACCGTCCGGCAGTGCGACGACGACAGCGTCCTGGTGGCCGTCCCTGAGCCGGTGAATGGCCACCGGGCCGGGGCGACGGGGTCGCGTGGGTGCCGCACGGGACGGAGATCGCCGTGGTCCGGACGTGGGGCGGGGCCGGAGAATCCTCTCCGGCCCCGCCCCACGTCCTGGCCCGTGCCGGGCCCGGCGTTCTCCTGTTCACCTACTCGGATCCACCCGCGCGCTCAGATCCGCCCGCGCGCCAGCCGGGTCAGCGGGCCCGTCGGAGGCTTGGCCGTCGAACGGCCGATGGCGAACGCCGCTCCGGCGACACCGGCCACTCCCGCAGCGGCTCCGGCGGCGACCGCCTTTCGGTGCTTGACGGCGGTCCAGGCCGTGGTCGCCGCGCTCGCGGCCTTCGCCGCGCTGGCGGTCACGGTGTGCTGCCCGCTCTGCAGACCTGCGGCAGCGGCACGGCCGACGCGGCGGGTGGTCTCACCGGCCGCCCGGGCGCTGTCCGAGGCCGCGTCCTTGGCGCCCCCGGCCGCGTCCTTCGCGCTGCCGGCCGCGTCCTTGGCGCTCCCTGCCGCGGACAGCGCCTCGTCGGCGGTCGCGTCGGCCCGCTTGCCGGCCCTCCCGGCCGTGGCATCGACCGACTTGCGGGCCGATGCCGTCTTGCGGGCGGTCGTGGTCCTGCCCTTGTCCGGGGCCGAGTTCTTCGTTTCCTTGTCGTCAGTCATGGCCTCCTCCTTGCCTGGGGTGCTGCGATGAAACCTGGACTCGGCCCGCTCAGGCGCCGTTGTGCGGCAGCAGTGAGCCGAGCGGTCCGAGGTCGAGATTGAGGTCGTCCATCGTCAGGTCGTAGCGGTCGCACAGCTCCGTCATGCGTTCGTTCAGGATCATCAGCGTCATGCCGATCCGCTCCTCCTGGAGCTCGCTCAGGTCGCCCTGGTCGACGCGGTGGATCGCGGTGCGCTCCATGAGCTGGCGGAGCAGTTCGACGATGGTGAGCACCAGTTTGATGAGATCCCGCTCCACGGTGTCCGGATCGGTGTGCAGCCGCTGGGCCGCCGCCGAGGGACGGCTGTCGTCCGGTTGCGCGGGGCTGAGCCCGAAGGCCCGGGCCGCGGCGCGTGCCACCTCTTCGGCCGCCGCAGCGGGCGTACCCTCCGTGCCTCGCGCGCGGTCGTCCTCGGCCATCGTGTCCACCTCCTCCTCGCTCGCCGGAGTGCTTCGCTCGTACGCCGCCGGGGGCGGGCTCACCACGGCCCCGGCTCCTCACCGGTGATCGACCGGATCACCGCGCGAAGGTTGATGTGGACGAGATCGACGTCGGCGATGGACAGGACGAGGTCTCCGGTGAGCACGGCCCCGCCGTTCAACAGGCGGTCCAGGAGATCGATCAGCGCGACGGGCGGACCGCCCCGGGGCTCGGTCTCGCCGAGAACGCCGCCGATGATGTCCGTGCTCACCGTGGGCCACCGCCGTCCGCACCCTCCGTCACCACGGCGGTGGCGAACGAGTAGGGCGCCCACGGTCCGGTCACCTCGATCGACACCCCGGGGGCGCCCTCGGCCAGTACGGAGAGGTCCCGGTGGAACCGCGCCGCGTGTTCCCGGGGCACGAGGTAGGCCTCGTTGGCCACGTTCACCCCGGCCCGGGCGGCGAGCTGCCCCTGCTGCGGGCGGTGCACCGCCCGTGAGGTCGCCACTCCGTCGGCCAGCCGTGCGGCCCGGGCGGCCAGGTCGGACGCCGCCCGGTAGACGTCCTGGCTGTCGCGCTGCTGCGCCTGACGCTGCCGCAGATAGGCGCGGCCCGCTCCGCCGCCCGACGGCTTCGCCTCGGCCGGTGCCGGTGCCGTCGCGGCAGCCGCACGGGGATCGGCGTAGACCTTCACGCCCAGCTCGACGTGTCCCTCCAGGCGGCCCAACAGCTCCTGGAACTCGCTGCGTTGCCGGACCAGCATGTCGGCCACCCGGGTGTCGTCCAGATAGACCGTGGCCAGCCGCATCGGCAGGACGGCGGTCTCCGCGAACGCGGCGTCCACCACGGCGTGGTGGGCCCGGGCCACGGCTTCGAGCCGGTCCAGGTCCTCCATCTGCGCGGTGAGTCCCTGCTCGCTGAACGTGTCCGCCGGCACGGAGGAGACGAGGGCGCACAGCCCGCCTCCACCGACGGGCCGCAGGGGTCGGCCGTCCACGCCCGGCAGCCGGGTGGCGAGCCCGTCCAGGGCCGGGCCCTCACGGCCGACGGCGTAGACGTAACTCATCTCCTCGGCGCCGGCGCCGAGAGCGCGGGCGGGCGAGTTCGGTCCGGTGCTCATCGTTCCCCCTCCTGTTCCGCCGGGACGGTCCGGTCTTCGGCCGCCCCGGAGCCCGGAAGCCCGGCAGCCGCCCTCAGGTCGGCCAGTTCGGCGCGCAGCCGCTCGTTCTCGTCGGCCAGCGCGTCACGCCCGGTGCCGGCCTCGGTCTCACGCACGGGGCGGGCTCGTGAGGAGAGCGAGGGATCGTGCTCCCACCAGTCGATGCCCATCTCCTTGGCCTTGTCGACGGAGGCGACGAGCAGGCGGAGCTTGATGGTGAGCAGCTCGATGTCGAGCAGGTTGATCTGGATGTCACCGGCGATGACGATGCCCTTGTCCAACACCCTTTCCAGGATGTCGGCGAGGTTGGCCGACGAGCCCTGCTGCCCGTGTGCCGGGCCGGCCCCTCGGGGCGGGGCCGGCATCCGGCCGGCGAGTGAATCGGACACGGTGTCTCACGCCTTTCCGTAGGGTCTCGGTGCGGCTCTGTGTGCGGGCCCGGTCACCGGTCGGCGGGCTGCTCCGACTCGTCCACCGGCACGCCGTCCTCGTCGTCCTCGGCGCCCTCGTCGTCCTCGACGTCTTCCTCGTCTTCGGCGTCTTCCTCGTCTTCGGCGCCCTCGCCGTCTTCGGCGTCTTCCTCGTCTTCGACTTCCTCGTCCTGCGGCTCTTCGACTTCCTCGTCCTGCGGCTCTTCGTCGTCGTACGCGGGATCGTCGTCCTCGTCAGGGAGCTGCTCGTCCTCGGACGCGGTCGGTTGGTCCCCGGACTCGGCGCCCTCGTCGTTCTGCGCCTCCTCCTCGTCGAGCGCTTCCTCGTGGCCGACGACGACTTCTCCGTCCCGGATCTCGCCCCGCCAGCTGTCGGTCGCCTCGCCGCGCATCATGATGAACTTGCGGTAGAGCTTGAGGTCGAGCCGGGCTCGGCGGCCCTGGGCGCGCCAGATGTTGCCGGTCTTCTCGAAGAGCCCCTTGGGGAAGTATTCGAGGACCAGGAGGACACGGGTGAGATCGTCGGTGATCGCGTGGAAGGTGACCACGCCCTTGACGGTGCCCTTGGCTCCTTCGGTGGTCCAGGTGATGCGTTCGTCGGGCACCTGCTCGGTGACGTTCGCCTTCCAGCTGCGGGTCGACTTGGCGACCTTCACCTTCCAGTTGCTGGTGGTGTCGTCCGCCTTCTCCACGCTCACGACGCCCTTGGCGAACGAGCTGAACTCCTGGAACTGGGTCCACTGGTCGTACGCCTCGCGGACCGGTACGCCGACGTCGATGTCCTCGACGATGGTGACGCTCTTGGACTTGCCCCCACCCGACTTGCGACCCTTGCCGAACAATCCCTTGACCTTGTCCTTGACGGTGTCCTTGAGATGGGAGGCGCCCGCGCTCAGGGCGGCCTGACCGGGTGACTTGCCTTCCCCGATGGCTTGGCCGCCCTTGGCCAGACTCTTGAGCGCATCACCCCCGCCGCCCGGCTCCGCGAGCTTGGACACCGAGTCGCCGAGACGGTGCCCCAGCTGGGTCACCGCGTGTTCGGCACGGGCCCGGAGGTAGTTCTGCAGCTCGTCCTTGAGGCGGTCGGTGGCCGGACTCTTGACCACGTCGTCCTTGATGCCGCCGAGTGCGGAGTCAGGCATCGTCGCCTCCCTTGGCCTTGCGGGCGCCGGAGGCCGCGGTCTTCCGGGCGGTTCCGCCGCTCTTGCGGGCGGGGGCGGACCTGCCCCCGCTCCCGGACCGGCTACCGCCGGAGGAGGCCCGGTTCCTGGACGTGGGCTTGGAGTCGGACGCGGCGGTGGTCTTCCGGGAAGTGCGCTTGCGCTTCTGGTCCCCGCCCGTGTCCTCGTCCCGGTCCGCCTCGGCTTCCTCATCGTCGGCGGCGGCTGTCCTGGTCTCGTCGTCCTCCTCGTCCGGCTTCTCCTCGTCGGTCCCGGAACCGGCCCCCAGCGCCTGGGTGCGCTGCTGCAGGGAGTCGGCCAGGCTGCCGGCCCGCTGCGTGACGGCCTTGGTGGCCGCCGTTTTGGTGGCGTCGACCAGTTCCTTGCGCACCTGGTCGTTGAGGGAGCCGAGGACCGGTGAGTCGGCCAGCATCCTGCCGAGCTGCCGCGGGTCGAGGTCGATCTTCTTGCCGAGGAGGAACATTCCGAACCCCAGGGCGAGTTTGGCCTTCTTGGTACGCCCCAGCAGGTATCCCCCCACCAGAGCCGCGCCTATCTTGGCGTTCTTCGTCATGTGCGATGCACCTCTGCTCTCCCCCGGTCACGTGTGTCGTGGTTGATGGTCACGGCGTGTGCCGTGCGCTGTTGCGGTATTCCTCGATCTCGTCGAGCTGGTCGAGGAGTTCGTCCTCGCGCCGGTCGAACTCGTCCTCGTCGACGAGGCCGTTGATCAGGTCCTGTTCCAACTGGGCAAGCCGGGCACGTACCGGCTCGGGGTCGTAGTACTCCTCCTCGGCGGCCTTGACGACCTGGTCGAGGACCCAGGCCGTCCCCCGTACGGGAGCCAGCGGCAGGGTCAGGATGGTGCTGATGAGGCCCATGGCGGACAGATCACCTCCGCTCCTGAGGAGGGCCGGACGGGCCCGGGGCCGCGGCGGTCAGACGAAGCTGTACGGCGGCAGCGGGCCGGTCAGGGTGAACGCGTACGCGTCGCCGCGCTGCTCCGCCTCGCGCCGGACAGCCGCCACGAAGGCGTCGGTCTCCGCCCGGGGCACGAGGAAGGACAGGTTGAGGAACTGCTGCGGGGCCGGCTCCGCGTGCGAGCTGCGGGTGGCGACGTCCGCCAGCCGGGCGGCGACGTCCTCCGCCTCCCGCTGGTGGCGGGCGGTCACCTCGCGGGCCACGAGCTCTCCCAGCGCGACCCGGTCGTCGTGGCCGCCCTGGGCACGCGTCCGTTCGTTGAGTTCCCGGATGTCGTGGGACTCGGTCATGATCTCCCGCAGGAGGTCCTCCTCGTCTCGGCCGGCCTTGAGGTTGTACTCCACCCGGCCGTCGAGTTCCACCAGCCGGTCCCCATACGCGTCGGCCTCCCGGTCCAGGGCCGCGGTGACCTCGTCGTCGCCGGGGCCCACCAGGCCGAACCTCATGGGCAGGGTCGCACCACCCGCCATCAGCGCCTCCAGAACAGCCTGATGGGCCATCACATCGCGGCGCTTGGCGCGGAGTCCGGGAGGTGCGTCGCTGACCACGGCGGCCAGCCGGTCGGTGTGCAGGGTACGCAGGGCGGACGGCGGGTCGCCCACGCCGTGCAGGCCGTTGAGGGGCAGCGGGTGGTCGGCGCCGGTGATGGCGTAGATGTAGGTGGGCACCGTTACTCCTCGCTTCGCTGGGTCTGGCGGCTGGACGTCGACTTACGGGCCGGGCGCTTGCGCGGCTCTTCCTCGGGCTCGTCGCGCTTGCCCTGCAACGACTCGGTCACCGCCTCGACGGCACCGCTGAGCGCGCCCTTGGACTTGCCCTTGGCGCCGTTCTCCGTCATGTCGCCGACCAGGTCGGTGAGCTGGCTCGGCGCCTTGCGCCCGGACTCGAGGTCGAGTCGGTTGCAGGCTTCGGCGAACCGCAGATAGGTGTCGACGCTCGCGACCACCACCCGGACGTCGATTTTGAGAATCTCGATACCGACCAGGGAGACACGGACGAATGCGTCGATGACCAACCCGCGGTCGAGTATGAGTTCAAGAACGTCGTAGAGATTTCCCGAGCCGCTCCCGCCACCGGACGTCGCATTGCTCTGCTGAACGAGTGCCATGGGGAACTCCTTTCGGTGATCCTTGTACGTCTGAGGTCTTGTTTACGTCTGACGACGGAATTTTCAGCGCCGGTCGATCTGGCCCCTGGCGTAGCGGCGCAGTCGCTCGTAGGACAACAGCGTTCCCTGCGGGTCGAGTTCGACCCGGTAGGAGGCCATCACACTCATGGTGTCCGGCACTCTTTCCAGCTCGACCACCTCCACATCCGCCGCCCAACCGTCCTCGGTGGCCTTCACCGCGGAAACAGAACCCGGCTCGCACTGGAGCAATTCCGTGAGCTGCGCAGAGGCCTGCCTCATGGCGGTAGGAACGTCGACACGCTTTCCGTCGTGCTCGTCATCGGTCTTCTTCTCGGTGCTCATCATTCACCTGTCGCCGGGGATGACCGCTTACGATCGGCCTCCGTCGTCCGTGGCTGACATGCGCCTGCCCCTGCGCTCCGGACGTATGCACGAACGAATGGGCCGATGGTGGCGAGCCGCCTCCGATGACGCCGAATGCCCGCGCGCGGCGGCGACTTCGGCGGTGTCGTCACGTGTCGGCGGGTCTCGTGTCCCGAGAGTCCTCAGCGCCCCTCGGGGTACGCGAAGCGGACACGTCGACCACGAAGGAGCCGGCCATGCACATCTCCGGACTCGTCAGCGCTCTGATCATCGGCGCGGCGGTCGGCCTGCTGGGGCGCCTCGTCCTGCCCGGCCGTCAGCACATCGGCGTCCTGTGGACGCTCGTCGTCGGCATGGCCGCCGCGCTCCTCGGCTCGCTGCTGGCGTCCGTACTGGGTGTGGGCGACACGCGGGGCGTCGACTGGTCGGAGTGGCTCATCCAGATCGTGCTGGCCGGCCTGGGCGTGGCCGCCCTCGACCGCGCGCTCGCCGGAACCGAACGGCGGCCGCGGAAGCGCGCGTGACGCCTGCCGTGAGCCGGTACGTGGGGCCCGCGGCCCGGCCGGTCAGGTCGTCCTCCGGCGGAGGCGGTCAGGTCGCCCCGCGGATACGGGGCCGGTTCGTCGTGCCGTTCAGCTCGCGCCGCTGGGTGCGTGGCTCAGGTCCACGACGCAGAAGATGTTGCCGTCGGGGTCGGCCAGGACAACGAAGTCAGGATCGGCCGGGTAGAGGTCCCAGTCGACGCTCCGCGCGCCGAGACCGAGCAGTCGCCGGACCTCGCTTTGCTGCTCCTCGGCCGAATCCGTGAAGAGGTCCAGATGGATACGGGGGTGCGGCTCGGGCGGGGAGTCGCTGCGCAACAGGCCGAGCGCCCGGCCGGAGCCGTCGGCGTGGTCGAGCGTCCGCCACGTCTCGCTCGCCCACTCCTGACTGGCGACCAGGTTCAGCGCAGCGGTCCAGAAGGCGACCGCTCGGGGGATGTCGGTGACGCCGACGACAGGCATTCCGAGTCTCAGCATGGGGCGAGCGTAACAAGGTGCTCCCGGGCGAACGGTGAACGGCTCTGGTCGGAGCCACGGAGGGCGGTGGACGCTGAACTCCCCGGAGGCGAGGCCCGAGGCCGTACGGTGGATGCTCGACGGAGGACTGGCTGCCCTGCGCGCGACTCAGCGGAGGTCATCGGGTGTGAGGTCGGGGCGCAGGCGGTGCCAGGAGGGCTGGCGCAGCCGCCCGGCCCTGGTGCGGGTCGTGTAGCGGACCTCTCCGACCAGCCGGGGCTCCACCCACCGGGCCCCGGTCACCGCCGGCCGCTCGGTGAACGGGCAGGTGTCGGTCGCCGCGGCGTGCAGGAGGGCTGCGAGGGTGGTGCGTTCGGCGTCGCTCCAGCCGGTGCCGACGCCGCCGACGTAGCGGAGTCCCCCGCCGGGGTCCGGTCGGCCCATGAGGAGGGCGCCGGGCAGAGAGGTGAGGCGGCCGTGGCCGGGCAGCCAGCCGCCGACGACGATGTCCTCGGTCCGCACATGCCGGATCTTGACCCACGCCCGGGAGCGGACACCCGGCTCGTAGAGGGAGGTGCGCCGCTTGGCGACGATCCCTTCGAAGCCGGCGGTCCGCGTCATCTCCAGCGCCCGCTGCCCGTGCCCGACGACCGCCGCCGGGGTCGACCACGCGGGCCCGTCCAGGCCCAGGGAGTCCAGGACGGCACGGCGTTCGGAGTACGGGGTGCGGGTGAGCCGGCTCGTGCCGAGGTACACGACGTCGAAGAGCATCAGGTGCACGGGCGCCTTCGCGGCCATGCGGGCCGCCCTGGCCCCGGAGCCGGCCAGCCCCATCCGGGGCTGCAGCCGCTGGAAGTCGCCGCGCCCCTCGTCGTCCAGGGCGACGATCTCCCCGTCCAGCACGGCGGGGCGGGAGCCCAGCACCGTCCCCAGGCTCGCGAGCTCGGGATAGGCGGGGGTGATGTCGGCGCCGGACCGGGAGCGCAACCGTACCGAACCGTCGCCGGGCAGGTAGACCATGCACCGCTGCCCGTCCTGCTTCACCTCGTACGCGTACGAGGTGTCCTCCGAGGGCGGGGGCAGCCGCCCGGGCGTCGCGAGCATCGGTGCGATGCTGGGCAGACGCGCCACGGAACCCTCTCGGTCCTCGGTCAGGAGGCGCTCCGCTTCTTCGCCGTGCGTTTGGCGCCGGTCGTCTTCTTCGCCGCGGTCGTCTTCTTGGCGCCCGCCTTCTGACCGGTGGCCTTCCTGGACGCCGCCGTCCTGCGGCCGGCGGCCGGCTTCCCGGACGAGGCCGTCTTCGTCGCCGCGGTCTTCTTCCGGGGCCGCATCTCGTGCACCGTGGCCTCCCCTCCCCCGTCCTCCCCTCTGCTCTCCTTCGCCGCCTCGACCGACGCGTTCAGCGCGGCCATCAGGTCCACGACCCTGCCCTCCTCCTGCTCCTCGCCCTCGGCGGGCTCCGGAAGCTCCTTGCCCTCCGACTTCGCCGTGAGCAGCTCCTCCAGGGCGTCCCGGTAGGTGTCCCGGAACCCGGCGATGCTGTCCAGAGCCATGGAGTCGGTCAGCTGGACGGCCCGCTCGATCTCGTCGTCGTCCAGCTCCACCTCTCGCGGGGCCAGGGACTCGGGGCTGCGGACCTCGTCCGGCCAGCGCATCGAGTGCAGCACGATCGCCTCTTCCCGGACCCGCAGCAGCCCCAGCCGCTCACGGTTGTGCCAGGCGAACTTCGCGACGGCCACCTTGTCCGAGCGCTCCAGCGCCCGGCGCAGCAGGGTGTAGGGCTTCTCGGCGACCTTGCCGTCGATCGCGAGGTAGTAGGAGTCGCTGATCCGGATCGGGTCGACGCTGTCGGCGTCCACGAAAGCGACGATCTCGATGGCTTTCGCGGTGGGCAACGGAATCCGGTCCAGTTCCTCATCCGTGATCGGCACCGTCTGCCCCTCGGAGAGCTCGTAGCCCTTGCCGATCTCGTCCTGCGACAGTGCTTCGCCGTCCAGCTCGCAGACCTTCCGGGTGCGCACCCGTCCGAGATCCTCCAGGTGGACCTGGCGGAAGTGGATCGAGTGGTCCTGGGTCGCGGAGACGACCTTCACCGGGATGGTGACCAGGCCGAAGCTGATCGCGCCGGTCCACAAAGGCCTCGGCATACCTACCTCCATGTCCGCCACGCTGAGTCGCTTCGTAGGTTCCAGCATTTCGCGGCACAGTCTCAGTCGCAATGGCACCGGGTCGGCTCCGGTAGTCGTCGAGGCCCAGCGGCGACGCGGCCGGCTCTTGCCGGCGCGCGTGCGAATGACGGAGCTCAGCCGTCCGGTCGGCAGGGTTGTCGGAACAGCCCTTGCGCTCAGGCTGGCTGCCTTTGTGCCGGGTGCGGGGGCGGGGGCGGGGGCGGGGTGAGCATGGCGACGTTCCCCGCGCCCTTCGGGTCGAGCCCGGCGTCCGAATGGGCGTTCTACGGGGTCAGCGCGATGGTGCTGGTGAGTGTGGTGACCATCCCGGTTGCTTCTGTCACCGGCGCACCCCGCACCCGTCACGTCGCCGCTTTCCGCCCCTTGACCACCGGGGGCTGACCGGGCACCCCTCGGGGCACGGGCCGGGCCTGCCGTCCGGGTGAAGCCGAGCGCCGCCCGCCCGGAGGGCGACTCCACGGCAGGCGGGCGACCGTGCTCCGTGCGAGGTTGAGGGCGGTTCCTTTCCGCGGGCAGAGGGGAGAGACCACATGGGTGACGCGATCGGACAGATGCTGACCTCGGCCGTCGGCATCGCGATCAGCCCCTTGCCGCTGATCGCCGTGATCCTCATGCTGGCCACGCCCAAGGGCCGGTCCAACGGTATGGCCTTCACCGCCGGGTGGATTCTCGCCGTCGCCGCCGTGGTCACCGTCGTCGTTCTCGCCGGATCCGGTGCGGACGCCTCCGGCGACGCCGGCCCCGCCGCCTGGACGCTCTGGCTGAAACTCGCGCTCGGCGTACTGTTCCTGCTCCTGGGCGTCGGACAGTGGCGCGGACGGCCTCGCGAGGGGCAGGACGCCGGGACCCCGGGCTGGATGAAGGCCCTCGACACCTTCACCCCCGTCAAGGCCGCGGGCCTCGCCGTCGCCCTGGTCGTCGGCAACCCCAAAAACCTCGTCCTCGCCCTCGGCGGCGCCTTGTCCATCGCCGGCTCCACCGCCACCACGGGCGGCAGGACCGTGGCAGCCGTACTGATGGTCCTCATCGCCTCCCTCTGCACCCTGCTGCCGCTCGGCGTCTACCTCGGCGGCCGTGAGAAGTCCGCGGCGACCCTCGGCGGCTGGAAGACTTGGATGGCCCGCCACAACCCCGCCATCATGACCACCCTCTTCGTCGTCCTCGGCGTGAAGTACGTCGGTGACGCCATCAGCGGCCTGACGACCTGAGAGGCGCTGCCGGCCTACCGGACCTCTCGGCGTCCCCGTGCCGCCCAGCGCCGCGGTCGCGGGCAGGGCCAGAGGCACGCCGGCGAAGACGTACCCCGGCATCATGCGTATCCCGGCGCCATGCGTGCTGCTGCGCCGGGATGCTGGACGGCGAACGCGCCGGCCGTCTCGTTCCACTCCGTGGGGGGGGGAAGTCGATCGCCTCACATCCGCGATCTCAGCACATCGACCTCGCAGCCCGGCGCGAACGGGTCGAAGCCGTGCTCGATCAGCCAGCGAACTGCCAGCAGGCTTCGCAACGACCACCACGCGTGGATCACGTCGAGGTCGACGTCGGCGCCGTAGCCGGCGAGGACCTCGTCGAGGTGCTTCTCGTGTCCGAGCGTGAAGGTGGCGAGGTCGTACAGGGCATCACCCCGGCCCGCCTCGGACCAGTCGATGATGCCCGTGACCTCGTCGCGGTCGAGGAAGACGTGCGCGATCTGCAGGTCGCCGTGCGTGAACGCCGGGGTCCACGGCCGGAGCGCGGCCTCGGCGACCCGGCGGTTGTGGGTGACCAGGTCAGCGGGCAGGAGGCCGTTCGTCACGAGCGACGCGCACGCGTCGTCGAGTTCCGCAGCCAGCGCGACAGCGCTCCGCCCGGCCCGACCGGGCCAGGGCGGCGGCGGTGCGTCGTGCAGCTTCCGGATGGCGGCGCCCGCCGCGGCCCACGCCGCCGACGACTCGGTCGACGGCCCGCCGAGACGCCCGAGCGTTGCTCCGGGGAGTGCGGCGATCGCGAGCACGGGCGGCCTGCGCCACAGAACCTCCGGGGTCGGAACGGGCGCGAGGGACATCGCATCGACCTCGACGTCGAGGCGCGCCCGGTCGGCGTCCACCTTCAGGAACACGTCGCCGACGCGCAGAGTCGCGCGCTCGGAATGGGCGACGATGACTTCGACTTCTTCCATGGGCGACCAGTATCCCGGGGGTGATCGCCGATGTCGCCGGGATATGGATCTCAACGGGCGTGATCAGTCGCCGGTGCGGCCCGTGACGGCGGACGCGGTCCCGGTCTTCGGTGGCAAAGCCCGCATCGACCCGGTCTGGTCCATGACGGAGAAGCCGTCGACCGGCGCGCAGTTCGACGGCCGCGCCGACGCAGAGGCCGCTGCACAGGACTACGGGGTTACGGACCAGTCCGAGGGAGCCGAGCCGGCCCTCCATGCCCTCGCGGCGATGCAGACGGTCGCCGACGGGCAGGACCGGACTCCCAGGAGAACCCGCGGCAGTTGAGCACGAGAGCCCACCAACAGACCTACGGTTCCTACACTGTCGAGGGTGGAGGACCATAGGGCTACCAGGATCGATGCGCGTCCGACGCCCGCCTTGCGACGGTACGTCAGCTCGTATACCGGTTTCGACCTTCGCGGATTCCCGGCCGGGGTGCACTGCGGTCCGCCGGGCCGCGTGCTCACCGCGGTGATCAGCCTGTCCGACCCTCTGGGGGTGGCGAGGGGCGTCGACGACGCGTCGCCGGTGACCCGATTCGGCAGCGTGGCCGGCGGTCTCATGTGCCGGTCCGTCGCGATCCACCACGACGGACGCCAGCAAGGTGTGCAGGTGTCGCTGACGCCTCTCGGGGCTCGGGCCGTCTACGGCATGCCCGCTGCTGCGCTCGCCCACCAGCTGGTTCCACTCGACGAGCTTCTCGGAGCGCTTGGCATCGAGCTGGTCGACCGGCTCCGAACGGCAACGACCTGGGCTTCGCGGTTCGCCGCGCTGGATGAACTGCTCCTGCGAGCAGTCGGCCGCAGCGTCGGCGGCGAACGCGTCCCCCGGGTACGCCCCGAGGTGGCCGAGGCCTGGCGCCGCCTCGTCGCCGCGCGGGGCCGTGTCCAGGTTGGGGCGGTCGCCGCAGAACTGGGCTGGAGCCGTCGATATCTCACCGAGCGGTTTCACAGTGAGGTGGGCCTGCTACCGAAGACCTTCGCCCGTGTTCTGCGCTTCGAGTACGCGCACGAACTGGCAACAGCACACGATCCGCTCCCGTGGGCCGATGTGGCGACTCTCTCCGGCTACGCCGACCAGGCTCATCTCGTCCGGGACTGGAGGGAGTTCACGGGTCGGTCGCCCACAGCCTGGCGTCGCGGCGAAGTCCTCCTCGGGACCCGGTAGCCGTCGGCCGGCTGCCCGTCGCGTCGGTTACCGTTCCCTTTCCTTCAAGACCACCCGATGGCCGTCCTGTGACGATCGCCGGCATGAGACTCATCAACCACGAACGCAACGCCATCGACCTGCGGACCACCCCCGTGCACCTCGGGCTGGGATCGAGAGCCAAACCCGTCGAGGGCTTCGCCTGGGAACCGGAGGTGCTCCAGGCCTACAGCGCCGCGGTCGCGGCGGACGGCGCCGAGGGCCGGACAGTGGCGATCTTCGACGGCGACGGCCCCGGCGACCACTGGGAGCGGCACCCCGCCGGCGACGAACTGGTCGTCTGCCTCCAGGGGTCGGTGACGGTCACCCGCGACGCGGACGGGGTGCCCGAGCGCGTCACGCTCCGGCCGGGTGAGGCCACCGTGAACCCGGCCGGGGTGTGGCACGCGGTCGACATGGCGGGGTCGGCGTCCATCCTGACCGTCACCGCCGGCCTCGGCACCGACCACCGCCCCCGGTCCGGCACCGGCCCGACCGAGCACGTCGGCACGCCGGGCCCGCAAACGCCGTGACGAAGGCCGCACCCCTCGAACTCGCCGAGCCGTGCGCGGGCTCCGTCGTCGCGTACGAGGCTGCTCCCTGGCCGGTCCCCGTCCGTCGGCGCAGCCGTTTCCCTCCGCGGCAACGGAACGGCCCGCGACGCCGAGTGGTGCCGCTTCCCGTGCCCGTGGTGGTCGTCGCCCCGGTCGCTGGCACGACGTCGGGGCGGCGCCCCGGTCGGTCACGCTGCCGGGACCACACCCCGAGACATACCTCGGCGCGGCAGCGGTTCGCGTCCGGGGCGAGACGGTCCGGAGCGTAGGCGGTCAGTGGACGAGGCGGTCAGTGGACGAGGAAGCCCCCAGGGCTGCGGAGAGCGGGCCAGGGGCTTCCTCGCCACATGGCGGTCTTGAGCCGATGTCATGGTGGCGCGACTCGCCCGGGAGGACGGGGGATAGGACGGTGTCATCGCGAGTTGGCATCATTCCCGGCGGGTGTCCGCTCCCCCACACTCTCCCCGTACCGTCCCGCGCCCCGTCCGTTCAGCGGACAAACTCCAGGGCGCGGCCTCATCGGACAGTAGGAGAAATCCCCCATGAGACACCTCCCGACCGCCATCGCCTCTGCCATCGCCGGCCTCGGTCTAGTTGCCGCGCTGGGCTCAGCTCCCGCGGTCTCCGCCGCTCCTGCTCCTGCCACCTCCACCCCAGCCGGCATCGCCGCGTACAACGGGTCGGGCGAGCACGCCGCCTCGAACCGGGCCTTCCTCGACGCGGTCATGAAGTCGGTCGCCGAGAAGCGGGCCGCCAATCCGGGAACCCAGGCCGTCACGGTCACGTACAGCGCGGCCTACGCCCCGAGCTTCCGCACCCAGATAGCCAACAGCACCCGGATCTGGAACAGCTCGGTCTCCAACGTCCGGCTTCAGGAAGGCTCCAGAGCTGACTTCACGTACCGCGAAGGAAACGATCCGCGCGGATCGTACGCCTCGACCGACGGACACGGCCGCGGCTTCATCTTCCTGGACTACCGGCAGAACCAGCAGTACAACTCGACCCGCGTCACCACGCACGAGACCGGACACGTACTCGGCCTGCCGGACACCTACTCCGGCCCGTGCAGCCAGTTGATGTCCGGCGGCGGCCCCGGCCCGTCCTGCACCAACGCCCAGCCGGACGCCAACGAGCGAGCGCGGGTCAACCAGCTCTGGCGGAACGGCCTGGCCGCGCTGGCCCGGGCCGCCTCCTGACCGGGACCTGATCGCTGCACCTGCATGAGTGAAGGGCCGTTCCGGACGGGGAGCGGCCCTCCGCACCGGGCCCTCTGCCGTCAGCGATCCGGTTCGGAGCGGCAACCAGGAAGCCGCGGCGGCACAGCGTCACGGTGGCGGCAGGCGCTGCCGGTTCAGGTTCGGATCCGCACCCGGTGATGGTGAGCTGGACTGCCGTGAGCGCGGCGGTGATGGTGGTGCGGGTGCGTATGGTCCCGGCAGCGCCCGGCAGCGCCGCGTAGGCCCGCGGCAGTGCGGTCCATCCATGAACTGGGGATACGCGCGGTCGTGGACCGCACCGTTGGGTTGGGGGGACTGACCCGCCTGGTTGGCTTGGCTGGTCGCCGTGGTCGCGCTGGTCATCAGCCTCAGGGCGCAGCGGGACGGTCGACGTTCCGCGAACGCGGCCGAGAAGTCGGTTACCGCCGCTGAAGCTTCGGTGGAGGAGGCACGGTTGTCGCGCCTCGCTTCGGAACGGTCGGCCACGGTGGCCGAGGAGACGCTGGCCGATCAGCGACGCGAGGCGGCGGAGCGGCGTGCGGCGGAGGAAGAGGCGTGCCGCCCGCGGGTGGACCTCCGCATCGAGTACAGCGGTGGCAGCATGTTTCTGCTGTTCAATCAGGGCGCCGCCCGCGCTGAGAACATCCGCGCGGTGGGAGAGTACCCGGCGATGAGACCCTGGCCGGCCGGGCTGTCGCTGGGCGAGAACGAGCCGCACCCGTTCATGATGGCGGGCGACTACGCAGATCCCGTCCCAGCAGTGATCAAGGTGGTGTGGCACGGTCAGGACGAACCGGTATCGCTCCGGGTGCCGCAGAACGACGCTTGATTCCCCTGGCCAGGTTCCCCTGCCGTGGGGAGCCGGGAAGAGCGGCGGGCCCTGCCCGCTTCGCAGCGTGGGGCGGGGCCCGACCGGGTGGCGGGAACGGAAATCCCGCAGACCCAACGATGCGCCCAATCCAGCCACAGCATGAGAGGCATGGCCGAAAAAGTGCAGAGTAAGGCATCCGTGGTCAGCGCTTGACCGTCCCGCAGGGCGTCCGCTCCACGTGCCCGGAACCTTCGCACAGATCCGCCGCTGGTGCTGCTCGTCGTTGAGCTGGAGAGTACGAGCGAGGACGTCGAAGACGGCTGGGCCGGGCAGCGGCCAGTCGTGCAGCGTCTTCGGATCACCCCCGAGACAGCGTGGCGACCGACGTGGCCGTTGCTCCGGGCGGGAGGCACGGGTGGGGGGTCGGCTGGGGAACCGCCCGGCCACGTTCGACACCGCGTCCCCGGAGATGCCCTCACGTCGGTGGCCCTCCTCGCCGGTCCGCCGAGCCCCGACGTTTTGCGTCCGGGACCTTGCAGGCCGCCTTTGCGGTGGCATCGGGCATGCCACGTTGACATCATCGCGTTGGAGCACCCAGAAGCCGCCCTCAAGATCAAAGAGCGCTGCGCCAACAAGGTGGCGATCAGCCAGGAAACTCAGCAGGCAGTCAGCATCAGTACCGCCACAAGGCGGGGCAAGCCGCCACGGACCGCCAAGATCCACAACTCGCTCCATCCTTACCCACCTGGAAGAACGCAGGTCCCGAAGCCCTCTGCTACGCACACCAGGAGACTGGCATGAAAATGCTCATCAACGTTCCCGAGACCGTGGTCGCCGATGCCCTGCGGGGCATCGCGGCCGCACATCCCGAGCTGACCGTCGATGTGGAGAACCGGGTCGTCATGCGGCGGGACGCGCCCGTGGCGGGAAAGGTGGGCCTCGTCTCCGGGGGTGGTTCGGGGCACGAGCCGCTGCACGCCGGGTTCGTCGGACCCGGGATGCTGTCGGCCGCCTGTCCCGGGGAGGTCTTCACCTCCCCCGTGCCCGACCAGATGCTGCGGGCGGCGGCAGCCGTCGACAGCGGGGCGGGGGTGCTGTTCGTCGTCAAGAACTACACCGGCGACGTGCTCAACTTCGAGATGGCCGCCGAGCTCGCCGACGACGAGGGAATCCAGGTCGCCCAGGTGGTGGTGGACGACGACGTGGCCGTGAGCGACAGTACGTTCACCGCCGGGCGGCGCGGTACGGGAGCGACGCTGTTCGTCGAGAAGATCGCCGGAGCCCTGGCGGACGAGGGCGCTCCGCTGGAGCGGGTCGCCGCCGTCGCACGGCAGGTGAACGGGGCCTCACGCAGCTTCGGGGTGGCGCTGGGCGCCGTCACCACTCCGGCCAAGGGCAGCCCCACCTTCGATCTGCCCACTGGGGAGCTGGAGTTGGGCATCGGCATCCATGGGGAGCCGGGGCGTGAGCGGCGGCCGATGATGACGTCCGGCGAGATCGCCGACTTCGCCGTGAGCGCGGTACTGGACGATCTGCGCCCCACCGGACCGGTGCTGGCGCTGGTGAACGGCATGGGGGCGACACCGCTGCTGGAGCTGTACGGGTTCAATGCCGAGGTCCATCGGGTCCTGTCCGAGCGGGGTGTCCCGGTGGCTCGTACGCTCGTGGGGAACTACGTGACATCGCTCGACATGGCAGGCTGTTCGGTGACGCTGTGCCAGGTCGACGAGGAGCTGCTGCGCCTGTGGGACGCGCCCGTGCGGACGGCCGCGCTCCGCTGGGGCCGCTGAGCGCCCGACGGACCCCGCGACTGTGTGCGACCCCGGTGCGGGTTGGCCGTACAGCCCGTGCCACCGCCGGGACGAACCGTTCCGGGTGGGACCGAGGAACAGGAGATCATGTGCTCGACACCGACTTCTTCCGCCGCTGGATGACCGCTGCCGCGGCGTCCGTGGAGCGTGAGGCGAACCATCTGACCGAGCTGGACTCGGCGATCGGGGACGCCGACCACGGCAGCAATCTCCAGCGCGGCTTCACGGCGGTGACGGCGGTGCTGGAGAAGGATGCCCCCACCACTCCCGGAGCTGTTCTCACCCTGGCCGGACGGCAGCTCATCTCCACCGTCGGCGGGGCGTCCGGACCGCTGTACGGGACACTGCTGCGCCGTACGGGCAAGGCGCTCGGGGACGACGACGAGGTGACGCGGGACCAGTTGGCCCGGGCGTTCGCGGCCGGGGTCGCCGCGGTGGGTCAGCTGGGCGGCGCGCAGGCCGGGGACAAGACGATGCTCGACGCGCTGCTGCCCGCCGCGGAGGCCCTCGCCACCTCGTTCGACGGCGCCGCGAACGCGGCTCGTGCGGGCGCCGAGGCGACGGTGCCGTTGCAGGCGCGCAAGGGCCGGGCGAGCTATCTCGGCGAGCGCAGTATCGGGCATCAGGATCCGGGCGCGACCTCGTCGGCGCTGCTGGTCGAGGCCTTGGCGGCGACGGCGACGGACGGAGCGGGCGCGTGAGCGGCGAGCGGCAGGTGGGCATCGTTCTGGTCTCCCACAGCGGTGCCGTCGCCGAGTCGGTCGCCGAGCTGGCCCGGGGCCTCGCCGCCGGCGGGGTGACCGCGCCGGTCGCCGCGGCGGGCGGGCTGCCGGGCGGCGGGCTCGGGACGAGCGCGGAGCTGATCGGCCGGGCCGCCGCCTCGGTGGAGCGGGGGGCGGGTGTCGCGGTCCTGGTGGACCTGGGAAGCGCGGTCCTCACGGTGAAGGCCATGCTCGCCGAGGGCGACGAGCTGCCCGAGGGCACGCGGCTCGTGGACGCGCCGTTCGTGGAGGGCGCTGTGGCGGCCGTGGTGACCGCCTCGGCGGGTGGCGACCTCGCGGCGGTGGAGGCCGCGGCCTCGGAGGCGTACGGCTACCGCAAGACGTAGCGCTGCCTCCGGGGCGTGCCGGGCCCGCGTGGCGCCCCGCACCGTGCCGCAGCAGACTTGACGACATGTCGACAGGCAGGCGCAGTGCGGGGCTTCTTCTCTTCCGGGTCACGGAGGGCACGGGCGAGCGGGATGTCGAGGTGCTGATCGGGCACATGGGCGGACCGTTCTGGGCGGGGCGGGAGGCGGCCGCCTGGTCGGTGCCGAAGGGCGAGCACGGACCGGAGGAGGACGCGGAGACCGCCGCCCGCCGGGAGTTCGTGGAGGAGCTGGGCGTGCCGGTTCCGCCGGGCGCGTGGATCCCGCTGGGCGAGTCACGGCAGCGCAGCGGCAAGACGGTGACCCTCTGGGCCGTGGAGGCGGAGCTGGACGTGGCGTCCGTCGTGCCCGGGACGTTCACGATGGAGTGGCCGCGCGGGTCCGGCGTGCAGCAGGAGTTCCCGGAGATGGACCGGTTCGCCTGGTGCACGCCGGAGCAGGCCGCCGAGCGTCTGATCGTCGGCCAGCGGGTGTTCGTCGACCGGCTGCGCGCTCAGGTGCGCGGGAGCACCGCCTCCCCGGACGCGTAGGCGGGCACCGCGCCCGCCGGGCGGCCTGCCCGCAGTTCCAGTACGTCGCCGGTGAAGCGGGCCCGGAAGCTGCGGTCGTGCGAGACGACGACGACCGCGCCCCGGTACTGGTCGAGGGCCTGTTCCAGCTCCTCCACCAGGCTCAGCGCGATGTGGTTCGTCGGTTCGTCCAGTACCAGCAGATCGGCGGGCCGGGTCACCAGCCGGGCCAGGGCCAGCCTGCGTTGCTGGCCGACGGAGAGAGACGCGACGGGCACGCCGAGGTCCTCGGGGCGGAACAGGCCGAGGGCCAGGAGCTCGTCGGCGTACTCGTCGGGGAAGCCGGGGCGGCCCGCCGCGAAGGTGGCGAGCAGGGTGCGCCGGGTCGGGCGCGCGGGCAGTTCCTGCGGGAGGTAGCCGATGCGGGCCCGGCGGGTGACCGTGCCCGCGTCGGGGGTCAGGTCACCCACGATGACCCGCAGCAGGGTGGTCTTCCCGGCCCCGTTGCCACCGGTCACCAGGAGGCGGGCTCCCGGTGCCACGCGCAGGGAGGGGAGGCGGAGGCGGTCCCCGACGGAGACGGCGTCCAGCTCCACGAGGGGCCTCGCGCGGTCCGCGGTGCCGGTCACGGTGGTGGTGCCGTCGCGGTCCGCCGGGCCGGTCCCGTCGGCGACGGTCGGGCGGCCGGTGAAGGCGAGCGGGTGGGGCGGGGGCGGCACGGGAGACCTGCGCAGCGCGTCCAGCCGGGTCCGGGCGGCCCTGACCTGGCCGGACAGTTTCGCCTCGTGCGAGCGACGGTGCTTGCCGAAGCCCTGTTTCGGGTCTCCTCCGCTGGCCGCGAGCCGCGCTCCGGCCGCTGCGACGAGCTCCTCGGTGCGGGCCAGCTCCGTCAGGTACTCCTCGTGTCGCTGGGCCCAACGGCGGCGGGCGGCGGCCTTGGCGGTGCGGTAGCCGTCCCAGCCGTCCCCGTACCGGGTGACCGTGCGCAGGTCCCGGTCGACCTCCAGGATCACCGAGGTGACCCGCTCCAGGAACGTCCGGTCGTGGGTGATCGCCACGACGGTGCCCGGGTGGGCGCGCAGGTGGTCCTCCAGCCAGCCGACGGCGCGGGCGTCGAGGTGGTTGGTCGGCTCGTCGAGCAGCAGCAGGTCGGGGGCGGCTGCCAGGACGCAGGCGAGGGCGAGCCGGGACTGCTCGCCGCCGGAGAGCGTGACGAGAGCGCGGCCGCGGGTGAGGTGGGCGAGGCCGAGGCCGTGCAGAGCCGCTTCGGTGCGGGCGTCCGCGCGGTAACCGTCGCGGTCCTCGTAGGCGGTGAGGAGGTCGCCGTACGCGGCGAGTTCCGCGTCGGTGGGCCCCGGGTCGCCGGGCTTCCGCTCCGAGAGGCCGGTCTCCGCCTCGCGGATACGGTGTTCGAGGTCGCGCAGTTCGGCGAGGGCCGCGTCGACGGCGTCCTGCACGGTGCCGGCCGGGTCGAGGCCGAGGGTCTGGGCGAGATAGCCGGTGCCGCCGGGGAAGCGGACGGTGATCTCACCGGAGTCCGGTTGTTCCACTCCGGCCAGCAGCCGGAGCAGTGTGCTCTTTCCGGAGCCGTTCTCGCCGATGACGGCGGTCTTCTCACCGGGCCGGACGGTGAGGGTCACCTGGTCGAGTACGGAGCGGTCCCCGTACTTCTTGGAGACGTCCTTGACGGCCAGTTGAGCGCGGTCGCGCTGGGGGTGCATGGGTGCCTTTTCCCTGGGTGACGGCCCGCGAAGGCGCACGCGGAGGCGCGGCGGCGGGGCGTGGATGCCGGACGGCGGAGGGGACGGCGGCGGGCGCGCGGTGACGTCAACGTCACCGCGGGCGTCTCAGAGGGACGCGCGGTGCGGCGCGCTGCGGCCGTCCGGGCCGGGAATCAGCGGAAGAAGTAGTAGTGGTACGAACCCATGTCGGCCATTCTAACGGCGGCCGGACTCCCGGCGCCGGGGATTTCTCGCCCGCCCGGGGGCGGCAGCCGGCCAGGAGCCGGAGACCGCCGCCGGGGCGGTCGGGCGGACGTTCCACGACGGAGGGACCGGGAGGTTCAGCCGCCGGACGCGGGCGGATTCAGGCACCCGCCGGGGTGCCGGAGGGGGCCCGTGCACCCGCCGGAGGGGGCGGAGGGGGCCAGCCCCCTGCCCAGGGGCCGGAAGGAATCAGGCCGCTGCCCGGGGGCCGGAGGGGCTCGGCCACCCGTGGGCCGGAGAGCTCAGCCGCCCGGGAGGATGACGGCCCGGCCGTTGATCCTGCCGTCGTGGAGGCGCTCGTAGGCGAGTGGGGCCTCGTCGAGGGAGTACGTCTCCACATGGACGTCGACCGCTCCGGCGTGGGCCAGGTCGAGGACCTCGGCGAGCTCCTTGCGCGAGCCCCAGTAGGGCGCGCTGACGTTGGTGCCGTACGGAAGCGTGCCGAAGCCGACCGGGAGCGCGCCGCCGCCGATGCCGACGATGGTGACGTCGCCGTCGACGCGGGCGACGGCGCCCGCGGTCGCCACGGTGGGCGGCGCTCCGACGAAGTCGAGGACCACGTGGGCGCCGAGTCCGCCGGTCAGTTCCATGACGCGGGCGGCCGCCTTCTCGTCGGAGAGGACGGCTTCGTGCGCGCCGACGGTCCTGGCCAGGGCGAGCTTGTCCTCGGTGACGTCGAGGGCGATCACCCGGGCTGCCGTCATGGCGCGCAGCAACTGGATCGCGACGTGGCCGAGGCCGCCGGTACCGATGACGACGGCGGTGGAGCCGGGCACCAGCTTCGCCCGGGAGCGCACGATCGCGTGGTACGGGGTCAGCCCGGCGTCCGTGAGGGGCACGGTCTTCACCGGATCGAGGTCACCGATCGGAAACAGGTGGCGGGGGTCGTCGACGATCATGTACTCGGCCATCGCGCCGGGCGCGCCGAGTCCGGGCGGCATGATGCCGAGCTCCGTGGCGCGCAGGCAGTAGTTCTCCCTGCCTTCGGCGCAGTTCACACAGGTGCCGCAGCCCCAGGGTCCGTAGACCGCGACGGAGTCGCCGAGGGCGAAGCCGTCGACGCCGTCACCGAGGGCGGCGACCGTGCCGACGCCCTCGTGCCCCAGGGTCAGGGGCAGCGGGAAGGGGACCTGGTCGGCGGGCCAGCTCATCACGGCGATGTCGGAGTGGCAGACACCGGCGGCGGTGACCTTCAGCAGGACCTGTCCGGGGCCGGGCTCGGGGTCCGGAACGGTGACCACCTCGGGGGCGGCGCCGACGGCTCGGTACTGAACGGCTTTCATGAGGTCTCCTCGCTTCTCTCTTGACTCTCTTTGTCGCCCCCGTGTCCCCCGCGCGCCACTCGGGGGCTCTGTCACGGGGCGGAGTAGCCGCCGTCCACCAGGTGGTAGCTGCCGTGGATGAAGGAGGCCTTGTCGGAGAGCAGGAACGCCGCGAGTTCGGCGACCTCCTCGGCGGTGCCGAGCCGTCCCGCCGGGTGCAGGGAGATCAGGTGCTCACGCGCCTCCGGGTCGGTGTTCCGCAGGAGCGGGGTGTCGATGAAGCCGGGGCCGACCGCGTTGATCCGGACGTTCTGTCCGGCGTATTCGAGCGCGGCGGTCTTGGTGAGACCGACGACGCCGTGCTTGGCCGCGACGTAGGCGGGCGACCCGGCGAAGCCGTTGGTGCCGAGGATGGAGGACATGTTGACGATCGCGCCGCCGCCCGCCGCGACGATGGCGGGCAGTTCGTAGCGCATCGAGAGGAAGACGCCACTGAGATTGGTGGCGACGACGCGGTTCCAGTCCTCGACCGGGTACTCGCCGGTGGGGCTGCTGGAGCCCGCGATGCCGGCGTTGTTGACGGCCAGGTGGAGGGCGCCGAAGGCGTCCACCGCGAACCGTACGCCCGCTTCGACGGAGGCCGGGTCGGTGACGTCCATCGCGACGGCGGCGGCCCTGGCCCCGGCGCTCTCCAGGTCGGCCGCGGCCTTGCGCGCGTTCTCCTCGTCGTAGTCGGCGACGACGACCGCCGCGCCGCCGGCGGCGAGCCGCCGGGCCAGGGCGAGGCCGATGCCGGAGGCGCCGCCGGTGACGAGGGCGGTGCGGCCCGCGAACTCGGTGCGGGCGTCGGCCTTCGCCGCGGCCGCGGGGGTGGAGCTGGGCTCGGTGCTCATGGTGTTGCCTCTGTTCCTTCTGCTGCTTCGGTGGTACGGGTGGTTCTGGTGGTGCCGCGGTGCTGTTCCGCAGCGGGGCGCGGCTCGCCGAGCAGGTCAGCGGAGAGCGCGTCGAACGCCTCGGCGACCAGTGCGGGCAGAGCGTCCGGCCGGCCTCCGCGCACCCAGGCGGCCTGGGCGGCGAGCAGCGCACCCGCTCCGGCGGCGACGGTCACGGCGGGGCGGATGTCCTGCCGGGGATCGACACCGAGCCGGTCCGCGACGATGGCGACCGAGTCCTCCTGGGCGTCCACCCGGATGTGGTGGAAGACGGCGTAGAGGGTCGGCTCCTCCTCGGCGACGACCAGCAGGTCGAAGATCCGGGGGCGGAGGTGCCAGGGCTCCGACCCGGGATCGGCGAGCCAGTCGAGGACGGCCCGCCGGTAGGCGAGGAGCGGGGGTTCAGGTGCCGGGCGGGCTCGCAGGGCCGCGTTGATGCGGTCGCCGTCACCCCGCAGGGAGTCGAGGGCGGCGGCCTCCTTGCTCGTGAAGTACCTGCTGAAGGTGCGGCGGTCGACGTCCGCGGCTTCCGCGATCTCCTCGACCGTCACGTTCCGCAGCCCTCGGTCGAGCACCAGCTCGAACGCGGCCTGCGCCAGGGTGTCGCGGGTGCGGCGCGCCTTGCGGCCGCGCCGATCCGGGATCTTCCGTTCCGGAGTCATACATGCACCGTACACCTGAAAATGTCCCCACGCGACATTAGTCTCGTGGGGACATCAGGGATACCCGCCGCGGTCCCGCGCCGCGGGTTCAGACCGCGGCGGGCCGCCGCTGGGCCTCGCCCGCTTCGGCGGGATCGCCATGGGGCCCGGCGCCGGAATCGGCGTCGCCGGGGAGGGCGTCGCCGGCGAACGCGGCGCCCTGGACCGCGGGCCGCCTTCCGCCGTCGGCAGAGGCGCGCAACAGGGCGAGCGCGGCGATGTCGTCGCGCCGGACGCCTCCGGAGAACTCCCCCAGATCGACGTGGAGCGCGTCGAGCAGTTCGCGCGGCCCATGCCCGGCCCAGGCCCTGATCCGCTCGTCCAGCGGGTAGAAGGCGCCGCCGACGTCGCGGGCCTCGGTCACCCCGTCGGTGACGACGAGGAGCGTCGCGCCCGGCGGGAAGTCGAAGGACTCGGTCGTACGGGTCTCCTGGCTGAGTCCGGCGAGGCCGAGGGGGACGTATGTCCGGTGGAGCGTGACGGCCGAGGACCGGCCGTCGTGCAGCAGGCGCGGCGGCAGGTGCCCGCAGTTCACGACCTCCACCCGGCCGCCCTCGTCGAACCCGAGGACGAGCGCGGTCACGAAGCGTTCTGCCTCACCCGTCTGGGCGGAGAACACGTTGTGCCGGACGACGGCGGCCTCCAGCGCCTCCACCACTCCCGTGAGCGTGCGTTCGCGGATGGCCGCCTCACGGAACGCGGCGATGGCCGCGAATCCGGCGCCGATGGCCGCGAGCCCCTTGCCCTGGACGTCTCCGATGATCACGCGGGTCCCGTGGGGCGAATCGACGACCTCGTAGATGTCTCCGCCGACGAAGCGGTCCTCCTCGATCGGCTCGTAGAGCCCGTGCGCGACGACGTGGTCGGTACCTACCGGCAGCGGCCGCAGGATCTGGCGCTGCAGGGCGACGGCGGCGGACCGCAGCCGCGCCATCTCGGTGGCGTGGCGGATGCGCGCGGCGCAGGCAGCGACCCCGAGCACACAGGCCAGTACGGCGAATCCGATGCCGAAGACGAAGTCCCAGAAGGTGCCGTCCGCCCCGACCCGGAACCCGACGACGACGGTGGTGATCCACACCGCGATCCAGATGGTCTGGCGGAGGCTGCAGTAGACGGAGGCCAGTGCGGGGACGACCACGAGCAGCGGCACGACCCGCAGGTCGTTGCCGGTACTGACGTCGAGGAACACGACGAGTACGGTCAGCAGCGCGAGACCGCCGACCAGTGCCCAGTCGCCGATCCGGCTCTGGGACACCGCTCCGGCGCCCGCGTCCGCTCCGGGCGCGGTATCACCCCGGGGCATGACCCCGCTCCGTTTCTGTGCCATGTCCAGCAACCTCATGGGCACGGCCTGTCCTCCCGCTGATCTCTCGGTGCCGCCCGCGGTTTCGGTCGGTCCCTTCCAGTTGACCGGGTGGCGGGCGTCCGCGCAGGAGGGCTTAGGGCCCCGGGCGGCCGCCGAAGGTCCCGCCCGGGACCTCCGGCCCGGGACCGTGGTCCCGTGCCGGGGGTGCCTCAGGTCCCGGTCCCGTCGCGCGGGTACCGGACGGGTAAGGGGGATCGGGGTACCAGTACCGGTCAGCGCAGCGAGGGCCTGCGGCTCGCGTCGGCGGACGGGAGCGCGGCGGGGACGAGCGCGGAGATGAATTCCGGACGTCGGCGAAGCCGGAAGCCGAGGGACTCGTAGAGCCGAACGGCCCCGGTGTTGGAGGCGGAGGCGTGCAGGAACGGCGTCTCGCCGCGCTCCCGGATCCCGTGCGCGACCGCCAGGACCAGCCGGCTCGCCAGCCCCTGCCCCCGTACGGACTCGTCCGTGCAGACACCGCTGATCTCCGTGAAGCCGGGCGGGTGCAGCCGCTCCCCCGCCATCGCCACCAGCGCGCCGCCCCGACGGATGCCCAGATACGTGCCCAGCTCGACCGTGCGCGGCAGGAAGGGACCGGGGCGGGTGCGCGCCACCAGGTCCAGCATCTCCGGCACGTCCCGGGGGCCCAGCGGGACGGCCTCCGGATCGGGCGCGGCGTCCACCGACGCGTCGACCATCTGGACGCCCTCGGCCCGGAAGACGATCTCCCAGTCCCGCGGCGGCGGCTCCTGGAACGCTGCCAGGGCGACGGACCCGCCCGGCCCCGCGAGCGCCGCGACGTCGGCCCAGTCCCGGGCGTCCGGGGCGTCGGGGAGCGCGATCCAGGGAGTGACGTCGGCGGGATAGCGCAGGACCCGCCCTCGGCTCTCGGCGAAGTGGGCGTGCGGGCCGGTGAGCGAGGCCCGGGCGGGGTTGTCCAGGGGGTGGGGCCCGGAAGGATCATCGGTCCGGGGCCGGTTGCTGTTCCGGGTCATGGGCTTCCTCGTTCTCGTTCCGTCCATCGCGCGGTTCTCGGCAGCGGGTGCTCGGGGTCGGTAGCGGCGTACCCGCCAGGCAGGAGAAGCCGGCGGGTACGGCGGGTATTCCATGAGGCGGCTCTGTTCACGGCGTCGCCGTCATCGGGGCGCGGGCTGTCCGCCCCCGCGCCCTGCCCGCGCCACCGGCGCCGACGCCCCCCGGCGACACCCCGCTGCTCCGGCGCACGCCCGAACGGCGAGCGACGAAATCGACTCATCCGTAGGCCAATACGCGCCGGTCCGGTCCCAACGACCCCCCGGCTGTGGCACTCTGGTGGCGACCGCCCCACCGGGCTCCCCCGTACCGGTGGGGCGGTTGTTTGCGCATTCATTGCTCGCGCCGTTCATGTGCGCCCTCTACCTGCACCCTTCGGCTCGCGGCTTTCGACCCGCGTCTCGCGACCCGTGCCACTCGGCTCGCCCCTCGTGGCCTGTGCCTCTCGGATGACCGCGCCTCAGGGCCGAACTGCACCTGTTTCGAGCCAACTCATTCCGGTTGGCCGGATCAACTCGCGCTTCGACGTATGAGAGCCGCGCCTCTGGGAAGGCGAACAGACCTCAGGGCCTACGAACCAGGGAGCGTGAAGCCGACATGACCGCACAGACCGCGCAGCCGGCCGGTACGGAGCAGACGGGCGCCACCGAAGAACTTCCGTGGATCGAGGATGCCGGGAAGGTCGCCCCGATGGACGCGCGCCGGCTCTCGCGCCTCTTCTTCGACCGCCTCCAGACGCTGGAGGAGGGCACGCACGAGTACCAGTACGCGCGCAACACCCTGATCGAGATGAACCTGTCCCTCGTCCGCTTCGCCGCCAACCGCTTCCGCAACCGGGGCAGCGGCGACATGGAGGACATCATCCAGGTCGGCACCATCGGACTGATCAAGGCGATCGACCGCTTCGACCTCTCGCGGGAGGTCGAGTTCACCTCGTTCGCCGTGCCGTACATCGTCGGGGAGATCAAGCGGTTCTTCCGTGACACGAGCTGGGCGGTGCACGTGCCGCGGCGCCTCCAGGAACTGCGGGTCGACCTCGCCAAGGCGAAGGAGTCCCTGGCGGGCGACCTCGACCGGGACCCCACCGTGCGGGAACTGGCGGAGAACCTGGGGATCGAGGAGTCCGAGGTCACGGAGGGGATCGTCGCTTCCAACGGCTATACGGCGGGCTCCCTGGACATGCCGACCGACACCGCGGAGGGCGGACCCGGTCAGGCCGCCGGACGGACCTTCGCCGATGTGCTGGGCGAGCCGGACCCCGCCATGGAGTCCGTGGAGAACCTCCACGCCCTCGCGCCCCTGCTGGGCGAACTGGACGAGCGGGAGCGCCGGATCATCGACATGCGCTTCGGCCAGGAGATGACCCAGGCGCAGATCGGCGCGGAGCTCGGGATATCGCAGATGCACGTGTCCCGACTGCTGAGCCGGATGCTGGGCAAGCTGCGGAGTGGGATGCTCGTCGAGGAGTGATCACCGCGAGCCACCCCGTCGGGCGGTGGCCGGACGGACAGCGGACGAGCAGGTGTTGCGGTTCTGACTGATGAATCAGTCAGAACCGCAACACCTTGCTTGTTCCGGGATTACCTCCCACCAATGTTGAGGTTTTCTCAACACATGGCTACGGTGGCTGACCATGCAGCAGGATGAGGTGGCCGCACGGGTCCGGCAGGTGATCGACGCGACGGGTGTCAGCGCGCGCGAGTTCGCTCGGCGGATCGTCATCGATCCGTCGAAGCTGTCCCGTTCGCTGAACGGCACACGGCGCTTCACCGCCGCCGAGCTGGCCCGGATCGCGGACATCGGCGGTGTGGACGTCGGTCGGCTGATCGGTACGACGCCCGGTGCCGACGACGATGCGGCGGCCGGTGCGGCGGGCGAGGCGGCAGCCGGTGCGGGTGAGGCGACGGCCGGCAGCGCGACGTCGAGGCCGTCGACCGTGCGCGCCCCGTCGCCCCCTCGCGCGCCATCGCCCTCGCCGGAGGGCGGCAGGCCCTTGCAGATCGTCCGCGAGACCGTCCGGCTCATCGCCGAACGCGGATTCCACGCCGTCCGGGTCGCGGACATCGCCGCGGCCTGTCACACCAGCACGGCGGCGATCCATTACCACTTCCCCGGCCGTGACGAACTGCTCGAGGCGGCGGTCCGCTGGTGCATGGACGAGGACACCCGTCGCCGTGCCGACGCCACGGCCGGCACCCGTCACGCCGGGGACGAGCTGCGTCTGCTGATCGAGCTCCAGACGCCCCGCACCGAACAGCAACGGCGGCAGTGGTGCGTCTGGCTCGACCTGTGGGCCGAGGCCGCCCGGTCCACCACGGTCGGACGGCTCCATGTGGAGTACTACCGCCAGTGGCGGTCAACGGTCGCCGACGTGATCCGTCGCGGCGTCGGACAAGGCGTGTTCCGTCCGGTCGACGCGGACAGCACGGCCCTCGCCCTCACCGCCCTGATCGACGGCCTGGCCTCCCAGGTCCTGGCCACCGAGCCCGGCCGCCCGGGCACCGGCGCCCAGACCATGCACGACGCGCTCATCGCCCACGTGGACGCCTTCCTGACGTCGCCCCCGGCCGGCTGACACCCGCGCCCGCCCCGCACGCCCCTCTGAACCCCAACCCCTGAGCCCGAGCTCTCCCAACTCCCGAACTCCCCGAACTCCCCGAGAGGAGACGTTCCCGCATGCCCGTGAACCAGGACGTCATCATCACGTGTGCCC
This sequence comes from Streptomyces sp. NPDC021019, assembly GCF_044333295.1. Lineage (NCBI taxonomy): Bacteria > Bacillati > Actinomycetota > Actinomycetes > Kitasatosporales > Streptomycetaceae > Streptomyces > Streptomyces sp. NPDC021019. Next base: position 341,705 of record NZ_JBIRQR010000005.1, read on the forward strand.
TCACCGGAGCCGGCGACACCGTCGGCCGCAGCCCCCATGTCCCGGTGACGCCCGAGCAGATCGCCGCCTCCGCCGTCGAGGCCGCCGGTGCCGGGGCCGCCGTGGTGCACATCCATGTCCGCGATCCGGAGACCGGCGCACCCTCCCGCGATCCGCGGCTCTACCGGGAGGTCGTCGAGCGGATCCGGGAGACCGGCACCGATGTGGTCATCAACCTGACCGCCGGAATGGGCGGAGACCTCGTCATCGACCCGGAGGCCCCGCTCCGTCAGCTGCCGGGCACCGATCTGGTCGGCGCTCTCGAACGGCTGCCGCACGTCGAGGATCTGCTGCCGGACATCTGCACCCTGGACTGCGGTTCACTCAACTTCGGTGACGGCAGCAATCTCTACGTCTCGACCCCCGACATGCTCCGCACCGGCGCGAAGCGCATCCAGGAGCTCGGAGTCCGGCCCGAGCTGGAGATCTTCGACACCGGGCAGCTGTGGTTCGCCAAACAACTCCTCGCCGAGGGGTTGCTCGACGACCCCACGGTCTTCCAGCTCTGCATGGGCATTCCGTGGGGCGCGCCCGCCGACCCCGGCGTCCTCCAGGCGATGGTCAACATGCTTCCGCGGGGTGCCCAGTGGGCGAGCTTCGCGCTCGGCCGGATGCAGATGCCCTGGGCCGCCCAGTCGATCCTGCTCGGCGGACACGTCCGGGTCGGCCTGGAGGACAACCTCTACCTGGGCCGGGGCGTCAAGGCCACCAACGGTCAGTTGGTGGAGAACGCCGTGCGCATCACCGAATCCCTGGGCTCCCGGGTCGCCACGCCCGACGAGGCACGCCTGAAGCTCGGCCTGCGCCCGCGCGCCTGACCACGCACGCCTCCCTCTCCCTCCCGCACGTCCTCCCCCCTTTCCCTCCCCCCTCCTGCCCCTCCTCCCCCTCTTGCCCCTCCTCCCCCACCCCCACCGTCCTTCTGGAGTATCGCCCGTGCCTGTCCCTCCCTCCGCCGCCCCGACCGACGGCCCCGCCGCCCCCTGCGCCCCGGAGGACGTACGCCGTGTCGCGTGCGTCGGGGCCGGGGTGATCGGCGGTGGCTGGGCGGCCCACTTCCTCGCCCGCGGCTACGACGTCACCGCCTGGGACCCGGCCCCCGACGCGGCCGTCCGGCTGCGCCGGCTCATCGCAGCGGCCTGGCCCGCGCTGGAGCAGCTCGGGCTGGCCCCCGGAGCGTCGCAGGACCGGCTGACCGTCACCACGACCCTCGAAGAGGCCGTGGCCGACGCCCAGTTCGTCCAGGAGAGCGCCCCCGAGAAGCTGGACCTCAAGCGCGATCTGCTGGCCCGGCTGGACGCCGCGGCGCCCGTCGGCACGGTGATCGCCTCGTCGACCTCCGGCTACCCGATGACGGACATGCAGACCGAGGCCGCCGACCCCGGGCGGCTCGTCGTCGGGCACCCCTTCAACCCGCCCTACCTCATCCCCCTGGTCGAGGTCGTCGGCGGCGAACGGACCGCCCCCGCAGCGATCGACTGGGCCTCGCGCTTCTACGCCGTCGCGGGCAAGTCCGTCATCACCATGGAACGCGAGGTGCCCGGCTTCATAGCCAACCGGCTCCAGGAAGCCCTCTGGCGCGAAGCCCTGCACATGGTCGCCAACGGCGAGGCCACGGTGGCGGAGATCGACGCGTCGATCACCGAGGGCCCGGGGCTCCGCTGGGCCGTCATGGGACCGATGCTGACCTTCGCGCTCGCGGGCGGCGAGGGCGGGATGGCCCATATGCTCGACCACTTCGGCCCCTCGCTCAAGTCGCCCTGGACCAGGCTCGAGGCACCGGAACTGGACCGGGCGCTGTACGAGGCGGTGGTGGCCGGCTGCGAGGAGGCGGCGGACGGCCGGAGCATCGCCGATCTGGTCGCCGAGCGGGACCGGGGCGTCATCGGCGTCCTGCGAGCCACGGGCCGGCTGCCCCGGTCCGCCGAGGAGGTCGCCCGATGAGCGAGCACACGCCCCCCGAGGAGACGGCCCTGGCGGACGACGCCGCGGAACTCCCCCTGTTCCACCGGACCGTGCGACCCGAGTGGATCGACTACAACGGCCACATGAGCGAGGCGTTCTACGTCCTCGTCTTCGGGTACGCCACCGACGCGATGATGATCGGGACCGGTCTGCACGCCGGGTACCGGGAGAGCACCGGCTGCTCGCTCTACACCGTCGAGTCGCATCTGCGCTACCTCCGCGACGTGGCCGAGGGCTCTCATCTCGCCGTCCGCACCCGCCTGTTGGGCGTGGACGCGAAGAAGGCGCGCTTCAGCCACGAGCTGTACGTGGTCGGCGCGCCGGACGGCGTACCGGAACCGGCGGCCGCCCCGGTGGCGACGAGCGAGCTGCTGGCGCTCCACGTGGACCAACGGGCGGGCCGCACCGTCCCGTTCCCGGATTCCGTACGGAAGCGGCTGGCCGCGCTCGTCGAGCCGACGCCCGTGTGGGCGGGCCGCTCGATCGCCGAGGTCCCGGCGACCCGCTGAGCCGTCGACGCCCTCCGCTCGCCGCCGCCGCGCCCGCCCGGCCGGCGCCGCGGCGGCGAGCGGCGGCCCCGCACCCGAGGCTCGGGCAGGCTCGGCGCATCGCCCCCATCACGTACCGCGCCGAACCCGGGCTGCCTGTTCGACGCGGTGGTGCGGCGTCCGGTGACCGTGGGTGAGCCGGCCCGGGCCCGTCACGGTGCGCTGCGGGCCCCCGCCAGTACGGCGGTGTGCACGGCGCGGGCGATCCGCGCGCCCCAGGCGGACCGGGGCCCCGCGAAGAGTTCGCCGCCGTCGGGTCCCGGTTCGGGAGAGGCGACGCACACGGCGTCCGTGGGGGTGCCCGAGCAGTCGTGTCCGGCGTCCAGGAGTGCCTGCACCTTGGCCTCGGTGGCGGTGGCGACGGCGTTGACCAGGGCGGCGTCGGAGAGCGCGACGGGCAGTGTGACGACGATGTTGACCGTGCCCGGCCGGAACGGGGCCGCCGGGACCTCCGCGGGCTCCGGCCGGAACGGGGCCGCCGAGGCCTCCTCCTCCTGCGGACGCGACACCCCGGTGGCGGTGTCGGGGGCCGCCGCCCAGCCCCGTACGCCGAGGCCGGCGGTGACGGTCGCGGTGACTCCACCGTCCTGGCCGGTCGTGTACGCCGCCACGTCGGCGGCGGTCATCAACCCCGCGCCCGGTCCGGTGAGCCCCTCCGCTGCGGCGATCTCGGCCAGGTGCCGGTCCGGGTCGAGACGCGGGTAGCCACCGGGGACCTGGGCGTTGAGGACCCAGGCCCGGGTGCCGATGCCGCCGCCGAGGATCGCGCTGCTGCAGACCCGGACGCCGGGCCCCAGCCGCCAGAGGAGATGGTGGAGCCGGTGCCCGCCCTCGTGCCGGTCGCGCAGTTCGCCGCGTTGCGCGGGCGGCCGGAGGCGTACGGAAGAGATGGCGCACCCCTGGTGGCTCGGCGGGTCGGCGGCGGTCCGTCCTTCGGCCGTCGCGGTCCGCCGATCATATGCGGGACCCGGACCCTCACCCGATTGGCCTAACGGGTCCGTGGGCGGCCCGGTGCCGCCGCACGGGCCCGGGGCCCCGCACCGGGCTTCCGGGAGCCCCGATCCGGGCAAGGCGGGCGGTTGCAGCGTCCATGCGGGTGAGGCGCGATGGAATCCGGACGCGCCACCTCTGGTGGAGCCACCCACAGGGCGTGCCCGAGAGGAGGAATCGGTTATGGGAGCCGCTGACGGTTTCACGGATTCCGGAGAACTCGACGGTCTGACCGTGTACGACAACGACGGCGAGAAGGTCGGCAGTGTGGGCCGGGTGTACGTCGACGACGACACCGGCAAGCCCGACTGGGTCACGGTCAAGACCGGTCTGTTCGGCATGAAGGAGAGCTTCGTCCCGCTCGCCGGAGCCCGTCGGGTGGGCTCCGACCTGCACGTCGCGCATCCGAAGGACAGCGTCAAGGACGCACCGCGCGTGGACGCCGACGCACACCTCTCCGTGGCCGAGGAGGAGGAGCTGTACCGGCACTACGGCCTGACCAGGAAGTCCGGCAACCGGTCGCCGGGCATGGACGCGCCGACCGTCGCCGGGACCGGCGCGATGGGCGCGGCGGGCGCCGCCGGTGCGGCGGGCGCGGCCCGTGGGACCGGAACGGCCCCCGGCGCCAAGGCGACCGGGAAGGCAGACACGAGCGCCGGGATGGCCGGCGCGGGAACGACGGGAGCGGGCATGGCAGGAGCAGGCAGCGGTACGGGCAGGCACCGCGACACGGACGCCTCCGCACGCCCGCTGGCGGGCGCCGGCGCGGGCACGTCCCGGGCCGCCGACATGAGCGGCAGGGAGGAGCTGATCCGCTCCGAGGAGCAGCTGCACGTCGGCAAGGAGGAGTACGAGAGTGGCAAGGCGCGGCTGCACAAGTACGTGGTGACCGAGGAGGTCACCCGGACCGTGCCCGTGTCCCACGAAGAGGTACGTGTGGTCCGCGAACCGCTCCAGCCCGGTGCGAAGACCACCGGGACCACGGACTTCGGCGAGCAGGACGTCGAGGTCACGCTGCACGCGGAGCGTGCCACCGTACGGAAGGAAGCCGTGCCGGTGGAACGGGTCCGGCTGGAGACCAACCGGGTCACCGAGCAGAAGGAGGTCTCCGCCGAGGTCCGCAAGGAGAAGATCGACTACGCGGACGGCACGGAGATGGGCAAGGGCAAGGACGCCGGTGGCGAGTTCGGCCAGGGGCGACGCCGCTGACCGGCACTTCCCCAGGTGGCCGCACGGCCGCTCCCACGTCCTCGGCCGCCGGGCGGACTCGTTCCACGGGTCCGCCCGGCGGGCTGTCCGGCGCCGCCCGCGCTGAGCGGCGCGGCAGGAACCGGGCCGAGAAGCGCCCCTCGGGCCCGTCCGGGGCGACGACCGCCCTGACCCCGGTGTGCCAGGACCGCCCGGCGTGGCCGTCGAGCCCGGCGGCCGGCTGTCACGCGTCTTCGGGCAGGCCGGAGACGGTGCGTCGGGCGGCTGTGCGCGGGGCCGGTGCGGCGGGATCGACCCGCCGCACCGGCCCGGTGAAATCCGCCCGGGGGTCCATCAGCCCTTGGCTCACGGAGCCCGGGCCGCGGGGCCCGGGTTACGGAGCCTGGAGGGCGATCACCGCGTTCTGGCCGCCGAAGCCGAAGGAGTGGCTGACGGCTCGCCGTACGGGCACCTCGCGCGGGGCCTTGGTCACGCAGTCGATGTCGAACCCGGGCTCGGGGGCGTCCAGGTTCGCGATCGGGGGGACCACTCCGTGCTGGAGCGTGAGGATCGTCAGGCCGGCCTCGATGGCTCCGGCCGCCCCCATGCAGTGGCCCAGCACGCCCTTGGGGGCGGTGACGGGCGGCCGGTGCGGATAGGACCGGCCGATGAGGGCGGCTTCGGTGGCGTCGTTGAGGGGGGTCGACGTCCCGTGCGCGTTGACGTGGTCGACGTCCTCGGCACGCCAGCCCGCGTCGCGCAGCGCGGCGTCGACCGCCGCCCCCGCGACCTCCCCGGACGGGTGGGGGCTGGTGGGGTGATGGGCGTCGGTGGTGGCGCCCGCGCCCGCGATCAGCGCCCGGGGGACGGCTCCTCTCGCACGGGCGTCCGTCGCCCGCTCCAGGACCATGATGGCCGCGCCCTCGCCCATGACGATGCCGGCCCGGTCCGCCGCGAAGGGCCGGCAGAGACGGGCGGGGTCGCCGTCCCGCCGCAGCGCTGCCGCACCGGAGCGGGCGAAGCCGGTCATGGCGACCGGGAACACGATCGACTCGGTGGCCCCGGCGATGGCGATGTCGCACTGGCCCAGCGTCAGCATGTCCCGGGCCACCGACAGCGCGGTCACCCCGGACGAACAGGCCGTGCACGGGGCCAGGCTGGGACCGGTGGCCCCCATCCGGATGGCGATCTCGGCCGCGGGCATGCTCGGGATGGTCAGCAGGATGCCCGAGGGCGAGGTGGCTCCGGGGCCCCGCCGCTCCAGGGCGACGGCCTGCTCGGTGAGTCCGGCGGATCCTCCGCTGCTCGTGCCGACGACGACGGCGACCCGGGCGCCGTCCCAGCGCTCAGGGTCGAGCCCGGCGTCGGCGACCGCCTCCCGGGCGGCCAGGAGGGCGAACTTGACGTACCGGCCCATCCGGAACGCGGTCCGGCCGCCGACCGCGTCGTCGAGGTCGATGCCGGTGACCGTACAGGCGAAGTCGACTTCGCAGCCCAGTAGTCCGGGGACGGTGCGGGCGGGCGACGCGCCCGCGCAGACTCCGTCCCAGGTGGTGTCGGTGGTGTGGCCGACCGGGGTGATCATCCCCAGCCCGGTGACGGCGATGGCGGGTCGCTTCATCGGGTGTTGCTCACCGGCACAGTGGCCTCGGCCGCCGCACTGCCGACGGCCGCGTCGATGTACGCGGAGATGTCGGCCAGCGTGGCGTCCTTGTACAGCTTCTCCGAGTCCGCCTCGACGCCCAGGGTCTCCTTGATGACGACGGCGAACTCGGCGACCGCGAGGGAGTCCATCTCCAGGCTGTCCATCGTGGACTCCGGCAGGATCTCGGCGGCGGGCACCTTGAACGTCGCGGTCAGTACCTCGGTGATCTTGGGGTGGATGGTCTTCATGGTGGTTCCTCTCATCGGCGTCTCATCGGCCTGGCTTCGTCCCGCGCGGCGGGTGCGTGAACGCGACGGCCCGCCGCCCGATGTAACTGGATGACGATCCTCCGGTTACGCCTTCGGGCGAACCGATTCGTCTACGCTCACCTGCGGCTTCTCGAACCATCGGGAGAGCATGGAGGCGGTTCCCCAGTACGCCAGCAGGACCCCGCGTGTACCGAGCGCCGCCACCTTCTCGCGCAGCGGGCGCCGCCTGCTGCCACAGACGGGCCGCCGGAACTCCGCCGCGCGGCCTTGGATTCCCGTCCTGCGGCCCCGGTGCCAGGGCCCCTCGGGGTCGTCGTACACGTCCACGTAGCCGGGTCCGGCGATCGGCCAGTCCGACATCAGGCGCTCGGGGAGCGCGAAGGACTCCACCAGGGCGGGCGTGTGTTCGGCCACGACGGCGACCGCGTCCTCCACCGCGTCGGGCAGCGAGGTGACCTGATCGGCGGTCAGCCGTCCGGACGCGAGCAGGGCGCCGCTGTTGCGGGCGATCCATCGGAGCGCGAAGAGCCTACGCAGCTCGGACAGCCGTTCGCGCGCCGCGCCCTCGGGCAGGGAGGCGACGGCCTCGGCGTACGCTTCGTCCGCCTGCCGGTAGGCGTGCGCCTCGACCCCGCGCAGCGCGGCCGACGAGGCGGCGTTCCAGCGGCCGAGCGGGTCGCCGGGCGGGGCGGCGGCCATCCGTTCGCGGGCACGGGTGAACCAGAGGTCCTCCAACGCCGCGAAGAGACCGCCGAGGAAGGCGGGGTCGCCCGTGTCACCGGGGCCGCCCGCGGCCGGTTCCGGGGCGGTGGCACTGAACAGCATCTCGGCGGCGGCCTTGGCGTGCACGGCCAGGTTGTCGCCCTCGGCGGTGATCGCACCCTCGATGCCGGTGAACAGCTCGGTCATGCCGTTGTTCTCCAGGAGCCCCTGGGCGCCGCACCGTTCGCGGCACTCGACGATGACAGCGCGTGCCTGCCAGGTGATCCATCCCTTGGCGACGGCCACCAGACGCTCCGCCTCGTCCCGGTCGGTCTCCGGCGCCGACTCCCAGCGGTCCAGGGCCCTTCGGTGCAGCAGGCTCATCGCGTAGACAGTCGCCATCGCTCCGGCCAGCGGCCCGTGATGGGTGCGGTGCGCGTACACCGGGATCCGCCGCGCGGCGCGTGATCCGGAGATCATCCGGTGGCCGGCGTACCGGACGGCGATGGCCAGGGTGACCCGGGCGGATCCGACCGCGCAGGCGCTCATGGAGAGCTTGCCGGGGGTGACCCGGCCGATGGAGACGAGGAACCGCCTTCTGCGGTTCGGGACTTCGCTGCGGAAGTGGCCGTCGTCGTCGATCCGTCCCTGCTGTCCGGCGAGCAGCGCGTCACGCGGAACGAAACGGCGGTCGAAAGAGGTCAGGCAGTGGTCGACCGGGGAACCCATCCTGGCGGGCAGCCGCCGCACCCGGACGCCGGGCAGGGTGCGATGGGCGTCGGTGAGCGGGACGAGGAAGAGGAAGACCCCGTGGTCGGCGCCGTCGACGAGCAGCCGGGCCGCGACCACACCGGACTTGGGGCCTCCGGCGGGGCTGGTGTTGGGCATGAACTTCTGTGCCCCGGCGTGCGGGGTGTGCAGCACGAAGCCGTCGCGTTCCCGGTCGTAGGCCGCGGTCGTCTCGATGGCCGCCGCGTCGTTGCCGTGCTCCACCTCCGTACAGAGGAAGGTGCCCACACGCCGCAGGGCGAGGAAGTCCGACAAGTCGCGTAGTGTGCCCGCGTCGTGGTCGAGGAGGCTGCCGAGGAAGAGGTTGTAGTGGATGCCCGCCACGGTGGTCAGCGCCGGGTCGACGGGGCCGAGCCACTCGTGCAGGGCGGCCAGCGCCCGGGGGTCGGCGGCCAGTCTCGCGCCGCTGTCGAGCGCGTTGTTGAGGATCCGCAGCCGGTGGTAGGAGAGAGCGAGTCGTTCGTCGGGGGTGCCACCACCGGGACGGCGAAACGGCTCCGTTGTGAGCAGTCGGCGCCAGAACCCGTGCTCCTGGCGGAAGTTCGGTCCGAAGAGCACGGCGGTGAGCAGGTCGTTCGTGGACGGCGGGGCCGCGTCGTTCATGATTACGGTCACAACAAAGTAACGATCAAGGAACGGCGAGGACACCCTCGCCGTTCCGAAATACCCCTGTGGATCACGCGCGTTGGAAGGCGAGGGCGACGTTGTGGCCGCCGAAGCCGAAGGAGTGGCTCAGAGCCGTCTCGACCCGCTGCTGACGGGGCTCCTTCGTCACGCAGTCGAGCGGGAAGGCGTCGGGGAACGCGTCGAGGTTGGCGATCGGCGGGATGGTGGAACGTTCCAGCGTCAGGACGGTGGCCACCGCCTCGATCGCGCCCGCCGCCGCCAGGGTGTGCCCGACGACCCCCTTGGGCGCGGTCACCGGCGGCCGGTGCGGGAAGAGCCGGGAGATGAGGGTGGTCTCCATGGCGTCGTTGAGGGGTGTGGAGGTGCCGTGGGCGTTGATGTGGTCGACGTCGGACGGGGCCCAGCCCGCCTGGTCCAGTGCCGCCCGGACGGCCCGCTGGGCGCCGTACCCGTCGGGGGCCGGGGCGGTGGGGTGGTGGGCGTCCGTGCTGGAGCCGGCCCCGGTGAGCAGGGCACGCGGGCGGCCACCCCGGGCGCGGGCTCCCGTCTCGCGCTCCAGGACGAGCATGGCGGCGCCCTCGCCGATGACGAAGCCGTCCCGGTCGGCGGCGAACGGTCGGGACGCGCCGGCCGGGTCGTCGGTGCGGGTGGAGAGCGCGCCCATCCGGGCGAAGGCGGTGACCACCAGCGGGGTCAGCACCGACTCCGCGCCGCCCGCCACCACCACGTCGCAGCTGCCGCCGAGCAGCAGGTCGCGGGCGACGGCGACGGCGGTGGCCCCGGAGGCGCAGGCGGTGGCGGGGGCGAGGCTGGGACCGCCCGCCTTCAGCGCGATGGCGACCTCGCCCGCCGCCGCGTTGGGGATCATCATCGGTACGAGCAGCGGGGAGACCGCCTCGGGGCCCGAGGCCGCCAGCTTGGCCGCGTTGTCCACCAGGACGGAGACGCCGCCGACGCCGACGCCGAGGACCACCCCGACCCGGCTGCCGTCCCACCGTGCCGGGTCGAGGCCGGCGTCGGCGACGGCCTGCCGGGCGGCCACCAGTGCCAGCTTCACGAACCGGGCCATCCGCCACACCGAGCGGCCGCCCACGGCCGCGTCCAGGTCGATGCCGTCGACCGGGCAGGCGAAGTCGACCGGCAGACCGGCCAGTTCCTCGCACCGCCGGGCGGTGGAGTGCCCGGAGCACAACCTCTCCCAGAAGCTGTGCTCGTCCGCCCCTGCGGGTGTCACCAGGCCGACCCCTGTCACCGCGATGGCGGTGTCGGCTCCGGCCTCGGTGCCCTGATCAGCGGGGAGCGACATGCTGTGTTCCTTCCGTAGAATCCGTGGAAATGGTCCCCGGGGTCCCCGGCCAGCGAAGTGCCGCCGAACCCCAGGTCAGTCCGCCCCCGAAGGCGGTGAGCAGCACCCGGTCGCCGGAGCGGAGGCGGCCTCGGCCCGCCGCGTCGGCCAGGGCCAGCGGGATGGAGGCGGCGCCGGTGTTGCCGACCCGCTCCACATGGGTGACGCAGCGCTGCGGCGCGATGCCGACCCGCTCCGCGACGGCGTGCAGGATCCGGGCGTTGGCCTGGTGCGGCACGAAGCGGTCGACCTCGGCCGGGTCCCAGCCGACCCGGTCCAGTAGCGTCCGGCAGGAGCCGGTCATCCGCTCGACGGCGTGCTGGTAGACGGTGCCGCCCTGCATGCGGAAGAACCCGTCGTCCGGGGCCGACGGCTTTCCGCCCGCCCGTGCGCGGGCCCCGCCGCCGGGGACGGTGATCAGGTCGTAGCCCGTGCCGTCGCTGCCCAGGTCGAACGCGAGCAGTTCCCCGGGGTCGCCCCAGCGCCCCGCCGCCACCAGGGCGGCGCCCGCCCCGTCGCCGAAGACGACGCCCGCCGAGCGGTCGGCCGGGTCCAGCCAGGTCGAGTAGACGTCGGCGCCGACCAGCAGGACCCGGTCGTAGAGGCCCGAGGCGACCAGCCCGTGGCAGACGGCGAGTCCGTAGACGAAGCCGCTGCACACGGCGGCGATGTCCAGGGCCGGTACGGTGCCGAGCCCGAGCCGGGCCGCCAGCGCGGGGGCGGTGCCCGGACAGAGGTGGTCGGGGGTGGCGGTGGCGAGGACCACCGCGTCCACCTCCCGCGCCGCCGGGTCGCGGGCCAGCAGCCGGGAGGCCGCCTCGTAGGCGAGGTCCCCGGTGGCGACACCTGGTCCGGCGCGGTGCCGGCTGCCGATGCCGGTACGGCGGCGGACCCAGGCGTCGTCGACGTCCCAGTCCGCGGGCAGCCGGTCGTTGCCGACCGGCTCCCCCGGCACCCATCCCGCCACGCTCTCCAGCACCGCCGTGCGCGCCCCTGCCCCTAAGACGCCCGCCTGGTTCCCCGGCTCCGTACCGCTGTCGGCCACCCGTCGCCTCGCCACCCGTCGCCCCGATCCCGTTGTCGTACTGCATCCGGTTGACGAACGGCGGAACGTCTGACGAGGGTGCGTTCGACTGCGCCGAACGGGTCATGACGTGGCGTCAGATGGTGGCGAGCGCCTCGCGGAGCTCGTCCGCGCCGGGCGGGTTGGCCCCGGCCCGGGAGACGGTCACGGCGGCGGAGGCGACCGCGTGGCGCAGGACGTCGGTGACGGTGCCCCGGTCCACGGTGTGCAGCCGGTCGCGGGCGTCGGGGCCGAGGAGGCCGTACGCGGCGAGGGCGTGGAGCGTCCCCGACATGAACGCGTCGCCCGCGCCGACGGTGTCGACGACGTCGACCGGCAGCGCTTCGGCGACGGCACGGCCGCCGGCGAACAGGGCGAACGCGCCCGCCCCGCCCCGGGTGACGAGGACGAGTGCGGGGCCGGCGCCGAGCCACCGCTCGGCCACCTGCTCCGGCTCCTCGTCCGGGTACAGCCACCGCAGGTCCTCGTCGCTGGCCTTCACCACGTCGCTCAGCGCGACGCAGCGTTCGACGCGGGTCAGGGCCCGGGCGCGCTCTCCCATCAACTCGGGCCGCATGTTGGGGTCGTAGCTGACGGTGGCGCCGGCCCGCAACGACTCCACGACGGCCAGGACCGTCGCGGCCCCGGGCTCGACGACGGCCGCGATCGAGCCGGTGTGCACGTGGAGCGGCGCCCGGTCGAGCACCACCGGACCCAGGGCCCAGGCCACCTCGAAGGCGTACGTGGCGTGCCCGTGGCCGTCGAGGGTGACGGCCGCCGACGGGGTGGGGCCGGTGGCGTCGTCGGTGCGGACCTCGACGCCGGCGGCGGCCAGGTGGTCCCGGATGAGCCTCCCGTGGGCGTCCGGTCCCAGCTGGGTGAGGAGGGTGGTGTCGTGGCCGAGGCGGGCCAGGCCGTACGCGACGTTCGCGGGGCTGCCGCCCGGGTGGACGCGGTCGGGCTCCTCCGGCAGCCGGACGACGTCGGCGACGCATTCGCCGATGACCAGCGGATCAAAGCGGTCGGGCATGAGGGCGGGTCTCCTGTGTTGCCGTGTCGGGGAGTTGTCCGGCGGTGCCGCCGCTCGCCTGCGCGGTGGTCGGCGAAGACGGCGTGCTCTCCGGGGAAAGCTCGTCAGTGCCGCGCCGATCCGGCCGGAGGAGCGGCTTCGCGGGGGCGGCCCGGCGGAGCCAGAGGAGGGCTGCGGCCAGCACGGCGGTGGCGGCCGACAGCCAGGGCAGCGGGCCCGGCGGCAGGGTGCCGGCGGCCAGTCCGGCGCCGGCGGCGACCAGTTGCAGGGAGAGCGACTGGACGGAGAGGGCGGTGGCCCGGCCCGAGGCGTCGACCCGGCGGTGCAGCAGGTCGTTCTCGTTGGGGCCCGCGGCTCCGAGGCCCAGGTACACCAGTCCGTAGCCGGTGACGGCGGTCGCCGTGGCGAGGGGGCTCATCGAGCGCGCGGTGAGGCCGAGCAGGGTCAGGCCCAGCGTCACCAGGCCGAGGCTTGCGAGCACCGCGCGCTCACTGCCGCCGGCGAACCGGGCGACGAGCGGGGCGAGTTGACTGCCCAGGGCGTGGCAGAGGTATCCGGTGCAGGCGAGCCCCGCGAAGACCAGGGCCCCGGACTCGGCCGTTCCCATGAGGGCGGCGGCCCGGCCGGGGGTGAGCAGTTCGAGGGCCGCGAGCGCGGCGCCCGCGGCGCTGGCGGTCAGCAGGATGCGCCGGATCAGGGCGTCCCGGGCGCCGAGCCGGAGACCGGCGGCGATGGCGGCGGGGACTCCGCCCACGACGCCCCGCACACCGGTCCGGGGCCGGGGCGGTTCGGTCAGGGCGCTCAGCACGTAGAGCACGAAGACGACCTCGACCAGCGCGCCGAGCAGGGCGGGCACGGACAGCAGGATCACGAGCCCGCCGGTCGCGTCGGCCAGCCCTTCCGCCAGGCCTGGGACGAGGCCGAGCAGCCAGGGCAGCCCGCCGCCGAGCAGGGTGCCGAGCGCGAGGGCGGCCGAGGTCGCGGAGCCGCCGCGCGCCAGCCCCGTACGCAGATCGGCGCCGGGTCCCGCGTGGGCGTGGACGGTGTCGACGTACCAGGCCTCGGCGGGACCGCTGGACAGGGCGCGGGCCAGGCCCATCAGCCCCATGCCGAGAGCGATGGCCCAGCCGGCCGCACCGAGGCCGATGAGGGTGAAGGCGGTCAGGTTGAGCAGCCCGGCGATGGCCAGGACGGGGCGTCGTCCGATGACGTCGGAGAGGCCGCCGGTGGGCAGTTCCATCGCGGCGGCCGTGAGGGAGTGAACGGCGTAGAAGCCGGCGATGGCGGCGAGGCCCATGCCCCGTTCGGTGAAGAGGAGCACTCCCGTCGCGATGGACATGCCGATGGGGAGCCAGAAGAGGAAGGAGGCCGTGACGAAGCGGCGGCGCGCGGTCGCCTCGTCCGGCCCGTGCCCCGGCACGGGGAGGGCGACGACCGGCGCGCCGGTCATGAGGCGTCTCCGGCAGCGTGGACGTCCGGGGCTCCGGCGTCCGGGGCACCGGGTCCGGCGGGGGCGTCCGCCTGTTTCTGACCGCCCACCGGCTCCGGGGCCAGCGGCAGCCCGACGGCGAACAGGACGACCTGCTCGGCCCGGGGGTTCCCGGCGTCGCGGGCGGTCAGTTCGTCGGCCTTCGCCCAGACCACCTCCCACAGCTCGGCGAGGGACTCCGGGGTCAGCCGGGATATCCGGTCGTCGAGGGTCGACGGCTCCTGCCATTCCCTTCCCAGCCGGCCGCTCTCCAGGTCCGCCTCGTGGCGGTCCAGGGACCGCTGGAGGTGCTCGACCTGCCGACGGCGCAGGACGCTGAGGATCGTGCTGCCACCGGGGCTGCGGTGCATCGCCTCGTTGCTCACCGAGGTGATGTCGTGCACGGACTTCCAGCGCCGCTCCCGGCTGTCGCGGTGTTCGGCCTCGGTGACGAACGCGTATTTGGCGAGCACCCTCAGGTGGTAGCTGGTGGAGGCCGAGGACTCCCCCGTCCTGGCCGCGAGCTCGCTGGCGGTGGCCGGGCCGTGCTGCCGCAGCAGTCCGAGCAGGGTGAGGCGCAGGGGGTGGGTGAGGGCCTTCAGGGCGGCCCCGTCCTGCGCCGGATCGAGTACGCGGCGACCGTCTTCGCTGTCCATGACATCAGCGTAGGACGACAGGGACACTTTCCCAAAGTATTTTTGCAGAATATTTTTTGGAAACTTGCGAGGCCCCCGAGCGACGCCCCTCAGGACCCGGGTGCGCCGGCCTCCCGCCGCGCCCGGAGAACCTCCACGACGTCCCGGCACCAGTCACGGTTGGCCCGTTCGAAGTCCCGCCCCCGTCGGCAGGTGAGGTACGGACCGACGCGCGGGCCGTGGAGCAGGAACTCCGCCTCGCCGCGCTCCCCGCGCATCGTGCGCAGCTGCTCCTCGAACAGCGTGGCCTTGGCCTCGGCGAACGCGTACCGCTCGGTGAGCCGCTCGATCAGCGCGTCGGTGTCGAGGTGGTCGGCGGCCTGGACCAGGACCAGCAGGTCCTCCCGCAGGAACGAGGGCTTGGCGGCGGCGGACGCGAAGTTCTCCAGCTCGGCCAGCCCCTCGCCGGTGACGTGGAACAGCCGTTTGTTGGGACGCGCCTCCTGGACGACCTCGCGGCCGACGACCAGCCCCTCCTTCTCCAGCTTGGCCAGCTCCGCGTAGACCTGCTGCGGCAGGGCGTGCCAGAAGTTCGCGACGCCCGTCGCGAACGCCTTCGTCACCTGGTAGCCACTCAGCTCCTCGTCGAGCAGTGCCGCCAGCACCGCGTGGCGCAACGCCATCGGACCGTCTCCCTCTCCACCGGGGCCGGGCGCATCCCCGCCCACCCCTGTCCGGAACACCGGCCTTCATGATAGTCATGAAAGTGACTAGTCACTTTCATGACTATGCCAGCTCGCCGCGTGCCCCTGGGCGAGGACGCGTCTCATTCCTGGAGGACACATGACCACCGCAGTGGACCGTTTCCGCGCCGCCGTCGACCGTCGCGACCTCGACGCCCTGGACGATCTGTTCACCGAGGACATCCGGCTCTACAGCCCGGTGAAGTTCACCCCGTTCGAGGGCAGGCCGATGGTGCTGGGTCTCTTCGGGGTCCTGCTGCGCACCTTCGAGGACTTCCGATACGTCGGTGAGTTCGCGGGCGCCTCGCAGACGAGCGCCGACGGGACCGAGGCCCCGTCGGCGGTCCTGCTCTTCCGTGCGACGGTCGGCGGCCGGGAGATCCACGGCATCGACCTGCTGCATCTGGACGGCGACGGACGGATCAAGGAGTTCACCGTGATGGTCCGCCCGCAGTCCGCCGTCCAGGCACTGGGCGACGCCGTGCTGACCGGCCTGGTCGCCGACGGCCTCGTCCCGGCCCCGTAGCCACGCCCGGCACTCCCGGGTACGCCGGTAGCCGCACCCCTCATCCGCCGCCCGGTGACAGCCCTCCGGCTCAGCTCGCCCGCGCCGCCTCCAGGGCGTCCGCGACCAGGCCCAGGAACCGGGCGTGGTCGCGGGGCCCGTAGAGGGGCTCGGGGTTCCACGGGACGACGGGCGTCGACACGCCCTCACTCCCCCGCAGCTCCTCCAGCGGGGCCGCGTGGGCGCGGATGTCGGTCAGGATCACCTCGGGGCGCAGCGCGAAGGTGTCGGAGCGGTCGAGCGTGGACCAGTTGGCCCCCGGGCCCTCGGCCGGCTCCACGACCTGGACGCCCAGTTCGGTGAGCACCCGCAGCTCGGGCCACATACCGGGGCGCGCGACATGCGCCCGGTCCGGGCCGGCCGGAGAGAGGGCGAGCACCCGCGGCGCTTCGGCGGACGTGCTGGCGGCCACGGAGCGCAGCCGCTCCCGGGCGGCGTCGAGGTCCCGGCCGGCGTCCGGCCGGGCCGTGGCGCCGAGCGAGCGGGCCAGTTCGGCGAACCGCCCGCCGATCTCACCGAACGTACGGGCCTGGCTGACGTCGAGGACGACCACCGGAACCCTCTCCTCCAAAGGCTTGGCCGTCTCGGGGGGCAGCCCGTAGACATGGCCGCCGCCGTAGCTGACGGCCACCACGAGGTCCGGTCCGGCGCTCAGCAGCCGCTCGACGTCCAGGGCCGCTCCCGCACCGACGTACGCGACCTCGCCCAGCGGCAGGGTCCCGGTCTTCGCCCTGTCGGGGTCAGGTCCGTCGTGGTCGGAGCCGAAGATCCCCACCGGCCGGATTCCGAGGTCCCACAGAGTGGCCCCGGCCTGGACGTAGGCCAGCACCCGCCCGGGCGGCCGGGGCGCCGTCGACTGCTGCCCCCGGTCGTCGGAGAACCGCCATTCGCTCTGCTCCGTCACGTCACACACGCCCCTCTGCCACCGACTGCCGTTCCCTTCGTGCGAGTTCGCACACGTGTACCTGCCCACCTCCTCGCTGCCACACCCCTCCGGCCAGGGAACAAACGGCCGTCAACCGAGTTCGGGGACGGCGGGCAACCTTCGTCACGGAGTGTTAGAAATGAGGAACCCTCAGCCATCGGGCGGCACACCCGCCGCCCCCTTTCGGACGGAGTCAACTCCCCATGCGCGCGACCCTTTTGAAGGCAGCCCTGGCCGTCGGCGTCGGCGCATCGCTCAGTGCGGCCCCGGCGGAAGCCCCGGCCGCGGCAGGGGCCGCGACACGTCCGGCGGCGGGAGCGTCGAGGGCGGCGGCGTGTCCCGTGGTCGACGTGCTGGCCGTCTTCACACCCAAGGCGGCGAAGCGGGCCGGCGGCGAGCATCGGGTTCCCTCATCGGCCCAGGAGATCGCGACGCGGATGAACCGGTCCCTGGCGGCGGGCGGGCTCTGCGGCGCCATCCGGGTCGTCCACCCGTACACGGCGACCGACTACGCGGGCTCGGAGGAGTTCCATGCCGCGCACTCCACCCTCAAGGACCACTCCGTGGGGCTCGGACGCCAGGTGCACGAGCAGCGGGCGCGATACGGCGCCGATCTGGTCACGCTCGTCGTGGACCGGGAGGAGCGGGGCGGCGGCACCGCGGACTACACGCCCGTACTCGACGGCTCCACGGACGAGTACGCCTACGCGGTCGTCGAGGTCGACGGCATCCGCCTGCATTCGGCGAGCCACGAGATCGGCCACAATCTGGGCCTCGCCCACGACCGCACGACACTGGCGGGCAACACGGACGGTTCGATGAGCGTGAGCCGCAACCGTCCGTACAACACCGGCTGGATCACCGAGGACGGCAACCACTACACGATCATGGCGTACCGCTCCGCGTGCGGGGACCACTGCCGGCGGATCAGCCGGTTCTCCAGCGCGACGGAGACATGGAAGGGTCACCGGCTGGGTGACGCCGACAACGACGGCGTACGGGTGCTGCGCGAGACGATGCCGATCGTCGCCGGATACCGCGACAGGCGCTGACCCGGCGGCCCCTCGGGGCATCACGGCGCACCCGGGCACGGCCGCATCCGTAACGCCTCTCGGGGGGTGTCAGCCGTGGGCGACGCGTCTGTCGCGGGGGCGCGCACCGTCGAGCGTCAGGTCCACGATCCGGCGCGCGAGCCCCCTGTCCAGCGGCACCCCGGTCAGCAGGACCCGGGCGAACAACGGCCCCGCCAGGATCTCCGCCACCAGCCGGGCGTCGGTGTCCGGGGCCAGTTCGCCACGCTCGACACCGCGCCGCACGATGTCCTCGCCCCGCTCCAGCCGGGCGTCCCAGTACGGCAGACGTTCCGCCTCGACGGACCCCGCGTCGGGGGAGGCGCCGAGGTGGAGCAGGGCCGCGCCCTGCGGCGAGGCGAGATAGTCCGAGACCGCCGACATCAACTCGGTCAGGTCCTGGCGCACGTCCCCCGTGTCGGGCTCGGGCAGCGCCGCGTCGGCGTGCGAGCCGAGGGCGTCCAGCAGCAGGTTCTCGCGGGTCTTCCACCGGCGGTACACAGAGGTCTCGTGCACTCCCGCCGCCCTGGCCACCGCGGCGACCGTGGTGCCGGTGAGCCCTTCCGACGCGAGCAGGTCGACGGTGGCCGCCAGGACGGCCTGCCGCATGCGTTCGCCCCGGCGGCGCAGCGGCGCGGGGCTCTTCTCCGTGGTCACCCCCGAACCGTATCGCGAGGCTACTTGCTTTACCGGCAGGCCAGGCCTACGTTTCAAAGCAAGGCGACTTGCGATAGGCCGCCGATCCGAACCGTAAGGACCCGTCATGGAACGCATGCGCGCAGCGCGTCTGCACCTGCCCAGCCGCACCCTCGCCCTGGAGGAGGTGGACAGGCCCGTGCCCGGTCCCGGCGAAGTGCTGGTGAAGGTCGAGGCGGCGGGGGTCTGCCTCTCCGACGTGCACCTCGTCGACGGCACGCTGAGCCCGCTGTATCTGGAGGGGGACACGGTCACCCTGGGCCACGAGGTGGCCGGGACCGTGGCGGAGCCGGGTCCGGACGTCACCGGCTGGTCGCCCGGCACCAGGGTGGTGCTCCAGGCGGGCGAGCAGCGCCGGGGCCGGACGCACACCCGTGGCGTCGACTACGACGGCGGCTGGGCCGAGTACGCCCTCGCCACCGCCTCGACCCTCGTCGCCCTGCCCGGTGCCCTCCCCTTCGAGCAGGCGGCGATCATCCCGGACGCGGTCTCGACGCCCTGGGCGGCGGTGACCGCCACCGGTGACGTCCGGGCGGCGGAGGCCGTGGGCGTCTGGGGCGCGGGCGGTCTCGGCGCGCACGCCGTGCAGTTGCTGCGGGCGGTGGGCGCGCATCCGGTCGTCGTGGTGGACCCCGCTCCGGCGGCCCGGCGGCGGGCCCTGGAGTTCGGGGCCGACCTGGCGCTGGACCCCGCCGATCCACTGGTCCGCGAGAAGGTCCTCGGGGCGACGGGCGGCGTGGGCCTGGTGGCGGCGTTCGACTTCGCCGGGGTCTCCGCGGCCCGCGAACAGGCACTGACCACGCTGGCCCCGAAGGGACGGCTGGTGCTGGTGGGGTTGACCGACCAGCCGTTGACCGTCGCCCGCCCCACCCTGTTCAGCTACCTCCAGCACCGCGTCCTGGGCCACTACGGATCGGAGGGGCACCATGTGGAACAGCTCGTCCGGCTCGCCGAGGGCGGCCGGCTGGACTTCTCCCGGTCGATCACCGACGTCCTGCCCCTGGAGGACGCGGCGGCGGCCGTGCGAAGGATGGAGACCAAGGAGGGCGACCCGGTCAGGATCGTTCTGCGGCCGTGACGGGCTCCCCGCCGTGGGCGCCGGCCCCCCGCTCCGGCTCGGGCCGCCGCAGCTCCACGTTGAACTGGGCTCCGGCCAGCAGCGAGAGGTTGGCGAACCAGACCCAGATGAGGAAGACGACGAGCCCGGCGAGCGATCCGTACAGCCTGCTGTAACTGCCGACCTGGGTCGCGTAGAGAGCGAACAGCGCCGACGCGGTGAGCCAGCAGAAAGCGGCGAGGATCCCCCCGGGCAAGCCCCGGCGGACACCGCGCGCGGAGCGGGGCCCGGTACTGAAGAGGACCATGATCAGGCAGGCCACGAGGAAGACCAGAAGCGGCCACTTCAGCGTCGCCCACAGGGTCTCCCCCTCGTGCGGCAGGCCGATGCGGCGGCCCAGCCAGCGGGCCACCGGACCGGTCATGACGAGGGCGAAGGCACTGGTCATCAGCAGGAGGAGCAGGCCGATCGCGGAGACGACGATGATGTGTGCCTGTCGCAGGGGCGGGCGCGTGTCCCGGACGCCGTGCATGGCGTGCATCGCCCGGCGGAAGACCGCGAGATAGCTGCACGCGGACCACACGGCACTCACGGACCCGGTGGCGACGAGCAGCCGGACGGCGGAGCGCTGTTCGGTCGCCGCCTCCAACGGCCTGCGCAACGCCTCGCCGGACTCGGCCGGCGCGAACGCGGTGATGTCGGCGATCAGGGCGCCGGTCGCGTCGGGGTTGGCCAGCCCGATCACGGAGACGGTGACCAGGAGCGCCGGGAGCAGGGCGAGGATGGCGTAGTACGTCAGGGCGGCGGCCCAGTCGGTGACGTCGTCGTTCCACAGCGAGACCGGAGTACGCCGCAGAGCGGCGCCCCAGCGGCGGGGCAGGGCGGCGGGGGCGGTGCTTTCCGCGGCGGACGTGGTCTGGGGGGACAAGCTGGTACTCCGGGGACGTGGACGGACGCGGCGAGCGGCGTGACCTGTCCGTTTCCGGACGCGGTGACTCCACTCGATCCTCTCCTGCCACGTCGCGGCCGAAGCACACCCACCCCGGACCGCGCGCCCCGGCCGGATCAGTCGTTGACGGCCGTGAGCAGGACCACCGCGTCCTGGAGCGCCAGCAGCCCATGCCGTTCCCGCGGGATCGGGTGCAGGGTCCCGGACGGCAGCTCGGCGTCCCCGGAGGCGGCGGTGAGACGGACGCTGCCGCGCAGCACCAGGAGCGAGGCCGCGGGCGGCGCGTTGTGCTCGTCGAGCGCCGTTCCCTCGGTGAGGGCGATCACCGTCTGCCGCAAGGGGTGCTGCTGGAGCAGGAGGTGGGCGCTGCGGCCGTGCGCGGAGGCGCGGGCCGCGGTCAGGTGTTCCTCGGCGAGTGCGTTGAGGTCGTCCATGTGCCCACTGTGCCGCAGCCGCGACGGCGCCGCGATCCCGGGGTCAGCGGGGCGCCTTCGCGGTGGAGCCCCGTACCACCAGCTCGGGCTCGAACAGCAGCTCGTCCGGGGGGACCGACCCGCCCTGGATGCCGGCGCAGAGCAGTTCGACGGCGGCCCGGCCCATGGCCTCGATGGGCTGACGGATCGTGGTGAGCGGGGGGTCGGTGCAGTTCAGGAACGCCGAGTCGTCATAGCCGACGACCGAGATCTCCGACGGCACCCCGAGGCCGCGCCTGCGGGCCGCCCGCACCGCGCCGAGGGCCAGCGGATCGCTGGCGCAGACGATGCCGGTGACTCCGCGCTCCAGCAGCCGGGAGGCCGCGGCCTGCCCGCCCTCCAGGGAGAACATCGAGCGCTCGACGTGCTCCTCGGCCAGCTCCCCGCCGGTGGCCGCCGCGACGGACCGGGCGGCCGCGAGCTTGCGGCGGGAGGGCACATGGTCCGAGGGGCCCATCACCACGCCGATGCGCTCGTGGCCGAGGGAGGCCAGGTGGCGCCAGGCCCGCTCGATCGCGACGGCGTCGTCGCAGGAGACGCAGGGGAAGTCCAGCCCTTCTATGGGGGCGTTGATCAGCACGACGGGGATGCGGCGTTGGGCGAGCCGGTGGTAGTGCTCATGGGCCTCGTCGGCCTGCGCGAAGAGACCGCCGGCGAAGACCACCCCGGAGACCTGCTGCTGGAGCAAAAGGTCCACGTAGTCCGCTTCGGAGACTCCGCCCTTGGTCTGGGTGCACAGCACGGAGGTGAGCCCCTGCTGGGCGAGGGAGCCGCCGATCACCTCGGCGAAGGCGGGGAAGATCGGGTTCTGCAGTTCGGGCAGGACGAGGCCGACGAGCCGGGCGCGCTCGCCCCGCAGTTGGGTGGGCCGCTCGTAGCCGAGGACGTCCAGGGCGGTCAGCACGGACTGCCGGGTGGTCCGGGACACCCCGGGCTTGCCGTTGAGCACCCGGCTCACCGTGGCCTCGCTGACCCCAACCTTCTTGGCAACCTGAGCAAGTCGTCGCGTCATGCCGCAAGACTAGCGCAAGCAGCGCAAACAATTGACTTATCCATGCAAGATGTGCACGCAAAAGGGGCGCCTCTCTGTCGTCGAGAGGCGCCCCTGGCCCGTGATCGCGACCCCTCCCCCTCCGTCTCGACCGGTGCGGCAGCGATGCCGGTGACCTGGAGGTCAGGGTCGGCCGCCGGAGGGCCAGGACCTGGAACTCCGCGACCTGCCCGGCTCCGGAGCCGCTGGTGGCGGTGAACTTCAGCTGGACGTCCGCGACGTGCGCGAAGACCGGGATGGTCACCGTGCTGCCCGAGGCCGGACTGAAGGCGTAATCCTCGGCGGTCGACAGGGAGTTGAAGTACGAGGGGCTCTGCTCCCGGCCGAGGACCTCACTGCGTCGGGTACGCGCCCCAGCTGTGGTCGGGGTCGAGCTCGACGACGACGTTCGCGGTGTCGGCGCTGGAGCCGAGCTGCACGGTCAGGGTGTTCGGACAACTGCCGCCCACCCCTGATGGAGGCGCTGTTGCCGATGGCGTTCGCCACGACATAGCTGATTTGTGTTTTCTCGTCAGAGAGTTGCGGGGACATGCGAGACCGTCCACCGTTCCGACAACAGCCGGATGGCAGGGCCAGGAGCGGATTCCATCGCGCGGTCACCGCTCCCCGCCCTGCGGACGAGCCGTCCTTCCGACCGCCCGACGGGCCGTCAGAGGCCGCCGGTGTACAGCAGCAGGTCGGGCGAGCCCTGACCGAGAGCGGAGAGCGCGTCCGGGGTGGCCGTGTCCGTCAGCCACCCGGAGACGGCGGCGGGAGAGGCCGAGGGGTTCTCCTCCTTGTAGAGCGCCGCGACGCCCGCGACGTGCGGGCTGGCCATGGAGGTGCCGTTCAGCGAGACGGTGCCGCCGCCGAGGCGGGCGGAGACGATGTCGGCGCCTGGGGCGTAGAGCGAGAGACAGGAGCCCCAGTTACTGAAGGAGGTCTGCCGGTCCTGCCGGTCACTCGCCCCGACGGTGAGCACGCCGTCCGCGGCGGCCGGGGAGACGTCACAGGCGTCCCGGTTGTCGTTGCCCGCGGCCACGACGGGCAGCACGCCCGCGTCGGCGACCGCCTCGACCGCCGCGTCGACCGCCGTGGAGCGGTCGCCCCCGAGCGAGGCGTTCAGCACGGCGGGGTCACCGCTGCGCTCGGTGTCCTTGGCGACCCAGTCGAACCCGGCGAGGATGCCGGCCCAGGTGCCCCGGCCCTCGCAGTCGAGGACGCGTACGTTGACCAGCGAGGCGTCCTTCGCGACGCCCGACACCGTGCCGCCGACCGTACCCGCCACGTGCGTGCCGTGTCCGTTGCAGTCCATGCCGGCGCGGCCGTCGCCGACGGCGTCGTACCCGTTCACGACCCGGCCGCCGAACTCACTGTGCGCGGCATCGATCCCGGTGTCGACGACGTACGCCTTCACGCCCTTGCCGGTGGCCGTGGTGGTGAAGGTGTCGTCCAGCGGCAGGGCGCGCTGGTCGATGCGGTCGGTGCCCCAGCCTGCTGCGGGCGCCCGCAGCAGGTTCGCGGCGGTGGGTGCGGGGACGGTCACCTCGGCGTTCTCCTCCACGGCGAGGACACCGGGAACGGTACGGACCGCTTGGAGTTCGGTGGCGGTGAGCGAGGCGGCGAAGCCGTGCAGAGCCTTTCCGTACGTGAACAACGGGTCGAGCCCGAACTCCCGCAGGACGGTGTCCGCCGAGAGTTCGGGCTTCAGGGTGACGATGTACTGCCCGGGTACGGCCCGGGCGGACTGCTCCACCAGAACCCCTTCCGGTCCGCTGTCGGCCGAGGCCGTGGCGGGTGCGCCGATCAGCGGTGCGATCAGCAGCAGGGCGGCCGTGGCCCATCGGGCGGGCAGGCGCATGCGTTCTCCTAGGGGTGGGGATCCGGTCACGGAGCAAGCGCGTCCGCGAAACGCGAACACCCGTTCCTTCGTCCCCGCCCGTCGGTCGCCTTAGCGGGTTCAGCCGGACAGCGCAACGCCCGCGGTCAGCTCCAGCTCGTCGAGGTCGTGTCCGACGTCCGCGCGGAGGTCGTCCTTGGCCCAACTGCCCACAGCCACTTCGGCGGTGATGCCGGGTCCGAAGCCGGCGATGAGCCCCTGCGCGGACTCGGCGGCTCCACCGTCCTCGAAGAGCCGCGCCAGCGCGTCGAAGACGACGGAGCTGGCGATGTTGCCGCGTTCGGTGAGGGTGGCCCGGCTGTAGCGGAACATCTCGGGCGGCAGGTGCAGGAAGTGGCAGAGGTCGTCCAGGATGCGCGGTCCGCCCGCGTGGACGATGAAGAAGTCCATGTTCGGGACGGACCAGCCGTGCAGGTCGACCAGGTCCAGGAGCACCGGGGCGAGCATCTCCATGGTGCCGGGGACGCGCTTGTCCAGCTGGAAGTGGAACCCGGTGTCGCGGACGGCGTAGGAGATCCAGTCCTCGGTGTCGGGCACCAGGTGGGAGCCGTTGCGCTCCAGGCGCATGCCGGTGCCGCCCTGTCCCCGTACGACGGCCGCGGAGACGGCGTCGCCGAAGAGCCCGTTGGAGAGCAGCGAGCCGACCCCGATGTCGGTGGGCTGGTAGCACAGCGAGCAGAACTCGCAGGAGACGATGAGGACGTTGGACTCGGGGTAGGCCAGGCAGAAGTCGTGTGCGCGGTTGATCGCCGCGCCGCCCGCCGCGCAGCCGAGCTGGGCGATGGGCAGTTGGCGGGTCTCGGGTCTGAAGCCCATGCTGTTGATGATCCACGCGGTCAGCGAGGGCATCATGAAGCCCGTGCAGGAGACGTAGACGATCAGATCGATCTCGGACGGGTCGGTGTCGGCGTTGGCGAGCGCCTGCCGGACGACTTCGGGGACCCGGGTCTTGGCCTCGGCCTCGTACACCTGGTTGCGCGCCTCGAAACCGGGGTGCCGCAGGGTCTTCTCGATGGGCTGCACGAGGTGCCGCGTCTGGACGCCGGTGTTCTTGATGAGCCTCAGGACGAGCTCGCGCTGCGGGTGCCCGGCGTGGGTCTCCCGGGCCAGGTCGAGGGTCTGCTGCATCGTGATGACGTGCTCGGGCACAGCGATGGCCGGTCGGCACAGGGTCGCCATGGGTTCTCCTCGTTCTCTGGAGCGAAGGCTCACGTCACCATGTGACGGGCAGGGCGAGCGGGTAACGCCAGATGGACGTCGTGTTCCACGAGACGTCCGCGGGCGGCACGTCCAGACGCAGGGCCGGGAAGCGGGTCAGCAGCGTGGAGAAGGCCACTTCCAGTTCCATGGTGGCCAGCGGTGCGCCCAGGCAGTGGTGGGCGCCCCAGCCGAACGTCATGTGGGGGATGGTCGGCCGGTCGGGATCCAGCTCGTCGGGACGGTCGAACTTGGCGGAGTCCCGGTTGGCCGTCAGGTAGGACACGTGCACCACGTCACCCGCCTTGATGAGGACTCCGGAGAGCTCAACGTCCTCCAGCGCGATGCGCGGGATGCCGACACCCTTGCGGAAGGGGATGTGGCGCAGCATCTCCTCCAGGGTGCGGGGCAGCCGCCGCGGTTCGGCCCGGAGGGACCGCATGAGGTCCGGGCGGGTGAGCAGGGTGTAGGCGATGTTGCCGAGTTGGTAGGTCGTGGTGTCCTGGCCGGTGATGAGCAGCACCATCGCCATGACGGCCAGCTCGTCGTCGTCCAGCAGCTCGTCGCCGTCCCGGGCGGTGGCCAGGGTGCTGATGAGGTCCTCGCCCGGGGAGAGGCGCCGCTCCGCGGTCAGCTCCTGGAAGTAGCCGCGCAGCTCCGCCTTGGCGCGTACCGCGTCCTCCTTGCCCGCGGCCCCGACGTTCATCATGGTCATGGCGTGGGCACGGAGCCAGGGGCGGTCGGCCTCGGGGATGTCGAGCGCCTCGCAGATGGTGATCAGCGGCAGCGGCGCGGAGACCCGGGCGACGAGGTCGGCCGGCGCGCCCTCCTCCTCCATCTCGTCCAGCAGCCGGTCCACCACGCGCTGGGTCCCGCCGCGCATCTGCTCGACACGGCGCGGGGTGAAGCTCTTGGCGACCAGGCCCCGCAGCCGACTGCTGGCGGGCGGGTCCATGAGGTTGATGGACTCCGCCTGCACGATCGGCTCCGGCGTCATCCGGGGGAAGTCGCGGCCGAGGACGGCGCTGCGACTGAACCGCCGGTCGGTGGTGACCGTCCGGACGTCCTCGTAGCGGGTGACCAACCAGGCCTCGCCCTCTCCGTACGCCATACGGATGCGGGACACCGGCTCCTCGGTCAGCAGTTGCCTGAGCTGGGGATCGAACTCCAGCTGCTGGGCGTAGTCGAAAGGACAGTTCCGGACGGTTTCGTTGCTCTGCACCGAGCTCTGGACCGAGGTGTTCTCCACCGAGGTTCTCCCAATGACCGCTTCGAGGAAAAGGGCGAGTGCCGGACCGGGGCCCGGCGCCCGACCTACCCTGTGTGCCCCGTCACTCTCCGAAACATGTCAGTGACATAAAGCAGTCAGCCGATCAGGGGGCGTGCGCCCCCGCGTTCACGCGGTCGCCTCCCCGGCGGCCATCGCCTCGGCCCGGTCCAGGACGTGATGGCGGCCGATCGGGAGCATCAGGGGCCGGCCCGACACGGGGTCCTCGATGATGCGGCTGTCGAGGTCGAACACCGCCCGTACGGTCTCCTCCGTGAGCACCTCCGCGGGGGTCCCGGACGCGTGGAGTCCGCCGCCTGCCAGGGCGATCAGGTGGTCCGCGTACCGGGCGGCGAGGTTGAGGTCGTGCAGGACCATCACGATGGTGGTGCCGCGCGAGCGGTTCAGGTCGGTCAGGAGGTCCAGGACCTCGATCTGGTGGCTGGCGTCGAGGAAGGTGGTCGGCTCGTCGAGCAGCAGCAGGTCGGTCTGCTGGGCGAGGGCCATCGCGATCCAGACGCGCTGTCGCTGGCCGCCGGAGAGTTCGTCCACCGCGCGCTCGGCGAGCGGCTCGGTGTGGGTGGCCTCCAGCGCGGCGGCGACGGCGGCGTCGTCCTTCTCGTTCCAGCGGGAGAAGACGGACTGGTGCGGGTGGCGGCCGCGGCCGACGAGGTCGGAGACGGTGATGCCCTCGGGCGCGACGGGCGACTGCGGCAGCAGGCCGAGGGTGCGGGCCAGCTCCTTGGCGGGGAGCCGGTGCACCTCCTTGCCGTCCAGGACGACGCGGCCGGCCCGGGGGGCGAGCAGCCGGGACAGGGAACGCAGCAGCGTCGACTTGCCGCAGGCGTTGGCCCCGACGATCACGGTGATCCGGCCGGGCGGTACGGCCAGGTCGAGGGAGTCGACGACGGTACGGTCGCCGTAGGCGAGGGTGAGTCCTTCGGCGGTCAGTCGGTGGTGCGTGGTCATAGCGAGCCTCCCGCCCGGTTGGTGCGGATGATCAGGTAGACGAGGTAGGGGGCTCCGAGCACGCCGGTGACGACGCCGACCGGGTAGCGCTCGCCGAAGGCGAACTGGCCGGTGAAGTCGGCGACGAGGACGAGCAGCGAGCCGACGAGTCCGGCGGGCACCAGCAGGGAGCCGCCCGCCCTGGTGATCCGGGCCGCGATGGGTCCGGAGAGGAACGCCACGAACGCGATGGGGCCGGCCGCCGCCGTGGCGAAGGCGATCAGCCCGACGGCGGCGACGATCACCGTGATCCGGGTGCGCTCCACCCGTACGCCGAGGGCGGAGGCGGTGTCGTCGCCGAGCTGGAGCGCGGCGAGGTCACGGGCCTGGCCCAGCAGCAGCGGGGTGAGGACGGCCGCCGCGACGAGGGCGGGGACGACTTGGTCCCAGGTGGCTCCGTTGAGGCTGCCGGTCAGCCAGCGCATCGCTTCCTGGAGGTCCCATTCGGCGGCCCGGGACAGGACGTAGGAGGTGATGCTGTCGAGCATCGCGGAGATCCCGATACCGATCAGGATGAGCCGGGTTCCGACGACGCCGCCCTTGAACGCCAACGAGTACACCAGCAGGGCGACCCCGAGGCCGGCGGCGATGGCGAGGACGGAGACCTGGACCTCGCCGAGCGACAGGGTCACGATGGCGATGGCCGCGGCGGCGCTCGCCCCGGAGCTGATGCCGATGATGTCGGGGCTGGCGAGCGGGTTGCGGAGCATCGTCTGGAAGGTGACCCCGGCCAGGCCGAAGCTGAACCCGGCCACCAGGGCGAGGACCGCGCGGGGCAGCCGCAGCCGGCCCACCGTGAACGACGCGCCCGGCACCTGCTCCCCGAGGATCACCCGGAACACGTCTCCGGGCGGATAGAAGGTCCGGCCCGCCATGAGTGTCACCGCGAACGCGGCGAGGACGAGGACCATCAGCGCCAGGACGACCCGGCGGCGGCGCGAGGCGCCGCGCAGGCGACGGCGGGCGGCGGCCTCGACGGACGGCCGCCGGGTGAGGACGGGGGCGCTCACAGGGCACGTACCTTCTGTCGGCGGACGATGTAGATGAAGAAGGGGGCCCCGATCAGCGCGGTCACGATGCCGACGTCGATCTCCGAGGGGCGTGCCACGATGCGGCCGACGACGTCGGCGGCGGTGAGCAGGGCCGCGCCGAGCACGGCCGAGAGCGGCAGGAGCCAGCGGTGATCGACGCCGATGAGCAGTCGGCAGGTGTGCGGGACGACGAGGCCGACGAAGCCGATCGGCCCGGCGACGGCGGTGGCCGCGCCGCAGAGGAGTACGGCGCCGAGGGCGGCCACGGCGCGCGCCACGGCGACGCGTTCACCGAGTCCGGCCGCCAACTCGTCGCCCAGTGCGAGCGAGTTGAGTGCGCGGGCCGACAGCAGGCAGACGGCGAAGCCGACCGCGAGGAAGGGCATGACCTGGCCGATGCGTTCGAAGGACGCGCCGCCTACGCCGCCGATCTGCCAGAGCTTGAAGCTTCCGGCGATGTCGTTGCGCGGCAGGATGACCGCGCTGACGAGCGAGGCGAAGGCCGCGGACGTGGCGGCTCCGGCGAGTGCCAGCTTGAGGGGGGTCGCCCCTCCTCTGCCGAGGGTTCCCACGGTGTACACGAAGAGGGCGGCGAGAGCCGCGCCCACGATGGCGGTCCAGATGTATCCGGTCGGCGAGGTGAGCCCGAAGAACGCGACCGCCGTGACGACGGCGAGGGACGCCCCCATGTTCACGCCGAGGATGCCCGGGTCGGCCAGCGGGTTGCGGGTCACGCCCTGCATCACGCCGCCCGCCAGGCCGAGTGCGGCGCCGACGACGACAGCGAGGACGGTACGGGGGATGCGCTTCGTCGCCGCAGCCCGGCCCAGGGTGTCGTCCGCGCCGCCGAGCGCCGCTACGACGTCGGACCAGGGGACGTCGCGGGAGCCGATGGCGATGGACGCGACCATGACCGCGGCCAGGGCGAGCACGGAGAGGAGGACCCACAGCAGGCGCACGCCCGCCGGACGCCTGGTGACGACGTCCGGCGGGGTACGGGTGTCGTGCTCGGTCACTTGACCTTGTCCGCGGCCTTGGCGAGGGCGGCGGCGTAATCGTCCAGCACGTAGCTGATCGACAGCGGCGTCGGGTTCGCCGCCGTGGCCAGCGGGCTGGTGCCGGGCAGGAGGTAGACGGAGCCGCGCTCGACGGCGGGGATCTTCGAGAGCAGCGGGTCCTTGGTGACCGTCTTCAGCAACTCGCCGGTGTCGTCGCCGTAGCCGGTGATGATGTCGACGTCGTCGAACGCGTCGACCTGCTCGGCGCTCTTGGTGAGGGCGAACTTCTTCGTGCCCTCGGACGCCTTCGCGACGGATCCGGGGATCTTCATACCGAGGTCCTGGAAGAACTGCGTGCGGGTGTCGTGGGCGGTGTAGAAGCCGACCTGGCTGACGTCGTTGGGGTCGACGTGCGTCATGAACATCGCCGACTTGCCCTTGAGCTGCGGGTACTTCGCGGCGGTCTTCGCTATGTCCCCGTCGAGCTTCTTGATCAGCTTCTCGCCCTCGTCGGCCAGCCCGATCGCCGTGCTGTTCGTCCGGATGATCTCGCGCCACGGCGTCGCCCAGGCGGCGTCCGGGTAGGCGACGACAGGGGCGATCTCGCTGAGGGTCTCGTAGTCCTTCTTGGTCAGACCCGAGTACGCGGCCAGGATGACGTCCGGCTTCGTGTCCGCCACGGCCTCGAAGTCGATGCCGTCGGTCTCGTCGAAGAGCACCGGCGTCTTCGCCTTCAGCGCGTCGAGCTTCTCCTCGACCCAGGGCAGCACGCCGTCGTCGTTGTCGTCGCCGAAGTTGGCCGCGGCCATGCCGACGGGCACGACGCCGAGCGCGAGCGGCACTTCGTGGTTGGCCCAGTTGACGGTCGCGACGCGCTGCGGCTTCGCCGGGATGGTGGTCTTGCCCAGGGCGTGCTCGACGGTCAGGGGGAACCCGCCGGAACGGCTTTCGTCGTCCTTGTTCCCGGCGTCGGTGGTCCCGCCGCAGGCGGAGACGCCGACGAGGGCGGCCGCCACGACGAGCAGGCGGAGGCGGTGTGAAGACATGGGTGTGTACCCGGCTTTCCGGATGTCGGGGGTGCCGCTTCTCGCACGTCCGGGCGTGTGCAGCCGTCATGGTTCGGTGCGGGGCGCGTGCGTCATCGGCTTAGGTAAGGCTTGCCTTCGAACCTTATGAGAACCGACCCACCTGTCGCAATCAACCGTTTAGGACACGACCTGTAGCGATACGGACATGGGCCCGGTGGTCATTCCGGCCGGAAGGCCCCCGGGGTGAGACCCGTCGTACGCCGGAAGGCGGCGCCGAACGCGCTCGCCGAGCGGTAGCCGACCTGTTCGGCCACCGCCTCCACGTCCCATCCCCGGGCCAGCAGGCCGATGGCGTGCTGGGCGCGGACCGCCGCCACCCAGCGCACGAAGCTCGTGCCCGTCTCGGCGGTGAACGCCCGGGTGACCGTGCGGGCGCTGACGCCGAGGGCGGAGGCCCAGTCCGCCAGCGTCCGCCGGTCGGCGGGGTCCTCGCGCACCGCGTCGGCGATCGGACGCAGCAGCCCGGAGGCCGGGATCCGCACGAGCAGTTCGCGGGGTGACGGTACGAGGACGTCGAGCACCAGCGCCTCGGTAGCGGCGCGCGAGGCGGCCGTGAGGCCGGGTTCGCCGAGCCGTTCCAGCAGCAGGCGCAACAGCGGGGTGATCTCGACGGCGACCGGCCTGGCGGAGATCGACTCGGTGACGCGGAAGCCGAAGAAGCTCGCCCGGAACCAGGTTCCGGCGGTCGCCGATCCGGCGTGCAGGGTCCCTGCGGGCATCCACAGGCCCAGGGTCGGGGTGATCGTCCAGATCCGGCTGCCGACCACCGCTGTGGAGGCGCCGCGCTCGTTCCAGAGCAGTTCGTGGAAGGGATGGGAGTGCGCGTCCCAGAGCGTGTCGTGGGTGACGACCTCGTCGTAGCCGGCGATGACGAAGGGGGTGTCCACCGAACCGGGAGCGAACGCGGGCAGCGTCCGGGTCTCCCTGGTCATGGAAGGTGGACCTGTCTCGTACGGGGGCCGCTCGCGGCGGACGGGGCGCGCATCGGCTCAGCCTAGAGGCCGGGGGCGCGCAGGATCCAACGAGCCCCTCCCCCTGCTTCAACTTGACGTTTACGCAGGTCAGTTACGTCCTTCAGGTGAAAGAACCACGGCTTTCGGCGTGGATGCGGCCCCTCGGCGGACAGTGGGTGGGCCGACCGGGCACCGGGCTGAGGTCGGAGAGAACGCGGCATGTGGAGAAAGGTGACGATTCATGGGCATTGAGGCCACCAGGCGGGTCACGCTCGTCTTCTCCCTGTTCGACGCCAACGCCAACGGCGTACTGGAGGCGGACGACTTCGACCTCATGGCCGACCGCGTCGTCCGGGAGGCGCACGCGTCGGACCGGGCGGCGCAGGACGCGATGCGCGCGGCGTTCCGGCGGTACTGGACGACGCTGCGCACCGAGCTCGACGCCGATGGCGACGGCGAGGTCAGCTTCGAGGAGTTCACCGCCTGCGTGCTGTCGCCGGAGCGGTTCGACGCCACCGTCGGGGTGTTCGCCGAGGCACTGGCCGCCCTCGGCGACCCGGACGGCGACGGTCTGATCGAGCGCCCGCTGTTCATGGCGCTGATGACGGCCATCGGGTTCGAGCCCGCGAACATCGACGCGCTGTTCGACGCCTTCGAGCCGAACGACGGGGACCGGATCCGGGTGGAGACGTGGGTCGCCGGGATCAAGGACTACTACGCGCCGGGCAAGGCCGGCATCCCCGGCGACCATCTGGTCGTGGGCACCGCCGCCTGACCGGGCGCACACGCATACGGCCGAAGCCGGTGGACGCTCTCCCGGGCGTCCACCGTCCCGCCGTCCCGATGTGGTCCGCCCGGTCCGGCAACTCCCCGGCCGCCCGTGGACGGGCCGCCGGGCGCACCGCGGCTCCCGGACGGTGGACGTCGGCCTCAGCCGATGCGGTGCGGTTCGACGACGGTAAGGAGACTCTCATCGCCGGTCCGCGGCCGGATGCGGTCGTCGAGGGCCGGGCGAAGCGGTCTGCGGCGGCAGGCGTTCCCGCGGACGGTGAGTGGCCGGGCCAGGCCGAGCCGGGCGCCCATGCCCTCACGAGAGGCGCTGGGGATTCACACGCGACGGAGAAGGACGGTGTAGGGGGTCAGGCCGCGGCGCGGCGAGCACGAAGCAGGCGCAGGCCCTTCGCCGCGTAGACGAGGGTGAGAAGGGCCGAGCCGGTGAGGTGGAGCCAGAGCCAGGACACCCCGACCGCCATGCTCAGTAGCAGACCGGTGATGAGGAACAGGCCGGCGATGCTGTCCAGCAGGTCCAGGCGCGCCCCGGTCCGGACTGCGGGGCCGGATCCGCGCAGTCGGCGGATGCCGGGAACGAGAGCGAGGACCTGGAGGAACGCCGCGCCGAGGGCGGGCCAGAGCAGCCAGTCGGGTATGTCCACAACGCGAATTGTCGCCCTCGGAAGAGGAGTTGGGGCGCGGTACAGGGGTGCGCTGCGCGCACGGGGCTCCCCGTCGAGGACTGCCCGCGGATCGGGTTTCTGCGCCGCGCCCGCATGCGCCGTGCCCGCATGCGCCGTGCCCGCAGCGGAGCGTGTGGTGCAGTGGCTTGGGGACAGCCCGGCAGGGAAGGCGGAAGCGGGCGGCGCGCTCTCACCGCAACGCGCCCATCCCCGGCCCTCGACGGCGTCACCTCGCCCCGTCGACACGGCGCCGCCCGGGGTACGCGCCCGGTCCCGGCACTCGTGGCGGCTTCTCCTGGGACAGGACAGCCCCGCCCGGACGGTCACCACCTCCATCGTTCGGCGCGGTATCCGGCCCGATTCCCTGGCCACTCGGTCTGGTCCGGGTGGCCGACAGGCCCGTATGCTACGCGCATAGATTTTGGTGCGGACATGCCATTTCGTTATGGCCCTTCCTCTCCCATGGCGTGACCGCGCGCGTCCCACCCCGCCCTCGCCCCTGTCGACCTGCCAGGCCCCTCTCGTCCAGAAGGGACACCACCCGTGCTCTCCAAGCTGTCCGTGAGAACCACCGTCGCCACCCTCGCCGCCATCGGCCTGCTCGCCACCGCGCCCTCGGCGACGGCGGCCTTCCGCGACTCGGCCGCACCACCTGCCGGAGCTGCGGCAACCGCCGCCCAGTCGCCTTCCCCCGATGTCACCGTGAAGATGCCGCGCGCGGTGGCCAACCGCCTCGGCACCGGTCGACAGGCGCTGATAGACGCCGTCTCCGCAGACGTCCTCTCCCGGTCCCACGACGCCAAGGGCCTCCCCCCGAAGGCCGCCGTCACCAAACTCGCCGATGAGAGCCGCAAGGTGGTCGTCGATGTCCGTACCGTCTCGGCCGACTGGGCCCGTGGCGTCGCGTACGTCGAAGCACCCCGCACCCACCACGGCGAGCCGGAGGGCTGGCTCTACATCGCTCACCGCAAGGACGGGCAGTGGGTCTCGGGCCTGGAGGGCGACCGCGAGTTCGCCGATCACGTGGCCACGTCTCCGCTGGTCGGCAAGGCGGAGCGGCGGACCATGACGGCGTACGCCCAGCGCAAGGCGGCTCCGCGGCAGGAGACACCGTCGGTGGGGACCACCGCTGCCAACACCAACGGATTGCTGCTTCCCTGGATGCCCGACCACTACATGACTCTCACCGGCGGGGCACACTCCCACACCGGCTCGACGGGTTACTGGAGCAGCCTCGACTTCGCGGGAGGCAACGCCAGCGGGCGGGTCCGCTCGTCCCGGGAGGGGACGGCGACCTCGATGTGCGGTGCCGGAGGCGGCTGGACCAGAGTGATCCACCCCGGCGGCTTCTCGACGGACTACTACCACATGTGGAACACCACCTACTACAACGGAACATCGATCGCCCGCAGCGCCCTGCTCGGCACCATCGGCACCGACACCTGTGCCGGCGGGGCCGCGACCGGAGCCCACGTGCACTGGAGCCTGCGCACGTACGACGCCAACTACAACGGCCAGTACACCTGGCTCAACGGCCGCACCATCGGCGGCTGGGCCTGGTGGAACGGCTCCAGCCAGTACACCGGGTGCGCGACCCGCTCGGGTGTGACCGCCTGCCCCGGTACGGCGATCTACAACCGCACCAGCTGACCACCTCCGGTGACTGACCGGTGGGTGGAGCCGTCGACCCGCGTCGCGCATCCAGAAGACGCGGGCAGCGGAGCGGCCAGGGCCGACGGCGGTCGCCGCGCACGAGAACGCGCAACACTCCACGGCTCCTCCTGCCCCGGCCGCGCCCGGGCAGGAGGAGCCGGACGGCTGATACGGCCGCGACTCACCTCTGACGATGAGGACTTCGTCGTCCGGACGGTCACCACCCGTACCGCCAAGCCAGGCCGGCCCTTCACCCGCTGGTCGCTCCGCGAACTCGCCGCCTACCCACGCTGGGGCGGCAGACAGGCCCTCGGCGTGATCAGGAACGGTTCACACCTGCTTGGCCATCGGCGGCGTGCCGCGACAACCGCCGAACTGTTGGGAGTCGTGAGCACTTCAGTGGCGTCCAGGGCTGGATGAGTGAGGTAGAACAGCCGGAGCTCATCCACTTCGCCCCCGAAACGAGGTGGCCAATGGGGCGATGGGGTGAAGTCGTCCAGGATGAGAAGACCGCCCGGAGCAAGCAGTTCGACGACCCCCTCGGGGTCCTCACGCTTGCCTCCGCCGTCGCAGAAGAAGACATCGAAGGGAGCGTGCTGCTCAAGCAGCCGCCAGTCCCCGGTGAGGACACTGACGCGGTCGTCGTCCGCGAAGACGCCTGCCGCTCGACGGGCCAGCTCCTCGTCACGCTCCGCGGTAACCAGGCGGGCACCGGCGCCAAGCCCACTGTGCAGCCAGGCGGTGCCCACGCCCGAGCCGGTGCCGCTCTCCGCGATGACTCCGTGGGGTTTCGCAGCAGCGGCCAGCCTGAGCAGCCTGCCCACCTCAGGGACGCAACTCTTCTTGAAACCCGACTGGGAGGCGACACACTCCGCGGCCACCACGCGAGGCGGAACCGCACGCTCTGCCATGATCACGAACCCCCCTCATCGTGTGCACGACGCTATCCGTCAGCAGAGGCGTCCGTACGGAGTTTCGCCCGTCCAGCCCCGGCAGACCTTCCCGGCCACAGCACTAAACCGTGCCGCTCCACGCCCGGCGGTTCTCCCGTCGGCGCACATGGCCGCGCCAACCCGCGAGCAACGTCATGCCCGTCCATGCGGCGACTCCCGTGACGAGGCCGCCGAGCCGGCCTTCGGGGTCGACGTCCGCGGCGCCCTCCAGCGGGACGGCGCCTTCCGGGTCGCGGAGGATCTCGATGCGGTCGCCCACCCGGTGACCGGGGTCGCTCCCCCGGTGTTCGAGGGTCTCGTCGAGTTCACCGCCCGGCCCGACCAGTGTGAACCGGTGGTTCCTGCTCGCTGTTCCCGCCGCGCTGTCCGCGGTGATCGTGACGGTCTCGCGGACGCCACGTCGGTCGAGCGCCGCCTCGGGGGCGTACTGGACGGATCCGACGAGGATGAAGAGCGCGGGGACCACGGAGAGCACGGCGAGCCACCACGCCCGGTGGAGCAGCCGCAGCACGATCACGAAGGCCAGACAGCCGAGCAGGCCCGCCGCGATCGGGATGAAATCCCTACCCAGCGTGACGTAGGCGAGTCCGGTGTTGCCGGCGGCGATCCCCCAGGCGACCAGCAGAACCCGGAGCGTGGCGAGTACGGACGCCCCGGCGCTCCTTCCCGTACGCTGCCCACCTGGAGCGGGCACTCCGGCGCCGGCCACGTCCCCGACGCCGCCCGCCGCGGGCGCGCTCATCCTCTGATCGCTCATCCGCGCAGCTTACGAGGCGGCCGGAACGCCGTACCCACGTGGGCCGGGACCGGTGTCAGTGGTGTGTGCCAAAGTGCCGTGCATGACGACCACACCCGACGGACGCCCGATCCCGCCCGCGCACGCCGACGAACGCACCATGTTGACGGCCTGGCTGGACTTCCACCGGTCCACCCTGGCGCTGAAGTGCGCGGGCCTCGACGACACGCAGGCGCGCAAGGCTGCCGTAGTGCCCTCGTCCATGACGATGATCGGTCTGGTCCAGCACCTGGCGGAGATCGAGCGGAACTGGTTCAGCCGCGTGTTCGCCGGCGAGGACGTGGCCCTGCTGTTCGGGGACCAGGGCGGGTTCGGATTCACCCTCGACCCGGAACGTACTCTCGAGGAGGCGCTGGCGACCTGGCGGACGGAGGTGGAACGCAGCCGTGAGCTGATCGCCGACGCTCCGCTCGACGCCTCCGGGAGACTGTCGGCAGAGAACGCCGCCGTCCTCGGTGAGGACAGTGTGTCCCTGCGGTGGATCCTGATCCACATGATCGAGGAGTATGCCCGTCACAACGGTCACGCGGACCTGATACGCGAAGCCGTCGACGGCGTCACGGGCGCCTAGGACATCGTCTCAGACCCATCGGTGTCGGCCGAGCCGCTGTGAGGACTCGATGCCCCTGCGCGCGATGCGATGGCGGATGCCTCGCCCACGAAGCCAGCAGCGCAGGTGGTCGTAGTCGTAGCCCTTGTCGGCGTGGAGCTTGCCGGGCCGTCGGCGGCGCGGGCCGCGACGGGAGCGGATAGGTGGGCGGTCTGCCATGACGCTCCGAACATGGGTGGAGGCTGCCGCCATGTGCAACCAGAGGTGGCAACGAGAAGAACCGCAGCCAGGAATCCGCGATCGTCAGCCCTCCGACGTCCACCGCCTTGCGGACGCACGGGCGCCTCGGGCATCACGCGAGGGAAAAGCTCCCAACATCTGTCTGGCCCCAGTTGCCGCCCCGTCTCCATGCCATGACAGCGAGGACCCCGGCCAGCCGTCGGCAGGAAAGGTGCTCGATGCTGGCACGAACCATTCCCGGCAAGCATCTTCGAGAGGCATGACCGCCGTGACCGACTACCTACAGGGCGTCTTCGCGATGCTGGGCCCCGGAGAGGAACGCTACGCCGCCCCCGCGGCCTGGCTCAGTCTGGAGGAGGAACTCGGCAGGACGTTTCCGGGGGACTACAAACAGATCGTCGACGCGTATGCGCCTGTGCGGATCAACGGACACCTCACACTGTCTCACCCTGCGTCAAGCTGGTGGAACCTGGGCGAGGAGATCCGCTCGGCATCAGAAGTCTGGGCTGATAGCAATTGGCAGTCCTACATCACTGGGCCGGACGACGATCCTCGCGTCTTCTGCCAACTCCCCCAGCTCAGCTTCGGAACCACCGAAGGTCTCGTACCCATCGCCGCCACCGATCAGGGAGCTGCCGTCTTCGTAGCCTCGTCGGTCCACGGGTTCTGCGACGGTGTGGTGGTCCAAGGGGCAGAGGGCGACTGGGTCGGACACCCCATGCCCTTCGCCGAGTGGTTGTACCGCCACCTCGTCGGCGAGGAGATGACCGGTTGGGACAGCGCGGCCTTCTACCCCGGCCCGGTGTGGCTGGAGTACCCACCTGCAGGACCGGGCCAGCCCACTCGCGCGGCGTATGGCCCAGACCGCGGAATGTGATGGCGCACCACCTGAGACGACCTCCAACGAGCTGGTGCGTGATCGCGTAGGAGACATGGGTGCGGGTGGCGGCAACTGCCGCCGGGTCTCGGGCCTTCCGGGTCGACCGCGCACCGACGCTTCACCGAGTGGAGCAAAGCTCGAGTGTGGCGCAAGCTGCACCGCCTGGTCGTGGACGAGCTCGGCGCACGGGGTGGACTGGACTGGTCCCGGTGCGCGATCGACTCGGTGAACAGGAGAGCCCTCGAAGGGGGCCTGACGGGTCCCCATCCCGTGGACCGCGGGAAGAAGGGATCAAAGATTTACTTGATCGCCGAGCGGACCGGTCTGCCCATCTCCATCGGCACCTCGGCTGCGAACACCCACGACAGCCGAGCGCTGGAGTCCCTGGTGCGGGGCATCCCGCCCATCCGCTCCCGTCGTGGGCCCCGCCGCCGTCGACCGGCCAAGCTGCACGGCGACAAGGGCTACGACTTTGACCGGCTACGCGCATGGCTCCGCTTCCGCGACATCACACCGCGCATCGCGCGCCGGGGCCTCGAGTCCTCCCAGCGCCTCGGTCGACACCGTTGGACCGTCGAGCGCACCGTGGCATGGCTGGGGTGTCGCCGCCTGCACCGTAGCTACGAGCGCAAGGCCGACCATTTCCTGGCATTGGCCGGCATGGCCGCAGCTCTGATCTGTTATCGGAGGCTGACAGCCTGATCAGCGCGATCTCCGAGCTGGGATGATCCGGCTGTAGAAAACGACACAGCAGCGAGGAGCGTCATGACCGACTACCTGCCCGCAGTCATGGCGATGCTCGGCCAGGCCCGAAACCACTACGCGGACCCCGCCGCCTGGGACCGCCTCCACGCAGAAATCGGCATCCGGCTGCCGACCGACTACCAGACCCTCGTGGACGCGTACGCCCCCATCCAGCTCAACGGCCACCTGTACCTGAGTCACCCCGCGACCGAGCGCTGGAATCTGGGCGACCGGATACGTGACACGGTCCGCGCTTGGTCCGCCATCTCCTGGGAGGACCTCGACCCCGACGAGGACCCTCGCTTGTTGTTCGGACTCACAGAGTTGAGCTTCGGTACGCGCAAAGGACTGTGGCCAATCGCCAGCACCGACCGGGGTGAGACACTGTTCCTCGTAGCTGTGGACGATCCAGCCCCCTGGATCCTGGTCGAAGACGGCGAGGGCGGTTGGGCAAGATACGACATGAGCTTCGCCGAATGGCTCTACCGCTACCTCATTGGCGAGGACATGGCCGGCCCCAACACCTCAGCCTTCCACCCCGGCCCGGTACAGCTGCGCCGGCTTCCGATGGCCGACGGCGAACGGCCAGAACTGTGGACCGGGCCGTACCGCGGCATGTAGCCCTGCCTGCCACAGCAGTCACACACTCGTTGCCATAGATCCGAACAGTGGTTCTCGGACCTCGCCGACCTCGACGCGTCACCGGAGACCCGCGGTGCGGAGCCGCAGCACCTGAGCACCCGCGCATGCCGGTCACGGTGGGCCGGGCACCAGTCCGACCCGGTGGGCGAGGACGACGGCCTGGACGCGGTCGCGCAGGCCGAGTTTGGCCAGGATGCGCGACACGTAGGTCTTGACGGTCTCGGGCGTGATGTACATCGACACGGCGATTTCCGCGTTCGACAGCCCCTCGGCGATCAGTTGGAGCACTTCCAGCTCGCGCGGGGCCAGCGCACGCACGACGTCCTGTCTGGCCGGCCGGGAGGCGTCGGCCGGTCGCAGATGCCGGGCGAAGTGGCCGATGAGGTGGCGGGTGACGGCGGGTGCCAGCAGGGCCTCGCCCCGGGCGACGGTCCGGATTCCGTTGACCAGCTCCGCCGGAGGCGCGTCCTTGAGAAGGAATCCGCTCGCTCCGGCACGCAACGCGTCATAGACGTAGGCGTCGACGTTGAACGTGGTGACGACGAGTACCTTCGGTGCGTTCTCGGTACCGAGACCGGCCAGTTGTCGCGTCGCCTCGATGCCGTCGAGCAGGGGCATCCGGATGTCCATCACGACCACATCGGGACGCAGCAGCCGCGCGGCCCGGACCGCTTCGTGGCCGTTCTCGGCCTCCCCGACGACCTGCATGTCGGGCTGCGCGGAGAAGATGGTGACGTAGCCGGTCCGCACCAGCGCCTGGTCGTCGCAGACGAGCACACGGGTCGGTGGCGGCGTATCGCTCACGAGGTCACTCCTGAGGGGACTTGGACGGAAGCGTGGCACGGACCTCGAACCCGCCTCCGGGCCGGGGGCCGGCCTCCAGTTCACCATCCAGCATCCGCACCCGGGCGCGCAGCCCGGCCAGCCCTCGTCCTCCCGCGGTACCCGGCTTCCACGCGACCGGTGCGGCGGCGGGTCCGCCGGTGGTCACCACGATCTCGATGTGCTCGTCGCCGTGCCGGAGCAGAACCTGTGTCGGCTTTCCGGCCGCGTGCTTCAAGGCGTTGGTGAGCGCCTCCTGCACCACCCGGTAAGCGGCCAGCTCCACGTCCACACCCCCCGGCCGCCGCTTCCCCTGCTCGCAGAACTCGACCGGCTGACCCGACCTGCGGGTCTCCTCGACCAGGTCCCCCACCCGTCGCGGTGCGGGTGTCCGGCCCACGCCCGCCAGGTCCCCGGATGCCGCCTCGCCGGTCGCCTCCAGGACACCGAGCAGGTACCGCAGTTCCGTCAGCGCCCGACGGCCGGTGTCGCTCACGGCCGTCAGTCCCTCTCCGACGCGTAGCGGCGCGGACGTGAGCAGGAACTGCGCCGCGTCGGCCTGGACCACCATGGCCGTCACGTGGTGGGTGACCACGTCGTGCAACTCGCGGGCGATCCGCGCCCGCTCGGCGGCCGTGGCCACCACGACGGCCAGCCGCCGGCGCTTCGCCTCTTCCGTCCGCCGCATGCGCACCGTGCTCCCCACCAGCCAGGCCGTGGCCAGGGCCAGGGAGAACGCGAGGTAGTCCGGTAGCGCGTTCGGGGAGCCGAGGCGGTTCAGGACGACGGCGAGCACGGCGTAACCCGTGCTCGCCACGGCGGCCAGGCCGTGGCGGAAGCGGACCTGGTGGGCCCCGGCGGAGTACAGGGCCAGATACAGTCCCATGCTCGCGAACGTCGTCGCGAAGCCCAGCGCCTGGTGCACGGCGAACGCGCCCGCGATGACGGCCAGACAGGCTGCGGGCCACCTGCGGCGGACCGTCAGCGGCACGGTCTGGGCCAGGACCAGCCCGACGCTCAGTACGTCCGTCGGCCTCTGGGGCAGATCGCCGATCTGCGCACCTATCGGGGACAGGGGCGGCACGAAGGCCAGCAGGGTGAGCGCCAGGGCGAGGACAGCGTCCTTGACGAGAGCATCCCGCGCCCGCCACCGGTCGAGCGGCGCCCGAAGCAGCGGCGGACTCCAGATCGCCTGACGTGACATCACTTCGGTCTCCTCCAGCCGGACCGGCTCAACGGGGCGCGCTTCGGCGGGACTTGATGCCACCGCCCCGGTGGGCGCGGACGAGCATCGGCACAGCGATGGCCACGCCCATGAGGACGGGCATGATCGACGCCTCCAGACCGAAGCTGCCCCCGGTCAGAAGGGCGGAGCCACGGACGTCCACGGTGAACAGGCCCTCGGGAGGGTGTCCGGAGACCGGGATGCCGAGCAGCTGCTGCGTGGTGTTCCAGGCGAAGTGCAGCCCCACGACGAACCAGATGTTACGCCGCCACAAGAACGCGGCTCCGAGCAGGACGCCCGCCTCCAGGGCGATCGCCAGTCCGCTCCACGCGTTCGCTCCCGGGGCGCCCAGGTGGGCGACGCCGAAGAACAGCGAGGTGACCACGAGGGCGGCCCGGCTACCCCACAGCTGCTCAAGGGCCTGCAGGGCAAGACCGCGGAACAGCAACTCCTCGGTGACCGCGGCGCCGACTTGCACCATGACCGCGGTCCGGACGACCGACACGAAGCCGTCGCCGGCCCAGGTGAACGAGTAGCCTCCGAACGCCGTGATGAGGAGGGCGGAGACAAGAATGAAGCCCAGGCCGATCCCGCCGCCCAGCAGCACTTCCCTGGTGGCGCCGGATCGGGCGATCTCCGGTGCGGAGCGTCGTGCCACACGGCGCATGACGTAGCAGTACACGGCCACCGCGACAACCGCGCCCAGCATCGGCACGGGGCCGGGGCCGGTCGCCGTCAGCCCCGACACCAGGCCGACGCCGACCATTCCCGCCAGCATCCAGCCGAGCGGGGACCGCATGATCCGACCGAAGCGGCCGCCGCCCGCGTCGCGGTCCTCGCCCGGGCCGGAGCCCGCGCTGCGCCGTATCGCGGATGTCGTGTCCATGGTGGCCTCCCCGGTTGTGGGCCACCCCTGCGGCGACCTGACGACCACACTAGGAATCCGCGGGCGTCGGCGGATCACCCGTGCGAGGACGGCTCCTGTAGCTCGCACGGGGGATGCGCCACCCGCCCACGCCCGTTCCGCCGCGGGGCGCGGCGTTCACGTGCCGTGATCACTCGACGATGCCGCTGCCTCCGCCTGAAGGAACGAGCTCAGCGCTTGTCGAGGGCCGGGCGCCTCGTCCCGGGCGTACGCGGGCCTCGGTTCCTCCGGGGGGCGACGGGCTTGTCGTGGCCGGTGAGGAGCACGGCCGGGCCGGCCGGTCAGCCGGTCAGCAGATCGGGGTTGCCGGCCAGGGCGGCGAGACGGCCCCGCGGGTCCGGGACGAGCCGGCGTGCGGTCAGATCGAGGACGCCGGCCACTCCGGTGATCTCGGCGGCCACCGTGCCGTCCTCCTTGATGATGTGCTGTTCCAGAGTGAACGTCTTGCCCGTGCCGTAGTCGAACCGGCAGGTGACGCGCACCCGCTCGCCGCCGCGCAGTTCGCGGTGGTACTTGACCGTCACCTCGAGCTGCACCGGGCCGATTCCATCGGCCAGCAGCTTCTCCTGGGGCAGCCCGGCGGCCCGAAGCAGCTCCCAGCGCGCGTGCTCCGCGTACTGGAGATAGACGGCCTGGTTCAGGTGGCCCTGGGTGTCGAGCTCGTAGCCGCGCACGGTCACATCAACGGAGAAGGTCATGACCGTGGGAACGCCGGCACGTGCCCTTCCATTCCGGTGAGACGGTGCTGCAGGATCCCTTCACGCACCTGTCATGCAACGGTAGCTCGCACCGGCAGCTTCGCCGTGGTGACGGTCTCCTGGAGCGTCACGTGCACCGGCATTCCCACCGGCACGTACGAGGACGCCGTCATGGGTGACACGAAGGTCGTCACCGGAGGCACCCTCGCGGTCCCGGCCCCCGGGAAGGGCAACCTGCCTGCGCGGGTACGTCCTGGACCTCGGCGGTGAGAACGCCGCGCCGGGGAAGATCGGCGCGGCGGCCCCTACCTCACGTAGCGGGGCTCACTCGGCGACCCGCCGCACCGTGCGCAACAGGTAGTCCTTGCGGTGCAGCGGGTCGTGGTCGGTGCGCGGGCGGTCCGGGACCGGGCCGGTCACCGGGCGGTGGCCGGCGAAGGCGGACTCCAGCATCCCCTCGCCCCGGGTCGCCCCAGGCAGCAGCCGCTGGAGCTCGTGGACCCGGGCCGCCGGGATCTCGCCCTCCACGAGGCAGAGAGCGCCGTGCGCCTCGGGCGGTCCCGGCTCCGCCCGGAGCCGGGCGAGGACCGGGACCAGTGCGCCGAAGGCGTCCGTGGGCACCTCCAGACGGAAGCGGTGCATCGGCTCGTACACCCGCGTGCCGGCCCGGCGCAGCGCGTCCATCAGGACCAGTGGCGTCAGACCGCGGAAATCGCCCGCCGTGCTCGACACACTGCTGTAGCCGGAGTGCGTCTGGGTGACCACGCAATCGGTGACCTGCCAGCCGTGCATTCCCTGACCCAGGGTGGAACGCACAATCTCCTCGACCGCCCGCATCAGGGAACGGGGCATGGAACCGAGTTCCACGGCGCGGCGGAATTCCACCCCGCTGCCGTACGGGGCCGGCTCGACGCGCAGTCCGACGGTGGCGAGGAAGGGGTTGGGGTGCGTGTCGATGAACTCGGCGGCCGCCCCCGTGCCGGCCGGCCGTTCCAGGCA
The DNA here is from genome assembly GCF_044333295.1 of Streptomyces sp. NPDC021019. Lineage (NCBI taxonomy): Bacteria > Bacillati > Actinomycetota > Actinomycetes > Kitasatosporales > Streptomycetaceae > Streptomyces > Streptomyces sp. NPDC021019. Next base: position 385,539 of record NZ_JBIRQR010000005.1, read on the forward strand.
GATGGTCGTGGTCTCCCCGAAGTGCACATCCACGCCGAACTCCTCGGCCAGGATCGTCTGGATGACCTCCTTCTGCACCTCCCCGTAGAGCGAGAGGGACACCTCCCCGCGGAGGTCGTCACGGCGGACGCCGATCAACGGGTCCTGTTCGGCGAGGCGGCCGAGCGCGAGGTGCAGGGCGCCCCGGTCCTCGGGGCGTCGCGGGACGACGACCGTCTCCAGGGTCGGCGGGGCGAAGTGCCGGCGTCCGGCCTCGGCCCGGTCCGCGCCGACGCTGTCGCCGATCCGGATGCCGGCCGGCCCTTTCAGCCTGCCGATCCGGCCGGCGCGGACCGCCGGAACCGGCACCTCACGGCCGTTCTCGAAAACGCTGAGCGCCGAAACCTTGCCTACGCCCTCCTGACCGTCCGGGCTGCGGAAGCGCAGCACCTCCCGGGCGTGCACGGCCCCTTGGACCATGCGGACGTACGCGGTCCGCTCGCCGTTCGCGGTCCGGTCGACCTTGAACACCGTGCCCCGGGCCGGCGCATCCGGATCCCCCGTGGCGGCGGGCAGCAGACCGGTGATGCCGTCGACCAGGGCGTCGATGCCCGCGCCGGTGACGGCGGAGCCGAAGAAGACCGGGTGGACGAGGCACCGGGCGGTCTGTTCGGCCAGCGCCCCGAGGAGCCGGGCGTGGGTGAGACCCGCCGGGTCGTCGACGTACGCGCTCAGCAGCTCGTCGTCGTGCCGGGTGAGCAGGTCGGTGAGCGCACCGGTGAAGCCGGGATCGGCCGCCGTGAACGGGGTGCTCGTCGCGGACCGGGTGCCGAGGCCCCGGGCGGAGCCCATCGCGACGATGTCCGGGGAGAGCCGTTCGGTGATACTCGTCAGCAGCGAGCCGTACCGTGCGCCGGGCCGGTCGGTCTTGTTGACGAACAGCAGGGTGGGGATGCGCAGTCGGCGCAGGGTGCGCAGCAGGACGCGGGTCTGCGCCTGGACGCCCTCCACCGAGGACACGACCAGGACGGCTCCGTCGAGCACGCCCAGGGCCCGCTCCACCTCGGCGATGAAGTCCGGGTGGCCGGGGGTGTCGATCAGGTTGACCGTGGTGGCGCCGAGAGTGAAGGAGACGACGGCGGACTTGATGGTGATGCCGCGTCGGCGCGCCAGGGAGAGGGAGTCGGTCTGTGTGCTGCCGTCGTCGACGCTGCCGATGGTGTCGATGGTTCCGGCGGTGTGGAGGAGCCGCTCGGTCAGGCTTGTCTTACCGGCGTCGACATGCGCCAGGATTCCCAGGTTCAACGTGTGCACGGAGCTTCATGTCCTTGAGAGAAAGGTCAGTTTCTGTCGGGGAAGACACGAAAGCTCGGCGCATGTTTGGGACTCCTGGGTCGTACCGGTGGACCGCCGGAGTAGATCAGGGGGCCGCCGGAGGCCGCAACCGGTTATTCGCGGCGCCGCAGGTGCGGGAAGCGCCATTCGGTGCGGCTGCGCAGGGTCTCGCCGGGGCGCAGCACGGTGGTGGGTTGGCCGGGGCGGTTGGGCGAGTCCGGCAGGTGCTGGGTCTCCAGGCAGAGCGATCCGTGGCGGTGGTGGCGGCGGCCGGTGCCGTCGGTGAACGCGCCGTCGAGCTGGTTGGCGGTGTAGACCTGGACGCCGGGTTCGGTGGTCCAGAGTTCCAGGGTCCGCCGGTCGCCCGGGGCTGTGAGGCGGGCGGCCCGGCGCAGGGCCCCGGGGACGGCGGGGCGCAGGACCCAGCAATGGTCGAAGCCGCCGGCCAGGGCGAGTTGGGGGTGTGGCAGGGCGAGTCGTCCGCCCAGCCGCTGTGGGGCGGTGAGGTCGAACGGGGTGCCGGCCACCGGGGCGGGCGGGCCTTCGGGGATGGAGTCGGGGTCGATGGGGAGGTAGGCGTCGGCGTCGACGTGGAGGGTGTGGCCGAGGATGTCGTCGTCGCCGAGGTTGAGGTAGGAGTGGTTGGTGAGGTTGACGACGGTGGGCCGGTCGGTGACGGCCCGGTAGTCGACGGCGAGGGTCCCCGTGGTGTCCAGGGTGTAGGTGGCGGTGACGTCGAGCGCTCCGGGGAAGCCCATGTCGCCGTCGGGGCTGTGCAGGGTGAGGCGGAGGACGGCGGTGGTGTCGGTACGGTCCCCGGTGGCCTGCCAGACCTTGGTGTGGAAGCCGTCGGGTCCCCCGTGCAGGGCGTGGCCCCGGTCGTTGGCGGGGATGTGGTAGGTGGTCCCGTCGAGGGTGAAGCGGCCGTGGGCGATGCGGTTGGCGTACCGGCCGACGACGGCCCCGAAGTACGGGTTCTTGTCGGTGTAGTCGTCGATAGCGGGCAGCGAGCGGACGACCGGGCCGGGGCTGCCCGCGGTGTCCGGCACGGTGAGGCTGTGCAGGACACCGCCGTAGGTGAGGATCTCGGCCCGGACGCCGGTGCCGGAGTCGAGGGTCCAGAGGTCGATCTCGCTCTGCCCGTGGGCGCGGCCGAACGGTTTGCGGTGCACGGTGGGCATGAGGAGTTCCTTGGGGGTGCGGAGGGGGCCTCGCCGGCGTGTCACCAACCGCCTTCCGTGGGGGCGTGGTCGACGACCCGACTCGGGGCAGCTAGCGGGGCGGTCCGGGGGCCTCGCGGGGCGTGGTGGATTCGCGGACGACGAGCCGGTAGCCGGGGCGGGGCCGCCGGGGTTCGGCCACGGCGGCGCCCGCGAGGCGTTCGACGAGACTGTCGACGGCGAGCCGGGCGATGGCCGCCTTGTCGGGCGCGATGGTGGTGAGGGTGGTGGCCCCGTACCTGCTCTCCTCGATGTCGTCGAAGCCGACGACGGCGATGTCGTCCGGGATGGTGAGGCCGCGTTCGGTGATGGTGCGCATGGCGCCGGTCGCGATCATGTCGTTGTACGCGAACACGGCGTCGGGCCGTCGGCCCCGGTCGAGGAGGGAGGCCATCGCCGCCGCGCCGTCCTCGCGCCCGTAGCCGTCGGTGACGACGACGAGGGACTCGTCGGGTTCGATGCCGGAGGCGGCCAGTTCCTCGCGCCAGCCGCGCAGCCGCAGGTGGGCGGGCTGGCGTTCCCGGCCGGTGCGGGAGCCGAGGAAGGCGATCCTGCGGTGGCCGAGCGCGACGAGGTGGGCGACGGCCTCGCGGGCGGCGGCCACGTTGTCGATGGCGACGTGGTCGTAGGGGGCCTCGTACTCGCGCTCGCCGAGCAGCACCAGCGGCGCGGTCTCGGTGCGGGCCATCAGGTCCTCGGTCTCCAGGTGGATGGGGCTGAGGATGAGGCCGTCGATGACGTGGGAGCGGAACCCCTGGCAGACCAGCAGCTCCTTCTCCCGCAGGCCCGCCGTGTGGTCGACCAGGACGGTGTAGTCGTGCCGGGCCGCCGCGTCGACGACCTCGCCGGCCAGCTCCGCGAAGTACGGGTTGCCGAATTCGGGGACGGCGAGGGCGATGATGCCGGTGCGGCCCTTGCGGAGGTGGCGGGCGGTGAGGTTCGGCCGGTAACCGAGCTCGTCGATCGCCTGCTGGACCTTGGCCCGCATCTTCGGGGTGACGTGCTGGTAGTTGTTGACCACGTTCGACACGGTCTTGATGGACACGCCCGCCCGTTGAGCCACGTCCTTGAGGCTGACGCCCACGGCACTCCTTGTTGCTTGGTTCGACTCGGCCCGATCCGTACGGGTCAGGTGGTTCTCCGGCTGCGCGCGAGGTAACGCTGCGCCACCACGACAACGATAAGGAAGCCGCCGCTGACCACCGACTGGTACGAGGAGTTGAGCGAGCCGATCTGGTTGATGAGGTTCTGGATCACAGCGAGGAGCAGGACGCCCCACAGGGTGCCGCTGATGGATCCCGCGCCGCCGATGAGGAGGGTGCCGCCGATGACGACGGCGGAGATCGCGTCGAGTTCCATGCCGACGCCGACGATGGTGACGCCGGAGGAGAGGCGGGCGGCGTTGAGCGCTCCGGCGAGGCCGGCGAGCAGTCCGCTGAGGGTGTAGACGAGGATCTTCGTCCGGGCGACGGGCAGGCCCATGAGGGTGGCCGCGTCGCTGCTGCCGCCGACGGCGAACAGGGTCTGTCCGAACGAGGTCCGCTGGAGCAGGAGTCCGCCCGCCCCGAAGAGGGCGAGTGCGACGAGGATCGGGTGTCCGAAGCCCCAGACGCTGCCCTGGCCGAGCTCGGCGAAGGCGGAGTCCTTGGGCACCAGGTAGGTGGTGGCGCCCTCGTCGGTGAAGGCGAGCAGCATGCCGCGCGCCGCGAGGAGGGTGGCGAGCGTGACGATGAAGGGGGCCATGTTCGCGCGGGCGATGAGGAGGCCGTTGACCAGTCCGATCGCGCCGCAGACCACCAGGGGTACGAGCAGGGCGGCGAGGAAGCCCCACTGGGAGGCCCAGGCGGCCAGCACGCCACCGAGAGCGAAGACGGAGCCGACGGAGAGGTCGATACCGCCGGTGATGATGACCAGGGTCATGCCGAGCGCGACGATCGCGAGGAACGAGGCCTGGACGGTGACGCCCCGGGCGTTGTCGAGGCTGGCGAACGTCGGGTAGACGAACGAGGCGATGAGGATCACGGTCAGCAGGACCGCGAGGACGCCCTGGCGCTGGAGGAGTTCGCCGATCCGGGAGCCGGTGGAGCGCCCGGGGCGGGGTTCGGGGCGCGAGGGGGCGCTCTTGAGGGGCGCCGGGGCCTCGGGCGCGGGCACGGTGGCCGGTTTGGTGTGGTTCATCGGGACCTACGCTCCCGGGCGACGTAGACGGCGGCGATGATGATGGCCGCCTGGGCGATCTGTGCGGTGGAGTCGGGCAGGTCGTGCTTGACGAGGGTGGCGCGCAGCAGCTGCATCAGCAGGGCCCCCGCGACGGTGCCGAGCACCCGGATGGAGCCGCCGTTCAGCGGGGTGCCGCCGACGACTACGGCCGTGATGGCGGAGAGCTCCATGAGGGTGCCGAGCGAGGACGGGTCGCTGGCGGTGAGCCGGGCGGTGGCGAGGATGCCGGCGAGGGCGGCCATCACCCCGCACAGGATGTAGACGCCGATCAGGACGCGCTTGACGGGAAGACCGGACAGCGCGGCGGCCGAGCGGTTGCCGCCGATGGCGACGATCTGGCGGCCGAAGGTGGTGCGCTGCACCAGGAACGCGACGGCGAGCGCGAGGACGCCCGCGATGAGGACGACCGTCGGGATGCCGAGAAAGGAGCCGGTGCCCAGCGCGAGGATGTCGGGGTTGACGATCTGCTTGAGCCGGCCGTCGGCCATCACGAGGGCGAGTCCTCGGCCGCCGACGAACAGGGCGAGGGTCGCCACGATGGGTTGCAGCCCCACGAGCGAGACGAGCGTCCCGTTGATCGCGCCGACGACCGCTCCGGCGAGCAGCGCGATCAGCAGCGCGGGGACCAGCCCGTAGCCGAGGTAGAGCGGCAGCAGGGCGGCGGCGAGCGCCATGGTGGAGCCGACGGAGAGGTCGATGCCCTCGGTGCCGATGACCAGGGCCATGCCGAGCGCGACGATCACGATGGGCGCGACCTGGACGAGCTGGGTGCGCAGGTTGTCGGCCGTCATGAAGTGCTCGGTGAACAGAGCGTTGAACAGCAGCACGACGGCGACGGCCGCGTACACCCCGTACTCCTGGTACCAGGCGGGGTCGCGCAGCCGGGCCGGCGGCTTCGCGGCGGGGCGTGGCAGGGTGGCCTGGGTGGTCATCGGGGGTCCTCCTCGGCGGCCGGGGCCTTCCCGCCGGTGTCGGGCGTGGGGTCGTCGGGCGCGGTGTCCGGCGTGTGGTCGGCGAGCACGGCGAGGAGGCGGCTCTCGTCCACCTCGCCGCCGGCGAGTTCCCCGGTGACCGCGCCGCCGCGCAGGACGACGATGCGGTCGGCGCCCTCGATCAGCTCCTCGATGTCGGAGGAGATCAGCAGTACGGCGAGTCCCTCGCGGGCGAGTTCGTCGATGAGGGACTGCACCTCGGCCTTGGCGCCGACGTCGATGCCCCGGGTGGGCTCGTCGAGCAGCAGCACCTTGGGCTCCAGGCAGAGCCAGCGGGCGAGCAGCACCTTCTGCTGGTTGCCGCCGGAGAGTTCACCGACCTTCTGCTCGGGGCTGGAGGCCTTGATCCGCAGCCGCTTCATGAAGAGGTCGACGACGCGGTCCTGTTTGGCGCGGGAGACGATGCCGCCCCTGGAGAGCCGGGGCAGGGCGGCGAGCACGATGTTCTCGCGGACGGAGAGGCCGGGGACGATGCCCTCGGCCTTGCGGTCCTCGGGGAGCATGCTGATGCCCGCGCGGATGGCGGCGGCCGGGGTGGGGCGGCCGAGGCGCTTGCCGTCGACGGTGATCTCCCCGCCGTCCAGGGGCAGTGCGCCGGTGAGCGCCTTGGCGGTCTCGCTGCGCCCGGAGCCCAGCAGTCCGCCGAGTCCCAGCACCTCACCGGCGTACAACTCCACTGATACGTCGTGCAGTTGGTGGCGGCGGTCGAGCCCCTTGGCGGTGAGGACGGGAGTGCGGGCGGCGTCGTGTCCTTCGGCGGCGAAACCTGTGAGGCCGTCGCGCCGGACCTCGGCCATGTCGCGGCCGAGCATCATGGACACCAGCTGCATGCGTTCCAGCGCGGCCAGTTCGCCGGTGTGGATGTGGCGGCCGTCCCGCAGGACGGTGACCCGGTCGCAGATGCGGTAGAGCTCGTCCATGCGGTGGCTGACGTAAAGGACGGCGATACCCTGGCCGCGCAGGTTCTCGATGACCCGGAAGAGGGTCTCGACCTCGCGGGGCTCCAGCGAAGAGGTGGGTTCGTCCATGATGACGACCTGGGCCCGTACGGAGACGGCGCGGGCGAGCGCGACCATCTGCTGGGTGCCGATGCCCAGGGTGTGCAGGGGCCGCTTGGGGTCGACGCGGACGCCGAACCCGTCGAGGAGTTCGGTGGTCTCGCGGTTCATCCGGGCGAAGTCGATGAGCCCGAGGCGGTTCTTCGGTTCCCGGCCCAGGAAGATGTTGCGCGCCACGCTCATCAGCGGGACGAGGTTCACCTCCTGGTAGATGGTGGAGATGCCGGCCTGCTGCGCCTCGAACGGGCGGGCGAAGCGGACCGGTTCGCCACTCACGCGCACCTCGCCCTCGTCGCTCCGGTAGACGCCGGTGAGCACCTTGATGAGGGTGGACTTGCCGGCCCCGTTCTCGCCGACGAGCGCGTGGATCTCGCCCACGCGCAGGGCGAAGGAGACGTCGTCCAGGGCGACGACGCCCGGGAACCGCTTGCTCACCGAGCGGGCTTCGAGGACGGGGTCCGCCACGGCGGCGGCACCGGCACCGGGGGGCTCCGGGCGGCGGGGTGTCACTGGGGTTGGTGCCATGAATCCTGGCCTTCCGGTGTTACGGGCATGGACCGGGCCGCCGCTCACCCCGGGGGGCCCCGGGCGTCGCGGCGGCCGGCCGGCCGACGATGTCAGTACGCTCCGCCGAGCGATTCCTCGGCGTTGGCCTCGTCGTACGCGCGGTCGGTGATGATCACGTTCTCGGGGATCTCCTCACCGGCGTAGAACTTCTGCGCGGTGGCGAAGGCCAGCGGGCCGAAGCGGGGGTTGGACTCGATGACGGCGTTGTACTCGCCGTTGACGAGGGCCTGGACGGCGTTGCGGGTGCCGTCGACGGAGACGATCTTGACGTCCTTGCCGGGCTTCTTGCCGGCGGCCTTCAGCGCGGTGACGGCTCCGAGGCCCATCTCGTCGTTCTCGGCGTAGACGGCGGTGATGTCGGGCTTGGACTGGATGAGCTGCTCCATGACCTGCTGGCCCTTGTCACGGGCGAACTCGCCGGTCTGCTGGGCGACGATCTCCAGGCCGGGGGCCTCGGCCTTCACCTGGTCGACGAAGCCCTTGGTGCGGTCGGTGGTGACGTTGTTGCCGGACGCGCCGAGCAGGATGGCGACCTTGCCCTTGCCGCCGGTGACCTTGATCATCGCGTCGGCGGCGCGCTTGCCCTGCTCGACGAAGTCGGAGCCGAGGAAGGCCACGTAGTCCTTGCAGGCGGTGGAGTTGACCTTGCGGTCGATGGTGAGGACGGGGACCTTCTTGGCGGCCGCGGCCTTCAACGCGGGTTCCAGACCGTCGGAGTTGAGCGGGGCGACGATGAGGAACTGGGCTCCCTGGGACAGCATGTCCTGGATGTCGCTGATCTGTTTGGACAGCTGGGACTGGGCGTTGGTGGTGAGGAGCTTCTTGACGCCGACCTTCTTCGCCTCGTCCTTGATGGACTGGGTCTCGGCGATCCGGAAGGGGTTGGCCTCCTTCTCCGACTGGGAGAAGCCGACCACGGCGTCCTTGAGGTCCAGTTTCGGCGCGCCGTAGGTGGTCAGCTTGCAGCCCGAACCGGAGGTGGAATCGGGAGTCTTGGCTTCCTGCGCTCCCTGACTGCTGTCGCCACCCGCGTTGTTGGAGGTCTCCGACTTGGCGCAGCCGGCGGCGGCCAGCGTGGTGGCGGCGAGGACGCAGGCCACGGCGAGGGTACGGGATCGACGCTGGATCATCATGCGCGGAACGCTCCTTGGCGGGGTGACAGCACGCTGATCGGCGTGCGGTCGGGGCATGCGGGACGAGGCATCGGCTGCTCTGCGGCCGCGGCAGCCGCAGCCCCCGCACCTCTGCCGCGTACTGCGGGAACAGTGGTCGTGAGAGTCTGCGCGGCCTGTCGGCGGCTCGGTTTACAACGTTATATATGCGGTGCGGCACGGGCGGCAAGAGCGATGTCGATGCGTTCCCAAAATGTGCCGACGGACCGAGGGAGCTCACCCGCGGTCGACGGCTCACCCTCCGGCAAAGGCCCTGCGCGAGGCCTGGACACCCGCCCGACGCCGTGCTGTCATACCGCCGGACGCCTATTTTTCAACGTTGGAGAGGCGATCGCCGTACGACCGACCGCCCGCCGCGCGACGGCGGCCTGCGGCGTGCACCGACCGCCGCTGCCTGCTCGTGTGGCAGGACATGCCGTCGATGGAGACCGGCAAGGTGCCGGACGGGCCCGCGCGCACCCAGTGGGAGGCGGAGTACCGCACCGTCATCGATCAGCACCGCAGCTCGCCGTCGGTGGTGATGTGGGTCAACCAGAACGAGGTCTGGGGGCAGTACGACCAGGCGAGGATCGCCGACGAGGCAAGGCCCAGGACCCCTCGCGCCTGGTCGACAGCATGAGCGGGGTCAACTGCTGCGGGTCGGTGGACGGCGGCAACGGCGGCGTGGTGGGCCACCACATCTACGTCGGCCCCGGGAACACCGCGCCGAGCGCCACCCGGGCGGCCGCACTGGGCGAGTTCGGCGGGCTCGGCTACAAGGTGCCGGGCCACGAGTGGTATCCGGGCGGCGGTTTCGGAGTCCCGCAACTATCCCGGCGAGTTCCTCCGCCACCAGGAGTTCCGCGTGCGGCGCGACGACAACGACAACTCCGCGCCGTTCAAGGCGGATGCCACCTGGTGCGCGGTCGCGGACGGTGGTGGGGTGCGGTTCACCAGTGCCCATCTGCCCGGCAGCTATCTGCGCCACACCCACTCCGAGGTGCGGCTCGCCACCCCCGGCGGCGGGCGGGCCTTCGACAGCCCGGGCTCCTTCACCGAGGACACCACCTGGGCGGTGGACGCACCCTGGACCCCGTGATCCCCGGGAGCCGAAGAGGATGAGCGGGTGAACGACCGGCCGGCCCGGTCACGACGGAGAGGGTCTTCCGTCGCGGCCGGGCCGGCTCTGTGCGGGGCGAGATGTGCGATGGGGCGAGATGTGCGGTGGGGTGCGACGTGCGGCGGGGTGCGATGTGCGGTGGGGTGCGACGTGCGGCGGGGTCAGAAGCGGTCAGGGGCGCGGTCCGGGAGCGGAGACCCCGGGATCACGTCCTCCTTCTGGTTCTGCCGCGCCTTGGCGTTCGACTCGGCCGTCGCCTTGCAGGTCATGTCCTTCACCGGGAGCTTGCCGGTCAGCAGATAGCGGTTGACCGCGCCGTCGGTGCACGGGTTGCCGCTGGGGTAGACGCCGTGGCCCTCGCCGCCGAGGACGGTGACCATCTTCGATCCCTTGAGCTGCCGGTGCAGGGCCTGGCCGCTGGGCAGCGGCGTCTGCGAGTCCCACTCGTTCTGGACCACCAGGGAGGTGACCTTGTTGTTCACCTCGGTCGCCCGCTCCTCGGACCTGTCCCAGAACGCGCACGGTTTGATGCCGGAGGCGAAGTCCCCGAAGAGCGGGTAGCGGCGCTTGTCCGCGATGGCGTCGCGCCGGTAGCTCTCGGGGTCGCGGGACCACGCGGCGGAGTTGTCGCCGCACACGACGGCCCAGAAGCTCGCCGACATGTTGTCGGCAGGCGTCTCGACGGCCGCGCCCGCCGTTCCCCGTTCCTCGGCTCCGGTGAACGCCTTGAGCTTCTCCGGCGCGACGGGCTTGCCGACGGCCGCCTTCTTCAGCTCCACGAACGCCTCGGTGGCGGAAAGCGGGCTGAAGACCGCCGCCCGCATGCCGCTGCGGAGGTCGTCGCCGGTGACCAGTTGCCCGTCCAGGTCGATGGGCTCCTCGCCGGCCTGCGCGACCAGGTCCCAGAAGGTCCCCTCGACCTTCTTCGGGGTGTCGCCGAGGCCGTACCGCTCCGAACGCTCGGCGGCCCACGCGGTCCAGCGGTCGAACGCGGGCTCCGCGCCCTCCGCCCACCACTGGATCATCCCCCGCCAGGCGCGTTCCGGGTCGACCGCGCTGTCCAGCACGAACCGGTCGGCGCGTCGCGGGAAGAGCTGGGTGTAGACGGCCCCCAGGTAGGTGCCGTACGAGTAACCCACGTAGCTGATCTTCTTCTCGCCGAGGACCGCGCGGAGCAGGTCCATGTCGCGTGCGGTGTTGCGCGTGGTGAGGTGCGGGAGCACGTCACCGGCCTTCTCCTCGCACTTGTCCGCGAACGTCCGCGCCCAGGCGACGTCGTCGTCGAACGTCTCCGCCTTGTACGGCCGCAGCCAGCTCTCCTCCTCCGGCTCCATGCCGCAGGAGACCGGGCTGCTCCGTCCCACACCGCGCGGGTCGAAGCCGACGAGGTCGTACTTCTGCCGCACGGACGCGGGGAGCGACTCGGCCATCGACAGCGGCATGTACAGGCCTTCGCCGCCCGGACCGCCGGGGTTGGAGAGCAGGGCGCCGTGCCGCTGGCCGGGTGCGGTGGCCTTGATCCGGGATATGGCCAGGTCGATCCGGTCGCCCCCGGGTTCCCGGTAGTCCAGCGGAACCTTGATCGTGGCGCACTGGAACTCCCCGGGCGCGGCGGCCTCGCACCGCTTCCAGCGCGGCTTCTGCTTCGCGTACCGGTCCAGCGCGCCCTTGCCGGCTGACGGGGACGCGCTGGACGGGGAGGACGCCGACGGTGAGGCGGCCGGAGCGGCGGTGGCCGTGGAGGTGACCAACGCGGGGGCGAGCGTTGCCGTGATACTTACCGCTAACACGGGCACGAGACGTCGACTGTTGCGCACGATATCGATCCTTCAGGTCGCGTGTACGGACAGGAAGGATCATTCAGGATCTGTCCGTGCGTGCGGATCCCCCGTCGGGCTGCACCTCGCCTCCACCCTGGGAGTGACGCAACCAGTCTGCGTGGTCCGCGAGTTGTACAGACGGAGGGCGGTTCAGGGGCCCGCTCCCCCGCGCCGGGAGGTCCGGCGCGGGGAAGGCGGCCCCGTGGTCCTTCCCGCGTTACGGCTGCCGACGGCCGTGGAGTACGGACACCTCCTCGACGGTCAGGGCCTTGTCGTACACCCCGACCTGGTCGACGGAGCCGTTCCAGAAGTCGCCCCTGGCTCCGTCGTACTGGGCCCGCCCGACGGAGAGCGGGCCGGTGCTCACATCGGCCGGCCCGGCCTCGGTGGTGGCGGCGGGCTTCCCGTCGACGTACAGCGTGATCGTGTCGCCCTTGCGGACCCCGACCAGGTGGTACCACTTACCGGTCTCCGGGGTGATCTCCAGGCGGGCGCGCTTGCCGCCCGGGGTGGAGAAGGCGAACGCGCCCTGCCCGTACTGGAGGTAGAAGGGGTTCTCCGTGCGGCGGCCGTCCTGGCTGACGGCGGTGGCGTAGTTGCCCGGGACCGCGTCCAGCGATGCCCACGCGGAGACCGTGTAGTCCTTCGTGGTGTCCACGACCGGGCCGGCGCTCTGCGCGTACTGCCCCTCACCGTCGAAGTTCAGTGCCGAGCCCGTGACGCCCGGCGCCCAGGACGGGCCGCCTTCCAGGGCGAGGTGGGCCTTGTTGGGTCCGCTGTCGCGGGCGGTGTCGCCCTTGTTCTCGTCGAGCGACCAGGAGCCGCCGCCCTTCAGCTCGTCGCGCTCACCGGCGTCTGCCCCGGCGGCGATGACCTGGCGGTTGATCTCCCGGACCTTCCTCGGGTCGACCTTGATCTCCCGACGGTCGTACGTCCAGAGACCGTTCAGCTCGTTCTCCAGGTCGCTGACCTGGGTGTAGACGGAACCGGACAGCTCGGCGCCGGCTGCGGCGAGGTAGTACGTACGGGTGTTGTCGACGTACTTCGCGGTGAGGGCGGTCTTGTCCGCGACCCCGCTGTAGATGTTGGCCGGCGCGCCGGGCCACATGTGCCCCGGCGTCCGGAGCGTGAAGCCGCCGTGCTCGCCGTCCATCGCGGCGCGACGGTCGTCCGGGAAGGCCGGGTCGTCGTTCACGTAGTCGTGGTGGTCGATGATCTCGCCCTTGCCGGAATCACCCTTGGAGGCGCAGCAGTTGACGCCGCTGTGCGCGTTGACGACGCGGGACGGGTCCAGTGCCTTGACGTCCTCGGCGATCTTGCCGGTCTCCGTGCGGTCCCACTCGCCCCAGCCCTCGTTGAAGACGATCCAGCCGCTGATCGAAGGGTAGTTGTGGAACTGCCTCATCATCTCCTTCCCCTGGGTGAGGAAGGCGTTCTTGCCGGCGTCGCTGTCGATGTCGGCGTTGACGAAGTCCTGCCACACGAGCAGTCCGAGCCGGTCGGCGTGGTAGTACCAGCGCGGCGACTCCACCTTGATGTGCTTGCGCACGGCGTTGAAGCCGAGGTCCTTCTGCGCCTTCAGGTCGAAGGTGAGAGCGGCGTCGCTGGGCTGGGTGTACAGCCCGTCGGGCCAGAAGCCCTGGTCGAGCATGGCGAGGGAGAAGAAGGGCTTTCCGTTGAGGACGAGCTTCTGGTAGCCGCCCACCTTGTCGATCTTCAGCTGGCGCATCCCGAAGTAGCTCTCGACGCTGTCCTTGGAGCGGCCGTCGGCTAGGGAGACGTCGAGGTCGTACAGGTAGGGGTCGTCCGGCGACCAGAGGTGCTGGTGCGCGAGCTTCAGGCTCAGCTCGCGGTTGGCCGGTCCGGTGACCGTTCCGACGACCTTGCCCCTGCGGTCACGGGCGACGGCGGTGATCCGGGCGTCGGCGGAGGCCTTCGCGGAGTTGACGGTGACCGCGAGGCGGCCGGTGTCGATGTCCGGTGTGGTGGTCAGGGAGTCGATGGCGGTGGGGGCGACCGGCTCCATCCACACGGTCTGCCAGATGCCGGACGTCGGGGTGTAGACGATGCCGCCGGGGTTGGTGGACTGCTTGCCCTTGGGCTGGTTCGGGCCGGTCTCGTCCGTGACGGCGACGACGATCTCCTGAGGGCCGCTGCCCTTCAGCGCGTCGGTGATGTCGGCGGTGAACCCTGTGTAGCCGCCGGTGTGTTCGGCGACCTTGGCGCCGTTGACCCAGACGGTGGACCGGTAGTCGACAGCGTCGAAGTTGAGCTTCAGCCGCTTGGAAGCGTTCTTGTCCCCCTCGCCGACCGACCAGTTCTTCGGCACGGTGACGAGCTTGCGGTAGAACATGTGGTCCTCGTCGCGCTCCAGGCCGGAGAGCTGCGATTCGACCGGGAACGGCACGATGATCTTCTCGTCGAGCTTCTTGCCGAAGACCGGCTGTTCCCCCTCGGTGGCCCCGGCGAACTCCCAGGGGCCGTTGAGGTTCTTCCACTGGTCGCGGACCTGCTGCGGCCGGGGGTACTCCGGGAGCGGGTGGTTCTTGTCCAGCTTGTCGCCCCAGGTGGTGGTGAGGCGGTGCGTGGAGAGGTTCTTGGCGGTGCGGCCGATCTCCGGGACGGTCTCGGTCCCCGACTTCAGACCGCCCCGGCCGTCGTAGACGACCTTGACGCGCTGGCCCTTCTGGACCGGTGCGGCCAGATCGACGATCAGCGCCTTCAGGTCGTCCGAGGCACGGTTCACCGACTTCACCGGCATCGGGGAGGTGTCGATCTCGATCTTGAGGTGTTCCTTCACCTTCCGGTAGTCCGAGACACGGTCGCGGAAGGTGGCCTGGAGGCGCTTGCCGTTCTTCGCGACGCTCAGGGCGACCGGGTAGACTTCGAAGTCGGCGGGCGGGGTGAACGCGGACTCGGGCACGATCTGCTTCTCGAGGGTGTCACTCCCCCAGCGCAGGAACATGCTGGCACCGCCGACGTCCTGAAACATCTCCAGCTTGAAGTCGTGCTTCTCCCCGGCCTTCAGGGAGATCGGAGCACTGTGCTGCTCCCTGTCCCAGTCCGGCTCCCAGTGGTCGATGACAACGTTTCCGTCGAGGTAGAGGCGGAAGCCGTTGTCGCCGATGGCGGAGAAGGTGTACTCCCCGGTCTCGGGGGCCTCCAGCTGCCCCGTCCAACGGGCCGTCGTGTGCTCGGTCTTGCCGGTGGCCGACTCGAACGTCCCGGTGAGACCCGGGAAATTGATCTCGGGCTCCAGGGAGGTGGCGCCGAGTTCCGCGAAGTCGCGGGCGCCCGGGGCGGACATGCTGAAGTACTCGCCCTTCAGCCCGTGGACATCGGTGACCGGGTCGCCGGCTGTGAAGGCCTTCGCGGTGGCTTCGGACGGTACGGCGGGTGCGGCGGCCGCCGTCGGGACCAGGGTGGCACCGACCGGAATGAGCAGCGCCGCAGCGCAGGTCAGAGCCCTGAACAGGGCACGGGGGCGCGGGTGTTGTCGTCTCAAGGCATCGTCCTCGTCGAAGAGCCGGGGGTGCCTCGAACCACCGAGGCACTGCACATAGTCGAACATTGAGCCACAACCCCAAACACGGCACAACGGTCGTGCACGCAGAATTTTCAACGATAGAAATCTGGCCTTTGCCTCTCGGTGACCGACGGGCGGACAGCGGCCGAGCCCGGAAGCTCTCGCCACGGAGATCGGCGCACCGACGCCACCGGGAACCGGCCCGACCTCATCCGCGGTGGAGACCTTGGCGTCTTCCGCGGTGGAGACCTTGGGGTTTGACGGACGCGACCTCGGGAACGCGCGGAGTGCAGGGGAGGGGGAAACGCCCATGCCGGGAGTCAAGCGGGCGGCTGCCTGGGCGGGGGGACTGTCGTGCATCGCGCTCGGGAGCCTGCTGATGGTGATCGCCTCGATGATCGCGTTCGGCACCGGACTCGACGAAGGGACCGCGCCGGACCGCGCGGCCGATGCCGTGGTGACCGATTTCGTGCGGATCCGGTCCGGTGGAGGGCCGGTCGGCAGCCGGTCCGCTCCCCGGGTGACCTATGAGGTCGAGGGCCTCCGCTACACCTCCCGGCTGCGCGGCACGCCGGAAGGGCGCACGCTGCGCGTGGGCGACACCCTCCGGGTCGTCCACCGGGCCGACGAGCCCGGCCGCCCCTTTCCCCGGCACTACGCGGAGAAGCGCCCCCCGGGTGTCGGCGACCGGATCCTGGCGGTCGGCCTGTGCGTGTTCTTCGGCGCGGTCCCGCTCGTCTTCGCCTGGCTCCTCGTCTCGTTCGCCCGGAAGAACACGCAGGACACGAAGGTCCGCCCCATCTGACGACGACGGAACGCCACGGGGATCAGGGGCGGTACATGAGCGGTGACGCTTGTCGGCAGCCGACTTCCATGAAATGCCGATTCGGGGGTACGCGGAATCCACCAGAAGGCACACGCGACGGGGTGGAAACCATGAACGACCGCATTCTGATGACCCTTTCACCGGACGGCGCGACCCGCACCGACTTCGTCTGCCGGCCGGAGAAGGCCGCCGACGCGCGGGACGCGGTCAGCACCTTCGTCGCACGGCTGCACCCGGCGCCGACCTCGCACACGGTCCAGAACCTGCTGCTCCTCGTGTCGGAGCTGGTCACCAACGCCGTCCTGCACGCGGGGGCCGTCACCGCGCTGTGGCTGACCGCTGACCGCCAGGGCGTCCACATCCGCGTCACCGACCCGAGCCCGGCGCACCCGCAGGACCGGACGCCCGATCTGACCGGCCGGACCGGCGGGTTCGGCTGGCCGATGGTGCAACGGCTGGCTCAGGATGTACGGGTCCGGGATACGGCGAACGGCGGCAAGGTCATCCTCGCCACCGTGCCGCGCTGAGCTCTTGCCTCCGGTGACCCGGGCACCCCGGAGGCGGCACCGGACGGCAGGCGCTGCCCCGGGGCGGCATCGGGCCGACGGGCGCCGATCGTGACGATCGGCAGAGCCCAGGCAGGGAAGAGCGGCCTGCGACGCCGACTGCGTGGCAGGCCGAAGGCGGGCGGCGAGGTTCCTCCAGGCGGGTACGACGGTGCTCCGCGACGACCGGGGCGTGCCCGGGTGCGCTGCGCCCGCGGGAGCCCGCTGCTGCCGTCACCCGGGAGGAGCAGCGGCGAGGAGTAGCGGCAGACGAGCAAGGCGTGGTCTACGACGGTGGCCGTTGCTGCTCCGCGTCGTCCGGGGCCACTCCGCCGGAGCCTCGCCCGAGGACCCGGCGTCGCGGCCCGGTGACGACCTCCGAGTCGCCGCTGAAGGCCCCCGGCTCCCGGGAGCCGCAGGACCCGGCACCGGGGACAGCCTCCCCGAGGGCTCCCGTGTTCAGCCGAGGAGGCCGGGGTCCGCTGGGCGCGGATCGGCTTCGCGGGCACGGCCTCGGCCCACGGCGTCGGGGCGGCTCTCAGCCGGAGCGCTCTTACCCCGCGCGCCCGCGCGCACTCCGGCGGCCGACGCCGCCGAGTGAAGGGAACGGAGGGCGACCAGCAGGAAGCCGATGTCGTCCAGATAGACGGGGTCGGGCAGCAGATCGACCGGTGACACGGTGTAGATGACGGCTGCCCAGACGAGCGCCTTGCTGCGCAGCGGGATCCCGGCGTCGACCAGCAGCTTCCTGGCCTTGAGGACGCGCACCAGAAGCACGACGGCCGAGGCCAGCATGATCAGCACGGCCACGGCGCCGAGAACGAGCCAAACGGTGGTGGTGTCCATGGGCATCGTGTACCCATTCCTCCCCGTACACCGAACCTGTGGCGGTGGTGTCACCGTTCGGGCCGGGGAGTGCCGGGGTACGGGTCAGGCCGCGCCGCGCCCCCGGGCCTCCGTCCGCCTGCGACTGCGGCGCTTCAGGGAGCGCCGCTCGTTCTCGGACAGGCCGCCCCAGATGCCGGAGTCCTGCTTGTGCTCCAGGGCCCATTCCAGGCAGGCGGCCTGTACCGGGCAGGTCCGGCAGACGGCCTTGGCCTCCTCCGTCTGGACGACGGCGGGGCCCGTGCTCCCGATGGGGAAGAACAGGTCCGGGTCCTCCTCACGGCAGGCGGCGTGCAGGCGCCAGTTCTCGATGCTGCTCAACTCCGCTCACTCCCGATGTCGATACGTCGTACGGCGCTCGCCGTACGTGTGTTCCGTGCGGGTGACCGACGATCGGCGCCTCAAACCTCACCGTCGTCCGGAAGGCCGGCGGTGGAAGCGGTAGCGGGTCTGGCTGTACGCCTTGCCCTTCCCGAAGGCGAATCCGACCTCCGGGTCGAGGCGGTACAGCTGGACCGTGCCCGAGCGGATGGTGTCACCGAGGCCGTGCCAGGTACCGTCCGGGCTGGTCAGCAGGGAGCCGTACTTGCCCTCGTAGGCGTCGGCGGTGGTGCCGCGTTCCGCCGGGTCGCGCACCAACCCGGCGCGGCCTTCCAAGGTGATGTCGAGACCGTCCAGGACGTTCGTGCCGGTTGTCATGACGCAGTGCTGGTTGCCGTGGAGGTTGCGCGCCTTGCGCTCCTGGTCGCCGGTGGCGAAGTACAGGGCTCCGCCGGTCCAGACGGCCAGCAACGGTGTCACGTGGGGCCGGCCGTCGGGGCGGACGGTGGACAGCCAGAACAGTCGCGCCCGCTGGAGCTCACGCAGTGCGGTCGGCCAAGGGGTCGCGTCGGCGCCGGAATCACTGAAGGGGCCGAGCTCGGCGATCGGGTCACGGTCGGACATGGAAGCTCCTCGACGGGTCGGGCAGGCGTGCGGTCGGCCATGTTCTCGTCAGCGGGAAGCCCCGCGGGCTCACGCGTGCCCTCCCACTCCCAGCTCGACGCCCAACGCGTCGAGCCAGTCGCCGGTGCCGTGCTTCCGCCAGGAGGGCTCCTCCCGGCCGTCGAGGAAGGTGCCCTGCTCGGTGAGGACCAGCCGGGTGCCTCCATCGGCCGGGCCGAACGCCACGGTCGTCAGCGACGCCGCCGCGAGATCGTCCCCCACGTGCAGCACAGAGGTGTAGACAATGCGCTCGTTCGGGACGATGTCGCGGTACAAGGACTCGAACGTCAGCGACGGGCCGCCGCCCGGACGGCTGCGGTTGGCCTCCCGGCCCCCGACCCGGAAGTCCAGTTCATGGTCGGCGTCGGGCGTGGAGAACCAGCGGGCCTTCGTCCTCGGGTCGGCCCATGCGGCGAACACCCTGACCGCCGTGGCGGGGTAGAGACGTTCGAGGGTGAACGTGGCGTGCGTGACAGAACGGTCGATCATCACAAGTTTCCTCTCTCCGGTGTGCCGGGATCATCGAGCAGGTGGCCGCCGAGCCGGTCCAGGCGCCGTTCCCAGGGGGTGCGCTGCTCGGCGAGCCAGCCCTCGGCCGTCCGCAGCACGTCCGGCTCGATGCGGCAGGTGCGGACCCGGCCGGTCTTCTCGGAGCTGACCAGCCCGCAGGCTTCCAGCACCTGAATGTGCTGCATGACCGCCGACAGCGACATCTCCAGCGGCCTGGCCAGTTCGCTGACCGATACCGGTCCGCGGACCAGGCGCTCCACCATCGCCCGGCGCGTTCCGTCCGCCAGCGCCTGGAACACCCGGTCGAGCGATCCTCCATAGTTAGGCATGTCCTTAACTATGGATCGACTCACCTTTTATGGTCAAGCACTTCCTTCACCAATGTCCTGATCACGGCGGCCCCAGGTGCTCTCGGGTGCCCCCCTGCCAGGGAGATCCGCCCTTCTCGCGGCAGACGACGCGGGCTGTCGCACGGGGCGCGGCGAGGCACGGCGGCCGTCACGGGTCAGGGCGGACCCGGGGTCGGTGCAGGGCGAGGAGCGCCTGATCGTCCTGGATCCGGCCGCCGGTGTGCCGCCCCACGTCCTCGATCAGCAGGTGGAGGATCTGCGCCGGGGTAGCCGGGTCGCCGGTCAGCGCACGGTGGTGGACGAGGGAGGGCAGCCGGACGGACGCGTCGTAGAAGACCCCGGACTCGTCGCGGGCCTCGGTGACGCCGTCCGTGTAACAGACGAGGGTGGCGCCGGGCGGGAACGGGAAGGTGTCGACCGGGCAGGACCAGGACCCCAGGGCGCTCATGCCGAGCGGGGGCGCCTCCTCGGAGGGTCCGAGGACGGTGGCCCTGCCCTCGGCGTCCAGCAGCACCGGCGGGGGGTGCCCCCGGTTGACGACGCGTACGGCGTCGAGGTCTTCGGCGAACTCGGCGATCAGGGCGGTGGTGAACCCCTCGTCCTGCTCCTGGCCGCCGCGTCGGCCGCCCTCCCGCAGGAGGGCCCGCTCCAGCGCGGTCACGAGGCCGGGCAGGTCCTCCGCCTCGTCCGCCGCGTACCGGAAGGCCCCCAGGTCCGCGCAGACCGCGCTGACCGCGCCCAGGCCCTTCCCGCGGACGTCCCCGACCATCACGCGCACCCCGTGCGGGGTGTCCTGGACGACGTAGAGGTCACCGCCGATCATGGCCTCGTCCTCGGCGGGCACGTACCGGGCGGCGATCCTGAGCTCGCCGAGGCGCGAGGGGGGCCTGGGCAGGACGGCGCTCTGGGCCACGGCGGCGATATGGCGCGCGCGGCGGGTCCGGGCGTCCCGGCCCTCCAGGGCGCGGTTGATGAGGACGGCCAGCACGGTCACGGCCAGAAGGGTGAGCTGGTTGGCGACGCCCCGCTGCCAGCCGAAGGTGCCGTCGTACCAGGCGAGGCCCGCGTGGACCGCCATCGAGAGGGCGCCGATCGCGACGATGCCGCGCAGGGTCAGCAGCGGTGCCGCGGCGACGGGGACCGCCATCAGCAAGGGTGCGGAGGTGACGTCCGTCGGGGTCACCAGGTCCAGCACGACGGCCAGCACGACGACCCCCGACGGGATCCACTTGGCCCTGCGCAGCTGCACCACTCCCCCACGCTGTAGGGCGCCGGAGCCCGCCGCATCCCGGGCGCGCCCGGGCCCGCGGGTCACTCCGGCAGCGGGGTCCCGGGGCCGGGTGCGGCGGCGCACGCCGCGTCCAGCCGGATGCGGTGGGCCATCACGGCTTCGGGATCGTCGATGACGTCGACCCGGACGCCCGGGATCTCCAGCACCGCCTGGTCCCCGATCTCGGGAGCGGGCACCCGGAGGATATGCAGGGGCGGCACACCGGTCAGGGGGTGCGGCGGGTGGTCCAGGGGCACTACCTGGACGGTGACGTGCTGTTCCCTCATCGCCTCGGCCAGCGCGGCCCGCTGCCCGTCCATGGTCTCCCCGTCGCCGACCCGCGTGTGGAGGGCCACTGCCGGGAACAGGGCCCACAGAGCGGCCCCGCGCTCGCACATACGGCGGCGGCGCTCCCGCAGCAGCTCGACACGGCGTTCCCGGCGCCCGGGTGTGTCCTCCGGGTACTGCGTACGGTAGAGCGCGGCGGCGTACGCGGGAGTGCGCAGCAGTTCGGGCACCAGTGCCGGGTGCCAGGTCCGCACGAGGCTCGCCGAGGACTCCACCCCGATGACGTCCTGCTGCCAGCCGTCCATCGCGTCCCGCCACCGGTGCCACCAGCCGGGCAGGTTCGCGGCTCCGAGCCCGGCCATGATGGGCTCGGCCACGGCGGGCGGAACGCCGTAGCAGCGGAGCAGTTCGCGGACCTGCCGGGCGTCGAGTCCGGTCGCGGCGCGTTCGATGCGCCGGACGGTGGCGGGGTGGGCGTCCAGCGCGTCGGCCGCGGCCCGAAGGCTGATTCCCGCGCGTTCCCGCAGCATACGGAGGCGGACCGCGAGAACGCGGTGCTCCACGGTGGGACCTGAACGGGCTCGCATGCGCAGAACCTTCCTCGACGAGCCCCGGGGCGGAGCACTCCACACTCTGTCGCTTGCAAAGTATGCGTTTTGCGTCGAGAGTGCATACATGTCGGAAATAGTCAGTTGCGCGGAGCGTGCTCCCGATGACGGAGGTGTCCGAGGTGCCGGAGGTGACCGAGGTGCGCACAGCTGGTGGGTTCCCCGATTGCCCGGGGGTGTCCCGGAAGCCCGGCACCGGGTCCAGGAGGCCATGCGGGCCTGGGGCGAACCGGCCGAACGGACCGAGGCGGCGGCCCTGATAGTGACCGAGCTGGTCACCAACGCCGTGCAGCACACCAGCACCCGGCGGATCCGCTGCCGACTCCTGCGCTCCGCGGACGGCGTGCGCATCTGCGTGTGGAACCGCGGCCGGGCCCGGATCCCGGCACCGGCATCCCCCGGCGACTCGGCGGGCCTTCCCGTCACCGGGCCCCCGACGCCGGGCGGCCACGCCGACGACGACATGTTCGACCACCTGGCGGAGGACGGCAGGGGCCTCCTGCTCGTCGACGCGCTGGCGGCCCGCTGGGGCACCCACGCCGCACTGACGGGCCGCCTCGTCTGGGCCGACGTCTGAGCCTCCCCACAGCGCGCCCGCGACATCTCCTCGACGCCTGCGCGACCGGCCGGACCGCTCTCCGGGCTTCTCCGCCCGACGCCCTCGCGTGATCAGGCGGGAGCGGTGCGGCACTCCGGGTGGCCCCAGCCGTTCGGGTTCTTCGCGATCGGCTCCTTGGCCGCGTACGGCTTTCCGCAGTGGCACCGGCCCGCGAAGCGCGCCGCGATCGTGCCGGTGGACCGCCCGCCCCGGGACCCGCCCGCCGCACTCCGCCCCTTCGCGCCGCCCGGCGCACCGGACGCCCCCGATCGCCCCTTCGTGGACCGCGCGGGCGCGGGCACCGGCAGAGCCGTGGCGCCGTGCGCCGTACCGGCCGGGCTCTGGGCCACAGCCGCCTCGCTGGCGGCCTGGTCGGCGATCGCGTTGAGCGGGTCGCCGTTCACCTGGTGCGCGGGCACATAGCGGAACGTCACCGAGCGGTCGGCGAGCAGGGCGTCGATGCGGGTGACCAGCTCACGATTGGCGACGGGCTTGCCACCGGAGGTCTTCCAGCCGTTGCGCTTCCACCCCGGAAGCCACTTCGTCACGGCGTTCATGGCGTACTGCGAGTCCATCCGCACCTCGACGCGCGAGGCCGGGCCGGTGGACTCCAGCAGCTCGGCCAGCGCCGTGAGCTCGGCGACGTTGTTCGTCGCGGTGCCGAGCGGACCGGCCTCCCAGCGCACAGGGTTCCCCTGCGCGTCGGCGACGACCCACGCCCAGGCTGCCGGACCCGGATTTCCCTTCGACGCCCCGTCACACGCGGCGATCACGCACTCGTTCATCCCCTGATCATGCCAGCCCCGCATGGCCGTGCCGACCGTCCGCGCGATCGCCGGGACCGGGGCGTGCTCCGGCGTCTCCACCCCTCGCCCTTGACCTCAACCAAACCTGAGGTCCTAACGTTCCGAGGGAACCCGGGGCCGCACGGCCCAAGGGATCCGCAGGCCGTCGGGGGAGACCGGGGGCCGTCAGACTTCGGAGCGCCCCATGGACATGGAAGTCACCGCGTGGCATTCGCTGCACAGTGCGATGAACGCCCAGCAGGACCGCCGGCCCTTCTCCCGGACGGCGTTGCGCCGCATCATGGTCTTCGCCCGGCCCCATCGGCGGCGGATCTACCGTTTCCTCATGCTGAGCGTCCTGACGGCGCTGCTCGCGGTGGCCACCCCGCTGTTGGCCGGGAAAGTCGTCGACGCGATCGTGAACGGCGCGGAGACCGGGACCGTCACCCGGCTCGCCCTGCTCATCGCGCTCATCGCCGTCGCCGAGGCCGGTCTCGGCCTGCTCACCCGCTGGCTGTCGTCGACCCTGGGGGAGAGCCTGATCCTGGACCTGCGCACCGCCGTCTTCGACCATGTGCAGAAGATGCCGGTCGCCTTCTTCACCCGGACCCGGACCGGCGCCCTGGTCAGCCGGCTCAACAACGACGTGATCGGCGCGCAGCGGGCGTTCAGCAATACGCTCTCCGGCGTCGTCTCCAACGTCGTCACCCTGATGCTGACGCTCGCCGTCATGCTCACGATCTCCTGGCAGATCACGCTGCTCTCGCTGGTGCTGCTCCCGGTGTTCGTCGTGCCGGCCCGCCGGATGGGGGCTCGGATGGCGGGACTCCAGCGGGAGGCCGCCGACCATAACGCCGCGATGGGCACCCAGATGACCGAGCGGTTCTCCGCCCCCGGCGCGACACTGGTCAAGCTCTTCGGGCGCCCTTCCGACGAGTCGGCCGAGTTCGC
Source organism: Streptomyces sp. NPDC021019 (assembly GCF_044333295.1). Lineage (NCBI taxonomy): Bacteria > Bacillati > Actinomycetota > Actinomycetes > Kitasatosporales > Streptomycetaceae > Streptomyces > Streptomyces sp. NPDC021019. The sequence goes on from NZ_JBIRQR010000005.1 coordinate 409,127, forward strand.
CGCCCGCGCCGACCGGGTGCGTGACATCGGCATCCGTACGGCCATGGCCCAGTCGGCCTTCATCACCGCCCTCACCCTGGTCTCCGCCCTGGCCCTGGCCCTGGTCTACGGGCTCGGCGGCTACTACGCCCTGCGCGGCAGCCTGGAGCCGGGTGCCGTCGTGGCGCTGGCGCTGCTGCTGACCCGGCTGTACGCGCCGCTCACCGCGCTGGCCGGGGCCCGGGTCGAGGTGATGAGCGCGCTCGTCAGCTTCGAGCGGGTCTTCGAGATCCTGGACCTGAAGCCGCTGATCGAACAGAAGCCGGACGCCCGCCGGGTGCCGGAAGGCCCGGTCTCCGTGGAGTTCGACCAGGTGTCCTTCGGCTACCCCTCCGCCGACAAGGTCTCCCTCGCCTCGCTGGAGGAGGTCGCCACGCTCGACGACCGGGGCGGCACAACGGTCCTGCACGACGTCTCCTTCCGCGCCGAACCCGGCCAGATGATCGCCCTGGTGGGCTCCTCCGGAGCGGGCAAGTCGACGATCGCGCAGCTGCTGCCCCGGCTGTACGACACGGACACCGGTTCCGTGCGGCTGAATGGTGTCGACGTACGCGATCTGAGCGCGGACTCGATCCGGGACACGCTCGGCATGGTCACCCAGGACGGGCACCTCTTCCACGAATCGGTGCGGGCCAACCTGCTGATCGCCCGGCCCGACGCCTCCGAGGACGATGTCTGGGACGCCCTGCGCCGCTCCCGGCTCGACGGCCTGATCGCCTCGCTGCCGGACGGGCTCGACACGGTGGTGGGCGAGCGCGGCTACCGGCTCTCCGGCGGGGAGCGCCAGCGCCTGACCATCGCCCGGCTGCTGCTGGCCCGTCAGCGGGTCGTGATCCTCGACGAGGCGACCGCGCACCTCGACTCCACGTCGGAGGCCGCCGTCCAGGAGGCGCTGGCCGAAGCGCTGGCCGGCCGGACCGCCCTGGTGATCGCCCACCGGCTCTCGACCGTACGGGCCGCCGACCGGATCCTGGTGGTGGAGGCGGGCCGGGTCGTCGAGAACGGCACGCACACCGAGCTGCTGGCGGCCGGTGGAAGGTACGCGGAGCTGTACCGCACCCAGTTCGAGCGGCCGTCGTCGGAGGGGAAGAGGCCGGTCCAGCCGGTCCGCTGACCCGGCGCCCGCCCCCACGCCGTCCGGCCGGACCTCACCGGCCGGACGGCGTCAGCGCATGCCGCCGCGGGCGAGGGGCGCCCGGTCGGCTGTCCGCAGCCGCCGCAGCGCGTGGCCGCCGCACCGGCGCCACTCCTTGGGCGACACCCGCGGACGCTGACCGCCACTGGTGACGAGCGCGTTCACCGACGTCATCGGGTCCGCCGCCATGGTCTTGGCCAGCAGGGCGCCGACCACGAGCGGGAGCAGCGTGACGGCCAGCGCGGAGCCGGCGGTGGTGACGTGCTGGATACGGGGGCGGCGCGGCGCTTCGGAGGTCATGCGCCCATCGAACAGCGACCAGGGAACCGGAACATCGGGGAACGTACTCAGGGGCGCGGGACCGGCATACTCAGGCACTCCCGGGGGGACGCTCACAGCGGCCGGGCACGCGGGTCCCGGTCGGCCGCCGACCACGGAAGGATCGCCTCGATGGGTGAGCGCCGGTCACTCGGTGACAGCAGAGGACCTCGTGGCGGCCGGCGGCTTCCGGACGCGGGCGCCGGCCCCGGGCATCCGGCCGCGGCGGTGTTCGACGCGCTGGGAGCGGAGTACGAGCGGGCCTTCGCCGGTTCGGCCGCCCACCGCGAGTCGCTGGAGCGGCTGCTGGGGGACCTGGCCCCGGGGAGCCGGGTGCTGGACGTGGGCAGCGGGACGGGCCGGCCCACGGCACGGGCCCTGGCGGACGCGGGACACCGGGTGCTGGGCGTCGACGTGTCGCCGGTGATGACCGCGCTCGCGGCCCGGCAGGTGCCGGAGGCGGAGTTCCGGTGTGCGGACGTCCGCGATCTCCCCCTCTCCTACGGCGAGTTCGACGCGGTCTGCGTGTACTTCTCGCTGCTGCAGCTGGAGCGGGGAGACCAGTGCGAGCTGCTGGAGCGGCTCGCGCGGTCGGTGCGGCCCGGCGGGCTGCTGGTCGCCGCGACGGTGCCGGTGGACGTCGCGGGCGTCGACGCGGTCTTCATGGGGCAGCCGGTCCGGGTCTCCAGCTTCGGCGCCGAGGAGTTCACCGCCCTGATCACGCGGGCGGGCATCGCCGTGGAGTGGGAGCACAGCGCGCTCTTCACCCCGGACCATCCGGTCGGCGCACCCGAGCCGCACCTCTTTCTCCACGGCCGCCGCACCTGACGGCGCCGCCTTCCCTCGCGGCACTCCCCGCCCATTGGCTATCACAAAGAACAAGCCGAATGAATGACATGGGTGGCGCATTTGTGTTTCTTCACGAGAAGGTAATGCGATAGCAAAGTTCTGGTCGTTATGCTCTGCTGCAGTCACATCCGCAAGGAGCGACCGGAGTGGGCTTCACCGCGCCGCCATCCGGCAAACCGCAAGGTGAGGCACCCTCATCATTTCGAACATTCATCCGGTTACCAACAGAGCACTCGTCAATATGACCCGACCACACCGCTCCCCGGCACCGCCGGATGCAGGAGGCAGGCCACCATGCAGTCCCTCGTAGAACACGCCCGGACATTCACCGAACACGTCGCCGCGAACGCAAAGCAATTCGAACATCTCGCGGACGGCCAGACCCCCGAAGCACTCTTCGTCACGTGCTCGGACTCGCGTGTCGTCCCCTCGTTGATCACCGGCGCCCGCCCGGGGCAGCTCTTCGAACTCCGCACCGCGGGCAACATCGTTCCGCGCTATCCGGCACAGGACCGGCCCACGGGCGAGGCCGCGACCATCGAGTACGCCCTGCGCGCGCTCCAGGTGCGCGACATCGTCGTGTGCGGGCACTCCCACTGCGGCGCCGTGGGCGCCGTGTTCCGCGGCGACGACCTCTCCGCCATGCCCGCCGTCCGCCACTGGCTGGAGCACTCCACGGACGGCAGGGACCCGGCGGGCGACCCCGACGACCTCCCTCTCGCGATCCAGGCCCACGCGCTCGCCCAGCTCAACACCCTGCGGGGCTACCCGGCGGTGCGCGAGCGGCTGGCCGAGGGCACCCTCGGCCTGCACGCCTGGTACTACGAAGTGCACACCGGCTCCGTCAGCGTCCACCGACCGGAGCGCGGGACCGAGTTCGCCCGCCTTTGACGGTTTTCCCTCCCCCACGCTCGCGTGCTCGGCCCCCCGGCCGGGCGCGACCGTACCCACAAGGGAAACCCATCGTGATTTCCGCGAAGGAACTCAAGAACCCCCACGTCGTACGACGTGACCTGCTGGCGTCACTCGTCGTCTTCCTGGTCGCGCTGCCGCTGTGCGTCGGCGTCGCCGTCGCCTCCGGAGTGCCGGCCGAACTGGGCCTGGTCACCGGCATCGTCGGCGGGCTCGTCGTCGGCTTCCTGCCGGGCAGCAAGCTCCAGGTCAGCGGACCGGCCGCGGGGCTCACCGTGCTCGTCTACGAGGCGGTCAAGGAATTCGGCCTCAGCACCCTCGGCCCGATCGTGCTGGCCGCCGGGCTGCTCCAAGTGGTCCTGGGCCTGGCGCGCTTCGGCCGCTGGTTCCGCGCCATCTCCGTCTCCGTGGTGCAGGGCATGCTCGGCGGCATTGGCCTGATCATCGTGCTGGGCCAGGTGTACGCCATGGCCGACACCGAACAGCCGGGCAGCGGTCTCGCCAAACTGGCCGGACTCCCCGGCCTCGCCATCGAGATCGTCACGAACCAGGAGGCCCTCACCGCCTTCGGCCTCGGCGCCGGAACCGTCGCCGTGCTGCTGCTGTGGCCGAGGCTCCCGGCGACCGTCCGCCTCGTCCCGGCGCCCCTCGCCGCGGTCGCCCTGGCCACCGTCGTCGCCCACCTGGCCGGTCTGCGCCCGGCGGTGGCCGACGTGAACGGGCTGCTACAGGCCATCGATCCGCCCGGCGGGGTGGATTTCGCCCGGCTCGCCGATGTGGCGGTCATCGGCACCGTCCTGGCCTTCGCCCTCATCGCCTCGGCCGAGAGTCTGTTCAGCGCGGCGGCCGTCGACCGGATGCACGACGGGCCCCGCACCGACTACGACAAGGAGCTGGTGGCCCAGGGCGTCGGCAACACCCTCTGCGGGGCGCTCGGCGCGCTGCCGATGACCGCGGTCATCGTCCGCAGCGCCACCAACGTCCAGGCCGGGGCGACCACCGCGCTCTCCCGGATCGCCCACGGCCTGTGGCTGCTGCTCTTCGCCGCGCTGCTGCCCGCCGCCGTCGGGATCATCCCGCTGGCCGCGCTGGCCGGGATCCTCGTCCACGCCGGGTGCAAGCTGGTGCCCGCCAAGGAGTTCGGCCCGCTGTGGCGCGAACACCGCGGGGAGGCCGTACTGCTGGCGATCACCGCGATCGCGATCGTCGTGACCAACCTGTTCGAGGGGGTCGTGCTCGGCCTGCTGCTGGCGGTGGTCAAGTCGGCCTGGGAGACCTCGCACGTCCAGCTCACCACCCGTCGGCTCACCGGCGGCCGGGTCGTGGTGACCCTCACCGGGAACGCCACCTTCCTGCGACTGCCCCGCATCCTGGAGCAGTTGGAGAAGCTCCCGCAGGACCAGCCCATAGAGCTGGACCTGACCGGTCTGCGCCACCTCGACCACGCCTGCCGGGTCGCCCTGGAGAACTGGGCGCGCCGGCACAACAACGCGGAGATCGAGCCGGTGACGATCCGCCGGTAGTCGCGGCCCCGGGGCGGCGGTTCCTGCCGACCTGCTGTGCGGCGGCCCGGTCCGGGCCGCCGCACAGCCTCGGATCAGGCGGCCTGGGCGAGGAGTTCGGCGCGACCGAAGAGGAGCGCGTAGCCGGGCGGCAGGCTGCTCACCACCCGGGCGACGAGAGCGTCCTCCATCAGAGCGGCGATCTGGCTCAGGACGACGCCCGCGTCCCAACGGGCGGTCGCCGGGGTACCACCGGTGCGCACGGCGAGATCGCGGACGAAGGCGGCACCGGGAAGCTGCTTGACAGCGGGCACTTCGGAGGTGAACACCAGGGCGGCCTCCCTGGGCAGGGCCGCGGCGAGCGCGACGCGCTCATCACCGGTGACCTGTCGGCCGAGCGCACCCAACACAGCGCGAAGGCTCTCCTCGGCACGTTCGCGCGTCGGGTAGGCGCCCTCGTAACGGATCTTCTCCAGCAGCTGGTCGACCGTCGTGCCCGCCGGTACGCCGGCGTTACGAGGCTCATGGATCATCGTGTCGGCAGCCTTTCTCATCAGTACGGCTCGGATCGGGCGCTGCCCGCTCCGACGGCTCGCCGCACGGCGGCACGGGAGGGGCAGCGGGGTGGATCTGGGTCATGCGTTACGCGTGTGCCCACCGAAGAGCACGTCATACCCGGGCGGCAGTTGGAGCAGAATGCGGCGGGTGAGTTCCTCGCCCGCCGCCTCCGCCGCGACGCTCAGAACAGCTCCGACGTCCCATCGGGCGGTCTGTTCGCCGGCCCCTTCGATCCAGGCCGCGGTGGCACGCACGAAACGCTCCGGGGAGAGCGGTTCGGCGGCCTGAAGCGGGTTGAGCAGGATCAGGGCCAGGGTCTCCGGCAGCCGGGCGGCCAGTTCGGCCCGTTCGCCGCCGACCAGGTGAGCGCCGAGGAGGGCCAGGACGACGCGCGCGGCGCGCTCGGCCTCCGTTCGCGTCCCGTACTCGCCGCGCTCCCGGATCCGGTCCAGGAACGCCTCCCATCGCAGGGTCACCGCAGCTACCCCCTCGGGTGGTTGCCGGGCGAGGGGCGGGAGCGGGAAAGTAGGGGGAGCCCGTCCCCGCCCTCGCCGCGTCGTGGGCCGAGCCGGGTCAGCCCTTGATCTGCTGGCGCCGGGGCTCCCCGCCAATGGCGATCTTGCGGGGCTTGGCGCGCTCGGCGATCGGGATGCGCAGGGTCAGCACCCCCGCCTCACAATGCGCGTCGATCTGTTCGGTGTCGAGCGAATCGGCGAGCACGATCTGCCGGGAGAAGACACCCAGCGGACGCTCGGAGAGCTCCATCTGCACATGGTCGTCGTTCACCGCCGGCCGACGCTCGGCCTTGACGGTCAGCATGTTCCGCTCGACGTCGATGTCGATCGCGTCCGGCGGGACACCGGGAAGATCGAACGCCACCACGTACTCGTCGCCCTCGCGATACGCGTCCATCGGCATCGCCGAGGGCCGCGACCAGGTGCCGGGGCGGAGAAGCTGCTCGGTGATCCGGTCGAGTTCACGGAAGGGGTCAGTACGCATCAGCATGACGGAAACACCTCCAGTCGTTCGGGCGGACGGCCCGTGCTTTTCACCTGAGACCGTTGTAGCATGTCATCCATTCGATGACAACTGATCGAGTCACCGAAAGGATGACAGAGATTTCGAGCGAGCAAGGGAGCTCCCGTTGTCCACACGAGCCCGGCGCGAGCCGTTCCGGCACCCCACCCCGGACGCCGCCTCCCTCCTCGCGGCGTCAGCGGCGCTGAAGAACATCGACGAGGCACTCCGCGGGGCCCACGTCGGCTCCGAGGACACCGGCTCCGGACCGGCGGTCGCCTGCGACCGGGCTCAGGCCCTGGCTTCGCTGCACCTGTTGCGTGAGGTGCGGGAGCGGCTGGCGGGCTGGGAGCCCGGGCTGATCGAGACGGCCCGCGCGGCCGGCGCGAGCTGGGCCGATCTGGCGGATCCATTGGGCGTCGCCAGCCGCCAGGCGGCCGAGCGGCGCTATCTGCGACTGCGCCCCGGCACCGCGGGCAGCACCGGGGAACAGCGGGTCCAGGCGACCCGGGACCGCCGGGCGGGCGACCGCTCGATCACCGCATGGGCCCGGCAGAACGCGGCCGACCTGCGGTCCCTCGCCGGCCAGATCACCGCGCTGGCCGACCTCCCCGCCTCGGCCGACGCTTCTCTGGGCCTGCTCCGGCAGGCGCTCGGGGCGGACGACGCCGCCGCGCTGGTCGCCCCGCTGACCGCGCTCGGACCGCATCTCGCCGCGGAACACCGGACGTTGGCGGACCGTGTGGGTTCACTCGCCCGCCATACCAGCCGACTGCGTGAGGACACGGCCATGAAACGGCGGGGCGACTGACGAGAGCCATGCAGGTCCGGGCGCCCCTCCCGGACCCGCGCCCTGGCCTGCCGCGCGGGGGGGGGGCCGCCCCCCCCCCCCCCCCCGCCGGGGGGGGGGCGGAGGGG
>NZ_JBIRQR010000005.1:416384-474532 GCF_044333295.1 Streptomyces sp. NPDC021019
CGGCGACTCCTTCAGCTAGGCGCTGAGAGCGGGAACACACGGCGTACGGAGGCGGGCCCCGGGAACAAACCCGGGGCCCCCCCCGAAGTAAGTCCCGGGGGCACCCCCCCCCCCCCGCCCGCCGTACGGCTACGGCTTGCGGGCGACGAGCCCCCACTGGTCGACCGGCACCGCGTCGTCCTCCTCGGGCCGCCAGCGGTCGATCGAGACGAATCCCGGCTCGACCAGCTCCAGACCCTTGGCGCAGTCGGTGATCTCCTCGGGTTTCCGGACGAGGTAGGGCGGGTTGTCGCCCGACGCGTACGCCTCCTGGGCGGCCAGCGTCTGAGGCGTCGTCACCGTGTCGCAGAGCACCAGGTAGCTGCCCGCCGGCATCCGGGCCAGGTACCGCTGGACGACCTCGATGCCCTCGGCCGGAACGAGGTGCCCCAGGGTCGAGAGCAGGAGTACGGCGACGGGCTCGGACAGATCGAGCGTCTTGGCCGCCTCGTCCACGACCGCGTCCGCATCGGACAGATCGGCGTCCACGTAGGCCGTGCGGCCCTGCGGGGAGCTGGTCAGGAGCGCCTCGGCGTGGGCCAGGACGATCGGGTCGTTGTCCACGTAGACGATCCGCGACTCGGGTGCGATGCTCTGCGCCACCTCGTGCGTGCTGTTCGCCACCGGAAGCCCGGTCCCGACGTCCAGGAACTGGCGCACCCCCGCCGAGGCGAGGTGGTGGATCGCCCTGATCTGGAAGGCGCGTGACGCACGGGCGATGTCGACCATCTGCGGGTAGGCCGCGCTCACCACGTCGGCCAGCTCCCGGTCCACCGGATAGTGATCCTTACCGCCCAGCCACGCGTTCCAGACGCGCGCGGAGTGGGGAATGTCGGACCGGATCCGGCGGCGGAAATCGTCGTTGTCGACGCTCATGTCTCTCCTCTACTCACTGTCCGTGCAAGGCCGTTGACCGAATTCCCGCTGGCCGGGGCCCTGAGGGTGACCGTACCCCGCCGCCCGGCGGCACGCAGCGGGGTGGGCCACCTTGCCCGTGAGCCCGCCTCACGCCCACGGCGCGGAGCGTGCCGCCGGTGTCGCCAACCCACCCCTTTCCGTCACTCTGGGTATCCTTTCAGTGACCATGAGTGCATAGGTGGGAAGTCGCCCGCTCCTGCGGCGACTCCGACAGAGACCCGGAGACCATGATGTTCCCGATTCCTGCCATGAAGCGTCTGCTGACCGGTCTGGCCCTCGCCGGCGCCCTAGCGGGGCTCGCCGCGGCTCCGGCGACCGCGCGGAACGCCGAGGCCCTCGGCCAGTGCACGGTGAGCGCCAGCAATCCGCAGCACACCGGCGACCACGTCTGGGCCGAGGCTCCGTGGAACTGTTCCACGCTGCCTCCGGACGGCGGCGCGAAGACCTATGTGCGCCTCTACCGGGACGGCGTCGAGGTGAAGAGCGCCGAGTTCTGGGAGGACGGCGCGTTCAACGTCATCTACTCGACCGGTCTGCCGTGCGTCGGCGGCACGCACACCTACCAGGTGCGGACGCACGGCTGGGACAGCGACCACATCGGCTACGACGCGTGGAGCCAGGAGGTCACGCTCGGCTGCTGAGCCCGGCCGTGGGCGCCACCGGCTCGTTGAGCTTCCCGAACGGCACGTGGACGCTCGGGGTGGACCGCGAGGTGCTCTCCAGGTGGCCCTGCTGGTCGTCGAAGAAGATGTGCGGCTTGAGGATCTTCATGATCCGGCCCTTGTCGATGCCGCCGAGGAAGAACGCGTCGTTGACGGTCACACCCCATCCCTTGAGGCTCTGCACCGCGCGCTCGTGCGCCGGCGCGTTGCGCGCCGTGACGATGGAGACGTGCAGGCGGATCCGGTAGTCGGGGTTCTTCCGCCGCTCCTGCTCCTCCCGCTGCTGGATCCGGTTCACGTTCGCCAGGAAGTCCCTCAGCGGCCCGGCGTCGTGCGGAACCCCGGCGTTGGTGACCTCGTGGGCGCGGAACTTCTCCATCCCGCCCTCCTGGAACACCTGCTCCGACGCGTCCGTGGCCAGGACCCCGTCGAAGTCGAAGGAGATCCGCAGGTCGTCGTCGTCGACGTCGTCCTCGTAGGGGGCTCCCAGGACGTGCCCGGCGGGCAGCCCGGCGGCGACGGCCTCCCGGACGTCCGTCTCGTTCGCGGACAGGAACAGGGACATGTTGAGGGCGGGCATGAACCGGTGGGGCGAGCGGCCCTGCATGAAGACGGCCCTGCTGATGGGCAGGCCGTGGCTCTCTATGGAGCGCATGACCCGCAGGCCGGTGTCGGGGTCGTTCCGGGACAGGACGATGACCTCGACCAACGGGTCGTCCACCTCGCCCAGGTCGTTCAGCGAGAGCAGGCGCCTGATGAAGGGGAACGCGCTCCCCGGACGGAGCCGGTCGCCGACGTGCTGTTCCTGGTAGGCGCGGTAGCTCTCCTCGCCCTGTTCCCGGAAGACGGCGTCCGACTCGGTCAGGTCGAAGAGCGCGCTGGAGGCGATCCCGATGACCAGCCGATCGGCTAGTTCGTAGTACACGGCGCCCCCTCCGGTCGGCCCCTTGCCGACGCGCCCCCACTATCGCACCGCCGTCACCCTGTTCCCGCACGGGCCGGAAGGGTCAGCTCAGCAGCAGGGCGCTGTCCCAGGACGTGGCCGGCAGGTTCCCGGTGGCGTACGTGTGCAGGGCGAGGGCGATGCCCGCGGCTCCCTCCAGGAATCCGGGGCGGTCGAGTTCGCGCGCCGCGAGCGTATGGCCGTAGCGGTAGCCGAACGGGGCCCCGGGGTCGAACCCGTCCAGCACCCGCGCAGCCAGCCCGTCGGCGGTGGCGTGGAGGTCCCGGTCGACGGTGTCGTGGGCGGTGCGCAGCACGATCTGGAGGTGGCCGGCCCAGCCGTGGCAGAGCGCGGAGTCGCGGATCAGCTCGTCGTCGGCCGCCGTCAGGGCGCCGAGAAGTGCGGCGCGCGCGTCGGCGTGCCAGTCCGGCCGGTCCAGCGCGGTGCCGGCGAGATGGACGGCGCGGGCCGCGCCGAGAGCGCCGTAGCACCACGAGTCCCGTCCGCGTTCCGGCGCCGCTCGGTTCTCGATGCGCTCGCGGGTCATCAGGTGCGGCCAGCGCGGGCCGGCCTCGTCGGCGGTACGGAGGCGGGTCATCAGCTCCATGATCCGCTCGATGGCCTCGTCCTGACGGTCCACCCGGAACCCTGCCCGCCAGGCGACGGAGAGGAGCGCGAGCGGCCCGGGGACACCGTGGGCGAGACCGAGGTTGACGTGTTCGACGAGCCCGTGGTCGAGGCCTTCGGTGATCCACCAGGAGGGCAGCCGGGAGCCGTGCCGCGTGAGGTCCTCGGCGGTGGCGACGGCCACGAGGGAGGCGAGCACCTCGGTCAGCGCGACGCCCGCCGCCTCGCGCTCCTCCGGCGCGTCCGCCGCCCGGTGACGGGCCAGCAGGTAACGGCCGACCCCGGCGGTGCCGCCGAGGACGTCGTAGCGGCTCCACGCTCCGGCCGGCTCCCCGGCGTCGGCCCGCTCCCGGTCGGACCGTGCACGGGTGCGGGCCTGGTCGACGATGTGCCGGTCCAGTCCGGTGAGCATCGTGGTGTAGCCGCCGGAGCCGACGGCCGCCGTGTGCCCGGCGTACGCGAGGGCCACCATGCCGTCGAACAGCGACTGGGGGCGCAGCCGGATCCCGGCGGCGAGCGCGGCGGAGAGGTGCGCGTGGGCCCGTTCGCGCGCTTCGGGGTCGTCGGCCGCCAACTCGGCGTGGAGCAGGGCGACTCCGGGGTGCCCGTCGGAGAGCGAGAGGGGGCCCCACACCGGTTGGGGGTCGCCCGGGTAGTGCATCAGGTTGTCCGGCACGCCCGCGACCCGGGCCACGCGCTCCGGGTCGGCCAGCCGGTCCGCGATCTCGGCGACGACCCGCGCGGCGGCCTGCCGGTGGGCGGGCCCGCGGACGGCGGGCCCGGGCGTCCTGTCGGTGGGAGTTCGGTCAGTGGGTGTCCGACCCGCGGATGTCCGGTCACTGGGCGCTCGGCCCGTGAGTGTCCGGTCACTGGGTGTTCGGCCCGTCGGTGTCGACGCGGGTGACGGCACGGAAGCTCTCCAGTTCCTGCAACAGGCGGCGGACGTCCGCGCGTCGGGCCTCGGGCAGTTCCCCGACCCGCACCGTCGCGCCGGCGTCCAGCCGGCGCAGCACCGCGAGTGATTCGGCGCCGGTCGCGCCGGAGGTGACATGGCCGTTGGCGGCCCAGCCGTGCGGGCTCCCGCCGGGAGGGGGCAGCAGGGGGGCGCAGCCGCGTACGGGGGTGTCGTCGTCCAGGGGGCGCGGCGCGGCGGGCGGCTCGGTCGGCCAGAAGCCGCCCGCCGTCCTGACGCGCAGCGCGAGCGCGGTGGCCCGGTCGGCGAACCGCTCCTCGTCCAGGTGTTCCGCGAAGGCGTCCACGGCGTCGGCCAGGGCCCTGGGCAGTTCCTCGGCCAGCCGGCCGTCCGGACCGGCGTCCGGGGTGAACAGCGGGGCGGAGCTCTGCGGCCGGGTGCCCCGGAACAGGTCTTTGATCTCGTAGTACGGCCGGTGCTCGCGGCGCGGAATGCCCACGTTGACGCTGGTCGCCGGGGCGTCCGAGGCGCTCTCCCCCACGTGGTAGTAGCGCGCGGGCCAGTACAGCAGGTCTCCCGGTTCGACCTCGGCGACGAACGAGGACGCCAGGAACGGCTGGTAGTCCAGCACCGTGTGCACCGGGTCCGACCACGGCCGCTCGGCCCAGAACCGCATCCGCTTGGTGCCGCGTACGCAGAACATGAAGGTGGCGAAGCGGTCCTGGTGCACGCCGACCGGGCTGTGTTCGTAGGAGCCGTGGAACATCGTGGAACCGGCGGTGTGCGTGGGCTGGCCGACCCTCTCCCACAGCCCGGCGTAGAACCGCTGCGCGCGGTCCCACAGCGGGTGGGAGAAGGAGTGGAAGCGGTGGACTACGAGGGCGTAGCGCTGCCCGTCCAGCCGGTCGGCCATGCGCCGCTCGTAGCCGTCGAGCGAGCCGTCGCGCGACTGGGGCAGATAGTCGCGGGGCCGGGTCTGCTGCCGGCGCCGCACGAGGAACTGGAGGTTGCCCGGCACGGCGAGCGGGTGGGGCGGGCGGCTGCCGAGCACGGCGGCCCGGAACACCTCGCGCTCGTCGAACGGCGCCGTGTCGAGGCCCTTGTAGAGGACGGGCGCCCGGTCCCAGTACCGGTCGGCGAAGGTGTCCCAGTCGAAGGACTTCTCGACGGTCAGCGTCATCGTGCCCTCTCCTCGGCCAGGTCGATGCCGCGCAGTCGGTAGAGCCTGTCGAGCAGCGCGAGCACCGTCGGATCGTTCCTGTCGTCGTCGCCCGCGGCGAGGGCGTGGCAGACGTCGTCGGCACAGGTCTCCTCGCCGTCGCCGAGGGCGGCGTACACGCGGTCGCTCGCGGCCCTCGGCAGGGTGAAGACGTTCCCGTCGACCGCCCAGACCTCGTGCGCGGGCCCGTCGGCCATCCGGACGATCTCGCCGGTGCGGCGGAAGCGCGTGTCCCGGGTGACGGTGACGCCGGCGCGGGGCACCGGAATCGGTTCGAGTCCGGCGGCCGAGCGCAGCGCGGCCCAGCGGATCCGCAGCGTCCTGCGCAGCCGCTCCCCGTCCACGGCTCCGCGCAGTTCGTCGCCGAGCGCGGTCAGGCGGGGCAGCACGCCGCCCCGGTCGTCGATACGGGTTCCGGGGCCGAACGGGAAGTACGGCACGGTCTCGTCGTTGTCCTGGCCCGCGTGGACCAGGTCGGCGAGCAGGTCCCGCAGCGCGGTGAACGGCAGCCCCCGGTCGACCGGTATCCGCAGGCGCAGGGCGACGCACCGTTCGCGGTAGGTGTCCACGTGCCGCTGGTCGCCGGGCCAGTACAGCAGCTCCCCGGCCTCGGCGCCGAGGGTGCGGGCACCGGGCACGTCCCGGTCCGGGTCGGCGATGTCCGCCGGTGGGGGCCCGCCGCGCTCGTCCCACAGCGTCACGTCCATCCGCCCGCGGAGCACCCAGGTCAGCGCCGCGTGCGTCGGGGCCTCGGCCGCGCCGGCGTGCTGGGTGAACCCGTCGCCGGTGAGCACCTCGGCGGTGAGGGGGAGATTGGGCCAGCCGACGTGTCGCCAGAGCCCCCTGACCGTGTCCCGTACCGCGGACCACAGGGCGTGGTCCAGGAGGAGCGGCTGTCGCACGGTCAGCAGGTAGCCCTGTCCGGGGACCTCGGCGTCCAGCCGGTCGAGATAGTCGTCCAGGGTCGGGTCCGTGGTGTCCGGCAGCAGGGTTCCGGGCGCGCGCAGCCAGCCGTCGCCGAGGAGGAACCGGACGTCGGGCGTCACCCAGAAGCGGGTGCCCGCGCGGAACGGCGCGCAGGAGGCGACGTTCAGGGGGTGGACCTCGTCGAGGCCGAACGGCGGCCTGGCGCGCAGCCGGACGGGCCGCCGGTCCCAGTAGCGCTGCCCGAACAGCTCCCAGTCGACGCCGTCCGGCGTCCGCCGCGCCTCGGGGGCCAGCGTGCTCATGATGCTTCCCTTCCGGTCAGGGGGAACCGCCGCCGGATCCGCTCCGTGTGGTCGGCGAGCGGTTCCATGCCGAGAGCGGCCCGGCGGTGGTCCACGTCTTCCGGGTCCTCCACCGGCCAGGGGACCAGTACTCCGCCGACGGGCTCGAACTTCGTTCCGTACACCTGCGGGAGCCCCTCGGTCACCCGCAGCTCGTCGGTCAGATAGGCGATTTCCCGCCACGGCAGATCGCGGCGCTCCGCAGCGTCCCGCATCAGCTCCAGACAGTGGCGGCGGAAGTCCAGGTGCTCCCGGGCGTGCTGTACGAGGCGGCTCGCGGCGGCGGCCGCCTCCGCGCCGACCAGGGCGTGCCCGGGCCAGCCGTGGTCGGCCACGACCGTGGTGAGCCAGGTGATGCCGGCGTCGGTCAGGTCCCGCAGGCGGCGCTCGGCCGTCCCGTCGCTCATACCGCCGTCGGCCCACGGCGTCCGGACGGCGCCGTCGAGCCGGTCGAGCCGCAGCAGCCTGCGCCGGATCTCCCCGGCGGGCGCGGGCTCGACCGGGGCTTCGGGCGCGTCGATCGGGTCGATGCGCAGCCGTACCTTCTGCCGGTCCCAGAGGTAGGTGATCCGCCGGCCGGCCTCCGGCCAGTCGAAGGCGACCCGGCCCTCGGCGGGGCTCTGGAGGTGGAGTCGGACACCCAGCGGGGCATCCGCGACGACGTGGTCCGTCACATCGTCGAACACGTGCTCCACCGCGTCCCGGAGGGCCACTCCGAGACCGGCGAGGGTGAGGTTCTCGCCCTCCAGCAGCTCCCGCAACGGAGGCCAGCCCCCCTCGGGTTCGGGCCGGGCGGCGACCCGGGCCGTCCCGAACGGCACGGGCGGCGGTGCGACGCTCAGCACCGGTCCGCCCTCCAGGGAGCGGACGAAGTAGGGCACGTCCAGGCGTCGCAGTTGGTCGCGTTCGGCCCGGTCGAAGTGGACGTCGGGTTCGGTGGGGCGGGGTGCCGCGCCGCCCCCGGACAGCCAGCGGGGTACGAGCGCGTCGAAGTACCGGAACGTGGGCTGCCGCAGGACGCGTACGTGGTGACCGGCGGTGGCGGTCGACAGGAACTCCCCGATGGCGGGCCGTTGTCGGCACATCAGGGTCCAGGCGTCGAACATGCCGCGCAGCATGGCCGGGAGGTAGGGCCCGTAACCGGTCCGCCCGTCGGTGTCGGCGACGACGTTCCTCGTCTCCTCGCGGGCAAGGGGCGCGCGGCGGCGGTGCAGGCGCAGCTCCCCCGTCGGCCGCTCGGTCCAGCACACCGGCGGGCCTTCGGCGTCGCACCAGCGGGCGGTGCGTTCCAGGCCGACGTGGTGCTGGTCGATCTCGGCGGTCGCGTCGTGCAGGAGGCCCGTGTCGTAGAGGCGCGGGACCCGGCAGAAGTAGATCTCCAGGTCGATCGGGTAGAGCAGGGGCTCGGGGTCGCCGGGCCTGCTCCCGGTGACCACGTTGCCGCCGATCATGTCGGTGATCCCGAAGGCGAACATCGCGGCGGTCAGCGAGCCGGTGCGATGCCAGAACCGCCGCGACTCCTCCGGGGTGAGCCGGGTTCCGGTCAGCTCCCACGGTCCGGAGGCCCGGATCGGCCCCCATTGCGCGGGCGGCTCGATCCACTCCTGCCACACATAGCCGGGCTCGGCTCCGGGCCAGCAGGACAGCACGGGCAGCCGGACCTCGCCGGACGCCGTGGGCGCGTGGTTGAGCAGATCGAACAGCGAGGCGGACGAGGCGAATCGGGTGGATCCGGCGGACGCTGCGGATCCGGCAGACGCGGTCGACGCGGCAGACGCGGTCGACGCGGCAGACGGTGTCGACGCGGTGAACAGCAGCTCGCCGGAGGCCGGCCGCGGTTTGTAGGCGACCCTGCCGCCGCCGGCACAGTCGAGGCGCAGAACGCGCTGGCGTCCGTTGTGGGTTTCCTCGCCGTGGGCCCACAGTCCGACGACCGGCCCCCGGAAGGCGGGTTCACCGGGCCAGCAGGCGTCCATGTCCCGGAGCAATCGGTCGAGGAACAGCGTCAGGAATTCCTCGCAGCGCACCCCCCACTCGGCCACCCGGTCACGGGCGTAGTGCGGTCTTCCGGCAGCGCAGGCGACGAATGCCTCGGATACCACGGGGCCGAAGATGTCGGCGTTGGTGATATCCAGTATTCCGGGGGAAACCACGGTCGAATAGCGCGGTCCGGAGAATACGCACCAGGCGTCCAGGCGGTCCCACAGGTCCAGCAGCGGAGCGAACCGCCGGTCGCGGAGCGCGCGTTCGATCAGCCGTGCGTCCGCCTCGCCGCCGAGCAGCCGGTCAACGGCGACCGTCCCTTCGGGGCCCGCCGCGACGACGGGCGGGAACAGCCCGCCGGCCTCGCCCTTCCGGACGGCGTCGGTCACCCGTCGCGCGACTGGCGGGAGTTGGAGTGATCCGGCCTGTTCGGCAACCTGGCCGGACCTCGGGGCGGACCCTCGCCCAGTGTCGCCGCCGGGTTCTTCGCCGAGGTCTCGGCCGGGGTCGCTCATCTCCCAGAGGGGCTCGGCATCCACTGGCGATTCCGGCACAGCAGCCCTTCGGCTCGTCACGGGGAGGGAATGTGCGGCGCACCCGGGTGGCGCCGACGCGGCGACACCACCCGGCACGCGTCAACAGCAGTAGATGCTCGCGCACGAACCACAGGCGGTGCCGCTGCCCGAGTTCGTCGGTGAGGCGAGCGGCGGAATTTCTTGTTCCAGATCGCCGATCACCAGATCGAATACATCATCGGCGTTCCGGTCCGTTCCAGACTGGACCTTTTCTTCAACTGCCTGCATGAATATCCTCCTCCCGTGCTGGTCAATTGATCCGCCACTCAGTAGAACAATGCGACATGCCCATGTCAACGAGCAGGGCGCGGGCCCACCGCTTTACTGGCCGGTAGGCATCTATGCGACGCAGGTCACACTCCTCTACGGTCGGGACACCGCCCCGGCCTCTCCCGTCAGCGAGCCGCCGACCGGGCCCGGGCATCCCCGTCTCCCGCCCCAGGAGGTTCCATGCCACCCCCCACCGCCCGCCGCGCCCGGCGCAGGCTCCCCGTCGCGGTGCTCGCCACCGTCCTCGGCACGGTCACCCTCGGCGCCCCCTCCCCCGCGTCGGCGTCGAACGCCGCCGGTGGAGGGGACTACCTCGTCGGGCGAGGCATCTCCGACGTCACGGGCGAGGCCGCCGAGACCGGGATGATGGGCTACTCCAGCTTCGACCAGAAGACGTCGGGCATCCATCAGCGGCAGCGGTCGCGCGCCTTCGTCGTGGTCGACCGGTCGAGCGGCAAGCGCGTGGTGTACGTCAACGCCGACCTCGCGATGATCTTCCAGTCCGTCCAGCAGGGAGTCATCGCCCGTCTGAAGGAGCGTTACGGAGACCTGTACGACGAGGAGAACGTCCTGCTGTCGGCCACCCACACCCACTCGGGGCCCGGCGGCTACTCCCATCACGTCGCCTACAACCTCTCCGTCCTCGGCTTCCAGAAGGAGACCTACCGGGCGATCGTCGACGGCATGACGGACTCCGTCGCCAAGGCCCACGAGGACCTGAAGCCCGGCACGATGAGCCTGGGCACGGGAACCCTCACCGATGCCAGCGTCAACCGCTCCCGCGAGGCCTTCGACCGCAACCCGGCGGCCGACCGGGCGGCCTTCCCCGACGCGATCGACCCGGCGATGACCGTCCTGCGCTTCAAGCAGGGCGACCGGGACGCGGGCGCGATCAGCTGGTTCGCCACCCACACCACCTCGATCACCAACAGGAACACCCTCATCAGCCCCGACAACAAGGGCTACGCCGCCTACGCCTGGGAGCACGACCACGAGGGCGTGCGCTACCTCGACGACACCCCCGGGTTCGTCGCGGCCTTCCCCAACACCAATGCCGGCGACATGTCGCCGAACCTCAACCTGAAGCCGGGGTCGGGGCCCACCGAGGACGAGTTCGAGAACACGCGGATCATCGGCGAGCGCCAGCTCGACAAGGCCCGCGCGATCTACGACGCCACCCGGCCCGTCTCCGGAGGGGTCGACTCCCGGCTCGCCTACGTCGACATGGAGAGCGTGACCGTACGCCCGGAGTACACCCCGGACGGCAAGGAGCACCGCACCTGCCCCGCCGTCGTGGGCGCGTCCACGCTCGCGGGCAGCGTCGAGGACGGTCCGGCGATCCCCGGCTTCGAGGAGGGCACGCGCACCCCGGTCGCGGGCATCCTCGACGCGCTGCGCGTCGACACCCCGTCCTGGCTCGCGACCTGCCAGTACCCCAAGGCGAGCCTGATCCCCACGGGGCTGCTGAGCAACGTCCACCCGGTCACCCCGAAGCGCCTCCCGCTCCAGATCATGAAGATCGGCGAGCTGTACCTGGTGGCCGCCCCGGGCGAGTTCACGATCACCTCCGGCCTCCGCGTACGCCGTACGGTGGCCGAGCGGCTGGGCGTCCCGCTGGACCGCGTCCTGCTCCAGGGGTACGCCAACGCGTACAGCCAGTACGTCACGACGCCGGAGGAGTACGACACCCAGAACTACGAGGGCGGCTCCACGCTGTACGGCCGTTACACCCTGCCCGCCTACCAGCAGGAGTACGCCCGGATCGCGGACTCCCTGCGCGAGGGCACCCCCCTGGAGCGGGGCGCGACGCCTCCGGACGAGTCGGACCGGCAGTTCACCTTCCAGACGGGGGTCGTGTACGACAACCCGCCCGCCGGCAAGGCGTTCGGCGGCGTCCTGAAGGCACCGGAGAGCTCGTACCCGCGCGGCTCCACCGCGACCGTCGAGTTCGCCACCGGGCACCCGAAGAACAACGTCCGCCGGGGCTCCACCTTCCTGGAGGTTCAGCGGCTGGAGAACGGCACGTGGCAGCGCGTGCTGGACGACGGCGACTGGGAGACCGCCTACCGCTGGACGCGGCTGAACGGTCTGACCGGCACCTCGAAGGCCACGATCACCTGGGACGTCGCGGCGGACACGGCACCTGGCACGTACCGGATCGTGCACCACGGGGACGCCAGGAGCCTGCTCGGGAAGATCACGCCGTTCACCGGGACGACGCGGTCCTTCACGGTGAACTAGAGGGTCACGGAGTGCGCGGGGTGGGTTGGAACCAGGCGGGGCCCTCGGTGAGGGCCTGCTTGATCCGGAACAGGGCGAACTCGCCGAGGGGCGGGAGCCCGTCCAACGAGAACCAGCCCACCTCCAGCGACTCGTCGTCGTTGACCCGCGCCTCGCCGCCGGTCGCCCGGCAGCGGAAGGTGACGTCGAGGTACTGGCAGATGTCGCCGTTCGCGTACTGCACGGGATCCAGCGCCTGCGTGAGCACCACCCGCTCGGCCACACAGTGCACACCGGTCTCCTCGAGCACCTCGCGCTCCGCCGTCGCCGCAGGCTCCTCCCCCGGCTCGGAGATCCCGCCGATGACCGACCACTTCCCGGTGTCCGCGCGCCGGCCGAGCAGCACGCGGCCCTCGTCGTCGAGGACGATGGCCGTCACCCCGGGCAGCAGGAGCAGCTGGTGCCCGGCGGTGGCGCGGATGTCACGGATGAAGTCGGGAGTAGCCATGGATCCGAGCCTACGTGGCCGGATCAGGAGCTACTGTCCGGTCCCCCGGCCCCGGCGGGCCCGGAACGCCGAGGCGCTCACCCAGCCCAGGCCGGCCAGGGCAAGCAGCGCGAGGACGCCCTCGGGCAGGGGGCCCATCCGGGTGGCGGGGGTGAGCGAGGAGCGCAGCGGGACCTCGTCGACGAGGGCGTCGGGCGTGAACATGCCGCTCTTCTCGACGATCGTGCCGTCCGGGCGGATCACCGCGCTGACCCCGCTGGTGACGGGGACGACGACGGCCCGCCCGTGCTCGACGGCCCGCACCTGGGACATGGCCAGCTGCTGGTAGGTCATCTCGCTGCGGCCGAACGTCGCGTTGTTGCTCGGCACGGCGATCATCTGGGCGCCGTGGGTGACGGTGTCGCGTACGGCGTCGTCGAAGGCGGCCTCGTAGCAGGTCACGAGTCCGACCTTCGTGCCCGCGAGGTCGAAGACGCCGACCTCGGTGCCGGGGACGAACTCGCGCTGCACCCGGTCGACGTCCTCGCTGAAGAAGCGGGCGACGGTGCGCATCGGCATGTACTCGCCGAACGGCTGGATGTGCCGCTTGTCGTACGTGTCGACGGGGCCCTGCTCCGGGTCCCACTCGATCAGGGTGTTGCGGAGGCTGTCGGAGCCCTTCTCGACCACCGAGCCGACGACCGTGGGGGCGCCGATCGCCTTGACGGCGTCGTCGATGACCTGGCGGGCGTCCGCGTTGAGGTAGGGATCGAGGTCGGAGGAGTTCTCCGGCCACAGCACGAAGTCGGGCCGCTTCTCCTTGCCCGCCTTCACGTCCTCGGCCAGCTGCGTGGTGCGCCGGGCGTGGTTGTCCAGGACGGCGCGGCGCTGCGCGTTGAAGTCGAGGCCCAGGCGCGGCACGTTGCCCTGGATCGCGGCGACGGTGGCCGTGCCGTTCTCCGCCGAGTCGTCGACCAGGGGCAGCGTGGCGAGGGCCCCGGCGACCGGCACGAGGACGCTCACGGCGGCGCCGACGACGGCGGCGTGCGGCACCTTTCCGCACCTGCGGTACGCGACGAGCTGTCGAACGGCCTCGCAGAGCCCGAAGCCGCACAGGACGACGGCGAAGGAGAGCAGCGGGGTGCCGCCGAGCGCGGCGAGCGGCAGGAAGGCGCTCTCGGACTGACCGAAGGCGATCTTGCCCCAGGGGAAGCCGCCGAACGGGATCCGGGCGCGGACCGCCTCGTCGAGCGTCCAGACCGCGGCCGCCCACACGGGCCAGTACGCGAGCCGGGTCACCGCGGCGATACCGACGCACCCCACCGCGACGAAGAGCGCCTCCGCGGCGGCCAGGGCCAGCCACGGCACCGGGCCGACGTCCTCACCGGTCCAGTGCAGCAGCGGAAGCATGAAACCGAGGCCCGAGAGGAGACCGAGGCCGAAGGCGGTCCTGAGCCGGCGCCCGTGCAGCGCCCATCCCAGCAGGGCGAAGCCGGGCAGCACGAGCCACCACAGCGGCCTGGGCGGGAAGCTCGCGTAGAGCAGCAGTCCGGAGAGCACGGCGGCGGCCGGACGGAGGAGCCGCGGCAGCGGTCCGGCGGCCGGGGAGGCCGTGGCGGGCGGCGGGTCGTCGACGGAAGTCATGGTGGCGCTCACCCGGCGGAGTCTACGGTGGGCGGCCGTGAGCGGCGGCGTTGACCTGCGCGGGGCCGGGACGCGGGCGGCTCCGGGGTGCCTCTCGGTCGGCGGCGGGCGGCCCGCGGTCGGCCGGTGGGGACGGTGGCGGCCCGGTCGGTCGGTCGCCGGGACGGTGGCGGGCGAGGTCCGGTCGGTCGCTCGCCGGGACGGTGGCGGGCGAGGTCCGGTCGGCGGCCCGGTCAGCTGCCGGAACGGGGGCCGGTGCGGCCCGGTCGGCGGTCCGGTCAGTCGCCCGGTCGTTTCCCGGAGGCCGGCAGGTGCAGGCGTTGCCGGATGAACCGTACGGCCGTCTCCGCGTCGTCGACCGTAACGGTGAAGGTGCGGCCGTCGCCGAGGTGCAGGGCCATGCCCTCGCCCTTGCGGACCACGACGGCCGTGCCCTGCTCGGGACGCCAG
Organism: Streptomyces sp. NPDC021019; assembly: GCF_044333295.1. Taxonomy (NCBI): domain Bacteria; kingdom Bacillati; phylum Actinomycetota; class Actinomycetes; order Kitasatosporales; family Streptomycetaceae; genus Streptomyces; species Streptomyces sp. NPDC021019. Next base: position 430,603 of record NZ_JBIRQR010000005.1, read on the forward strand.
CGGTAGCCCCAGCCGCCCCAGTGGCGCGGGTTGATCCGGGGAATGAATTCCGCGCCCGTCACATGGCTGAGCAGGATCCGGCGGCGCGGCAGGCCCGCGTGGCCGCAGCGCACCTCCAGGCTGTCCCCGTCGACCTTGACGGCCACGTGAACGAAGGCGAGCGTTCCGAAGAGGATCAGCAGCCCGGCGGCGAGGCAGCCGACCACCGACATGAGCAGCGGGGCGATGCCCGAGGTCCAGGCGCCGTCGACAGCCAGTTCGATGCCGAGGGCCACGCAGCCCGCGCCCGCGAGGGCCAGCAGCCACTGGACGCGGTTGGTGGCGCGGCCGTTCCACTCCGTGGGCGGCGCCTGGCTCGACCCGTGCGTCGCGCTCTCGGGGAGGTCCGTCATACGCAGCAGCGTAGCCGCGTTCCTGCCTACCGGCCGGGGCTGCGGGGGCCGATCGGGCTACCCGGCCCGGATCCGCCGAAGGCTCCCCGGGACCTCGGTCAGCGGGCGGGCACCGCGGCGGCCAGCATCCGGCCCTCGGCGTAGGTCAGGGCGGCCCGCGGAAGGGCGGCGGGGCGGCCGGCCTGGAGCACGGTGAGCCTGGCGGAGGGCTCGGCCGTCGGGGCGGGGTCCGCTCCGATCCGGCGCAGCGCCTGGGCGGCGACCGCTCCGGCGGACCCGTGCAGGGCGAGCGGCGGGCGTCCGGGCCGCTGCACGGCGTCGCGGATCCGGGCCGCGACCAGCTCGTAGTGGGTACAGCCGAGGACGACGGCCCGGACGTCGGGCGGGGTGAGGGCGGCGGCCGCCGCTACGGCCCGGTCGATCGCGGCCTCGTCGCCGTGCTCCAGGGCGTCGGCGAGGCCGGGGCACGGAACCTCGGTGACGTCCGCGGTCCCGCCGAAGTCACCGATCAGCCCGCGCTGGTAGGGGCTGCCGGTGGTGGCCGGGGTCGCCCAGATGGCGACGGATCCGCTACCCGCAGCGGCCGGCTTGATCGCGGGGACCGTGCCGATGACCGGCAGCGCGGGCTCCAGTTCGGCCCGGAGCGCCGGCAGAGCGTGGACGGATGCGGTGTTGCAGGCGACGATCAGCGCGTCCGGCCGGTGGGCCGCGGCGGCGCGGGCGACGTCCAGGGCGAGCGCGGTGATGTCCTCGGGGGTGCGGGGCCCCCAGGGCATGGAGCCGGGGTCCGAGGAGAGGACGAGTTCGGCGTCGGGCCGCAGGCGGCGCACTGCGGCCGCTGCCGCCAGCAGGCCGATTCCGGAGTCCATGAGCGCGATCTTCACCCGGTCACCCTAGCCGACAGCCCTTGCGGACCGGGCTCGGTGGGGCAGACTTCGGCGGATGAGCGCCGTTGCCTGGATCGCCTTGGGTTCACTGATCGCGTGGGTGTGGCTGCTGCTGGGGCAGGGCTTCTACTGGCGGACGGACCAGCGGCTCCCCCGAGGCACCGACCCGGCGCGCTGGCCGTCGGTGGCGGTGGTGGTGCCGGCCCGCGACGAGGCGGAGATGCTGCCGGTGAGCCTGCCGTCGCTGCTGGTCCAGGACTATCCCGGGGACGTACGGATCATCCTCGTCGACGACTGCAGCAGCGACGGCACCGGGCAGCTGGCCCGGGAGCTGGCCGCCCGGTACGGCGGGTTCCCGCTGACCGTGGTGGAGCCCGGGGAGCCGGAGCAGGGCTGGACGGGCAAGCTCTGGGCCCTGCGGCACGGGATCGCGGTGGCCCGGGGGGACAAACCGGACTTCCTCCTGCTGACCGACGCGGACATCGCACACGAGCCGGACAGTCTGCGCGATCTGGTGGCCGCGGCCGGCTCCGGGGGCGAGGGGGGCTTCGACCTGGTGTCGCAGATGGCGCGGCTGCGGGTGGAGAGCGTCTGGGAACGTCTGGTGGTGCCGGCGTTCGTCTACTTCTTCGGGCAGCTCTACCCGTTCCGCCGGGTGAACCGGGCCCGGTCACGGACGGCGGCGGCCGCGGGAGGCTGCGTCCTGCTGCGCACCGAGGCGGCCGAGCGGGCGCGCGTCCCGGACTCGATCCGCCAGGCGGTGATCGACGACGTGTCGCTGGCGCGTGAGGTGCGGCGCGGCGGCGGCCGGATCTGGCTGGGGCTCGCGGACCGGGTGGACAGCGTGCGGCCGTATCCCCGGCTGGCGGATCTGTGGCGGATGGTCGCGCGCAGCGCGTATGCCCAGCTGCGGCACAGTCCGCTGCTGCTGGCGGGGACGGTGCCGGGGCTGCTGCTCGTCTACGTGGCGCCGCCCGCGACGCTGGCGGTGGGGCTGCTGACGGGTGACGGGGCGGCGGCCTGGGCGGGCGGCGCGGCGTGGGCGGTGATGACGGCGACGTATCTGCCGATGCTGGCCTACTACCGTCAGTCGCCGTGGCTGGGGCCGCTGCTGCCGCTGACGGCGGTGCTCTACCTGCTGATGACGGTGGACTCGGCGGTGCAGCACTACCGGGGGCGGGGCGCGGCTTGGAAGGGCCGTACCTACGCGCGCCCGGAGGCCGCGCCCGACCGGTGACGCCGCGGGAAGGCGTGCGGCCGGTCGGGGCGGGCGCGGCGGGTCACTTGCGGCCGGGCGTCCAGTTCATGCCCCAGCCGTAGGCGGCGTCGATGGTGCGCTGCGGGCTCACGCCCCGGTCGGGGACCAGGTAGCGGGCCTCGCGCTGCACGGTGAGGTCGCCGCCGTTGTTGGTGATCAGCGCCAGGGCGCAGACGGTGGAGGGCACGGTGCACTCGTCGAGGGAGAAGTCGATGGCCGCGCCGTTCTGCGGCTGGAGGGTGACCGTGGCGTGGAGATCGGCGAAGCTCCTGGCGCCTTCGTAGATGGTGACGAAGATCAGTACGCGCCGCAGCAGGTCCTTGTGGTCGAGGTTGATGGTCATGTTCTCGCCGCTGGAGAGGGCGCCGGTGCGGTCGTCTCCGTCGAGGTGGATGAAGGGCGGCCTGTTCAGTGAGCCGAACGCGTTCCCGAGCGACTGCACGACCCCCTTCCGGCCGTCGGCGAGTTCGTACAGTGCGCAGAGGTCGAGATCGAGATCGGCGTGCATGGCGACGGCCCGGCCGAGCTTCGCTCCCCAGCTCTTGAACTGCTTGCGCACCTCCCAGTTGAGGTTGACGCGCAGTGTGCCGGAGGTGCCGCCCTGTTTGGCGAGCGAGACGGACGGCGCGCTCTTCGTCAGCGTGACCTTGGTCAGCCGTACGGGTGTCGCGGCGGGCGCGGCCGCGGGCGCGGCGGGCGCCGTCGGCGGGAGAGGGGCGGCGGGCGGGGCGACCGGGGCGGGGGCCGGGGTCGAGGCCGGGGTCGAGGTCGGGGCCGGGGCGGCGGGGCGAGGTTGCGGCGGGGTGACAGGGGCCGCCGGGGCCTGCGGGACGGGCGGGGCCTGTTGCGGTTCGTCCACGGAGATGCCGAAGTCCGTCGCCAGGCCTTCGAGGCCCGTGCTGTAGCCCTGTCCGACCGCGCGGAACTTCCAGGCGCCCTGCCGGAGATACAGCTCGCCGAGGATGAAGGCGGTCTCGACCGTGGCGTCCGTACTGTCGAAGCGGGCCAGCTCCGCGCCGCTCGCCGCGTCGGTGACCCGCACGTAGAGGCCGCTCACCCGGCCGAAGGACCCGCCGTCCGCCGAGGCGGCGACGACGATGCGGTCGATCGCGGGCTCGACCCTGCCGAAGTCGACGACGAGGGTGTCGGTGACGTGGTCGGGAGCGGTCCGCTTGCCCTCGTGCCGCACCGCGCCGGACGCGTGGGTCGGCTGGTTGTAGAAGACGAAGTCCGCGTCGCTTCGGACCTTGCCCGCCACCAGCAGGAGAGCGGAGGCGTCGACGTCCGGGGTGCCCACTGCGGCGTGCCTGCCCAGTTCGACGCGCACCGTGCCGGCCGGCACCGCGACGTTGCTTCCTTTTTGCATGGTCATGCTCGCCCCCATCACGAATCCGGCTGCCCGCAGGCTTTCCCCCCACAACCTAACGGCCTGCGGGGGGAAAGCCTCCGGGCGCCGGGACCGTGGCGGGCGAGAGCGTGGCCGGCGGACCCGGTCAAGGTCCGCCGGACACGCCCGCGGGTCCCGGTGGTCCGCTAGCGGCCCCCGGTGCGCGGAGGACCATCACCGTCCGGGGCGGCGCCCGCGAGGGCGACCTCGCGCGGCGGGTCGTCCGGCGCCGGGGCGGAGCCCTGGACGGCGCCGCTGTGCGCGGTCCACGCCTCCAGGGCGGTGCGGCAGGCGTGGTCCAGGTGGCGGAGCCGCGAGAGGTCGAGCTCCACCGGCCGGTCCTTCGGCAGGGCCTCCAGGGTGTCGAGGATCAGCGGCAGGCGCAGGAAAGTGGCGCTGCCGCTGAGGGAGACCCTGGTGCGGTCGTCCTGCTCGTCGATGTCGAGGCGGACCGCGGAGGTCTCCCAGGCCGTCTTGATCACGGCCAGCCCGATGCCGAGCAGCACGCCCATGAACATGTCGGTGAGGACGATCGCCAGCGCGGTCACCACCAGGACCACGGCCTCGCCCCGGTGTTCACGCCAGAGCGGTCGGAAGGTCGCGACGGGGATGAGCTTCGCTCCGGCGTGGACCAGGATCCCGGCGAGGGCGGCCACGGGGATCAGACCGAGCACGGCGGGGAACAGGGCCGCGAACAGCAGCAGCCAGGCTCCGTGCATGATCCGGGAGGCCTTGGTGCGCGCACCTGCCTGCACGTTGGCCGCACTGCGCACGATGACGGCGGTCATGGGCAGCGCGCCGACGAGGCCGCAGATGGTGTTGCCCGTCCCCTGGGCGATGAGTTCCTTGTTGTACTGCGTGCGCGGCCCGTCGTGCATCCGGTCCACGGCGGCGGCGCTGAAGAGGGATTCGGCCGAGGCGATGAGCGTGAAGGCGAGGATGACGCCCAGGAGACTGACGTCGGCCAGGAGGCCGAAGTCGTCCAGGCCCGTCAGCCGCATCGAGTCGATCAGCCCCTGCACCTTGATGGGAGCGACGGGCAGGTCGAACACGGCCACCGCCGCGGTGGCCAGCCCCACGGCCACCAGCGGCCCGGGGAGCACCTGGGGCAGGCGTCCGGGAAGCCGCTTCCAGAAGATCAGTACGGCGATGGTGCCGACGCCGATCGCCGTGGAGGAGATCGCCGTGGCGCCCGTGATCCGCGTGAACAGTTCCGGCAGCCCGGCCAGGTTGTCGAGACCGTTGCCGGGGGCGCTGGCCCCGGCCATGGCGTAGAGCTGACTGCCGATCAGGACGAGACCGATGCCGGCGAGCATGCCGTGGACGACGGCGGTCGATATGGCGCGGAACCACCGGCCGAAGCCGACGAGACCGAGCCCCACCTGGAGGAGCCCCGTGGACAGGACGAGGACGCCGAGCGCCGCGACGCCGTGGGTGGTGACCGCCTCGTACACCAGGACGGTGAGCCCGGCGGCCGGGCCGCTGACCTGGAGCGAGCTGCCGGGCATCGCGCCGGCGATCAGCCCGCCGACGATGCCCGTGACCAGGCCCAGTTCGGCGGGGACACCGGAGGCGACGGCGATGCCGACGCACAGGGGCACGGCGACGAGGAACACCACGATCGAGGCGAGGAAGTCGCGGGACAGGGCGTCCGGGCGTAACCGGAGTTGTGGAGACGACATGAGAGCTTCAGCTCCTAGAGGAGTGGGGGGAGACAGCAGGTGGCGGCGGGAGCGGCCCGCGTGTTCACCGGTGGGTCGCTGTCACAGGGAGGAGAAGGTTCCGGTGGAGGGGCGGTGGGCCTGCACGGCGCCGGTGTGGACCTCGTAGTACCAGGCGTGCAGCCCGAGCCGGCCTTCGCGCACGGCGCGGCTCACGCACGGGTAGTCGCGCAACGCGTCCAGTTGCGCCACCGCGTGGCGCTGTACCGGCTGTTCGCAGTCGGGGCCGAACTCGTCGGGGTGCTGAGGACCGGCCGTCTGAGCGCATCTGCCGAGCCAGCCGCGTACCGCCGGCAGGGTCCGCAGGTCGTCGCCCCTGGCCAGGGCTCCGACGGCCCCGCAGTGGGAGTGCCCGCAGAGGATGATGTCGGACACCTCCAGCACGCAGACGGCGTACTCGATCGTCGCCATCTCGCTGGTGGGCGCGTCCGGATCGTAGGGCGGGACGATGTTTCCGGCCGTGCGCATCTCGAAGAGCTCGCCGGGGCCGGAGTCGGTCAGCAGGGTGGGGACCACCCGGGAGTCGGAGCAGGTGATGAACATGGTGGAGGGCAGTTGGCCGGCCTCGAACTCCTTGAGTTCACGGCCTGCTCCGTCGCAGCGGGCGGAGAAGGTGCGGGCGTGTTCGATGAGTTGTCGCACAGGAGTGTCCTCCATACGGAAGTGGCGTGTGGCTCTTCACGCGGGGCGGGGCTCTCACCCCGCCCACAACCGGGCCTTCGTGGCACACGGATGGCCCGGGTGCCACGGGGGATCAGGTGCGGGTACTCGCGGCGCAGGGCAGGCGGGGGGTTCGCCTCCGTGTCTGCTGGTCCGGTGTTGCGGCGGCGCCCTGTTTCCGGGCAGGGCCGCGGCGACCGTCTGCGCCGCTCACGGGCCCCGCGTCACCGATGACCCGTAAGGAGGAGTCTCGGGGCGGGCGATGAGGTGGCGGTGAGACAGCGGTGAGACTGTTCTCATGGGTCCCTGGGGGTGTGTCCGCCGCCGGGCGAAGGCCGCCCGCCCCGGTGGTCAGGCCCGGAGCCGGTAGCCGACGCCCCGCACGGTCTGGACCCGGTCGGCGCCGATCTTGCGCCGCAGATAGCGGATGTAGACGTCGACAATGTTCGACCCGGGGTCGTAGTCGAACCCCCATACCTGACTGAGCAGTTGCTCGCGGGACAGCACCCGGTCGGGGTTGCGCATGAGGATCTCGGCGAGGGCGAACTCCCGGGCGGACAGGTCGGAGACACGCTCGCCCACCTGGGCCCGGCGGGTGCGGAGGTCGAGGATCAGATCGCCCACCCGCAGCAGAAAGTTCTCCGCCGGCTCCTCACGGCGCAGGCGCAGTCGTACCCGGGCCAGTAACTCGTCGAAGGCGAAGGGCTTGACCATGTAGTCGTCGGCGCCGCTCTCCAGTCCGGCCACGATGTCGCTCACGCCGTCGCGCGCGGTGAGGATGACGACCGGCAGGGAGATGCGCGCCTTACGCAACTTGCGCAGCACCGCCAGCCCGTCGTCGCCGGGCAGTCCGAGGTCGAGGATCAGGAGGTCGAAGTCCCGGCCGCGGGCGTGCTCGTAGGCGGAGACTCCGTCGGTGACGACCCGGGTGACGTACCCGCTACGGCGCAGGCCTTTTTCGACGAAGGCAGCGATTCTTTCCTCGTCCTCGGCTATCAAGATCCTGCTCACCATGGGTTCCTTCCGTCGTGGGCTGCAGTGCGGGAAGGTCGATGACGAATCTCGCGCCGCCCCCGGGTGCCTCCTCGACGTGGGCGACGCCGTCATGTGCCTGGGCGATCTCGCGGACCAGCGCGAGGCCCAGCCCGATGCCTGGAGCGGCCCGGCCGGGAACCGCGTTGCCCCCCTGATAGAAGCACTGGAAGATCCGTTCGCGGTCCTCCGGGGCCACGCCGGGCCCGGTGTCCGCGATCCACAGCAGTACCCTGCCGCGCCGCAGGCGTGACCCGATCTCGATGGCGTCTCCTTCCCCGGTGTGACTGACCGCGTTGGCTGCGAGCTGCATCAGGGCCTGGGTGACCCGCTGCTCGTCCAGATGCACGCTGACGTCGGCGACCTCGGCCACCGTCCAGTGCCTGCGCCCCAGCGCCTGGGCCTTGGCGGCGGTGTCGACCACCAGGTCGGTCAGACTGGTCTGGCCGAGGCTGAGGAAGTCGGGGCGCTCGGCCCGGGCCAGGAGCAGCAGGTCGTCCACGATCCGCCGCATCCGGTCGAGTTCGTCGAAGAGCAGGGCGCGGGTCTGGCCGCGTTGGCTGTCGGGGTCCTCGTCCATCAGCTCCAGATGTCCGCGCAGGACCGTGATGGGGGTCCGCAGTTCGTGCGCGACCTCGTCCAGGAACTGGCGTTGCGCGGTGAAAGCGCCCGACAGGCGGTCGAGCATGTGGTTGAACGTCTCGGCCAGTTCCGCCACGTCGTCGTTGCCCCGCACCGGCAGCCGCTGGGTCAGGTCTGTCTCGCTGATCCGCTCGGCGGTCTGCCTGACCAGCCGGATCGGAGCCAGCACCCGGCCCGCTACCAGCCAGCTGGCCAGTCCCGCGACCACCAGGGCAAAGCTTCCCGATGCCAGCAGCAGCCGTGCCATGTGGCGTTCCTGCCGCAGTTCCCGGTCCCGGAAGGTGACCAGGACGAGCCGGCTGTCGACGTGGTCGCCCGCCATCTGTACCGGCACGACACCGTAGCGGACCGTGCCGGCCGGGGAGTCCAGCGACCTGATACGGGTGTCGGCCGTCCGCGCCATCAGGGCGACGACCTCCGGGTCCCGGTCCAGACGGACCGGAACCGGGCCGGGGCTGCGGCGGTCGGCCCGTCCGTTCACGACGCTGAAGAAGGCGGCGTTGTGCTCGGGCCGGTGGACCGCCATGAACGCCGTCAGCAGCGAGGCGCCGGTGGTGAAGCGCTCACCGCTGTACGGGTCGCGCGAGGTGCGGGCGAACGCGCGTAGCTTGTCGGCCTCGGACAGGAGTTGCGCGTCGACCTGTCGGTTGAGCTCCGCCTGCCAGACGATCGTGATCCCGAAGGTGGGCACGGCCAGGGCCGCGCTGAGAAGCATGAGCATCCAGCCGACGATCCGGGACCGGGCGCTGGTCGGGCGCCTGAGCATCAGTCGTCCCACTCGTCGTCCGCATCCCCCCGATTGCCGTGTGAGGCTTCCTCGTTCTCGTCGTCGGGCTCGTCCTCCGCGTCTTCCGCGTCTTCCGCGTCTGCCGGGTCCTCCTCGTCGCCCACAGCGCCTGTGTCGCCCACGTCGCCCCTGGGAACACGTGAGGCCTTCTCGTCGTCACCCGTGGTTCGTGACGCTCCCCCGGCGGCCCCGCCGCCTTTCGGGAGCCCGTGAGATGCGGTGCTCCTGTCGTCGGACTCGGGCGGCGGCGGGGGCGACACGGCCCGGCCGCCCGGGCAGGAGCCGGACGGGGCGGGCGTGGCGGGGAACGGTGCCGGTGACACGGCGGGACGGCCGGGGACGGCCGGTGCGGTGGCCGGAGGCGTGGGGCCGTGCAGGAAGGGCACGACGACCACGGGCCCCATGGAGGGCGGCACCTTCTGCCCGGGCCATATCCATACAACCAGTAACACCAGTGTTCCTGCTCCACACCCTGCCAATACCGACCCCACCCCACGCCACAGCATCGGACCAGTCTGCCTTCGCGGGGTCCCGGGGACGGACATGAGGAAAACATTCTCATCTTCGGTGGCCGTCGACACGTCCGTCACCGCGTCGGCACCCCCGAGCAGGCCGGGCGACCCGCTCCCATCAGGGGCTCTGCGGATGATGCGGCCGGGTGCGCGCGCCCCGGCCCGAGCCGGTGCCAACGCGACACCGGCAGAGTGGAATCACGCCAAACCGGTCCCGAATGGGGCTGCTTCCTCATGGTTCGACATTGCCATTCATTGACAGTTGCTCAACCACGCTTTTACATTCAGCGGGCAGGCCGAGGAGGAATCCATTCGCCGTCGGTCCGCCTCAGGGAGTACCTTCCGCACTATCACCGGAGGACCTCATGGAACACCTGATCAAGAAGATGGCCCAGGATCACGTCTGGCAGAATTGGCTCGCCGCCAACTCGGCCCAGCAGGCCGCGAAGAACGGCTGCATCAGCGCGGCACCCAAGAGCGGGTGCATCAGCGCCGCACCGAAGGCCGGCTGTATTTCCTGATCGGCCGGGGGCGCCCGGGACCAGCTCTGTGAGAGATTCCTCCCCCACCACAGCATGTTCCCGGGCGCCTCGACTCCGTCTTCCTCATAGCCCGTATTTCTTCAGCTATGCGAAACATGAGAAGGAATTAATGAAGGGCCAGCCGACCAGCTCTGTCATCGAGCATATTCGTGACATACCGATCTACCAGGAGTCCCTGGCGAAGGGGCACTTCCCCCTGCTCGACAAGCCGGAGATCGCCCGCGGGTTCCCCGACAACTGGATGACGCCGCGGCTGGCGGCGGCGCTGGAGAACGGTGAGGCGGAGTTCGTCCTGTCCACGGGCACCAACCACGCCCGGATGCAGATCATCCGGCCTCCGTACTTCCTGCTCCGTTCCTACTACGAGTTGTGGCGGAACCACCCCGACATCGGCGAGACGTGGGAATCGGGCTGCCGCCGGGTCTCCCTCACCACAGTGCTCGCGACGGAGCACGTGGCGCGGGTCAACGCCGCCCGCCGCGGCGTGGAGCACAAGGGAATACCCATCCTGGCCGACCGCTGGCTCGACGAGCGCACCTGCTACCTCAACCTGCGGCTGGATCCGGCGCAGTGGGTCCGCAAGGACGTACTGCGGATGCTCCGTGAGATCGACCTGGCTCGGAGCACACACCCCCAGGGCCGGTACCACCTCGACTGCTCCGGCTACCACTTGGCGCACCTGGTGCGCAAGGCGGAGGCCTGGGGTCTGCTGGACGCCTTCCCCGCGCCGGCCAGCGTCATCACCGCCTACGAGTACACCCCGGTGAACGTACGGCGGTTCCTGCACCGGCGCTTCGCCTGCCCGGTCATCGACCTGTTCGGCAGTACGGAGTTGGGCTACCTCTACTACAGCGACCGGGAGGGCCGGTACTGGCCCCACCTGGCCGGGATGAGCGTCGAACTCCTGCCGGTGGCCCCCGGAAGCACGATCCACCAGCTCATCGTCACCAGTGTGCGCAATCCCTACATGCCGCTCGTCCGCTACCGGTCGGGCGACTGTGTGCGCACCCTGGACGGCTCGCCGGACCCCGCGGCGATCACCCAGTTCTGTGGTCGTCAGAAGGAATTGCTGAGCACACCGAACGGCCCGGTCGCCCAGGGCGACCTCGACCGGCATATCGCGAACGCTTCCCCCCGGATCTTCCTGCACCAACTGCACCTCCAAGGCGACGCCGACGCCTCCCTCTTGTACACGACGTTCACCGACGAACCCCTCGGGGCCACGGAGGCCGCCGCGTTGCGGCAGGTCGTCTCCGAACTGACCGGACGGAACTGCCGGATCGAACACCGCACCCATATCCCCATCGGGCGCTCCGGCAAGTACGCCTGGCTCGTCGGCTCCGGCACCTGACGCACCGCCACCTCCCCTCTCAGGAAACGGAGTGCCATGACCAGCGGACAGACACTCTCCGCCGACGACCTGAAGCGTCTTCTCGGGGACGCGCTGCACACCGAGGTGATACAGCATTTCCGCGACAAGGCGCCGGACACACCTCAGGACTTCGTGGAACGTCAGGTCACCGAATGCCTGCGGTATCTCTACCTCGTCTCCCGGTACCGGGAGAGGCTCGCCGGGCTTTTCCTGCCCGTCGAACAGGACATCGACGAGATATGGCACTACCTCATCCTGCAGACCCGCGAATATCGCGCGCTGTGCGAAGAACGGCTTCCCGGACGGTTCTTCATCAACCACCGCAGCATCGCCTACGAGAACTACCAGGAAGAGCCGGGACGCGAACAGGCATTGGAAGAGGCGTTGCGCTGGATTCCCCTCTACTGCCAGGAATTCGGGCCCTTCGACGAAGGCGCGCTGCCGCACTGGACCATGGTCCGGTTCCTCCATGAACAGCTGGGCGTTTCCCTCACGGACATCGCGGAGCTGAAACCCCTGGCCGTTGCCTGAGGGAAGGTCTCCTCGCCCGCATGACGATCGGAAGCTCTCCCTTGTCGACTCGCATCGGACATCCGGTTGCCACGGGTGAGATTCCGGAACAGCGGCGCATTCTGGCCGTGCTGGTCCTGGCCCAGATCATGAGCGGCGCCGGCCTCACCGCGGGGATAACCGTCGGGGCCCTGCTCGCCGAGGAGATGCTCGGCTCCACCGGCCTCGCGGGAGTACCGAGCGCGCTCTTCACCGCGGGGGCCGCACTCGGCGCGCTCGGCATCGGCCGGCTCTGCGCCCGCTGGGGCCGCCGCCCCGGACTGGCGCTGGGCTACGCGACCGGGGCGCTCGGCAGCGTCGGTGTCGTGGTGGCCGCCGCCACCGGCAGCGTGGCGCTGCTCTTCCCGGCCCTCGTGGTGTACGGGATGGGTACGGCGACCGGCCTCATGGCGCGCTACGCCGGCGCGGACCTGGCCTCCCCGGCCCGGCGCGGACGGGCCGTGAGCGCGGTGCTCTTCGCCACCACCCTGGGCGCGGTGACCGGGCCCATGCTGGTGGCACCGGCCGGCGAGGTCGCGCACGTCTGGGGCGTGCCGCGACTCGCCGGGCCCTTCCTGCTGGCGGCCGCGGCGTTCGCCGCCACCGCGGTCGTCCTCGCCTGCCTGCTGCGGCCCGATCCGCTCCGGCTCGCCCAGGAGCTGGCCGTCCGGGCGGCGGGCGCCCCGGACGAGGACGAGGACACCGGCGAGGAGGGTGACGCGCGTGCGGACGCGCCCCGCGCCGGGGCCACGGCGCCCGCCGGGCGTCACGACGTCGCCGTCGGCACCACCGTGATGATCCTGACCCAGGTCCTGATGATCGGGATCATGACGATGACGCCGGTGCACATGCTGGCGCACGGCCATACCGCCCGGGCGGCCGGGCTCGTGATCTCCCTGCACGTCGGGGCGATGTTCCTGCCCTCCCCGCTCACCGGGCTGCTCGTCGACCGGATCGGCGGACGATGGGTCGCCTGCGCGTCCGGACCGCTGCTGCTGGCGGCCGGGGCACTGGCCGCCCTGTCGTCCGCGGGCTCGACGCCCGCGCTCGGCGCCGCTCTCGTACTCCTCGGCCTGGGCTGGAACTTCGGGCTGATCAGCGGCACCGCGATCGTCACCGACGCCCTGCCCCCGGACCGGCGCGCCTCGACCCAGGGGCTGGTGGACGTGGGGCTCGCGGCCGCCGGAGCGGCCGGCAGCCTGGCGTCCGGCCTGGTCGTCGCGTGGGACGGTTACCCGGCACTGGCTCTGATCGGCGGGCTGGCCGCCCTGTTGGTGCTGCCGGTGGCCGGCCGGTTCCCGCGCCGCGCACCACGCACGGCCGGTACCACCGGGCCGGGCGGGTGAGGCCGGCGCCAAAAGCCTTACGAGGGCCGGCGGAAGGCAGGGCCTTTCGGGCCGACGGACGATCTCCGTGACGCCGAACCGTGCGCATCACGCTTTGGCCAAACGCTATTCGCTCGCCTCCCCGATGCTTCGACGCCGTTCCCCTTCACGGTCGGGAGCGCGGGGCCGAAGCCCTCGCCCACCAGCGGAAAGGTCCCTCCCGTTAACGGAATCTTTAACGATGCTTTGGCGGGCCGGCCGCACAGAACCAGCGTAAAACGGATAGTCCAAAGATTGGGGCTCCCCATACAGCACATTGTGGGCTTAACTTAGGTGGCATGACGTCCCCCCGCTCCACCTTCGGCGGCGGCTACTACGCCGCGTCGTTCCCCGACACTCCGATCTACGACTCCTTGGTCGCGGAGCGGGGAACCCCTCAGATCGCCCCCATCCGGGTTCCGGCCGCCTATGACACCGGCAACAGCTACCTGCCGGCCCTGCCGTCGGCGCTGCCCGCCCTGCCCGCGGCCCCGTCGCAGCAGACCGGTTACGGTTACCCGCAGCAGCAGCCGGTGCCGCAGTACCAGCAGGCTCCGGCGCAGCACGCGCCGATGCAGCCCGCCCAGTTGCAGCACGCGCCCGCCCCGTACATCCCGCAGCAGCCCTCGGCGGTCCGCGGCTACCCGCAGCAGCCGCGGCCCGCGCCCGGCACCGGGTACGAGTCGATGCGCCCGGCCTCGCCGCGGCCCGCGCCGGCTCAGTCACCGTACGAGGACCCGTACAACCGCCCGTACCAGAGCCGGGGGTACTGAACCCGCGACTCCGTACGACGAGCTGCGCCGGGGGACGCACCGGGCACCGGCCCCATCCAGGACATATGGGGGTGAGTTGGTGCCCGGGAATCCACGCGTACGGGGTCAGAGGTTGCTGGCAGGATGGGCGCATGAGCTTTCCCGTGCTCCGTTCAGCCCACATCTATCCGGTCAAGTCGCTTGCCGCCCGCGCCTGCGACCTGGTCGCCGTCGAGCCATGGGGACTCGACGGCGACCGCCGCTGGATGCTGATCGACAAGGCGGCCAGAGCTGTCACACAGCGTCAGCAGCCCCCCATGGCGCGGATCTCGGCCGAGCTCCTGCCGGGCGGCGGCGTGCTCCTGTCCGCGCCGGGCTTTCCGCCCCATCGCGTCGAGGGGCCGGACGCCGGACGCGTCATCACCGTGGAGCTGCACCGGGACACCGTGGTGGTGGAGGAGGCGCCGGGCGACGCCCACGACTGGCTGAGCGCGGTCCTCGGCACGGAGGTCCGGCTCGTGCATCTCGACGATCCGTCGCACCGCAGGCCCGTCGACCCGCGCTTCGCCCGGCCCGGGGACATGGTCTCCCTCGCCGACGGCTACCCGCTGCTGGCGACCACCACTGCGTCGCTCGCCGCGCTCAACACTCTGATCGCCGCCGGCGGGCGGCCCGGGGAGGGCCCGCTGCCGATGGACCGTTTCCGGCCCAACGTGGTGATCGGGGAGACCGAGGCGTGGGCGGAGGACCGCTGGCGGCGGATCGCCATCGGCGAGGTCGCCTTCACGGTGGCCAAGCCCTGCGGCCGCTGTGTGATCGCGACGACCGACCAGCGCACCGCCGAGCGGGGCAGGGAACCGCTGCTCACGCTGGCCCGCCACCGGCGGTTCGGCAAGCAGTTGGTCTTCGGCCAGCATCTGATTCCCGAGGGGACGGGAGTGATCAGGGCCGGGGACCCCGTCCGGATCCTCGACGTCCTCGACGGATAGACCGACCGGATCGACAGAAGGGGCAGGGGGACGGCGTGTGGGTGCTGTGGGCACTGCTGCGCGGGCGGGGCAGTCCGCTGCGCCGTGCCACCGACCGCCGCGAGGCCTGGGTGGCGCTCGGAGCGCTGCTGCTCCTCGTGGTCGGCGCCCCCGCCGCGGGCTGGGCTGGTGGGACGGTGGCCGACGCCGCCCTCCAGCGGTCGGTGCGGGCCCAGCACGAGGAGCGCCACCCCGTCGACGCGTTCGTGGTGGGCCCGGCGGGAAGAAAGCGGTTCGCCGGTGATCCCGAGGGCGGCGTCCAACGGGCCGCGCGCACCTGGGTGGTGGCGTCCTGGAAGGCCCCGGACGGTAGCCCGCGCACCGGAGAGGTGGCCACCGCGTCGCGGCCGGGCGGCCCCGGGTCCCCGGTGCGCATCTGGACGGACGCGGCGGGCCGCCCGGTGCCGCCGCCGATGGACGGGCGCACCGCCCGGACCCACGCGGTGCTGGGCGGCATCGGCACGTTCCTGCTCGCCGCGGCATGCGTCGAGGCGGCCCGCCGACTGACCGTGCGCCGCATGGCGCGGCGGCGGTACGCACGGCTGGACCGGGAGTGGGCCGCGGCCGGTCCGGACTGGGGCAGGGCCGGAAAGGGCGACTGACCACGGCCTCCCCCGGCCGGGAACGGGCGGGGGGAGACAACGCTCCGCGGGGCGGACTCGTCAACTGCCGCCCCTCACGCGCGCTACGGTGGTCCGACCCCGTCCGCCTCCCCGGCGACGGACGGACCCGAGGCATCGCACAGCACGAGGTGGGGGCAGAGCAACGCCATGGCACAGGGCACGGTCCAGGTGACGCACACCGGCACATCGCGATGGCGCCGCCGCACGGGCGAGTACGCCTCCCTCTCCGCGGCCCTGGAGGCGGCAGCCGACGGCGACGTCCTCACCGTCGCGCCCGGGACCTATCGGGAGAACCTCGTCGTCCACCGCGCGGTGACGCTGCGCGGGCCGGAGGGTTCGGCCGGTTCCGTGCGGATCGCGCCGGTCGACGGCGTACCGCTGACCGTGCGCGCCTCCGCGGTCATCCAGGACCTCCATGTCGAGGGCCAGGACTCGGCGGCCCCGGCGCTGCTGGTCGAGGACGGCACGGCGGAGCTGACGGACCTGCGGATCGTGACGCGGTCCGCCGCGGGCATCGAGGTGCGCGGCGCGGCCCGGCCCACCGTGCGGCGGTGCACCGTCGACAATCCGGCCGGGGTCGGCATCGCCGTGCTGGACGGCGCGGGCGGCGTGTTCGAGGAGTGCGAGATCGTCTCCGCGGGCCAGTCCGGGGTCTCGGTCCGCGACGGAGGGCATCCGCGCCTGGACCGCTGCCGGATCCACCACGCGTCCGGGGCGGGGATCGGCGTCACCGGCGAGGGCAGCGGCCTGGAGGCGTTCGGCTGCGAGGTGTACGAGATCAAGGGCAGCGGCATCCAGGTCACCGCCCGTGCCTCGGCCCACCTGACCGACTGCACCGTGCACCGCACCTCCGCGGACGGCGTCACGCTGGACACCGACGCGGTGCTCACCCTCGCCGACTGCGACATCCACGACATCCCGGAGAACGCCGTCGACCTGCGGTCGCGTTCGGTGCTCACGCTGACCCGCTCCACCGTCCGCCGCTTCGGCCGCAACGGGCTCTCGGTCTGGGACCCGGGCACCCGGGTCGACGCCAACCAGTGCGAGATCCACGACAGCACGGGCGACTACCCGGCGGTCTGGGTCAGCGACGGCGCGACGGTGATACTGGACGCCTGCCGGGTGCACGACGTGCCCGACGCCCTCTTCGTCCTCGACCGGGGGTCACGCGCCGACGTCGTGGACAGCGACCTCTCCCAGATCCGCAACACCGCCGTCTCCGTGAGCGACGGGGCCACCGCCCAGCTGGACGACTGCCGGATCCGGGAGGCGTCCACGGGCGCCTGGTTCCGCGACCACGGCAGCGGCGGCACGCTGAACAACTGCACCATCGACGCGGCGCAGACCGGGGTCATCGTCACCAAGGGCGCGGACCCCACCATCGAGCGCTGCACGGTCACCTCGCCGGCCGAGGCGGGGTTCTACGTCTCGGCCGAGGGCCGGGGCACCTTCGACAGCTGCCGGGTGACGGGCAGCGAGGGCTACGGCTTCCACGTCATGGACGGCTGCCGCACCACGCTCACCCGCTGCCGCACCGAGCGGTGCGCCCGGGGCGGTTACGAGTTCCCCGAGGGCGACGCCGGCACGACCGGCCCGGTGGCCGAGGACTGCACGAGCGACGAGAGCGGTCTGCGTACGGCTTCGGCCCCGCCGCCGCCCGCGGTGCTGACGGAGACCCGGTCGACGCCCGGTCTGCTGGGCGCGCTGCCCGGGCAGCGCGCGGTCGAGCCCGCTCCGGAGCCGGTCGTCCCGGTGGAGCCGGCCCGGGACTCCTCGGCGGTCCTCGGTGAACTGGACGCGCTGGTGGGCCTGGACAGTGTCAAGCGCGAGGTGCGGGCGCTGACCGACATGATCGAGGTGGGCCGCCGCCGTCAGGAGGCCGGTCTCAAGGCCGCGTCCGTCCGCCGGCACCTCGTCTTCACCGGCTCCCCCGGTACGGGCAAGACCACGGTCGCCCGGCTGTACGGGGAGATCCTGGCCTCGCTCGGGGTGCTGGAGCGTGGCCATCTGGTCGAGGTGTCCCGGGTGGACCTGGTGGGCGAGCACATCGGCTCGACGGCGATCCGGACCCAGGAGGCGTTCGACCGGGCGCGCGGCGGGGTGCTGTTCGTCGACGAGGCGTACGCCCTCTCGCCCGAGGACTCCGGCCGGGACTTCGGGCGGGAGGCCATCGACACCCTGGTGAAGCTGATGGAGGACCACCGGGACGCGGTGGTCGTGATCGTCGCGGGCTACACCCACGAGATGGAGCGGTTCCTCACCGTCAACCCCGGGGTGGCCTCGCGGTTCTCGAGGACCATCACCTTCCATGACTACCTCCCCGAGGAGCTGCTGCGGATCGTCGAGCAGCAGGCCGAGGAGCATGAGTACAGCCTGGCGGAGGGCACCGGGGAGGCACTCCTGAAGTACTTCACGGAGCTGCCCAAGGGCCCCGCCTTCGGCAACGGCCGCACCGCCCGCCAGACCTTCGAGTCGATGGTGGAGCGGCACGCGGGCCGGGTCGCCCAGCTCGCCGAGACGAGCACGGACGACCTGACCCTGCTCTACCCCGAAGACCTCCCCGAGCTGCCCTTCTGAAGGCCCGCCTCCGCCGCCTGCCGGGGGAGGAGCGGGCCCAACTCCGCGAGGAGGTCCGCCCGCTCCTCGGCGAAGACCGGGTCGGCCTGGTAGTCGGAGTGCCCGAGGATCGGTTCGGGCAGCGGGAGCTTCGTCGTCCGCCCGTAGGCCAGGGGGTCCTTCAAGGGGCCTCGGTCGACGCCCGGGTCGGGGTCGGCGCAGATGCGGACGGGGCCGCCGATCGGGTCGGTGTCCCGCCACAGATTGCGCCAGCAGTGCACCGAGCGGTGCAGCCCGAGCAGCGGTCCGGGGCCGAAGTAGGCCGGGAACCACCGCCCGTACAGCCGCTCCAGGGGCGAGCCGTAGGTGAGCAGCGCGACCCGGCGGCGGGTCGCGTCGGGCAGTTGCCAGACGGCGGACGCGGCGAGCACGCTGCCCTGTGAGTGGCCCGAGATGACGAGCCGGCCCCGTGGCGTGGTCGTCGTCCAGGCGGACATCCGGGAGGCGAGGTCGGGAACCGCGCGCTCCGCGTAGCACGGGGGTGCGAAGGGGTGGGCAGCGCGGGGCCAGAAGGTGCCCACGTCCCAGAGGATGCCGATGGTGCGGCGGGCCGAGGCGTCCTTGTAGGCGCGGCGGCCACCGGCGACGAACAGGACGAAGCCGAAGCCGATCAGCCAGGAGCCGGTCGACTGCGCGGCCTCGGCGAACGACTCGATGAGCGGCCAGCTCCCGTCGGCGGCCCGGCCCGGCACCTCGTCGCTGCGCCAGGAGCCGACGATCGCGCCCGCCCCGAGCAGCAGGGTGGCCCCGGAGACCACGCCGACGATCCAGGGCGCCGAGTCGGTGAGGGCGGCGGTCGCGCGGATCCGGGCGATGCGGCGGGTACGGCCCTCGTCGGGCGGTTCGGGGGCGTACTCCGCCTCGATGAGCGGGCCCAGCCGGCGGGCGGTGCGCGTGGTGCGGACGATCAGCACCAGGGCCGGGACGAGCAGGAGCAGCAGGAGCACCGGGATGACGGAGGCCTGCCAGCTCAGCAGGACGGGCGGTCCGGCGAGGTCGGTGCCGTGGCCCATGCCCGGGCTCCCCGGACCGTCCAGCCAGTCGGCGACGCGCTGGGCCACTCCCCCGGTCATCACTCCGCCGAGGGCGCAGGCGAGCATCGCGACCGCGGGGCCGCCGAGTCCGTGCAGGACGGTGCGCGGTTCGGGCGAACGCCGGTGGATACCCCGGGCGACCAGGGCGAGGCCGACGACGAGGACACCCTGGCCGAGGGTGATGAGCCGGAAGGCGGTCTCGCCGGGCAGGCTGCCCGAGGACTCCCAGTCCGGGCGCGACCAGGAGGCGTACACGACGGCGAGGGCGAGCAGGGCGAGCGCGGAGCCGGGCAGATAGGTGATCAGAGCGGCGTCCAGCTTGGTGTCGCGGGTCCGTTCGCTGCGGCCCCGGCTGCAGACGACCCGGACGACGACGAGCGCGCACAGGACGATCCCGCCCTCGACGGCCGCACCGAGGAGCGGGGGCACCGGGCCGTCGGCGCTCCGGTCTTGTCGCGCGGCGGCGCCGGCGACGGCCGCGGCGACGGTCAGGAACCCGGCCGCCGTGTGGGCGGCGCGGAGCCGGGCGACGATGCGGCGGCCGTACCAGAAGCCGGGCCTGCCGAGCGCGGGGCGGAACGGGGCGAGCGGGCGCGGGGCCCCGTCGGTGTCCGGGTCGGGCGCGCCGGGGCCGGGGGGCTCCCGCGACCCGTCGGGGTCGTGGGGCTCCCGCGACCCGTCGGGGTGGTGGGGCTCCCGCGACCCGTCGGGGTCGTGCCCGTCGATGTCCTGCCCGTCGATGTCCTGCCCGTCCAGGGGGGCTTGGGACTCGTACGCGCTCCAGGTCCGGTTGGACAGGTACCACAGGAGCCCCACCAGGGCCGCGGGCACGACGGCGGCCAGGGCGAGACGGCGGCCGGGCTGCGACCACCAGCCGCCCTGCCGGGCCGACAGGAAACCGAGCCAGGAACGGCGTTCGGCGCAGGCCTCGGAACCCGCGCACTGCCAGGCCAGCAGGTCCAGGGCGACTTCGCAGGCGGCCGCCGTGAGCAGCACGGTGAGGCTGAGCGCGACGAGCCGCACCAGCACGCCGTACAGCCGGACCGCGCGGGTGCGGCCGGTGGCGGTGGGGCGCATCCAGTGGGCGAGGTTGACCACCATGAACGGCAGGAGCAACAGCCACAGGGCGCGGGAGCCGTTGCCGGAGGTGAGGCCGGACCAGCAGTACGCCTCGGCGACGGGTTCGTCCCGGTAGCGCTCGGGGTGCTTCTCGCCGTGGGCGTCCTCGGTGCGCCGGTACACGGCCGCCGTCTCGTCCCCGGTGACGCGGACGGTACGGGGGTCGCCCAGCATCTCCTGCGGGGTGGCGCCGCCGACGCCGTGGACGAGCAGTTCCAGTGCGGCTCCGGTGTGCCGCGCGGACGGGGAGTCGGGCGGGGTCGGGGGCAGGGCGGCAGGGGCCAAGGGGGGACTCTCTCTCGGGCGCGTCGGCCTCGCGGCCGACGAAGACGTGCTCAGGAGCGGACGGTGCCGTGCCGGGCGTCGCCCGCCCGCGCGGAACCATCAGTCACCCCCTGGGGGCGTGGTGACCCGCCGGTCGCGGAGTCCCGAGGATTCCGGGCGCGGGGCGGGTGCGTGAAGCGGTCTCACGGAATCTCCCCAGGTGGTACGCCGGACATGCGTGCGTGGCAGGATGAGCGTGTCGCGCAGACCGCTGCGGACCGTACGGCAGAGGGAAGGACCGGGCCCGGCGTTGAGCGAGAATCAGAACCTGCTCGCGGAGCAGCGACGTGCGCTGATCCTCGACGAGGTGCGCAGGCGTGGTGGGGTCCGGGTCAACGAGCTGACCCGCAAGCTGAACGTCTCCGACATGACGATCCGCCGGGACCTGGACGCGCTGGACCGCCAGGGCGTGATCGAGAAGGTCCACGGCGGCGCGGTCCCGGTCGTCGAGGCGAGTACGCACGAACCCGGGTTCGAGGCGAAGTCGGCGCTGGAGCTGAGCGCCAAGGAGGACATCGCGCGGGCGGCGGCGGCGCTGGCGGTGCCCGGCAGCGCGATCGCCCTCTCGGGCGGGACGACGACCTTCGCGCTGGCCCGGCATCTGCTGGACGTGCCGGATCTGACGGTGGTGACCAACTCGGTGCGGGTGGCCGACGTGTTCCACGACGCGCAGCGTCCGGCCGGGGGGCACGGTGCGCGGCCGGGGGCGGCGACGGTGGTGCTGACGGGCGGGGTGCGCACTCCCTCGGACTCCTTGGTCGGGCCGGTCGCGGACCGGGCCATCGACTCCCTCCACTTCGATGTGCTGTTCCTCGGTGTGCACGGGATCTCGGCCGAGGCCGGGCTCTCGACGCCCAACCTCGCGGAGGCGGAGACCAACCGTCGCTTCGTCCGGGCGGCGCGCCGGATCGTGGTCGTGGCCGATCACACCAAGTGGGGCACGGTGGGGTTGAGTTCCTTCGCGGCGCTGGAGGAGGTCGACACGTTCGTCACGGACGCCGGTCTGGCTCCGCAGACGCGCGGGGAGATCGAGGAACATCTGCCGGGTCTGCTGGTGGCGGGCGACTCTCCCGCCGGGGCCGCCGCCGCTTCGTCCGCCACCGAGGGCTGAGGCGGGGGCTCCGCATTCCGTTCGGCTCGGCGCGGGTGCGCCGGACACCCCATAGGATCGTGGGGTGGCCGTCTTCCGGATCGAGCGCTTCTCCCCTCTCCCCGCAGCCGAGGCCTGGCGTCGGGTGACCGACTGGGAACGGCACGGCGCGCAGGTGCCGTTGACCGCGGTCTCGGTCCCGACCGGACTTCCCTCGCAGCTCGGGACGGTCTTCGTGGCGCGTACGGGGCTGGGCCCGCTGGCGTTCGACGATCCGATGGAAGTGGTGAGGTGGACGCCTCCCGCCGGGGGCCGGGCCGGGGTCTGCCGACTGGAGAAGCGGGGGGCCGTGGTGCTGGGCCGGGCCTCGATCGACGTGCTTCCCACGGATTCCGGTTCCCATGTGGTCTGGGTCGAGGAACTGCGGGTGCGGCTGGTGCCCCGGTGGGGTGATCCGCTGCTCGCCTCCACCGGACGGCGGATGTTCGGCAAGGTTCTGGACGCCCTGCTCGCCTCCCCCGGCGACCGGTAGGACCGTCGGGCCGGAGCAGATGTACGTCGGCTTCTCCGCCAAGGTCGCCAACGACCGGGTGGCCGATTCGGTCCGGGTGAGGTGACCGTCACACGATTGCGCCGTACCCAGGGGATCGATGCCGCCGTACGGAGCCCCCCGACCGGTCGTACCGGCCGTTCGGTGCCAGAATCGGCCAGGTGACGGATCTGGGCGATACCTCTGCCGACCTGAGTCTCCCCGATGGCCCGGACGGCCCCGACAGCTCGCGTCCGCGCGCTCTGGTGACCGGGGCGACCGGCTATATCGGCGGCCGGCTGGTGCCCGCCCTGCTCGATGCGGGGTACCGGGTGCGCGCTCTCGCCAGAACGCCGAGGAAGCTGCGCGACTACCCGTGGGCGGACCGGGTCGAGGTGGTGCGCGGCGATGTCACCGACGCCGCGTCCCTGACGGAGGCGATGCGGGACGTCGATGTGGCGTACTACCTGGTGCACGCGCTCGGGTCCGGCTCGGACTTCGAGGAGACCGACCGCAGGGCGGCCCGGACCTTCGGCGAGCGGGCGCGGGCGGCCGGGGTGCGCCGGATCGTGTACCTGGGCGGGCTGTCCCCGGCCGGGGTGCCGGAGCGGAACCTGTCGCCGCATCTGCGCTCGCGGGCCGAGGTGGGGCACCTCCTGCTGGACTCCGGGGTGCCGACGGCGGTGCTGCGCGCGGCGATCGTGATCGGCTCGGGGTCCGCCTCGTTCGAGATGCTGCGGTATCTCACCGAGCGGCTGCCGCTGATGATCACCCCGAGCTGGGTGCGGACCCGGATCCAGCCGGTGGCCGTACGGGACGTCGTCCGGTATCTGGTGGGGAGCGCGAAGCTGCCCGATGAGGTGAACCGGGCCTTCGACATCGGCGGTCCGGACGTCATGACGTACCGGGACATGATGCAGCGCTACGCTCGGGTGGCGGGGCTGCGGCGCCGGCTGATCCTGCCGGTGCCGGTGCTCACCCCGACGCTCTCCAGCCGCTGGGTCGGTCTGGTCACCCCGGTGCCCAGCTCCATCGCCCGGCCGCTCACGGAATCGCTGCGCCACGAGGTGGTGTGCCGGGAGCACGACATCAAGGAGTACGTCCCCGATCCGCCGGACGGGCCCATCGGCTTCGACCGGGCGCTGCGCCTGGCCCTGAAGCGGATCCAGGAGGCGCGGGTCGACACCCGCTGGTCGAACGCCTCGGTGCCCGGCGCGCCGAGCGACCCGCTGCCCACCGACCCGGACTGGGCGGGCGGCAGCCTCTACCGCGACGAGCGGGAGCTGACCGTGCCGGTCGGACCGGACGCGCTGTGGCGGGTGATCGAGGGCATCGGCGGCGAGAACGGCTGGTACTCCTTCCCCCTGGCCTGGGCAGTACGCGGCTGGCTCGACCGGCTCGTCGGCGGGGTGGGGCTGCGGCGCGGCCGCCGGGACGCCCAGCGGCTTCGGGTGGGCGACTCGCTGGACTTCTGGCGGGTGGAGGAGATCCTGCCGGGCGAACTGCTGCGGCTGCGGGCCGAGATGCGGGTGCCGGGCCTGGCCTGGCTGGAGCTGTCGGTGCGCCGCGACGACCGGGGCCGGACGGTGTACGGGCAGCGTGCCCTGTTCCATCCGCGGGGACTGTTCGGCCACGCGTACTGGTGGAGCGTGTGGCCCTTCCACTCGGTGGTGTTCGGCGGCATGGCTCGCAACATCGCCGAGGCGGCCTCGGCCGAGGAGAAACGGCGTGCGTCGACGGCCGACAGTGGTACAGACAACTGACGGCCCTGCCGCTAGGGTGTGCCCGGCCCAACACGCCGCAGACCGCCGGGAGGTGCACGCGATGGCACGCCTACTCCGCACCGTGGGACGGGAGTTCGTCGATTCCGCGCCGATTCGTCTGGTGTTCGCCGCCGAGGTGTCCGCGCCGGTGGGCGTGGTGTACCGCGCGCTCGCCGAGGATGTCGCGTCCTGGCCTTCGTGGTTCACCGCCGTCATCCTGGCCACGCCCACCCATGAAGGGGCGGGCCGCGAGGTGCGGCTGCGGGGCGGGGTCCGGTTCCGCGAGACGATCGTGGCCGCCGAACCGGACACGTGCTACGCCTACCGGGCCGACGAGTCCAACGCGCCGGGTCTCCGTGCCCTGTTGGAGGAGTGGCGGCTCACTCCGGAGGGGTCCGGTACCCGGGTGCAGTGGACCTTCGCGGCCGACGGGACGGGGCTGTTCCGTCTGGTGCTGAGCCTCGCGCGGGCGGGGGTGGGCCGGTCCTTCCGGGACGCCGTACGCCGCCTGGACGCCCGGCTGGCGACGACGACGCCCTGAGCTGTGCGGCCGGCGCAGGCCTCAGCAGGGCCAGGTTCCGGTGGTGAGGAAGTCGTCGATGGCGGCGGTGTATGGGGCGATGTCCAGGTCCTGTTCCTCCAGCCACGCGTCGGAGTAGTACTTGTCCAGGTAGCGGTCGCCCGGGTCGCACAGCAGCGTGACGACGCTCCCTCGCTCGCCCCGCTCCACCATCTCGGCGATCAGCTTGAACGCGCTCCACAGTCCGGTGCCCGTCGACCCGCCCGCCTTGCGGCCGATGGCGCGGTCCAGGGCACGGACGGCGGCGACACTGGCGGCGTCGGGCACCTTCATCATGCGGTCGATGGCGCCGGGCACGAAGCTGGGCTCCATGCGCGGGCGGCCGATGCCCTCGATGCGCGAGCCCCTGTCGCTGGTGGCGAGCGGGTCGTGGTCGGTCCAGCCGTCGAAGAAACAGGAGTTCTCCGGGTCGGGCACACAGATACGGGTGTCGTGCTGGAGGTAGTGGACGTAGCGGGCGATGGTCGCCGAGGTGCCGCCGGTCCCGGCGGTGGCGACGATCCAGGCCGGCTCCGGGTAGCGCTCCAGGCGCAGCTGCTGGTAGATCGACTCCGCGATGTTGTTGTTGCCGCGCCAGTCCGTGGCGCGCTCCGCGTAGGTGAACTGGTCCATGTAGTGCCCGCCGGTCTCGGCGGCGAGGGCCGCGGACTGTTCGTACATGGTGCGCGAGTCGTCCACGAAGTGGCACCGCCCGCCGTGGAACTCGATGAGCCGGGTCTTCTCCGGGCTGGTGGTGCGCGGCATCACGGCGATGAACGGGACGCCGATCAGTTTGGCGAAGTACGCCTCCGACACGGCCGTGGAGCCGCTGGACGCCTCGATGACCGGCCTGTTGGGCCGGATCCAGCCGTTGCAGAGCCCGTACAGGAAGAGCGAGCGGGCGAGGCGGTGCTTGAGGCTGCCGGTGGGGTGCGTCGACTCGTCCTTGAGGTAGAGGTCGATGCCCCATGTCTCGGGCAGCGGGAAGCGCAGCAGGTGGGTGTCGGCGGAGCGGTTCGCGTCGGCCTGGACCTTGCGTACGGCCTCCTTCAGCCAGGCCCGGTACTCCGGGTCGCTGCGGTCGACGTCCACGGTCGCCCTGGCCCCGTGCCCGGCTGCGTGCTCACTGGTGTCCATGGGCCTGCTCCTGTTGGTCGTCGATCCGATGCTCGCGCCTCCACGATATGCACCCCACCTGCACAAACGGTCACTTTGATGGTCCATAGCGCTGCCTTTGCCCACCGCTCGCGGGGGCTGCGGCGACGGGCGGTGCGGGCGAGAGCCGGCCATGCTTCCGGGCCCTCTGGCGATCCGGCCCGCGCCGGGGCACACTGCACAGCAGGGAGTGGTGTCGAAGGGGGGCGAATCCGCCATGACGGACGTCGAGTTCAGTGCTTCGGGGGTCAGGATCGAGCGGTTCACCAGGTCGCTGACCAGGGCTGGTCAGGTGGTGGTGAAGGACGGGCGGCTGTCGCTGCTCACGAGCAACGGGCGGGAGATCGACAGCGCCCCGGTGGGCTCGGTCAGCGCCCGCACATGGTGGTTCATCGCGGCGGATTCCGTCATCGCCCGGGTGAACGGGGTGCGCTACCGGTTGACGATGGGACAGCGCAGCCGCAGACGCGACGGGGCGGCTCCACTGCGGCGTTTCCTGGAGGCTCTGCGCCACGCGCGCGGCCGTCGGGACTGACCGGGCCGGCACGGGCCCGGCGGGCCGGTTCGCGGGCCGCCGGGCTCCGCCGCGAGTTGCGGAGCCGTATCCCCTGGGCCACGCTGGTCCCATGTCACTGAAGGTGCATCCTCGGTGACAGAGCGATTCGCTCCACGGACCGGATCGCGCGACACGAGCAGACACGACAAGAGCAGAGCGGGTTCGGCAGTCAAGTCGTCCGCCGGCTCCGTTCGTTTCTCCTCTCTTCTTCCGGACCTATTTCGGGGAGTCGCAGCCGTGATCAGCGAGCCAAGCAGGCACTGCACGGTGGAGCTCCAGGCCCTGCCGTCGCGGATCGGTCAGGTCCGCAGAATCATTTCGGCGCAACTGCGCTACTGGCATCTCGATCCTCTGATCGACCAGGCGGCCCTGGGCGTCACCGAGCTTCTCACCAATGTTCACCGGCACGCACAGCCGGACAAGTCATGCACCGTCGACATCGAGCTGCTGCTCGACCGTCTGACGGTCTCCGTCCACGACCACGACCCACGCCTGCCCACAGTGAACGAGGCGGACTCCTTCGCCACGTCGGGGCGGGGTCTGGCCCTGATCGCCGCCGTCAGCGAGAGCTGGGGCGTGCGGCCGATCGGCTCGGCCGGAAAGGCCGTCTGGTTCACCCTGCCCGCGGCCACCGGCGCCTCGACCCTGCCACCGCTCGCGGTGTACGGGTCGATGACCGACGGGCCGTTCGGGGCCGTGACCATCACCCCCGACGACATCGTGGCCGTGCCCGCCCGGTCGGCGGTCGTCGGCTGAAACGGAGCGGGCGGGGCGGGCCACCGGTGTGCGGCAGGCCGGCTTCGCGCCGCCCCGCCGCACTCCGTTCCGGCCCGGTGGTCACGTCCTGCCGCCGCCCGCGGCCGGGCCGAACTGTTCGCCCAGGAGCGGCAGTCGGGGCCAGTACTCGTCCTCGTCGGACTCCCCTGCGGCGAAGCGGCGGCCGAGCAGCGCGATCGGTGAGGAGGCGGCGGCACCGCCCGCGCGGCACGGCCGGCCGACCACGTGCCTCGGCGGCCGCGCCCCACGGTGCGGCGCGGCAGGATGACGATCCCGATGACGACCGCCGCCCGGACGAGCGGGAGGAGCAGGAGCCAGGGACCGGGTCCGGCGACGTGCGCCGGGGTGTTCCTCTCGGTCAGCTCTCTCGTTCACGGAAGGGCACGGCGCCTTTCCGGTCGCTTTCGAGCCTGCCCGAGCAAGGTGCTCCGGGGCGTCGTCCACCCGGCGGTCGTACGCGTACTCCCGCGGAAGCGGTCTGAGCCCGTGCCGCGCCTGGCCTCCAGCGGCCGGCCGGGATGGCAGTGGCAGCGGCAGCGGCAGCGGCAGCGGCAGCGGCAGCGGCAGCGGCAGCGGTGAACGGTGCGCTGGCGGCGGGGCCTGCGGGCGTCAGGGCAGCGCCGCGAGCGGGTCGTCGAGGACCGGCTGCCAGGCCAGTTCGGCGGCGCCCACCAGGCTGTTGTGGGCCAGCGTGCACGGCAGGATCGGCACGCTGCCGCTGCGCCCCCACAGGCTCCGGTCCGCGACGACGGCGCGCAGCCGCTCCGGGTCCGCTTCCAGCAGGTCACGGTGGAGCCCGCCGAGGATGATCCGGTCCGGGTTGAGGATGTTGACCAGTCCGGCCAGCCCCAGCCCCAGGCGGTCGATCAGCGCTTCGGCGGCGTGCCGTACGGCGAGGTCTCCGTACTCCGTACGGAGCAGGTTTCCGGCCTGCTTGAGGAGGGACTCCTCGGGACCCGGTTCGCGGCGGGCGGTGGTGAGGAAGGCCAGCGGGTCGGTCTCCACGTCGAGGCAGCCGCGCCCGCCGCAGTGGCAGGGCCGCCCCTCGGGGTTCACGGTGAGATGTCCCACCTCCAGCGCGAGACCCGAACTCCCGCTGTGCAGGCGACCGTCGAGAACGAGGGCCCCGCCGACGCCCCGGTGCCCGGTGGCCACGCACAGGAGGTGCTGGGCGCCGCGGCCCGCGCCGTGCCGGTGCTCGGCCAGGGCTGTGAGGTTGACGTCGTTGCCGGTGAACGCGGGTCCGGTGATGCCCGCTTCGCGTACGCAGGCGGCGAAGATGTCGCGGACCGGGGAGCCGGCGGGCCAGGCGATGTGCAGGGGATTGAGGGCGGTGCCCTCCGGCTCGGCGACCGCGGAGGGCACCGCGAGCCCGGCCCCGACGCAGCGCAGCCCGCCCTCCCGCAGCAGCCCCGCCCCCGCTTCCACGACCTCGCCGAGCACCTGTGCCGGGTCGGCCATCACGGCGACGCAGCCCGGCGAGGTGGCGACGATCCGGCCGCCGAGCCCGACGAGCGCGGCCCGGAAGCCGTCGGCGTGCACCTGCGCGGCGAGGACGACGGGGCCGGTCTCCAGGACGGACAGCCGGTGCGAGGGGCGGCCCTGGGAGCCGGCCGCCGAACCGGGGCTGGAGTCGACCCGGATCAGCCCGAGCGCCTCCAGTTCCGCGGCGACCGCCCCGGCGGTGGCGCGGGTGACGCCGAGTTCGGAGGTGAGCACGGCCCGGGTGGGGGCGCGTCCGGTGTGGACCAGTTCCAGTGCGGGCCCGAGCGCACTGCGGCCCCTCTCCAACTTCGTCCGGGTGGTCGTCGCCTTGCCGTTCATGGGGGCGAGTCTCCCATGATCCGAAGGCGCCCCGGACGCCCCGGGCCTGCCCGGCGGCCCCGTCCCGGCCACGGCCGGGCCCCCGCGACGCACGGCGCGCAGCGGTGTTGCGCCCGTCGCCAGAGCGCCCCTATGCTGAGTTTGTGCCGCAACTAAACAAACTGCGGACGGCCCTACCCGGGGGACCTGGCGGAGACACCGCCGCACCCTCGTCGGCCCGCCTCCGTACCGCACTGACCGTGTTCTTCGCCCTCGACGGGTTCCTCTTCGCCGGCTGGGTGGTCCGTATCCCGGCCATCAAGCAGCAGACCGGAGCCTCCGCCTCCACCCTCGGCCTCGCCCTGCTGGGCGTCTCCGCCGGGGCGGTCGTCACCATGATGCTCACCGGCCGGCTGTGCCGCCGTTACGGCAGCCATGCCGTCACCGTGGTCTGCGGCCTCCTGCTTCCCCTGAGTATCGCCCTGCCCGCCCAGACCCACTCGGCGCTCTCCCTCGGACTCGTGCTGCTGGTGTTCGGAGCGGCGTACGGCGGGATGAACGTGGCAATGAACAGCGCCGCCGTCGACCTGGTCGCCGAACTGCGCCGGCCCGTGATGCCGAGCTTCCACGCGGCGTTCAGCCTGGGCGGCATGGTCGGCGCCGGGCTCGGCGGGCTGGTGGCGGGGGGCCTGGCCGCCTCCACGCACCTCTTCCTGCTGGCCGGGACAGGCCTGATCGTCACCGCGTTCGCCGGGCCCGCCCTGCTGCGCCACCGCCCGGCCCCCGCCGCCCCTCGGCCCGTCGACCGGGAAGCACCGAAGCAGCGGCTGTCGCCCCGGGCCCGCCGCGTCGTCGTGCTCTTCGGCGTGATCGCCCTGTGCACGGCGTACGGGGAAGGGGCCCTCGCCGACTGGGGCGCACTCCACCTGGAACAGGACCTGGGCGCGCACCCCGGGCTCGCCGCCGCCGGCTACGCGCTGTTCGCCCTGACGATGACGGCGGGCCGGCTGACCGGGACCATACTCCTGGAACGGCTCGGCCAGACCCGCACCCTCGTCCTCGGCGGCGCGACGGCCTCCGCCGGAATGCTGCTGGGCTCGCTGGCGCCGACCACCTGGCTGGCGCTGGCCGGGTTCGCGGTCACCGGCCTCGGGCTCGCCAACATCTTCCCCGTCGCGGTGGGGCGCGCGGGCGAACTCGCGGGGCCGAGCGGAGTCGCGGCGGCGTCGACGCTCGGCTACGGCGGGATGCTGCTCGGCCCGCCCGCGATCGGCTTCCTCGCCGACTGGTTCTCGCTGCCACTGGCCCTGACGACGGTCGCCCTGCTGGCCGCGGCGGCGGCCGCCCTGGGCTACGGAGCGCGCAACGCGACGACGGACGCGCACACCTGATCACCGCACACATGGCCGATTGAGTAGCCGTACTCAGGCGGGACCCGCTCGCCCGGCGCACGATGGAAGCCTCGACCGAGCAAGAGGCAGAGCGAGCAGCAGGGGAGCACACCATGACGCGCCTGACCGACCACCCGCACCTGAACACCCTGGTCCGGCTGACGTTCCGCAACCCCGCTTCCCTGATCTACCTCGGGCTGGTGCTCGCGGCGACGCTGTTCGTGGCCGCGGACACCCTGTTCGTCGCCCATGAGGACGCCTCGTTCTCCGGCGTCTGGCTGTTCCTCCTCGCGGCCCCGACCGTCTTCCTGTTCTTCCTCGGCGGCTCCCTCGCGGGCGCCGAGGCCGGCGGGCCCACCTGGTTCCTGGTGCTCGGCCTGGTGGTCTCGGTCCTCGTCCAGTCGCTGGCCCTGGGCTGGTTCGTCCGCCTGGTGCGCCGGACCGGATCGGCCGGTTCCGCGCACCCGCAGGGCGTCTGAGGACCGAACAGGGCCCTGGCACAATCGCCGCCATGCAGATCGCCGAGCACATAGCGTCGTTGTCCGAGGAAGGGCGGCTGCTCGCGGCCGCCGCCGAGCGGGCCGGATCGGGAGCATCGGTTCCGACCTGTCCCGGCTGGCAGATACGTCACCTCCTGCGGCACACCGGCATGGTGCACCGTTGGGCGGCGGCGTTCGTCACCGAGGCCCACACCGCCTACCGCCCGGACGGCGGCGAACCCGCTCTCGACGGCGCCGAACTCCTGGACTGGTTCCGCGAGGGACACCGCCATCTGGTCAGGTCCCTGGAGGAAGCCCCCGCCGGCCTGGACTGCTGGACCTTCCTGCCGGCCCCCTCTCCCCTGGCGTTCTGGTCCCGCCGCCAGCTCAACGAGACGACCGTGCACCGCGTGGACGCCGAGTCGGCGCTCGGCGGTCCGCTGACCGCGGTGTCCGCGGACCGGGCGGTCGACGGCATCGACGAACTCCTGACGGGGTTCCACGCCCGGCCCAAGAGCAAGGTGCGTTCCAAGAAGCCCCGGACGCTGCGGGTGCGGGCCGTGGACACGGAGGCGACCTGGACGGTACGGATCTCCCAGGATCCGCCCCGGGCCGTGCGGTCGGAGGCCGGGGCCCAGCCGGACGACGGCTTCGACTGCGAGCTGAGCGGTACGACGGAGGGGCTCTACCTCGCCCTCTGGAACCGGCTGCCGCTCACCGCCGTCACGCTGCGCGGCGACCGCTCGGTGGCCCGGATCTGGACGGACAACTCCGCGGTCACCTGATGAGCGCCGCCGGCCGAGAGACCGGGTGCGCCTCGGCCCAGCCGAGCCGACCGGGGCGCACCGGACCCGACGCGTAGGCGAGGACGACGAGTTGGGCCCGGTCGCGGGTCCCTCGTCGTCGACGCGGCTCCGGACGCGCCCGGAGCCGTAGCCGATGCGCACCAGGGCCGTACGGGAGCCGGAGTGGCGGACGACGTTGGTCAGGGCCTCCTGGACGATGCGGAAGGCGGCGAGACCGGGGCCGGGCGGGACGGCGGCCGGATCGCCCTCGCTCGCCACGGTGGTGAGCCCGGCGGACGCCGCCCGTTCGACGCGCTCGGGGAGCCGGCCCGGGCCGGGGGCCGGGGAGGTGGGGGCGTCGCCGGGCGCCCGGAGGCCGGCGAGCACCTGACGTACCTCGTCGAGCGCCTCCTTGCCGGGAAGTGCCAGGCGTCGCGGGCCGGACGAGACTTCGCGGACACGACCTACGGCTCGACCGCGCGCAGGCCGACCGAGCGGGCCAGGTCGCCCGCGGCCTGCCGGAACAGCGGCTCGCGCGCCTCGACGACCCGGTTGAACTGGCCGAACAGCTCGAAGGAGATCAGGCCGAACAGCTGGGCCCAGGCGGCGATCAGGGCCGCCACGGCGGCCGGAGGCACGTCCGGGGCGAACTCGGCGGCCATCCGCTCCGCGTCGGACCGCAGCTCCGGGGCGAGGGAGGGTACGGCGAGGTCCTCGGCCCGGGACGCGGTACGGACGATGTCGATGAGGACCAGCCCCACCCGGGACGCGGGCCCCACCGTGTCCATCGGGGCGGTGTAGCCGGGGACGGGTGAACCGTGGATCAGGGCGTACTCATGGGGGTGGGCGAGCCCCCACTCCCGTACGGCACAGGCCACCGCGATCCAGCGTTCGGCGGGCGGGGCCGCCCCCGCCCGCTCCTCCGCCGCCCGCTCCGCGACCGCGCCGATCGCGTCGAACGCGTCGACGATCAGCGCGGTGAGCAGGTCGTCGCGGCTGGGGAAGTAGCGGTAGAGCGCGGAGGAGACCATGCCCAGCTCCCGGGCCACGGCTCGCAGCGAGAGCTTCGCCGCGCCCTCCTCCGCGAGCTGCTTCCTGGCCTCGTCCTTGATGGCCGCGGTCACTTCGATGCGGGCGCGTTCCCTGGCCCCTCGGATGGTGCTCATGCGATCAGTCTGCCACGCGCATGGATCGCCGACCAGAAACAAGAGCGAGAATCCACGAAGAGAGCAGCGCTCTTGCTTCGGGGCGCCCAGCTCGTGCACACTGATCTCAAGCGAGAGCGCCGCTCTCTCAACTGCGGGAGTCACCCATGTCGCACCAGCCCTACTACCTCCGGGCGAGCGCCGCCGCCGAACGTCTCAACAGGATCGTCGGATGGCTGGCCCGACACGGCATCAGCCTGATGGGATCGGCCGAGCTGTCGGTGCGCGGGCGAAAGAGCGGGCAGCTTCAGCGCATCCCGGTCAATGCCCACGCCTTCGAGGGCGAGCGGTACGTCGTCTCGGCCCGGGGTCACTCGCAGTGGGTGCGCAACATGCGTGTCGCGGGCGGCGGAGAGCTGCGACTGGGGCGCAAGGTGAGCCGCTTCACCGCCGTGGAGATCGCCGACGACGCGCAGAAGGCCCGGATCATCCGGGCCTATCTGGAGCGGTGGGGCTGGGAGGTCAACCAGTACTTCCGGGGGATCACGGCGAAGTCCACCGACGCCGAGCTGCTCGCGGCCTGCCCGGACCACCCGGTCTTCCGCATCACGGTCGCGGGCTGACCCGTCCCGTCCGACGTAGGGGCGCCGCCCCGGCCGGGCGGAGCGGCACCCCGGAAAGCACGGTGCGGCCTCAGCGGTCCATCGCGGACAGCGCCCGCTGCGCCAGCGGATGCGTACGGACCAGCTCGGCCAGCGACGTCGTTCCCCGGGTGATTCCGGCGAACGCCTTCCACGCCGGGCGGAAGCCGGTCAGCACCGCGTGCAGCATCCCCGGCCGGCGCTCGAACAGCTTGAGCATGCGGCGGCCGACGCCCATCTCCACGCCGAGACCGGCCTTGATGGCGAAGGCGTAGTTGAGGGCCTGACGGCGGGCGTCCACCGCGTCGTGCGACTCGGCGATCCGGACCGCCCACTCCCCCGCGAGCCGGCCCGAGCGCAGCGCGAAGGAGATGCCCTCGCGGGTCCACGGCTCCAGCAGTCCGGCCGCGTCCCCGCAGACCACGACCCGGCCGCGGGAGAGCGGCGAGTCGTCGCTGCGGCAGCGGGTGAGGTGCCCCGAGGAGACGGACGGCTCGAACCCGGCGAGGCCGAGGCGGGCGATGAAGTCCTCCAGATACCGCTTGGTGCCCGCGCCGTCGCCGCGCGCCGAGATGACGCCCACGGTGAGCGTGTCCCCCTTGGGGAACACCCAGCCGTAACTGCCCGGCATCGGGCCCCAGTCGATGAGCACCCGGCCCGACCAGTCCTCCGCGACGGTGGCCGGAACCGGGATCTCCGCCTCCAGGCCGAGGTCGACCTGGTCGAGCTTCACCCCGACATGAGCTCCTATCCGGCCCGCGCTGCCGTCCGCGCCGACGACCGCCCGCGCGAGCACCGTCTCGCCACCGGCCAGCACCACGGCGACCGTACGCCGGTCGGGCACGGCCGGACCGTGCTGCTCGACCCGCACCACCGATGCCCCGGTGCGCAGTTCGGCACCGGCCTTCTGCGCCTCCTCGACCAGACCGGCGTCGAACTCCGGGCGGTTGATGAGCCCGAAGAGCATGCGCCGGGAGCGTCGGGTGCGCGACAGCTTGCCGTTGAGCGAGAAGGTGACCGCGTGGATGCGGTCCTTCAGGGGCAGTTCGAACCCCGGCGGCAGGGAGTCCCGCGAGAACCCGATGATGCCCCCGCCACAGGTCTTGTAGCGCGGCAGTTCCGCTTTCTCCAGCAGCAGGACTCTCCGGCCCGCCACGGCTGCCGCGTACGCCGCCGATGCGCCGCCCGGTCCGGCGCCGACCACGACGACATCCCACACGGACGACTCTTCCGGCTCACGTCCGGCGTCTGCGTTCTCGCTGCTCACGATGTGCTTCTGCTCCTGATCCGACCAGTGGCCCCAAGCTGCTCACGGCATCCTACGGCGCGTTCCGGCCAAGCCCTCCTGTGGGAGGATCGGCCATGATTTCGTCGTACATGCGTCGCCTCACCGACGGCGTCGCACACGGTCGCGTACACACCGCGCCCTACCCATAACGTCGCACCCACGAGGAGCGTGCCCATGACCGCCCGTCCGATTCCCGAGACCGTCGCCTCGCTGATGCCCCGCGCCCGGGAGGAGCTGGCCGAGCTGGTGGCGTTCCAGTCGGTGGCGGACCCGGCGGTGTTCCCGAGGAGCGAGTGCGAGGGCGCGGCGAACTGGGTCGCCGACGCCCTGCGCGCCGAGGAGTTCACGGACGTCGCCCTGCTGGACACCCCCGACGGCACGCAGTCCGTCTACGGGTTCCTGCCCGGCCCGGCCGGGGCTCCGACCGTGCTGCTCTACGCGCACTACGACGTGCAGCCGCCGCTGGACGAGTCGGCGTGGATCTCCCCGCCGTTCGAGCTGACCGAGCGCGACGGCCGCTGGTTCGGCCGGGGCGCGGCCGACTGCAAGGGCGGGTTCATCATGCACCTGCTCGCGTTGCGCGCCCTCAAGGCGAACGGTGGCGTCCCGGTCTCGGTGAAGGTGATCGCCGAGGGATCCGAGGAACAGGGCACCGGCGGTCTGGAGCGGTACGCGGAAGCGCACCCGGAGCTGCTCGCGGCCGACACGATCGTCATCGGCGACACCGGGAACTTCCGGGTCGGGCTGCCGACCGTCACCGCGACGCTGCGCGGGATGACGATGCTGCGGGTGCGGTTGGACACCCTTGAGGGGAACCTGCACTCGGGCCAGTTCGGTGGCGCGGCCCCGGACGCGCTGGCCGCGATGATCCAGCTGCTGGCCTCGCTGCGCGCCGAGGACGGGACGACCACGGTCGACGGTCTGACGGGCGACGCCGACTGGGACGGGCTCCAGTACCCGGAGGCGGAGTTCCGGCAGGACGCCAAGGTGCTGGACGGGGTGGAGCTGATCGGCACGGGCACGGTCGCGGACCGGATCTGGGCCCGCCCCGCCGTCACCGTCATCGGCATCGACTGCCCGCCGGTCGTCGGCGCGACACCGTCGGTGCAGGCGAGCGCGCGGGCGCAGATCAGCCTGCGGGTGCCGCCGGGCCAGGACGCCGCCGAGGCGACGAAGCTGCTCACCGCCCACCTGGAGTCCCGCGCGCCCTGGGGTGCGCGGGTGCGGGTGGAACAGGTGGGCCAGGGCCAGCCGTTCCGCGCGGACATGACCAGCCCGGCGTACACGGCGATGGCGGAAGCGATGCGGGACGCGTACCCGGGCCAGGAGATGCAGTCCTCCGGGATGGGCGGCTCCATCCCGCTGTGCAACACGCTGGCGGGCCTCTACCCGGAGGCGGAGATCCTGCTGATCGGGCTGAGCGAGCCCGAGGCGCAGATCCACGCGGTGAACGAGAGCGTGTCACCCGAGGAGCTGGAGCGGAT
Organism: Streptomyces sp. NPDC021019; assembly: GCF_044333295.1. Lineage (NCBI taxonomy): Bacteria > Bacillati > Actinomycetota > Actinomycetes > Kitasatosporales > Streptomycetaceae > Streptomyces > Streptomyces sp. NPDC021019. Next base: position 466,649 of record NZ_JBIRQR010000005.1, read on the forward strand.
GTCGGTCGCCGAGGCGCTGTTCCTGCGGAACTACGCGGAGTCGAAGAGGATCTGACCTCCTGAGGCCGCCCCACGGGGCGGCCGGGAGCGCCGCTACGCCCTCGGCGGAGTCGCCCGAAGCGTAGGTCCGTGCGGCGGACGTCCCCCGCCGCTTACGTTCGCCGCATGGATCTCGTCGAGGTACTCCCCCAGTTGCACATGTTCCGCTTCCGGATCGGTCAGGCCTATCTCTGGCACGACGGGACGGAGCTCACCCTGATCGACGCGGGTGACGTCGGGTCGGCCGCCGCGATCGAGGACGCGATCCGCACGCTCGGCCTCGACCCCGCCGGGATCCGGCGCATCGTCATCACCCATGGCCACCGGGACCACTACGGGGCCGCGCAGGAGCTGGCGGAGCGGCACGGCGCCGAGATCATCGCCCACGCACTGGACGCCCCGGTGGTACGGGGCGAGCGCCCCGTACCGGAGCCGGACCTGCTGGACTGGGAACTGCCGCTGTGGGAGCACGGGCTGACGGTCCCCGACGCCCCGCCCACCCGGGTCGACCGGGAGGTGACCGGCGGCGAGGTGCTGCCGTTCGGGGACGGGGCACGGGTGGTCCACGCCCCCGGTCACACGGCGGGCTCCGTCGCGCTCCATCTGCCGCGCCACGACGTGCTGTTCACCGGGGACACCGTCGCCTCCGCGGAGCGGCGGGTGATGCTCGGCGTGTTCAACGTGGACCGGGCCGGGGCGGCCGCCACGTTCCGGCGCCTGGCCGCGCTCGCGGCCCGCACCGTCTGCTTCGGTCACGGCGACCCGCTCACCGAGAACGCGGCCGCGGCGATGGACGCGGCGGCGAACGGCGCGTGAGCGGCGAACGGGCGCCGCTCAGCCCACCGGGACCCCTGCCTCCAGGTTCAGCACTGTCGACCGCTCGCGCGCCCGCAGGGCCCAGCGCAGCCGCTCGTACCGGGTGGGCGGCAGCATCCCCGCGGCCTCCTCCTCGGTGACGAAGCGCCAGCCGCGCAGCTCGGAGCCGGGCAGCAGCAGCCGGCCGGCGTCCTCGGAGCGCAACAGGCCGCCGTCGAAGAGGAAGCGCAGCCCGCCGTAGCCGGGCGGGCGGGGCGACTCCCAGTCGACGAGCAGCAGGGTGGGAACCCGGTCGAGGCGGAGGCCTATCTCCTCGGCGACCTCACGGATCCCGGCCTGTGCGGGAGCCTCGCCCGCCTCCACCACCCCGCCGGGAAACTCCCACCCCGGTTTGTACGTCGGGTCGACGAGCAGCACCCGGTCCTGCTCGTCGAAGAGCAGCACCCCGGCGGCCACCGTCTCGGCGGTCGGCTCCGGACTCTGGACGATCGGACACGGCGCGGCGTTCCCCGTGCGCACGGCGTCCGCGATCCGCTCGGCGGTCTCCCGGGGCGTGAGGACGCTGTTGTCGACCACATGCGCGTCCTCGGTGATCCAGTCGAGGGCGTCGCGGTACGGGCCGATGTGCTCGTACGCCCACCGGCGCACGCGCTCGCTCTGCTCCTCGTCGCCGGGAAACTCCTCCCGGCCCGCGATCCGGCTGCGCAGGATCGTTTCCTCAGGTGAGAGCGCCACATGCCGCACGGGAATGCGCCGGGAGGCGAGCCCTCCGAAGATCTCGTCGCGGTACTCCTGCCGCAGCAGGGTCATCGGCACCACCAGCACCCCGGGCACCTCGGCGAGCAGCGCCGCCGCCGTGTCCACCACGAGCCGCCGCCAGATCGGCAGGTCCTGGAAGTCGTCGACCTCGGCGAGCCTCTTCTGCGGGAGCAGACCGCGCAGCCCCGCGCCGGTGACCTCCGGGTCGTACAGCGTGCTGTTCGGGATCAGATCGATCAGTTCGCCCGCGGCGCTGGTCTTGCCCGCACTGAACGCACCGTTGATCCAGACGATCACGGTTCCCCCTCTTCCGTAGCCCCCTGTGGCTTGCCCGCAACACCCTGCCGCGGAAACCCCGCGGCGGCGACGGCGTTGACCGGATGCGGTCGTCCCGGCGACCGGAGGCCGGGCAGGACGCTCGGAACATGACCCCAGGAGGCGCCCGGCCCGACGAACCGGGCGCCCCCTGGAAGCTGTCGCCGGGGTTCGCTAGCGCAGCGCGATGGCCGCCGCCGCGGCCCCGACCAGACCCGCGTCGGTGCCCATCAGGGCGGGCGCCACGGTCAGCCGCCGGAGGTAGGAGAGCGTGGCGTAGTCGCGCAGGCTGCGGCGCAGCGGCACGAAGAGTACGTCGCCGGCCCCGGCCACTCCCCCGCCGACCACCGCGATGTCGAGGTCCGCCAGGGTGGCGGTGGCGGCGATGCCTGCCGCCAGCGCCTGGGCGGCACGCTCGTAGGAGGCGATGGCGACCGGGTCTCCGGCGCGGGCGGAGACGGCCACCGCGGCGGCTGTCGCGTCGCCGTCAAGGCCGGGGCGCCAGCCGTTCTCCAGCGCGCGGCGGGCGATGTTGGGGCCGCTGGCGATGCCCTCGACGCAGCCGCGCGCACCGCAGGGGCACGGGTCGCCGTCCAGGTCGACGCTGATGTGGCCGATGTGCCCGGCGTTGCCCGAGGGGCCGGACCGCGGGGTGCCGCCGAGGACGAGGCCGCCGCCGACGCCCGTCGACACGACGAGGCACAGCGCGTTGTCGTAGCCCCTGGCCGCGCCGAGCCAGTGCTCGGCGGCCGTCATCGCGACCCCGTCGCCGACCAGCGCGACCGATAGTCCGCCCGCCGCCTTGTGCACGCGCTCCACCAGCGGGAAGTCCCTCCAGCCGGGGACGTTGACCGGGCTGACCGTGCCGGCGGCGGCGTCCACCGGACCGGCGCTGCCGATGCCGACGGAGCCGGCGCGACCCCACAGCGGCGAGGCCGTCAGCTCGCCCAGCACCTCGTCCACGGCGCCCATGACCGCCTCGGCGCCCTCCCGGGCGGGCGTCGGCCGCTGTGCCCGTACGAGGAGGGAGCCGTCGCCGTCCACCAGTGCGCCGGCGATCTTGGTGCCGCCGATGTCGAGCGCGGCGACGAGGTCGGTATGCATCGGTGTGGGCTCTCCGGATCGGTGAGGGGGCGGGACCTGCGGGTTCCGTCCACAGTCTGCACAGTCTCCATTCTGTTGACAACGTTGTCCAGGGCCTATGCTCGACGCCACAGCCTCCGATCACCCCAGCGGCGCCCCCAGCGGGCCCCGCCCGGCGCCGGCCGGAGCACCGCAGCCCCGCCCGTAATCCGACGACAGGACAGCGCACGTGGACCGGACCGCCCGTCATTCCGAGACCCGCTACGGCAACCGGCCGACCATGAAGGACGTGGCGGCCCGCGCCGGAGTCGGCCTGAAGACGGTCTCCCGGGTGGTGAACAGCGAGCCGGGCGTGACACCGGACACCGAGCGCCGCGTGCAGGAGGCGATCGACGCACTCGGCTTCCGCCGCAACGACAGCGCCCGTGTGCTGCGCAAGGGCCGTACGGCATCCATCGGACTGGTCCTGGAGGATCTGGCGGACCCGTTCTACGGTCCGCTGAGCCGCGCCGTGGAGGAGGTCGCCCGCGCACACGGCGCGCTGCTGATCAACGGTTCCAGCGCCGAGGACCCGGAGCGGGAGCAGGAGTTGGTGCTGGCGCTGTGCGCCCGCCGGGTGGACGGTCTGATCGTGATCCCGGCGGGCGACGACCACCGTTATCTGGAGCCGGAGATCAAGGCGGGCATCGCCACGGTCTTCGTGGACCGCCCGGCGGGCCACGTGGACGTCGACATGGTGCTCTCCGACAGCTTCGGCGGGGCCAGGGAGGGCGTGGCCCACCTCATCGCGCACGGCCACCGCAGGATCGGATTCATCGGCGACCAGCCGCGGATCCACACGGCCACCGAGCGACTGCGCGGCTATCACGCCGCCATGCGGGACGCGGGCATCACCGTCGAGGACGGGTGGGTCTCCCTCGGCTCCACCGAGCCGGAGCGGGTGCGGGCCGCCGCCGAGGAGATGCTCTCCGGGCCCGAGCCGGTCACCGCGCTGTTCGCGGGCAACAACCGGGTGACGGTGACGGCGGTCCGGGTGATCGCGGAGCGGGAGCGGCCGGTGGCGCTCGTGGGGTTCGACGACATCGAGCTGGCCGACCTGCTCGGCATCACCGTGATCTCCCAGGACGCCGCGGCGGTCGGCAGGACCGCCGCCGAGCACCTCTTCCGCCGCCTCGACGGGGCGGACCACGCCACGGCACGGGTGGAACTGCCGACGACGCTGATCCCCCGCGGCTCGGGCGAACTGCCCCCCGCCTGAGGCCCGTCGAGCACGGCCGACCGCACGGGGGCACCGGGCCGACCGCGTCGCGGGGATGCGAGAACCGCACGCCGGGACGGCGCCCGTCGGCGCGTGGTCAGGCGCCGGCGCCGGCCTGCCGGAATTCCCTGGTCAGCAGGGCCAGCAGTTGCGCGGGGGCGTCCTCCTGCACCGTATGGCCCGCGCCCTCGATCCAGTGCAGTTCGGAGTGCGGGATCAGCGCGTGCAACTGCTCGGCGAAGGGCGCCGGCAGGAACCGGTCCTCACGCCCCCAGATGATCCGGGTCGGCACCGGAACGTCCCCCAGCAGGTGCTGGAACTCGTCGGTCGCGGCCTGTTCGGCCTGCCGGTACTGGCGGTAGTACGCGGCCCGGCCGCGCTCGCCGCGCCACGGATCGACATGGGCCGACAGGACGTCCGCCCGATAACCGGTGTGCGTCGCGTGGCGCAGGTGGCTCTCGACCAGCGCCTCGTGGGCGTAGCCGGGGAGTTGCTCGAAGAGGTGCGCGTTCTCCCTGATGAGCCGGAAGAACCCGGTGCCCCACTCCCCGCAGGCCACCGCGTCCACCAGGGTGAGGTCCGCGTACCGCGCGCCGTGCAGGAGCAGCGCCCGCAGGGCCACGGCCCCGCCGATGTCGTGGGCGATCACGCGCGGGCGCTCCAGCCCCCAGTGCTCCAGGAGCCGGGTGAAGACCTTCGCCTGCGCCGCAGGACCGACGTCCTGCCCGTCGCGCTGCTCCGACTGTCCGAACCCGAGCAGGTCCCAGAGGTGGACGCGGTGGTCGCGGGCGAGCGCCGGGGCGATGTCGCGCCAGATGAGCGAGGAGAAGGGGGTGCCGTGCAGCAGGACCACCGGCTCCCCCGCCCCCAGCACGTCCCAGCGGACCGAACCGTCCGGAGTCTCGAACGTCCTGGTCAGCTTCCCGTTCATGGTGCGCCTCCTGGGGTGCGATGGGGAGGGGGAACCCTCACTGGACCATCGACGTTACCAGCTAATGCTCATTGTCGGTAACTTAGGTAAGATGGTGACCATGCGACGGAACCCTGCGCCCGCGGAGCTCGAACTGGTCGAGGACTTCTGCAACACGGCCACCCATCTCCACGACGAGGACGATCTCGCCCGGCCGGAGACGGCTGCCCGGTGGCTCGGCGCGCACGGCTTCCCGACACCGGCCGATCAGGGAGAGCTGGCCTCACTCGCGCAGGCGCGCGAGACCGTGCGGGCCTTTCTGGTCGAGCGGACCTCACCGGAGGCGGTCGACGCTCTCAACCGGCTCATCGCCGCGGTCGCGGGTGCTCCCGCCGTACGCCCCGACGGCACGCTCACCCTGCGGCCGGCCTCCGGCGGGGCGGCGGCGGAGGTGGTACGCCCGGTGCTCGAAGCCCTCCTGGCGCATGGCCTGACCGGACGTCACGCCACCCGCCTCAAGGCCTGCGCGGCACCGGAGTGCCGCTGGGTCTTCTACGACCGGGCACCGTCGTCGAACGGTCTCTGGTGCGACATGGACGTGTGCGGCGCACGGCACAAGATGCGCGCCTACCGCGCCCGCGGCGGGGCGGCCGCGCGCCGGGACGCCTGAGGACGGGCCGGGACCCCGCCTTCCCTGGGCCCTGTCGTCAAACGGCCGCCTGCCCTCCGGGGGACGACGGAAGTTCGACGACGGAAGTTCGACGACAGGAGTTCGACGACAGGACCCGGGACACGTCCCGGAGGATCGTTCACGGCGGCCGGGCACGCCGGAGCGCCCCGGCGGGAGGGACCGTCCCGCCGGGGCGCGAAATCCGCTGACGCCCCTTACGGAGTCGTGACCGTCAGGTCGCCCCGGCGAGGCGAGGCGAAGGCCTCCAGGTCCGCGCGGGTCAGGCCGGTCAGCCGAGCCACCTCCGCGGTGTCCAGCGCGCCGCAGTCGATGCCGCGCAGCAGGTAACCGCCGAGGGCCTTGGCGGTGGCGGGCTCGTCCATGACGTCGCCGCCGGCCTTGGCCACATAGGCGGCGAGCCGGGCGGCGGCCGGCTCCAGGCCCTCCCGGTAGAAGGCGTAGACGGCCGCGTAGCGCGTCGGCAGGTGACCGGGGTGCATGTCCCAGCCCTGGTAGTACGCACGGGCCAGAGCGCGGCGGGTGAGGCCGTAGTGCAGCCGCCAGGCCTCGTGGACCTGGTCGGTCGGGCCGACGGGCAGGACGTTGGTCGAGCCGTCGGAGACGCGTACGCCGGTGCCCGCGGCGGCGACCTGCATGACGGCCTTGGCGTGGTCGGCGGCCGGGTGGTCGCTGGCCTGATAGGCGGCGCTGACCCCGACACAGGCGCTGTAGTCGAAGGTGCCGTAGTGCAGTCCGGTCGCCCGGCCCCGCGCGGCGTCGATCATGCGGGCCACCGCGGCGGTCCCGTCGGCGGCGAGGATCGACTGGCTCGTCTCGATCTGGATCTCGAAGCCGATGCGTCCGGCGTCGAGGCCGTGCGCCTTCTCGAATGCTTCCAGGAGCTGGACGAAGGCGGTGACCTGCTCGGGGTACGTGACCTTCGGGAGGGTCAGCACGAGCCCTTCGGGCAGGCCTCCGGCCGCCATCAGCCCGCTGAGGAAGACGTCCGTGGTGCGGATGGACCGGTCACGGACGCCGGCCTCCATGCACTTCATCCGGATGCCCATGTAGGGGGCCGCCGTGCCGTTCGCGTACGCCTCCGAGACCAGCCGGGCGGCACGGGCTGCGGCCTCGTCCTCCTCGGCGTCCGGGCGGGGGCCGTAGCCGTCCTCGAAGTCGATGCGCAGATCCTCGACGGGCTCGCGCTCCAGCTTGGCCCGTACGCGGTCGTGGACCGGGCCCGCCAGCTCCTCGGGGATCCCGAGGACCGCGGCGAACGACGCGGCGTCGGGGGCGTGTTCGTCGAGGGCGGCCAGCGCCTGGTCGCCCCAGGAGCGCAGGGAGCCGGGCTCGAAGACGTCACCCGGTACGTAGACGGTGTGCACGGGCTGGCGGGTGCCGGGATCGCCCGGGTAGCGGCGGGCGAGTTCCGCGTCGACCGCCGTGAGGGAGGCACTGATCTCCTCGCTGACCGCACCGGCGAGGCTCGTTGCCACCTTCTCCTGCTGACCCATGACCATACCCTCCACGCTCTCGCTTTTTCCGCTTCCCGGAATCAACAATCCGTATAGTGAAGTTATAAGGCCGCTCGACCTGCGTCAATGGTCGTCCGGAACGGCCGCGGGCCGCGCGGTGGGGTTCACCGTGCGGCCCGGGGCGGGGTGTTCTGCGGAGGGGTCAGCCCTTGCGGGTGTTGATCTCCTCGGTGAGCTGGGGCACGACGGCGAAGAGGTCGCCGACGACGCCGTAGTCGACGAGTTCGAAGATCGGGGCCTCGGCGTCCTTGTTGACCGCGACGATCGTCTTCGAGGTCTGCATACCCGCCCGGTGCTGGATCGCGCCGGAGATACCCGAAGCGATGTACAGCTGCGGCGAGACCGACTTACCCGTCTGCCCGACCTGGGAGGTGTGCGGGTACCAGCCCGCGTCGACCGCGGCACGCGACGCACCCACAGCCGCACCCAGACTGTCGGCCAGCGCCTCGATCAGCGGGAAGTTCTCCGCACCGTTGACCCCACGGCCACCGGAGACCAC
>NZ_JBIRQR010000006.1:0-462478 GCF_044333295.1 Streptomyces sp. NPDC021019
GAGGAGATCAACACCCGCAAGGGCTGACCCCTCCGCAGAACACCCCGCCCCGGGCCGCACGGTGAACCCCACCGCGCGGCCCGCGGCCGTTCCGGCACCGTCGTCACCGCCGTTCCTCGGCCGGACGTGACGCCAAATCACGGTCGTCGCGATCCCGCGCGCCGAGGCCGAACGTGGTGAAGGCGGTGCGTTCGGGCAGCGGGTAGAACTCCTTGCCCGTCAGCGCGTTGATGATGACGGCGGAACGCCAGGCGGCCAGGCCCAGGTCGGGTGCGCCGACGCCGTGGGTGTGGCGTTCGGCGTTCTGTACGAAGACGGAACCGGCTGTCTCCGGTGCCAGAACGAGCCGTTGGGCCGCGTCGACCTGTGGACGCCCGGCCTCGTCGCGGACGATGTACGGGGCGAGAGCGGCGAGCAGCGTGTCGACGGGGCGCTCCCGGTATCCGGTGGCGAGGACGACGGCGTCCGTGACGTGCCGGCCCCGCGCCTCCTGCTGACCGTGTTCGACACCGAGTTCGATGCGCCCCGCCTCGGTGACAGCGGCATCGGTGACCTCGATGCCGGGGGTGAGAGTCACGTCGGGCCAGCTTCCGCCCAGGCTGCGCCGGTACAGCTCGTCGTGGATGTCCCCGAGCGTCTCCCCGCTGATGCCCTTGTACAGCTGCCACTGGCGGGGCAGGAGCCGGTCCCGGGTGGCCTGCGGAAGTCCGTGGAAGTAGCGGGTGTAGTCGGGGGTGAACTGCTCCAGGCCGATCTTGCTGTACTCCATGGGCGCGAACGCGGGCGTACGGGCCAGCCAGGTCAGACCCTCCGCCCCCTCGGGCCGGGAGCGCAGCAGGTCCAGCAGGACCTCGGCGCCCGACTGGCCCGAGCCGACGACGGTGATGTGACGGGCGGCCAGCAGGCGGTTCCGCTGCGAGAGGTAGTCGGCGGAGTGCAGCACGACGGCGGCCGGGTCCTGGACCAGCCCCCGCAGCGGTTCGGGGACGTGCGGGGCCGTGCCGACGCCGAGGGCGAGGTTGCGGGCATGGGCGAGCCCGGTGGTGAGCGTCTCCCCGTCGGGCCCCAGCCGGGTGAACTCCACGGCGAACGCGTCCTGTCCTGCGTCCCAGGCCACCGTGTCGACCCGGTGGCCGAAGCGGGTGGCGGGGAGCTCGGTACTCACCCAGCGCAGGTAGTTGTCGAACTCGGAGCGGTGGATGTGGAGTTGTTCGGCGAAGTAGAACGGGAAGAGCCTGCGGCGGATCTTGAGGTAATTGAGGTAGGACCAGGGGCTGGTTGGCTCGACGAGGCTTACCAGGTCTGCCAGGAACGGGACTTGGAGTGTGGCGCCCTCGATCAGCAACCCGGGGTGCCAGTGGAAGGCGGCGCGCTGTTCGTGGAAGACGGTGCGCAGCCCGGGGACGCCGTCGGCGAGCGCGGCGAGAGAGAGGTTGAAGGGCCCTGCCCCCACTCCCAGCAGGTCGAGGGGCGGCGTGCGCGGTCCGGGCGTCATCGGGTTCCTCCGGCGGGGGTCGCTGGATCGGCGGCGGGTCGTCCCGGGCACGTCATGGCCACAGCCTTTCCGCCACGGGGGCATCGGCGTCTTCGGCCGCCCCGGCTTCGGCCACCGCACGGTCCGCCGCCGCCGTGACGAGGTCGAGCAGGGGCAGCAGGTCGGCGGTGGCCGCGTCCGGGTGCAGCAGGGTGGCCTTCAGCCACAGGCGGCGCCGGCCGTCGTCGTCCTCCGCCACCGCGCGGCCGAGGACGGCGCGCCCCTCGGCGAGCAGAGCACGGCGGACAGCGGCGACCACGGCGTCGCCCGCCTCGTCCGGCAGCGCGTCGGCCACCGCGGGGCGGAACAGCACGGTGCTGATCCCGATGTCGCCGGGGCGGCGGCGCAACGCGGGGCGGGCGTCGACGGCCCCGCCGAACTCCTGTGCCGTACGCACGCAGTGCTCCACCAGTTCGCCGAGCCCTCGGCGGCCGAGCGCCCGGAAGGTGACCGCCATCTTCAGGGCGTCGGGGCGCCGGGTGGTGCGGATCGAGCGGCCCAGCAGGTCCGGGAGTCCGGCCTCGGTGTCGTCGTCGGCGTTGAGGTAGTCGGCGCGCAGGGACAGCGGCGCGAGCATCCCGGCGTCCGCGACGGCCAGCACTCCGGCGGCGACCGGCTGCCAGCCGAGTTTGTGCAGGTCGAACGTTACGGAGGCGGCGTGCTCCAGGCCCGCGAGCAGCGGGGCCAGCCGCTCGCTGAACAGCAGCGGACCGCCGTAGGCGGCATCGACGTGGAGCTGGGCCGCGTGCCGCTCGGCGACGCGGGCGATCTCCGGCAGCGGGTCGATGCGCCCCTCGTCGGTGGTCCCCGCCGTGGCGACGACCAGCAGCGGCGCTCCGGCGAGGGCGGCCAGCGCGTCGTCGAGGGCGGTCGGGTCGATCCGGCCGTCGCGGCAGGCGACGACCGCGGGGGCGGGCAGGCCGAGCATCCATGCGGCGCGGTGGACGCTGTGGTGGGCGTTGGCACCGGTCACCACCCGGAGGGCGCCGGAGGCTGTCCGCTCCCGGGCGAGGAGCAGGGCCACCAGGTTGGACTCGGTGCCGCCGCTGGTGATGAGGGCGTCGGGGGCGGGGGCCGCGGGGTGGACCAGGCGGGCCAGTGCGGCTGTGGTCAGCTCTTCGATCACCCCGGCGGCGGGCGCCTGGTCCCAGGAGTCCATGGAGGGGTTGAGGGCCGCCCCGGCCAGGTCCGCGGCGACGGCGACGGCGAGCGGCGGGCAGTGCAGATGAGCGACGCAGGCGGGGTCGGCCGGATCGGCGGCCCCTTCCGCGACCGCGCGAACCAGGTCCCCGAGAGCGGCCTCGGGTCCGATGCCCTCCTCCGGCAGGACCGGGGTGCAGAGGGCGAGGGTCTTCAGGGCCACGGCCGCGGGTCCTCCGGCGGGCAGCGGGCCGCCCCGGGCCGGGGCGGCCTTCTCCAGCGCGTCCAGGACGATCGCGGTGAGGGCCCGGAGCCGGCCCGGACCGTGCGCACCGCCCGCGACGAGACCTTCCCACGGTCCTTCCGGGCCGGGAGCCGGCTGCGTTCCGTCGCTCACGCCCCACGCTCCATGGGGAGTTCGCAGGACGGCAGGCCCTGAGCACGCAACATGGCGAAGTCCTTCGGTCGGAGTGCGCGGCGGGTCGTGCGGGTGTGCCGCCCCGCACGCGGGGCGGCACCGGTCGCGGAAAGATCCACAACCGGGCATTCGCTGGTTAGGCTAACCTAACTCCGGCCGTGCGAGAGAATGCGCCGCCGCCGCACGGGGCGACCCATCGGCGTCCGAACTACCTTTCCCCCGAGCGTAGTCGGGACGGAGCCGACGGCCCATGCCGACGTGAGTGCGGCGGCGCCCCGCCCGCCTGCGCGGACGCGTCGAGACAGGCCCCGGCCGCGGGCGCCCTCCCCGGAGCCGTACGGGCAGGGGCCCGGTGCGGGAGCGGTGGCGACCGCTCCCGCACCGGGCCCGGGTCACGCCGCTCCGGTGGGCAGTTCCGCGCGGATCTTCCGCGCGGCGGCGACCAGGTTCTCCAGGGAGACCCGGGTCTCGGGCCAGCCGCGGGTCTTCAGGCCGCAGTCCGGGTTCACCCACAGCCGGGTCGCCGGAATGGCCTCAAGTCCCTTGCGCAGCAGGGACGCCGCCTCCTCGGCGCTGGGGATGCGCGGAGAGTGGATGTCGTAGACGCCCGGGCCCGCCTCGCGGGGGTAGCCGTGGGCGGCCAGTTCGCGGGCGACCTGCATGTGGGAGCGGGCCGCCTCCAGGCTGATGACGTCGGCGTCGAGGTCGTCGATGGCCTGGACGATGTCGCCGAACTCCGCGTAGCACATGTGGGTGTGGATCTGGGTGTCCGGCCGCACCCCGGAGGTGGCGAGCCGGAAGGACTCCGTCGCCCACTCCAGGTACGCGGCGTGCTCGGCCGCCCGCAGCGGCAGTGTCTCGCGCAGCGCGGGCTCATCGACCTGGATCACCGAAGTGCCGCTCGCCTCCAGGTCGTTCACCTCGTCCCGCAGGGCGAGGGCCACCTGGCGGGCGGTGTCGCCGAGCGGCTGGTCGTCGCGGACGAAGGACCAGGCGAGCATGGTGACCGGGCCGGTGAGCATGCCCTTGACGGGGCGTGCGGTCAGCGACTGCGCGTACGTCGTCCAGCGCACCGTCATCGGCCCGGGGCGCGAGATGTCGCCCGCGAGGACCGGCGGCCGGACGTATCGGGTGCCGTAGGACTGCACCCAGCCGTGCTGGGTGGCGAGGTAGCCGGTGAGCTGCTCGGCGAAGTACTGCACCATGTCGTTGCGTTCGGGCTCGCCGTGGACCAGGACGTCGAGTCCGGCCTCCTCCTGGAAGGAGAGGACCTCGCGGATCTCGTTCTTGATGCGCTCCTCGTACCCGGCCTCGTCGATCCGCCCCGCCCGCAGGTCGGCGCGCGCGGTGCGCACGTCGGTGGTCTGCGGGAACGAGCCGATGGTGGTCGTCGGCAGCAGCGGCAGCCCGAGGTGGGCCCGTTGGGCGGCGGCGCGTTCCGGGTACGGCTGGGAGCGGCGGCCGTCCGCGTCGGTGACGGCCGCCGCACGGGCGCGGACGGCGGGGTCGCGGGTGAGCTCGGCATCGGTACGGGAGGCCAGGTCGGCACGGTTGGCGGCGAGTTCGGCCGTGATGGTGTCCGTGCCGCCGCCCAGGCCGCGGGCCAGGACGACGATCTCCTCGGTCTTCTGCTGGGCGAAGGCGAGCCAGCGCGCGATCTGTGGGGCGATTCCGTGCTCGGCGTCGGCGTCCAGCGGGACGTGCAGCAGGGAGCAGGAGGCGGAGACGTCGACCCGGTCGGCGAGGCCGAGGAGGGTGCCGAGGGTGGCGAGCGACTTCTCGTAGTCGTTGATCCAGATGTTGCGGCCGTTCACGACACCGGCGACCAGGCGCTTGCCGGGCAGTCCGCCGGCCGCCGCGAGGTCGTCGAGGTTCCCCGCGCCGGACTCGGTGAAGTCCAGGGCCAGCCCGTCGACGGGGGCCTTGGCCAGGACCGCCAGCGCTTCGCCGAGCCGCCCGAAGTAGGAGGCGACCAGCAGTCGGGGCCGGTCGGCCTGTCCGCCGAGCTCGCGGTAGGCGCGGGCGGCGGCGTTCAGCTCGGCCGGGGTGCGGTCCTGGACGAGTGCGGGTTCGTCCAGCTGCACCCACGTGGCGCCCGCCGCGCGCAGGTCGGCGAGGACCTCGGCGTACACGGGAAGCAGCCGGTCCAGGAGGGTCAGCGGCTCGAAGCCCTCCGCCACCCCGGGGGCCGCCTTGGCGAGCAGGAGGTAGGTGATGGGTCCGACCAGCACCGGCCGGGGCGTCAGACCGAGGGCCAGCGCCTCCTGGAACTCCGCGACCTGCTTGGCGGAGTCGGCGGAGAACAGCGTGTCCGGCCCCAACTCAGGGACGAGATAGTGGTAGTTGGTGTCGAACCACTTCGTCATTTCCAGCGGTGCGACGTCCTGCGTGCCCCGGGCCATGGCGAAGTAGCCGTCGAGGGCGTCGGCGTCGACGGCCTCGCGGTGCCGCTCGGGGACGGCGCCGACCATGACGCTGGTGTCCAGGACATGGTCGTAGTACGAGAAATCACCGGTCGGCACCTCGTGGACTCCGGCCTCGGCGAGCCGCTGCCAGGTTCCCCGGCGCAGCCCGGCGGCGGTCTCCCGGAGTGCGTCGGCGTCGACGCGGCCCTGCCAGTAACCCTCGACGGCCTTCTTCAGTTCACGGTTCCGGCCCTGGCGGGGGTAGCCGTACACGGTGGCCTGCGCTGCCGCGGCTGCGGGCTTCGCTGTCACGTGACTCTCCTTCGCGAGCGTGTCTGCGGGACAGACCCCGGACGGGACGCGGACGCGAAGGGATGACGCCTCGGGCGGAGACCGGGACACGAGGAACCGTGTCCGTCCGCCCGATGGTCACGCCGACCCGCCCACGAGGTCACCGGGATCTCCGCACGCGAACGGTCGCGTGCGGGCAACGGGCAGGTCTTCGGACTCGCGGGCACGTCTGCCGGGGCGGACACCTAATGGCCGTCGCTTCCCAGACCCGGCCGGGCCCAGTGCGTATGACGGCGGTCGTTCCCACTCACCGCTGCGGGGCAGTCCCGGATTCCCACCGGGTTCCCTCTTACGACACCCCGCCTGGCGGACGGGGCGAACCAGCTGCGCCGATCAGCCTAAGCGGGCGCCCGGCCCGCGCACACCGTTGTTCACACTTCGGATGGTGACGTGGGACACGGGTCGGTGAACTCCCCCGACTCCGGCTCGGACCCCGTCGCGGCGGGACACACCATGCCGGGCCACGCCTGTTCTCCGCCCGTTCGGCCGTTCGTCAGCCGCGTGCTGACCACTGGTCAGGTCGAGCGCGTCCACTGGACGTGACAGTGACACAGATGTAACCGAATGGCGTAGGGACTGCGGAACCACCGAGCGTCACAAGCCGTTCTTCTTCCCACTACACGGCCGCCGACCCGCGGCGAGGCCGACCGAGGAAACGGAATACGCCAGATGAAGAAGACAGTCGGGTGGGCCCAGGACGGCGACGACTGGACGATCACCGTGAACGGCACGCTGTATCGCGCGATCGAACGACCGGCGGACGGCCGGGTGCACAACTACCTCGTGCGGGGCGACGACCTCACCGCCGAATGCCCGAGCCTGGGGCACGGGCTCGGCATGATCAGGGCGCACGAGACCGGGCGCTGAACAACCCTGACATCCCTGTCGGTCCGACGACGAGGTGCGGAGGTCCTCCCCGCCCGCGCCTCGACGTGGACCCGTCAGTCATCGGCCGTCAGTCGCCGCCCGCGCCGGGCGGTCGGCTCAGCAGGTAGGTGTCCATGATCCAGCCGTGCCGTTCGCGGGCCTCCGCGCGCAGCCCGCTGATCCGGTCGGCCACCTCGTCGAGCGGGCCGGAGACCAGGATCTCCTCCGGGGTCCCGACGTAGGCGCCCCAGTGGATCCACCATCCCCTGCCCGTCAGCTCCGTGAAGCTCTCGTGGCCGTCGAGCATCACGACGAGGTCGCAGTCCTCGGGGAATCCCTGGGCGAGACGCCGTCCGGGGGTGATGTGGACGGGGCGGCCGACCCGGTTCAGGGTGACGCGGTGCCGGGCGGCGAGGGCGGAGACACTGCTGATGCCGGGGATCACCTCATGGCTGAATTCCACGGTTCCGCGGCCTCGAATGTCGTCGAGGACCGCGAGGGTGCTGTCGTACAGGGACGGGTCGCCCCACACGAGGAAGGCTCCGCACTGCCCCGGTGCGAGCTCTTGGACGATCAGGCGTTCACCGATGTCGGCGCGGCGGTGGCGCCAGTCGTGGACCGCCGAGGTGTAGCGCCCGGCGTCCTGCTGGGTGCGGTCCCGCCACGGGTCCTCGGCATCCACGACCCGGTAGGGGCCGGTCAGGTGTTCGTCGAGGATGTCCCGCCGCAGCCGGGTCAGCGCGTCCTTCTCCTTGCCCTTTCCCAGCACGAAGAAGACGTCGGCCCGGCGCATGGCCTTCACCGCGGCGAGCGTCAGGTGGTCGGGGTCGCCGGCGCCCATGCCGATGACGAGGATGTGACGGGGTGCGTCGCTCATGTCATCCGATCATGCCAGGAGCGGGACGCAGTGGACCTGCCAGGACGTCCGGCCGTGCGTTCGCGGGCAGAGGGGTGGCGCGGTGGAGAACGGCCGCGGGCCCCGGCCGCCGACGGCGCCCCGCAGGACCCCCGTCACCGGATCAGGGGACGGGGGCGGACAGCAGGGTGCCGTCCTCGAAGGTCAGGTAGAGGGAACCGCCGGACACCAGGGCACTGGACGGCCGCATCGAGGGAGCGTCGGCGGCCTCACCCTCCCGAGGCCAGCCGCGGAGCGTGGACCGGCTCGCCACGGCCGTCCCGTGCTCCAGGTCGAAGACCCGCACCCCGCCGTCCCCGAGCACCAGGACCCGGTCACCGGCCACGATGACGGAGTCCTCACCGTTCCAGGTCAGCGACCACTGTTCGCGCCAGGTCCGCGGGTCGAGGGCACTGAGATAGGCGGAGCCCTTCGCCGTGCCACTGCCTCGCACGAGAACCACCTCCTCGTGCCGCGCGCCGTGCAGCATGTCGACACGCGTGTCGCTGACCTTCCTGAGCGTGCGGGTCTCCCGCACCGCTTCCAGACAAGCGACATACGGGGCGCCGCGCCTCGGACCGGGACAGTGGTCGGAGATCCTGTCCAGATCCCTGCCGGTCTTCGGGTCCAGGGTGCGTGTGTCCCCGCCGGTCACCCAGAGACGGTCGCCCGCGATGTCCAACGACTGGGCCTGCGCGGAGGTCATCGCGCGTTCCCACTGCTTCGCGCGGTCCTCGACGGAATACGCGCGGAGGAACACGTCCCCGGCCTCGGCCGGCCCGCCCTCCGCGACGTAGGAGACGAAGAGCTGTCCTTTGTGCACCCGGGCAGCGGCCGGCAGGTACCCCTCACGGCCCGGCAGTCTCGCCACCCGCTTTCCATCGCCGAGATCGAGCACGTCGACACCGGGGCCGTCGGGCGAGGGGGTGTAGACGTGCCGGGTGTCCAGTTCGGCGTAGGGCAGTGAGGTGACGCCCCCTCCGCTGTCGGCGGGATAGCGCCACGCGGGTGTGCCGTCGGCCGCGTTCCTCGCCTCCAGGTACCCCCGCCTCCTGTCCTGGTCCCACCGGACGCAGACGAGCACGGCGCCGCTGAGCGAACAGTCCGACGCGCCGCCCCTTCCGTCGACGGACGTGATCCACGGCTGCCAGCCTTCGGGCTGCAGCGTGCGGTCCAGCGCGTCCGGCCCGAAGTCACCCGTCGCGTCGGCGGCCACGGGGGCGGTGCGTTCGGTGGCGGAGCCGGGGCTCTGCGTGCTCTTCGGGGACCCGCCCGGGTTCCCCGAGGACGCCGTACCCTCGCCGGGTCCGTTCTCCTCGCCCGGCAGGTTCAGCAGGACGACCGTGAGCGTGGCGACGAGGAGAACGGCGCCGACGCCGAGGGACCGGCGCAGCCGGCGTCCCGCCCGTTCCGGGGGCGCCGAGGCCTGCGGTGGCACCGGGGGCGTCGGGGCACCCGGGCCCGGTGGCGCGCCGGCGGGTGCCTTCTGCGGTGCCGGGGGTGCGAGGAGCGCTCGGCCCACGGCGGCCTCGTACGAGCGGATCGCGCCGCGCACACCGTCCGGCCAGGGGAAGGGCGCCCGCACGGGCGCCCGCACGGCTCCCGGGCGGGCCGACGCGGCCTCCGGGTCCAGGGTGCGGATCAGGTCGTCCGTCGTCGGGCGGCGGCCGGGTTCCTGTCGCAGACAGTCGGCCACGACTTCCCGCAACTCCGTCGGCACATGGGCGAGTTCCGCATCACCCTGCACGATGCGGTGCACGATCGCGGCGAGTTCACTGTCCTCGAACGGCCCGTGCCCCGTGGCAGCGAAGCAGAGGACGGCACCGAGACAGAACACGTCGGAAGCGGAGGTCACCGACCGGCCGCCCTCGATGTGCTCGGGGGACATGAAGCCCGGCGAGCCGACCATGATGCCGGTCGCGGTCAGCGCCGTCGCGTCGTAGGCCTGGGCGATGCCGAAGTCGATGAGCCGTGGGCCCGAGGCGCCGAGGACGACGTTGGCCGGTTTCAGGTCCCGGTGCACCAGTCGCGCACCGTGCACGGCGGCCAGACCCCGCGCGAGGTCCGCACCGAGCCGGCGCACCACGTCGACGGGCAGCGGGCCGTGCCGGGCCACCGCGTCGGCGAGCGAGGGACCGGCGACGTACTGGGTGGCCAGCCAGGGTCGCGCGGCTTCCGGTTCGGCAGCGACGAGCGCGGAGACGTACGGACCGCGTACGGCACGCGCCGCCTCCGCCTCGCGTCGGAAACGGATCCGGAAGTCGCCCTCGAGATCCAGGTCGCGGCGGACGGTCTTCAGTGCGACGAGGTCGTCGGGGCCACCGTCCGGCGGCAGGGCGAGGTGGACCGTACCCATGCCGCCGGAGCCGAGACCGGCGAGCAGCCGGTACGGACCCACGTCGTAAGGGGCATCGGCGTCGAGCGGGCGCAACACGGCGTGAGGACTCCAAGTCTGGCGCTTTATAAGGGAGTTCGGCCGACTGAGCAGTCGGGGGCGGGTGCCTCAGTCGGGAAGCTTCATGGACCGCACGGTTCCGTCGTGGTAGATCAGGAAGAGAGCTCCGCCCAGAGACATCACCTGCGGCGCCCAGACCAGGTGCTCGGAGGCGAGGCCGGTCGGGCCTCGATCGCCCGGCGCGCCCTCGATCTCGTGCCGGGCTCGCTCGCCGGCGTCCAACGGCAGCGTGTAGAGGTGGCGGTTGTCGGCGAACACCGCCGTGTCTCCGACGATCACCGGATCCATGGAGGGAAACTCTCCGCCCCCTTCCCCTTCCTTCCGGGGCGGGGCGACCGTGCGCGTCCCGTGCGGAGGGCCATGGGGTGTGAGTTCGACACGGCCATCAGGGCCGAGCCGTAGGCTGTACGTCCTGCCGTTGGCGGGAACCGCGCCCCTTGCGCCGGTCCCGCCCAGGACGGTGCGCGAACCGCCGTCGTCGACCGGTTGCAGAGTCGCCGCGTCCAGCTTCACGGTGGTCCCTTCACGGGTATCGCCGGCCTTCGCGGGTTCCTCGGTGTCACAGTAGACGAAGCCGTTGTCCACCAGCACCGCACCGCACAAGCCGTCCCCGGGCACCCCCAGGGGAGTCGGCTCCCCGGTCCTCGCGTCGAACGCGGTCATGCCGCCGTCCGTCCGGGTGATGAGCCTGCCCTCCGTGAACGCGTCGGCGCCGTACATCCCGGACGCGGCCATCGGCGCGTCATGCGACACCAGGGACCGCTCCCAGAGGTGCTTCCCCGTGCGGACGTCGTAGGCGTGGACGGTCGCGCTCGGCCCGGAGCCCAGGGTGAAGAACGCGACGCCATCACCCAGCAGTGCCCTTCCGAGGCTCTCCGCTTCTCGTCCAAGACCCGTGTCGTGCTCCCAGCGGACCTCTCCGTCCGCGGCGGACCGGCCGCGGACCCTACCGGCCTCGGCGGAGACGACGGTGTCGCCCTGGATGAGGGGGGCGCTGCCGTTGCCCGGAATGCGCATACCGCGGTTGCCCCTGTCCGGCAGGCCGCCGGGATCGGGCGACGCCGCGTTCCACAGCGGTTCCCCGTTGGACGCGCGGACCGCCTCGAGGCCTCCGTCCAAGGTGCGGCAGACCACCAGCACGCTGTTCAGGGCGCAGTCCCAGGGGCGCTCGTCCAGTTTCGCCGACCAGGGCTCCCAGCCGGCCGGACGGACCGTCGAGTCGATGGGGAAGAAGCGGCTGCCGTCCACGCCGTACCGGTGGAGACCGACCCCGGGCGGGATGTCCGCCGACGCGGAGGGCGAGGGGGAGCCCGACGCGGCGCCGGACGCCTCCTCGCCGTCGTCCCCGCCGCCCTCCAGGGCCCGCAGCCCGAAGGCGACGAGCACACCGGCGGCGAGCGCCGCCGCGATCACGGCGACGACCGTGCGCCGGCGCGGACCGGAACGCGGGCCGGCCGGCGGGGTCGCCGGAGGCGGCGGAGTGCCGGTGACCGTTTCCGCGCTGTGCACCGGGGGCGCGCCCGGCATCGTGGGGGCCGCGGTGGCGAGCGCGCCCGCCGCCTCCAGCAGTCCGGCCAGCTCGGCCTCGTCCGCGGCCACCAACTCCCGTACACCGGGCGGCCAGAGGCTGCCGTCGGCGGCGTCCGGCAGGTCGGTCACGGTCCGGAAGCGGGCCTCGAGGACGGCGATGTCGGGGCGGGACGAGGGATCCGGGTGCAGGCAGTCCTCGATCAGTTCTCGCACCGGGTCCGGAACGCCCGCCAGATCCACGTCGGCCTGCGAGATCCGGTAGAGCACGGCGGCCAGCGGGCCCTCCCCGAACGGAGGCGTACCGCTCGCCGCGTAACACAGCACCGACGCCAGGCAGAAGATGTCCGACGCCGCCACCACATGCCGTCCTCCCCGCACGTGCTCCGGCGACATGTAGCCCGGCGAGCCGACCATCACACCGGTCGCCGTCATGGTGCCCGCCCCGAAGTCACGGGCGATGCCGAAGTCGATGACCTTGGGTCCTTCGGCACCGAGCAGGATGTTCGTCGGCTTCAGGTCGCGGTGCTGTACCCGCGCGTGGTGGATGCCGCGCAGCGCCCGTACGAGGCCGAGACCGAGACGGTGGACCGTTTCGACCGGCAGGGGGCCCGCAGCGCGGACCGCCCGCTCAAGGGTCGGCCCTGCCACGTACTCGGTGGCCAGCCACGGCTCCGCGGCATCCGCGTCCGCGGCGAGCAGCCGGGCCGTGAACCGGCTGTCCACCGCACGGGCCGTCTCCGTCTCCCGGCGGAAACGGTCGCGCAGGGCCGGGTCGCCGACCAGTTCCGCCCGCACCCTCTTGACGGCCACGAGCTGCGGGCCGGTGTGGGGGCGCCGAGGCCGCGTATCGGCCCCCAGATACACCTCGCCCATGCCGCCCGCGCCGAGGCGGGCGAGGGTCCGGTAGGGGCCGATACGGCGGGGGGAACGGTCCAGGAGTTCACCGAGCATGCTGCCGCGCCCTCCCTCCGCACGCCGTCGGGCACGTGCGGGCGACGCCCGGAACAGGGGACGTACGTGGTGGTGGCGTGGCTCCGGCCGGGCGAACCCGCATGTTTCGTCCCCCTGTTGAGATGTCGCTGGTCATCACTGCGTTTCCGGTGATCACCCTCGCATGCGGCCGCCTCCGCGGGCCACCCCGCGGACGGGGCCGGCGGTCGATCCGGTCGACGAACGATCCACCACCGCCCTGACCGGCGCACGGACCCCGCTCGGGCACCCGAGATGGGCGAGGCCCGGCAGTGCGGGATGATCCACGCCCCGATGCGCGTTACATCCGGTTGTGTCCGGCTCATTCACCGAGCCGGACCGCGGAACGAAAGCTGGAGGACGGCGCTGTGCACGGTGAGTACAAGATTCCCGGCGGCAAGCTGGTCGTGGTGGACCTCGACGTGGCGGGCGGGGCGTTGCGGAACGTCCGTGTCGCGGGGGACTTCTTCCTCGAACCCGACGAGGCGATCCTCGCGATCGACGCGGCTCTGGAGGGTGCCCCGGCCAACACCGACACGGCCGGGCTCGCGGCCCGGATCGAGGCGGCTCTGCCCGACTCCACGGTGATGCTCGGGCTGAGCGCGGAGGGCGTCGCCGTCGCCGTACGCCGGGCGCTCGCGCAGGCCACGGAGTGGAGCGACTACGACTGGCAGCTGATCCACGATGCCCCGCAGTCGCCGGCGCTGCACATGGCGCTGGACGAGGTCATCACCGCCGAGGTCGCGGCGGGGCTGCGGCCGCCGACGCTGCGGGTCTGGGAGTGGGACTCCCCCGCCGTGATCATCGGAAGCTTCCAGTCGCTGCGCAACGAGGTGGACCCGGCGGGCGTCGAGCGGCACGGCGTGAACGTCGTACGCCGGATCTCCGGCGGCGGCGCGATGTTCGCCGAGCCCAGCTCCACCATCACCTACTCGCTGGCCGTCCCGCAGTCCCTGGTCTCCGGGCTGTCGTTCGCCGACAGCTACGCCTATCTGGACGACTGGGTCCTCGAAGCCCTCGCGGACATGGGCATCAAGGCCTGGTACCAGCCGCTCAACGACATCGCCACCGAGGTCGGCAAGATCGCCGGGGCCGCGCAGAAGCGGATGGTCGGGCCGGACGGCGGGCCGGGAGCCGTGCTGCACCACGTGACCATGGCGTACGACATCGACGCCGACAAGATGCTGGAGGTGCTGCGGATCGGCAAGGAGAAGATGTCCGACAAGGGCACCCGGTCCGCGAAGAAGCGCGTCGACCCGCTGCGGCGGCAGACCGGGCTCCCCCGCCAGACCGTCATCGAGCGCATGATCGAGTCGTTCCGCAAGCGCCACGGACTCACCGCGGGCAGCGTGACGGACGCCGAGCTGGCGCGCGCCGAGGAACTCGTACGCACCAAGTTCGGTACGCCGGAGTGGACCGCCCGGGTGCCGTAGGAGGGTGGCGCGGGGTGCCGTGGACACGTCCGGCCCGGGTGCGCCCGAGCGGTCAGTCGACGGTGACCACGACGGAGTGCCAGCCGCTCGCACCGTCGGGGACGGTCTTGGTGCGCTCCTCGGTCTGGAGTTCGCCGGTGCGGTCGGTGGCGCGGACGGTCAGGGTGTGACCACCGGGGTTCGCCTTCCAGGGGTAGGACCACTGACGCCAGGTGTCGACGGTGCCCTGTTCGGCGAGTTGCGCCGGCCGCCAGGGACCGTCGTCCACCCGGATCTCGACCTTCTCGATGCCGCGGTGCTGGGCCCAGGCCACTCCGGCCACCATCACCGTGCCGGCCTCCGGGCGCCCGAAGGGCTTAGGGGTGTCGATCCGGGACTGGGTCTTGATGGGGGCCTCGCGCGCCCAGTCGCGCTTCACCCAGTAGGCGTCGTAGTCGTCGAACGTGGTGAGCTCGATGTCCTCGATCCACTTGCAGGCGGAGACGTACCCGTACAGGCCGGGGACGAGCATCCGGACCGGGAACCCGTTGACGAAGGGCAGCGGTTCGCCGTTCATGCCGACGGCGAGCATCGCGTCCCGGCCGTCCATGACGTCCTCGACGGGGGTGCCGAGCGTCATGCCGTCCACCGAGCGGGCGATGATCTGGTCGGCCTCGCCGCCTCGGGACGGCGGCTTGACGCCCGCCTCCTTCAGCAGGTCCGCCAGGCGCGCCCCGATCCACCTGGCGTGACCGATGTAGGGTCCGCCGACCTCGTTGGAGACACAGCAGAGGGTGATCTCACGTTCGATCAAGGGGCGTTGCAGCAGATCCTGGTAGGTGAGCTCCAGGTCCCGCCGTACGCCCTTGCCGTGGACGCGGAGCCGCCAGGAGTCCGCGTCGACCTTGGGAACCACGAGCGCGGTGTCCACCCGGTAGAAGGAGTCGTTCGGGGTGGTGAAGGGGCTGACGCCGCGGACCCTCAGCTGTGCCCCCGCCGGGATCGGCTGCGCGGGCGAGGCCGGCTTCGGCAGCGTCACGGCCTCTCGGGAGGCGACGGCGTTCTGACTGCTGCGGCCGTTCAGCGCCCGGCCGACGACGCCGGCCCCGGTGGACGCGGCGGCCGCGGCGGTGGCGGCGATCACGAAGCCCCGCCGGTCCCAGCCGGCCTCGTGCTCCGGCTCGTCGGCCTGTTCGATCTCCTGCTCCCGCTCCCCACCGGTGGTCCGGTGCAGGCGGGTAAGCCGGCCGATGAGGACGTACAGCAGTACGGCCCCGACGACCGCCCCCAGCAGGGACGGCAGACCGTCCACGAGCCCCGTGGAGTCCGGCCTGCCGACGGCGGCCGCCGTGCCGACCACACCGAAGAACAGGACGGCCGCGGAGCCGGCCCGCCGGTGCCGCAGCGCCAACAGGCCGACGCCCAGGGCGAAGAGGGCCAGCGTGACGACGATGCCGAGTTGCAGGACGAGCTTGTCGTCCTCGCCGAAGTTCCGGATCGCCCAGTCCTTCACCCCGGCGGGCGTCCGGTCGATGGCCGCTCCCCCGACCGCCGTCACGGGGCTCGCCTCGGGCCGGACGGCCGCCGAGACGAGCTCGGCGACGGCCAGCGAGGCGAATCCCGCGAGCAGTCCGCTCAGGGCGGCGAGCGTGCCTCGGGTCAGGGTGTTCCGGGTGATCCTCACGGTCGTCATTCGGATCCGTGGCCCCGGCGGATTGGTCCTTCACCCGTACGGGCTCCGAACGCGAACCGCCCCGGCGGGCGCGGGGCCTGCCAGGGCGGGTCGGTGAGGCGGAGGGATCCGCCTCGCATCAGGTCAGGCGAGGGACGCGATGGCCTGGTTGAACGTGGCGGACGGGCGCATGACCGCCTCGGCCTTCGCCGGGTCGGGCTGGAAGTAGCCGCCGATCTCGGCCGGGGAGCCCTGCACCGCGATCAGCTCGGCGACGATGGTCTCCTCCTGCTCGGCCAGCGTCTTGGCGAGCGGCGCGAACGCCTCGGCGAGCTTCGCGTCGTCGGTCTGCCGCGCCAGCTCCTGGGCCCAGTACAGGGCCAGGTAGAAGTGGCTGCCTCGGTTGTCGATGCCGCCGAGGCGACGGCTCGGGGACTTGTCCTCGTTGAGGAAGGAGCCCGTCGCCCGGTCCAGGGTGTCGGCCAGGACCTGCGCCCGCGCGTTGTCCGTGGTGGTCGCCAGGTGCTCGAAGCTGACCGCGAGGGCCAGGAACTCGCCCAGGCTGTCCCAGCGCAGGTAGTTCTCCTTGACGAGCTGCTGGACGTGCTTGGGGGCCGAGCCGCCCGCACCGGTCTCGAAGAGGCCGCCGCCGTTCATCAGCGGGACGACGGAGAGCATCTTCGCGCTGGTGCCGAGCTCCAGGATCGGGAAGAGGTCGGTGAGGTAGTCGCGCAGCACGTTGCCGGTGACGGAGATGGTGTCCTCGCCGCGGCGGATGCGCTCCAGGGAGAAGGCGGTGGCCTCGACCGGGGACTTGACCGAGATGTCCAGGCCGTCGGTGTCGTGGTCGGCGAGGTACGTGGTGACCTTGGCGATCAGGTTGGCGTCGTGCGCGCGGGTCTCGTCCAGCCAGAACACGGCCGGGTTGCCGGTGGCGCGGGCGCGGGTGACGGCGAGCTTGACCCAGTCCTGGATCGGCAGGTCCTTGGTCTGGCACATCCGGAAGATGTCGCCGGCGCCGACGGCCTGCTCCAGCACGACCGCGCCGCTCGCGTCGACGACGCGCACGGTGCCGGTGGCGGGGATCTCAAAGGTCTTGTCGTGGCTGCCGTACTCCTCGGCCTTCTGCGCCATCAGACCGACGTTGGGCACGGAGCCCATGGTCGACGGGTCGAAGGCGCCGTTGGCGCGGCAGTCGTCGATGACGACCTGGTAGACACCGGCGTAGCTGCTGTCCGGGAGGACGGCGATGGTGTCGGCCTCGTCGCCGTCCGGACCCCACATGTGACCCGAGGTGCGGATCATGGCGGGCATCGAGGCGTCGACGATGACGTCGCTGGGAACGTGCAGGTTGGTGATGCCCTTGTCGGAGTCGACCATGGCGAGGGCGGGGCCCTCGGCGAGCTCGGCCTCGAAGGACGCCTGGATCTCGGCGCCGACGTCCGGCAGCGAGTCCAGGCCCTTCAGGATGCCGCCCAGGCCGTCGTTCGGGGTGAGGCCCGCCGCGGCGAGCTGCTCGCCGTACTTGGCGAAGGTGTTCGGGAAGAAGGCGCGGACCGCGTGGCCGAAGATGATCGGGTCGGAGACCTTCATCATGGTGGCCTTGAGGTGCACGGAGAACAGCACGCCCTCGGCCTTGGCGCGGGCGACCTGCGCCGTGAAGAACTCGCGCAGCGCGGCGACGCGCATGACGGCCGCGTCGACGACCTCGCCCTGGAGGACGGGTACGGACTCGCGGAGCACGGTGGTGGCGCCGTCGTCACCGTGCAGCTCGATGCGGAGCGAGCCGTCCTCGGCGATGACCGCGGACTTCTCGGTGGAACGGAAGTCGTCGACGCCCATCGTGGCGACGTTCGTCTTCGAGTCGGCGCTCCAGGCCCCCATGCGGTGCGGGTGGGCCTTGGCGTAGTTCTTGACGGACGCGGGGGCGCGGCGGTCGGAGTTGCCCTCGCGCAGCACCGGGTTCACGGCGCTGCCCTTGACCTTGTCGTACCGGGCGCGAACGTCCTTGGCCTCGTCGGTCCGCGGGTCGTCCGGGTAGTCGGGAAGCGCGTAGCCCTGCCCCTGGAGCTCGGCGATGGCGGCCTTGAGCTGCGGGATCGACGCCGAGATGTTCGGCAGCTTGATGATGTTCGCGCCGGGCGTCCTGGCCAGCTCGCCGAGCTCGGCGAGCGCGTCATCGATACGCTGCTCGGCCTTGAGGTGCTCCGGGAAACTGGCGATGATCCGGCCCGCGAGGGAGATGTCACGGCGCTCGACCGTGACGCCTGCGGTCGAGGCGTAGGCCTCGACGACGGGCAGGAACGAGTAGGTCGCCAGGGCAGGGGCCTCGTCGGTGTGCGTATAGATGATGGTCGAGTCAGTCACCGGGTGCTCCGCTCCACGTCTGCAACATTGCTTGACATCAAGATATCTCTTCACGGTGCCGGGCTCCACAAGGCCCCCGCACGGCTTCACACACCGTGGGCGCGTCCGTGTCCCGGGGGCGGTCTCCCGGCGGTCCGCGACCGGGGCTCGACCACCCCGGGCTCGTCGGCGAAGGCCACGAGCTGCGCCCGGTCGCGGGCCCCGTACCGGATCACGGCCGAGGGCGTGGAGGCCTGGCGGGGGGAGCCGTTCACCGATCACTGTCCGGTCCGCCTGGTCGCGTTCGGCGCGTCGCGGCCGTGGAACGGGTGGCGGGGCTGACCGCCCGGGGGTGAGTCCTGGCCGTCAGACCGGCGGGCGGTGCTCGTACCAGCGCAGGTCGTCCTCCAGCTGGGCGGCGAGCGCGATGAGCCGCTCCTCGCTGCGGGAGGGGCCCAGGAGCTGGGCGCCGACGGGGAGCCCGGACCGGGTGAAGCCGGCCGGGACGTTCACGCCGGGCCAGCCGAGGACGTTCCACGGCCAGGCGTAGGGGCAGGCGGCCGCCATCGTGAGGTCGGTGCGCCAGGCGCTGAGGCGGTCGAAGGCGCCGATGCGGGGCGGTGGCGCGGCCGTGGTCGGGGTGAGCAGCACGTCGAAACCGGAGGCGTCGAAGAGGGCGCCGATCCTGCGGTGCTGGCGCACTTCACGGGCGCGGGCCGCCCGCACCACCCGCCCGCCCAGCCGTGTCCCGGTCCGCAGGGCGCTGCGGGTGCGCGGGTCGAGCAGGGCCGGTTCGGGGTGGCGGGCGGCGAATTCGGCGATGCCCGCGGTGGCGCGGGGCACGAAGGCGAGGCCGATCAGCCCGTATCGGGGGCGGGCCTCCTCGACGTGGTGGCCGAGCCGGGCGAGGGTCTCGGCGAGGGCGGTGACGGCCCGGCGCACCTCCGGGTCCGGTCCGGCGCCGGTGAGCGTGAGCGGGGGACGCCAGGCGAGTGCGATGCGGAGGCGGCCCGGGTCGCGGTGGGCGGCGTCGGCGGCGCGCACGGCGGGCGGGCGGTGGAGGTCCTCGGGGTGCGCTCCGGCGACGGCGTCCAGGAGGAGCGCCGCGTCGGCGACCGTACGGGCGAGGGTGCCGTTCACGGTGAGCCCCTGGAAGGAGTCGCTGTGCGGGTGGACCGAGATGCGCCCGCGCTGCGGTTTGATGCCGACGAGGTGCGTCCACGCGGCGGGGATGCGCACGGATCCGGCGCCGTCCGAGCCGAGGGCGGCGGGGACGAGTCCGGCGGCGACGGCCGACGCCGATCCGCCGGAGGAGCCGCCGGGGGTGTACGCGGTGTTCCAGGGGTTGCGGGTGGCGCCGAAGGCGGGGCCTTCGGTGAAGGGCCACTGGCCCAGTTCGCAGGAGTTGGTCTTGCCGACGACGACGGCTCCGGCGGCGCGCAGCCGGCGGACCGCCTCGCTGTCGGAGGCGGCCGGGGGCCGCTCCCCGTCGCAGCCGAAGTGGGTGGGGAGGCCCGCCACATCGGTGTCGTCCTTGACGGCGACCGGCACGCCGAGCAGCGGCAGCCGCTCCCCCGCCGCGAGCCTCCGGTCGGCCTCGGCGGCGTCGGCGAGAGCCGCTTCGGCGCGCAGGTGGCGGAAGGCGTTGAGGGTGGGCTGCGTGGCCTCGATACGGGCCAGGGCGTCGGCCACGAGTGCGGTGGAGGTGGTGGCCGCGTCGGCGAGCCGACGGGCGCTCTCCGCGAGTCCGGGCCCCGGACCCGGCCCGGGCGGCGGAACGTGGGCGGTGGGGCGGGGGCCGCGCCCGGGTTCCCGTACGGCCGGGCCGGTCCGCTCGGTGGGCTCCGCTGAGGACATGGGCGTGCCGCCTCCCTCGTGGTGCGGGCCGACCGGTCGTCCCGGCGGCGCCCACACGTACTTACTGGAGGGTAACGAGAGGAGGCGGCACGCTCAACCGTTCCGGCCGGAACGGGAGTCCGGGTCTACCGCCACGAGGTCACGGGCGGACGTGGATCTCGCCGATGCCGGTGCCCAGGCTTCCGCAGTGGGCGGTGGACTGGCCGGACTCGCCGGGCCTGAGGGTGACGTGCTCGCCGTCGACGTCCGGGGACCAGCCGCAGACGAGGTGGACCCAGAAGATCTGGGTCTGGCTGCCGTTGTTGCGGCAGAGCGCGAAGCCCGTGTAGTCGTCGATGGCGTGCTTGCCGGTCTCGCAGGAGAGGCCGGGCGGGATCGCGGCCGGGACGGCGGTCGCCGTCGTCGCGGTGACCGGGACCGCCAGCGCTGCCGCCATGGAGGCTGCGGCGACGGCCCGCCGGGCCGACCGGAACCGGTCCCTCCTCAGGAACGGCCTCTTCCCCGTGAACAGCTTCATGGTTCTCCTTACGTGGTACGTGACGTGGTGCGTCCTTACGGTGACCCCGGGCGGGATCACCGCAGCTCTGCCCACCCTCCGTAACGAGAAACGCGTTCACCTCTCACGCTCCGTGTGCGCGCCGGGCGGCTCCCCCGCTCGCGGCGTACGCTCGAATGTGCCGGTTCTCATGGAGCGCACCCCCTGACCGGGGCGTTTTCGAGGAGGCGATGTGAGCGCACACCGTTGGGCCGCGCGTGCGGCGGCAGGGGCCGCGGCCGTTGCCCTCACCCTGACGAGTGGTGTGGTCGCGCAGGCTGATGACGACATCGACTCGCTCTCCGCCGAGGAGATCGCCGACCGCTCGCGCGACGCCCTGCTCGACGTGGACTCCCTGCATCTGAGTGCGCGCGGCAGTATCGACGGGGCCGGGCCGGACGTGCGCCTGGACCTCACGCTGGACCGCGAGGGGAACTGCGCGGGCGGGGTCGACATGGGCGACGACGGTTCGGTGGAGATCGTCAAGCGGGGCGACGACGTCTGGCTGAAGCCGGACGCCGCCTTCTGGAAGAACCACGTGCCGATCGGCGGCTCCGCCTTCGACGCGATCCTCGACGGCCGCTACATGAAGGCCGAGGCCGACGACCCCCGGCTGCTGAGCGTGACCGAGGTCTGCGATCTCGACACCTACCGCGAGCTGGTCACGGACAACGCGGACACCGCCGAGCGGGGCACCCTGACGAAGGGCGAGAGGACCGAGGTGAACGGTGCGCCCGTCGTTCCGGTGACCCGCGCCGAGGGCAACGAGCGCCTGACGGCCTACGTGGCCGCCGAGGGCACGCCGTACCCGGTGCGGATCACCGTGCGCGACTCCGACGAGGAAGGGACCGTGGACTTCGCCGGATTCGACCGGCCCGTGCCCACGGCCACTCCCTCGGCGGACGAGACGGTGGATGTCACGGCCCTGCTGGGCCGCAGCGTCAAGCCTGTCTGAGGCGCCGTCCGGCGCTACGGCCGGGCGATCGGGCGGTCACGCGGTGAGGGCCGGGATGATCTCGGCCCCGTAGACGTCGATGGTCGCCTCCCGGGCGTCGTGCATGTTGTACAGCGCGAACTGGTCGACGCCCAGGTCCCGCAGGGCCTGGAGCTTCTCGATGTGCGCCTCGGCGGGACCGAGCAGACAGAACCGGTCGACGATCTCGTCCGGGACGAAGGCGGTGTCCGGGTTGCCGGTGCGGCCGTGGTGGCTGTAGTCGTAGCCGGAGCGTCCGGCGATGTACGCGGTGAGCGCCTCGGGGACCAGGCCGGAGTGCTCGCCGTAGCGGGCGACCAGGTCCGCCACGTGGTTGCCGACCATCCCGCCGAACCAGCGGCACTGCTCCCGGGCGTGGTCGAGGTCATCGCCGACGTAGGCGGGGGCGGCGACGCAGATGGTGACGGAGTCCGGGTCCCGTCCGGCGTCGTGGGCCGCGTTCCGTACCGCCTTGATCATCCATTCGGTGAGGAAGGGGTCGGCGAGCTGGAGGATGAAGCCGTCGGCCTTCTGCCCGGCCAGGGCCAGGGCCTTGGGCCCGTACGCCGCGATCCACACCGGCAGCTTCCCGTTCGTCACCCAGGGGATCCGGAGCGGCTGCCCGTCGACCGTCGCCTCGCGGCCCTCCGCGAGGTCCCGGATCACGTCGACGGCCTCACCGAGGCGGGCGAGGGTGTTGGGAGCGCGGCCCGCGACGCGCATGGCGGAGTCGCCGCGCCCGATGCCGCAGACGGTGCGGTTGCCGTACATGTCGTTGAGGGTGGCGAAGGTGGAGGCGGTCACCTCCCAGGTGCGGGTGCCGGGGTTGGTGACCATCGGGCCCACGGTCAGCTTCTCCGTGTGCTCCAGGATGCGGCTGTAGATGACGAACGGCTCCTGCCAGAGCACCGCCGAGTCGAAGGTCCATCCGTAACGGAAGCCGTTGCGCTCGGCCCGGCGCATCAGGCCGACGACGGCGGAGGCGGGCGGGTCGGTCTGGAGGACGAGTCCGAAGTCCATGACGGGGTCTCCTGTCCAGGGGCTCTCGCACGCGTCGGAATCGGCTGCGGGCGCTGACCTCGCGTAACGCGCTTCCGAAGATCCTTCCACAGCGGGGCAGGCCGGGCCTTGTCCCGCCACGCCCCGATCGCGCGTCGTGCAAGGGGCACAATCCTGGAGCACTTCCCGGGCCAGGGGAAGACCGGGAGGCGAAGGCGAACCAAGGCATCGCCCCCTCCTCGACCCCGGACGGCCTGCGACAGGCCGGCACCACCGCAAGGTCGGCCATCCACACGGGGCCCGGCCATGCACCCCTCCCCGCCACTCGATAATGGGATCCATTTTCATGTAGCCTGAACGCCGACCCCTACCCAGGAGATATCCATGGCCGTCCCCAAGCGGAAGATGTCCCGCAGCAACACCCGCCACCGCCGCGCACAATGGAAGGCGACGACCCCGCAGTTGGTACCGGTCACCGTCGAAGGCACCGTGCACCGGGTACCTCGGCGCCTGGCCAAGGCGTACGAACGCGGCCTGCTGCGCCCCGAGGGCTGAAGTCGATGACGCACGGCCGACTGCCGGTCACCGTCCTGTCCGGATTCCTCGGCGCCGGAAAGACCACCCTGCTCAACCACGTGCTGAGCAACCGCGAGGGCCTGCGGGTCGCGGTGATCGTCAACGACATGAGTGAGATCAACATCGACGCCGCGCTGGTCCGGGGCGGCGAAGCCGCTCTGTCGCGCACCGAGGAACGCCTGGTCGAGATGACCAACGGGTGCATCTGCTGCACCCTGCGCGACGACCTGCTGGAGGAGGTCGACCGACTGGCCCGCGAGGACCGCTTCGACTACCTCCTCATCGAGTCCAGCGGCATCTCCGAACCCATGCCCGTCGCGGCCACCTTCGCCTTTCCCCGCGACGACGGCGCGACCCTGGGCGACCTGGCCCGGCTCGACACCATGGTCACGGTCGTCGATGCCGCGAACTTCCTGCCCGAACTCTCCGGCGGGGACGGCCTGGTCGAGCGGGGCCTCGACCAGTACGAGGACGACGAGCGCACCGTCAGCGATCTGCTCATGGACCAGATCGAGTTCGCCGACGTCATCGTCCTCAACAAGCTCGACCTGGTCGACACCGAGGCGGCCGACGTACTCAAGGCGGCACTCACCCGCCTCAACCCGGTCGCCAGGATCGTGCCGGCCACCCGGGGGACGGTGCACCCGCACGAAGTGCTGGGCACCGGGTTGTTCGACCTCGAACGCGCCGAGCAAGCACCCGGCTGGGTCATGGAACTCAACGGGGACCACGTCCCGGAGACGGAGGAGTACGGCATCTCGTCCACCGTCTTCCGCTCCGACCGCGCCTTCCACCCCGGCCGGCTGTGGACGTTCGTCACCGAGGGCCTGGACAGCGGAGCGTACGGACAGGTCCTGCGGTCCAAAGGCTTCTTCTGGCTGGCGAGCCGCCCCCGTGTGACCGGCCTGTGGTCACAGGCCGGCGCCGTCGCCCGCTTCGAACCCTCCGGAGCGCGCGACGCGGACACCGCGCAGGGGCAGGAACTCGTCTTCATCGGCACCGGACTGCGCGCGCCGGAGCTGGAGGCCGCCCTGGCGAGCTGCCTCATGCGCGACGGCGAGGGCCATCCCCCCGTTGACGCGTTTCCCTCGTGGGACACCTATGGCATCGACGACGCCTGCGAGCACGAGCACACGAGTCTCGTCACGCGGGCCTGAGATCTCCGCGTTGGGCGGTGGTCGCAGCCATGGCACCGCCCGACCCGGTACGGCGTGCCGCCGCCCGCCCGAGGGGCGGAAGGCGCGCGAGGACGAACCCTGGTCGTCGCCGTGGCCGTACCGCCCTGCCTGCGGGACGTCGACGACGGAAGCGCGCAGGACGGCACCCTGGAAGACAGGGGTACCGTCCTGTGCGCTCGAACAACTCGCGCGAAGCCGTCAGTGGTCGTCCCAATGGCCTGCGTGCGCCGCGTGCCGGTGACCGTCGTGCACGTAGTCCATGTGGCCACCGTGCGGGACCGACACGTGCGATTCCCCGGGCGCTCAGCCGAGGCGCTCAGCCGAGGTACTGACAGAGACCACGCGGCAGGAACGCCCCGTGACCCGCGTGGCCCACGTACGTGTGCCGGTCCACCACCACCTCACCCCGTGAGAGGACGGTCTCGACCTGGCCGGACACCGTCTTCCCCTCGTACGCCGAGTAGTCGACGTTCATGTGGTGGGTTTCGGCCGACAGCACCTGAGTGGCCTGCGGGTCATAGATGACGATGTCCGCGTCCGCACCGGGGCTGATCGTGCCCTTCCGCGGGTAGAGGCCGAACATCCGGGCCGGGGACGCGCACGCGATCTCGATCCAGCGGCGGCGGGAGATGTGCCCGTCCACCACGGCTTGGTGTAGGAGGTCCATGCGGTTCTCCACCCCTGGCAGCCCGTTGGGGATCTTGGAGAAGTCGCCCAGGCCCAGGTCCTTCTGGCCGGTGAAACAGAACGGGCAGTGGTCGGTGGAGACCACCTGGAGGTCGTTCGTGCGCAGCCCCCGCCACAATGCCGCCTGGTGCTCCTTCGGCCGCAGCGGCGTCGAGCACACGTACTTGGCGCCCTCGAAGTCCGTCTCCGCCAGGTTGTCCGTCGACAGGAACAGGTACTGCGGGCAGGTCTCACCGAAGACCGGCAACCCCCTGTCCCTCGCCGCCGCGAGCTCCGCCACCGCCTCCTCCGCGGACACGTGCACGACATACAGCGGGGAGCCCGCGACCCGGGCCAGTTGGATCGCCCGGTGCGTCGCCTCCGCCTCCAGCAACGCCTTACGGACCTCCCCGTGGTACCGCGGATCGGTCTCCCCCCGGGCGAGAGCCTGTTCCACCAGGACGTCGATCGCGATGCCGTTCTCCGCGTGCATCATGATCAGCCCGCCGGTGTCCCCGGCCACCTGCATCGCCCGCAGAATCTGGCCGTCGTCCGAATAGAAGACACCCGGATACGCCATGAACAACTTGAACGAGGAAACACCGATCTCGACCAGCTTCGGCATCTCCCGCAGTGTCGACTCGTTCACATCCGACATGATCATGTGGAACGCGTAGTCGATCGCGCAGTTCCCGTCCGCCTTCTCCAGCCAAGCGTCCAGACCGGTCCGGAGCGCCTGTCCCTTCGACTGCACCGCGAAGTCGACGATCGTCGTCGTCCCGCCCCACGCCGCCGCCCGCGTACCCGTCTCGAACGTGTCCGAAGCGAACGTGCCGCCGAAGGGCAGCTCCATATGCGTGTGCGCGTCGACCCCGCCGGGGACCACGTACTTCTGCGAGGCGTCGATCACCCGGTCCGCCGTCCACTCCTGCGTACCCGGCGCCGCCAGCGCCACCACCCGGCCATGCTCGATCAGCACCTCCGCGTGCACCTCGTCCGCGGCCGTGATCACCAGACCACCGGTAATCAGAGTCCGAGTCATTTCCCACCATTCCCTTCACGCCGACCACCGACCGGACCACCGCGGATCACGGTGCGCCTCATGGGTAGCTCCTTGACTCGGGGCGGCCCCGTCGGCCCTCCGGCCCGCGGCCGGGGGCCGCCCCGCGCGGTTCGTATGTGTACGCGCCCGCCGGGCGAGGGTCAGCCCGCCGCGCGCAGGGCGTCCGCGAGGATCGCCGCGCCTTCCTCGGCCTCGGCGACGGTCAGGGTCAGTGGCGGGGCGATCCTGAGGACGCTGGTGCTGTGGCCCCCGCCCTTGCCGATGAGCAGCCCGCCCGCGCGGGCCGCTTCGAGGACGGCCGCGGCGGCCTCCGGGTCGGCCTCGTCGGTGCCGGGCCTCACCAGTTCGATGCCGATCATCAGGCCCCGGCCGCGCACCTCGCGCACGGCGGGCGACGCCGCGGCGACGCCCCGCAGCCGTTCGATGAGGAGCCCGCCCACGCGTCGCGCGTTGCCCTGGAGGTCGTGCTCCAGGAGGTACGAGAGGTTGGCGAGCGACGCGGCCATGGTGATCGGCGAACCACCGAAGGTGGAGATGGAGTTGGCGTCGAGGCAGTTCATCACCTCGGCCCGGGCCACCACTCCCCCGACCGACATGCCGTTGCCGATGCCCTTGGCGAAGGTGAGGATGTCCGGCGGCCCGTTCTCGGCGTGCGCCTGCCAGCCCCAGAAGTGGTCACCGGTTCGGCCCCAGCCGGTCTGCACCTCGTCCGAGATCCACAGCACCCCGTGCCGGTCCAGGACCTCCCGGAACGCGGCGAACAGGCCGTCGGGCGGGGAGGTGAAGCCGCCGACGCCCTGGACGGGCTCGGCGATCAGGGCCGCGGGCCGGCGGGTGTGCCCGAGGAGGTCCTCCAGGTCGGCGACGCAGGCCTGGATGAACCGCTCGTCGCTCAACTCGGCGTACGGGCCCCGGCCGCGGACGCCGCCGTGGACGTACAGGGTCTGGAGCGGGGACAGACTCGTGGGCGACCAGGCCTGGTTGCCGGTGACGGAGACCGTGGAGAAGGACCGGCCGTGGTAGCTGTTGCGCATCGCGAGGATCTGGTTGGAGCGGCGGTACGCGGTGGCGAGCAGCAGCGCGGTGTCGTTGGCCTCGGTGCCGGAGGTGGTGAAGAAGACCCGGGCGTCGGGGATGCCGGAGAGGGTGGCGATCCGCTCGGCCATCTCCACCATGGGGCGGTTGAGGTAGAGGGTGGAGGAGTGGATGATCCGCCCGGCCTGTTCGGCGACCGCCTTGGTCACCTCGGGCAGGGCGTGGGCGGTCATCGTGGTGAGGATGCCGCCGAAGAAGTCCAGGTAGCGGTTGCCGTCCGCGTCCCAGACGTGGCGGCCCTCGCCGTGGGTGAGTTCCAGGGGGTGGCGGTAGTAGAGGGCCAGCCATGCGGGGCTGACGGCGAGGTGGCGCTCGTGCAGTCCGGTCACGGCTCCACCAGCCCGTCGTAGGCGTCGGGCCGTCGGTCCCGGTAGAACGCCCACTGTTGGCGGACCTGCTCGATCAGGTCGAAGTCCAGGTCGCGGACGAGGAGTTCCTCTTTCTTGTCGCTGGCCACGTCTCCGACGAACTGGCCGCGCGGGTCGACGAAGTAGCTGGTTCCGTAGAAGTCGTTGTCGCCGTACTCCTCCTGGCCGACCCGGTTGATCGCGGCGACGAAGTACTCGTTGGCGACGGCGGAGGCCGGCTGCTCCAGCTGCCAGAGGTGGCTGGAGAGCCCGCGTGAGGTGGCCGACGGGTTGTACACCAACTGGGCTCCGCCGAGCCCGAGTTGACGCCAACCCTCAGGGAAGTGCCGGTCGTAGCAGATGTAGACGCCGACCTTGCCGACGGCGGTGTCGAAGACCGGCCAGCCGGCGTTGCCGGGCTTGAAGTAGTACTTCTCCCAGAATCCCTTGACCTGCGGGATGTGGTGCTTGCGGTACTTGCCGAGGTAGGAGCCGTCGGCGTCGATCACGGCCGCGGTGTTGTAGTAGAAGCCGGACTGCTCGATCTCGAAGACCGGGACGACGATCACCATGCCGGTCTCGCGGGCCAGGTCCCGCATGCGCCGGACGGTCGGGCCGTCCGGGACCGGCTCGGCCCAGCGGTAGTGCTCGGGCTCCTGGACCTGGCAGAAGTAGGGGGCGTTGAACACCTCCTGGAAGCCGATGATCTTCGCGCCCTGCCGGGCGGCCTCGCGCGCGTGTTCCTCGTGCTTGGCGATCATGGATTCGGTGTCGCCGGTCCAGGTCGCCTGGACGAGTGCGGCGCGTACGACGTGGGACATGAGCTGCTCCTTCGACGCGGCGTCAGAGAGCCTGCACGCGTTCTCCCTACGCACGTAGATCGGTGCATGGATGGAGAACGTAAGCTGCGCCGTCCGGCGGGGCAAGACCATCGCCGTGAACCGGCGGAGTCGATCATGTTTGGCACCCGACCGGTCCACAGCGCGCACGGTCCCGTCCCCGGTGGGGTTCGAGGGCGGCCCCCGGGGTCGTCGTCCCACGCCGGAAATCCTCAGACGCCCGGCACGCCCGCCACCCGCAGCGCGTGCACGAGGTCCCACTCCCGTTCCACCGACACGTCGCGGGCAGCCGCCAGGAGCAGGGGCAGCAGCCGGGTCCCGCCGGTCCCGGCCAGCCCGGCGGCCTCCTGCGGAGTGCGTACGCGGACGAAGGCGCCGAGCAGGTCCCGCGCCTCCCGCTCCCGGCCGACGCCGTCCAGAGCGAGCGCCGCCTCGGCCACCTCGGCGGCGGGCCGGGCGACGCCCTGGCGCAGCAGGAGCCCGCAGTCCGCCTCGCGCCCGGCGACGGCCAGCGCGGCCGCCGCGGCGGCGAATGCCGCGGGGGGCAGCGAGGACACCTCCCAGAGCAGGGTCGTCCAGTCGGCGGCGAGCCCGGCCCCGCACAGGGCCACCGCGAGCACCGGCAGTCGGGGCGCGGGCCAGGCCGCGACCTCGCAGAGCACCACGTGCGCCTCACCGCCGCGCCCCTCGGCGCGCAGCCGGATCAGCCGGGCGACGGCCCCGGCGACGGCCTGCCCGGCAGCCGGATCCGGCAGGGCGTCCGGCGCACGGACCCGCCCGGCCGGGCCCCGGCCCTCGCCCCCCTCCTCCCCCGCGCCCGCGCCGAAGCGGGCGCCGCGCGGGGCGGGCGGCCCCGAATGGGAGGGCGTGGGAGGACCGGGCAGCGGCGAGGGCGCGTAGCCGACCTCCTCCGTCTCCTCATCGACCTCCATCCCGGCGAACCGGGCTCCGCGCGGCTTCCGGCGCCGGGGAGCGGGGGCGTCGGCTCGCGGTTCGTCGCCGTTCCCGGCTCTTCCGGGACGCGGATGACCGCCCGTCTCGGCGGGCGGCTCGACGGCCCCCGCCGGCCCGGGAGCGGCGACGGTCCCCGCCCCCCGCCCGTCGGAGTCCTCCGCCCGGAACCAGCCCTCGGGAACCGTCACGGCCGCCAGCCGCCCCCGTAGTTCGTCGCAGCGGGCGGTGGCGCGTTCGTGGTCGTCGCGGGCCCAGGCCAGTGCGCCCGGTTCGCCCGGTACCGGGCCGCCGGGCCCGGTACCGTGCAGGCGTTCCGCCGCCCGGCGCTGCTCGCGGACCATCGACTCCAGCCGGTGGGCGAGCTCCTGGCGTCCGCCGGGCCGCCGGTCATGGGTGGCCGCGGACGCGGAGTGGAGCGCGGCGGCCCGGACCGAGACCCGCTCGGCGAACCGGGCGCCGTGCAGAGCGGCGAGGTCCGCGAGCAACGACTCCACCACGTCCCAGGGCGGGATCTCCAGCCCGTCCAGGCAGGACCGCATGCCGACCGGGTCGCGCCGGGTGAAGACCCCGTACCAGCCGCGTCCGGGGTCCAGTCGTGCCACCAGTTCTCGCAGGTACCGCGCGAACGTCCGTACTTCGTCAGCCTGCTGATGCACCGTCATCGTCGCCCTCGCCGACCGTCGACTGGAGCCCTCCCGTCCGGAGGCATTCGACCGCAGGCGTGTTACGGGGCGGCTACGCGCGGCTTTCGGGCGCGATGCGGCGGGAGCGCGCCGCCCGGCCGCGCACCCTGCGCGCTCCGACGGCGGCGGCCGGCCTCAGAAGGTGATGGCGATCCCCGTGTGCGGGCGCTTGCCGAGCCGGGCGACCGTCGCGGGCCAGTCGACGAGCCAGAACTTCCAGGTGTACTTGCGCGCCAGCAGCTTGCGCGCCGCACGGGTGCCGTCCTCGTCGAGGAGGTTCGCCGTGCCCTCCGCGCTGGGGGCCCCTTCGGCGATCCTGCCGCGCACGTCGCAGACGGTGACGACGACTTCGCCGTTGTTGCGCAGCCGCTTGACCTTCCACGAGTCGGAGCGGGTCCAGACGTACAGCACATCGCCCTCGGCGGCGGCCCAGACGGGCGTGGCGACGGGTGTGCCGTTCTTCCGGTACGTGGTCAGGCTGACGTACTCGCTGCGCGCGAAGTCCTGGAGAGTCACGGCGCGACCCTACGCGCCCCGCGAGGCGACCCGCCGGTCAGGGCGCGGCCCGACTACGCGATCAGCGGGACGGCGGCCGGTTCCGGCGCGCAGCGGCCGAGGATCTCGTCCATGGAGAGGCCCAGCGCACCGGCGAGCGCGGCCACGGTGAAGAAGGCGGGCGTGGGCGCGCGGCCGGTCTCGATCTTCCGGAGGGTCTCCGCGGAGATTCCGGCGCTCGCGGCGACGGCCGCCATGCTGCGCTCCCCGCGCGCCGCGCGGAGCAACGCGCCGAGCCGTTCGCCGCGCAGGCGCTCTTCGGGTGTCAGAGGAGTGCGAACCATGCGCCCATCGTACTACGGAATGCCATTTCTATACCGTCATTACTATACCGGTTCGACCGGTATAGTAATCGGCATGGTGCACATCAAGACGGACACACACATCGCAGCGATGCGCGAGGCCGGCCGGGTCGTCGCGCAGATCCTGACCCGGGCGCGGGAGGTGGCGGCGGTCGGCGTGACCCCCCGCCACATGGACGAGGCGGCCCGCGAGGTGCTGAGCGGGGCGGGGGCCTCCTCGCCCTTCCTGAACTACAAGCCGCACTTCGCGCCCACCCCGTTCCCGGCCGTCATCTGCGTCTCGGTCAACGACGCGGTCGTACACGGCATCCCCTCGGCCGATCCGCTGCGCGACGGGGACCTGGTCAGCGTGGACGCGGGAGCCCTCCTGGGCGGCTGGGCCGGTGACTCGGCGATCAGCTTCACCGTGGGCGAGGCCCGCCCCGCCGACACCCGGCTCATCGACACGGCGAACGAGGCCCTGGCCGCCGGGATCGGCGCGGCCGTGGTCGGCAACCGGATCGGCGACATCGCCCACGCGATCGGCACGGTCTGCCGGAAGGCGGGCTACGGCATCCTGGAGGGGTACGGCGGCCACGGGATCGGCCGGACCATGCACGAGGACCCGTCCGTGCCGAACGAGGGACGGCCGGGGCGCGGCATGGCGCTGCGGCACGGCATGGTCCTGGCGATCGAGCCCATGCTCATCGGCGGTGGCGGCGACGAGTTCCGCCACGACGAGGACGGCTGGACCCTGCGGACCACCGACGGCAGCCGTGCCTCGCACGCCGAGCACACGGTGGCGATCACGGACGACGGCCCGCGCGTCCTGACCGCCCTCTGAGCACCCGTACGGACAGCTCTCCCGCACACCCGCACGGACAGCCTCCTACGAGCGCCCGACGAACTCCCGGGCCAGTTCCGCTCCCCGGCTCCGCGCCCGTGCGCGGCTCTCGATCGGGGAGATACGGGAGTTCTTGAACGCGATGTAGACGACCCCCGACTCGGCGCCCCCGGTCGACGGGTCGGGATCGATGCCCAGGGTCCTCGCCATGGCGTACGACGCCTCCCCGATGATGCCCGTGGGGCCGGTGTCGCCGATCACGCCGTACCGCACGCGGTCCCGGTACACGACCGCCACGACGCTGCCGCCGGTGAGCCCCGACTTCCGGTAGTCCCACACCTTGCTCGGGCCCGGTACGACCACATGGGGGAGCGCGGCCGAGTCCAGGGGTTCGCCGCGGGAGCTCCGGAACGCGGTCTCCGGCAAGAAGTAGGGATCGGTCTTCCGGTTGCAGGCCTTCGTCCTCCGTCCGTCGCAGTCGATGTCCATGTCCGCCTTCCAGAAGACGGCGTCCTGGGTGCCGCAGACGGGCACCGTCGCCTTGGGGCTGCCGCTGTCCGTGCGGTAGGCGCCTTTCGAGATCCGGGAGCAGGCGCGGACCCGGGCCAGCAGTTCGGCGGCGGTCGCGGCGGCCGTGTCCCCTTCGACGGCGGTCGTCCCGGCCGGTTCCGGCTCCTGGCCGCCACCGGGCCCGGGGCCGGTGGCCGACGCGGGCAGGGTCGCCGCTGCGAGAAGCGCGGCACCGCAGGCGGCGGATGTCAGGGCGAGCATGTGGGTGCGCATGGTGCGGAAGGACCCTTTCCGTGGACCGAGGGGCCCCCATACGGGTTCCCTTGTCGGCAGGCCAAGGCCGCGGGGCCGGCACCGCGCGCTGTTCTCGCGTGATACCGGCCCCGGGCCCCTGCTCCGTCCGGCCGGCTCAGTGACCGCCGCCCGGATGCACCACCATGGCCGAGCCGCCGCCCCTGCGCACCTTTTCCGCCGCCGCCAGCCAGCGGCCGTCGGGCAGCCGCTGCACGCCGGTGGCGGCCCCGATCTCCGGGTTCTGCTTGAAGGCGTGGCCGAGCTTCTCCAACTCCGCGCGGACCGGGCTGTTCCACAGGTCCGGCTCGATCTCCGTCGTCGGCGCGTTGCGCTGGCTGGCACGCGGCGCGGCGATCGCGTCGACCAGCGGGAGTCCTCGGTCCAGGTGCCCGGTGAGTGACTGGAGCACGGTCGTGATGATCGTGGCCCCGCCCGGCGAGCCGAGGGCGAGCACCGGCTTGCCGTGCTTCAGCACGATGGTCGGGGAGATCGACGAGCGCGGCCGCTTGCCCGGCCCCGGAAGGTTCGGGTCGTGCACCGCCGGATTGGCGGGCGCGAAGGAGAAGTCGGTCAGTTCGTTGTTGAGCAGGAAGCCGCGGCCGGGCACGGTGATGGCGCTCCCCCCGGTGGACTCGATGGTCAGGGTGTAGGCGACGACGTTGCCCCACTTGTCGGCCGTCGTCAGGTGGGTGGTGTTCTCGCCCTCGAACGTGGTGGGGGCGGCCGTGCCGCCGCTGCCGCACCGCTCGGGGTCGCGCGGGTCGCCCGGCGCCAGCGGGCTGGTCAGCGCCCGGTCGTCCCGGATCAGACACTCCCGCGCGTCGGCGAACCGCTGGCTCAGCAGTTCCTTCGTGGGGACGTCCTCGAACCCGGGGTCGCCGACCCAGCGTCCCCGGTCGGCGAACGCGATCCGGCTCGCCTCGATCAGGCGGTGGAGGTACCGCACCCGGTCGGCGCGCGAAAGGTCGGTGGACTCCAGGATGTTGAGGGCCTCGCCGACGCTGGTGCCGCCGGACGAGGAGGGGGCCATTCCGTAGACGTCCAGGCCCCGGTAGTTCACCTTCGTCGGGTCCTTGCGCAGGGTCCGGTAGGCGGCGAGGTCCTCACGGGTCAGGTCGCCGGGCCGCACCACCCGGGTGGCGTCCGGGTCGACGGGCGGCTTGCGCACCGTACGGACGATGTCGTCGGCCAACTCGCCCCCGTACAGCTCCCCGACGCCCTTGCGGCCGAGCTTCTCGTACGTACGGGCCAGGTCGGGGTTCTTGAACACGGAGCCGACGGCAGGGAGTTCACCGCCGGGCAGGAACAGCTCGGCGGAGGCCGGGAAGTCGGCGAACCGGGCCTGGTTGGAGGCGGTCTGCGAGCGGAAGGTGCCGTCCACCACGAAGCCGTCCCGGGCCAGGCGCTCGGCCGGTTTCAGCAGCGTACGCAGGGACTTGCTGCCCCACGCGTCCAGGGCCCGCTCCCAGGTGGCCGGGGTGCCGGGGGTGCCGACGCCGAGGCCGCTGGTCACACCCTCCTCGAAGGGAATCGGCTTGCCGTTCTCCAGGAAGAGGGAGGCGTCCGCGCTGCGCGGTGCGGTCTCGCGGCCGTCGATCGTCCGCACGGTGCGCTTCTTCGCGTCGTAGTGGACGAAGTAGCCACCGCCGCCGATGCCCGCCGAGTACGGCTCGGTCACGCCGAGAGCGGCGGCGGTGGCCACGGCCGCGTCCACCGCGTTGCCGCCCTTGCGCAGCACCTCGATCCCGGCGGCGGACGCGTCCGGGTCGACGCTCGCCACCGCTCCCCCGTGGCCCACCGCCACCGGCGACTTGGGTGGCGCGGGACGCGGGGCGGCGGACGGTGACGAGGCCACCGGGGCGGCGGCGCCCACCGACGCGACCACCGCGAGGACGGCCAACAGCGACGTTTTCCGGCCGACGGAACGGCGCATACGTACCTCCAGTCAACGGATCTCCCGCCGCAGGGTAGCCCCGGGGAAGCCGGATCGTCAGGACCGCCTCGAACGGTTACCCGAATGACCGATACCCTGCGCGCCCATGACGGACGACGGGCGCAACATCGTGCTGGGCGTGATAGCCGCCGGGATCGGTGCCTCGCTGGGCTGGCTCGCCCGGACCTATCTCCGGCGGCGGGGACTCCGCCGCAAACAGGCCTTCTTCGGACTGCCGGCCAACTCCGACTGCCTGCTCGCTGCCATGCGGGAACGGCTTCCATGCTCCTCGGCGATGTCATGGCTGTAGC
The DNA here is from genome assembly GCF_044333295.1 of Streptomyces sp. NPDC021019. Taxonomy (NCBI): domain Bacteria; kingdom Bacillati; phylum Actinomycetota; class Actinomycetes; order Kitasatosporales; family Streptomycetaceae; genus Streptomyces; species Streptomyces sp. NPDC021019. The sequence goes on from NZ_JBIRQR010000006.1 coordinate 34,488, forward strand.
TCACACGCCCGCCTTCGACCAGCGATGACTTTGCGTCTGCAGAGTCTCCCCACTGAGCCTTTTCCATCTTGATCAGGTGGTGAGTTCGAGGGCGACGCCGGCCCGGACGACGGCGGTGATCCGTGTGGTGCTGCAGCGGAGCTTCCGCAGGAGCCGCCAGGACTGGAGGGTTGCCATGGCGCGTTCTCTGAGACTGCGGATCTTGGCGTGATCGCGGTTGCGACGACGACATCAGCCGCGCATATTCTTGCCCTGGATCGGGACGCGGACAGCAGGACCCGTGCTGCGGTCAGTCTGGGCTTCCCACGCCACCAACCACAGGCTCTGACCAGCATCCCCTTCCTTCGCGTTTACCGTGTTCAGGGCCGTATGCGGTACGCGTGAAGACTCGCACGTCGCCCGCTCTCGCCCTGGCCCTTCAGAAGAGGTCGTCCAGCGGCCCGGCCAGGGATCCCCATGCGGACGTTGGGTCCCGGTCGGCGTCCCTGTCCTTCTTGCGGTTGATCGGGAACATCAGCTGCGCGCTGAGGAGTACCAGTCCAAGACCTCCCGCACACAGTCCCGCACGAGCCCACCACATGCTGCCCGTCCAGTCCTGGGGCGGTCCGATAATGGCCCACACGGCCAGGGACATGCCGACGAGCAGAACAACCACCGCACTGATGCGACGCGAATCGATCTTCATGTGGTGATGATCGCACCAACGAGTTGGTGCGTGAAAGCGGGTGGACATGCTCTGCGTTTGAGGGCTATGAGTCGTTTCCAACCTGGCGGCGCCGGTCGCGTGTTGGACGGATCTGCGGAACGACGAAGCTCCTGGCAGACGGGTTCACGACCAAGATCCACCGTCCGCCAGGAGCTTCGTATCTGCGGTGCGGTGACTCCTACACCCAGCTCGCCGCCGGGTTCGGGATCGGTATGGCGACCGCTCACCGCTACATACGTGAAGCCGTCGACGTACTGGCCGCCCTCGCGCCCACCCTGGCCAAGGCGATGCGCACCGCGCGGACCTAGGCGTTCGTCATCCTGGACGGAACCCTGCTGCCGATTCGCCGACGCCGACCTCAAGTGCTGGGCCGACAAGGCTCCTCGTCCTTCATCACGCCTCAGCGTGAGGTGGGAAAAGGCTCCGTGAGCGTTCGTGTCGCATAGGGCCGGGTCGTGCTGCTGAGTGACGTTTCTCCTGATCAGAACATGTGCGGTTGGTCGGTCCCTGCTCGCTGGTATGTCGTCGTCCGAAGGCGTCCGCCCACCGGCCGGCCACCGCGGGGGCACCGATGGCGACAAGGAGACGCGCCGGTGCCCATCAGTCCGGGAGGCCCTTCGCCGGGGGTTCGTCGCTGCGGGCGGACTCCCACGAGTGCCAGAGAGAGGCGTACGCTCCCTGCGCCGCGAGGAGTTTGTCGTGGCTGCCGAGTTCGACGATCCGGCCGTGGTCCATGACCGCGATGCGGTCGGCGTCCCGGACAGAGTCCAGGCGGTGCACGATCGAGATCACCGTCCGGCCCTCGATCAGGGCCGCGAGCGAGCGTTCCACTCGGCGCGACGCGGTGGAGTCCAGCAGAGCGGTGGCCTCGTCGAGAACCAGGGTGTGCGGGTCGCAGATCAGCAGGCGGGCCAGCGCGAGCTGCTGGGCGGCGGACGGGGGGACCGGGGCGGCGCCCGGCCCGATCTCGCTGTCCAGGCCGTCGGGCAGCGTCCGTGCCCAGTCCGCGAGGAGGACCGTCTCCAGCGCCTCCCACAGCGGCCCGTCCTCCGCTTCCGGCTCCTCTCCCCCGCCGGTCAGGGTGAGGTTGTCCCGCAGCGTGCCGCTGAAGACGTGCTGCTCCTGCGTCACCAGCACGATCTCGCGGCGCAGCTGCTCGACCGGAAGGCTGGACACCTCGGCGCCGCCGATACGCACTGTTCCCCGGTCCGGGTGGTGCACACCGGCCAGCAGCTTGCCGAGCGTGGACTTGCCCGCGCCCGACGCGCCCACCACGACGAGGCGTTCACCGGGCGTGATGTCGAGGTCGATTCCGGTCAGGACCACCCGGTCCGGCCCGTACCCGAAGCCGACCCCTTCGAGGCGGATCGCGTGGCCTTCGATGGGCGCGGGCGGGCGTGTCTCCTCGCTCGCGAGCAGGTCCACGCCCAGGATGCGGCGCAACGCCGCGTTGCCGATCTGGAGTTCGTCGGTCCAGGTCAACAGGTCGTCGAGGGGTTCACCGAGGGCCTGTACGTAGAGGACGACCGCGGTGACCTCGGCCAGGCCCACCTCGCCCCGCTGGTAGGCGAGGCCGCCGATCAGCAGCGTCAGCGCCATCGGGGCCATGGTGGCGAGGTCCAGGCTGGGGAACCAGACGGTCTGCAGCCAGGTGGTGCGCTGCCGCGTGCGGACTACGGCGTCGACCGCCCGGCCGTGCCGTGCGCGCTGCCGCGTTCCGAGCCCGAGGGACTCGACGGTCGCGGCGCCCCGCGCGGTCTCGTGCACCACGGCCAGGACATCGGCCTCCTGGGCGAGCAGCCGCTCGTACGCCCGGGTCGCGCGCGGCCGGTACCACCACGTCGACAGCACCGCGAACGGCAGCCCCGCCAACAGTGCGAGCGAGAGCAGCGGCGAGGTCAGCACGATCGCGGCGACGGTGAACACCAGGGTCACCGCCGCGAGCGCGATCCGCGGCACGGCCTGCCGAATGCTCTCGTTGAGCCGGTCGGCGTCGGTCGTGGCGCGGCTGAGGAGGTCGCCGGTGCCGACGCTCTCGACCTGGGCGAGCGGCAGACCGAGGACCCGGCGGACGAAGTGCTCACGAGTGCTGGCCAGGACGCGTTCCCCGAGCAGGGTGGCCTGGGTGCGGGCCGCGCGGGCGAGCAGCGCGTGACCCGCCAGGACGCCGAGGAAGACGAGGGCGAACAGGTCGACGCGGCCGGCGCTGGTGCCGTCCTTGACGGACTCGACCAACTGTCCGAGCAGCCGGGGGCCAACCAGCCCGGCGAGCAGCGCGGCGGCGAACAGACCGAAGGTGAGAACGAGTCGGCGGGCCTCGCGGTGCAGGAAGGCGCCGACCCAGGCGCGTACATCGGCCCGGCCGGCCAGCGGCAGCCGCCCGGGCGCCGTGACCGCTTCGGCGGGGTCGGGCCCGGCGCCCGCTCGGGTGGGAGTGATCGTCACGAGGGCTCTCCTGCGGGGCGGTCAGGGCCTGCGGGGACGGGGCCCGCGTTCAGGCGGATCTCGTGGTCGGCGACGCCGCGCCACAGCGGACTGTCGCTGAACACGAGGGTGGTCCGGCCCGCGCGGAGCGCGGCGACCCGATCCGCCACCCGGGCCTCTGTGTAGGCGTCGACGGAGGCGGTGGGGTCCTCCAGGACCAGCACGTCGGGGGAGGCGAGCAGCGCGCGCGCCAGAAGGAGGCGTTGGCGCTGGCCTCCGGACAGCGTCCGGCCTCCCTCGTCCACCTGGGCGTCGAGCCCGCCGGGCAGGGCGTCGACCACGTCGGTGGCGTCGGCGGCCCACAGCGCCCGGTCCAGCGCCTCCGGGGAACGGGTGGGGGTCGCGGCGGTCAGCTCCTCCCGTACGGTGCCGGTGAACAGCGTGTCGGCGGGGCCGGAGCGCAGCGTTCTGGAACGCAGTTGGGCGAGGCCCACACGGCCGAGCGGTACGCCGCCGAGCAGCACGGGCGGAACGTCGTCCGACCGTACGGGCCGGGTGAGGCGGTCAGCGAGATCCCCGGTGCGGTCGGCGGGAGCCACGACCACGGTCAGCCGCCCGGCCCGGGCGGTGATCCCGGTCTCCGTATCGGTGAGGGAAAGCGGGCCGGGGGGCAGCGGTTCGGGGTGCCGGGGCGCGACAGTGTCAGGCTCCAGGCACAGCAGGGTGTAGATCCGGCCCGCGGCGACCCGGGCGAGGCTCACCGTCTCGGCAGCCTCGGTCGCGGTGCTGACGGGCAGGGTGAGGAAGGCCGAAGCACCGTAGAACGCGATGAGTTCACCGGCGGTGATGGCGCCGTCGAGGGCGAGGCGGGCGCCGAACCAGACGATTCCCACGGTGACGAGGCCCGGCAGCAGAACACCCGCCGCCTGGAGCCATGCCTCCAGGCGTCCGGCCGACTCTCCTGCCCTGCGCACCTGTTGGCTGGTGCGGCGGAAGCGCTCGGCGAAGCGTGCCTCGCCGCCGATGCCGCGCAGGATACGCAGGCCCGCGACGATGTCCCCCGCCTGGGAGGTGGCGATACCCATCTGCTCGCGCTGAGCCTCGTCGCGAGTCTGAAGCGGGCGGAGCAGCGGGCCGATGCCGAGTACGGCGGCGGGCACGCCGATGAGGACGGCGAGGCCGAGCAATGGGGAGGTGACCGTGAGCGCGACGGTCACGAGGGCGGCGGCGATCACCGCCCCGGCCGTACGGCCGACGACCTCGAACGCCTGGCCGATGCTCTCGACGTCGGCGGCGGCCGAGGCGGCCACGTCACCGGAGCGGGCCTTGCCGCGCAGAGTGGCGCCGAGCCGGACGACCTGCCGCATCAGCACCCGATGGCTGTACGACACGGCGTGCGCCTCGGCGCCGACGGCGGCCTGGATCAGGCCCGCGCCCGCGAGGGCCTGGACGCCGCCGAGGCCGAGCGCCACCAGGGCCCACAGCACCACGTCACCCGCGCCACCGCCCTGTCCGGCCCCGTCGATGGCCTGCCCGACGACAAGCGGGGTCAGGGCGAGCGGCACCATCCAGGCCGTGCCGAGCAGCGCGCTGAGCACCAGCGGCCAGGGGCGGACACGGACCAGCCACCAGAGGAAGGACCAGGGGCCCCGGACGTTCACCTCGGGTACGGCAGCCGGGGCGACCGAGGGGTCGAAGAGCCGGTTCGTCACAGGTACCGATCCCGGGTGGCAGTGCGGTCGACTTTGCCGGTGCGGGTGTGAGCGAGCGCCGGGACCGCGATGATCCGGTCGGGTACGCAGTGGTCGGGGAGAACGGCCCGCAGCCGCTCCCGCAACGCGTCGGCGGTGGCGCCGGCTTCGGTGGTGGTGGCAGTGGCAGGCACAGTGGCGTTCCCGCCGCCGTCCGCGGCGGCCGTGGTGTCCGCCCCCAGTACCACGAAGGCGACCAGCGCCGTATGTTCGCCCTTGGCATGCGGGGCGGCGGCCACCGCCGTCACGCCGGGGAGCCGCCCGAGTGCCTCCTCGACGTCCAGCAGGTCCACCCGGTGGCCGCGGATCTTGACCTGGTGGTCGAGGCGTCCGTGGAAGACGAGGTTGCCGTCGGTGGCCTCGTGGACGAGGTCGCCGGTGCGGTACCAGCGGGCCGGGCCGTCGCCGAGATCTGCCTCCGTGAAGCAGGCGGCGGTACGTTCGGGGTCGTCGAGGTATCCGGTGGCGAGCTGCGGACCGGCCACCCACAGTTCACCGGGGCCATCGGGCGTCTCCGGACGGGGTACGACGACCTGGCGCACGGACGGCAGCGGGCGGCCGATCGGCACGCCCTCGGGGAACGGGCCCGCGGTGTCCGGCCCTGCGAGGACGGCGGTGTGGGTGACGAGGGCGGTCTCGGTTGAGCCGTAGGTGTTGAGCAGCCGGACGTGACCGGCACCGAGTCGGTCCCAGCGCTCCAGCATGTCCGGGCGGACCGCCTCGCCGCCGACGACGACGGTCTCGACGCGGTCGGGAAGTTTGCGACCTGTCTCCAGCAGGTGGCCGTTGTAGATGTGCCAGTAGTCGACGGGCAGGTTGACGAGCGTGACCTCGTGGTCGGTGAGGACCCGGTCGAGGTCGGTCTCGGCCTCCTCATCGAGGATGACGAGCCCGCCCGAGAGCAGGGTGGGCAGGATCTCCTCCAGGCAGGTGTCGCCGTCGGCCCGGTGGAAGTTGAGGGCGACGGTGGCCGGACCGACGCCGTACCGCTCGATCAGGTGAGGAAGGACGGCATGCAGTGCGCCGTGCGGGACCGCGGAGGCCTTGGGCGCCCCGGTGGAGCCCGAGGTGAACAGCACGTAGGCGGGGTCCTCGGCACGGACGGGGCCTCCGGCCAGCCGCGACAGGGGGCGAGATCGGCTCCAGTTGGGGCACAGGACGCGCGGCACGGCCGGCAGCTGCCCGCTGTCCGCGGTAGTGACCAGCTCCTCGCACCGGAGGGCGCGCAGCGCCTCGTCGGGGTGGCCCTCGGGGCCCTCGGCCACGGGAACGAAGGCGCGCCCGGCCGCGAGGATACCGAGGACGGCGGCGATGTCGCGGACGCTGTGGTGGACCATGATGCCCACGGGCGGGCGTGGCCCCGGGACGCGGGTGGCGACCATTTCGGCCACTGCCTCCGCCCAGCCGGCCAGCCGGCCGTACGCGACGGTGACTCCGTTGTCGACGACGGCGGGCCGGTCGGGTTGTGAACGGGCGAGGGCGAAGAAGGGGTCGAGCACGCTGGGCAGGGTCATGGCAGACGTCTTCACTTGTCCGTCCGTGGGGTAGAGGTCGGGGTGCGGCCGCCGGCGAACCGTCGGGCCCCCGTGTGTGAGGGTGCGTCACAGGTACCTCGTCAGATGGTCGCGGGCACCCCGCCGTTGGCCTCACAAGCCGTGAGAAGGGCGACCAGGGCCGTCCGGTGGCGAGCGGCGAGCAGGCGCACGGTCATCTCGTCGTGCAGAGCCGTGGAGTACCACCACTCGACTCGGAGCACTCCCTCGTCGGTGGTGGCGATCACCTCGATGAGGTGGGGACGCACCCAGTGCGGGGCGGTGATCTCCCCGGCCGGCTCGGGCGCCACGTCCGTCAGGAGCCCGCCGAGCGGCAGCGCGTCCGCGTCGTCGCCCTCGAAGTCGAAGGAGATGTCGCTGGGCGGGGCGGAGCGCAGCACGGCCGCGATCCGGGGGCGGCCGTGGCGGCCGAGCGCGCCGTGTCCCACTCCCCCGCCGGGCATCGCCGCGAGGTGGCCGACGGTCCGGGCGAGCCGCCCGGTCGGGGTACCGGTGGCGAGGTCGAGCAGGACCGGGACGGTGGTGGTGAACCAGCCGGTCGTACGTGTCAGATGGCTGTCGCCCACGCTCTCCTCGCGCCCGTGCCGCAGGATGTCGACGCGGACGGCCGGCTCGTCGAGCCAGCCGGACAGCGCCTCGCCCAGGGCGTGCAGGACGAGGTCGCCGGGGTGGGCGCGGTGGGCGCGGGCGGCCGCGTGGAGCCGGCCGGTCAGCTCCTCGGGCAGCTCCTCGCGGTGCGTGACGGCAGTGGCGGCGGTGTTCGCGGCACGGGGATCGGGGACGTCGTGGTCGAGCGGGACGCCCGCGGGGGTGCGGACAACCTCCGCCCACCACTCCGCCTCGGCCTCCGCCTCGGGTGTCCGGGCGTGATCCGCGAGAGCTCGGGCCCACTCCGGGTAGGAGGTGCCCTCGGCGCACCACACGTCCTGGCGACCTGCGGCGAGCGCCTCGTACAGCTCCTGGAGGTCTTCGAGGAGGACGGACCAGGACACCATGTCGATCGCCAGCTGGTGGACGGCTACGAGCAGGCGGCCGGGCCGCGCCGGGCCCGCGTCGAACCGGATGAAGCGGGCCACCCGCCCGGTGCCGGGATCGAGGGCGCCCTGTTCGGCGGCGCAGCGCCGGGTGACCTCGGCCGACAGTTCCGCGTCGTCGAGCGTGGAAAGGTCGACGGTGTCCAGTATTTTGGCGAGGGCGTCGGCGGGGGGACCGTCGACCGCGACGGCGAGGGCACGCTGCCGGGGCCGCTTGGCCGGGGGCGCCTCAACGGCCAGACGCAGGGAGGCATGCCCGGCGACCAGGCGGCGTACGGCCTCCTCGAAGGCGTCCGGGACGACGCCGGGCCGGGTGGTGAAGAGCAGACTCTGGCTCCAGTGGCCCCGGTCGCCGGTCTGCTCCTCCCACGCCTGCTCCTGTGCCGGGGTGAGCACGACCGGGCCGTGCTCGGCACCGGGCGGGACCGACTCGGGGGCACCGCGCCGGGCAGCCCGTTCGGAGATGAGCGCGGCCAGCCGCTCCGTGGTCGTCTCCGGGCCGAACAGCTCGCGCAGTTGCAACCGCACGCCGAAGACGGCCTCGACGCGGCGGGCGGTGCGGATGAGGTCGAGGGAGTCCACTCCGAGGTCGCGCAGGGGGGCGGCCGGGTCCGCATCGGGGGTGAGCACCGCTTCCGCGATCCACTCCGCGACCTTGGCGCGGATCTCCTCGGGCGCCGGCGTGTCGGGGCCGGCCTCCGCCGTGCCGGGCGCGGGGACGACGGGAAGCGCGGACTCACGGGGGCCGCTCACGGGGGTCTTCTCGCGGTACGGGGCGCTCACTCGCCCGCTCCCCCGGTGGAGCGGCGCAACAGGAACGGCCCGAGCGCCAGGGCGTCCAGCGGGACGCGGTGGAAGGTGGCGAGCGCGTCCTGCGGGCTGCACACGACCGGTTCGTCGCGGCCGTTGAACGAGGTGTTGAGGACGACCGGGGTGCCGGTGTGCTCGCCGACCGCGCCGATGAGCCGGTGGTAGAGCGGATCGACGGCGGCCGAGACGGTCTGCGGTCGGGTGGTCCGGTCGCGGTGGACCACGGCGGGCATGGCCTCGGCGCCCGCGTCGGTGACCGGGGTGGTGACGATCATGTACGGGAGCGGGATGGAGGTCCCGATCAAGGACTCGGCCGCCTCCTCCTGCATGCTGGGGGCGAAGGGGCGCCACGCCTCGCGGTCCTTGATCCGGATATTGACGCGGTCGCGGGTGGACTCAGGGGTGGGCACGGCGACCATGCTGCGGTGGCCGAGCGCGCGGGGGCCGCCCTCGGCGCGGCCCTGGAACCATCCGGCGACGCCTCCTCGCGCCAGCACTCCGGCGGTCGCGGCGGCGATGTCCCCGGGCTCGGTGTAGGCGGCGCCCGAGGCGTCGAGGACGTGGCGTATCCGCTCCGGGGTCCACTGGGGCCCCCAGGCGACGGAGCCGTTCATCGACTGGATCCGGTCGCCGCCCTCGGCGGCGACCCAGACCGCCGCGCCGAGCGAGACGCCCTGGTCGCCCGCGAGGGGCTGGACGAAGAGGTCCTCGACCTCGGGCATGCGCATGAGCTTGCCGTTGAGGGTGGCGTTGAAGCCGACCCCACCCGCGACCATGAGCGTGGTCTCGCCGGTCTCTCGGAGCAGACCGCGCACCAGCGCCATGACCGCGCGTTCGAGGGCGGCCTGGGCGGTGGCGGCGAGGTCGCGATAGTCGAAGGGATTGTGGTCGGTGACGCGTGCGAAGCGGCCGGTGCGCGGGTCGAAGCGGCGCACGGAGCGGTTCGGGGCCTGCTGGAGGGTCTTCTCCAGGTGCGCCGCCCAGTGCCGGATGGTGGCGTCCTCCTCGTCGGTGCCGCCGGAGGAGCGCAGACCGGGGGGCACCACGCCGACCGTGAAGTTCTCGTCGGTGAAGCCGAGGGCACCGCCGAAGGTGAGGTCCTGGGGCGTGCCGTACGAGGCGAGGCCCATCATCTTGCCCGCGGCATCGGCGCCGAGCCCGGCGTACTCGCAGACGGCAGCGTAGAAGTACCCCAGCGACCAGCCCGGTGAGTGCGACCGCAGGGTCTTGATCTTGCCGCCGATGCCGACGGCGAGCGTGGTGCTCTCGTTCTCGCCCTGGCCGTCCAGGACGAGAACGGCGCCCCGGTCGCGCCCGGAGAGGAGATAGGCGCTGGCGGCGTGGGCGAGGTGGTGGTTGACGAAGGTCAGCCGGGGGTCGCGGGAGCGTGGGAACAGCGCCTTGGGCAGTAGGTGTTCCAGCGCCTCGGCGTCGTCGGCGAACCAGTCGAGCCCGCGGTCCTGGAAGAGGGTGGGGAGGTCCCACCCATGAGCGACGACGTCTATGTCGTCCAGGGTGAGACCGCCCTCGGCGAGGCAGTAGGCCGCGGCGTGGAGGGGCGCCTGCCCGTAGGCGTGCTTGTCGCGGGTGAAGCGTTCCTCCTCGGCCAGGGCTATGACGTCTCCGTCCACGACGAGGCAGGCAGCACCGTCGTGGCTGGCCCCGGGCCAGCCGTTGACTCCGAGCACACGCATGGTCAGTCCCCAAAGGTCGGTCGGGATCGTCCGGCTGTGCCCCGGGCCCGAATGGCGCGCGGCGTGCCGGTCACGCCGACTGATCCTGACGGCCCGCCGGGTTGTACACGACCTGTGCCGTAGTACGGAGATCCGCCGCGAAGATCGCGGAGGCCGCCTTGAGTACCTCGTTGGCCCGCCGCAGCTCCGCGACCTCGTCGCGCAGGCGGCGCAGCTCGTCGCGCTCGTCGCCGGTCAGCGCGTCTTCGCCACGCCCCGCAGCACGTGAGGCGGCGTGCGAGGCACGCGAGGCGGCCGGACCGGTCTTCTGGCGCGCTACGCGCTCGATGCCGTACCGCTCCGGGCTGTACGCGGCGACGGCGGGCCGGCCGGGGCGCGTGGGCTCCCTGGCCACAGGCTCCGCTTTACGTCGGGCTTCGGACTGTCCGGCTTCCAGTTCCTCGCTGACATCGTGCCAGCGGCGCACCCACGCCGGTACGTCGCCTCCGCACGCGGCCACATAGGCGAGGGTCACCTTCAACGAAGGTTTCTGCAGTCCCCGGGCCGCTTCCGCGAGCGTCGCCACCGAGTAGTGGGCGCTATTCGCCATGGCGCGATAGGAAGGGCTCCCGGCCTTTCGGCGCAGCCCGCGCAGGTCATGTGCGAATGCCTCCAGCGGTCCGGCCGTGGGATCCAATAACCGCTCTGGCCTGGCCATATATCCCCCTGCTCATGGATGGTGTCCCGAACGAGGCGCACGTACGTCGCCGAACCGCGCAACCGTGGTCGGCGGTTGTACGGCTGGTCGTGCGGCCGGGCGGAGGGTCCCTGCCGGGCCGGCAGGAACCCTCCGCGCTTGGTCTCTGGAGCATTGGTACATGCCACTGACACACCGTCAAGCGATCGTCTGTCGGTTCCAGCCACTTCGGAAGGTGATCGTCCCGATTTCGGCACACCGGCACGGCGCTTTCGCCGACGGCACGCCGCCTTCCGCTTCCTGCCCGTCCGGGCGGAGTTGTATGAGTCTCTTGCGTCAGGAGCCCCGTACAACAACCCCCGGCAATCTTCCCTCGTGTACAACCTCGGACCTCGGCAGGATCAGTGGCGACAGGCGACAGGCGACACGGCCGAAACCGATGAGAACGGGTGGCGGGTTGGTGGACACGGCACGCAGCCAGACGGAGACCGCGGCAGTAGAAGGCGCCTACGAGTACCGGAGCCGTCCGCTCGTGGAGCCGGACTGGCAACGCTTCCCGGGGTGGCGCGAGGTCACCGAGGCCGAGTGGGCGGACCCGCAGTGGCAGCGCGCGCACTGCGTGAAGGGCGTCAAAGGGCTGCACGCCGTCATGGGCACGCTGCTGGACGAGGGCTTCTACGAAGACCTGGAGCGCGACCGGCAGGAGCGCGCCACCATGTCGGTTCTGCTCCCGCCCCAGATGATCAACACCATGGCCCCGGAGTCGGCAGGCGCCCGCCCGGGTGAGATGACCAAGGCGTTCTACGACGACCCGGTGCGGCGCTACATGCTGCCGGTCCTCTCCGACCGACACCCCGAGTGGCCCTCGCACCCGATGGCCGACCGGGACTCACTGCACGAGCAGGACATGTGGGTGGTGGAGGGGCTGACGCACCGCTATCCCACGAAGGTGCTCGCCGAGCTGCTGTCGACGTGCCCCCAGTACTGCGGGCACTGCACGCGCATGGACCTGGTGGGCAACTCCACGCCCCAGGTCACCAAGACGAAGCTCACGCTCAAACCGGCCGACCGGGCCGATCTCATCCTCACTCACCTGCGATCCTCCCCCGGCATCCGGGACGTGGTGGTCTCCGGCGGCGACCTGGCGAACATGCCTTGGCCCCGGCTGGAGCGCTTCCTCGACCAGCTCCTGGACATCGACTCGATCCGGGACGTCCGGCTGGCCAGCAAGGGCCTGATCGGGCTGCCCCAGCACTGGCGCTCCGGCCCGATCCTGGAGGGCGTCGCGCGGGTCGCGGCAAAGGCCAGGGCCCGCGGGGCCCGCATCGCGCTGCACACCCACGCCAACGCGGCCCAGCAGGTGACGCCCTCGGTGGCGGACGCGGCCTGGGCGCTGCTCGACGCGGGGCTGCACGACGTACGGAACCAGGGCGTGCTGATGCGCGGCGTCAACGACAGCGCGCACGAGCTGCTCGACCTGTGCTTCGCGCTCGCCGACCACGCCGGCATCACGCCGTACTACTTCTACATGTGCGACATGATCCCGAACGCCGAGCATTGGCGGGTTCCGTTGCACCGGGCGCAGTTGATCCAGCATCAGATCATGGGCTACCTCCCCGGGTTCGCCACTCCCCGCATCGTGTGCGACGTGCCGATGGCCGGGAAGCGCTGGGTGCACCAGACCGACTCCTACGACCGGGAGTTCGGCGTCTCGCACTGGAGCAAGAGCTACCTCACCCCGCTGGAGGCGGCGGATCCCGAGGCCCGCACTGGCTCCTACCACTACTACGACCCCATCGACACGCTCCCGCTCTCCGGTCAGCGGTGGTGGCGGGACTCCCGTCAGGGATAGAAGGGACAGGTGCAACAGCCATGAGCAGTCTGCGTCCGCGGCACGAGGATCCTCCGGTGCTGGAGGAGTGGTACCGCCGCCATCTGGCCCCCGACATCCACGACATCAGTTCCAGCGGTGTCCATCCGTACTCCTTCGCCGAGATACGCGAACTGTGTGGCATCCGGGCCGAGGACCTGGACGCGATCGTGATGGACGACAGCGTCTCGCAGGGCGGGGCGGGCGTCCGGCAGGCGATCGCGGACCGATACTCGGCAGGCGACGCCGACCGGGTACTGGTCACCCACGGTTCCAGCGAGGCCATCGCGCTCACCCTGCACGCCCTGCTGCGCCCCGGCGACCGGGTGGTCGTGCAGGAGGGCGTCTACCACTCGCTCGCCCATTACCCCCGGGCCGCGGGGTGCGAGATCGCCGAGCTCCCGGCCTCCGCCGTGCGCGAGGGCGAGATCGACCCCGGCGCGCTGGAGCAGCTGGTCACGCCGGGGACCCGGGCGGTGATCGTCAACTTCCCGCACAACCCTTCCGGGGCGACCCTCTCGCCCCAGGGCCTCGAGAAGCTGACCGAGCACGTCGAGGCGGCCGGCGCCACCCTGGTGTGGGACGCGGCGACCGCCGAGATCACCCACCGCTGGGAGCCCCTGCCGACCCCGGGCGGGGCGGGCGGGAACACCGTCTCGTACGGCACGTTCTCCAAGACCTTCGGCCTGCCCGGGCTCCGGGTGGGCTGGGCGGTGGCGCCGCCGGAGCTGATCCGGGCGTCCTTCCCGCTGCGCGACCGGACCACGCTCTTCCTCTCTCCACTGGTGGAGCTGATCGCCGAGCGGGCCATGCGCCACGCGGACAGGCTGATCGGCGCACGGGCGGCCGAGGCCCGGCGCAACCTCGCCCGGCTGAACGACTGGGCGGCCGCCCATGCCGATCTGGTGCACTGGGCCCCGCCGGAGGGCGGGGTGTGCGCACTGCCCGTCTTCCGAGAGCTGGCGGACGCGGACGCTCCGCCGGAAGCGGTGGAACGTTTCTGCCTGGAGCTGCTCGCCCGGCACCGCACGCTGCTCGTGCCGGGCACGGCCTTCGGCGCGCCCCACGGCGCCCGGCTCGGCTTCGGCGGCCCCGAGGAGAGCTTCCGCGCCGGACTCGCGGGCCTCTCGGCCTTCCTGCACGAGCACGCCACCACCGGGGCCGCCCGGTGACCGCCGCGACCGCACCCGACGTGATCGGCCTGTGGGACCGTTCCGTCGGCGCGCACCCCGAGGCCCCCGCCCTGGTGACCCCCCGCCGGGTGTGGACGTACGAGGCGGCGGACCGGCTGACCGATGCCTGGGCCGACTCCCTGGCCGGACAGGGCGCGGGCCCCGGCCGGCTGGTGGGCCTCGCCTTCCCCGACCCGGCCCGTACGGTCCTGGGCATGGTCGCCGCGCTCAAGGCGGGGGCCGGGTTCACCGTCCTGGACGACCGGCTGCCCGCCGTCGCGCGCGCCGCGCTCGTGCGGCGCACCGATGCGACCGTGTGGTTGGGCGACGGCCGGCACGCCCCGGACGGGGCATACGTACCCGTCGGCCTGAGCGCCGCACGTCCTCCGGTACGGCACCGGCCCGACGACCCGGCCTACGTCCTGTTCACCTCCGGCTCCACCGGGGAGCCCAAGGGCACGGTCGTGGAGCGCGACGCGCTCGGCCGGTTCGCGGCCGGGGTCGCCGAACGGCTGGAGCTGACATCTGGGGACCGCTGGCTCCAGGTGGCTTCGCTCGGCTTCGACGTCGTCATCGAGGAGGTCTTCCCCGCCCTCGCCGTAGGCGCCGCGGTGGTGTGCCGGTCCGACACCCGGGCGCTGGACGCGGAGGAGCTGCACACCACGGTGGCCCGGACCCGGACCACCGTGGTGGAGCTGTCCACGCAGTACTGGCTGGAGTACGCGCGGTGGCTGACCACCGCTGGCCTGACAACCCCGCCGGAGCTGCGCACGGTGGTGGTCGGCGGCGAGCGGATGGACCCGGCTCCCTACCGTGAGTGGCAGGCCCGTCAGCCGGCCTCGCTGGCCCATGTCTACGGGCTCACCGAGTGCACCGTCAGCTCGGCCTTCTACACCGGGCTCCTCCCCGAGGGGGCCGAGGAGGTCCCGCTCGGCACTCCGCTGCGGGACGTGGAGATCAGCATCCGGAAAGACGGGCGACCGGTACCGGACGGCGAGATGGGCGAGATCCACATCGGCGGACCGCTGCTGGCCCGAGGCTTCCTCGGCGACGAGGCCGCCACCGCCCGGCGGTTCGTCCCCGATCCTTCGGGACACGCTCCCGGCGCGCGGGTGTACGTCACGGGCGACCTGGGGCGGATCGACGCCGACGGCCACGTGGTGTTCCTCGGGCGGGTCGACGACCAGGTGAAGCTCCGGGGCCACCGGCTGGAGCCGGCCCAGGTGGAGCGCGCCCTGTGCGAGAACCCGGAGGTGGACCAGGCCGTGGTCTTCCCCGACCCGGGGACCGGAACCGTGCTGTGGGCGTTCACCGTCCCGGCCGACCCGCACCGCGCCCCGCCCCCCGGAGCGGCGGCCCGCCCGGCCACGTCCGAACGGGACTCGATGATCCGCCCGTTGGCGCGGGCGCTGCCGGAGTGGGCCGTGCCCCGGGTGCACTACCGGGTGGCCGTCCTACCGAAGAACCCGCACGGCAAGATCGACAAGAAGCTGCTCGCCGCCTGGGCGGCAGACGCGGACCGCACGACCCCGGCGGGGCCTTATCACCCCACCGAGGCCACGCCCGTGCCGCGGGATGAACCCCTGGCCACTGTCCTGACCGCCTTCCGTGACGTCCTCGGGGCGCCCGGGCTCGGCCCCGACGACGACTTCTTCGCCCACGGCGGGCAGTCCCTGCTGGCCATGCGGCTGCTCGCCCGGCTGCGGGACTCCTTCCCGGCGGCGGCGGGGCTGCGGGCGAGCACGCTGTTCGCGTGTCCGACGCCCCGGCTGACGGCGGCGGCGCTCGACGAGCGGGAGGCCGCCCGCACCTGACCACCCGGCCACCCGGCCACCCGGCCACGAAGAAGCGGCACGCTTCAGGTCCGCATCCGAACAGCCACAGCAGCCTGGTTGCGCCCCGGAGGCCCGAAAACCCGTAGGGGAGCGGCTCCGCCCGCAGCCCCGGATCCGGCCCGCACCGCGCCGGCACCGCCACGCACCACCCCGAGGGCCCACGGCCCGGCTCCAGCCATCTGTGGGCAGCACCCCTTCCCGACCACTCAGCGAGAGTTGGCATGTCGAACCTCACCGACCCGTCCACACCCGGCTACATCCTGACGCCGGATGAGGCCGCCGCGACCGCGGAGACCACTATCCAACTGGCCTCCGCCTACCCGTCCTTCGACGATCCCGTGCTGCTGCGGGACCTGCCGCGGTTGGCCGCTTCGCTGCCGCCGGGCACGCAGCGCTTCCTGCGCGAGTTCAAGCTGAGCGACCGCCGCGGCCACGCGGTGATTCGCGGGCACGTCTTCGACCAGGACCGCATCGGTCCGACGCCCGAGCACTGGCGCGGCCGCGGCCGGCCGGGGCCGGAGTTCCCCGAGGAGCTGCTGCTCATGCTCTACGGCGCCCTGCTCGGAGAGCCGTTCGGCTGGGCCACCCAGCAGAACGGCCACCTCGTCCACGACATCTTCCCGATCCGCCAGCACGAGAACGACCAGCTCGGCATGGGCAGCGCGGAGTTGCTCACCTGGCACACCGAGGACGCCTTTCATCCGTACCGCAGCGACTATCTGATCCTCGGGGCGCTGCGCAACCCCGACAGCGTCCCCACCACCATCGGCGAGCTGAACCTCTCCTCGCTCTCGGCCGATGACATCGGCATCCTCTTCGAGCCGCGGTTCCACATCGCCCCGGACGAGTCCCACCTGCCGAAGAACAACACGATCACCAGCGACGAGGAGGCTGCCCGGTTCGCCACCATCCAGCGGATGATCGACGAGCGGCCCCTCGTTCCCCTGCTCTACGGCTCACGCCTCGACCCGTACATGCGGCTCGACCCGTACTTCACCTCCGTCCCCGAGGACGACACCGACGCCCGGCGCGCCTACGACGCTCTGTTCAAGGTGGTCGACGCCGGAATGCGGGAGGTGGTCGCGGACGAGGGTGACGTGCTCTTCATCGACAACCACCGTGCCGTACACGGGAGGCTGCCGTTCCGGGCGCGCTACGACGGCACCGACCGCTGGCTCAAGCGGGTGTGCGTCACCGCCGATCTGCGGCGCTCCCGCGAGATGCGGGCCACGACCGAGACCCGGCTGCTCGGCTGAGCGCCCCGATGAACCCGGCCCTCACCGACCTCGCACGGGACCCGTGGCTGTTGCCGCAACTGGACGCCCTCATCGGCGCCAACATGCCCGCGTTCATGAGCTGGGAGTCTCCCGGCAACTGGCGCTGGCACGGGATGTACGACCGCTACCCGGCCCACCAGCTCTGTCTGGTGGACGGGGACGGGCGGCTGGTGGCCGCGGCCAACGGGCTGCCGGTCCGGTGGGACGGCACCACCTCGTCGCTGCCCTCGGGCAGCGACGAGGTGCTGGTGGAGGCCGTCGACCACGGCCCGCCTGCGCGCCCCGAGGCGCTGTGCATGCTCTCGGTCTCGGTCGAACCCGCGCACCGGGCGGCCGGGCACGCCGAACGGCTGCTCACCGAGGCCCGCCAACGGGCCGCCGAGGACGGTCCGCGCGGCGTCATCATTCCGGTCCGACCCACTCGCAAGCCGCGCTACCCGCTGATCCCGATCGAGACGTACGCCGCCTGGAGCGGTCCGGACGGCCGCTGCTTCGACCCCTGGCTGCGTACGCATCTTGAGCTCGGTGCCCGCCAACTCGCTATTGCTGAGGCGTCTTTGGTGATCCGTCAGCCTGTCGAGCGGTGGGAGGCGGAGCTGGGCCACCCGCTCCCGGGGCCGGGTGACCACCCGCTGCCCGGCGGGCTGGTGCCGCTGCGGGTCGGCGAGGACCGCCACGGGACGTACACCGAGCCGAACGTCTGGGTCCACCACACGCCCGCCCCGAGGCCTTGACCGCCCCCTCGCCCTGCCCCGCAACACCACCGCCATCACCACCGCACCCCGACACCCTGGAGACACCGTGACCACCCCCGTACGCCTCGCCATCGTCGGCTGCGGCGCCGCTGCCCGCGGCTGCCACATCCCCGCGCTCCCCTCGCTGAAGGGAGAAGTGCGGCTCACCGCGCTCGTCGACCGCGACCCCGGGCAGGCCCGCGCCGCTCTCGCCCTCTACCGCGAGCTGGGCGGCGCCGACGCCGACGACGTGGTGATCGCCACCGACCCGTCCGAGGCAGCCGACGCCTTCGACGCCGCTGTGGTCGTCGTTCCGCACACCCACCACGCCCGGACCGTGGAGGGTCTGCTCGACGCGGGAAAGCACGTCCTGTTGGAGAAGCCGATGACCACCTCGGTCGAGGACGCGCGGCGGCTGGCCGCCCACGCCGCGGAACCTGGGTCGCCGGTCCTCGCGATGGCTCACCCGCGCCGCCTGTTCCCGGCCTACGCCTGGGTCAAGCGCCTCATCGACGCGGGCGACCTCGGCGAGGTCGTGCGCGTGGACTGGTCCGAGGGCCACCCGTACGCCTGGGAGCCGGTCTCCTGGTCGATGTTCGACCGGCGGCTCGCCGGCGGCGGTGTGCTCACCGACACCGGTTCACACGTCTTCGACACCCTGCTGTGGTGGCTCGGCCCCCGCGTGGAGGTCGTCCGCCACCAGGACAACGCGCTGGGCGGGGTCGAGACGGACTCCCGCGTCCACCTGCGTTTCGGCGCGGTCGACGTGCACTGCGACTTCAGCCGTCTGCGTGATCTCGGCATCACCTGCACCGTCACGGGCACCCGCGCCACCGTCACCATCGGCACCGATTTCCCCGCCGGGGAGTGCCTGCTGACCACGGCGGGCGGTGAGGAGCTGCACCGGGGCGACGTCGAGGCAGTCGCCCCCGCGCAAGGCGAGTGGGAGGCGCTCTTCACCGAGCAGCTCGCCAACTTCGCCGCCGCCGCGCGTGGTTCGGCCACCGTGCACTCCGGCGCCGAGGACGGAGTCCGGGTCGTGGAGCTGATCCAGGAGTGCTACGAGGGTCCCGCGCGCGAGCGGACGCCGCAGCCCTGGACCACCCACGGCACCGGGGACGGGCCCCTTCTCGACGGCAATACGGTCGCGGTGACCGGCGCAGGCGGCTTCATCGGGGGCCGACTGGTCGAGCGGCTGATCCTGGACAGCCAGGCGAAGGTCCGGCCGGTCGTGCGCGGCTTCGGACGAGTCGCGCGGCTGTCGGTGCTGCCGCAGGAGCAGCTCGACTTCCGGCGGGCCGACCTGATGGACGCCGCCGCGCTGCGGGCCGCCTTCGAAGGGTGCGACACCGTCGTGCACGCCGCCTTCGGCAGCTCCGGCGGTGAGGCCGAGCGCTGGGCGGCATCGGTCGACGGCACCGCCCGCGTCCTGGCCGCGGCACGCGCTGCGGGGGTCCGCCGGGTGGTGCACCTCAGCACGATCGACGTGTACGACCCCGCCGTCTCCGGCGACCTGACGGAGGAGTCCCCGGCCCGCCCGGCCGACCCCGCCGACCGTGAGTACGAGCAGCAGAAACTCGCCGCCGAGCAGCTGGTGCTGGACGCCCATGGACCGGACCTGGAGACCGTCGTGCTCCAACCGGGCGTGGTCTACGGCCCCTGGGGCGGGCAGTGGACCTTCACCCAACTGCGGCGGCCCGACAGTGACTTCGCGGCGCTCCCGTCCGGCGACGGCGGTGGCTTGTGCAACGCCGTGCACGTCGACGACCTCGTGGACGCGGTGCTGCTGGCCGTCGATGCCCACGCCGCGGCCGGTGAACGCTTCCTCGTCGGCCACGACGAAGAGCTGCGCTGGGGCACCTTCTTCGACGCTGTCCGCGCCCTGCGCGGCCCGGCGGCGAAGGCGGCCGACGGTGCCGGCGAACCGGTTCCGGACTGGGAGCTGGAGCTGTACCGCTCCCAGGCCCGGGCCCGTTACGACAAGGCCCACCGGCTGCTCGGCTTCCGGGCCCGCACCTCGTTCGCGGAAGGTGTCGCGGCGACCGGCCGGTGGGCTGCGTGGGCCGGGGAGATCTCGGAGGCGGGCGCATGACCGGCGTCCGTGACGTGCTGGTGGTGGCCCCGCACCCCGACGACGACGTCATCGGGTGCGGCGGCTCCATCGCCAAACACGTACAGAACGGCGCCCGGGTGACGGTGGTCGTGGTCATCGGGCGCGAGCGCAGCGCCCTGGACGACGGGGTCGGCGACGCGGAGTTCGCAGCCGAGACGGCGGCCGCCGCGAAGGCCATGGGCGTACATCGCTGCATCCGTCTCGACGAGCCGTCCCGGGATTTCGCGCTCTCCCGCCGGGTCCATCTGGAGCTGGTCCGGGTACTGCGCGAGGTCCGACCGCAGGTGATCTACCTGCCGCACGACAACGACGACGACGTGGAGCACCGGATGGTGCACCAACTGGCCACCGAGGCGGTGTGGATGGCAGGGTCGGATTTCTTCCACGAGACGGGCGGGGAGCCGATGCCCGCGCCCTGGCTGGTCCTCGGTTACGAGGTGTGGGCGCCGATGTCCCGGTTCCAGTACGCCGAGGACATCGACAACCAGATCGAGACCAAGGTCGAAGCGATGCGGGCGTACGTCTCGCAGTTGCGCCATGCCGCCTGGGACGAAGGGATCCGAGGGCTGGCCCGCTACCGCGGCGCGCTGGCCTCGGGCTCCGGCCACGCGGAGGTCTTCCAGGTACTGAGCCTGGGCGCCCCGGCGTCCCTCGCCCCCGGAGGGGGCCGTGACTGACCGGATCCTGGTATGCGGGCTCGGCTCGGGGATGGGCCGGTCGCTCACCGAACTCAGCTCTCCGAAAATGGAGTTGGTGGTGGCCACCGACACCCCCAGCGACCGGGCCCTGGAGGCCGCGGACACCCTGGTGCTCTGCGACCCCTACGACACCGCGGCCGTGCTCGCGGCGCTCTCGGCGGCCGGGATCGACCGGCTGGACGGGGTCTTCTCGCTGGGCGCCGACAACCCTCCGGTGATCAGCGCGGTGGCGCACCGGTTCGGCTGCCCGGGGCTGCCGCTGGAGACCGCGCTGAACTGCACGCTCAAGGACCGGAGGCTGGAGATCCTGCGCCGGGCGGGGCTGGACCTGCCCCGCTTCGCGACGGCCGCAAGCGTGGAGGAGACGGTACGGGCTGCCGCGGGGATCGGGCTGCCGGTCGTGCTCAAGCCCTCCGACCAAACCGGTTCGCTGGGCGTGATGAAAGTGGAGTCGCCCGAGGAGGTACCCTCCCGGGCCGCGGAGGCGCTCCGGGCCGGCGGCGGCCGGATCGTCGTGGAGGAGTTCCTGCGCGGCACGGAGCACACCTTGGCGGGTTTCATGGTCGACGGCACGCTGCACCGGTTCGGCTTCGCCGACCGGGAGTACGGGCGCAAGGAGGAGTTCGCCCCGTACTTCTTCGAGGGCGGTGACACGCTGCCCAGCCGGCTCACCGCCGAGCAGATCGACGAGGTCAGCGAGACGGTCCAGCGCGGGGCGCGGGCCCTGCGGCTGGACCCGGCGGTGATCAACACCGACATCCTGCGCACCCACGACGGGCGGGTGGTGCTCCTGGAGATCACCTGCCGGATCACCGGTGCCCGGATCGCCACCGAGGTGATGCGGCTGGCGACCGGAGTGGACCCTCTGCCCAACGTGGTGCGCCTGGCGCTCGGCCGCCCGCTGGACCTGGCCGAGCTGGAGCCGACGCGGGACCGGGCGGTCGTCCAACGGTTCCAGCCCGCCGACGGCGGGGTCGTCGAGTGGGTGGGCGACCCCAGGAACGTGACCCGCCGAGTGGGGGTGCACGACGTGTTCTGGGGCATGGAGCTGGCCCCAGGCACGGTCGTACCGCCCTACCGGGGCGGGGCGGGCCCCCTGGCCGGCGTGATCGCCCACGCCGACGACGTGGCCACGGCCGAGGCCGTCGCGGCACGAGCCCTGCGCGCGCTGCCGCTGCGGTTCAAAGACGCGGCCGGATGACCGCCGCCGGGGCTCCGCCCCCGGGCGCGCCCGGGGGCGGAGCCCTTCTCACCACGACGACAAGGAAGAACGGAATGGCCACCGACCCCATGGACGAGGCCGCGGTCGACCGGGGCATCACCCGGACCGCGGTGGTGATCGCGCTCCGCGACGATCTGCGCATCGCGGACTGCATCGCCTCGATCGACGAGGACGTGGAGATCGTCCTCGCCCTCAACGGGCCCAGCGACGCGGTCCTCAAACTGATCGCGGACCACCCGAGGGCGCTGACAGTGACCGAGATCGAGGATGTCGGCAACCTCGGCGCGGCCTACAACGCGGGGGCCGCCGCCACCGACCGGCAGTACCTGCTGCTGATGGACTCCGACTGCACCTTCGCCCCCGGCGTTGTGCGGTCCATGGTTCGCTCCGTACTCACCGAGCCGGTGGTCAAGGGGCAGGTGGTGTACGGGGAGTCGGCGGGGCTGCTGAGCCGGCTCACGGCCCGGGTGCGGGAGTTCGACGAGGGCGACTACGTCAGCGCACTCTCGCCGCCGCTGATCTACAACCGCGTGATCGTGGACCACATCGGCGGCTACCACTTCGACGAGCTGATCCACTGGTGCGAGGACCGGGAGTTCGACTTCCGGCTCCAGCTCGCCGGAGTCCCGGTGGCGTATCTGCCGGAAGCCCGGATCTTCCACGACGCCCAACACGGCTTCGCCAACATGCGCAGCTACTTCCGCTACGGCGTCGGGGAGGGCATCGCGCAGGAGACCGGGGTGTTCACGACCCCGGCGATCCCGGTGGTGTGGCGGCTGTTCGAGGCGGCGCGCACCCTGGCGCACTGTGCCCGGGACAAGGGCCCGGGCGCGGCGGCGTACTACGCGCTGCTCAAGGCAGCCTTCCACACCGGCACCGCGCACCATCTGCTCAACGACCCCTACCGGGTGCGGGACCGTTATCCGGCCTCGGCCAAGCGGGCCCGGATGGTGCGCTCCGTCCCGCAGCACAGCACCCGGCTGACCGGTCCGCAGCAACGGCGGCTGCGACGGGCGCACTGGGAAGCGGGCCGGCGGATCGAGCGGGTGTGTGACCTATCGGTCTTCCACCCGGACGCCGCCGGCCCGGAGGCGTCCTCAGTCGTCGGCGAGGCGCGGCAGCAGCAGGCGTGAGCGGTGGTTGCCGCCGTAGTGGACCGTGTGGTGCGCGACCACCGAGGGGTGCACGTCGAAGCGCGGCGCGTTGCTGGCCGCGATCTCCAGGCGGACCCGGTGGCCGGGGCGGAAGACGTGCCCGACGGCGCCCGTACGGACGGTGACCTCGACCGGCCCACCGTCCCCGGGCACCGCCCCGGCCGCCAGCCGGTGGACACCGTCGCAGAGCAGTTCGGCCCGGCCGTCCGGGTGGACGTCGACGAGCTTGCCGGTGATGTCGGCGCCCGCCGCGTCCGGGGTAACGAGGACCACCAGGGCGGTGTCGCCGACGACGGTCAGTGGGGCGGTGAGCGGGGTGCCGGTGAAGCAGAGCACGTCGGCGCGCCGCTCAACCTCGCGCTGGTCGAGCGGTCCGCAGTCACCGCCGGTGAACTGGCCGGGCAGCGCGGTGGCCCCGCCTGTGGTGGGCACGGGATGGACAGGGTCGTGGCGGAGGGGGCGACTACCGGGCTCGGCCGGGCCGGGTCCGGGCACGAGCGCCTGCCCGTCCAGGTGGAGGGCGTACTCCCCGGTCCCGGGGACGGGCCAGTCGGGGAAGGAGCGCCAGGTGTCGGCCCCGGTGAGAAAGAGCCGTACGGGGTTCTGCTCCGTACGGGGCTCCAGCCCGCGCAGATGGCGGTCGAAATGTTCCAGGTGGAGTCCGGTGACGTCGAGATGCTGTTCGTCGGCGAGAATTCCGTAGCGCCGCTGCGGGAATATCCCCCCGGTGACACCATGAGACCAGGGGCCGACCACCAGCCGCGATTCCACACCCTGTCCGCGCATTCCCCGGTAATTCTCCAGGGCTCCGGCGAGAAAGATGTCGTACCAGCCCGTCAGGTGGAGGGCTGGGGCCTGGATCGCGGGGTACGACTCGCGGGGCGCGACCCGGCGCCAGTACGGGGCGTCCGTGGGAGTGTCGCGCCACCGCCGGTAGTACGGGGCGAGCCTGTCGAGGAGGTCGTCGGCGGCTTCCGGGGCCTGGTACAGGTCGTCGATCTGGTCCACCGCTTCCTCGACCTCGGCCCGTTCGGCGCCGGTCAGCCCGGCCCCGTCAAGCAGCAGGTCGCGGAGGACCCAGTACAGGAGGAAGCCGAGTTGGAGGGCGCCGCCCTGGCGGGTCCAGCCCTCGTCGAAGCGGGACGCGGCCACGTGCGGGGCGACGGCCCTCAGGCCGGGCGGCCGTTCGGCGGCGGCGAGCAGCGCGGCCATGCCCTCGTAGGAGCGGCCGAACATCCCCGCCGTGCCGTCGCACCACGGCTGCTGCACCGCCCAGGCGACGGTGTCGGCGCCGTCGGCCGCCTCATTCACGTACGGCTCGAAGACACCACCCGACCCGAACCGCCCCCGTACGTCCTGTACCAGCAGGGCGTACCC
Organism: Streptomyces sp. NPDC021019; assembly: GCF_044333295.1. NCBI lineage: Bacteria > Bacillati > Actinomycetota > Actinomycetes > Kitasatosporales > Streptomycetaceae > Streptomyces > Streptomyces sp. NPDC021019. The sequence continues at coordinate 58,588 of NZ_JBIRQR010000006.1, forward strand.
CTCACGCACCAGTCGCAGCCCGTCGACCGAGGCCCCGCCCGGCCTCCCCGACGTCCCGTAGGGGGTGCGCCGGACCAGCACCGGGACGGGCTCGGAGATATCCGGGCGGTAGAGATCCCCATTCAATAAACAGCCGTCCCGCGCGGTTATTTTCACATCACATTCCATCACCATACGCATGATCCCCACTATTCCACCAGGGCAAGGAAATAAACAATGCAATCCGCCGAAGTATCTTTTCTTGAACCGTTCTTCAGAATGGCGCGCGACGATCCGGATCGCCCGGCCGTCGTCGACAACGGACTCGTCGTCGGATACGGCACCCTGGCCGGCTGGGCTCGGTCGGTGGCTCGGTCCGTCGCCCCGCGCGCGGCGGAGCCGCAGCCGCCCGTGGGCATCGTCACACACCACTCGGCCCGTGATGTGGCGGCGATCCTCGGGGTGCTGGCGGCAGGCCGGGCGTACGTTCCGCTGGAGGCGGGCCACCCCGAGGCCCGGCTGGAGGCGATCCTGACCCGGCTCGGCTGCCGCGAAGCGGTGGCGACCGCCGAGTCCGGCTGGCAGCCTCCGGTGGAGAGCGTGATCCGTCCCCGCTGGGCCTTCACGGACGCGCCGCCCGCCGTCAGGGACGGCCTGCCTGTGGCACCCGGCCCCGAGGACCCGGCGTACGTCCTGTTCACCTCCGGCTCGACCGGTGACCCCAAGGGCGTTGTGGTCCCGCACCGGGCCCCGGCGGCGGTCGTGCCGACACTGCGCACCCTGTACGACGTCGGTCCGGACGCGTGCGTGCTGCACTTCCACGGCGCGGGCGGCGACACCAGCCTGGAGGAGATCCTGCCGGCCCTGACCGGTGGCGCCACCCTCGTCGTGGACGACGCCGCCCAGGAGGGGTTCGGGCGGGTCGTAGAGGAGCAGGAAGTCTCGGTCGCGGTGCTTCCGACCGGGTTCTGGAACACCCTGACCGGCGACCTGCTCCACCAGGGCGCCAGGCTTCCCGCGTCGCTGCGGACGGTGGTGATCGGCGGGGAGGCGGTCCGCGCGGACATGCTGGAGCGCTGGCGGCTGCTGGGCGCCGACGGCGTACGGCTGCTCAACACCTACGGCTCCACCGAGACCGCGCTCGTCACCCACGCCATTCTGCTCGCCGGGCCGGGGGCTCCCCCGCTGCCGGAGACCGGCGGCGACCTGCCCATCGGCCATCCGCTGCCACACGTCAGCCAACAAGTCAGCCCGGAGGGAGAGTTGTATGTCTCCGGCCCGAACCTGGCGCTCGGCTACCACAGCGCGCCGGCGACGACCGCGGCCCGCTTCGTGGAGAAGGACGGCCGCCGCTGGTACCGCACCGGCGACCTGGTGGAGGCGGCCGGGGACGGTGCGCTGGTGTTCCGGGGACGCTCGGACCACCAGGTCAAGATCCGAGGCTATCGCGTGGACCTGCTCGACGTGGAGGGGCTGATCGGGCGCTGCGAGGGGGTGGCAGCGGTGGCCGCGTCCCGTGTGGAGCGGGCAGGACACAGCACGCTGGCCGCCTTCTTCGTCCCACTGCCGGACCACGACCCGGGCGAGGTCGTGGCGGACGTCCGCGCGCGGCTGGCGCGGACCGCTCCCCCGCACCTGATGCCGAGCCTGATCGTGCCGGTGGGGGCGCTGGAGCGGACCCACACCGGCAAGGTGGACCGCGACGCGACCCGGGACCGACACCTGGACACCTCGGCGGTCCCCCGATGAGCGCCCAGGACGGCGGGACCGGCTTGCATGAACTGATCGCCTACGCCTCAAGGGAATTGGGGATTGAACTCGATCCGGCGTCGGCGCGGTCCGACGACTCGGGCTGGGACTTCCGGGTCACCCACGCCCGCGCCGCCGACGGCACCCCGTGGATCCTGCGGCAGCCCCGACGACCCGACGCCTCGGAGCGACTCGGGGTTGAGGGTGCCGTCCTGGCCGCCGTGCGCGACCGGGTCCCGGTGCCCGTGCCGGACTGGCGCCTGTACACACCCGGGCTGGTCGCCTATCCGAGTCTCCCCGGCGAGGCGGCGGGGCGGGAAGACCCCGTCACGCTGGTCTATGGCTGGTCGATGGACCCGGTGGCCCACCCGGACCGCTATCTGGAGCCGCTGGCGCGCTCGTTGGTGGCGGTGCACTCCCTGCGCCCCGACGGGCGGTGGAACACCGCGGGCCGCCCGCCGGCCACCCCGGAGACCGTGCGCGCCGAGATCGCGGTGAAGCTGGACCGCGCGCACACCGAACTCAACCTGAGCCAGGCGCGGCTGACTCGCTGGCAGCGATGGCTGGGCGACGACCGGATGTGGCCCGAACAGCTGACGCTCGTGCACGGGGACATCCACCCCGGCCACACGCTCGTGACCCGGCCGCGGCACGGGCCACCGGTCCTGTCGGGCCTGCTGGATTGGGCGAACGCGGGCGCCGGGGACCCGGCGGCCGACTTCGCCGACATGCTCTACGCCGGGGGCGAGCCAGTTCTCGACGGCCTGCTGGACGCCTACCGGGCGGCAGGAGGCGAAGTCCGCGACAGCCTGCGCGCGCACGTCCTGGCCCGGGCCTCGTTCCTGTGGATCCATGTGGCGCTGCGCGGCCTGGACACCGGGCGCCCGGCGTGGGTCGAGCTCGCCCTGTCGAGGGTCGCCCGGTGAGCGGCACGAGCGGCGCGGACGGCACCGGCCGCGTCGACGGCTCCCCCAGCGCGGGCCGTTCGGGCGGCCGACGGGCCGTACGGGAGACAGGGACGACGCCCGGCGGGACGCCGTACGCCCTGCACGGCACCGGGAAGCCGATCGTCCTCGTGGCGGGCGCTGGCGGCACGGGCAGGATCTGGGAGCACCACACCGTCCCAGCCCTGACCGCCGCGGGCCGCCTCGTCGTCACTTTCGACCACAAAGCGGCCGATGAAGCCGAACTCGCCTCTGCTGTAGGCGAATTGCTCATCTCTCTAGGGCTGAAGCCCTGCCCGCTCATCGGCCACTCCCTCGGCGCCCTCGCGGTCCAGGAGCTGCTTCTGACCGATCCGCTTCTGGCGGGCGGGGCGGTACTCGTCGCGACCCGGGGCCGTCCCGACCCGGTCGGCGAGGCGCTGGACCGGGCCGAGCACGCCTGCGCCAGGGCGGGCATCCGGCTTCCGCCGGAGTACCAGGCGTCCGTCCGGCTGGCGCAGAACCTCTCGCCACGGACCCTCGCGGACGACCGGGCGGTCACGGAATGGCTCGACCTATTCGAACTGGCCGCGCTCACGGAAGACTCGGCAGCCCGGCCCCCGCATCGATCCGTCCGGAACCTGCTGGCCGAACTCGGCCGAATCACCACCCCGCTGCTGGTGGTCGGCTTCGCCGACGACGTCTTGGCACCCGCCCCGCTCGGGCGCGAGGTGGCCGGGGCGGTGCCCGGCGCCCGGTACGCGGAACTGGCGGACACCGGCCACCTCGGCTTCCTGGAGCGGCCCGACGCCTTCCACACCGTCCTGCTGGACTTCCTCGCCACCCTGCCCCCGACCGACCCCGGAGCCCTCCATGTCCCTCGATTCCCCCGTGTCCCCTGACTCCCCCATGTCCCTCGGCTCTCCCGCCGCCGCTACCGGCACCGTGCACGTCGTCCATGTCGATGAAGAGGCTCCCGCGAGCTGGGCGGCGGCCGTCTACCTGTGCGGCCCCACGCCCGCCGACCCGGCCGAGCCGTCCTGGCGCCCGGAGGCCGTCGCCGCCCTGCGTGCCACCTGGCGGGGCGCGGGGACGCTGGCCGTTTTCCTGCCCGAACCCGCACCGGGCGGCTCCTACCCGGCGTACGCGGACCAGATCGAGTGGGAGGAGAACGCGATGCGCCGCTCCGACGTGATCCTGTTCTGGATCCCCCGCGACATGGAGCGGCTGCCGGGACTGGTCTCCAACATCAAGTGGGGGGCCTGGTGCGACTCGGGCCGGGCGGTGCTGGGCGCGCCGCCGGAGGCCGAACGCATGGCGTATCTGCTGCATTTCGCCGAGGCTCTCGGGGTGCCGGTGGAGCGGTTGATCGCGGGGGCGGCGGGCGCGGCCCTGCGAGCAGTGGGCCCGGGGTCCCCCCGTACGGGCGGGGAGCGCTCGGTGCCGCTTCCGGTCTGGCGCTCGGGGCCCTTCCGCGCCTGGTACGCGGAGCGCACGGGAGCAGGCGACCGGCTGCTGGATGCCCGGGTGGAGTGGTACGCCGGGGAGGAGGACGGGGCGGCATGGCTGCTGACCGTCACGGTCGCTCCGGGTGACGGCTCCGCCCCCGCCGTTCATCGGCTGCTGTCGGCTCAGGGGCAGGGCTTGCTCATGTAAAGAGCGTACTCCCCGGCCGAGGAGGTGAACTCGTAGAGCGAGGTGTCGAGCCCGCAGAGGGAGAAGCCCATCCGCCGGTAGGCGTGGATGGCGGGGGCATTGATGTTGGTGACCTCCAGCCAGACATGCCCGGCACCGCGCTCCCGGGCGAACTCCTCCGCCCGGGCCATCAGCATCCTGCCGACGCCGCGCCCCCGTTGCTCGGGCGCGACCTCAATGTCCTCGATGGTGAGGCGGCGGTTCCACGGCGCGTACGAGACGGAGACGAAGCCCGCCAGGGACCCGTCGGCGCCGAGGGCGAGGAAGGTGGGGCTGCCCTGGTCCTCCGAGCCATCGTCGTCCTCGTCGTCATCTCCGTCGGACTCGTCCTCGGGGAACACCTTGGTCAGAGGCCGATCCACAGGGGTCTCCCGCAGGGTGAACCCGTTCTCGGCGATCTCCACCCGGAAGACGGTGTTCGTGGTGAAGGAGCCGTCCAGCGCCTCGACGGCCTCGGCGTCCTCAGGGCGGGCGGTACGGAGATCGTAAGTGGTGTCATCGATTGTGGTCATGACGTGACACTAGGACCACTGTCCGAGACAGGGTCGTTATCCGGCCGCGATTCGGTGGGACAACCCTCGTAGCGGGGCCCCGCCCACGTACGCTCTCGGCGTCCGACATTCTCATGACGTAGGCTCCCGCCGAAGCGAGATCCTTCGCGTTTCCGCAGGTCAGAGACGAGTCACGAAATTGAGTTCAAGGTGGGACTCCGGGAACGCCTCCGAACCAGCGGATGGCCGCGCATCTGCGGACCCTGCTCCCCGGGGTGCGGATCAACGTCGAGCAGGACCCGGGCCCCGACCGGGTGGCGTTCCGGATCGGCTCGGAGCGCTACCGGCCGGAGCCGGGGACCTCCGAGTATGTCCTGCTCGCACGGCTGACAGGCAGTCAGGAGGCCCGCCCGGCCTCCCTGTTCTGCGGTCAGCGGGCCATCACCAACCAGGCGGCCACCCCCTACGTCGCGCGCAACTACGAAAAGCTGCTCCGCAAGCACGGCGCCAAGTCGTTCTGCCTGCTTCAGGGTCGTCAACTCCGGTGCGCACGGCCCCGACGTGGTCGAACCGGTCGGCGATGTCACACGCGAGGCCCAGGCTCCCGTGCCCACCACGCCCCCGTCCCACCGGGCCGGCGGCTGACCGGGCCCGCCGTCAGCGGCGCAGCCGCGCCCGGCCGGCCGGACATCGCGACGACCGGGCAGATGTCGAGGACGGGAGCGGGGGAAGCCGCCCGTCCTCACGGGTCGACCGGCACGAGCGGTCGGCGTTGTTTCCGGTGAGGTCGTCCGCGGTGACGGCGTTGCCGAGATGGTCGCCGGTCTCACCGCCGCCTTCGATGCCGGGAGATGGATGGGAATTCAGGTGCCATGACGCGGAATCCACGTTATCGAACCGTGATTACGGAACTCTTGACGGACTCCCCCGCCGTCCGGGAGCAGGTGATCAAGAACGTGCGAGAGTTCCTGGCGGTCGGCGAATACGCCTTGGCTGTCGAAACGCTCTGCGAGTGGATCCACGAAGACGACCTCGCGATCTCTTCTGCCTATCACGAACGACTTCGGCAGCTGACTGAAGACGTGAACGCAGCAGTGTTGGCAGAAGATCTTCGGCCGCAGATCGCCGAAGAGAACGGAGGGAACCGTTGATGTAGTTACTCGTGAATGGGCCGCTGACCTGTCGGCCGCGCATTCCGTCGAAGACGCGTCGGGCCCTCCTCCCTCATCGCATGAGCTTCGACGAACCAGGAGCCCGGACCCTGTCGACGGTCGCGCCCACTGGCGGCCCCCCGTGGTCCGAGGTGTCGGCCGACGGTGGAGCGTGCTCCGGACCGGGCAGTGAGGTTTCTCCGGGAAAGGAAGGAACCCGACATGAGGGAAATGCCTCTCCCTTGGTGAGCACCCCTGCCCTGGAGGTATTTCCGTTGTTTCCCGCACGTCCGCGTATCCGTCGTTCCGCCCCGGCCGGCCGGAGGGCCCGGCTCGCCCTGACCGGGCCCGCGGCCCTGCTCGCCGCCGCGCTCACCGCGTGCGCGGGCGCCCCCACGGGCTCCGCCGAGGTGGGCGGGGACGCCGAGGCGCCCGGCGCCAGCGTCTCGGTGAACCTCAAGGGGAGGGCTGCGGCCCCGGGCGGGCCGGTGAAGGTGACGCTGGCTCACGGCAAGCTGGCGACGGTGTCGGTGACGGCGGGCAAGAACGGCGCTCTGGCCGGGAAGATATCCGCCGACGGCCGGACCTGGACATCCGATCGGGTCGCCGCGCCCGGCACCGCGTACACGGTCGAGGCCGAGGACGTGGACGGCGGCAGTGACCGGGCCACGTTCGCCACCGCCGAGGCCGAGAAGGTCAACAAGCTCCTCCTCGCGCCGGGGAAGAACTCGACCGTGGGCATCGCCCAGCCGCTGTCCGTCGTCTTCGACCACCCCGTGAAGGACAAGGCCGCCGTCGAGAGGGCCCTGAAGGTCTCCACCTCCGACGACACCGAGGGCTCCTGGGGCTGGCTCCAGGACTACTCGGGCAAGGACCGCGTCGACTGGCGGCCCAAGGAGTACTGGAAGCCGGGTACGAAGGTCACCCTGGACGCCCAGCTGAACGGGGTCGACACGGGTGCGGACGGCGGCTGGTTCGTGCGCGACTACACGACGACGTTCACGATCGGCGCGGCCCAGGTGGTCAAGGTCGACCTGGACCGGTCCCGGCTGGCCCTGCACCGGGACGGGAAGCAGATTCTGGACATCCCGATGTCGGCGGGCACCCCGGGCGGCGAGAAGGCCTCCTGGCGGGGCACGGCGGTGCTGATGTCGAAGGAGGGCACGATCAACATGCGCTCCGAGACGGTGGGCCTCGGCGATGCCTACGACAAGATGGTCGACTACTCGATGCGGCTGACCTGGTCCGGGATGTACGTGCACGCGGCCCCGTGGAACGCGGGCGTTTTCGGCCGGGCCAACCGGAGTTCGGGCTGCGTCGGGATGAGCGACGCGGACGCCGCGGCCCTGTACGGGCAGGTGCGGGTGGGCGACCCGTTCGAGATGACCGGCACGCAGGCCAAGGGCACGGTCGCCGAGGGCAACGGGTACGGCGCGTGGAACCTCTCGTGGGAGGACTGGACGGCGAAGAGCGCCCTGGGGCGACCCGGTAGCGCCCACCGCGGGCCCGGAGCGGGTGCCTAGCACTCCGGGCAGGCCACACTACTGACACCACGTCCAACAATCGTTACCTTCACGCAACGCACCCGGTGGTTACCAGCGGTAAACATGCGGGGTTACCGTCGGGTCACTTTGCACTGACACGCGTGAGGAGTGACCCCGTGGCACGTCCGAAACCGGCACGGCGCACCACCGCTTCGATCACCACAGCCGTCGTCCTGCTCGCCGGGGCCGCGCTCGGCTCCGCCCCGGCCGCGACGGCGGCCCCCGGCACCGTGCCCGCGGGCGCGACCACCGGGGACCTGACGTTCCACGACATCCCCGGGTCCGGGGGCATCACCCTGAAGGGCAACGTCTTCACGCCCGCCGGGTCCGCGGCCGGAACCAAGCATCCGCTGATCGTCTTCCCGACGAGCTGGGCCATGCCGCAGATCGAGTACCTGGCCCAGGCCCAGAAGCTCGCCGACTCCGGTTACGTCGTGGTGAGTTACACTTCGCGCGGCTTCTGGCTCTCGGGCGGGAAGATCGAGGTGGCGGGCCCGCCGGACATCGCGGACGCCTCCGCCGTCATCGACTGGGCACTGGATCAGACCTCCGCCGACCCGGACCGCATCGGCATGGGCGGCGTCTCCTACGGGGCGGGCATCAGCCTGCTGGCGGCGGGGCACGACGCGCGGATCAAGGCGGTGGCCGCGCTCAGCGGCTGGGCCGACCTGATCGACTCGATCTACAGCGGGCGCACCCAGCACCTCCAGGCCGCCGCCCTGCTCGGCGGCGCGGGCCTGGTCACCGGCCGCCCCGGCGACGAACTGACGCGGACGCTCAAGGACTTCCTCGGCTCCAACCTGGAGAAGGAGTCGGAGATGATCGCCTGGGGGAAGAAGCGGTCCCCCGCGACGTATCTGGACCGGATCAACGCCAACGGCGCGGCGATCATGATGGGCAACGCGTGGGGCGACACCATCTTCCCGCCCAACCAGTACGCCTCGTTCTACGACAAGCTCACCGGCCCCAAGCGGCTGGAGTTCCGCCCCGGCGACCACGCCACCGCCGAGGCCACCGGCCTGCTCGGGCTGCCGAACGACACCTGGACGAGCACCCGCCGCTGGTTCGACCGCCATCTCCGGGGCGAGCGCAACGGCATCGACACCGAGCCGCCGGTCCAGCTCAAGTCCCGTACGGACAAGGGGTACGAGGGCTACCCGGACTGGAAGTCCGTGGGCGCGGTGAAGAACCGGATCCCGCTGGACGGCACCAAGAAGGTGTGGGCGAACGTGGACTCCGGCGCCAACGGCGGCATCGCGATCCTGTCCAACGCGCTGGACCAGTTCCTGAAGCTGCCGCCGACGGTCTCCGTGCCCCTGCTGCCGCGCGCCTTCGCGAGCGCCTGGCAGTCCGAGCGGTACGCCACCGAGCAGCGGATCCGGGGCACGTCCGCGCTGCACACCACGGTCACCAGCACGAAACCGAGCGGCACCCTCGTCGCGTACCTCTACGACGTGGGGCCGCTCGGCATCGGCAAACTGGTCAGCAACGCTCCGTACACCTTCCACGGGCAGACGCCGGGCCGGCCGTTCCCCGTCGACCTGGAGCTGTACTCCACGGCCTACGACGTCCCGGCCGGTCACCGGCTCGCCCTGGTGATCGACACCGTCGATCCGCTGTACATCGAGCACAACCCGACCGGCGCGCAGCTGACCTTCTCCTCGCCCGGCACGGACCCGAGTCATCTCTCGGTCCCGCTGCGCGAGAAGTGATCACCGACTGCTGCCGGGCGGGCAGGGCCCGACTACCGCCCTCCCGGCAGCAGCGTCCCCGGTTCGGCCGGGGCCACCCCCACCGCCTCCGTCTTCGGACTGCGCCGCTGACGGCGGGCCGCCCAGGTGGCGAACCACGAGAGCAGCATGCACATCCCGATGTAGATCGGAGAGATCACCATCACGACGGGGATGAAGGGAAGATCGTAGTCGAGATTCGACGCGATCAGCTTTCCGGCGTGGAGGAATTCCTCGTAGGTGATCAGAAAGCCCAGTGAGGTGTCCTTGAGCGCGACCACCAGCTGACTGATGATGGTCGGCATCATCGCGCGTACGGCCTGGGGAGCCAGGACGAACGTGGTGACCTGTGTCTTGCGCATGCCGAGCGCGTACGCGGCCTCGCGCTGCCCCCGGTCCACGGAGTTGATTCCGGTGCGGAACACCTCCGCGAGGACGGAGCCGTTGTAGAGCGTCAGACCGGCGACCAGGGCGGGCAGCGGCTGGACCTTCAGCGCCACGAAGATGAAGAAGATCATCACCAGCACCGGCATGGCCCGGAAGAACTCGACGAGCAGGGTCGAGATCCAGCGCAGCACCCGGTGTTCGGAAAGCCGGCCGACCGCGAGGACCGCGCCGAGGACGAGCGAGAGGACCGCGGCGTACGCGAACGCCTTGAGGGTGTTGCCGAGGCCGCGCAGCAGCAGCTCCTGAATGCCCTTGTACGCGAAGGGCGTCCACTTCTCGGCGGTGAACTGGTCGGTGTCGAAGAGCAGGTAGACGATCCAGCCGAACAGCGCCAGGATCACCACCGTCGAGGCGATCCCGTACATCAGGTGCCGTTTGCGGGTCACCGGGCCGGGGATGTCGTAGAGCGCGGTGGCCGCCGGCAGTGTGGGCCTGCGGGTGAGCGTCTTGGTCATCGTGCCACTCCCCAGCGCTTCTCCATCACGTTGAACACCGCGCTGATGGTCAGGGTGATGATCAGGTAGCCGACGGCGATCCAGATGAAGGACCAGATGATGCTGTAGCCCAGTTCGTTGAGCGTCTTGTAGGTGCCGAGGAGTTCGGTGACGCTGAACGCCCCGGCGATCGCGGAGTTCTTCGCCAGCGCGATCAGTGTCGAGCCGACCGGCGGGATCACCGACCGGAACGCCTGCGGCAGCACCACGGTGCTCAGGGTCTGACCGAAGTTCATGCCGAGGCTGCGGGCGGCCTCGCCCTGGCCCTTGGGCACGGTGTTGATGCCGGAGCGCAGCACCTCGCAGATGAAGGCCGAGGTGTAGCAGCCGAGCGCCAGCACCGCGAAGACCTGGAACGGCAGGACGAGCCCGAAGCGGGGCAGGCCGAGCAGGACCGCGAAGAACAGCAGCGTCAGCGGGGTGTTGCGGAGCACGGTGACCCAGACCGTGCCCAGCACCCGGAAGGAGCCGACGGGCGCGACCCGGAAGGACGCCATGAGGAAGCCGAGGACGAGCGCCAGCGCGGAGGCGTAGACGGTCAGCTCGACGGTGCCGAGGAAGCCCTTGCCGTAGAGGGAGAAGTTCTCTGTCAGTACGTCCATGGGTGGGGCCGTCCCCTCAGTTCGCCGGGTAGCGGTCGATGGGCGGCGGGGTCGGCGCGGGCGCTCCGGAGAGCCCCAGCGTCGCTTCGTACGCCTTCTTCCAGTTGCCGTCCTTCTCGTTGGCCTCCAGCGCGTCGTTGAGCGCGTCGCGCAGCGCGTTGTCGTCGCGCGGTACGCCGATGCCGTACGGCTCCTCGGAGAAGGGCTTGCCGACGACCTTCATCTCGTCGGGCGCCTTGGCCGCGAAGCCCAGCAGGATCGCGTCGTCGGTGGTGACGGCGTCGACCTGGAAGGTGAGGAGGTTGTCGACGCAGATCGAGTACGTGTCGTACGCGACGAGCGTCGCCCTGGGGTAGTCGGCGGCGATGCGCTGGTAGGGCGTGGAGCCGGCCGCCGAGCAGACGGTCTTGCCCGCCAGGTCCTGGGGCCCGTCGATGCCGTTCTCGTCGGTGCGCACCAGCAGGCCCTGGCCCGCCATGTAGTACGGGCCGGCGAAGCCGACGAGCTTCTTGCGCATGTCGTTGATGGTGTAGGTGCCGACGTAGTAGTCGATCTGGCCGTTCTGCAGGGCCGTCTCGCGGTTGGCCGAGGCGATCGTGCGGAAGCGGATCGTCTTCGGGTCGAAGCCGAGCGAGGCCGACATCATGCGGGCGATCTCGATGTCGAACCCGGAGTAGACCCCGCTCGCCGGGTCCTTCTCCCCCAGGTACGGCTGGTCCTCCTTGGCGCCGACCACCAGGTAGCCGCGCTTCTTCGCCTTGGTCCAGGTGCGGGAGCCGGACAGTTCGAAGCCGGTGTCGACCTGGTACACCGGCAGGGCTTCGGCCTTTGGCCCCTTGACCGGCGGGCTGCCGTCCCTGCCGCAGCCGGCGGCGAGTGCGGCGAGCAGGAGACCGGCCACGAGGGCGGAGGCCCTGCCCGTCAGCGTGTTCCTCGTGCGCAACATGGAAGCCTCCCCTCAGTGCTTGAGGATCTTGGACAGGAAGTCCTTGGCGCGGTCGCTCGACGGGGACGTGAAGAAGTCCTCCGGGGTGCGGTCCTCGACGACGCAGCCGTCGGACATGAACACCACGCGGTTCGCCGCGGAGCGGGCGAAGCCCATCTCGTGGGTGACCACGACCATGGTCATGCCGTCCCGGGCCAGCTGCTGCATGACCTCCAGCACCTCGTTGATCATCTCCGGGTCGAGGGCCGAGGTGGGCTCGTCGAAGAGGAGCGCCTTGGGGTCCATGGCCAGGGCGCGGGCGATGGCCACGCGTTGCTGCTGGCCACCGGAGAGCTGTGCGGGGAACTTGTCCGCGTGGGCGGCCAGGCCGACGCGCTCCAGGAGTTCACGGGAGCGCCGGTCGGCATCGTCCTTCTTCCGCTTGCGGACCTTGAGCTGGGCCAGCGAGACGTTGTCCAGCACGGTCTTGTGGGCGAAGAGGTTGAACGACTGGAAGACCATGCCGACTTCGGCACGGAGCTGGGCCAGGCCCTTGCCCTCCTCGGGAAGGGGTCGGCCGTCGATCGTGATGCTGCCGGACTCGATCGTCTCCAGCCGGTTGATCGCCCGGCACAGGGTGGATTTCCCCGAGCCGGAGGGGCCGATGACCACCACCACCTCCCCGCGGCCTACGGTGAGATTGATGTCCTGAAGTACGTGCAACTCTCCGAAGTGTTTGTTGACGTCCCTCAGTTCGATCAACGGATCGACGGCCATGCGCTGCCCTACCCACTTGTCGCTGTGTCGAGGTCAGCGCAAACTATCCATCGCGAAAAGGGACTTCGCACCCGACACGCGTAAATGGCGCAAAAGGCTTTTTAACTGGATTAGGCGAGGAGGGCGGAGACCACGAGTCCACCGCGATCCGGACGAGAGGCCCCGGCCGCTCAGTTCTCGGCCGACTCCGCGTACACCTGGGAGAGCTCGGGGCTGCCCGCCATCGCCCAGTCGAGTCCGGCCGCGACGACGTCGATCTCCCGCCCGGACTCCAACCGCACCACGGGCCGGCCGCTCGGCCAGACGTCCCACGACGCGCCCGGGACGGTCCGCACGATCACGGTGCCGAGGTAGAGACCGGCGTCGTTGCCGAGCCAGGGAAGCTCCTCGGGGTCGTCGCGCCAGCGGGGCGGCAGCTGGTCGAGCGCGGCCAACGAGGCGGGGGTGTCATCGAGTTCGAGCCCGTGCTGCCCCGCCCTGACGCGCAGCAGTTCGCATTCGGCGAGCAGTTCGGCCACACCGTCGGGGTCTGCCTCGACGGCGGCGACGAGTGCGCCCGAATGCGTACCCCCCTGACGCTTACGCCAGTTGTCCAAGAAAGGGATGTTCATACCACTAGGGTCCCATCCCGGCCGGGTTCCGCACCACAGGGCGCGCGGCGTTCTCCGATCCCCCACCCCCGCCGCGACCGGCGATCCGAGCAGATATCTAAAGTACGCACATGAGTGCACACGCTTACGTTTCGGGACTGTTCTCGTTGGAAGGCCGGGTGGCGGTGGTCACCGGCGGCAGCTCCGGCATCGGCCGGGGGATCACCGGCGCTCTGGCCCGGGCCGGCGCGGCCGTCGTCGTGGTGGCCCGCCGGGAGGCCGAGCTGAGCGCCACCGTGGACGAGCTGACCGCCGAGGGCTGCCGGGCCGCCTGGGTGAGCGCGGACCTGAGCACCACCGAGGGGGCGCGCGCGGGGGCGGACGAGGCCGTGCGGGCGTTCGGGGAGCCGGACATCCTGGTGAACTGCGCCGGGATCAATCTGCGGCCGCCGATGAGCGAGCTCGGCGAGGACGTCTGGGACACCACGATGGCGGTGAACCTGAAGGCGCCGTTCCTGCTGGGGCAGCGCTTCGGGCCCGGCATGGCCGAGCGCGGGTACGGGCGGATCATCCACGTCACCTCGCAGCAGGCGCACCGGGCCTTCGTGAACAGCGGCGCGTACGGGGTGTCCAAGGGCGGCCTGGAGTCCCTGGCCCGCTCCCAGGCCGAGGCGTGGTCCCCGCACGGCGTCACCGTGAACACCCTGGTGCCCGGTTTCGTGCTGACTCCGCTGAACGAGCGCCTGGCCTCGGCCCCGGAGACGGTGGCGTCGCTCGCCGCGCGGACCCTGGTCGGCCGCAACGGCCTCGCGGAGGACTTCGCGGGGGCCGCGGTGTTCCTGGCAGGGCGCTCCTCGGCGTACGTCACCGGGCAGTCGGTGTTCGTGGACGGCGGGTTCTCGGTGCACTGAGGGCCGGTGCGCCGGGCGGCGGGCTCTCGGTGACCGGTCGTCGGTGCGCCGGGCCCGCCGCCCGTCGTGAAGGGGCTCGGGGCTTCTACCGTCCGAGGGCCTGCGCCGCCTCACCCACCGCCCGCTCCACCGCGGCGGAGACGGCCTCCTTGTCCAGGCCCAGGCCGGTCAGCACACCGGAGCCGTCCTCGAACTCCAGCAGGGCCAGCAGGAGGTGCTCGGTGCCCACGTAGTTGTGGCCGAGCCGGAGCGCCTCGCGGAAGGTCAGCTCCAGGACCTTCTTGGCGTCCGCGTCGTACGGGATCAGCTCGGGCGCCTCGTCCACGGCGGCGGGCAGCACGGCGGTCGCCGCCGCCCGCAGCGCGTCCGTCGGCACGCCCTGCCCGGCGAGGACGCGGGCGGCGACGGCCTCGGGCTCGGCGAGCAGGCCGAGGATCAGGTGGGCCGGGACGATCTCGGCGTGCCGGGCGGCCTGGGCCTCGTTGTGGGAGGCGACCACCACGTTGCGGGCGCGCGGGGTGAAGCGGTTGAAGCCCTCGTTCGGGTCCGGTTCCGAGGAGCCGCCGCCCTTCTTGGGCACGAAGCGCTTCTGGGCGGCCTGGCGGGTGACCCCCATGCTCCGGCCGATGTCGGTCCAGGAGGCGCCGGAGCGCCGGGCCTGGTCCACGAAGTGGCCGATGAGATGGTCCGCCACGTCACCGAGGTGGTCGGCCGCGAGCACCGCGCCGGAGAGCTGCTCCAGGGCGTCGTCGTTGGTCTGCTTGATGGCCTCGATCAGATCGTCGAGGCGTACGGAAGGGGTGACAGGAAGAGGCTGCGTCATGTGACAACCGTAGGTTGACACCCAGAAGGTGTCAACCTTGGGTTGTCAGCGCGCGGTGCGGCCTCCCCGTGGATCCCGGCTCAGAGGTCGAGATCGACGACCACCGGAGCGTGGTCCGACGCGCCCTTGCCCTTGCGCTCCTCGCGGTCCACATAGCTGTCCTTGACGGCGGCGGTGAACGGGGCGTTGCCGAAGGTGAGGTCGATCCGCATGCCCTTGTTCTTGGGGAACCTCAGCTCGCGGTAGTCCCAGAAGGTGTAGGCGCGGTCGTACTTGAGGGGGCGGGGCAGGACCTCGCTCAGACCCTCCGCCTCCAGGGCCGCGAGGGCGGCGCGCTCGGCGGGCGTCACATGCGTGGCGCCGGCGAACAGCGCCGGGTCCCAGACGTCCTCGTCGGTCGGGGCCACATTGAAGTCCCCGAGGACCGCGAACGGCAGGGCCTTCGCGGCGTCCGCCGCCACGGCCTTCCGCAGGGCCTCCAGCCAGCGCAGCTTGTACGCGTAGTGCTCGTGCGCGACCTCGCGGCCGTTGGGGACGTACACCGACCAGAGGCGCAGCGGGCCGCAGGTCGCCGAGATCGCGCGGGGCTCCTGCACCCCGTCGTAGTCCGGGCCGTCGGGCAGCCCGGTGACGACGTCGGTGAGGCCGACGCGGGAGAGCAGCGCGACCCCGTTCCACCGGCCGGTGGCGCTGACCGCGGACTCGTAGCCCAGCTCGGCGAGCGCGGCGGTGGGGAACTGCTCCGCCGTGCACTTGGTCTCCTGGACGCACAGCACATCGGTGCCGCTGCTCTCCAGCCAGGCCAGAAGCCTCGGCAGCCGAGCGGTGATCGAATTGACGTTATAGGTGGCGATGCGCATGGCAGCCAACCTAGCGGCTCCCACTGACAGTCGCCGGGGGGCTCACAGCTCGGTGACCCCGCCCGGCGCCAGCCGACCGTGGTCCGCGCCGCCCAGGGCCCCGATCTGGTTGTCGTAGATCGGCCGTGCCAGATCGGTCAGCAGGGCGTCGTGGACGTCGATCGCCCGCCGCGGCTTGACCTCGCGCACGTAGTCGATGACCTCGGAGATCTTGTTCCAGGGGGCCATGACCGGCAGCAGGAGGGTGTCGACGGGGCGGTCGGGAACAGTGAGCGCGTCGCCGGGGTGGAAGACCGAACCGTCGACGAGGAAGCCGACGTTGGTGACCCTCGGGATGTCCGGGTGGATCACCGCGTGCAGCTCGCCGTGCACGGTGACGTCGAATCCGGCGGCGGAGAACGCGTCCCCGTCGCCCACGGTGTGGACCCGCCCGGGGAACGCGGCCGAGAGCTGGTCGGCCACGCTGCGCAGCGTCCAGATCTCGGCCGCGGGATTCGCTTCCAGGCCCGACCGCAGCCGCGCCTCGTCGAAGTGGTCCGGGTGCTCGTGCGTCACCAGGACGACGTCGGCGCCGAGCGCCGCGTCGTCCTCGGAGAAGCCCCCGGGGTCGATGACCAGGACCCGCCCCTCCTTCTCGACGCGGACGCAGGAGTGGGTCTTCTTGGTGAGGGTGAGTGCCCGAGGCGATGCGTTCATGGCTCCATCCTGCTACGCGGGCGGCGTGGTTTCCTCCTGGATCACCTTCTGCGCGACGGCGAACGCGGCTCCGGCGGCCGGGAGCCCGCAGTAGACGGCGGTCTGGAGGAGAACTTCCTTGATCTCGGCGGGCGTCAAGCCGTTGCGCAGGGCGGCGCGGGTGTGCGCGGCCAGACCCTCCAGGTGGCCGGAGGCGACGAGCGCGGTGAGCGTGATGCAGCTGCGGGTGCGGCGGTCGAGGCCGTCCCTGCTCCAGACCTCGCCCCAGGCGTACCGGGTGACCAGCTCCTGGAAGTCCTCGGTGAAGCCGTCTGCCGAGGCGGTCACCGCGTCGACATGGGCGTCCCCCAGCACCTCCCGGCGTACCTTCGTGCCCTGCTCGTGCCGTTCGTCCGGCGTCGACGCGGAGGCCTGGGGCTCCGCGGCGGCCGGGGCGATCTCGGCCACCGGGGCGAACGGGGCGGCGGGCGTCGCGGGCCCGGGGACCAGCGGCAGCACGGGGATCGCCGCGGAGGTGTCCTGCTGCCAGGCGGTGGAGAAGTGCATCAGCAGCAGGTCGCTGACGGCTGCGGGCTGCTCGACCGGCGCGAGGTGGGAGGCCCCGGGGACGAGCGCCAGGCGGGCGTCCGGTATCCCGGCGACCAGTGTGCGGGCCTCGGCGGGCCCGGTGACCTGGTCCTCCGCCCCGACCAGCACCAGGGTGGGAACGCCGATCCGGCCCAGCGCGCCGCGGATGTCGAACGCCGCGAGGGCCTCGCAGGCGGCGATGTAGCAGCCGGGATCGGTGGTGCGGACCATCTGTACGGCCCATTCGACGATGGCGGGCTGCGCGGCGGCGAAGCCGGGGGTGAACCAGCGCTCCGGCGCGGTGCGGGCCATCGGCTCCAGGCCGTTGGTGCGGACGATCACGCCGCGCTGACGGAACTCGTCGGCCGTGCCGAACCGGGGCGAGGAGGCGACGAGCGCCAGCGAGGCGACCCGGTGCGGGTGGCGCAGCGCCAGGTCGGCGCCGACGGCCCCGCCGATCGAGCAGCCCGCGTAGCCGAAGCGCTGGACGCCGAGCCCGTCCAGTGTCGCGAGCAGCCGGTCGGCCAGATCCGCGACGGACGCGGCGGCGTGCGCGGGGGCGCCGCCGTGGCCGGGCAGGTCGTAGCGGAAGACCCGCCAGTGCTGGGACAGCTCGGGTATCTGGCGGTCCCACATGTGCCACGTCGTGCCCAGCGAGGGCCCGATGACCAGGACCGGGGCGTCCTCGGGCCCGTCGAAGCGGTACTGGAGCGGCGCGGCGCGCTGCGCTCCCTGCGCCGTTCCCGGCGCCGGAGTGGCTTGCGGCCCCTGCACCGCCGGGCCACCCGGCTGCACGCCGCCGACGACGTCCACGGGCGGCCGCGGAACCTGCGGCTGGGGCTGCTGATGTCCGGGAGCCGGCCGCACGGGCACCTGCGGCGGAGACGGTGCGACCGTCTGCGGAGGCCGGTCCGCCGTCGCTCCGGGGGCCTGCGCGTACGACTGCGCGGGCACGGGCCGGGGGGCCTGCGGCAGCGGGCCGGTCACCCCGTCGTGCGGAGGCTCGGAATCGGCCGTGCCCGGGGGCCGGGGGGGCTGCGGGGTCGTCTCGCTCAACTCGCTCACTCGCTCCAGGGTAACGAGCGGCTCGAGAGCTCCCTGCCAGGGGGTGGCCGCGGGGTCGCCCGGACGACCCGAGCCGCCGGGCCACGTGGACGGGCCCGCGTCCGTTCCGGCTTCCCCGCGCGCCCGGCAGCAGCGGGCCCCGTGCGGGAATCAGGGCATGCGGCTGGTCGTCACCGTGCGGGAGAGGGCGTCGGCGAAGGAAGTGACCTGCTGACCGAGCAGGTCGAGCTGGGCAGCGGTACGGGCGTCGGCGCAGGCGCCGTCGGGGCCGAAGAGCCGCCGGGAGCCGCCGGTGCCGAGAGTGACACCGAGCGGGGTGGGCCAGCCCCGCAGCGCGTGGACCACGGCCCGCAGGGCGGCCAACGTGGTACCGCAGGCCTGTGCCCCGGCGGCGGTGACCACGAGTCCGACCGCACGGCCGTCGACGTAGACCCGGGTGTCGTCGCGGAGGTCTTCCAGAAGGTCGAGAGCGTTCTTGACCAGTCCGGAGATGCCGCCGTGGTAGCCGGGAGTGCCGATGACGAGGCCGTCCGCCCGCCGTACGGCCTCGACGAGGGTCTGCTGTTCGACGGTACGGGCGGTGCTCTCGGGCGCGTACAACGGGAGCCGGGCGAGGAACGCACCGCCGAGGTGCAGGGTCTCGGCGCCTCTGTCCTCGACGGCCCGCAGGGCGGCGCGGACGGCGAGTTCGCTGGTGGACTCGGGGCGGGTGGTACCACCGATGCCGACGATCAGGCGTGTCATCACTGGCCTTCCTGGGAGATGCGCAACCGAGGGGGCGGCCCGCCCAGGGCGGAAGGCCCCGGGGCGGGGTCCGGCCACGAGGCGGACCGGGACCATGGTCGCCCGGGCACCTCGTACGCCCCTCGGTGCGGTTCACTGGCGACGGCGGGCATCGCGCGCGCCCTGGAGCATCGGTCGCATGTTTCCGAGGCCGTGTTCGAGCGTTACTCAAGCGGTGGACTGCCCCGCGGTCAGGGGGTCGCCGCCGATACGACATACACGACAGGGCTGGCCGGGTCGGTCATGTTGACCGTGATGTTCTGGGTGGGGCGCGGCTTCTTGTTCCGGTGCGTGGTGCTGGCCCACTCCTCGTTCGGGCCGAAGGACCAGCCGGTGATCTTGATGTCCCGGGGGCTGATGTCGATCGTGTCCGGCTCCAGCGCCGCGCGTCCGGTGCCCACCCCGGTCAGGAAGCGGTCGAGACCGGCGGAGGTCGTCCGGAACTTCGCGTACATCCGGCTGGCTTTCCAGTTGTTCGTCTCGTAGTACTGCACGCCCTGCCCGTTGCCGGGGATCGGGATCTCGAAGATCCGGCGCTGCATCTTGGAGGGCCAGCCCTCCCGGAGGCCCACGGCGGCCGCCTCGGCCTCCTTGTCCTGGCCCGAGCGGCGGCTCTGGCCTGCCGAGATCAGCAGGTAACCGGCCGGGATGCCGATCAGCAGCACGATGATCGTCGCGGTGATGAATCGCCGCTTGAACACATGCCGCCGGTCCTCGGGCGGCTTGCCCTCGCCGTCGCCCGGAGACTCCGACTGGTGCGGCACCACGGGGTGCTCGGCTGCGATCATGATCAGGTGGTCCTCGGGAAGCTGCGGTGACGGCGTACTGAAGGATGGACGCCGGAAGGGGCGGCTGCGGTTCAGCCGGCGGTACGGGTCGACCGCGTGTTGCGGATGGTGCTCGCCGCCTGGTCGTAGATCTGGGCGTACCGCTCGTACCGCTCCACGCGCCGCCGGTTGGCCCGGCGGAATCGGCGGGCGACCAGCCGGGCCAGGTCCGCGGCGCCGACCATACCCGCCTCGGGGCCGAGCTGCGCCTTCGCGATCCGGGCCTCGGGGCGGTAGCCGCGGCCGGTGAGGTGACGCTTGAAGGCGTCCCTGGCCGGGTTGATCAGCAGGTCGTCGGCGGCGCTGACGCCGCCTCCGATGACGAAGCAGGAGGGGTCGAGCGCCGCGGCCAGGTTGGCGATGCCGATGCCGAGCCACTGGCCGATGTCCTGGAGGAGCTCGATGCACATCGCGTCGCCCTCGCGGGCCAGTTCGGTGATGAGCGGGCCGGTGATGTCGGGGATGTTGCCCTTCACCCGGTCCAGCAGGTAGTGCGCCACCGGGGAGTCGGCGGCGGCCAGCTCCCTGGCCTCGCGGACCAGGGCGTTGCCGGAGCTGTACTGCTCCCAGCAGCCCCGGTTGCCGCACGGGCAGCGGTGGCCCGAGGGCACGACCTGCATGTGGCCGAACTCACCGGCCACGCCGTACTTGCCGCGCTTGACCTGGCCGTCCTCCAGGATCGCGCCGCCGATCCCCGTACCGAGGGTGATCATGACGAGGTGGTCCTCACCGCGGCCCGCTCCGAAGCGCCATTCCGCCCAGGCGGCGGTGTTGGCGTCGTTGTCGACCATGACGGGGACGACCAGGCGGGACGCGATCGCGTCCCGCAGGGGCTCGTCGCGCCAGGCGAGGTGCGGGGCGAACAGCACCTTGGAGCGGTCGGCGTCCACCCAGCCCGCCGCGCCGATGCCCACCGCGTGGACGTCGTGGCGGTCGGAGAGGTCCAGGACCAGTTCGACGATGGTGTCCTCGACGACCTTGGGGCTCTTGGACTTGTCGGGCGTCTCGGTGCGGAGCTGTTCCAGGATGTTGCCGTCGGCGTCGACGACGCCCGCCATCACCTTGGTGCCGCCGATGTCGATCCCGACCGTGGGGACCCGGGGGGCGGTGAGGTGCGAGCGGCGTTCCTTGGTGCCGACGGTCTTGAGGACGGTGGCGCGGGCGGAGCCGCGGTGTGCGAAGTCGCGGTACGTGCTCATCGTCCCTGCGGGGTCTGGGGGGCCGGGCAGCTGTCGCGGCCGGCGGCGGACGGCGCCCGCCGGGATCGATTCTGCCACTGCCCGGCCCCGGGCGGACGGTGGGCGGGGTCGGCCGCGCCGGGGCGGACCCCGCTCAGGGAGTCCCGTCCTTCGTGCCGTGGGCGCCCGGGAGGGTGGGGGCCGGGGTGCGTTCCAGCTCGTGGCTGAGCTCCTCCAGCTCGCTGCCGCCCGCCATCTGCCGGGTCAGTTCGTCCAGCGTGACGTCGTCCTTGGTGTGGCTGCCGGACATGGCGCCGCGCTTGAGGAGGACGAAGCGGTCGCCGACGAGGTGGGCGTGGTGCGGGTTGTGCGTGATGAGGACCACGCCGAGGCCGGCGTCGCGGGCGGCCGCCACGTACTTGAGGACCACGCCGGACTGCTTGACGCCGAGGGCCGCGGTCGGCTCGTCCAGGACCAGGACCTTCGCGCCGAAGTAGACGGCGCGGGCGATGGCCACGCACTGGCGCTCGCCGCCGGACAGGGTGCCGATGGGCTGGTCGACGTCGCGCAGGTCGATGCCCATGCGCAGCAGCTCGGCGCGGGTCGTCTCGCGCATCCTGCGGACGTCGAGGCGCTTGAAGGGGCCGAAGCCGACGGTGGGCTCGGAGCCGAGGAAGAAGTTCCGCCAGACCGGCATCAGGGGGACGACGGCGAGGTCCTGGTAGACGGTGGCGATGCCCCGGTCCAGGGCGTCGCGCGGGTTGGCGAGGGTGGTCTCCTCCTCCTCGATCAGGAAGCGTCCGGCATCGTGCCGGTGCAGCCCCGCGATGATCTTGATGAGGGTGGACTTGCCCGCACCGTTGTCCCCGAGGACGCAGGTGATCTGACCCGCGTGGACCTCCAGCGAGACGTGCTCCAGGGCCTTGATGTTCCCGTAGAACTTGGACACGTCCTCCAGCTCGACCAGCGGTCCGGCGGTCGCTCCGGCGGGGTCTTCAGGGGTGGCCGTCATGCCGTCGCCTCCGCGCGCTTGCGCACCCACGCGTTGAGCAGGGTGGCCAGGAGCAGCATCGCTCCCAGGAAGAATTTGAACCAGTCCGGGTTCCACTCGGCGTACACGATGCCCTTGCTGGTCATGCCGAAGATGAAGGCGCCGACGGCCGAGCCGATCGCGGAGCCGTAGCCGCCGGTGATCAGGCAGCCGCCGATGACGGCCGCGATGATGTACGTCAGCTCGTTGCCGACGCCCTCGCCGGACTGGACGACGTCGTAGCTGAACAGCAGGTGCTGGCCGGAGACCCAGGCGGCGAAGGCGACGCCCAGGTAGAGCCCGATCTTGGTGCGGATGACCGGGACGCCGACCGCCCGGGCCGCGTCGGCCTCGCCGCCGACGGCGAAGATCCAGTTGCCGAAGCGGGTACGGAGGAGGATCCACGTGGCCACGCCGACGAGCGCCGCCCACCACAGGATCGTCACCTTGAACTCGACGCCGCCGAGGGTCAGCGTCGAGGCGAACAGCGCACGGGCCGAGTCGAAGCCCTCCATGTCGCCGATGGCCTTGGTGGAGACGGTGCCGCTGATGAGCTTGGTGAAGCCGAGGTTCAGGCCGGTCAGCATCAGGAACGTGCCGAGCGTGATGATGAAGCTCGGCAGTTTGGTGCGGGTCAGCATGAATCCGTTGAACGCGCCGATGGCGAGCGTGACCAGCAGCGACACCAAGACGCCGACCCAGACGTTGGCCGTCATCTGGTAGCTGAACATCGAGGAGATCAGCGCGGAGCTGGTCACCATGACCCCGGCGGACAGGTCGAACTCGCCGCCGATCATCAGCAGCGCGACCGGCGCGGCCATGATGCCGAGGACGGAGGCCGCGTACAGCACGGTGCCGAGGCTGGAGGCCTGGAGGAAGCTGTCGGCGACGATCGCGAAGAACAGGAAGACGGCCGCCGCGCCGACGACCGAGCCGAGCTCGGGGCGGCCGAGCAGCTTGCGCAGCGGCGAGGTGCGCACCAGCCGCTCGTCCAGCTGGTCGGGGGCGGCGGTGGAGCCGCTCATCGCGTGCCCCGCTTGGTGTAGTCGGCCAGGGCGTCCGCGTCGTCCTTGGTGATGATCTGCGGGCCGGTGAGGACGGGCAGGCCGCCGCCGAGGACGTTGCGGTTGGAGCGGTAGAGCCAGAGCAGGTCGACGGCCTCGTAGCCCTGGAGGTAGGGCTGCTGGTCGACGGCGAACCCGAGCTTGTCGCTCTGGAGGCCGGTGGCGACCTTGGCGTTGAGGTCGAAGGTGTCGATCTCGGCCTTGCTGCCGGCCGTCTGCTTGGCCTGGACGGCGGCGTCGGCGAAGGGGGCTCCGAGAGTGACGACCGCGTCGATGCTCTTGTCGGACTGGAGCTTGGCCTCGATGGACGCGGTGACGTCGGGCATGTTGGTGCCGTCGACGTACAGGTTCTGCATCGTGCCGTCGAAGGTCTTCTTCGCCCCGGCGCAGCGCTGCTCGTGGCCCACGTTGCCCTGCTCGTGCAGGACGCAGAGGGCCTTCTTGCGGTCCCGGCCGTTCAGCTCGTCGCCGACGGCCTCTCCGGCGATCGACTCGTCCTGGCCGATGTGGGTGAGCGCGCCGAACTCCTTGGACTCCGCGGAGCCGGAGTTCACGGTGACGACCGGGATGCCCGCCTTGACCGCCTTGGCGACCACGGCCTTCATGGCGTCCGGCTTGGCCAGCGAGACGATCAGCCCGTCGACCTTCTTGTCGATCGCGGTCTGGACGAGCTGGGCCTGCTGGTTGGCCTCGTCGTTGTGCGAGTAGAGGAAGTTGATGTTGTCCTTGAGGGCCGCCTGCTCGGCGCCCTTCTGGACGATGTCCCAGAAGGTGTCGCCGTCGCCCGAGTGGGTGACCATGGCGAAGGTCCAGCGCGGCGTGTTCACCGCGGCCCGTCCCTCGGCCGCGGCGGCCGCGCGCTCCTCGGCGCGCTTGCCGCCGGTGCTGCTGCATCCCGCGAGGGAGGCGCCCAGCACCACTGCCAGCACGGCGCCCATCGCGCGTACCCCTGTCCGAACCCTTGCCACGACGCCGTGCCCTTCTACTGCTGCTCGCTGTGCTGCTTGACGGGGCCGGGGAGTGTACGGTCCCGGCCCGGCTGCCCAAGTATCCCCGAGCCCCGCCCGCTCCCGCCCGGCAGGGCCGGTGGGGGCGCGTCCTTCGGTGCAGCGAGTTCTAGTCGCGCCACATGTCCACGTCAACCGTTTGTCCGAACATGCTTACGTGGCGGTGGATGCCGGCGCCCGCCTCTCCAGCCCGGGCGGGCCGGGTGGGCGGGACGGGCTCAGGCACGCACCAGGAGCTGGAACTCGAAGGCGTACCGCTCCGCCCGGTAGACGTGCGAACCGAACTCGACGACCCGGCCGGTGTCGTCGTACGTCGTGCGCTCCATCGTCAGCAACGGCGCGCCCGCCAGCTCCGCCAGCAGCCGCGCCTGCCGGTCGTCCGCGGCGCGCGCTCCGACGGCCTGGCGGGCACTGTGCAGGGTGACGCCGGACGCCCGCATCAGCCGGTAGAGGCCGGTGGACTCCAGTTCCTCGGTGAGCAGGGGCAGCAGCCCGGGGGGCAGGTGGTTGCGCAGGAGGGCCATCGGTTCGCCGTGGGCGCTGCGCAGCCGTTCGACGAGGTGGACCTCGCTCCCCTCGGCGACGCCCAGCACGGCGGCGACCTCGGCGGTGGCCGGTTCCGTGGTGTTGCGCAGGACGCTGGTGGCGGGGCGCTGACCGGCCGCCTCCAGGTCGTCGTAGAGCGAGCTGAGCTCCAGCGGGCGGCGGACCTTGCTGTGGACGACCTGGGTGCCGACTCCCCGGCGGCGGACCATCAGGCCCTTGTCGACGAGCGACTGGATGGCCTGGCGGACGGTCGGCCGGGAGAGGCCGAGGCGGGCTGCGAGGTCGATCTCGTTCCCCAGCAGGGCGCCCGGGGCCAGCCGGCCCTGCTCCACGGCGGCCTCCAGCTGCTGTGCCAGCTGGAAGTAGAGCGGCACCGGGCTGGTGCGGTCCACGCTCAGCGGCAGCGGCCGGTCGGTTCCATGTGCGGTCACGGGGCGAGCGTAGTTCGCTTGTCCGGACAAAGCCATGGCGTACCGGGGCGGGGAGCCGCCGATCGGTGCGGCCGCCATTTGTCAGGACAAACGCTTGACATGACGACCGGGCGAACGCCACCTTGGGGCCCATGCGCATCGGACTGATCGGAACGGGACGTATCGGCACATTCCATGCGGAGGTGCTGAGCCGTCACCCCGCCGTGGACGCCCTGTTGCTGGCGGACGCGGACCCGGAGCGGGCGGCCGGAGCCGCGGCGCGGACGGGGGCGACGGCCGTCCCGGTGGACGGCCTGTTCGCCGGGGAGGGCACCGCCGGGGGCCCGCCCGACGCCGTGGTGATCTGTTCGGCGACCTCGGCCCATGCCGGGCTCATCGCACGCGCCGCCCGCGCCGGACTGCCCGTCTTCTGCGAGAAGCCGATCGCCCTGGACCTGCCGGGCACCCTCGCCGCGCTCGCGGAGGTCGAGGCGGCGGGCAGCGTGCTCCAGCTCGGCTTCATGCGGCGCTTCGACTCCGGGTACGGCGAGGCCAGGGCCGCCGTGCGGGAGGGCAGACTCGGCCGCCTGCACACCGTGCGCGCGGTCACCTCCGACCCGGCCCCGCCGCCCGCCGCCTACCTCCCGCTCTCGGGCGGGCTGTACCGCGACTGCCTGGTCCACGACTTCGACATGCTGCGCTGGGTGACGGGCCGCGAGGTCAGCGAGGTGTACGCCACCGGCGCGGACGCCGGACCCGCGATGTTCCGGGAGGCCGGGGACGTGGACACGGCGGCCGCCCTCCTCACCCTCGACGACGGGACCCTCGCCACCGCCACCGCGACCCGGTGCAACGGAGCCGGGTACGACGTGCGGATGGAGCTGGTCGGCGAACGGGACCAGATCGCCGTCGGCCTGGACGACCGTACGCCGCTGACCTCGGCCGAGCCCGGTGGTCCCGGCGCACCGGCGAAGCCCTGGCCGGGGTTCCTGGAACGGTTCGCCCCGGCGTACGAGGCGGAGCTGGACGCGTTCCTGCGGGTGGCCCGCGGCGAACTGGCCAATCCGTGCGACGGGCGGGAGGCCCTGCACGCCCTGCGGATCGCCGAGGCGTGCGAGGTCTCCCGCCGCGAGCACCGGCCGGTGGCGATGGCAGAGATCCCCGGCGGCTGAACCGGCCCCCGCATCGGCATCCCGCCCCGACGTGTCGCGCCGGCGTCGCCGCGTCGGCGGTCGGCCGCAGCTCCGGGCAGCGCTCCAGCGACGGCCGGACGGCGATCCTGGCCTGGGGAAGGAGGGGTGCGGGGTGGTGGAGTGGGGTGGGTCCGGGCCTCACCAGCGCACCGGCAGCCCCCGCGCTCCGCTCATCAGCAGGCCGGGCAGCCAGTCCAGCTCGCCGCCGGACGGGTCGCGGGCGAGGTCGGGGAAGCGTTCCAGCAGGGCTCCGATCGCGATGCGGGCTTCCATCCGGGCGAGCGGCGCGCCCAGGCAGTAGTGCGCGCCGTGGCCGAAACCCAGGTGCCCCTGGGGCTCGCGGCGGATGTCGAAGGTGTCCGGGTCGGAGAAACGGACGGGGTCGCGGTCGGCGGAGGCCAGGGCGACGAGGACCGGCTCGTCGACGCGAATGACGGTGTCGCCGATCGTCACCGGCTCCCGGGCGAAGCGGAAGGTGGCGGTCTCCACCGGTCCGTCGTAGCGCAGCATCTCCTCGACCGCGTTGTCGAGCAGTCCGAGGTCGGCGCGGAGCAGGGCGAGCTGGTCGGGGTGGTCGAGCAGGGCACGGACGCCGTTGGCGATCAGGTTGACGGTGGTCTCGTGACCGGCGACCAGCAACAGGAAGGCCATGCCCACCAGTTCGGCGGAGGAGAGGCTCTCGCCGTCGTCTTCCCCGGTCCGGATCAGCCCGCTCAGCAGGTCGTCGCCGGGCGAACGGCGTTTGTTCTCGATGAGTTCGACGAGATAGGCGCCCATCGCACCGGCCGGGTCGGCGTCCCGCTGCTCGGGGGTGGGGGTGACGATGCCGCTGGAGAGTGTCCGGAAGGCGTCCCGGTCGAGGTCCGGCACGCCGAGGAGTTCACAGATCACGGTCATCGGCAGCGGGAAGGCGAGCGCGTCCACCAGGTCCGCGGAGCCCCGGGGCGCCATGGCGTCGAGGAGGTCGCCGGTGATCTCGGTGACGCGCGGGCGCAGCGCCTCGACGCGCCGGGCGGTGAACTCCCGGCTGACGAGCCGCCGCAGCCGGGTGTGGTGCGGTGCGTCCAACTCCAGCATGTTGGCGCTGAGCACCGCCTCGGGGGCGGCCCAGCGTCCGGTGGTCCGCCAGTCCTTGCCGAGCCGCGGGTCGGCGAGAGCGGCGCGGGCCTCCGCGTAGCCGACGACCAGCCAGAGCCGCTCCATCTCCTCGGTGCGCACGGCGTGCACCGGCCCCTCGGCCCGCAGCTTCGAGAAGTACGGATAGGGGTTCGCGGTGAAGTCCGGCAGGTCACGCAGATCGAGCACAGCCATGGTGGTCAGCCCCTCTTTCCGTTCCGGCCCTTTCCGGCCCGTTCCGGTCAGCGTAGGCCGCCCCCGTCTTCCCCGTCCGTGTCGAGGAGCCCAGCGTCATGGACCAACAGAGCTATCTGGACACGGTTGTTCAGTTCGAGTTTGGCGAGAATCCGGGAGACGTGGGTCTTGACCGTCGCGACACTGAGGTAGAGGGAGCCCGCGATCTCCGCGTTGGAACCACCGCGTCCGACGGCGACGGCCACTTCCCTCTCCCGTTCGGCGAGTTGGTCGAATCGCCTGCGTGCACGGTCGGTGCGGCCGGCCCGGTCGTCCTGTCCGCCCCCTGCGGCGCGCGCCATCAACTGACGGGTGACGGCGGGCGAGAGCACCGGGTCACCGGCGGCGACCCGGCGGACGGAATCGACGATCCGGGCCGGTGGGGTGTCCTTCAGGACGAAGCCGGCCGCCCCGGCCCGGATGGCCCGGAGCACCTGTTCGTCCGCGTGGAACGTGGTGAGGACGACGACCTCGGGTGCTCCCGGCCGACGGCGCAGCCGTTCGGTAGCGGTGAGTCCGTCCATGACCGGCATCCGGATGTCCATCAGGACCACGTCCGGGCGCAGTCGTTCGACCAGTTCCTCGACCTCGTCGCCGTCCGCGCCCTCCCCCACGATGTCGATGCCCTCGTCGCCGCCGAGCATCAGGGTCAGTCCGGCCCGGACCAGTGGGTCGTCGTCGACGATCAGCAGTCGGACGGGCGGGGGCGTGGGTGACGCCGGGGATGTCGGGGACGCCGGGGTGTTCATGACGGCCACCGTAGCCAGCCGGTGAGCGGACCCCGTACGGCGGGCGTCGCGGTCCCGGGCCTCCGGGCACACGTCACGGCCACGGGCCTCCGGGGGCACGTCCCGGTCCCGGGTCGCCGGGCACGCGTCCCGGTCCTCCGGCGCGGCCCCCCCGCCTCGCCGGGGCTTCACGCGGCGGGCCACGGCAGGCGGGCCCGGACCGCGAAGCCGCCGTCCTCCGTCGGGCCGTGCTCCAGCCCGCCGCCGGCGAGCGTGGCGCGTTCGGTGAGGCCGATGAGCCCCTGACCCGATCCGGGGACCCGCTCGAAGGGTTCCGTGGGGGCGGGGTTCTCCACCTCGATGGTGAGCCCCTGGCCGGGGCCGCCCCTGACGGTGAGGGAGACCTCGGTGCCGGGCGCGTGCTTGCGTGCGTTGGTCAGACACTCCTGGGCGATCCGGTAGACCGTGCGGCCGGTGGCGGCGGGGGCGTCCCGGGGTTCGGCGACCCGGTTGTCGACGGCGACCTTCATGCCCGCGAGCCGGGACTCGGCGATGAGGGCGTCCAGGGTGGCGAGGGTGGGCTGCGGCCGGTCGCCCTCGTCGGTGTCACCGGGCCCGCGCAGGACGCCGATGATCTCGCGGAGGTCCTGGAGGGCCTCGTGGGCACTGTCCCGGATGACGCCGGCGGCCCGGCCGACCTCGGCGGCGGGGGCGTCGGGCCGGAATTCGAGGGCCCCGGCGTGCACGCTGAGCAGGGTCAGCCGGTGGGCCAGGACGTCGTGCATCTCGCGGGCGATGGCCTCCCGGGCCAGGCGCTGGGCCTGTTCGGCGCGCAGCGCCGCCTCGGCCTCGGCTCGGCGGGCCCGTTCGCGGAGGGAGAGGACGAGCTGACGCCGGGAGCGTACGACCATGCCCCAGCTGAGGACCAGCAGGACGAGCAGGACCCCGAAGATGACCGAGACGAGAAAGCTCGTCGCGGGGTCGGGGCGCAGAAGGGGTTGCAGGGGAGTCACGATCAGCGCGCCCGCGCCGACGACCGCCACCGGCTTGAAGGGACGGTGCACGGCCAGACTGAAGAGGGCCACCATCAGCGCCCCGGCGGCCACGGGTTCGACGATGCAGACGACGGTCAGCACGGCGGCGAGCCCCACGGGCCAGCGTCGTCGGAGCCAGAGCGCGCAGCAGGCCGCCGCGCCGATCACCGAGTCGATGAGGACGAAGACGTCCGCCGTGGTGTCGTCGGCGTCGATCGCGGCGAGCGCCAGCAGACCGATGCCCGCGGCACAGAGGAAGGCCGTGATGTCGACGGCCCAGTCCCGCACGGTGCGCCGCGCCCGGGGCCGGTCGCCGGGCAGCTCGGGACCGGCCATGGCCGAGGGGAGCAGCCAGCGGTACTCGGTGCGCGTCATATCGACAAAGTTACGCAGCCGGGCGGCCCGGGGGGACCCCGCGCGGCGAGGGAGCGACCAAAGTCGTGGCACCGCCTACTTTCGGCGCGGCGGACGGGACCGGTGGCCGACGCGGTGGGCGCGGGACGGGCGGGAGGCTCGGCCCATGAAGAGAATCGTCGAGACGATCGGGTTCCTCGTCTTCGCCCAGGGCGCCGGCGGGCTGCTGTGCGAGTGGACGGGCTGGTTCCGGCTGTGGACGGTGGTGCGGCGGGTCGACTTCCTCGACGACCGGGGGCTGTTCGTCAACATCGTGCTGATCGTGGCGGGGGCGGCCGTGATGATCGCCGCGGACTCGATCAAGTCCTGACGGCGGTGAACAGGTCCTGACGGCGTCGATCAGGCCCGGTCCGCGCCGCGTCGGCCCCTCGCGGTGCCCGCCAGGACGAGAACCGCCCCGGCGGCGCCAACCCGAGCCGTTCGCCGCCGAGGCTGCTGCCGACGGCGGCGGCCCGCAGCGGTTCCGTACCCAGCAGCAGGCTGACCCGGGACGGCGAGGTGCGGCGTACGGACCACATCCGCACGAAGAGCGCGAACAGCGCGCGGAACACCGAGAGGAGGACCGGGCCCGCCCACTCCCGGACGCCGAAGTCCGCCGCCGCGCTCCACGGCGAGGCGCCTGTGCCGGGACGGCGGCCACCGCCAGCACGGACAGAATCGTGAACCGGGCGCGGCGCGGGGGTGCGAGGCGAGGGTGGGCACGGCGACAGCGGACACCGGGATCTCCAGTGATCTCCACGCGACGTGTCGGGGAGACCTCATCGGCTCGCACGCGGAGCGACACGCTATCCGCTGGGCTCCAGAAAAAGGAACACCTGTCGCAACGCTCGGATCCTCCCGGGACATCACCCGTGGTCAGCGGCGGACGAGCCGTTCGGCCGGACGGCGGAGGGTCCTTCGGCCGCCTCACCGCTCCCTAGACTGACGCCTCGATAACTCTGAGGCACGGAGTGGTCACATGACATCGTTGAAAGCGGACGGGCGGGTCGAGCGGGGGAACCAGACCCGGCAGTTGATCCTGGGGCGGGCGGTGCAGATCGCCTCGGTCGAAGGGCTGGAGGGCCTGTCGCTGGGGCGACTGGCCACCGAGCTCGGGCTGAGCAAGAGCGGGGTGTTCGCCCTGTTCGGCTCGAAGGAGGGGCTCCAGCTGGCCACCGTGCGGGGGGCGGTGGCCATATACGTCGACCACGTGCTGCGCCCCACCCGGTCCGTGCCGCCTGGGCTCGGGCGGGTCTGGCGGCTGTGCGAGGCGTGGATCGCGTACTCCCGCGAGCGGGTGTTCCGGGGTGGTTGCTTCTTCTACGCCGCCACGGCCGAGTTCGACGCCCGCGGCGGCAGGGTGCACGACGCCCTGGCGTCCGCGCAGACCGGCTGGGTCACCTTCGTGGAGCAGACGATCGAGGAGGCCAGGTCCGCCGGGGAGCTGGCCGGGGACACCGACGTGTGCCAGCTGGCGTTCGAGGTGATCGCCCTGCTGGAGCTGGCCAACGCCGAGTCGGTGCTCCAGAACAACAACCTCGGCTACGACAAGGCGGCGCGGGCCATCCTGCTCCGGCTGCGGGCGGCGGCGACGGATCCCGGACTGCTGCCCGCACGGTAGGCGGCCCGGGCTGGCTGCCGTGCGGCCGTGGGCGTCCGATACCCGCCGGTGCGCGGGCCCCGGTGCGCGTTTGCTGGGGGATGCCGTCGAAGCGACGGCATCCCCCAGCAAAGGAACCGGCCATGTCCAGCACCCTGCCCACCCCCGCCCCCACCACCGTTACCACCGACCTCCCGGCCCGGGCCGCCCTGGTCACCGGGGGCGGCCGGGGCATCGGCGCCGCGATCGCGCTGCGGCTCGCCCAGGAGGGCGCGGACGTCGCCGTCACCTATGTCCAGGACGAGGCGGCGGCCCGTGCGGTCGTCGCGAAGATCGAGGGCTTCGGCCGCCGGGGCGTCGCCCTGCGCAGCGACGCGGCGGACGCCGAAGCGGGCGCCGACGCCGTGCACCGGGCGGCGGACGCGTTCGGCCGGCTCGACATCCTGGTCAACAACGCGGGCATCGGTGTCCTCGGCCCGATCTCCGCGCTCACCGGGCCGGAGGTGGACCGGACGCTGGCGGTGAACGTCCGGGCGGTCTTCCTCGCCTGCCGGGCGGCGGCGGAGCGGCTGGCCGACGGCGGCCGCATCGTCTCCGTGGGCTCCGCCCTGAGCCGGTACGTGGGCGGGCCCGGCTCCACCCTCTACGGGCTCAGCAAGTCCGCCCTGGTCGGGCTGACCAAGCCGCTCGCCCGCGAGCTGGGGCCGCGCGGCATCACGGTGAACCTGGTCCAGCCCGGGCCGGTGGACACCGATCTCAACCCGGCCGACGGGCCGTTCGCCGAGGGCCAGCGCACGGCGACCGCCCTGGGCCGCTTCGGCACGACGGAGGAGGTCGCCTCGCTCGTCGCGTACCTCACGAGCGCGGAGGCGGGGTTCATCACGGGCACGGAGCTCGTGGTGGACGGCGGCCACGCGGCCTGAGCGGCCCCGGTCCGAGCTGCCCCAGCGCCGGCGCAGGCACCTTCCGTCCGCCGGCCGGAGAGCCGCCCGCCCGCCGACCGGGCAGCTCGCCCGCCGCTCTTCCCGGCGGCTCCCCTGGGCTTGCTCTCCCACGTCGGCCCCGTCCGGCTGCCCCGTCCCGGCCCCGCCCCTACGCTGGCCGGGACGGGGGGCAGCGACGGGAAGGACGGGACCAGCACATGTCCGGCACGCCGGTTCAGGCGCTCAACGACGGCACGCGGCTCCCCGCGGTGGGGCTCGGCACCTACCCGCTGGACGACGCGGCGGCCGAGGAGGCCGTCGCCGGGGCCCTGGAGCTCGGCTACCGGCTGGTCGACACGGCCCTCAACTACGGCAACGAGACCGGCACCGGCCGGGGCGTCGCCCGCAGCGGCGTTCCCCGCGAGGAGGTCCGCCTCACCACGAAGGTGCCCGGCCGCCACCACGGGTACGAGGAGACGCTCGCCTCGTTCGAGGAGTCGCGGGCCCGCCTGGGCGTCGAGTACGTGGACCTCTATCTGATCCATTGGCCGCTCCCCCGCCTCGACAAGTACGTGGACACCTGGAAGGCCATGATCCGGCTCCGCGAGGACGGTCTCGTCCGCTCGATCGGCGTCTCCAACTTCACCGCCGCGCAGCTGGAACGGCTGGAGCGGGAGACGGGCGTGCTGCCCTCGGTGAACCAGATCGAGATGCACCCGCTGCTGCCGCAGGAGGATCTGCGTGCCGTGCACGCGGCGAAGGGCATCGTCACGGAGAGCTGGAGTCCGCTGGCCAGGGGCCGCGAGGTGCTGGAGGATCCCTCGACCGTGGCGATCGCCGAGGACCACGGGGTGAGTCCCGGGCAGGTGGTGTTGCGCTGGCACACCCAGCTGGGAGCGGTCCCCGTTCCGAAGTCGGCGGACCCTGGCCGGCAGCGCGAGAACCTCGATCTGTTCGGGTTCGAGCTGACGGCGCAGGAGCTGACGTCGATCGCGTCCGGGCGGCAGCGGCGGTTCGGCGGCGACCCGGAGTCCCACGAGGAGTTCTAGGACTGAACGGGACGCGCCGGTCAGCGGTTGCGCGGGGTGACCTCCGCCATCCGGGACCAGCCGGTGCCCTCCACCTCGACGTTGATGATCTCGGGGACCTCGGCCACCAGCTCCGACATCGTCGCGATCGCCGCCTTGAAGTGGTCGGAGTTCACGTGCGCCTCGCCCGCCGCCGCGTCGGCGAACGCCTCCAGCAGGACGAACTCGTTGGGGTTCTCCACACTGTGCGACCAGTCGAAGAAGAGGTTGCCGGGCTCGCGACGGGTGGCGACGGTGAAGCCGTCCAGCCGGGTGAGCCACTCCTCGGGGTCGAGGGCGGTGAACTTGACGGCGATGAAGATCATGGGGGGGGCTCCTGGTCGAGGCGTCGGAAAGTGCGGCTCGCCCGGCCTTCAGGGCCCGCTCACCGCACCTCGACCAGGGTGACACACCCTCCCGTAACGGGACCGGCCGGGCGCACCGCGAGATCAGCCGCCCTTCCCGCGGAGTCGCCCTTCAGGTAGGCGGTGTCGATCTCGACGGCCCGGACCCCGGACTGTGCGGCGAGGCGGGTGGCTGATCCCGTCGTTGCCCTGGTCGCTCCGGCGGCGGGTCCCCCAGCCGTCCACGATCATGCCCCTGTGCCCGAAGCGCTCCGGGTCGAAGACGGCGGGCCGGACTTGCGGAGGTTCTCGCGCTCGGCGAAGAACTCGTCGAGGAGCGGGCCGGTGGGCTCGGTCAGCGGTCGCGTTCGAGGAGGCGGCCGGCGGGCTCGGCGAGGACGCCGTCGGAGGCGATGCGGACACCGCGCAGCCAACTGGAGCGGACCACGCCGTGCAGGGTCTTCCCGGCGTAGGCGGTGACCTGGTTGCGGTGGAAGAGCTCGGCGGGGTCGACGGTGAAGGTCGCGTCGGGGGCGAGGACCGCGAAGTCGGCGTCGCGTCCCGCCTCGATGGCGCCCTTGCGGGTCAGACCGGCCAGCGCGGCGGGGGCGGCGGACATCCAGCGGGCGACGTCGTCGAGGGAGTGGCCGCGTTTGCGGGCCTCGGTCCAGATGGCGGGGAGGCCGAGCTGGAGGGAGGAGATGCCGCCCCAGGCGGAGGCGAAGTCCGGGGTCTTCAGGTCGGTGGTGCACGGCGAGTGGTCGCTGACGATGCAGTCGATGGTGCCGTCGGCGAGGCCGGCCCAGAGCGCGTCCTGGTTGGCGGCCTCGCGGATCGGCGGGCAGCACTTGAACTCCGTCGCCCCGTCGGGCACCTCCTCGGCGGTGAGGGTGAGGAAGTGCGGGCAGGACTCGACGGTGACGCGGACGCCCTCGCGCTTCGCGGCGGCGATCAGCGGCAGGGCGTCGCTGGAGGAGAGGTGCAGGACGTGGACGCGGGCGTCGAGCCGCTTGGCGTGGGCGATGAGTCCCTCGATCGCGGTGTTCTCGGCGTCGCGCGGCCGGGAGGCGAGGAAGTCCGCGTAGGCGGGCCCGGGGCGCTGCGGGGCCTCGGCCAGGTGGTGCGGGTCCTCGGCGTGCACGATGAGGAGCCCGCCGAATCCGGCGATCTCCGCCATGGAGCGGGCGAGCTGCTCCTGGTCCAGCTCCGGGAACTCCTCCACGCCGGAGGGCGACAGGAAGCACTTGAAGCCGAAGACCCCGGCCTCGTACAGCGGGCGCAGGTCCTTGACGTTGGAGGGGACCGCACCGCCCCAGAAGCCGGTGTCGACGTGCGCCTTGGGGGCCGCGACCTGCTGCTTGATCCGCAGGTGCTCGACGGTGGTGGTCGGCGGGAGCGAGTTGAGGGGCATGTCCAGGAGCGTGGTGATCCCGCCCGCCGCCGCCGCACGGGTGGCGGTGTAGAAGCCTTCCCACGCGGTGCGGCCGGGGTCGTTCACATGCACGTGGGTGTCGACCAGGCCGGGCAGCAGGACGTCGTCGCCGAAGTCCTCCAGACGGGCGCCCTCGGGCGTCCCGGTGTCGTACGGCAGGACCGCGTCGATCGTGCCGCCCGCGACGGCGACCGCCGCCGGACGGGTCCCCTCGGGGGTGACGACGCGCGTCGAGCGCAGTATCAGGTTCACGTCCGGACCGGACACCTGTGCTCCTTCACTCCAGCAATGATCACAACAGGGATTCAACGAACTGTTGAAGCTTTCGATGGAGTCTTCACTCGGGAATCACCCTCGTCAAGACCCCGCCTTCCGTCACGGGGGCCGACCGGTCCACCTCCGCCGCCCGACTGGAGGTTTCCACAAAGTAAAAGTCATATTTCGAACTGCGGAACGTAGCATGGGCCAGGAGGGGCGGCGCCGAGCCGCCCGCACCGACCGTCGGCACCCGGACAAAACAGCCCCTGACCGGCACGGACGCCGACCGGGGAGCTGTGGGCCGATCGGGAACCGCCCGGTAGGCTGCTGCCTTGCCTTCCGCTTCGAAAGGACCGTTGACGTGCCGCCGTCCCACGCCAGCACAGCCGACTCCAAGCCCTCCGGTTCCAGCGGCGGGGTGCAGTCCCTCGAGCGCGCCTTCGATCTGCTGGAGAGGATGGCCGACGCCGGGGGCGAGGTCGGGCTGAGCGAGCTCTCCGCGAGCAGCGGTCTGCCCCTGCCGACCATCCACCGGCTGATGCGCACCCTGGTCGGCTGCGGATACGTGCGCCAGCAGCCCAACCGCCGCTACGCGCTGGGCCCCCGGCTGATCCGGCTCGGTGAGTCCGCCTCCCGGCTGCTGGGCACCTGGGCCCGCCCCTACCTCAGCCGGCTGGTGGAGGAGACCGGCGAGACGGCGAACATGGCGCTGCTGGACGGGGACGAGATCGTGTACGTCGCCCAGGTGCCTTCCAAGCACTCCATGCGGATGTTCACCGAGGTCGGCCGCCGGGTCCTGCCGCACTCCACCGGTGTGGGCAAGGCGCTCCTCGCGCACACCCCCGCCGACGAGGTCCGCGCCCTCCTGGCCCGTACCGGCATGCCGGCCGCCACGGAGAAGACCATCACCACCCCGGAGGGCTTCCTCGACGCCCTGGAGCTGGTGCGCCGGGCCGGGTACGCGGTGGACGACAACGAGCAGGAGATCGGCGTGCGGTGCCTCGCGGTCTCCGTGCCGAACTCCCCCACCTCGGCCGCGATCTCCATCTCGGGCCCGGCCGGACGGGTGACGGAGGCGGCGACGGAGCGGATCGTGCCGATCCTCCAGCAGGTCGCGGGAGAGCTGTCCGACGCGCTGGCGAGCAACGGCACGAACGGCGGCTGAGAACGGGGAGCGGCGGGGCCGCTGTCTCCGGCCCCGCCGCTCCTCGTACCAGACGTCGTTTCAGACCCCGGCCGGGACGGTCAGCCGCCCGTCGTCCATCGTCACCGTGCGGTCCATCCGCCCCAGGTGCGCCAGGTCGTGGGTGACCAGCACCGTGGCGGTGGCGCGCTCCCGGGTCAGGGTGACCAGCAGGTCGAGCACGGCCGCGCCGCGCTCGTGGTCGAGCGCGCTGGTCGGCTCGTCGACGAGCAGGACCGCCGGCTCGTTCATCAGGGCCCGCGCGATGTTGATCCGCTGGCGCTGACCGCCGGAGAGCTGGTGCGGCCGCCGGTCGGCGCGGTCGGCCAGACCGACCGCGTCCAGCAGCTCCAGGGCCCGGCGGCGTGCACCACGGGCGGACCCCCCGGACAGGTGGCGCATCGCCTGGAGCTGTTCGGCGGCGGTCAGCGCGGGCAGCAGGTTGGGTTGTTGGAAGACGATGCCGATGTGGTCCCGGCGCAGGCCCGCCCGCCCGGCCCGGCCGAGGCCGGCCGTCGGCGTCCCGGCCACCACCACCTCTCCGGAGTCCGGGGTGACCAGGGTGGCGGCGGCCGCGAGGAGGCTCGACTTGCCCGATCCGGACGGCCCGACGACCGCGGTGAGCGTGCCCGGGGGGACGTCCAGCGAGACCCGGTCCAGGGCGGTGAGCCGTCCCTCGCCGTCCGGGTAGGTGAGGGTGACGTCGGTCAGGGTGAGCGTCATCGGGCACTCCCGAGTGCGGTGAGCGGGTCGACGGCGGTGATCCGCCGGATGGACAGGGCGGCCCCGAGCACGCCGAGGGCGATCAGCACGGCGGCCGGGACGAGGACGGTCGCCGCGTCCAGGACGAACGGCACGGCTCCTCGGCCGATCAGGGCTCCGGTCCCGGCGGCCAGGGCGGTGCCCAGCCCCGTACCGAGGGCGAGCATCACGACGGCCTGTCCCAGCGCGTCGCGCAGGAGGTACGGGGTCGACGCGCCGAGCGCCTTCAGCACGGCGACGTCGCCGCTGCGCTGGATCGTCCAGACGGTGAAGAACGCTCCGATGACGAGCGCGGAGATGGCGAAGAGGAAGCCGCGCATCAGTTGCAGCGATCCGTTCTCCGCCTGGTAGGAGCCGATGGCCGTGAGGGAGTCGTCGAGCGTGAGCGTGCTGGTTCCCGCCGCCGCGTCCCCCGCCGCGAGGTCGACGCCTCCGGTGGTGGTCAGGGCGATCACGGTCGCCTGTTCGGCGGGGCCGGCGCCGTCGTGGCCGATCCGCTGCCAGTCGTCGAGCGAGGTCCAGACGACGGGGGTGTGGCTGTGCGAGGCGTCCGTGGCGACGGCGGCGACCTCGTGCTCGGTCCGGCCGAGCGCGATCCCGTCGCCCGCCGTCACGTCGAGCTCCTCGGCCGCCTTCTCGGAGAGCACGACCCGCCCCGGGCCGATCCCCTCCGGCCCGAGGGTGCCGTCCGGTTCGACGCCGAAGGCCGAAACGGCGGCGGTCCGCTCACCGGCGGCGGTGGCGTTCAGGGTCCGGATGCCGACCGGCTGGGCGGCCTCGACCCCGGGCCGGCCGGCCCAGTTCCGCCAGGCGTCCTCCCGGACGGTCGAGTCGGTGAACGACTCCGCCTGCCCGTCGGGGGGCGCGGCGAAGGCCAGGTGGTCGGCGTCCAGACCGGTGACGGCCGAGATGTTCTCCCGGGCCAGGCCTGCGGTCAGGCCGGACAGCAGGCCCACGAGCAGCGTGATCAGCACCACGACCGAGCCCATGAGCGCGAACCGGCCCCTGGCGAAGCGAAGGTCTCTCCATGCGACGAACATGGCTCCAGCGTCGTGCGGCGCGGGCGGGAGAACATCGCGCGGCGGACGGGCCCGGGATCAACCTTTCGATTGACCGGGTCCGGGGAGGCCGCGGCTACGCTGGACGGACCATGGATTCGCGTTCGCACACCCACGTCACGGCAGCCCTGCGGCTCTGTCTGCACGCGCTGCTGATGGGGCTGCTGGCCCTGGTGGTCGTCCGTACGGCGAGCGAGGACGCGCCGCACACCGCGGCCGTCGTGGTGGTGGCGGTGCTGATGGCGGCCCTGTACGCGGCGGGGCCGCTCGCCTCCTCCGTACAGCCCGGAAACCGGGCGGGAGCCGGGTGGCTGGCGGGTCTCGGCGCCCTGTGGGCCGCGCTGCTGGTCCTGTCGCCGGACGCCCTGTGGGTGGCCTTCCCGCTCTACTTCCTCCAGCTCCACATCCTGCCGACGCGGTGGGCGCTGCCCGCCGTCGTGGTCACCGCCGGCGCCGCGATCACCGGCTTCGTCGTGCACCGGCAGGAGATCGAGCCGGGCGCGTTCATCGGACCGCTGATCGGCGCGGCGGTCGCCGTCGCCACCGTCCTCGGGTACGACGCGCTCTTCCGGGAGAGCGAACGGCGGCGCGAGCTGATCGTGGAGCTGGTCGCCACCCGCGCGGACCTGGCCGAGGCGGAACGCACGGCCGGGACCCTCGCCGAGCGTGAGCGCCTCGCCCGGGAGATCCACGACACGCTGGCCCAGGGTCTGTCCAGCATCCAGCTGCTGCTGCGCGCCGCCGAGCGCTCGCTGCC
The DNA here is from genome assembly GCF_044333295.1 of Streptomyces sp. NPDC021019. Lineage (NCBI taxonomy): Bacteria > Bacillati > Actinomycetota > Actinomycetes > Kitasatosporales > Streptomycetaceae > Streptomyces > Streptomyces sp. NPDC021019. Next base: position 97,534 of record NZ_JBIRQR010000006.1, read on the forward strand.
CGAGGACGCGCCGGCCGCGGCGCATGTGCGGGCCGCCCGCGAGGCCGCGCAGGCGAATCTCGCCGAGGCCCGTTCCTTCGTCCGGGCGCTGACGCCGCCGGACCTGGAGCACGGTTCGCTGGCCGCCGCGCTGGAACGGCTCCGCGCCCGTACGACCGCGCCGGACCTGACCGTGCGGTTCGCGGTGAGCGGCACCCCGGTGGAGCTGCCGACGCCGTACGAGGTGGCGCTGCTGCGGACCGCGCAGTCCGCGCTGGCCAACACGGTGCGCCATGCGCGGGCCGGGCGGGCGGAGATCACCCTGAGCTTCATGGACACCTCGGTGGCGCTGGACGTCGTGGACGACGGGCGGGGCTTTGACCCGTCGGGGGCGCCGGCCGACGAGGGGGGCGACAGCGGCTTCGGGCTGCCGGCGATGCGGGCGCGCGCCGGATCGCTCGGCGGTGCGCTGAGCGTGGAGTCGGCGCCCGGACAGGGCACGGCGGTGGCGGTCACGCTGCCGCTGCCCGTAGCGGATGCGGAGCGGGCGGCATGAGCGGGAGCGGGGACGCGATCCGGCTGTTGCTCGCGGACGACCACCCGGTCGTCCGGGCGGGACTGCGCGCGGTCCTGGACACCGAGCCGGGCTTCCGGATCGCCGGTGAGGCCGCCACCGCCGAGGAGGCCGTCGCCCTGGCGGCGACGGGCGGCTTCGACGTGGTCCTGATGGACCTCCAGTTCGGTGCGGGCCTGCACGGCTCGGAGGCGACGGCGACGATCACCGCCGCCCCGGAAGGCCCCCGGGTCCTGATCCTGACCACCTACGACTCCGACGCGGACATCCTGGCGGCGGTCGAGGCGGGGGCGAGCGGCTATCTGCTCAAGGACGCGCCGCCGCAGGAGCTGGCGGCGGCGGTGCGCACGGCGGCGGCGGGCCGCTCCGCGCTCGCGCCGTCCGTGGCCCACCGGCTGATGGACCGGATGCGGACGCCGGCCGACGCCCTGACCCGGCGGGAGCTGGAGGTGCTCCAGCTGGTCGGGGAGGGCCTGTCGAACCTGCGGATCAGCAAGCGGCTGTTCCTGAGCCAGGCGACGGTGAAGTCCCACCTGGTGCACATCTACGCCAAGCTGGGCGTCGACTCCCGTACGTCGGCGGTCGCGGCGGCCACGGCCCGCAGGCTCATCCGCCGCTGAGGCCGGGCTCGCGCGTCGTGGGTCGGCCGCGCGGGAGGATCGGGGCCGCACTTCACCCGCGCGGGGGCTCCCCGAAGAGGTCGACCGCGTTGCGCACCTCGCGCAGGGCCGCGGCCACCGCGCTCACCGAGCCGATGGCCCCCGCGATCAGCAGGAGGGAGCGGCGCATGCGGGGGATCTCCGGCACGCCGCTGACGGCCATCGCGTCCAGGGCCGCCAGCTCGTCCTCGGCGATCGGCCGGTCGGGGAACTCGGTCCGGAGCCCGGCCAGTTCGCGGCGGAGCCGGGAGACGGCCATCCGCAGCTCGGCCACCCTCGGGTCCTCGTCGCTGCCGGTCAGCTGCTTCTGCCCCACGCTTCGCAACACAGCACTCCCCCTCGCACGTCCCTGTGCCGGTGTGACCCCCGAACCCGGGCTGTGGCCAAGTCCCCGGATGTGTCCGCAAGTTAACGCCATGACAGGCAGTGCGCGCCAGCCCACGGAAAGAAATCGGGGTGACCCCTGAGGGTGACATGCGTGTCGCGTGTGCGAAGCGCTCAGTGGTATCCAGACCCCATGGTCACGGAAACGGAGACAGGAACGGCTACGGAGAGGACCGCGGACATGACTTCCGCCGCGATGAACCCCGAGGTCGCGGGGGTACTGCTGGCCGCCGGAGGGGGCCGCCGGCTCGGCGGCCGGCCGAAGGCACTGCTGGAGCACCGAGGTCGCCCGCTGATCGAACACGCGGTGCGCGCCCTGCGCGACGGCGGCTGCGGCCCGCTGCACGTGGTGCTGGGCGCGGCGGCGGACGAGGTGCTCGCCCGCGCGGATCTCGCGGGCTGCGCGGTGACGGTGAACCCGGACTGGGAGGAGGGCATGGGCTCCTCGCTCCGGCTGGGACTGGCCGCCCTGGGCGCGACGGACGCGGACGCGGCACTCGTCCTTCTGGTCGATCAGCCGGGGATCGGGGCGGAGGCGGTGGCGCGGGTGCGTCTCGCGTGCCGCTCGCGGGCGAGCCTGGCGGCCGCCTCGTACGGCGGGGAGCGGGGCCATCCGGCGCTGTTCGGGGCGGACCGGTGGGCGGACATCGCGGCGGGGGCGGTGGGCGACCGGGGTGCGCGGGCCTATCTGCGGGAGCACCGCGATGCGATCACGCTCGTGGAGTGTTCGGATGTGGCCGAGGCGTACGACATCGACACCTCGCAGGACCTCAAGCACCTGGAGTGACCGGACGGACCCGCTCACCGGCCACCGGGCGTGGCCGCGTCGGCACGCTGCGCCGCCACCGGCCCGTTTCTGTCGACCCGGAGAATCTCGACATCAACAAACCATTGAACTTCCACCATGAGGAAACTACTATCCACTGGTCAGAAGCCCTCTGAACCTCAGACGGCACCCACGGCCGTATCTCGGAGCCATGGCACGCCGTGCCGTCTCAGGCGACCCGGCGGCCATGAGACGCCGCCGCCCGCTGAAGGAGTGACAGCTCATGTCCGCACCAGCGCCGTCCACGCTGGCCATCGTCGATGCCGAGCCCCTGCCCCGGCAGGAAGAGGTCCTGACCGAGGCGGCCCTCGCGTTCGTGGCCGAACTGCACCGGCAGTTCACCCCGCGCCGCAATGAGCTGCTCGCCCGGCGCGGTGAGCGCCGCGCCGAGATCGCCCGCACCTCCACGCTGGATTTCCTGCCCGAGACGGCGGCGGTCCGCGCGGACGACTCCTGGAAGGTCGCGCCCGCCCCGGCGGCGCTGAACGACCGCCGAGTGGAGATCACCGGTCCGACCGACCGCAAGATGACCGTCAACGCCCTGAACTCGGGTGCCAAGGTCTGGCTCGCCGACTTCGAGGACGCGTCCGCCCCCACCTGGGAGAACGTCGTCCTCGGCCAGCTCAACCTCACCGACGCCTACGAGCGCCGCATCGACTTCACCGACCCGCGGTCCGGCAAGTCGTACGCGCTGAAGCCCGCCGACGAGCTGGCCACGGTCGTCATGCGCCCGCGCGGCTGGCACCTGGAGGAGCGCCACCTCCAGCTGGACGGCGTCTCCGTGCCCGGTGCGCTGGTCGACTTCGGCCTCTACTTCTTCCACAACGCGCAGCGCCTGATCGACCTCGGCAAGGGCCCGTACTTCTACCTGCCGAAGACGGAGTCGCACCTGGAGGCCCGCCTCTGGAACGACATCTTCGTCTTCGCCCAGGACTACGTCGGCATCCCGCAGGGCACGGTCCGCGCGACCGTCCTGATCGAGACGATCACCGCCGCGTACGAGATGGAGGAGATCCTCCACGAGCTGCGCGACCACGCCGCCGGACTCAACGCGGGCCGCTGGGACTACCTTTTCTCCATCGTCAAGAACTTCCGTGACGGCGGCGCCAAGTTCGTCCTGCCGGACCGCAACGCGGTGACGATGACCGCCCCGTTCATGCGGGCGTACACCGAACTCCTGGTCCGCACCTGCCACAAGCGCGGCGCGCACGCGATCGGCGGCATGGCGGCCTTCATTCCCTCGCGCCGCGACGCCGAGGTCAACAAGGTGGCCTTCGAGAAGGTCAAGGCGGACAAGGACCGCGAGGCGAACGACGGCTTCGACGGCTCCTGGGTCGCCCACCCCGACCTGGTCCCGATCGCCCTGGCCTCCTTCGACGCGGTCCTCGGCGAGAAGCCCAACCAGAAGGACCGGCTGCGCGAGGACGTCTCGGTGGCCCCTGGCGATCTGATCGCCATCGACTCGCTCGACGCGAGCCCCACGTACGACGGCCTGCGCAACGCCGTCGCGGTCGGCATCCGCTACATCGAGGCCTGGCTGCGCGGCCTGGGCGCGGTCGCCATCTTCAACCTGATGGAGGACGCCGCCACCGCGGAGATCTCCCGCTCGCAGATCTGGCAGTGGATCAACGCGGACGTGGTCTTCGAGAACGGCGAACACGCCACGGCGGAGCTGGCCCGCAAGGTCGCCGCCGAGGAGCTGGCCGCGATCCGCGAGGAGATCGGGGAGGAGACCTTCACCGCCGGCAAGTGGCAGCAGGCCCACGACCTCCTGCTCCAGGTCTCCCTGGACCAGGACTACGCGGACTTCCTGACGCTGCCGGCGTACGAGCAGCTGCGCTGACCTCACGGCACGAGCACCGTCCACCGCCCCCGGCGCAGCGCCGGCGAGCACCGTCACCGCCCCCGGCACCGCACAGCGCCGGGGGCGGTGGTGTGTGCCTGAGCCTGCGCGGCCCGCAGTCCCTCATGTCCACACCGCCCCCAGCGCCACGAACCCGCAGACGAGGGCGAACAGGATCGCCAGCAGCGGCCAGACGAACCGCAGGTAGGTGTCGTAGCCGATCTTCGCGAGGGCCACCCCGCCGATGGTGACCGCCGTCGTCGGCACCCAGAGGTTCATCCAGCCGCTCGCCGCCTGCCACGCCGTGACGACCACGGCGCGGGAGACGCCGGCGAAGTCGGCGAGGGGGGCCAGGATCGGCATCGCCAGCGTGGCGTGGCCGGAGGTGGAGGGGATGAGGAAGGCGAGCGGCAGGTTGACGACGAAGACGAAGACCGCGAACAGCGCCGACGAGGTGCCCGAGACCACGCCCTCGATGGAGTGCAGCACGGTGTCGGTGATCTGCGAGTTGTTCATGATGACCGTGACGCCGCGCGCGAGGACGATGACCAGGGCCGGGGAGATGAAGTCCGCCGCGCCCTGGGTGATCGTCGCGCTGAGTCTCTGCTCGCCGAACCGGGCGACGACGCCCACCAGAGCCGCCGCGACCAGGAACAGGGCGGCCAGATGGGGGAAGGACCAGCCGAGTTCGAACCCGTACGGGGTGGCGTCGGCGTCGCCCGTCAGGGCGCTGGACCACGGGACGACCGAGAAGATCATGAAGCTGAAGACCAGGGCGACCAGGACCAGGATGGTCCGGTGGAGCCCGGTCAACTCCGGGGGTTCGCCCGCGTCCGCCGCGTTGTGCTCGCGGTCGCCGGGCAGGAAGCCGGAGAGCGAGCGGTCGGGGTTCTCGCGGACGCGGCCCGCGTACCGGATGACGTGGCCGATCGTCACGGCCGTCAGGACCACCCACATGATCGCGCGCAGCGCGATGCCGTCGCCGAGCGAGATATCGGCGGCGGAGGAGGCGACTCCGGTGGCGAAGGGGTTCACGGTGGAGCAGAGCACACCGACGCCCGCGCCGAGGATGATCGTGCCGGTGGCCACCACGCGGTCGTAGCCGAGGGCCAGCATCAGCGGAATGATCAGGCCGTAGAAGCCGAGCGTCTCCTCCGCGAACCCCTCGACGGTGCCGAGGAGGGAGAAGACCAGCATCACTCCGGCGATGAGCAGCGCTCCCCGGTCGCGCAGCCGGTACGCGAGGCGGCCGATGCCCCGGTCCAGGGCGCCGGTGGCGAACACCACGGTGATGAACGCGCCGATGGCGAGCACGAAGAGAAACACGCCGGCGCTGCCGTACAGTTCGCCGGCCAGGTCCGGGCCCACCTCGCCCGTCTTCGCGTCCTGGACTCCGTAGAGACCGTTGACCGGGGACAGGAAGAGGTCGTTCAGCCGGTCGACGAAGCTCTGGTCGGAGTCGACCCGGTGGTACGTGCCCTGGACGGGCGCACCGTCCCCGCCGCGGTCGTACGCCCCCGGCGGGATCAGGAAGGCCAGTCCCCAGACGGCCAGCGTGACGACCGCGAGGATCGTGAGGGCACTGGGGAAGGCGAACCTCTTCCTCGCCGGGGACTCTTCCCCCGGGGCCTGCCTCGTGTCGGCGGCGCCGCTCACCCCGTGCTCCCGCCCGTCGCGGTCCCCAGCGGGACACCGAACGGACGCGGGGACTCCAGATGAGTGACCAGGAGGCCCCGGGCCCCGGCGAGGGAGCGGAACTCCTCCTCCCACCTCTCCGCCCGCTCCACGCCCGCGCCGCGCACCGGGCCCGCGGGGAGATCGTGGGCCTCGCGCACGGGCGCGGGCGGAAAGCCGGGGAACGCGATGGACGGGATGGCCGTCAACCGTTCCAGGTCGGCGACGAGACCGTCCGTCAGCGCGTCGCCCCCTGTGCTCAGGCGGTCTCCCGGATCCATGGTTCAGCCCCTTCGGTCCACTGGTTCCCGGGACCAATGGACCATGGAGGGCGGCGCGCCGCACGCCTGGGGAGCGGCGGTCGGTCGGGCCTCAGTCCGTCAGGACGACCGTCCGCTGGGCCGAGAAGTCACCCCACTTGCCGTCCGGAAGCTTGGCCCTGAGCTTGACCGAATAGCGGGTGCCCACCGGGTCGGAGAGGTCCAGCCGGTAGGTGGCGCGCCCCTTGGGGGGTGTGCCGCCCCAGACGATGGTGGTGGTCAGCTTGCCGTTCAGATGGAGCTCGTAGGCGGGGATGGCTCCGCCCGTCTCGGGCTGGTCCCAGGACAGGTCGAGGACGGAGGCTGCGCCCTCCTTGCCGATCTCGGCGCTCAGGCCGGTGGGGGCGGTGCTCGCGGGGGCGCCGGGGGCTGACTCGGTGGTGAGGTCGAACGTGTTGCTGTCGGCCGAGGACTTGTCGGAGGCGTCCCGGGCCCGGACGGTGAAGGTGTAGACGGTTCCCGGCCGCAGACCCGTGAGCTTCGCCGTGGTCTCGGAGGCCGGGACGCTGTGGATCCGGGAGTCCTCCTGGTAGATGTCGTACGAGGTGACGCCGACGTCGTCCTTGGACGCGCCCCAGGTGAGGGTGGCCGCACGCTTCCCGTCGGCGCTGCCCGTCAGCTTCGCCGGGACGGTGGGGGGCGTGTCGTCCTTGGGCGGGGTGGCCTGGGTGGTGACGGGGACGCCCTTGCTGGGCGCGGAGAGATTTCCCGCCGTGTCCTTGGTCCGGACGCTGAAGGTGTAGTCCGTCGAGGCCGTCAGCCCGTTGACGTCGATCATGGTCTTGGCCGCCGGGACGCTCTTGACCTTGGTCTTTCCTCGGTAGATCTCGTATCCGGCCACCTTCTCGTTGTCGGAGGCGCCTTCCCACATGACGTGCACCGAGGTGGAGCTGCTGGCCTGAGCGGTCACACCCTCGGGGGTGCCGGGAGGCTGCGTGTCGGCTTCGGCGGTGCCACCGCAGGCGGAGAGGAGGGGGGTGAGAAGCAGGGCGGAACAGGTCAACGCGGCAGACATGTGGGGGCGTTGCACGGTGGTGCCTTCCATCCGGACAGCAATGGTCCAGACCTGTATGCCATGGCGCGGGGGTCCCCGACAAGAGGACGGCGAGGAACCTTCCGCTATGTGACGGTGTGCGCCGCCCGACCGCGGTCCGGGCAGGGCGTGGGGCAGCTTCTCGGGAACCGGATCGCGCGTCACCGGTCGATGAGTTCTCGGTGCTCGAAGGGTCTTCCCTGTATGGACGCACAGGAGAACCCCGTGTCGGATGCCCTCACTCCTCCCGACCTGGAGCCGGCCGCCCGGCGGATCGTCGCGCTGCTCGGTCCGGTCGACGACAGCCGGCTGGACGGCCCGACCCCCTGCCCCGACTACGCCGTGCGGGAGCTGCTCGGCCATCTCGCCGGGCTCGCCACCGCCTTCCGCGACGCCGCCCGCAAGGATCTCGGGGCGAGCACCGCCGTCTCCCCGGATGCCGCCCTCCCCGTCCTCGACGACGACTGGCGTGCGGCGCTGCCCCGACGGCTGGACGAGATGGCGGCGGCCTGGCGCTCGCCCGGCGCCTGGACGGGCACGACCCGGGCGGGCGGGGTGGAGCTGCCCGCCGAGGTGGCCGGGGCGGTCGCGCTCAACGAACTCGTCGTCCACGGCTGGGACCTGGCCCGGGCGACCGGGCAGCCGTACGCGGCGGGCGAGGCCGAACTGCGGTCCTGCGAGGCCCTGCTCGCCCCGGCGGAGGAGGACGGCCCGGGCGGGCCGGACGGTGCGAGCGACCCGGGCGGCCCGCGCGGTGCGGGTGGCGCTGATGACACTGGTGGCTCCGAGGGCTCCGACGGCCTCTTCGGGATGCCGGTTCCGGTACCGGACGGTGCCCCGCCGCTGGACCGGGTGATCGCTCTCAGTGGCCGCCGCCCGGACTGGCGGCCGGGCGGCTGAGACGCGACAGGCGCCCCTCACCACTCCCGGGACCGGCGGTCCGAGGGGGCGGTTCCGCTGTCGGCGAGAACCCCGTGGCGGCAGGTAACCCGGTCAGCTGGTGAAGAACTCCGTGATGTGCGCGGCCACCTGGTCCGCCCGGGTCTCGTGCATGCGGTGTCCGCCCGGGACCGTGATCAGTCGGCAGTCCGGGATCAGGGAGGCCACGTCGGCCTGGCGGTGCTGTTCCATCCGGCTCTCCGGGCCGCCGGTGATGATCAGCGTCGGGGACACGATGTCGCCGAGGGCCTCGTCGGCGTCCGGGCCGGGGTCGGCGAGCTGGTCGCGTACGGCGGGCACCGCGTTCTCGTCGTAGTCCACCGGGCCCTCGCCCCGGCCCGCCGGGCCCGGGTCGCCGGGGAACGGGGCCGGGGCCTCCACCAGCACCAGCCGCTCCACCCGGTCGGAGTGCTCCTGGGCCACCAGCCGGGCGACGACCCCGCCCATGCCGTGGCCGACGAGGCCGACCCGGTCCAGTTCCAGCTCGTCGAGGAAACCCACGACGTCCTCGGCCATCAGCTCCAGGGCGTAGTCGTCGGGCCAGTCGCTCTCGCCGTGGCCGCGCAGGTCCAGGGCGAAGACCCGCCACTCCTGGCCCAGCAGGGGGCCGGCCGCCTCCCAGTTCGCGGCCGAACCGCCGAGGCCGTGCAGCAGCACGACGGGCGAGCCGAACGCGTCGCCCCAGGTCCGGTACGCGAGGCGCACATCGCCGACATCCACAACAGACTGATCTTCCATGCCCCCGACGCTACAGCCGACGGGTGCCGGACGGCCGCCGGGGCCCCGCGTCGCGCGGGGCCCCGGATGCTCCGGTCCACATCCGCAGGGGTCAGTGGACGCCGACCCCGGCCGCGGCCGGCACCACGTGCTCGCCCGGCGCCTGCTCCTCGTCCGCCGTGTCGGGCCTGCGGCCGAAGTGGTTGAAGGCGAGGTTCAGCACGATCGCCACCACGCAGCCGGTGGAGATGCCCGAGTCGAGGACGACCAGCAGACTCTCCGGGAAGGCGTGGTAGAACTGCGGCGCCGCGATCGGGATCAGGCCGATGCCGAGGGCCGCCGCCACGATCAGCGCGTTCTCGCCCTTCTCCATGGCCGCGGTGGCCAGGGTCTGGATACCGCTGGCCGCGACCGTGCCGAAGAGGACGATGCCCGCGCCGCCGAGCACCGGCAGCGGTACGAGGGCGATGACGGAGGCCGCGACGGGGACCAGGCCGAGCACGATGAGGATGCCGCCACCCGCGGCGACGACGAAGCGACTGCGGATCTTCGTCATGGCGACGAGGCCGACGTTCTGGGCGAAGGCGCTGCACATGAACCCGTTGAAGAGCGGGCTGATGGCGCTGCCGAGGGTGTCGGCGCGCAGACCGCCCTCGATGATCTTCTCGTCGGCCGGACGGCCGACGATCTTGCCGAGGGCCAGCATGTCCGCGGTGGACTCGGTCATGCAGACCAGCATCACGATGCACATGGAGATGATGGCGGCGATCTCGAACTGCGGGGCGCCGAAGGCGAACGGCGTCGGGAAGCCGACCACGTCGGCTTCCTTGATGGCGCCGAAGTCGGTGATACCGGCCGGGATGGCGATCAGGGTGCCGATGACCAGACCGAGCAGGATCGCGATCTGCTGGAGGAAGCCGCGCAGGAGCTTGCGCAGGGCCAGCACGATGACCAGGGTCACGGCGGCCATGGTGATGTTGGTCATCGAACCGTAGTCGTCGGCCGTGGCGTTGCCGCCCTGGGACCAGTTGAAGGCGACCGGGAGGAGCGAGACGCCGATCAGAGTGATCACGGTGCCGGTGACGACGGGTGGGAAGAAGCGCACCAGTTTGCAGAAGTACGGGGCGAGGACGAACCCGAGAAGACTCGCGACGATGATCGCGCCGAATATGACTGCTATCCCGTCGTGCCCCCGGTCCTTGCCTATCGCGATCATCGGCGCGACCCCGGCGAACGAGACGCCGTTGACGAAGGGCAGCCGGGCGCCGACCTTCCAGAAGCCGATGGTCTGGAGCAGGGTGGCGATACCCGCGGTGAAGAGACTCGCCCCCATCAGGAAGGCGGTCTCCTTGGCGGTGAGGCCGACGGCGGGCCCCACGATGAGCGGCGGGGCCACCACGCCCGCGTACATGGCGGCCACGTGCTGGAGGCCACTGGTGAACATCTTCAGTGGGGGGAGGGTCTCGTCGACCGGGTGTTTCCGGTCGCCCCCCGCTTCCGCGGCGTTGTCGGCCGTCGTGTCGGGGGCGGCTGCATCTGCGTCTTTGCGAAACCTGGGCTTGGCGGCCACGGCGGTTCCTCCGGTCGGTTACACGTCGTCGGCGACGTGGGGTTCAGGGAGGTGGTGCGTAAGTGGTACGGCTGTGCGGCTCTCTCAGGTGGTGCAGGTCGTGCAGGTCGTGCCGAGGGGGGTGCGGACGCGCGCACGGGGGTGTGTGCGGGCAGCGTTCATCACCGGTCCGGCGGGCGCGCACCATGCGCGCGTCCGCCGGACCGGCTGCCGTGGACCCCGCTCGGGTCCACGGCGGCCGGTCTCGGGCCGTCCCCCTCGACCGGCCGGTCGGGGATGCCGCGCGGAGCCGGGCTCCGCGGGGATGCCGCACGGAGTCGGACTCCGGCGGGGTACCGCTCGGAATCAGGCTCCGGCGGCGATCTGCGCGAGGCGGCGGGCCTCGTCGCGGGTGACACGGGCGATGGCGTCCTCGTCCACCGTGGTGAGGTGGTTGCCCTCGACGACCGGCTTACCGTCGACGAGGGACAGGGTCACCGGGGCGGCAGCGCCGAAGATGAGCGCGGTCACCGGGTCGGCGATCGAGGAGTGGGCCAGGGTGTCCAGCTTCCACAGGACGAGGTCGGCGAGCTTGCCGGCCTCCAGGGAGCCGATCTGGTCGGCGCGGCCCAGCACCCGGGCCCCGCCGAAGGTCCCGAGGCGCAGGGCCTGGCGGGCGTTCAGGGCGGCCTCGCGGTGGGCGCCGAGGCGGTTGATGAGGAGCGCGTTGCGCAGCTCGGTGTGGAGTTCGCCGGACTCGTTGGAGGCGGTGCCGTCCACGCCGAGGCCGACGGGAACACCGGCGGCCAGCATGTCGGGGACCCGGGCGATCCCGGCCGCGAGGCGTGCGTTGGAGGACGGGCAGTGGGCGACGCCCGTTCCCGTACGGGCGAAGGCGGCGATGTCCGCGTCGTTCATGTGGACGCAGTGGGCCATCCACACGTCGTCGCCGAGCCAGCCGGTCGACTCGAAGTACTCGGTCGGGCCCATCCCGAACAGCTCCTTGCAGAACTGCTCCTCCTCGACGGTCTCCGAACCGTGGGTATGCAGCCGTACACCCTTGCGACGGGCCAACTCAGCACCCTGGCGCATCAGTTCGGTGGATACGGAGAACGGCGAGCAGGGCGCGACGGCGACCTGGGTCATGGCGTCGAAGGAGGCGTCGTGGTGGGCGTCGACCGTCGCCTCGGTGGCGGCCAGGGCGCCTTCCAAGGTCTCGACGGCGAAGTCCGGGGGCAGGCCGCCGTCCTTCTCGCTGCGGTCCATGGAGCCCCGGGCGAGGGTGAACCGTACGCCCATGTCACGGGCGGCGCCGATGATCGCGCCGGAGAGGTCGCCGGAGCCCTTCGGGAAGACGTAGTGGTGGTCCATGGCGGTGGTGACGCCGCCGCGGGCCATCATGGCGAGCGAGCCCTGCGCGGCGGCGCGGGCCATCGGCTCGTCGATGCGCGCCCAGGTCGGGTAGAGCGCCACCAGCCAGTTGAAGAGGTTGTGGTCGGTGGCCAGGCCCCGGGTGATCCACTGGTAGAAGTGGTGGTGCGTGTTGACCAGGCCGGGTGTCGCGAGGTGCCCGGTGCCGTCGATCCGCCGGACGACTCCGGCGAGGCCCTCCGGAGCCTTGCCGGCGCCGATGGACTCGATGCGGTTGCCCGCCACGACGATGTACCCGGACGCGTACTCCGTGTCGTGGGCGTCGACGGTGGCGATCGAACAGTTTTCGATGATGATGCGCTGAGGGTCTGCCGAAGCTGCCATGGCGCTTCCTTCTTCTCTCTGTGGCGATGTGGGCACGGCAGGACCCTAGGAGGATTTGAGTGCCACAGCGGTGCGGCTGTGGGTGCCGAGATGATGGAAGAACAGGTTGAGCACGACCGCGACCAGTGCTCCCGCACTGATCCCGGAGCCCAGGACGGTCTGCGCCCAGGCCGGGAATCCGGCGTAGAAGGTGGGCGCGGCGAGCGGGATGATGCCCGCGCCGAGCGCGACGGCGACCAGGATGATGTTGGAGCTGTCGTCCAGGCCCGCCTCGGAGAGCGTACGGATGCCGCTGACCGCGATGGAGCCGAAGAGGACGATTCCGGCGCCGCCGAGGACGGGCATCGGGACGAGCGAGACGACCGCGCCGAGGACCGGGAAGGCGCCGAGGACCACGAGCGCTCCGCCGGCGGCCGCGACGACGTACCGACTGCGTACGCGGGTCAGGGAGACGACGCCGACGTTCTGGGCGAAGGCGCTGGTGGGAAAGGAGCCGAAGACCGGGCCGAGGAGGGTGGCGATGCCGTCCGTACGCAGGCCCCGGGTGATCGTGCGGCCGTCGGTGCGGCGGTCGCAGATCTCGCCGAGGGCGAGCATCCCGGCGGAGGACTCCGTCATCAGGACGAGCATGACGATGCAGAGCGAGAGGATGGCGGCCGGCTGGAACTCCGGCGCGCCGAAGGCGAAGGGGGTCGGCAGGGCGGCGAGCGGTGCGGACTTCAGCGCGGAGAAGTCGGCGAGTCCGAACGGGATCGCTGCCAGCGTGCCGACGAACATGCCCAAGAGCAGCGCCACTTGCTTGAGGAAACCGCGGCCGAAGCGCTGGATGAGCAGGATGACGACGAGCGTGAAGGCGGCCAGCGCCAGGTACTTCATGGCGCCGAAGTCGGCGGCGGTGGCGTCGCCTCCCTGCGCCCAGGCGACCGGGACCGGCATCAGGGTGACGCCGATGAGGGTGATGACCACGCCGGTGACGAGCGGCGGGAAGAAGCGCAGCAGTCTGCCGAAGAAGGGGCCGACGGCCAGGCAGAAGGCTCCGGCGACGAGTACCGCCCCGTAGATCGCGGGGAGTTGGTGACCGGGTGCGCTGGTCTCGGCGATGGCGAGCATCGGCGCGATCCCGGCGGAGGAGGCGGCGTTGACGAAGGGCAGCCGGTTGCCGGCGAAGCGGCCGAGACCGAGGGTCTGCAGGATGGTGGCGAGCCCGGCGACCAGGAGGCTCGCCGCGATGAGCCGGGTCATTCCGGCGGTGTCCAGGCCGACAGCCTGGCCGATGATCAGCGGAGGGGTGACGACGCCCGCGTACATGGCGGCGATGTGCTGGAGCGCGGCGGGGAGGAGCCGCGCGGGAGGAAGCTTCTCGTCGACCGGGTGAACCGCCGTGTCGGCAGCGGTGGTCGGGGAGGTCGTGCATGGGCCTTCTGCCGGCCCCGTTGCAGGCTGTGCCATGGGTGTTCCCTCCGGGATGACCGGCCCCCGCCCGTCCGTGGTCGGACGGGGGCGGGTTCAGTGCCGCGTCAGAGGTTGGTCATGTCGACCGGGATCTTCGGCTCCACGCCGTCCCGGAGCACGGTGGCCTCGATCAGACCGTAGGGACGGTCCGCCGCGAAGTAGACCTCGTTGTCGTTCTTGAGGCCGAAGGGTTCGAGGTCCACCAGGAAGTGGTGGTTGTTCGGCAGCGAGAAGCGGATCTCGTCGATCTCGCTTCGGCTGTTGATGATGCGCGAACCCATCTGGTACAGGGTCTGCTGGAGCGAGAGGGAGTACGTCTCGGCGAAGGCGTGGAGCATGTGCTTGCGCGCCTGCTCGTAGGACTTCTCCCAGTTCGGCATCCGCTGCTCGTCGCTGGTCCAGTTGTAGCGCCAGCGGGCGGAGACGTCCGTCGCCAGGATCCGGTCGTACGCCTCCTTGAGCGTCGTGTACCGGTCCTTGACGTAGCCCCAGAACTCGGAGTTGGTCGAGTTCATCACCGTCAGGTCCTTGAGGCCCGAGATGACCTCCCAGTTCTCGCCGTCGTAGGTGATCTGGGAGACGCGGGTCTCCTGGCCCTTGCGGACGAAGGAGTGCTTGACCTCGTCGGCGCCGATGAACTTCGAGTTGCCGTCGGAGGTCGCGATGCGCTCCCAGCTGTACTCCTCGATCCGGATCCGGGCGCGGTGGATCGGCTCCTGGGAGGAGACGAAGTGCCGGGCGAGGTGGATGCCGAACTGCTCGGCGGACTCGATCCCGTGCTCCTTGGCGAACGCGAACACCGTGTTCTTGGTGGTGTCGGTCGGCAGGACGTTGGCGTTGGAGCCGGAGTAGTGGACATCGTCCATGTCGCCGGAGAGGGCGACCGAGACGTTCAGGTCCTTGATGTGGTGGGTGTCGCCGTCCCGCACGATCTTGACGACGCGGTTCTCTGCTTTGCCGTACTGGTTCTGGCCGAGAATCGTGGGCATGTCGGTGCTAGCTCCCTCGGTAAACGGAGTAGCCGAACGGGTTGAGCAGCAGCGGTACGTGATAGTGCTCGCCCGGGGCCACCGCGAACGCGATGGACACCTCCGGGAAGAACGCGCCGCTGTCCCTTACGCGGGGGGCGTCCTGCTGCGCCTCGGCTTGCTTCTTGGAAAAGTACGCCTCGGTGTCGAATTCGAGACGCACATGGGTTGTTCCCTCCGGCAGTGCCGGGAGGTCCTTGCAGCGCCCGTCCGCATCGGTCGCGGACGCTCCGAGCGTCACGTACGGCGCGTCGCTTCCGCCGCGGGCGGCGAGCGAGACGGCGACGGACGCGGCGGGGCGGCCGATGCTGGTGTCCAGGATGTGGGTGGACACCGATGCGGTCGTGTCGGTACTCAAGACCGTCACTCTCCTAGATCTCAAGAGTCCTGTGCGGAAGCGCCCTCTGCGAGGGTCTCCGTCACGAGACGGGTCAGCCGGATGCGGTTGATCTTGCCCAGTTCGGTGCGCACGATCTCCTGCTCCTGCTCGGGCGAGTTCCCGATCCGGGACTTCACCGCGTCGCGCATCTGCTCACCGGTGGCGCCGGTGGCACAGATCAGGAAGACATGGCCGAACCTCTCCTGGTAGGCCAGGTTCAGTTCGAGCATCTCGGTCTTGAGCTCCTCGGAGGCGCCGGCCATCCCCCGCTGCTCGCGGGAGGAGGTCGGGTCGCCGGGCTTCGGCCGGCCGATCGGCGGGTGGCCCGCCATCGCTTCGGCCAGGTCCTCCGCGGTGAGCTCCGCCATGGCGGCGTCGCTCGCGGAGAGCAGGGCTTCTTCGGTGGCGTACGGGCGCCCGGCGAGGATGGTGTTTCCCCAGGTCGCACTGGCACACACCTCGTGCAGTGCGGGAGTGGCCTCGCCGTCCGCCAGGGTGTTGAACCGGGTGAGGCCCGGTGTGGAGCTCGAAGTCACGGGAGCCTCCGTGGCTGTTTTTCGCTGTGCGTTGTTCGGGCTGCGGATAGCTAACGCCCTCCGCAACACGACGTCAACACTTTGTTGAAATCTCGCGAACGAAGAAAGCCGCCGTCCCGGTATGCGGACGGCGGCTTTCCTGTGTGTTCGGTGGGTTCGGCCAACTACTCACCCTTGGCCGCATGTTCCCGGTTGAGATAGTTGTACACGGAGAACTACGCCCGCTACCCCCGCCCCTGCGCCCGCTTCTCCTCCTGGGCGTTGATGTAGTTGTAGACCGTGAATCTGGAGACGCCCAGAGCACTCGCCACGGTCTCGACTCCGTGCCGCACGGAGAAGGCACCGCGTGCCTCCAGCGTCCGGACGACGCTCTGCTTGGCCTTGCGGTCCAGGTCGGCGAGCGGCATCCCGTGCCGCCGTTCCATCGCGGCGAGGATGTGGTCCAGCGAGTCGGAGAGCTGTGGCAGGCGTACGGCTATGACGTCCTGGCCCTCCCAGGCGAGTACGACATCGTCCGGCTGGGCCTGGTCCGGGCCCAGCAGCTCCGCGCCCATCGCGTCGACGAGCGGCTTGACCGCGGAGACCAGCGGGTGGTCGAGCGTTGCCGAAGGGTTATCGGACGCGGCGGAGGTCTCGCCGGTGGCCGGGGGGTGATCGACGGATTCGGTCATCACGCGTCCCCCTCGATCACGTTCACCTGGAGTGAGACCCGGGTGGCGCCCGAGGCCAGGGCCCGCCGCAGCAGGGAGTCCACGGCGGTGAGCACCTCGTCCGCGCCCCCTTCCGCGGTGTTGCCGAAGGGACCGACGTCCACGGCGTCGAGCCCGGCGCCCTGGATCACCTCGCGGGCGACCACCGCGTGGGCGGGCGCCTCGTCGAGATCGAACGGCTCGGTGGTGAATTCCACCCTCAAGCGCACTGTGCCTCCATGATGTCCTCGCCCCGGGTGCGGGCCCCCGCGGCTCGGCCACGACTGTAACCGCTGGACGGGGCCCCGCTCCGGTGCGCGCGGGGCCCCCGGCTGCGGTGGTCACGGAAGCGGCAGGACGCAGACCGCGACCGGAGCCGGGAAGGGGGTGCCCGCGGCGGTGAGAGAGCCGTCGGGGCCGACCCCGAACACGGTGACGGTGGAGGAGCGCTGGTTCGCGGCGAAGAGCAGGGAGCTGTCCGGGGACAGGGCCAGCTGTCGGGGCCAGTCGCCGCCGACGGGCACCGTGTCCAGCAGTCGCAGAGCTGCCCCGTCGCTCTCCACGGCGTAACGGGTGAGGCTGTTGTGGCCCCGGTTGGCGAGGTAGACGTACGCCCCGTCCCCGGTGACCACGGGCTGGGCGGGGTAGCTGGTGCCGGGTCCCGTGCCGGTGGACTGCCCGGCCCCCGGGGTGAGAGCGCCGGTGGCGGGGTCGTACGCGCAGACGGCCAGGGTGTTGTCCAGCTCGCAGGCCAGGTACGCGAAGCGCCCGCCGGGATGGAAGGCGAGGTGACGGGGGCCGGAGCCAGGAGTCAGAGCGGCCCGGGAGACCTCGGTGAGCGTCCCTGCCGACCCGTCGAGCGCGTACGTGTACACGGTGTCGGTGCCCAGGTCGACGGCGAGGATGTGACCGCCGTCGGGCGAGGTGACGACCTGGTGGGCGTGTGGTCCGCCCTGGCCGGGTCCCGGCGGCGGCGAGCTGTGGGTGACCAGGTCCGTCCGCTCCCCCAGGGAGCCGTCCGCGGCGATCGAGTGGACGGCGACGCTGCCGGAGGTGTAGTTGGCGCTCAGCAGCCAGCGTCCGGACGGGTGGACGGAGAGGTGGGTGGGGCCGGAGCCGCCGGTGGGGCGGCTGCCGAGCACCTCGTACGTCCCGTCCGGCGCGATCGCCACGGCGGTGACCGCGCCCGCGCCCTGCTCGGCGACCGCGTAGACGGTGGCGCCGGAGGGGTGCGGGGCCAGGTAGGAGGGGTTCTCGACGCCGGTGATCACCGGGCCGGGAGTGATCGCGCCGCTGCCGGTGTCGTACGCGGCGGTGCCGATGCCGGCGCCGCCTCCCGCCTCGGAGGTGTACGTGCCGAGGAGCAGCGGGCGGGTGGCGGGCGGGGCGGCCGGGCCGGCCCCGGCTCGGGCCGGCGCGGCGTGGGCGGGGGCGGCGCCGACGGCGGCCAGGGCGGCTCCGGCCAGCAGGCCGCCCAGGAGGCCGCGGCGGCCGGGGAGTCCTGAGGCGGGTGCGGAGGCGGAGGCGGAACGGTCACCGTGCGCGGAACGGTCGGGGCCGGAGCCCGGGTGGGGGGCTGGGTTCATGCGAGGCACCTCGTGTGGGGGTTCGGCTGCTTCGGATGCGTCCGCCACCCTGGCCCAGCCGGCGGCCGTTCGACAAGAGGTGCAACCACAGTTGCGCGCTGCGCAACGGGACCGGCGGTCGGCGGTCAGCCGCCCGCCTGGATGTCCCCCCTGGTCGAGGACGCGATGGCGTCGCCGTGCGCGAAGTCCCCCGGCGGGATGCCCGGATGGTGCCCCTCCCGGTCGGGGGCGACCTCGGCCGCCGGGCCGAGCGCCAGCCGGGAGACGATCCGGTAGCGGTCGCCCCGGTAGAGCGAGTGGACGTACTCCACCGGGCGGCCCGCCGTGTCGGAGGTCAGCCGCTCGAAGAGCAGCGCCGGGGACAGCTCCGGCACGTCGAGGAGCCCGGCCTCGGCGCGGGTGACGACGGTGGGCTCGATGGCCTGGACCGCCTCGTGGACGTGCACCCCGTGCGTGGAGCGCAGATGCTCGTACAGGTCGCCGCTCTCCAGCTCCCGCGCACTGAGGCCCGGCACCAGCTCGGCCCGGATGTGCAGGTGCTCGATGGCCATCGGCGCACCGTCGACCAGCCGGAGCCGCGCCACGTAGACGATCTCGGCGGCGGGCGACATCCGCAGCTTGCGGCCGACGCGGGCCCCCGCCTGGAGCGTGGTGAACTCCAGCAGTCGGCTCGACCAGGCGCCCGCCGCCTGCGGCACGCTCAACGCCCGGTCCCTGGCGACGAGTTCCTGGGTGATCTTGGCAGGGGCGACGAACATGCCCCGGCCGTGCTCGCGCACCAGGAGCCCGGCGGCGACCAGCTCGTCGGCCGCCGCGCGCACGGTGGGCCGCGATACGCCGAGCAGGGCGCACAGGGCGCGCTCCGAGGGGATGGCGTCACCGGGGCTGCGCGACTCGATCAGCTCCAGCACGGCATCGCGGGTCCGCTCCCGTTTGAGCACCGTCCCCGGCACGTCCGCGTCCACGTGTTCCCCTCCCGACGGGTCGCATTCTCTTACCAGTTGTCGACCACTGCGGCTGAACTGGCTTGCTGGTCAGGCGAAGTGTAGCGCCATCCGTGAGCGACATCAGCGGCCCGACCGCGCCCTGACCATCAAATCCCCTTCATACGCGAGGGGTTGACGACCTCATTGGTCTATGCCACCTTCGACCCCCATCGAGAGGTGAGCTGTCCAGTGAACCCAACTGGTCAGGTGGTCAAGTCAGGTCAGGTCAGGTCGGGTCAGTCCCGTCGTTCTGCTTCCGAGGTGAACCATGAAGTACCGCTTGCTCGCCGGTGGGTCCGTGCTCGTCCTGACCGCCGCGCTCAGTGCCTGTAGTTCGTCGTCCGGAACGGACTCCGGCAACGGGGGCGGCCGGACGACGGTGGACGTCTGGCTGATGCGCGACAGCGTCTCGGACGGGTTCCAGAAGGAGTTCGCCGCGGACTTCGAGAAACGCCACCCGACGATCGACGTGAAGATCCAGATCCAGGAGTGGGACGGGATCGGCGAGAGGATCACCGCCGCCCTGGCCGGCAACGACGCCCCGGACGTCATCGAGGCGGGTAACACCCAGGTGGCGCAGTTCGCGGAGAGCGGCGGACTGCTCGACCTCAGCGACCGCACCGAGGAGCTGAACGGCCGGGACTGGCTGAGCGGCCTGGCCGAGCCGGGTTCCTACGAGGGCAAGCAGTACGGCATCCCGTACTACGCGGCGAACCGGGTGGTCGTCTACCGCACCGACCTCTTCGAGAAGGCGGGCGTCGACGCGACGGCGATCAAGACCCGTGAGCAGTGGATCGACGCCACCACCAAGCTCAACACGGGCGGCACACAGGGCATCTACCTGCCCGGACAGCTCTGGTACGCGCTGGCCGGGTTCATCTGGGACGAGGGCGGCGACCTCGCCGCGGAGTCCGACGGGAAGTGGTCCGGCGCGCTGGGCACCCCCGAGGCGCTGCGGGGCATGGCGTTCTACAAGGAGCTCCAGGCGCTCGGCAAGGGTCCCAAGGACTCCGACGAGGACGACCCGCCGCAGGTCGAGGTGATGGCCCAGGGGCAGGTGGCCCAGGTCATCCAGACCCCCGGCGGGGCCAAGGTCATCGCGGAGCAGAACCCCGCACTGGCGGGCAAGCTCGCCTTCTTCCCGATCCCGGGCAAGACCGCGGACACCCCGGGCGCGGTCTTCACCGGCGGCTCCGACCTGGTCGTGCCGGCCGCGGCGGCCCACCCCGACGAGGCGGTCGCCTTCATCAAGGAGCTGACCGGGGACACCTGGCAGAAGAAGCTCGCCGTCGCCATGAGCTACGTGCCGAACCGGACCTCCTTGGCGTCCGCCGTGGCCGACGACCCGGGTGCCGCCGCGATGGCGGTCGGCGCGGCCAACGGGCACGCGACGCCCAACACCCCGGGCTGGGCGGCGGTCGAGGCCGAGAACCCGATCAAGGACTACATGACGGCCGTGCTCACCGGGGGCGATCCGGCGAAGGAGGCGGCGAAGGCCTCGGCGGACATCACCCGGGCCATGAACGCCGGCTCCTGACCCCGATCCGCCACCACGGCAGCACGAACCACTTCAGCAGCACGAACCGCTTCAGCAGCACGGAAGGAGGCGTGCCGTGCCGGTCGTCGACCAACGGACCGCACCCCGCACACCCCGGCGGCGTCCCGTCCCGCGCCCCGCCGGGCGCAAGGACCCGTCCCCGCGGGCCAGGACGCGGAGCCGCTGGCCGTACGCCCTGGTCGCCCCCGCTGTCGGCGGCATGCTGTATCTGCTGGTCTACCCGCTGGTGCGGGCCGTCCTGATCTCGTTCCAGGACTTCCGGCTACGCCAACTGATCACCGGTGACGCGGAGTTCGTAGGTCTGCGGAACTACCGGACGCTGCTGGCGGATCCCCGGTTCTGGGAGGTGGTGCGCCGCACCTTCCTCTTCATGGCGGTCAACGTCGCCCTGATCATGGTGATCGCCACCCTGGTCGCCCTGATGGTGGAGCGGCTGGGCCGGATCGGGCGGACGGTGGTGCTGTGTTCGCTGGTGCTGGCCTGGGCGATGCCGGTGGTGGCGGCGACCACGGTCTTCCAGTGGCTGTTCCACTCGGAGTTCGGCATCGTCAACCAGTCGCTGACCTCGCTCGGCTTCGCGTCCTTCGACCGATACCCGTGGTTCGCGAACGGCACGGCCGCCTTCGCGATCCTGGTGACGCTGATCGTCTGGCAGTCGGTGCCGTTCGCCGCGATCACCCTGTACTCGGCGCTGACCACCGTGCCCCTGGAGCTGTACGAGTCGGCGCGGCTGGACGGGGCGGGCGCGGCACGGATCTTCCGTTCGGTCACCTTCCCGATGCTGCGGCCGATCTTCCTGCTGGTCGTCTCGCTGGAGGTGATCTGGACCTTCAAGGCGTTCGTCCAGATCTGGGTGATGACGCGGGGCGGCCCGGGTGACGCCACGACGATCCTGCCCGTCTACGCGGTCCAGACGGCGCTCTCCGGTCAGCGGTACGACCTCAGCTCCGCGGCCTCGATGGTCACGGTGGTCCTGATGTCCGGGGTGCTCGTCCTGTACTTCCGCCAGATGCTCCGCCAGGAGGACGAGTCCCGGTGAACCCACCTGTCGTACGCCCTCGGCTCCGGCGCCTTCCGCTGAACATCGCCGCCGCCGTGACCGTCGTCGTCTGCCTCTTCCCCGTGTACTGGATGATCTCCACGGCCTTCAAGCCGTCCAAGGACATCCGGTCCCCCGACCCGCGGTTCTTCCCGCACACCTGGACGCTCGACCACTTCCGACGGGCGGTGGAGGCCGACGGCTTCGCGCTGTTCTGGCGCAACAGCATCCTGGTCACGCTGGGGGCGGTACTGCTGGCGCTGCTCGTGGCCCTGGGCGCGGCGTACGCCGTGGCGCGGATGCGGTGGAAGGGCCGGCGGCAGTTCATGCTGATGATCTTCATCGCGCAGATGGCGCCGTGGGAGTCGCTGATCATCCCCGTCTACATCATCTCCCGGGACACCGACATGCTCGACCGGCTGCCGACGCTGACGTTGGTCTACTTCATGATCACGCTGCCGTTCACCGTCGTGGTGCTGCGCGGCTTCATCGGGACGATCCCACCCGAGCTGGAGGAGGCCGCGCAGGTCGACGGGTGCACGCGGACCGGGGCGTTCTGGCGGGTGGCGATGCCGCTGCTGACGCCGGGGCTCATGGCGACCTCGCTGTTCGGCTTCATCACCGCCTGGAACGAGTTCGCCTACGCCAACTTCCTGATCATCAAGCAGCAGGACAACCGGACGCTGCCGGTGTGGCTGTCGTCCTTCCAGAACACCTTCGGTACCGACTGGGGCGCCACGATGGCCGCCTCCACCCTCTTCGCGCTGCCCGCCCTGGTGATCTTCCTGCTGCTCCAGCGCCATGTCACGTCCGGCTTCGCCGCCGGCGCCGTCAAGGGCTGAGCAGCGCAAGACGCCCACCTCTCCCCGCCCGCCCGCGAACCGAATCCGGAGACCGCCGTGCCCGCATCGCGCCCCGACCTCGCCCTCCTTCCCCGGCCCACCAGGGTCTCCTCGCTCGGCGGCCGGCTCACCCTCGACCGGGACACCACCGTCCGGGCGCTGCCGGGCGCGGAGCCGGCGGCGGACCTGCTGCGTTCCCTGGTCGGCCGCGCGGCCGGGCTCCCCCTGGCGCCGGCGTCGGACGGCCGGGTCGTCCTCGCCCTGGACGACCGCCTCGGCGGCCTCGGCGAGGAGGGGTACGGGCTGACGGTCGCCCGGCAGGCCCTCCAACTGCGTGCCGCGCACCTCACCGGGCTGCTCCGGGGCGTCCAGACGATCCGCCAGCTCCTGCCCGCCGAGGCCCTGTCGGGCGGGGCCTCGGGGGCCGGGTCCTGGGAGCTGCCGTGCGTCGAGATCACCGACGTGCCGGACCGGCCGTGGCGCGGGGCGATGCTGGACGTGGCGCGGCGCTTCCAGCCGGTCGGCTATCTGCGCCGGTACGTGGACCTGCTGGCGCTGCACAAGCTGAACGTCCTGCACCTGCACCTCACCGACGACCAGGGCTGGCGGATACCGGTCGACGCCTACCCCCGGCTGATCTCGGTCGGCTCCCGGCGGGTCCGGTCGCAGCAGGGCCCGACCGGCCCGGACGGGGCGCACTTCGACACGGTTCCGCACGAAGGTTCCTACACCAAGGCGGAGTTGCGGGGCCTGGTGCGGTACGCGGCGGAGCGCGGGGTCACCGTCGTACCCGAGATCGAGATGCCCGGTCATGTGCGGGCGGCGCTCGCCGCCTACCCGGAGCTGGGCAACCACCCCGGGCGTCAGCTGGACGTGTGGACCCGCTGGGGGGTGTGCGACACGATCCTCGGCGTGCACGAGGAGGTCTTCGACTTCTGCCGGGCCGTGCTGGAGGAGGTGATGGACGTCTTTCCGTCGCCGTACATCCACATCGGGGGCGAGGAGTGCCCGACCACCGAGTGGGAGGAGAGCCCGGCCGCCCGGAAACGCGCGGCGGCGCTGGGGCTGGCGGACCCGGCGGCGTTGCACGGCTGGTTCATGGGCCGGGTCGGGGCGTTCCTCGTGGAGCGCGGCCGCATTCCGCTCGGCTGGGTCGAGAACGGCGCCGAACTCCCCCCGGAGTTCACGGTGATGACCTGGCGGGACTCCTCGCACGCGCGGGCCGCCGCGCACCGGGGCCACCAGGTGATCGCCGCGCACCACCGGGCGACCTACCTCGACTACGCCCAGTCCGGCGACCCGTCCGAGCCGGTCGCCCAGCCCGGGGCGCCGGTCCCCCTGCACACGGTCCACGGCTACGAACCGGCGCCGCTGGACTGGCCGGAGGCGGACCGGGCGCGAGTGCTCGGAACCCAGGCCCAGTTGTGGACCGAGTACGCCCGCACCCCCGAGGAGATCGAGTACCTCAGCTACCCACGGCTCTGCGCGCTGGCCGACCGGTCCTGGTCCGGCGGGCGCGGCGACTGGCCGGGGTTCGTCGAGCGGCTGCGTCACCACACCGCCCGGCTGGACGCCCTGGGCGTCCCCTACCGCCCGCTGGACGCGCCGTCGCTCGCGACAGCCGCGTACGCGTCCCCGTCCCCGTCCTCAGGAACAGCGCGACCCCACTCGTAGCCACTCCCCCACCACCGTTCCGGAGAGGAACACACCCGTGAACACAGCACGCAGGAAAGTGAACACCTCAGGCGGGAATCCGCGCGGGTCCAGGCTGCGCACCGCCGCCGCCTCGGCCGCCGCTGTGGCCCTGGCCGCCACCGGTCTGGCCGCCCTGCCCTCCTCGGCGTCCGCCGCGGTGGACGGGATCGTCGTCCAGTACCGCACGAGCGCGTCCGGCGCGAGCGCCGACCAGAGCGAGCCGTGGCTGAAGGTCCGTAACACCGGCTCCGCCTCCGTACCGCTGAGCAGCGTCAAGGTGCGCTACTACTTCAAGGCCGACGCGTCCTCCGCCGCCTACCGGTTCGCCTGTTCCTGGGCGGTGAAGGGGTGCGCGAACATCACCGGTACGTTCGGGACGCCCGCCAACCCGACCGGCACGGCCGACCGCTATCTGGAGATCGGCTTCACGGCCGGGGCCGGTTCGCTGGCGCCGGGGGCGGACACCGGAGACATGCAGCTCCGCTTCCACCAGAGCTCCTGGGCCCCGCTCGTCCAGTCCGACGACTACTCCTTCGGCGCGGACAGGGCGGCGTACGGCGACTGGTCCAAGGTGACCGCTCATGTCTCCGGGGCGACCGTGTGGGGCGAGGCGCCCGGGGGCGACGGCCCGACCGACCCGCCGGACCCGACGGACCCGCCGGGGGACGCGCCGACGCTGTTCGACGACTTCGACTACAGCTCCCACACCGACCCGGCGATCAACGCGAACGGCTGGAGCGTGCGGTCCAACTCCGGCGGTCCGGGGGTGCCGGGGGCGACCTGGGCGGCCGAGAACGTCACTTTCGCCGACCAGGGCGGAAACTCGGTGATGAACCTGGAGACCTCGACGGCCGGCACGGGGGCCTCGACCAAGCACACCGAGATCCTGACCAAGTCGATGAAGTTCAAGAACGGGACGTACGCGTCCCGGGTGAAGTTCAGCGACGCGCCCCGCTCGGGCCCGGACGGCGACCGGATCGTGCAGACGTTCTTCACGATCAACGATCTCAAGGCGCCGATGGCGGACGACTACGCGGAGTACGACTTCGAGTACCTGCCCAACGGAGGCTGGGGCGAGCCCGCGAACATCCTCTACACGACGTCGTGGGAGACCTACCGGCCCGACCCGTGGGAGGCGGTCAACGCGCACAGCGAGGTCCGGCAGTCGTACGCGGGCTGGCACGACCTGGTGGTGACCATCGACGACGACGAGATCACGTACTACGTCGACGGGCAGCACTTCGGGACGCACGGGGCGGCCTATCTGCCCGAGCGGCCGATGTCGATCAACTTCAACCAGTGGCTGATCGACCTCCAGGGGCAGCCGAGCACCACGCCCCGCGCCTACGACCAGCAGGTGGACTACGTCCTGCACGTGAAGGACCAGGTGCTGACCCCGGCGCAGGTCAACGCGATGGTCGGGGCGTACCGGGGTGCGGGGACGAGCTTCGAGGACACGGTTCCGGCCGGATAGCGGGCGGCCGTACGGCGTGAGAGCCGGGCGGGGTGGGGGCCGGGAGCGGCCCCCACCCCGCTTTCGTATGCCCGGAGGCACCCGCGCCACCGATTCCGGGCGCCGTCGGCCGCGGCGAATTTCCCGGTACCCCTTGACAGCCCCGCCACCCTCCGGGCAATCTTCCGTTAAGCAGAAACTAACTTCCGCAATACGGAAGGAGCGCCGACATCCTCATGGGATACCCGGACCAGCGCTTCGATGTGAACCTTTCGATCCTCTTCACGGAACTCCCGCTCCTGGAGCGCCCCGCGGCAGCCGCCGCGGCGGGCTTCACGGCGGTCGAGCTGTGGTGGCCCTGGATCGAGACCCCCACCCCTCCGCAGGCGGAGCTCGACGCCCTCAAGAAGGCGCTCGACGACGCCGGCACCCAGCTGGTGGGGCTGAACTTCTACGCCGGACAGCTGCCCGGCCCCGACCGCGGCGCGCTCTCCGTGCCCGGCACGGAGTCGGACCGCTTCCGCGCCAACATCGAGGTGGCGGCCGACTTCGCCGCCTCGGTCGGCTGCACGGCGCTCAACGCGCTGTACGGCAACCGCGTCGAGGGCGCGGACCCGGTGGTGCAGGACGCGCTCGCCCTGGAGAACCTGGTGCTGGCCGCCCGCGCGGCGGACCGGATCGGGGCGATCCTCCTCGTCGAGACCCTCAACAAGCCGGAGTCACCGCTCTATCCGCTGGTCAGCGCACCGGCCGCGATCGAGGTCGTCGACAAGGTGAACGCGGCGACGGGCCTCGGGAACGCCAAGTTCCTGCTGGACCTCTACCACCTCTCGATGAACGGCGAGGAGCTGAGCCAGGTCATCAAGGCGTACGCCGCGAAGACCGGCCACGTCCAGATCGCCGACAACCCCGGCCGCGGCGCGCCGGGCACCGGCTCGCTCCCGCTGGAGCAGCTCCTCGACGAGCTGAAGGACGCCGGCTACGCGGGCTGGGTCGGCCTGGAGTACAAGCCGGGCGACCGGCCGAGCGCGGAGTCCTTCGACTGGCTCCCGATGTCGGCCCGAGCGGCCCGCTGACCGGTCGCAGGCGGGCCGGGCCGACCGCCGGTCGAGCCCAACCCCCTTACGTACACACGTTTTTCAGGAAGGCACCCTCATGAGCAACAACCTCCCCAAGGTTGCGTGGATCGGCCTCGGCATCATGGGCTCCCCCATGTCCGAGAACCTGGTCAAGGCCGGTTACGACGTCACCGGATACACCCTGGAGCAGGACAAGGTCGACCGCCTGGTCGCGGCCGGCGGCACCGGCGCCTCCTCGATCGCGGACGCGGTCAGGGACGCTGACGTCGTCATCACGATGGTGCCCGCCTCCCCGCAGGTCGAGGCCATCGCCTACGGCCCCGACGGCATCCTGGAGAACGCCAGGCGCGGCGCCCTGCTGGTGGACATGTCCTCCATCACCCCGCAGACCTCCGTGGACCTCGCCAGGAACGCGGCGGAGAAGGGCATCCGGGTCCTGGACGCGCCGGTCTCCGGCGGCGAGGCCGGCGCCATCGAGGCGGTCCTGTCCATCATGGTCGGCGGCGAGCAGGCGGACTTCGACGCCGCGAAGCCGCTGCTGGAGGCGCTGGGCAAGACCATCGTGCTCTGCGGCCCGCACGGCTCCGGCCAGACGGTGAAGGCGGCCAACCAGCTGATCGTCGCGGTCAACATCCAGGCCTGCGCCGAGGCCGTGGTCTTCCTGGAGAAGTCCGGCGTCGACCTCGCCGCCGCCCTGGACGTCCTCAACGGCGGTCTGGCCGGCTCGACCGTGCTGACCCGCAAGAAGGACAACTTCCTGAAGCGGGACTTCGCTCCCGGCTTCCGGATCGACCTGCACCACAAGGACATGGGCATCGTCACGGACGCCGCCCGCAACGTCGGCGCGGCCCTGCCCGTCGGCGGTGTGGTCGCCCAGCTGGTCGCCTCGCTGCGCGCCCAGGGCGACGGCGGCCTGGACCACTCGGCGCTGCTGCGCTCGGTCGAGCGGCTGTCCGGCTCCCAGGTCTGACCCCTCCGGCTCCGCAAGGAGCCCCTGGCCTCGTACGGGGCCACGGCCCGTACAACGGGCCCCCTGATCTCCGGGCCGCGGTGGCGCTGACACCTGTCCTGTCGCGCCCAGGCGCTGCCGCGGCCCGGAACCACACACTTCGTTTTCAACAAACTGTTGACGTTACTTCGCGGCGAATCTACGCTCCTCAAGCCGTCAGCAGCTCGTACGAAAGGTCATCCCGCCACATGGCTAAGCGTGTGCTCACGACCGAGTCAGGCGCCCCGGTCGCCGACAACCAGAACTCCGCCACCGCCGGTGTCGGTGGACCGATCCTCCTCCAGGACCAGCACCTCCTGGAGAAGCTCGCCCGCTTCAACCGTGAGCGCATCCCGGAGCGCGTGGTGCACGCCCGCGGTTCCGGCGCGTACGGCTACTTCGAGGTGACCGACGACGTCACGGGCTTCACCCGCGCCGACTTCCTCTCCGAGGTGGGCAAGCGCACCGAGACGTTCATCCGCTTCTCGACCGTCGCCGACTCGCTCGGCGGCGCGGACGCGGTCCGCGACCCGCGCGGCTTCGCCCTCAAGTTCTACACGGACGAGGGCAATTACGACCTGGTCGGGAACAACACCCCGGTGTTCTTCATCAAGGACCCGATCAAGTTCCCCGACTTCATCCACTCGCAGAAGCGCGACCCGTTCACGGGCAAGCAGGAGCCGGACAACGTCTGGGACTTCTGGGCGCACGCCCCCGAGGCGACGCACCAGGTCACCTGGCTGATGGGCGACCGCGGCATCCCCGCCTCGTACCGTCACATGAACGGCTACGGCTCGCACACCTACCAGTGGACGAACGCCGCGGGCGAGGCCTTCTTCGTCAAGTACCACTTCAAGACGAACCAGGGCGTGCGGTCCCTCTCCGCCGACCAGGCCGCCGAGCTCGTCGGCAAGGACGCCAACTCGCACCAGACGGACCTGCTCCAGGCCATCGAGCGCGGCGTCAACCCCTCCTGGACGCTGCACGTCCAGGTGATGCCGGCCGCCGACGCCGCCGACTACCGGTTCAACCCGTTCGACCTCACCAAGGTGTGGCCGCACAGCGACTACCCGCTCCAGCGGGTCGGCCGCCTGGTCCTGGACCGCAACCCGGACAACGTCTTCGCCGAGGTCGAGCAGGCCGCGTTCTCCCCGAACAACTTCGTGCCCGGCATCGGCCCGTCCCCGGACAAGATGCTCCAGGGCCGGCTCTTCGCCTACGCGGACGCGCACCGCTACCGCCTGGGGGTCAACCACACCCACCTGCCGGTGAACGCGCCGCGCACCGCAGTCGTCGACAACTACGGCCGCGACGGCGTCCACGCGACCCGCAACGGCTCGCGCCACGACAAGAACTACGAGCCCAACTCGTACGCCGGTCCGGCGCAGACCGACGCGGCGCTCGCCGCCCCGCTGGCGATCCACGGCTGGACGGGCACGCACGAGGCGCCCGCGCACGCCAAGGACGACGACTTCTTCCAGGCGGGCGAACTCTTCCGGCTCATGTCGGAGGACGAGAAGGGCCGCCTGGTCGCGAACATCGCCGGAGGCCTCTCGCAGGTCACCCGCGACGACGTGATCGAGAAGAACCTCGCCCACTTCCACGCCGCCGACGCCGACTACGGCAAGCGCGTCGAGGAGGCCGTCCGCGCCCTGCGCGAGGACTGAGTCTCCCCTTCCATGGGCCCCTGCCCGTACCGCGCACCCGGATGAGGGGTGCCGCGCGGCACGGGCAGGACGACGAGGCCGCGGCGGTCGAGCGATGCCAGTGCGGTGGTGAAGGACCCGGGGGCCGTCTCCTGACCTGAAGGAGACGCCCGCCCCGGGCCGATCGCCGCCGCCGCGGTCCCTGTCACCCGGCGACACCTCTGTCGCTCCCCGAACGAGGGCGCGGAGTACGGATACGGTCCCGTACTCCGCGCCCTTCCGCGTGGGCGGGCACGGATCGGCCCGCACCCTCAGCCCGTCCGGCGCTCGAGGACGGAACCGTGGCTCCGGAGCAGCCGCTCCCCGCGTGAGGGACACCCTCTGAACCCCGCCTGCGGAGTTCGGCCCGTCCCGCCCGAGGGGTCCGTCCTCAAACGCCGTGCGGGCTGGAGCGGCGCGGCCCCTCCCCCGCGAGGCTTCCGTCCTCAAACGCCGGACGGCCTGGACTGGTGCGGGCACAGGCTGGGGCGGCACGCATCCAGCCCGTCCGGCGGTTGAGGACATCGTCGGCAGGCGGAAGAGGCCCGCCCGAACCGCGACAGGCCCCCGCCCCGGGGAGGAACCCGGGGCGGGGGCCTGTCGGCTGTGGCGGGTGGGTCGGTCCGTCAGGACACGGTCAGGGGGCGGATCGCGGTGGGCGCGTGGGACGCGTCCGTCGCGATGTCCTCGAACTCGTTGACCGACGCGATGTCACTGCCGCTCATCGCGATGTTCGTGACCCGCTCCAGGATCGCCTCGACGACCACCGGCACCCGGAACTCCGCTGCGAGCTTCTTCGCCTCTTCGAAGGCCGGCAGCAGCTGGTCCGGCTCGGTGACCCGGATCGCCTTGCAGCCGAGCCCCTCGACGACCTTGACGTGGTCCACGCCGTAGACGCCCAGCTCCGGGGAGTTGAGGTTCTCGAACTCCAGGTTGACCTGGAAGTCGATGTCGAAGTTGCGCTGCGCCTGGCGGATGAGCCCCAGGTAGGAGTTGTTCACCAGGACGTGGACGTACGGGATGCGGTGCTGCGCGCCGACGGCCAGCTCCTCCAGCATGAACTGGAAGTCGTAGTCGCCGGAGAGCGCGACGACCGTGCCCTCCGGGTCCGCGGTGGCGACGCCCAGCGCGGCCGGGATCGTCCAGCCGAGGGGGCCCGCCTGGCCGCAGTTGATCCAGTGACGCGGCTTGTAGACGTGCAGCATCTGCGCGCCGGCGATCTGGGAGAGCCCGATCGTGGTGACGTAACGGGTCTCGGGGCCGAACGCCCGGTTCATCTCCTCGTACACGCGCTGCGGCTTGAGCGGCACGTTGTCGAAGTGGGTGCGGCGCTGGAGGGTCGCCCTGCGCTCCTGCGTGGACGCGGCCCACGCCGAGCGGTCCTTCAGCTCGCCCGCGGCCTTCAGCTCGCGCGCCACCTCGACGAAGAGCTCCAGCGCGGCCTTGGCGTCGGAGGCGATGCCGAGGTCCGGGGCGAAGATCTTGCCGAGCTGGGTGGGCTCGATGTCGACGTGGACGAAGGTGCGGCCCTGGGTGTAGACGTCCAGCTTGCCGGTGTGGCGGTTGGCCCAGCGGTTGCCGATGCCGAGGACGAAGTCGGACTCCAGGAAGTTCGCGTTGCCGTAGCGGTGCGAGGTCTGGAGGCCCACCATGCCGGCGTTCAGCTCGTGGTCGTCGGGGAGGATGCCCCAGCCCATCAGGGTCGGGACGACCGGGACGCCGGTCAGCTCGGCGAACTCCACCAGGAGTTCGGAGGCGTCGGCGTTGATGATGCCGCCGCCCGCGACGAGCACCGGGCGCTCCGAGGCGTTCAGCATCTGGATCGCCCGCTCGATCTGCTTGCGGGAGGCCGCGGGCTTGTGGACCGGGAGGGGTTCGTACAGCTCGGGGTCGAACTCGATCTCGGTGAGCTGGACGTCGATCGGCAGGTCGATGAGGACCGGGCCGGGCCGGCCGGTACGCATCAGGTGGAAGGCCTGCTGGAAGACGCCGGGGACCTGCGCGGCCTCCAGGACGGTCGTCGCCGCCTTGGTGACCGGCTTGGCGATCGACGCGATGTCGACGGCCTGGAAGTCCTCCTTGTGCAGCACGGCGGTCGGGGCCTGGCCGGTGATGCAGAGGATCGGGATGGAGTCGGCGATGGCGGAGTACAGACCGGTGATCATGTCGGTGCCCGCCGGGCCCGACGTCCCGATGCAGACGCCGATGTTGCCGGCCTTGGCCCGGGTGTAACCCTCGGCCATGTGGGAGGCGCCCTCGACGTGCCGGGCCAGTGTGTGCTGCACCCCGCCGGAGGCCTTGAGGGCCGCGTAGAAGGGGTTGATCGCCGCACCCGGCACACCGAACGCGTTGATGACGCCTTCGCGCTTGAGGATCTCAACTGCCGCTCGGGCAGCGGTCATACGAGGCATTGAGTGCTCCTGCTCGGGATTGGTGGAGTCGGGCTCTGTCGCGCCACCTGAGAGCACCAATTCCGCATTACGGAAATTCAGTTCTGCTATACGGAAGCAATCTAAAACGTGCGGCGACCCTCGTCAAGGGCGCGGACGGCCGCCCGCCCCTATGAAGTCCGCCAATCCCCTCCCCAGAGCCTCGCTCCTGGTGGACGATGGGGTGACGAGGGAGGCACGGAGCGCAGTCGGCCGCGCCCGTCCGTGCCGGAGGGAGACGATCGTGGAGTCCGTGCCGGTACGGTGCCCTGTCTGCGGCCGGGACCACGCCTACAGGACACCGGCCTACCCCTGCCCGTGCGGAACGCCCACCGCACCGCCGCTGCTGCGGGACGCCCCGGCGGCGCCGGTGACCCACCGCAGCTGGAACGACGCGTGGGTCACCGCCCGCTGCGCGTCCTGCGCCCGGGAGAACCAGTGGCCCCAGCCCGAGCTGTGCTGTCCGTGCGGGGCCGTCCTGCGGATCCCGGTGCGCCCGGTGGCCGCCGCGCCGGCCCCACCGGTCTCCCCCGCCCACATCCCTCTTCCCCGCACCGCCGCACACCCGCGCCCGCCCTTCCGGCCGATGACGATCCGCACGGGCCACGACGCGGTGAGCGCGGCCGGCCTCTATCTGACCTGGCTGGGCTACCGCGACGTCGGCCGGCCCGGGGCGGGCCCGGCCTCCGGTATCGACCTGCGGGCCGACGGGCTGATCGCGCGGGTCGACTCCAGCACCCGGCCGACGACGCTGCGCGCGGTCGAGACCCTCTGGCTCAACGCGCTGGGCGCGTCGGTGACCGGCGTGTTCTTCTCCCTCGCGGGATACGCGGCCGACGCCCGGGCCCGCGCGGACGGCGTCGGCCTCCCGCTCTTCGTCATGGACCTCACCGGAACCCCGCAGCCGGTGAACAGCCCCGCGGACGAGCTGGTGAGCACGGGCGCCTGAGCGGTGCCCTGCGCGAGGATCCCGGGGTGCGACTCCGGAGAGGATCCGGGGAGCACGCTGGTACCCGGGTGCTGTCGGCCGGACGCCCATATCCGGCCACCGCGTACCGGTCCACCGTCCGGCGCGGCACACTGAGTGCATGCGTATCCGCTCCGCCAGACGCTCGGATCTCCCGCTGCTCCAGGACATCGAGCGCGCCGCAGGGGAACCGTTCCGGGACCTGGGCATGGCCTTCGTGGCCGACGACGATCCGCCCCCGCTCGACCTGCTGGAGAGCTACCGGCTGGCAGGCCGCTGCTGGGTGGCCTCCGACCCCCTCTCCGCCACCGGCGACCGGCCGCTCGGGTACGTGCTCGCCGACCCCGTCGACGACGCCCTGCACATCGAGCAGGTCTCGGTCGACCCCGCCGCCGCCCGCCGGGGCATCGGCCGGGACCTGATCGCCCACCTCGCCGGCCTGGCCGCGGCCCGGGGCATGGCGGCTCTCACCCTGACCACCTTCACCGATGTGCCGTGGAACGCCCCGTACTACACCCGTATCGGCTTCCGTGTCCTGGCCGAGCGCGAACTCACCGACGGACTGCGCGCGATCCGCGCCGAGGAGGCCCAGCACGGACTGGACCGCTGGCCCCGGGTCTGCATGCGGCGCGAACTGGCGCCCGCCGCCCGGCCGTCGGGCGCTGCGGGAACCGCGAAGATTCCGCGCATGCCGGGCACCTCGGGGGTGCCGGACACCTCGGAAGCCGTTGCTGTCAGTGGCAGCCCGTAAGCTGTGCGCATGGCATTACTCCCCGACAGCGCCTTCCCCGCAGACCGCCCCGCGCCCGCCGCCGAGCAGGCCAACGAGGCGATCCGCGCCCTCGTCGACGCCTCCGGGCAGGAGTGGTCCGAGGGGGAGGCCGCCGCGTACGAGGTGCTGCTCATCGAATGGGCGGCGGCGACCCGGGGCGGCCCCGACATCATCGAAGCCGCCTGACAGTGAGGATGGAGGGAGAGTTCTCCGGCGGGGTCCGACCCACCGCCTGACTGACTCAGGGTCCCCAACGGGAGGTGTCGGCCCCGTCCGGGGGACGTCCGCGTGCCTCCGCCGGACCAGGAGGACCGGGAACGGGCGCCGGGGCACAGTCCCCGCACCAGTGGGCCGCACCGGGGGTACCGGGAGGTGCCGCAGCCGTTTCCGGTGCACACTGGGCACCAGGAGGCGTCGAATCCTCTTTGGAGGCGGAAGAGTGAACGCCGGCAGTGGTAAACGGCGCCTGCCCGGCCGGGGCTCCGCCGGGCGACGCTCCACCGGCCCGAACGTGCGGTTCCGCCGGAGCAGAGGCGTCCTGCCGCCGGACCGGTTCACCACACGCAGCCGTCTCGCCTGGCTCAATTCCGCCAGCTCCCGCATCGGCACGACCCTGGACCTGGAGCGCACCGCACAGGAATTCGCCGAGTTCACCGTGCCCCGTTTCGCCGACGGGGCGGCCGTGGACATCCTCGAGAGCGTCCTGCGCGGCGACGAGGGCTCCCGGAAGACCGAGTCCGGCATCCCGCAGATGCGGGCCACGGCGCTGTGCGCCATCGAGGAGCTCTCCAACCTGGAGCCGACGCCGGTGGGCGAGATCTACGTGCACACCCACCAGCCGCACGAGACGCTGCTCCACCGGTACGTCCTCCGGCAGGGCAAGCCGGTCCTGCTGAGCAGGGTGCGCGACGACGACTTCATCCACGTCGCACCCACCGCGAGCGCCGCCGCGCAGTTGCGTGCCGCCGGCGTGCACAGCTACCTGGCCGTGCCCCTGATCGCCCGTGGGCTGCTGCTCGGCAGCGCCGACTTCGTGCGCGGCCGCGGAACTCCACCGTTCTCCACCACCGACCTGGCGCTGGCGGAGCAGCTCGCCTCCAAGGCGGCGGTCTTCATCGACAACGCGCGTCTGTACGGGCGGGAGCGCGAGCACGTCGTCTCGTTGCAGCGCTCCCTGCTGCCGCGCGTCACCCCGGCGACGCCGGGCCTGCGGGTGCACTCCGAGTACGCGCCCGCGGCGGCGCATCACGGCGTGGGCGGGGACTGGTACGACGTGATGGCCCTGCCCGGCGGACGGACGGCCCTGATGGTGGGCGACGTGATGGGGCACGGGCTGCCCGCCGCCGCCACCATGGGGCGCCTACGGACGGTGGCCCGCACGCTGATGACTCTCGACATGACTCCCGAGCGGATCCTCGCGCGACTCGACCTGGCCACCCGCGACCTGGAGGACGAGCAGGTCGCCACCTGCCTGTGCGCGGTCTACGACCCCGCCGACTCCTCCTACACGCTGGCGAGCGCCGGGCACCTGCCGCCGCTGCTCCTCGACGGGCAGGGCGCCGCCGACCTCGTCCCGGTGCCGACCGGCGCGCCGCTGGGGGCGGGCGTGATCCCGTACGACCCCCTGCGGCTGCGCGTCCCGGACGGCGCCCACCTGGTCATGTACACGGACGGTCTGATCAAGTCCCGGGACGAGGACGTGGACGCCCAGTTGGACCGGCTGCGCGCGGCGGCGCTGAGCCTGCCGCCCGGTTCGTTGGAGAAGGGCGGTCTGGTGGAGCGCGCCCCGGCCGCCGCCGCCCGGTTCGACGAGGCGGTGCTCCTCGTCACCACGAGCACCGCACTCCCGGCGGGGGACCTGCGGGTGTGGGAGCTGCCGCGGGACGGCCGGGCCGCCTCGGTCGCCCGTGGCCTCGTCACCGGCCAGCTCGCCGCGTGGGGGCTCGATGAACTCGCCGACGTCTCCGAGCTCGTCGTCTCCGAACTGGTCGGCAACGCACTGCGCTACGGGAACGGCCCGGGCGAGCTGCGGCTGCTGCGCGGGGAACGCTTCGTCGTGGAGGTGTCGGACACCGGCCCCGACCTGCCCCAGATCCAGCACGCGGGCCTCAGCGACGAGGGCGGACGGGGCCTTCAGCTCATCAACATGCTGTGCCGGCGCTGGGGTTCGTCCCGCACGGTCACCGGCAAGGTGGTCTGGGCGGAACAGAACATGCCGTCCTCGGTCCCGGACCGCAGCTGACAGCCGTGGACCTAGCCCCGTGCTTTCGTGAAGCGGGTGGTCAGCACCGCAGAAGCCGGCGCGAGCGCATGGTCATGGAGCAGTTCCTCCTGCCTTGCTCCTGCTGCCCAGCAGACGGCGGCGTCCAGGAGGGCGTGGCCGAGGTGGGAGCACATGGCTTCCCGGCCCGGGCTGCCTGTGGTGGAGGAGTCGGGGTTCCGTACTACGCTCCCGCCCACAGGGCCACCCCACGAACAGCACCGCCATCACACCCCAGGCCATGGCCGCTACGGCCCACCCCTACTCGTCATGGGCCCAGCTTGGCGCACCAGGACCGAACCCGGGTTCTCCGTCCGCGTACGCCTCGCGCAGTTCGATCTTGCGGACCTTTCCGCTCACCGTCATCGGGAAGGTCTCCAGGATCCGCAGCCTGCGCGGAATCTTGTAGTGCGCGAGCCGCTCCCGGCAGTACGCGGAGATCTCCTCCAGGGTGGGCGGGTCGGCGGGGTCCCGGGGAATGACGCAGGCCAGGATCTCCTCGCCGTAGCGCTCGTCCGGCACCCCGACCACCTGGACGTCGGCGACCTTCGGATGGCCGTACAGGAACTCCTCGATCTCCCGCGGGTACACGTTCTCGCCGCCCCGGATGATCATGTCCTTGATCCGGCCGACGACCTGGACGTATCCGTCCTCGCGCATCACCGCGAGGTCCCCGGTGTGCATCCACCGACCAGCGTCGACGACCTCGGCGGTACGGTCGGGCTGGTCCCAGTAGCCGAGCATCACGCTGTAGCCGCGGGTGCGCAGCTCGCCGGCGGTGCCGCGCGGCAGCGTGACGCCGGTGACCGGGTCGACGACCTTGACCTCGATGTGCGGCAGCACGCGGCCCACCGTGCCGGTGCGGCGATCCAGATCGTCGTCGCGGCGGGTCTGGGTGGAGACCGGGGACGTCTCCGTCATCCCGTAGCAGATGGACACCTCGGCCATGTGCATCTGGGCGACGACGCGCTTCATCACCTCGGCCGGACAGGGCGAACCGGCCATGATCCCGGTGCGCAGCGAGGAGAGGTCGTACCCGGCGAAGTCCGGCAGGTTCAGTTCGGCGATGAACATGGTGGGCACGCCGTACAGCGAGGTGCAGCGCTCCTGCTGGACGGCGGCCAGCACGGCGGCGGGCTCGAAGGACGGGCCCGGGATCACGATGCAGGCACCGTGCGAGGTGCTGGCGAGGTTGCCCATCACCATGCCGAAGCAGTGGTAGAAGGGCACCGGGAGGCAGACCCGGTCGACCTCCGTGTACGCGATCGTCTCCCCGACGGAATACCCGTTGTTGAGGATGTTGTGGTGGGAGAGCGTCGCCCCTTTGGGGAAGCCCGTGGTGCCCGAGGTGTACTGGATGTTGATCGGGTCGTCGCAGGACAGCTCCGCCTCGCGGGCGGCCAGGCGCTCCCGGGTGACGACGGGCGCGGCGGCGGTCAGCTCGTCCCAGGTCGGGTCGCCGATGTAGTGGACGGAGCGCAGGCCGGGGCAGGCGGAGCGGACCTGTTCCACGAGGGCGCGGTAGTCGCTGGTGCGGTGGGAGAGCGAAGCGACCAGCAGGGAGACGCCGGCCTGCTGGAGGACGAACTCCACCTCGTGCGCGCGGTAGGCGGGGTTGATCGTGACCATCACGGCCCCGATCCGGGCCGTGGCGTACTGGACGAGCACCCACTCCGGGCAGTTGACCGCCCAGATGCCGACCCGGTCGCCCTTCGCCACCCCCGACGCCATCAGGGCGCGGGCCAACACATCGACGTCCGCGACGAATTCGCTGTACGTCCAGCGCCGGCCCGACGCCACGTCGACCAGCGCCTCGCGGTCGCCGTGTGACGCGGCGGTCCGGTCGAGGTTGCGGCCGATGGTGTCGCCGAGCAGGGCGGTGGAGCCGACACCGTGTGCGTAGGACGGACTGCTCATGTGAGGTCCCCCTCGTCGAACTCGGCGCCGGAGCCCAGGGCGGTGCGTTCGCGCAGCTCGATGCGGCGGATCTTGCCCGACACGGTCTTGGGCAGCTCCGCGAACTCCAGCCTGCGGATGCGTTTGTACGGGGCGAGGACCGCCCGGGAGTGCTCGAAGAGGACCTTCGCGGTGTCCGGCCCGGGCTCCCAGCCCTCCGCGAGCACGACGTACGCCTTCGGGACGGCGAGGCGGAGCGGGTCGGGGGCGGGTACGACGGCGGCCTCGGCGACCGCCTCGTGCTCCAGCAGGGCGCTCTCCAGCTCGAACGGGGAGATCTTGTAGTCGGAGGCCTTGAACACGTCGTCGGCGCGGCCCACATAGGTGATGTAGCCGTCCGCGTCACGTGCGCCGATGTCCCCGGTGCGGTAGTAGCCGCCGGCCATCGCCTCGGCGGTGCGGTCCGGGTCGCCGTGGTAGCCGGTCATCAGGCCGACGGGGCGGTCGGCCAGATCGAGGGAGATCTCGCCCTCGGCCGCCCCGGGCTGACCGCTGACCGGGTCGAGCAGTTCGACGGTGAAGCCGGGGCTCGGCCGTCCCATGGAGCCGGTCTTGAGAAGCTGGCCGGGGGTGTTGGCGACCTGGACGGCGGTCTCCGTCTGGCCGAACCCGTCGCGGATGGTGACGCCCCACTCCCGCCGGACCGTCTCGATGACCTCCGGGTTCAGCGGCTCTCCGGCCGCGACGACCTCGCGCGGCGGGACCTTCAACTGGCTCAGGTCGGCCTGGATGAGCATCCGCCAGACGGTGGGCGGGGCGCAGAAGCTCGTGATGCCCGAGCGATCCATCTCGGCCATCAGACGGCCCGCGTCGAAGCGGGTGTAGTTGAAGATGAAGACGGTGGCCTCGGCGGTCCACGGCGCGAAGAGATTGGACCAGGCGTGCTTGGCCCAGCCGGGCGAGGAGATGTTGAGATGGACGTCGC
The DNA here is from genome assembly GCF_044333295.1 of Streptomyces sp. NPDC021019. Taxonomy (NCBI): domain Bacteria; kingdom Bacillati; phylum Actinomycetota; class Actinomycetes; order Kitasatosporales; family Streptomycetaceae; genus Streptomyces; species Streptomyces sp. NPDC021019. The sequence goes on from NZ_JBIRQR010000006.1 coordinate 136,090, forward strand.
CCGGCCTGAGTCCGATCCAGTACATCGTCGCCAAGTGCCCCACGGGGTAGGACACATGGGTGTGCTCGACCAGTTTGGGGCTGGCAGTGGTGCCGGAGGTGAAGTAGAGCATCAGCGGCTCGTCCGCGTCCGTCTCCCGGACCGGTGCGAACGCGGCGGACGTCTCGGCGGCTCCCGCGTACGGCAGCCAGCCCGCCACCTCCTCGCCCACCGCGATCCGGGTGTAGTCCCCGGGTACCTCGTCGAACTTCGCGGTGTCCGCGTCCCGCACCAGCACATGGCGCACCCGGCCGCGCTCCACCCGGTCGCGCAGGTCCGCGGGGCCGAGGAGCGGGGTGGCGGGGATGACGACCGCGCGCAGCTTCATCGCGGCGAGGGCGGTCTCCCACAGCTCGACCTGGTTGCCGAGCATCACGAGGACGCGGTCGCCCGCCCGTACGCCCTGTTCCTTCAGCCAGTTGGCGGTCCGGTCGGAGCGCTCCGACATCGCCGCGAAGGACACCTCGGCGCGCCGGCCGTCCTCCTCCACGATGTGCAGGGCGGTGCGGTCGTTGTTCTCGGCGATGACGTCGAACCAGTCCAGGGCCCAGTTGAAGTGATCCGCCCGGGGCCAGCGGAAGCCCGCGTAGGCCCGCTCGTAGTCCTCGCGGTGCTCCAGCAGGAAGTCCCGGGCGGCCCGGAACGTCTCGGTAGCGCTGGTTGCCGACATGTGCCCTCCTCATTACGGACCGGTCGCCTAACATCATGTAAACAGTGACCCAGGTCTCACCACCCCCGGACGGGGGTGGTCCGCTCCCCCGTCCGGGGGAGAGCGGCACGGGCCGGGCGGGAGGACGTCGGAGTGCCGGAACCGGTCGACGCGGTCGAGATGCAGGCCGCGCTGTTGAGGCTGCGCCGCACGAGCGGGCTTCCCGTGGTGTTCGGCGGCCTGCTGTCCGACGCGCGCCATGCGCGGATCGCCGAGCTCAACGGGGCGCAGACCAGTGCGCTGCGGGGGCTGGTCATCTCCGCCGGGAGCGGACTGGGCGGCAAGTCCATCGCGCTGTCCCGGCCCTGCGCGGTGACGGACTACGCCTCTTCGCGCCACATCAGCCACGAGTACGACGCGGCGGTGGCGGCGGAGGGGCTGCGCTCGGTCGTCGCGGTCCCCGTCGTCGTACGGCGTGCGGTGCGGGGCGTGCTGTACGGGGCGCTGCGCACGCCGGTCACGCTGGGCGACCGGACGTTCGACGCGGTGGTGGCGGCGGCCCGTGACGTGGAGCAGTCGCTCGCGGTGCGGGACGAGGTGCGGCGGTTGCTGGCGGCGGGCCGGGAGCAGGTGACCGATCCGGACACGGCGCCCGGCGTTTGGGAGGACGTGCGCGAGGCCCACCGCGAACTGCGCGCACTGGTCCCGAGGGTCCTGGACCCGGCCCTGCGCGACGAGTTGCTGGACGTCTGCGGGCGGCTGGCCTCGGCGGCGGGGGCCAAGGTGCCCGCGGCCCGGGAGGTCCGCCTCTCGCCGCGCGAGGTGGACGTGGTGGCGTGTGTGGCGGCGGGCGCGACGAACGCGGCGGCCGCCGAGCGGCTGGGGCTGCGGCCGGAGACGGTGAAGGGGTATCTGCGGTCCGCGATGCGGAAGTTGGGGGCGCACACGCGGCTGGAGGCCGTGGTGGCGTCCCGCCGGGCGGGACTGCTGCCCTGACCCCTGCCCCCCGCCCCTGACCCGCGGGCCACGGGGGTCTCAGTCGCGGTAGTCCAGGAAGGTGCCGAACCGGACGTCGTGGTCCGTCGCGTCCGTCATCACGGTCAGCATCCGCGCCGCCTCCTCGGTGATCTCCGCGCGCTCGGCGCGGACCAGGCTCCGCAGCGGCTGAACGGTCAGGATCGCGGTTCCGTCCTCGCGTTCGACGCGCCAGACCGCGTCGAAGAACCCGTCGATCAGCACGGACCCGTACGCCTGGTTGCCCACCCCGTTGCGCCCCTTGTTCACCGGGGCGATCACCCGGGTGCGGTCGGCGTGGCCGAGGAGGAGGTTGTCGAACTCGGGCAGGAAGCGCGGCGGGGCCGGGGTGCCCGGGTCGGGGCGCGGGGCGTCCGGGAGGTCGAAGAGCTCGACGCCCCTCTCGTCCCGGAAGGTGAGGAGCCGGGGCCTGAGCCGTTCGAAGACCTCCTTCGTGCGGGTGAGTCCCGACCATGACTGGAAGTCCATCACCGAGGCGGGACCGAACGCGCCCAGGTAGCGCAGCACGGTGGCGTCGGGTGCGGGCGCCGGTTCGGCGGGCCGGCCCAACCAGTGCTCCGCGGTGGTCAGGGCGACCTGCCCGCCGCGTCCCCACAGTCCACGCGGGGTGACCTGGACCAGGGGCAGCAGACAGCGGGCGGCGACGGTGAGCGCGAGGGGGTCGGCGTCGGGCCAGCGGGCGAGGAGCTCCTCCCGCAGCTCCTTCACCGGACGCGGGCGCTCCACGACCAACTCCTCGGCCACCGCGGCGAGCCGGTCCAGATCCACTCCCTCCAACCCACGCCGGAAGGTCCTCAGCTCCCGCTCGCGCGCCGCCTGCACCAGGGGGCGCAGGGTCAGCGCGTCGTCCGCCGTATGGGTGTGGAGGGTGGAGCGGAGGGTGACGATCCGGACCACCTCGCGGGACGCCATCAGGGCGGACAGCTCTTCGGGGTCGAAGTCCGCCAGCCGGGCGTACAGCTGGAAGTACGGGGGCTTGGTGTTCTGGGCCTGGAGCCCGAGGAGGTGGGCGACGGCGTCCTTCGCGGACATCGGCGACCGGTGCAGCAGGAGCTGTCGGTCCAGGGTCGCCCGGTTCAGCGCCCTCGCGGAGAGGACGGTGGGCTGTTCGGCGGTGCGGTGCGTCTTCGCTGCCATGGTCCGCACGGTACCGGGGCTTGCGGACAGTTACGGTCCGCAAGGGGGGCGGGCAGGTGTCACGCCCACCGGCCCCGTGCGCCGAGCGCGCGGTCAGGCGGCGGGCACGGGGGTGAGCCGCTCGCCCGGGGGCACCGGGCCGGGGGGTGTGCCGTCGCCGAACGGGCGGCCGCCGAGCTGTTCGCGGTGGTGCGGAGCCCTCCAGCCGGAGAGGTCGGGGCCGACGGGGACGATGCCGGTGGGGTTGATGCCCGTGTGCACCTGGTAGTAGTGCCGCTTGATGTGGTCGAAGTCGACCGTGTCGCCGAATCCGGGTGTCTGGTAAAGGTCGCGGACGTAACCCCACAGGACGGGGTCCTCGGTCAGCTTGTTCCGGTTGCACTTGAAGTGGCCGTGGTAGACGGCGTCGAAGCGGACCAGGGTGGTGAAGAGCCGGATGTCGGCCTCGGTGATGGTGTCGCCGACCAGGTAGCGGCGGTCCGCGAGACGTGCGGAGACCAGGTCGAGGCGGCGGAACAGGGCGGCGTACGCCTCCTCGTACTCCTCCTGGGAGCTGGCGAACCCCGCGCGGTACACGCCGTTGTTGACGTCCCGGTAGATGCCCTCCATGACCTCGTCGATCTCGTCGCGCAACGGTCCGGGGTAGAGGTCGGGCGCGCCGGGCCGGTGCAGAGCGGTCCATTCGGTGGCGAGGTCGAGGGTGATCCGCTGGTAGTCGTTGGTGACCAGTTTCCCGCTCGGTACGTCCACGATCGCGGGCACGCTGACACCGCCGGGGTAGTCACGCTCCCGGGCGTCGTAGGCCTCGCTCAGATAGCGGATGCCGAGGACCGGGTCCGTGCCGCCCGGGTCGAGGGTGAAGCGCCAGCTGCGGTCGTCCTGGATCGGGTCGGCGACGGCGAGCGACAGCGCGTCCTCCAGGCCGAGGAGGCGCCGGGAGACCAGGGCGCGGCTCGCCCAGGGGCAGGCACGGCTGACGACGAGCCGGTAGCGGCCATGCTCCACGGGCCATCCGTCGCGCCCGTCGGCGGTGACGCGGTCGGCGAAGTGGCTCCGGGACCGCTTGAACGGCTTGTGGCCGTAGGAGGTGTTGCCGTCGCTCCCGGCGCTGTCCGCTGTCGTGTCGTTCATGCCGCGCTCCTCGATGCTTCGTTCGGTTCGTGTGTTGTGCGTCGTCTGCCCCGTCGGTCGGCTCCGACCTCCGCCAGCGCCACGATCAGGGCGGCCAGGACGAAGGCGACGGAGACGATGAGCCCGTGGTCGTAGGCGTCGGCCCAGCCGTCCGCGCCGACCTGGGCGAAGAACACCGCGCCGACGGCGGCGATCCCGATCGCGGAGCCGACCCGCTGGCCGGTCTGCAGGGTGCCCCCGGCGCTGCCGGCCCGGTTCACCGGCACCTCCGCGAGGGTCAGCGTCTGGTTCGGGGCGATGACCAGGCCGCTGCCGAGACCGGCGAGGAGCAGCGGGGCGGCCATCGCCCAGCCCGCGCCGGTGCCGGGGACCAGGTGGACGGCGAGGGCGGTCCCGGCGAGGCCCACGGCGACCATGGCCAGGCCCGCCACCACGAGGGGGCGGCCGAAGCGCCCGACGAGCCGGCCTCCGATGGACGCGGCGACGCCGGAGCCGAGGGCGAAGGGGGTGATGGCAAGCCCGGCCAGGAGGGCGGAGTAGCCCAGACCGGACTGGAGATAGAGCGTCGTGACGAAGAAGATCGAGGTGAACCCGGCGAAGTAGAGCAGGATCAGCAGGCAGCCCAGCCAGTAGGAGCGCAGCCGGAACAGCGACAGGTCCAGGACCGGGTGGGTGCGTCCGCCCGTGCACCGCGACTCCCAGACCATGAACGCGGTCAGCAGGGCCCCGGCCAGGACGAGCAGCAGCCACTTTCCGTTTCCGGGCCACTGCTGGGCCTGGACGAACGGCAGCAGCAGCGCGAGCAGTCCGGCCCCGAGCAGGGCGACGCCCACCGGGTCCAGGTCGCGTGGCCTCACCCGGCCGGCCGACGGGGTGTCCGGGAGCAGCCGGTGGGCGAGCAGGAGGCAGACGGCGCCGAGCGGGAGGTTGACGTAGAAGACCCAGCGCCAGCCGTGGTCCGGTCCGGCAGCCTGGATGAGCAGGCCGCCGAGCAGCGGACCCACGGCCGTGGAGATGCCGACGACGGTGCCGAACATGCCGAAGGCCCGGCCGCGCTCGCGCCCGGAGAACATCTGCTGGATCAGCGCGGAGATCTGTGGGGAGATCAGACCGCCCGCGATGCCCTGCGCCAGGCGGGCGATGACCAGCCACAGGCTGGACTGGGCGGCCCCGCAGGCGGCGGAGGCCAGGGTGAAGAGGGCGAGCCCCGCCATGAAGACCGCCCGGCGGCCCCGCGCGTCGCCCAGGCGTCCGGCCGGGATGAGGAAGAGCCCGAAGGCGAGGGCGTAGCCGGAGAGCACCCATTGGAGGTCCGACTCGGGGGTGTTCAGGCCCTCCCGGATCGAGGGGAGGGCCACGTTGACGATGGAGACGTCCAGCAGGGTCATGAAGCCCGCCACCAGGCAGACGGCCAGGGCCCGCCAACGCCGGGGGTCGGGTCCGTCCGGGACGGCGTCGCCCCCGGCCGGCCCGGGATGCTCCGCGCTCCGTGCCATGGTTCGCACCTTAGGTCGCGTGGTGTGTTTCCTCATGCGGGACGCGTCCGCACCGGTGGCCCGGATCGTGGATTCCCGGACGGCCCCGCTGCGGAGTGTCCGTGCCCGACGGGGGTACTCGTTCCCGCATGACTGTGGAGAAAACGAGCGTCCTCGTCCTTGACTGCGCCGAACCCGTGGAGCTGGCCGAGTTCTACGCCGGTCTGCTCGACGCTGAGATACGGATCGGCTCCGACCCCGATTTCGTCGAGATCGTCGGCAACGACGGCGTCCGGCTGGCGATCCGCCGCGACCACGGCTACGCCCCGCCGAGCTGGCCGCGCCCGGAGGACTCGCAGCAGGCGCATCTGCGGATCCTGGTCGGCCACGAGGACATCGACGAGGCCGAACGGGAGGCGATCGGGCTGGGGGCGCGGCCCGTGGACACGGGAGACAGCAACAGCGGCCCCCGGGACGTGCGGGTGTACGGGGACCCGGCGGGCCACTCGTTCTCGCTGGCGGTCTACCCGCTGCCACAGGGCTGAGCGCCTCTGGAGGGCCGGGCGGCACACGGGCATCGGCGCCCCAGGGCGCGCGCGGGGCGGAAGGGTCCCAACAGGCCCTTCCGCCCCGCGCGTTGATAGGCAGGAAAGTTTCCCAATGCTGTTGACGGCAATTGGAAGGAAGCTTTACTTTCAGTTCTGCCGACATGGCGTCTCCCACCCCCCTCCGAAGGGAGCACCACCATGCACCAGCGCACCACTCCCCCCACCGACACCGCCGTTCCGACCGGTCGCCGCAGAATGGCCCGCAAGGCCCTGCTCGCCGCGTCCGCGCTCGGTGTCGTCACCGCACTGATGGCCCCCGTCCGAGCGGGAGCCGCCCCGGCCCCCGTCTCCCCCACCGCCGCCACCCCGCTCGCCGCCAACGGGCAGCTCTCCGTCTGCGGCCGTCAGCTCTGCAACGACTCCGGCCAGGCGGTCGCCCTCAACGGGATGAGCACGCACGGCACCCAGTGGTACGCCCAGTGCGTGACGGACGGATCGCTCAACGCCCTGGCCCAGGACTGGCGCGCCGACGTGCTGCGCGTCTCCACCTACGTGCAGGAGGGCGGGTACGAGACCGACCCGGCCGGATTCACCGCCCGTGCGCAGAAGTTCGTCGACGCGGCGCACGCACGCGGCATGTACGCGGTCATCGACTGGCACATGCTCTCCCCGGGCGACCCCAACGCGAACCTGTCGCGGGCGAAGACCTTCTTCACGGCGATGGCGAAGAAGTACAAGAACCACCCCGGTGTGCTCTACGAGATCGCCAACGAGCCCTCGGGGGTGAGCTGGTCGCGCATCAAGTCCTACGCGGAGCAGATCATCCCGGTGATCCGGGCCCAGGACCCCGACGCGGTGGTCCTGGTCGGGACGCGCGCCTGGTCGTCCTTCGGCGTTTCCGAGGGCTCCAACGAGTCGGAGGTCGTGAACAACCCCGTCCGCGCTTCGAACATCATGTACACCTTCCACTTCTACGCGGCCTCACACCGCGAGGAGTATCTGAGCGCGCTCGACCGGGCCTCGAACAAATTGCCCGTATTCGTCACCGAGTTCGGCACTCAGAACTACGCGGGCGAGGGTGCCAACGACTTCACCATGTCGCAGCGCTACCTCGACCTGATGAAGCGCAAGAAGATCTCGTGGACCAACTGGAACTACTCCGACGACCACCGTTCCGGGGCCGTCTTCAAGACCGGGACCTGCGACGGGACCAACTGGACGGGGACCGGCGTCCTGAAGGAGGCCGGGGTCTGGATCCGCGACCGCATCCGCCAGTGACCCCGGCCGTCCGGCCGGGACGCACACCCTCATGAGCCGCCCGGTGCGGTCCCCCCCGGGGCCGCACCGGGCGCCGGTTCGTGGTGCTCACCCGGGATACGCCCGGAATTAACCTCCAACGCCTTGTCATGCCTGTTCTACGCGCATAGCTTTTGCCCCTCCTACTCAGTTCAGTTGGGGGCACCTCCCGTGCAGATACACAGATCCGGTTCCGTTCTGCTGACCGGCGCCGTCGCCGCCGCTCTCGCGGTGACCGCGCTGCCCGCCGCCCAGGCGGCCCCGTCAGGCACCGCCGTCATCTCCGAGGTGTACGGCGGAGGGGGCAACTCCGGCGCGACGCTGACCCGGGACTTCATCGAGTTGGCCAACGCCGGCTCCACGCCCTTCGAGGTCGGCGGCCTCAGCGTCCAGTACCTGCCGGGCAGCCCGTCGGCCGGCTCGCGGTGGCAGGTCTCCGAGTTGTCCGGGGCGATCGCGCCCGGCAGCCGCTACCTGGTCGCCCAGGCCGCGGGCACCGGCGGATCCGTCGCGCTGCCCACCGCCGACGCCACCGGCACGGTCGCCATGGCGGCGGGGAGCGGCACCGTCGCCCTGGTCTCCGGTACGGCCCCGCTCACCTGCAAGTCGGCGGCGGACTGCGCGGCGGACACCCGGATCGTCGACCTGGTCGGATACGGTTCCGCGGTCGTCCGGGAGGGCGGCGGCCCGGTCCCCGGCGCGTCGGCCACGGCGTCCGTCGCGCGGGCCGCCTCGCTCGCCGACACCGACGACAACGCGGCCGACCTCTCCGCCGGCGCCCCGACGCCGGTCAACGCCAAGGGCGAGACGTCCGGCGGCGGGCAGGAGCCGGAGGAGCCCGGCCCCACCGAGCCCGGCGACGTACGGATCCACGACATCCAGGGCACCACCCGGGTCTCCCCGCTCGACGGCGAGGCGGTGACCGGCGTCCCGGGCGTCGTCACCGGAGTGCGGGCCAGTGGCTCGCGGGGCTTCTGGATCCAGGACACGGCCCCCGACGGCGACCCGCGCACCGGCGAGGGCCTGTTCGTCTACACCGGATCCACCGCGCCGGCCGTGAAGGCCGGCGACGCGGTCCTGGTCAGCGGAAAGGTGGCCGAGTACTACCCGGGCACCAGCACCCAGTCCCTCACCCAGATCACCGCGCCCCGCACCACCGTCCTGTCCTCCGGCAACGCGCTGCCCGCCCCGGTCGTCCTCGACGCCCGTTCGGTGCCCGGCCGTTACGTGCCCTCGGCGGGCGGCGGGGCGATCGACGCGCTGCCCCTGGACCCGTCCCGGTACGCCCTGGACCTGTACGAGGCGCTGGAGGGCTCCCGGGTCGAGTTCGCCGACACCCGGGTGACCGGGGCGACGACCGCGTACGACGAGATCTGGGTGACCGTGAAGCCGCGGGAGAACCCGACCCGGCGCGGCGGCACGCGCTACGCCTCGTACGAGGACCAGAACACCGGCCGCCTCAAGGTGATGTCGCTGGACCCGGCACGCCCGGTCCCGACGGCGAACGTCGGGGACGTGCTGGAGGGCCGCACCACCGGCGTGCTCGACTACGCGAGCTACGGCGGCTACAACGTACAGGCCACCGAACTGGGCACGGTCGTCGACAAGAAGCTGCGGCGCGAGGTGACCCGCAAGCAGAAGAAGAACGAGCTGGCGGTCGCCACCTACAACGTGGAGAACCTCGACGCGGGCGACGACCGGGCGAAGTTCGACACCCTGGCCGAGGGCGTCGCGGTGAACCTGTCCTCCCCCGACATCATCTCGCTGGAGGAGATCCAGGACGACAACGGTGCGGTGAACGACGGCACCGTGGGCTCCGAGGCGACGCTGAAGCGTTTCACCGACGCGATCGTCGCGAAGGGCGGGCCGCGCTACGCCTGGCGCTACATCGCCCCCGAGAACAACAAGGACGGCGGCCAGCCCGGCGGCAACATCCGCAACGTCTTCCTCTACAACCCCGAGCGGGTGTCCTTCACCGGCCGCGCGGGCGGCGACGCCACCACGCCGGTGCGCGCCGTCGACACCTGGAAGGGCGTCCAGCTCTCCGCTTCCCCGGGCCGGATCAACCCGGCGAGCCCGGAGTGGGACAACAGCCGCAAGCCGCTGGTGGGCGAGTTCGTCTTCCGGGGCAGGCCGGTCTTCGTCATCGGCAACCACTTCGCGTCCAAGGGCGGCGACCAGCCGCTGCACGGCCGCCACCAGGAGCCGACGCGTTCCTCGGAGACCCAGCGGATCCAGCAGGCCGCCGAGGTCAACACCTTCGTCGCCTCCCTGCTGAAGGCGGACAGGTCCGCGCGCGTCATCACGCTCGGGGACATCAACGACTTCGAGTTCTCCCCGACGATGAAGGCACTGACCAGGAACGGAGCGCTCGAGCCGCTGATCACGACGCTCCGCCCGTCGGACCGGTACAGCTATGTCTTCGACGGCAACTCGCAGACTCTGGACCACATCCTGACGAGTCCCGGCATCCGGCGTCCCGACTACGACGTGGTGCACATCAACGCCGAGTTCGCCGACCAGGCGAGCGACCACGACCCGCAGGTGGTGCGGATCAAGGTCGGCGGCTCCTGGCACTGAGGCGCCGAGGCACTGACCCGGCGGGGCGGACCGGGGCTCTCAGGTCCCCCCGACCGGGGCCCCTCTCAGGTCCCCCCGACCCGGGCCCCTCTCAGGTCCGCCCGGCCGGGGCGCCCGCCTGGCGCGGCAGGGTGACGGCAGCGGCCTCATCGGCCACCGGTTCCCGCCCGGTGAGGAACCGGGAGACCAGCGAGGCCACTTCGTCGGCCCGCTCCAGAATCACCCAGTGGTCGGACTCCCCGATCGTCAGGAACCGGCTGCCCTCGACCGTCGCGGCGAACTCCCTCTGCCGCGCGGGCGGCGTCACCGTGTCGTGCTCGCCCGCGAAGACCAGCGCCGGTACTCCGGTGAGACCGCCGGAGAAGTCGGGCCGGTCGGCCAGCGCCCGGTACAGCGAGTCCGCTACGTGCGGCGAGTGGGTGGCCACGTGCAGGAAGGAGCGCCGCACATAGCGGCGGGCCAGCTCCCGGCGGTGTACGGCGCGTTCCGGGTCCAGGCACATCAGGGCGTCGGCAGCCGTCGCGGCGAACCCCTCACGGTCTCCTGCGGCCAGCAGCTGCCTGGCGCGCTCCCAGGCGACGACCTGGACCGCGTCGATGTGGACCGGGACGCCGCCGAGGGCGAGGCGTGCCACCCGCTCCCGATGGCGGCGGGCGAAGCCGAAGGCGATGGCGGTGCCGTAGGAGAAGCCGAAGAGGTTGAGCCGGGGCGCGCCGAGGTCGTCGGCGATGCCGAGCACGGCCCGGCGCAGCAGGTCGGCGCTGGGGCCGGGCGGGAGCGGGTCGGCGCTGCCCATGCCGGGCAGGTCCGCGGTGACCACATCGGTCGCCGGGCCCAGGTGGTCGTCCATCTGGGGCCAGCCGAACATGCCCTGGAGCGCGCCGCCGAGAATGAGCGTCGGTTCGGTGGCCGGGGGCTCGCCGGGGTGGGCGCGCGGCAGGACGCGGTAGCTGTAGCGCACTCCGTCGACCGACAGGGGCCGGATGATCTCCTCGGGCATGTGCTCCTGCGTTCCCTTCCGTTCAGGTCCTGGTGAGGACGAGTGCCGCGTTGTGGCCGCCGAAGCCGAGCGAGGTCTTGACGGCGCAGTCGAAGGAGGCGTCGCGGGCTTCCTTGGCCACCACGTCGATCGGGATGCTCGGGTCGGGTGCGTCCAGATTGACGGTGGGCGGCACCAGTTGCCGCTGGAGGGCGAGCACGGTGAGCGCGGTCTCGATGCCGCCCGCCGCGCCGAGGGTGTGGCCGGTCATCGCCTTGGTGGAGGTCACCAGGGGGCTCTCGCCGAGGACCCGGCGGAGCATCGTCGCCTCGATCAGGTCGTTGGAGAGCGTCGAGGTGCCGTGCGCGTTGACGTGCCCGACGTCGGCCGGGGAGAGGCCGGCGTCAGCGAGCGCGGTGCGCAGGGCGCGTTCGATGCCGAGGCCCTCGGGGTCGGGGGCGACGGCGGAGTGGGCGTCGCTGGAGGCCCCGTATCCGCTCACGTGGGCACGGACGGCGGCGCCCCGGGCTCGGGCGTGGTCCGGGTGCTCCATGACGATCAGCCCGGCCCCCTCGCCGACGACGAAGCCGTCGCGGTGGGTGTCGAAGGGCCGGCAGGCGGCCGTGGGGTCCTCGCGGCGGGTGGAGGCGGCCTTGAGGCTGCAGGCGCTGGCGATCAGCAGGCGGGTGCAGGTGGATTCCGCGCCCCCCGCGATGACGACGTCGCAGGCCCCGGAGCGGAGCATCTGGTGGGCGGTACCGATGGCGACGGTGCCCGAGGAGCAGGCGGTGGAGACGGCCTGGCTGGGCCCGTGGACGCCGAGGTCCAGGCTGACGCTGCTGGCCGCGCCGTTGACGACGCTGAGCGGGGCGAGCTTCGGGGAGACCCGGCGGGGCCCGCGCCCGGCGAGCGCGGCGTGCTGCTCGTCGTAGAAGGGCAGCCCGCCGTGGGCGGAGCCGACGACGACGCCGACGCGGCCGCTGTCCCAGACGGACGGGTCGAGTCCGGCGTCGGCGACGGCCTCGCGGGCGGCGATGACGGCGAGCTGGGCGAACCGGTCCATCAGCCGCTGGGCGGCCACCCCGAGGACGGCTCCCGGGTCGCAGTCGGTGACGGAGTAGAAGAAGTCGCAGGGAAGGCCGTCCAGTTCGGGCCGCGGGCCGACGGAGGGCGCGAGTCCCTCGGTGACGCCGTGCCAGGCGGCGTCCGCGCCCGTACCGGCGGCGGTGACCAGGCCGACGCCGGTGACGGCGGCGGCGAACGGGGCGAGCGGTGCCCGGCGGTAGGGCCGGCCGGTGTCCGCGCTCATGCGGAGACCTTCCCGTCCACGGCCTCGACGAGGCGGTCGAAGGTGTCGCGCGAGGTGAGCGCGACGTCCTCCAGGTCCACGTCCAGCCGGTCCTCGATGTGCAGCCGCAGCTCTTCCAGCGCGAGGGAGTCCAGCCGCAGCCGGTGCAGCGGAACATCGGGGCGGATGGCCCCGGGGTCGGTTCCGAACTTCGCTACCAGCAGGGCGCTGATCTCTTCCGAAGTGCTCATTGGCGCTCCTGGGATCGGTGACGCGGTGACGCCGGCCGCGTGAGGGAGGTGAGGGGAGGGGCCATCGGGGGACGCCGGCTGCTCCGGAAGGACCCTTTATACGCCTTCCCGGGCGGGTTCCCGGTCCGCGTTCCCCCGTGCGGTGGGAGGGCAGTCCAGGTGTGCGAATCCCGGGTGCGGTTCGGGTGGATGCCAGGATGGGAGCGCAGCCCGTACGGGACGGCACGAGAGAAGGAGAAACCATGACGGCCGAGCAGGACGCCAACGCGGAGGTCGCGCTGAGCCCCGCCGACTGGGTCGCCCGGCAGGCCGAGCTGTACGAGTCCTCCGGCGGTACGGAGGGCACCACTCAGCTGGGTGTGCCCTGCCTGCTGATGGACTACGTCGGCCGGCGCAGCGGGACGGTGCGGCGCACGGTGCTGATGTACGGGCGGGACGGCGAGGACTATCTGATCGTGGCGTCCAACGGCGGCTCGGACCGCCCGCCGCTGTGGTACCTGAACCTCCAGTCCACCCCGGAGGTCGAGCTCCGCGTGAACACCGAGCGGTTCGGCGCCGTCGCGACGACGCTCCCGGCCGAGGAGAAGGCGCGGGTCTGGCCCGGGCTGGTGGAGCTGTTCCCGCGCTACGGGGAGTACCAGGCGGGCACCGAGCGGGACATCCCGGTCGTCCGGCTGACGCGGCGCTGAGTCGCGGGGCCGGGGTGTCCGACACGTCCGCGCCGGGACGTGTCGGACACCTCCGGGCGCCGGCCCGTGCCGAGCGCCGGGTTCACCGCTCCGGGAGCAGGTGGGCCAGCAGCAGCTTGATCACCAGGACGGGCGCGAACCAGGCCAGCTCGCCGGGGACGGCCACCGAGGTCGTCGCGGCGGTGATCGCCAGGGCGGAGACGGCGAAGGCGACCGGTCGCCGGAGCTCCGCGGGGGCGGTCAGGACGCATGCCGCTCCGGCGAGCGTGAGGGCGTAGACGACGCCGGCGGAGATCCAGCCGAACCCGGGGACGAGCAGGGCCAGGGCGAACGGCTGGATGTGGGCGGCCACGAACGCGAAGTGGTGGAGCCCAGAACGCCCCGGCCGGTGGAACCGGCGCTTGGCGGACCGGGTGGCGTTGACGACCGTGCCGCCGAACAGATCGAAGGCCACCACGGCGATCACGGTCAGCGCCGGCCAGGCGTACGGGGCGCGCAGGGCGAGGGCGGTCGCGAAAACGGTGCCGGCGAGCGCCCCCGCGTAACAGATGGTCCGCTCGCCGCGCTCGGCTTCCGGGGCCACCAGCAGTGCGTCGAGCCGACGGGCCGCCGCGACCCCCGCGGCCCTCATACCGCTCCCCCGCGGCGCAGCCCTTCGACGCACACGTCGAGGAGAGGCTCCGTCAGCTCCGCGACCGGCAGCGTGGGGTCGACGATCCACTGCACCAGACAGCCCTCGATCGCCCCGACGACGACCACCGCGTGCCCCGCGCCCACCCCGGCACGGCAGACCCCCTCGGCCGCGGCGTCGGCGAGCAGCTCGGCGGTCACCGCGCGGTACTCCCGGTACACCGCCGCGATGTCCACCCCGGCGGGGGCGCCCTGCCGTCCGGCGGCCCACAGGTCGATGAGGATCCGGGCGAGTTCGGGCTCGGCCACGACCATGTCCAGCACCGACCGCACCAGCCGGGCGAGCCGCTCCAGTCCGTCTCCCGGCCCGGTGCGGGCCTGCTGGAGCACCGCCCGCGCGTGGGCCCTGTACTCCTCGAAGGCGGCCGTGAGCAACGCGTCCCGGCTGTCGAAGTGGAGATAGACGCTGCCCTTGGCGACGCCCGCTTCTCGTGCGACATCGTCCACCCGGGTCGCGGCGAACCCCTGCCGGGCGAACACCCGCACCGCGGCCTTCAGGATCAGGTCCCGGCGCGCCGCCGGGTCGGCTCTTCTGGCCATATGGGGCCCCTGTCGAATGACTGACCGGTCAGTCATCATAGGGCCACCGCGCGACGCCAACTACCGCCGCCGCACCGGAGATCGGGGCGGGCCGCACCTTCGCACGCGGGGTGGGGAGACACCGGCGGAGGGACCTGCCTAAACTCCGCGATCATGACCATGGAAACGGTTCAGGCCGACCCGTCCGCCCTCGGCGGCCCCGCTCTCTTCGACACCATGTCCACCATGCGCGCCATGCGCCGCCTCAAGCCGGACGCGGTGCCGGACGAGACGGTCGAGCAGCTGATACAGGCCGCCGTCTGGGGTCCCAGCGGCGGCAACATGCAGTGTTACGAGTACGTGGTGGTGACCGACCGCCAGGTGATGGCGCGGCTCGCCCCGCTGTGGAAGCGGTGCGTCGACGCGTATCTGGCGACGACCGGGAAATACGCCCCCGCGGGCATGGACGAGGCGGCGTACGGCCGGATGGTCGCGGCGATCGAGCATCAGCGCGACCACTTCGCCGACACGCCGGTGCTGATCGTGCCGTGCTACCGGTTCCCGGAGCCGCGCCTGGACGAGGAGGGCCTGGCCGCGTCGGCGCGGGCGCTCGGCCCGGCGGGCACGGAGCACATGATGAACACACAGACGCGTTTCCAGGCGCTGGCCGAGGGTTCCTGCGTCTATCCGGGAGTGCAGAACCTGCTGCTCGCGGCCAGGGGGCTGGGGCTCGCGGCGAACATCACCATCTGGCACCTGATGCTGGAGCGGGAGTGGAAGCGGGAGCTGGGCATCCCGGAGGAGATGGCGACGTTCGCCGCCGTGCCCGTGGGGTGGCCCGCGGGCAACTTCGGCCCGGTCCGGCGCCGGCCGGTGGCGGACGTCATCCACCGCGACCGCTGGTAGCGTCCGGCACCGCGTCGCCCTCACCGGCACCCCCTGTCGGGTGACACTCGACGTCACCCGACGGGGCTGGTGCTGCGGTCAACTCCCGTGAGTTTGCAGGATGTTGCCAGCAGAATCACCCGTCAACTCTTTGTCATGCCCACCCCACATCGATAGCCTGACCGTGTTCGGCATCCCTCTGGCCCACCCCGGGCCCGAGGGCTTTTCTCTTCCCTCCACGCCCCCCACAGAGCAGGAGCCCTCATGCCCCTACGCACCGCCGCCCGAACCCGGGCCCGTGCCTGTGCCGTGGCGGCCGTCATGGCCGCGGCCCTCCTCGCGACCGGGCACCCGACGACCGCCGCCCCGCGAGCGGACACGCCCGACCCGTTGAACCGCGCGTTCGCCGAAGCGGCCGACGCGTACGGCGTACCGCGCGATCTGCTGGCCGCCGTCGGCTACGGCGAGAGCCGTTTCGACGGCCACGCGGGCGCCCCCAGCCAGGCGAACGGCTACGGCGTGATGCACCTGGCGAGCAACCCGGCCAACCGCTCCCTGGAGAAGGCCTCCGAGCTGACCGGCGAGAGCGCGTCCCGGCTGCGCCGGGACACGACGGCCAACATCCTCGGCGGCGCGGCCGTCCTGCGCGACCACGCCGACGCGCTGGGCCTGGACGCCGCCGACCGCCGGGACGTGGACTCCTGGTATCCGGCGGTGGCCCGCTACAGCGCCGCCGAGGGTCCGGCCGCCGCGCTCTACGCGGACGGAGTCTTCACGTCCCTCGCCGAGGGCGTGTCCGCCACGGCCCCCGGCGGCGAGGAGGTCCTCGTGCCCTCCCGGCCGGTCGCCCCGGACAAGCGTGCGCTGTCGGCGTCCGACGCCCACGCCGCGAGCCCGGACTACGCATCGGCGCGCTGGGTGCCCGCGTACTCCGGAAACTTCGTCGTCGGCCGCAAGTCCGCCATCGACAAGGTGGTCGTCCACACCACCCAGGGGTCGTACGCCGGTTCCATCAGCTGGTACCAGAACCCGGCCTCGGAGGTCAGCGCCCACTACACGATCCGCTCCTCGGACGGTGAGGTCACCCAGTCGGTCCTGGAGAAGGACACCGCCTGGCACGCCGGCGGCACCAACTCCTCGTCCGTCGGCATCGAACACGAGGGCTACGTCGACAACCCGGCCTGGTACACGGAGGCGATGTACCGGTCCTCCGCCGCCCTCACCAAGCACCTCGCGGCGAGGTACGGCATCCCGAAGAACCGGTCGCACATCATCGGCCACAGCGAGGCGCCCGGCGCCGACCACACGGACCCCGGCCCCAACTGGGACTGGGACCACTACATGGAGCTGATCGACGGCGACCCGGGCAACGGCGGCGACGGCCTGACCTTCCCCACGTACACGACCCAGCGGTCCGGCTCCACCGGCCCGCAGGTCAAGGCCGTGCAGACACTGCTCAACGCGCAGGGCTACCAGGCGGGCGCGGCGGACGGCAGCTTCGGGCCCACCACACAGGGCGCGGTGCAGGCGTTCCAGCGGGCCCGCGCACTGGAGGCCGACGGGGTGGTCGGCCCGAAGAGCTGGACGGCCCTGCTGTCGGCGGGCACGACCCCGGCGCTGTCGCGGGGCAGTTCGGGCGAGGCGGTGAAACGGCTCCAGCGGTCCCTGACGGCGGCGCTCGGGACCACCGTCGGCGTGGACGGCGGTTTCGGCCCGGCCACGGAGACGGCGGTACGCGGCTACCAGACCAGCCGGAAGCTCTCGGTCGACGGCAAGGTGGGCCCGGCCACGTGGGGGGCGTTGCAGAGCGGGAAGTGACCGCGGAACCGGGCGCGTCCCTCCCGGCCCGCCGGTCGCCGAGGCGCCGCGCCCCGGCGACCCCGGCGGCGGAGTGACCGCGGCGTCCCGGGCGCGAGGCACGCACGCGTCCGGGACACGGCCTACTGCCCCGCTCCGACGGGGTACCCGATCTCCTTGACGTCCTCGGCCAGTTCGGAGGCGATGCGCTCGGGGGCGAGGGCGGTGATCACCTCGTCGGTCAGCGGTCGCAGCGCATAGACGTGGCGTACGGCTTCGAGGTCGACGGAGACCTCGAAATGGTCCTCGGCCCACTCCCGGTAGGACTCGGGGGTGCCCGTGACGAGGAGTTGGAAGAGCCAGTCGGCCCCGTCGGAGTCCTCACCGTCCTCGGGGAACTCGATGGCGCCCGCCCGCCAGCGGTCGTCGTCGCTCGCGCGCCAGAGGCAGGCGGTGACGACGGGCATGCCGAACTCGTCGGTGAACGAGGGCTCGTCGACGTAACGGCGGAACACGGCGGGCACCTCGTCGAGCACCCCGGGCCAGGGGCCGTCGTCCACGTACGGGCTCATCGGCGACTCGTGGTCGAAGCCGCGGGCGTACGCCCCGTCGGCGGAGAAGACCACCGAGTACTCGCCGCCCGAACCGTCCCGCATCGAGGCCATCGTCTCCGTCGGCGACCAGTGCGCGTCGTAGCTGTGCCAGCGGTGGTCCCACTCGGGACACAGGATCGCGTCGAGCATCGCCAGGGAACGGCAGAGGTCGGTGAGGGCGGATATGCCCGGCAGCCTGCGGGCCACGTCGTGAACGCTCATGGTCATATCCAACCGCACCGGCCCGGCGGGGTC
This sequence comes from Streptomyces sp. NPDC021019, assembly GCF_044333295.1. Classification (NCBI taxonomy): domain Bacteria; kingdom Bacillati; phylum Actinomycetota; class Actinomycetes; order Kitasatosporales; family Streptomycetaceae; genus Streptomyces; species Streptomyces sp. NPDC021019. The sequence goes on from NZ_JBIRQR010000006.1 coordinate 153,926, forward strand.
GTTCGCGCGCTCCCCCGAAGTCCCGCCGGGGCGGGCGGTGCCCCCGCCCCGGGGTCAGGGGCGCCAGTCGAAGGGGAAGTGCTTGCTGGACCCGCCGCGGTACTCGTGCGAGAAGTCGAACCCTTCCGCGCGATCGCTCTCGACGACGCCCCACGTGGCGATCTGCCCGGGGCCGACCTCGGAGCCCGGAGCGTTGACCAGCTGAACGCGGCGGGAGGGGTCGGCCGTGGGGCCGGTGAGGGCGGTCGCGCCGACGGAGACCCTGTCGTCGACCCGGGCCCGCCAGTACGAGAGATCCTCGGCGGCGTCGAAGTGGACCGGTGCGTGCCGCACCTCGCGCAGTTCGCTGATGAGCGATCCGAACTGGCCCGGCCAGCCGCCGACGTGACCGGCGAAGATCTGCTCCAGCGCCGCCCGCTGGGCCTGGTCGCCCTTGGCGTCGATGTAGAGCATCACCTTCATCGTGGCCTCCGGGTCGCCCACCCACATGTTCCCGGCGAACTCACCCAGCGCCACCACGCCCAGGCCGTCGAGGGAGACGCCCCCGAAGTGCCCCTCGTGGACCTGCCAGACGAGCGTGAAGAGGCAGTCTCCATGGGTCGGCGTCTGGGCGAACGTGCAGGGGCAGGGCAGTGCACAGCTGCACACGTCGAACCATTCACCCCGCAGGTGCCAGTCGGGCAGCGTGCCGTCGTTCGTGCCCGCCCGGACGGCTGCGGGGGCGCTCTGCGATGCGGCGGAAGTGGTGCACATGGGGACCTCCGGATCAAGTTGCACGTATACCCCTAGGGGGTATCTTGCTCACGAGGGAGAGACTAGAGCCCGACCCGCTTCCGGTCAACTACCCCTATGGGGTATACGAATCGGCTCGCGGACGCACGTGGTCCCGCACCCCCGAGGGAGTGCGGGACCACGTCAGCAGGTCACTTCAGGCCGAAGGCCCGGATGATCTCCTGGTCGACCACGAGCCCGCCCGGGCCCTCCGCGTGCGCCTTGAGCGAGACCGAGGTCGCGCCCTTCGACGGGGTGCGGAACGTGGCGGTCCACCCGCCGGACCCCTTCTCGCGGAGGTCCACCTTCGACCAGTGGTCGCCGTCGTCGTAACTGACCGACAGCGAGGCCTTGTCCGCCTTCACCGCGCCCGGCAGCCACTCCTGGGTGGTGGCGGAGAGGCCGACCTCCGTGGTGCGGCCGGCCCGGACGTCGCCCGCCAGGTCGGTGTCGACGGCGTAGTCCAGCTGGAGCAGCGGGATGTCGGCCTGCCGAGGGCCGCCCGGCTCCAGGGCGCCGGAGACGAAGCCCCACTCGGAGCGGGTGCGGGTCGACGTCCTCCAGGTCTCCGCGTCCCGCTCCGAGTCGATGACCAGGCGGTACGGGAGCTTCTCGGCGGGGAGGTCCCAGACGTATCCGGCCCTGCCCGCGCCCTTCTTGAGCTCCTTGTCGCCCTGGTAGACGGCGTAGGAGGTGGTGTCGTACTCGTTCTCGGGCATCGCGCCGGAGTGGCCCGCGCCCGCGTCCGTCCACGGGGTGATGTTGAACTGGACGTCGTTGGAGACCGTGCGGAACGGGCCCCAGTAGCCGGTGCCGAGACGGGGGCGGACCACCGGGGCGAACCACTCGGCGCGGTAGTCCTTGCCCGCCCGGTAGTCCAGCTCGGCGCTCCGCATCTCGTGCGCCCGGTCCGACTGCTCCGCGTCGAGGACGGAGTGGTTCTCGTACCAGAAGGAGTCACCCGGCAGCGGGTTGACCCATTCGGTGCGGACGTCCGGGAACTGCTCGTACTCCTCGAAGCCGAGGCCGGGCCCGTACTCGGGGATGTCGTAGCGGTAGCCGCCGCCGAGCGTCTTCCTGTGGCCGTAGAAGGTGTTCTCCACCTTCGCGAGCTGACGGGCCGAGGGGGCGAACGCCAGCGAGCGGTCCGGGATCGTGCCGTCGTGGCGGTCCACCAGGTCGTACAGGTAGTCCGCGAACTTCTTCTGGTCGACCTGGACCTTCTTGCCGTGCCGCGCCGCCCTGATCAGGCCCTCGCCCGCGGACTTCTGGACGGAGGCGACGGGGATCGTGGTCCGCTCGCCCCACGGGGTGTAGCTCTCCATCGCCACGCCGCGCTCGTCGTTGACGACGAACAGCGCCTCGGCCCCGGCCGCCAGCGCGGCCGCGAGGCGTTCGGCGGGAGCGACGTCGGCGCTGCGGGTGATGACGACCGCCTTGCCGCGCGCGTCCACACCCTGGTAGTCGGCCGGTGCGCCCTTGCCCGCGTACACCGCGTTCAGCTTCTGCCTGCGGTCCTCGGCGACCGCCGCGCCGCCCTGGACGAAGGCCGGCACGTCACGTCCGTCGGCCTCGACGTCGATCAGCTCCTCACCCTGACGCCAGCGGGTCAGGAAGCTGAAGCTGCCCTCGGTGACCTTCTTGGTGGGGCTCGCCCACAGCTGGTCGTACGTCAGCGGTATCTGGTAGGCGTCACGTTGGACGGTGCCGTCGGGAGCGGTGCGCGCCATGTCGTAGCGGAGCTGGCGGGTCTCGGTCTCCTTCGGCGTACGCACATCGATCCTGCGGGCCTCGGAGGCGTCGAGGGTGACGGTGGAGGAGCCGGTCAGGATCGTCTCCGGGGCCGCGAGGAACGCGACGGCCCTGGAGTCGGGGCGGTCGCCGTCGACGTCCACGGTGGCCCAGGTGGTGTAGTTGCCGGGCGGCAGGCGCAGGGTGGTCCCGCCGCCGCTGACCTGGACGAGGCCGAGCTGCGGGTCGCCCAGCTCGGCGAGGACGACGACGCCGTCCATCGGCTTGCCCGACCGGTCGCGGAGCTTCACCGTCAGGTCGTGCAGCTCCTTCTCCTTGGTGGGCGCGAAGCCGGTGTGCGCGACCGTCGTGCCCGCCGCGTCGGTGGCGACGACCTGGCCGGAGAAGGTGGTGTCGTTGGCGACCTTCGCCGGGTCGAGGGAGAGGACCGCTTCCGCGGTGCCCCCGGCCGGGACGGTCAGCGTGTCGGTGGACAGCGTGTACGCCGCCTCGTCCGTGTCGGTGGCCAGGTCCAGCGTGACGTCCGTGTCACCCGCGTTGCGGTAGGTGACGGTGCGCTCGGCGACCTGGTCGGACGGGCTGTGCGGCCAGTCGTAGGAGGCGACCTCGACCGAGCCGGTGGCCTCGATCGCCGTGTCGATCGCCGCCTTCACGTCCAGCCTGCCGGTGCCCTGCTCGTACGGGGTGTACGCGTCGAGCTTCTTGGACGAGCTCATCAGCGCGTCCTTGATGCGCTGACCGGACCAGTCGGGGTGACGCTGCTTCAGGATCGCCGCCGCGCCCGCGACATGGGGCGTGGCCATCGACGTACCGGACATCGACTGGTACATGCCCTCGATGCCGGGGACGGACTGCGAGGCGGCGGCGTTGATGTCGACGCCGGGGGCCGACAGATCGGGCTTCAGGCCGTGCGAGCGGACCAGCGGGCCCATGGAGGAGAAGTCGGCGCGGCCGTCCTGCTTGTCGACGGCGGCGATGGTGAGCGCCTGCTCCGCCGAGCCGGGCGAGCCGATGGTGCCCGCCCCGTACGCGTTGCCCGCCGCGATCACGAACAGCGGACCGCCGTCCGCCGAGAGGGAGTTCACCGCCCGGGACATCGGGTCCGTGCCGTCGTCGGGCACCGGGGAGCCGAGACTCATGGAGACGACGTCGGCCCCTTCGGCCTTGGCCCACTCCATGGCCTCGATGATCCCGGAGTCCGCGCCGGAGCCCTCGTCGCTGAGGACCTTGCCGACGAGCAGGTCGGCGGCCGGGGCGACGCCCTTGCCGGCGCCCTCGGAGGCGGCGCCGGAACCGGCGATCGTGGAGGCGACGTGCGTGCCGTGACCGTTCTTGTCGTCGACCTCCTCGCCCGGGACGAAGCTGCGGGCGCCGACGACACGGTCCTTGACGTCCGGGTGGTCGGCGTCGATGCCGGTGTCCAGGACGGCGACCTTGGCGCCCTTGCCGTCGAAGCCGGCGGCCCACGCCTGCGGAGCGCCCACCTGCGGCACCGACTCGGTCAGCAGCGCCTCGGAGCGGCCGTCCAGCCAGAGCTTCGCGATCCCGCTGTCCAGTGAACGGCCCTCGTCCGATCGGGTGATGGCGCTCCAGAACGTCCGCGCTTCGTCCTTGTCGGCGGTGAGGGCGGCCCCGTTGACGGATGCGAGGGTGCGGACCTTCTTCGCGCCGCGCGGGGCGGCGGGCAGGGCCTTGGCGCGGGCGGGCGGGTAGGTGGCGATGAGCGGGACGGAGCCGGCGTTCTCGTCGTCGTATCCCATCCGCACCAGGGCCGAGACGTTGAACAGCCGCCGGTCCAGGACGCCGGACGCGATCAACGGGGTGGCCTCGTCGGGCAGGACGTACACGTCCTCGCCCGCCTGCTGGATGCGGACGCCGCCCGCGCCGTCGGGGCGGTCCACGGTGACGGTGTCCTGGCCGCCGGGACCGTCCACGTAGCGCACGACGTCACCGGTGATCAGCGTGACGGTGTGGCTCTCGGTGCGTACGTCGGAGCGCGGGGTCCCGTCGCGGGGTGCGGGGGCGGCGCCCGCGGTGCCGGCGAAGGGGACCAGCATGCCGCCCATCAGGGCCGCCGAGGTCGCCAGGAGCAGGGCTCTGCGTCCTGGGCGGGCGGATCTCGCCCGGCCGGGAACGGAGGAGGGGGGAAGAAGTCATGCAGCTGATCTACCGGCAGATCCGGGGCGACCGCTGCGTTGCGGGCGGGCGGGAAACCGCCGTGGCGGTAACCCGCCCGAGGTGGACAGGCTGGTGACGGACGTTTCAGGCCACCGAGGCGAGCGGCTGTCCGCTGCTGTCGTGATGAATGGGTGTATGGGCCCCGGTGAGCGGTACGCCGCTGCCGCCGCGCCGGACCGCGACGATCTCGGCGGCGATGGACAGGGCCGTCTCCTCCGGCGTGCGGGCGCCGAGGTCGAGGCCGATCGGCGAGTGCAGCCGCGCCAGTTCACGGTCGGTGAGCCCGACCTCGCGCAGCCGGTCGTCGCGGTCCAGGTGGGTGCGGCGGGAGCCCATCGCGCCGACGTACGCGACCGGGAGGCGCAGGGCGGCCTCCAGCAGCGGGATGTCGAACTTGGCGTCGTGGGTGAGGACGCAGAGCACGGTACGCGCGTCGGTCGCGGTCCCGGCGAGGTAGCGGTGGGGCCAGTCGACGACGATCTCGTCGGCCTCGGGGAAGCGTGCAGCGGTGGCGAAAACCGGCCGGGCGTCGCAGACGGTGACCCGGTAGCCGAGGAACTTCCCGGCGCGGACCAGCGCGGCGGCGAAGTCGATGGCGCCGAACACGATCATGCGGGGCGGCGGGACGCTGGATTCGACCAGGAGCTCGACCGGCCGGCCGCAGCGGGAGCCCTCCGCGCCGATGGCGAGCGGGCCGGTGCGGCCCGCGTCCAGCAGGGCGCGGGCCTCGGCGGCGGCGGTGCGGTCGAGCGCCGGATGGCCGCCGAGCCCGCCCTCGTGGCTGCCGTCGGCGCGGACCAGGAGCGGGAGCCCGAGCAGTTCCCCGGGTCCGTCCGTGACGCGTGCCAGCGCGGCCGCCGTCCCCTCGGCGGCGGCCGCGAGCGCGGCGGCGAACACCGGGCGGGCGGGGTCGTCCGTCCGTACCGGTGTCACCAGGATGTCGATGACACCGCCGCAGGTCAGACCGACCGCGAAGGCGTCCTCGTCGCTGTAGCCGAAGCGCTCGCGGACGGATTTCCCGTCGTCCAGGGCCTGTTGGCACAGTGCGTAGACGGCCCCCTCCACGCATCCGCCGGACACCGAACCGATGGCCGTGCCGTCGCGGTCGACGGCGAGGGCGGCTCCTGGCTGCCGGGGCGCGCTGCCGCCGACCGCCACGACGGTGGCGACGGCGAACTCGCGTCCCTGCGAGACCCACCGGTGCAGCTCCTCGGCGATGTCCAGCATGGCGTGTCTCCTTTGGGCGTGAAGGGGGCTCGGGCGTCAGTGGACGCCCAGCCAGCTCTCGATCGGGTTGAGGGCGAAGAAGACGATGAAGATCACCGTCAGTCCCCACATGAAGGCCCCGACCTCGCGGGCCCGGCCCTGGGCGAGCTTGATGGCGCTGTACGCGATGACACCCGCGGCCACACCGGTGGTGATGGTGTACGTGAAGGGCATCAGGACCACGGTCAGGAAGACCGGGATGGCGACCGAGCGGTCGCTCCAGTCCACGTGCCGGGCGTTCTGCATCATCATCGCGCCGATGACGACGAGGGCGGCGGAGGCCACCTCGGTCGGCACGATCGCGGTGAGCGGGGTGAAGAAGAGGCAGGCGGCGAAGAAGAGTCCGGTGACGGCGGAGGCGAGCCCGGTCCGGGCCCCTTCGCCGACGCCGGTGGCCGACTCCACGAAGACCGTCTGGCCGGAGCCCGAGGCGACACCGCCGATGACGCCGCCGGCGCCGTCGATGAACAGCGCCTTGGACAGACCCGGCATGCGGCCCTTGTCGTCGGCGAGCTTGGCCTCGGTGCCGACGCCGATGATGGTGGCCATCGCGTCGAAGAACCCTGCCAGCACGAGAGTGAAGACGATCATGCCGACCGTCATCACGCCGACGTCTCCCCAGCCGCCGAACTCGACGTTCCCGAAGAGCGAGAAGTCGGGTGCGGAGACCGCGCTGCCCTCCAGCTCCGGCGGGCCGCTGCTCCACTTCTTGGGGTCGATGTCGACGATCGCGTTGATGACGATGGCGACCAGGGTGCCGACGGCGATGCCGATCAGGATCGCGCCGGGGATGTTGCGCGCCTGGAGCATGAAGATGAGCAGGAGCGTCACGCAGAAGATCAGGACGGGCCAGCCGGCCAGTTCACCGGCCGGGCCGAGGGAGACCGGGGTCGCCGTGCCCTTGTGGACGAATCCGGCCTTGTAGAGGCCGATGAGGGCGATGAAGAGTCCGATGCCCATGGTGATGCCGTGCTTGAGCGCGAGGGGGATCGCGTTCATGATCAGCTCGCGGAGGCCGGTGACCACCAGGAGGCAGATCACCACACCGTAGATGACGCACATGCCCATGGCCTGCGGCCAGGTCATGGTGGGCGCGACCTGCGAGGCGAGCACACCGGAGACGCTGAGCCCGGCGGCGAGCGCCAGGGGCACCTTGCCGACGAAGCCCATCAGCAGGGTCGTCGCGGCCGCCGCGAAGGCGGTGGCGGTGATCAGGCCGGGCTGGCTGAGGAGGTTGCCGTTGACGTCCTCCCCGCCCAGGATCAGCGGGTTGAGCAGGAGGATGTACGCCATGGCCATGAAGGTCGTGACGCCGCCGCGCAGCTCGCGCGCGACGGTGGATCCTCGTTCGGATATGTGGAAGTACCGGTCGAGCCATGATCTTCCGGCGGGGACGCGCGAGCCGGGGCCCGCACCTTCCGGACTGGTCTTCGGTTCCACTGACTGCTGGGTCATGATGCCTGACTCCCAAGGTTCACAGGGGCACCCGCTTGGAGATTCCTGAATGCGGGATTTGGGATGACTGCGTCGGCTGCACGACCCGGGGACGGCCGGGACGGACGGTGAAGCAGAACGGATGTGCCGGCGGCACGGATGGTCCGTGGGCGATGCCGTGCGCTCGGCACGGCGGAGAACCGCGAGCGGTGCGGTACTTGGTGCCTCCGGACGGTGCGGGGGGCGGAAAAGCGTGACGTTCTCGGCGCTGCGCACCGCCCGGAGAGTTCGGGGGGACCGCTCGGAGACTGCCGGGCGGCGACCGGCGGGGGGCCGCCCGGCAGGGTCTCAGGCGCCGGTGAGGTGTTCGGGCCGCACCGGTGTCCTGTCGAGCTCAAGACCCGTCGCGTTCCGGATCGCCGCGAGGACGGCCGGAGTGGACGACAGGGTGGGGGCCTCGCCGATGCCGCGGAGCCCGTACGGGGCGTTCTCGTCGGCGAGTTCGAGCACGTCGACGGGGATGGTCGGCGTGTCGAGGATGGTGGGCAGGAGGTAGTCCGTGAAGGACGGGTTGCGCACCTTCGCGGTCTTCGGGTCGACGATGATCTCCTCCATCACGGCGACCCCCATGCCCTGGAGGGTGCCGCCCTGGATCTGGCCGAGGACGGAGAGCGGGTTGAGCGCCTTGCCGACGTCCTGGGCGCAGGCCAGTTCGATGACCTTGACCAGGCCCAGTTCGGTGTCGACCTCGACGACCGCGCGGTGCGCGGCGAAGGAGTACTGGACGTGGCCGTTGCCCTGTCCGGTGCGCAGGTCGAACGCCTCCGTGGGCCGGTGGCGCCACTCCAGCTCGATGTCGATCGCCTCGTCCTCCAGGACGTCGGCGAGATCGGCCAGCACCTCGCCGCCGTCGGTGACGACCTTGCCGCCCTCCAGGAGGAGTTCGGCGGTGGCCCAGGCGGGGTGGTAGGTGCCGAACTTGGTCCGGCCCAGCTCCAGGACCTTCTCCCGTACGGCTTCGCAGGAGTTCTTGACCGCGCCGCCGGTGACGTACGTCTGGCGGGAGGCGGAGGTGGATCCGGCGGAACCGACCCGGGTGTCGGCGGGGTGGATGGTGACCTGGTTGACGCCGAGTTCGGTACGGGCGATCTGGGCGTGGACGGTGACGCCGCCCTGGCCGACCTCGGCCATCGCGGTGTGCACGGTCGCGACCGGTTCGCCGTTGATGACCTCCATCCGGACCCGGGCGGTGGAGTAGTCGTCGAAGCCTTCGGAGAAGCCGACGTTCTTCAGGCCGACCGCGTAACCGACACCCCGAACGACGCCTTCGCCGTGGGTGGTGTTGGAGAGCCCGCCGGGCAGCGCGCGGACGTCCACGGAGGTGCCCTCGCTGCCCGCCGCCAGCCACTGCTGCTCGGGCGGCAGCGGCCGGGACTTGACCCGGCGCAGCAGTTCGGCGACCGGGGCCGGCGAGTCGCAGGGCTGTCCGGTGGGCAGCAGGGTGCCCTGTTCCATGGCGTTGAGCTGACGGAACTCCACCGGGTCCATGTCCAGCTTCGCGGCGAGCTTGTCCATCTGCGCCTCGTAGGCGAAGCACGCCTGGACCGCGCCGAAGCCGCGCATCGCGCCGCACGGCGGGTTGTTGGTGTAGAGCGCGATCGCCTCGATGTCGACGTCCTCGATGACGTACGGACCGACCGAGAGCGAGGAGGCGTTGCCGACGACCGCCGGAGAGGCGGAGGCGTAGGCCCCGCCGTCCAGGACGATGCGGCACTTCATGTGCGTGAGCTTGCCGTCCTTGGTGGCGCCGTGCTCGTAGTGGAGCTTCGCCGGGTGCCGGTGGACGTGGCCGAAGAAGGACTCGAACCGGTTGTAGACGATCTTGACCGGCTTGCCGGTGCGGAGCGCCAGCAGGCAGGCGTGGATCTGCATCGAGATGTCCTCGCGGCCGCCGAAGGCCCCGCCGACGCCGGAGAGCGTCATACGGACCTTCTCCTCGGGCAGGCCGAGGACGGGGGCGATCTGGCCGAGGTCCGAGTGCAGCCACTGGGTGGCGACGTACAGCTCGACGCCGCCGTCCTCGGAGGGCACCGCGAGGCCGGACTCGGGGCCGAGGAAGGCCTGGTCCTGCATGCCGAAGGTGTAGTCGCCGGTGACGATGACGTCGGCCCGCTTCGCGGCCTCGTCGGCGTCGCCGCGGATGATCGGCTGGCGGTGCACGATGTTGGGGTGCGGGACGTGACCGATGTGGTGGTCGTCGCGGCCCTCGTGGACGAGGACCGCGTCGGGAGCGGTCGCCGAGGCCTCGTCGGTGACGAGCGGCAGCTCGCGGTACTCGATCCTGATCTTGGCGGCGGCGCGGCGCGCGGTCTCCGGGTGGTCGGCGGCCACGATGGCGACCGGCTCGCCGTGGTGACGGACCTTGCCGTGGGCGAGAACCGGGGTGTCCTGGATCTCCAGGCCGTAGTTCTTCATCTCGGCGGGCAGGTCGTCGTAGGTCATCACGGCGTAGACGCCGGACGTCGCCAGCGCCTCGGAGGTGTCGATGGAGACGATCTCGGCGTGCGCGACGGTGGAGCGCAGCGTCTGCCCCCAGAGCATGTCCTCGTGCCACATGTCGGAGGAGTAGGCGAACTCGCCGGTGACCTTGAGGGTGCCGTCGGGGCGGAGCGTGGACTCGCCGATGCCGCCCTTGGTGGGCGAACCCTGGGTGATCTTGGTGGGCGTGCCGGCCGGTGCGGTCCGGGCTTCGGGTGTCGTCGTCATGACTGGACCGCCTCTTCCTGGCGGGCGGCAGCGAGGCGGACCGCGTCGAGGATCTTCTCGTAACCCGTGCAGCGGCACAGGTTGCCGGAGAGCGCCTCACGGATGTCCTGGTCGGACGGCGAGGGGGTGTGCTCCAGCAGCTCGTCGGCGGCGACCAGCAGGCCGGGGGTGCAGAAGCCGCACTGGACGGCTCCGGCGTCGATGAACGCCTGCTGGACGGGGGAGAGTTCGAGGGCCTCACCGGTCTGGCCGTCGGAGGGCTTGGACTGCCAGCGCTTGGCGGCGTCCAGGGTGGTGCCGCAGGCGCCGGCGGCGCAGCCGCCGCCGGGGTGGGCGTCCTCGCGGTGCTTGGCGTAGTCGGCCAGGCCCTCGACGGTGACGACCTCGCGGTCCTGGACCTGTCCGGCGGCGACGAGGCACGCGCAGACCGGGACGCCGTCGAGGCGGACGGTGCAGGATCCGCACTCGCCCTGCTCGCAGGCGTTCTTGGAGCCGGGCAGGCCCATGCGCTCGCGCAGGACGTACAGGAGGGACTCCCCCTCCCACACGTCGTCGGCTTCCTGCGGACGGCCGTTGACCGTGAAATTGACTCGCATGGTTACGCAGCTCCTTCCAGCGTGCGGCCCGCGCCGCGGTACTGCTCCCAGGTCCAGCCGAGCGTGCGGCGGGCCATGATGCCGACCGCGTGCCTGCGGTACTTCGCCGTGCCGCGCACGTCGTCGATCGGGTTGCAGGCGCCGGACGCGAGGGTGGCGAACTGCTGGGCGATCGCGGGGGTGATGATCTTGCCGTTCTCCCAGAACCCGCCCTCTTCGAGAGCGGCGTTCAGGAACTCCTCGGCCTCCTTGGCCCGGACCGGGGTCGGGGCGGCCGAGCCGATGCCGGTGCGCACGGTGCGGGTCTCGGGATGCAGGGCGATGCCGAACGCGCAGACGGCGATGACCATGGCGTTGCGGGTGCCGACCTTGGAGTACTGCTGGGGTCCGTCGGCCTTCCTGATGTGCACGGCGCGGATCAGCTCGTCCGGCTCCAGGGCGTTGCGCTTGACCCCTGTGTAGAAGGCGTCGATGGGGATCAGCCGCGTTCCGCGTACGGATGCGGCCTCGACCTCGCAGTCGGCCGCGAGCAGGGCCGGGTGGGCGTCACCCGCCGGCGACGCGGTGCCGAGGTTGCCGCCGACGCCGCCGCGGTTGCGGATCTGCGGGGAGGCGACGGTGTGCGAGGCGAGCGCCAGACCGGGCAGCTCGGTCCGCAGGTGCTCCATGATGCTGCTGTACGGCACGGAGGCGCCGAGCCGTACGCTCTCCTGGCCCACCTCCCACTCGGACAGCTCACCGATGCGGTTCAGGTCCAGGAGGTACTCGGGCCGCCGGTGGTCGAAGTTGATCTCGACCATCACATCGGTGCCGCCCGCGATGGGCACAGCGGTGGGGTGCTCGGCCTTGGCGGCGAGCGCCTCCTCCCAGCTGGCGGGGCGAAGGAAGTCCATGAGTGGCTCTCTTCTTCTCAATCGGTTCGTTCGCCGGGGCTGGGGACGGCCGGCCCTCGACTGGCTCGTTCATATGGTGTTCACGTGGTGTGTGGCCCAGTACACAAGCCCCGCTCCTACCGGTGCAGTCACCGAAACACTGAAGGAGTTGGCTGGTGTCCGTCCTCGTCTTGTAGATTCGAACGAATGGCGGGAATCAGTAACCTCGCCGCAATCAACAGATACCCGTATCCCTCACGGCTCCCCCACCTCACGGCCTCCTTCACCCACTGCCACCCCCACCTGCTCTTCAAGAACTTCACCTGCTCCCCCTACGGAAAGATCGGCGGCGACGAGATGCGGCTGCGCGCACTGCTGGAGAACGACGCGCTGGGCCTGCGGCTGCTCGGCGGCGAGGACGAGCTGGACCGCTCGGTCCGGGGCGTCATGACGACCGACCTGCGCGACCCCAGCCGCTACCTCTCCGGCGGGGAGCTGGTGCTCACAGGCCTCGCCTGGCGCCGGGACGCGGCGGACTCCGAACCCTTCGTCCGGATCCTGGCGGGTGCCGGGGTGGCCGGTCTCGCGGCCGGCGAGGCGGAGCTCGGCGACATCCCCGGCGATCTGGTCGAGGCGTGCGCGCAGCACCGCCTCCCCCTCTTCGCCGTGAACGAGACCGTTGCTTTCGCTACGGTCACCGAGTACGTCGTCCGCCAGGTCTCCGGTGAGCGGGCGGGCGACCTGGCAGCCGTGGTGGACCGGCACCGACGGCTGATGACGTCGGGCCCTGCGGGCGGCGGCCCCGAGGTGGTCCTGGATCTCCTCACCTCCGACCTTGACCTGCGGGCCTGGGTCCTCTCCCCCACGGGCCGACAGATCGCGGGGGCGGGCACGCCGCTGCCCGGACCGCTGGGCGCGGCGCTGGCCGGGCACCACCTGGCCGCGACCCGCACCGGCCGCCGGGGCCCGCACCGGGCGGCGGTCTCCGGTACGACGTATTCGCTCTTCCCGATCCGGAACACCGGCCGGGGCGCGGTACCGGCCGCCCGCGACGTACGGGAGTCGGTGCTCTCCGACTGGCTGCTCGCGGTCGAGGCCGACGCCTCGGACTGGCCCGCCGCCCGGCTCGACCTGCTCCAGGGCGTCACCCAGCTGATCGCGGTCGAGCGCGACCGCCGCGACGCGGCCCGTACGGTACGCCGCAGGCTCGCCCAGGAGGTCCTGGAGCTGGTCCAGGCGGGCGCCGCCCCCGCCGAGATCGCGGCCAGGCTGCGGGTCGCCGCACCGGTCCTGCTGCCCGGCCTCGGCGTGGCCCCGCAGTGGCAGGTCGTCGTGGCCCGGGTCGACTGGAGCGCCGGGGGCCAGACGGCCGGCGCGGGCGACATCGCGAGCGGTCCGGTGGCCCAGGCGCTGCTGGAGGAGATCCTCGTCGACCCGGCGGTCAGCGGCCCCGACTCGGCCGACCGGATCGCCGTCGCCCACGCGGGCGAGGAGGCCATCGCCCTGGTGCCGCTGCCCACGGCCACCACCGCGGCCTCGGGCTCCGGCGAGAGCGCTTCGGACGAAGCCGCGCGGGCGGACGTCGAGGACGCCGACGCCCTCGACGCGGAACCCGGGCTGCACGCCGACGCGCTGCTCTCCTCCGTGCGCGAACCGCTCTCCGCGGGACTCGCCGACGACGGTCGGCTGACACTGGGTGTCAGCGCGGCCGTGCATTCCGCCGAAGGGCTGCGCGGCGCGCTGGAGGAGGCCCGGCACGCCCGCCGGGTGGCCGCGGCCCGTCCGGGGCGGGTCTGCGCGGCCGGTCACCACGAACTGGCCTCGCACGTGCTGCTGCTGCCGTTCGTCCCCGACGACGTGCGGCGCGCCTTCACCGCCCGGCTGCTGGACCCGCTGCGCGACTACGACCGGCGCCACCGGGCGGAGCTGATCGAGACGCTGGAGGCCTTCCTGGACTGCGACGGGTCCTGGACCCGCTGCGCGGCCCGGCTGCACCTGCACGTCAACACGTTGCGCTATCGCGTCGGGCGAATCGAGCAGTTGACGGGGCGTGACCTCTCGCGCCTGGAGGACAAGCTCGACTTCTTCCTCGCCCTGCGCATGAGCTGACCTTCGGGCCGCGCACGGCGCCCGGCGGGCCCCGTCGCGCCCCGGCCGATTGTGAAATCTTTCACCTGACATTGCCCGGACCCCTTGGCCCGGCGTGCCAATCCGTGCTGAGATGCGCCGTACCCAACAGCACAATGGCGCGCTCGGGGAGGGCAATGTGGCGCATACCGCCATGTCTGGTTCCGGAACGACAGCAGATGACGATCCTCCGCTCCAGACCGCGGTATGGCGGCTGCGCTCCCGCGCCTGCTGGACGGACGCGGCCGCACTGCTGGAGCACCACGCGAGCACCGATCCGGCCGCCGCTCTCCAGCGCACCGCGCTGCTGACCGAGCGGTGTCTCTACACCGGACGGGGCTGGACCGACGCCGAGGACGCCCTGCGTACGGCGGAGGCCATCGCCCGCAGCGACGACGAGCGCGGGTCCGCCGCCTCCGAGCGGGGCCACCTGGCGTACGCCTCGACCCTCCTGGCGGTACGGGACCGGGCCGACGAGGCGAGCGTGGCGCTGAGCCGGTCGGCGGCGCTGCTGGCGCCCACGGCCCCGGCCCGGCCGCTGCTGGACTTCCGGCGCGGGCTGATCGCCCAGAACATCGCGGAGTCGCCGCAGTCGGCGCGCGCCGCCTTCCGCCGGGCGCACGCCGGTGCGGCGAACCGGGGCGACGAGTTGCTCCTCTCGTCCACGTGGCGGCATCTGGCGGCGCTCGCCCTGCGCGAGGGGGAGCTGGCCGAGGCCCGGCACGGCTTCGCGGAGTCGCTGCGTATCCGGGAGGAGCTGGGGTTCCTGGTAGGTACGGCCCCGGCGCTGATCTCCCTCGCGGAGACGGAGGAGGAGTCGGAGGCGGCGCGGCTGCGGGCCGAGGCCGGCCGGCTGTTCCGGCTGCTGGGCGGCGTGCCCACCTGGCTGGCCCCCCACCTGGGCCCGCCGGCCCCGCGCACCGCCGAGGTGAGCTGAGGCAGGGGCACCCCGGCATCCCGGAGGGCGGCGGTCAGCCGTCGGCGCCGGCGAAGTGTTCGCGGACCAGGGCCTGGACGACGGCGAGGTCCTGGGAGACGAGGGCGTCGAGCAGGGCGGTGTGCTCGGAGGCGTCGGCCAGCAGGTCGGCGCGGCGGGTCGCGGGGCCCGAGACCAGCGGCCACTGGGAGCGCCGGTGCAGTTCGTCGGCGACGGTCACGAGCTGCTCGTTGCCCGACAGCGTGAGGACCGCGCGGTGGAAGGCCCGGTCCGACTCGGCGTAGGCGGCCCGGTCGCCGACGGCCGCCGCCGTGACCGTGGCCTCCGCGAGCGGGCGCAGACCGCCCCACCGGTGCGCCGGGACCGTACGGGCCAGGCTCAGCATCACCGGGACCTCGATCAGCGCCCGCACCTCGGCCAGTTCGGCCAGTTCGCGGGGGCCGCGTTCACTGACCCGGAAGCCGCGGTTCGGCACGACCTCGACGGCTCCCTCGACGGCCAGCCGCTGCATGGCCTCGCGCACGGGCGTGGCGGAGACGCCGAAGCGGGCGCCGAGCGCGGGGGCGGAGTACACCTGGCCGGGCACCAGCTCACCGTCGACGAGGGCGGCGCGCAGGGCGTCCAGGATCTGGCCGCGGACGGAGTGGCGCTGGACGAGGGCACGCGGCGCGGGCGGTTCGCTGTGGGTGTGCTCGCCCCGGGCGGCCTGTTCCCCCTCGGCCGGGCGCCCGCCGGCCCGCTCAACTCCCGCCTGCTCGAATCCGGCCCCCTCGCCCCGGGCCTGTTCCGGCACCCGGCGCTCCGGCATCCGGCCGGCCGCCGGAGTGCGCGGGAACGCTCCCAGGGCGTAGGCCGGACGTGCGCTCTCGCGCGCGCTGCCCTGCTCCACCAGGACCTCCTCCGCCTGTCTCGGGCCGACTCGCGTGCGCCGGACCTCCTGTGCACGATAGAGGGAGGAGGCCGCGGTTCAAACATCGATGGCATCGGGTAAGGTAAGCCTTACCTGCAAACGATCCCGATTCGGTGGTCCCCTGCATGACCCTCTCTCCGCCGTTCACCGACACCGCGACGTCGCCCGTGAGCGCCGCGTACACCCGCCTGACCGAGGTGTTCCCCGGCCTGCGGGCCGACGTGCTCGGCGGCGACGCCGTGGCCCCGTCCGGAGCGGGCTGGGTCGGCGCGGCGGAGCTGGCCGCCGGCGGTCACGCCGTGGACGCCTTCCTCGCCTGGGACAACGCCCAGGTGCTGCGCGACTACGGCCGACAGGCCCGCCCGGACGTGGTGGCGAGCTTCGGTCTGCACCGGTACGCCTGGCCCGCCTGTCTTCTGGTGACGGTCCCCTGGTTCCTGCAGCGGCGGGTGCCGCGGATTCCGGTCGAGGACGTGGCCTTCCAGCGGGCGCTGGGGCATCTGACCGTGCGGGTCCGGGAATTCGCCTGCCTGCCGGACGACCCCGCCGCCACCCTGCCCGGGGCCCGGGTCGTCGCGGACGAGGCGGCGCTGCGGGCCGAGGTCCTGGCCTCCCTGACCGAGCACCTCGGTCCGGTGCTGGAGGGCTTCGGGCCGCGTATGCGGCGCGGGAAGCGGGCCCTGTGGGGGATGGCGACCGACGAGATCGTCGAGGGCCTCTGGTACATCGCGCATCTGCTGGGCGAGGAACGCCGCGCCATGGCCGAGCTGGAGCTGCTGCTGCCCGGCACGACCAAGCCGTACGTCGGCACCGCCGGCTTCCGCGAGCTGACCGGACCCGACGGCCGGTCGCTGCCGACCCGGGACCGGGCGAGCTGCTGCCTCTTCTACACGCTGCGCCCCGAGGACACCTGTGTGACCTGTCCGCGTACCTGTGACACGGACCGGGTGCGAAAGCTCGCCGCGGCTTCCTGATCCACACCGCCCGTCCGGATGACGTGGAATCGAACGCGACCCGGTTCGACCGAGCGACCGTTCGAGAAGATTCCACCCATCGATAGCCTCTCCCACCCCCATGGCGTGCTCTTGTCCCGAAACCACCGGTGCGGGACGGGAATTCCGTCACGATGGCGCACGAAACGCCCTACGTGACGCAAGGGACCGCGCATGAGACTGACCGACATATCGCTTGACTGGCTGCTTCCGGGCGCCGTACTGCTCGTGGGAGTCATGGCGGCGGTGACGGTGGTCGCACGCGGCAAGCGTGCCGCCGGCAAGGCCGCGGCCGACGACTCCTGGGAACGCAGCGAGGAGCGCCGCAGACGCAAGGAAGCGCTGTACGCCACCGCCAGTTACGTCCTGCTGTTCTGCTGCGCGGCGGTCGCCGCCGCGCTCTCCTTCCACGGGCTCGTCGGCTTCGGCCGGCAGAACCTGAACCTCACCGGCGGCTGGGAGTACCTGGTCCCGTTCGGGCTGGACGGGGCCGCGATGTTCTGTTCCGTGCTGGCCGTACGGGAGGCGAGCCACGGAGACGCGGCGCTCGGCTCCCGGCTGCTGGTGTGGACCTTCGCCGGGGCCGCCGCCTGGTTCAACTGGGTACACGCCCCCCGGGGCATGGACCACGCGGGCGCGCCGCACTTCTTCGCGGGGATGTCCCTCTCGGCCGCGGTGCTCTTCGACCGCGCGCTGAAGCAGACCCGCCGCGCCGCGCTGCGCGAACAGGGCCTGGTGCCCCGTCCGTTGCCGCAGATCAGGATCGTCCGCTGGCTGCGGGCGCCCAGGGAGACCTTCGGCGCCTGGTCGCTGATGCTCCTGGAGGGCGTCCGCACCCTGGACGAGGCGGTGGACGAGGTGCGGGAGGACCGCAGGGAGCGTGATCAGGAACGGCTGCGCCGACGCGACCAGGAGAAGCTGGACCGGGCCCGCATCAAGGCCCTGAACCGGCAGAACCGGGTCTGGGGACGCGGTGGGCGGGGCGACCGGCAGGTGGACGTGCCCGCCCTCGCCGCGGCCTCCGGCGGCGCGGCGCCGGCCGTCGCGGAGCCCGCCATAGCAGAGCCGGGTCAGCTGCCTCTGCGACCCCGGCCATCCCTGCAAGCCGTCGGCCCGAAGCAGGCGGACGGTTCGAGCTCGAAGAGCCTGGACGCTTCGGGCCGGGGAAGTGATCCGCGGACCGTCGACCTCACCGCCGAGGACGACACCCAGACACTCCCCCGGCTCGACTCGCTGGAACAGAAACTGAAGGATCTGGAGCAGCAGTTCGGCTGAGAGCGTCGCGCGACGGGGGCCCCTCAGGGCCTTCCGCCGTGCAGCTCGAACCAGACGACCTTGCCCAGGGCCTGCGCCTCCACGCCCCAGGCGTCGGCCAGGCTCCGAACCAGGATCAGGCCCCTGCCGTGCGTACCGTCGTCGGCGTTCGGTACGTACGGCGCGGGCAGATCCTCCGCGGCGAAGTCCTGGACCTCCACCCGCAGTCGGGCCGGCGTCGCCGTGGCGGTGACCACGGCCCCGTGCCGGGTGTGGATGAGAGCGTTGGTCACCAGCTCGCTCACCAGCAGCTCCGCCGCCTCGGTCCGCTCCTCGTCGGAGCAGTCCCGGAGGAACTCCCTCAGCTCCCGGCGCACTTCGCCCACCGCCGACCGCTCGGTGTGGCCCACCCTGCGACGCATCCGGATCGGCGGCGGCGCCTCGCCCGGTCTCCGGCCCCGGGGGCCACGCCCCTCGATGACCGCGGTCCTTCTCTGTCGCTTCGCCATTTCCCCCGCCCGCACAGTGAACCGACCTCCTCTGGTCCGGCCGCTCGTCGAACAGCCTCACGGGATGCATGCCCCTGTACGTACACGGTCACGCTTGTCGACCCGTCACTAGGTGAACGGTCAGGAGCGGCGAGGGGCGCACGGGACATCCCCCCCGCGCACGCCATCACCGCGTAGGCGCAGCCGCCGTCAACGTCCCTCACGTGCGCCTGAGTTGACGTTGACTCCGGCCTGCCGGGGCCAGGGCCCCGTCGGCTCAAGGCCGGGGAACGTTACGGAGGTTGGAGCGGGCCATCTGGAGCATGCGGCCCACTCCGCCGTCGAGCACGATCTTGCTCGCGGAGAGCGCGAAGCCGGTGACCATGTCCGCGCTGATCTTCGGCGGGATGGAGAGCGCGTTCGGGTCGGTGACCACGTCGACGAGCGCGGGGCCCTTGTGCTTGAAGGCGTCCTTGAGCGCGCCCTGCAACTGCTTGGGCTTCTCCACGCGTACGCCGTAGGCGCCGGCCGCACGGGCGATGGCGGCGTAGTCGGTGTTCGCGGCGTCCGTCCCGTACGACGGCAGGCCCGCCACCAGCATCTCCAACTCGACCATGCCGAGCGAGGAGTTGTTGAACAGGACGACCTTCACCGGCAGATCGTGCTGGACCAGGGTGAGGAAGTCGCCCATCAGCATGGAGAATCCGCCGTCGCCGGACATCGCGACGACCTGCCGGTTCAGGTCGGTGAACTGAGCGCCGATCGCCTGCGGCAGGGCGTTGGCCATCGAGCCGTGGCTGAACGAACCGATCACCCGTCGCTTGCCGTTGGGTGTCAGGTAGCGGGCGGCCCACACGTTGTTCATGCCGGTGTCGACCGTGAACACGGCGTCCTCGTCGGCCATCTCGTCCAGCACGGAGGCGACGTACTCGGGGTGGATCGGGATGTGCTTGTCGACCTTGCGGGTGTAGGCCTTGACCACGCCCTCCAAGGCGTTCGCGTGCTTCTTCAGCATCCGGTCGAGGAACTTGCGGTCCGACTTGGGCTTCACCCGGGGCGTCAGACAGCGCAGGGTCTCGCGCACGTCGCCCCAGACCGCGAGGTCGAGCTTGGAGCGGCGGCCGAGGCGCTCGGGGCGCACATCGACCTGAACGATCTTCACATCGTCCGGGAGGAAGGCGTTGTACGGGAAGTCCGTGCCGAGCAGGACGAGGAGGTCGCACTCGTTGGTCGCCTCGTACGCGGCGCCGTAGCCGAGCAGCCCGCTCATCCCGACGTCGTACGGGTTGTCGTACTGGATCCACTCCTTGCCGCGCAGCGCGTGCCCGACCGGGGACTTGATCTTCTCGGCGAACTCCATGACCTCGGCGTGCGCCCCGGCCGTGCCGCTGCCGCAGAACAGCGTCACCCGTTTGGCCTCGTCCACCATGCGGCAGAGCTTGTCGATCTCGTCGTCGCCGGGCCGTACGGTCGGCCGCGCGGTGACGAGGGCGTGCTCGATGCTCTTCTCGGGGGCGGGCTTGGAGGCGATGTCGCCCGGCATCGAGACGACGCTGACGCCGCCGCGCCCGATGGCGTGCTGGATCGCCGTCTGGAGCAGCCTCGGCATCTGCTCCGGGTTGGAGATCATCTCGTTGTAGTGGCTGCACTCCTGGAACAGCAGCTCCGGATGGGTGGCCTGGAAGTAGCCGAGACCGATCTCGCTGGAGGGGATGTGCGAGGCGAGGGCCAGCACCGGGGCCATCGAGCGGTGCGCGTCGTACAGGCCGTTGATGAGGTGCAGGTTGCCCGGGCCGCAGGAGCCGGCGCAGGCCGCGAGCTCTCCGGTGACCTGCGCTTCCGCACCGGCCGCGAAGGCGGCGGTCTCCTCGTGGCGGACGTGGATCCAGTCGATGGCCGGGTTACGCCGGATGGCGTCCACGACGGGGTTAAGGCTGTCGCCGACGACGCCGTACAGGCGTTTGACACCTGCCCTGGCGAGGATGTCGACGAACTGCTCCGCCACGTTCTGCTTGGCCATGGGTGCGCACCCTTCCTTGCCGTGCTCCGTGCACTTCGGTTGTCCGGACTCCGGAGCCCGAAACACCGTGTCGCCCGGCTCCGGAATCCATCAACCCACGGTGTGCCCGGTTACGCCTCCCAGACCGCGGCGCAGGTGCGGTCGTCGGCGTACCCCTTGATCCGGAGCTGGGTGTCCGCGAGGAAGGCGGGCAGTCCGGGTGGTCCGGCGCTCCCCCAGCGCCCGGCGAGCTCGCCGGGGAGCGCCGGCTCACCACGCATCGGCTCGGCGAGTCCGTCGCTGCACAGCAGCAGCGTGTCGCCGGGGCGCGCCACGGAGGCCCGGAAGCGGAAGGGCTCGGCGGGATGCCGGGCGGGGCCGTCGGCGTTCGGGGACGGCGGTGCGGCGATCTGGAGGTCCATGGTCAGCCGGTCCCCGCCCGGGTCCTCCTCCTGCTCGTCGCCCGCCCGCGGGCCGCCGCCCTCGGGGACGAGGGGCTCCAGGTCCTGCCAGAGTCCGTCGCGGAGGCGGAAGAGGCCGCCGCTGCCGACGCCGAAGAAGACCCGGGTGCGGCAGTCGGGGTCGGCGGACAGCAGGAGGCACCGGAGGCTCGCGGTGTACGCGGCCGGTGCCACGCCGAGTTCGGCGGCGCGGGCGCGCAGCTTGCCGTACGTACGGTCGGTGAGCCGGTGCAGCCCGGCCTTCAGGTCGTCCCGGCGGCCCGCTCTTATGTCCTCGGAGAGCCGGAGGTGGCTGCGGGCGACGGCACCGCCGATCCAGCGGCAGGCATCGGCCGCGGCGAGGTGCGCCGCTTCGCCGGCCCGGTTGCCGCCGGCCACGGCGACGAGGACGAGGGCGCTCTCGGCCGCTCCGAAGCGGGCGGTGAGCAGCCCGTCGCGCCGGGGTTCTCCGCGGAAGCGGGCGGAGTCACCGCGTACGGAGGCGGTGCGCAGGGTGTACGTCCCGTACCGGGCGCCGTCCAGGACGGTGTCGGGGGCGAGGCCGTCCAGATTCTCCGAGGTGGCGGAGGGCAGGGCGGCGGGCTCGGCGTCGTAGGTGGGCGGCCGGCCCCCGAGGTGGCCGACGGACGGCCGGCCGTCGGTCGCTGCGTCGTCGACGGGATCCGGCGGACGTACGTGCGGGGCGTTGGCGTCGGGCGCGAGAGCGGGCTCGGGCGCTTCCGGCACGCGCGGCGCGGCGAACGTCCTGGGCCCGGGCTGCCCGGCGGGCGCCTCCCAGGGGGCAGGGAAGACGGTGGTGCGCGGGGCGACCGGCTCCGGCCCTGCGGCAGCGGCCGACGCCCGAGCCGGTTCCGGCTTCGCTTCCGGCTTCGCTTCCGCCTTCGGTTCCGGCTTCGCTTCTGACTTCGGTTCCGCCGTCGGTTCCGGTTCCGGTTCCGGCTTCGCCTTCGGCTCCGGATCCCGCTCCGGTTCGGCACCAGCGGCCCGCCCCGACGGCCCGTCGCGCTTCGCGTACGCATCCCAGGCCGACCGGGGGTCGGGCATGACCTCCGGAGCCGCCTCAGGGTCCGGGACGGGGCCCGGCAACGGCTCCCGCCGCGCCACCACGGACTGGCTCCTTTCGGCCGACGGCCGGTACGCGTCCGCGTACGGGTCCTCGCAGCGGTCCTCGTCCGGCTCCTCGTGGCGATCGGCGTACGGGTCCTCGTACGCGTCGCCGTACGGGTCCCGGACGGTCTCGCCCCCGGTGTCCCGGTGGTCGCCCACCGGGCTGCTCACCGGGCCGCGCACCGTGTCCGACACGGAGTCGAAGCGGTCGTCGAGACTGTCGGCCGCACGGCCGGGACCGGTGTCGTGCGCGGTCTCGTCGTACAGCTTGCGCCACCAGTCGTCCTCGTGGGCGGCGGGCTTCTCCCCCTGCTGACTCATGCCCATATTGTCCACCTCGAAGGCGGCCCGAGAACGGGACATCGGGAAAATGTGGCGCGCACATGGGTCCGCCGGGCGGCCCCACCCCCACGGGAAGGACGCCCGGCGGACCGGCCGGCGTGAGCGGCGTCCCGGCGTTCCGGCCGTTCGTACGATCGGCCGGTCGCCGGTTCAGCGGCTCGTGAGCCACCCGCCGCTTCAGCGCACGACGTACGCGTCGTTGACGGTCTGCACCACGGAGTTGCCCTTCGCGTCGGTCAGTTCCGTCCGCAGCGTGACGGCCTTACCGGTCGCGTCCGCGTGGTCGACGGTCGCGGTCCAGCTGCCGGACTGCTGTGCGGTGGTGGCCGCGTGCCAGGTCTCACCGCCGTCGTAGCTGAAGGAGACCTTCACGCCGGTGAGTTCGCCGGGGGTGTACCCGGCGTGACCGGTCGCGTGGAGCCCGACCTTCTGGCCGTTCTCGGCGGGCACGGTCTTCATCCCGTCCGTCGGCACGTCGTAGCGCGGAAAGAGCAGCGGTAGCCCCTGCGACGCCACGTCCGGCCTCCGCTCGGAACGGAACGCCCAGGTGGTCTCCGTCCGCGTGGACCGCTTCCAGACCGCCGCGGGCGAGCCGATCTTCGTGGTCATCAGGGTCAGTTCGTACGCGGCGTCCTCGGCCGGCACGGTGAAGACACCGAACGGGTAGCTGCTGCTGTCGACGAGTTCGCCCTCGCGTTCGAGCCGCATTCCGCCGATGTCGCCGAACGAGCCCTGCTGGCCGATGTGTTCGGAGTCGGTCATGAAAGCCGGTGCGACACCGATCCGATCGCCCCGCCGTTCGCCCGCGAGCAGCTCCGTGCCCGCCGCGTCGCGCGGTGCGCCGGGGACCAGCAGCCCCCGGTACCACTCCTCCGTCGTGGTCCGACCCGCCCGGTAGGTGCGGGCGTCGCCCGTCATCAGTTCGCCCCAGGGGAAGCTGGAGGAGAGCATCTTCTGCCAGACGGTGTCCCCCGCCGTGTAGTACTCGGTGCGCTTTCCGGGGGCGGCGAGCGAGGACGCGCCGAACGTCGCGCCGTAGGGCCGGGAGACCAGGAGCGTGTCGGTGAAGTCGGCGGCCACTCCCATGGATTCGTGGGTGGAGACGACCGAGCCGAGCTTCCTGTCACGGACCTTGTAGGTGCGGTCCGAGGTGATCTGCCCCTTCTCCGGGAACGACAGGTTGTACACGAACGGGCTGACGGCCGTGGCGGTCCACGAGACCTCCGTCTTCCCCTTGCCGAGCGCCGTCGTCAGCACCACCGCCTCGTCCGCCGGCAGGCCGAGCACCGGAAGGGGCGCGGCCCCGTAGCCGAGGGACGGCTTCCAGTCGCCGGCCGAGGGGCGGTGCACCAGGAGCGCCTTCGCGCCGGCGGCCTGCGCGGCCCGCGCCTGGGCCAGGACGCCTGACGCGTCGTCGCCCACCTTCACCAGGGCGACCCGGTCCTTCGCGTCGGCGGCCTCCAGTTCGGCGGCGCTGCCCGCACCGGCGTCGACGACCTCGGCGCGGCCGGTGCCGTTCAGGTTGACCGAGCCCGTGGTGGCGGGCCGGGGGTGCAGGTCCGCTCCGCCGACGAGGGAGAACTTCTGGATCTGCGGGGCGTAGGCGCGCCAGAAGGACGCGAACTCGAAGTCGCCGTCACGTGCCTTGCCCCGGACGTCGACCAGGTAGTCCTTGATCAGCCCGGTGCCGGCGATGGACCCCGAGTGCAGCCAGGTGTCGTCCCACGAGCGCCCGAACGCGAGGGTCGCACCGCGTGTCTCGGCGGCCCGGTCCTCGGTCCTCACCTTCAGGCGGTGGGCCTTGCGGGCATCCAGGACGAGCGTGGTGTCCTTCGTGACGTTCAGCTGGGGCCGCGCCAGATAACCGATGGATCCGACGAGTTGACCGGTCGCGTCCGTGGTGTCGGGCGTGGCGATGAAGCTGGAGACGAGGTACGCGCCGGGGCGGACCCGGTAGATCTGGTCGGTGGCGCCCTCGTTGAAGCGGCGTTCGCCGGACGCGGTGTCGGTGCCGATGAGGTCGAGGGAGGAGACGCCGCCGGCGGGCTTGCCGGTACGGTCGACGAGCTTGACGCGCAGGGTGACGGTCTCCGGGGCCACGTACAGGGAGAACGGGGTGGATACCCTCACTCCCCCGGTGCCTGTGGCGAGTATCCGGCCGGTGACGTCACCGTACTGGGCTGCGGTCAGCCGGGCGTCCGGAGCCAGCGCGAGGGGCACCTCGACGGTCGCCCCGGCGGGCACGGTGACGGACTTCCGGCCGAGCGACGCGATCGTGGAGCGGACGGTCGAGCCGTCGTTCCCGGTGACGCCCGCGACCTTCAGCGAGAGGGTGACCGGCTTACCGCTCGTGTTGGTGTACGGCACGGCGACGGTGGTGCGGTCGCTCCTGTCCTGCGGCCAGTCGAAGGTGCCGCCCTGCACGGCCGGTGCGCCGAGTACGGGCGTACGCACGGCGCGGTCGACGTCGAGACGGCCGCCTCCCGTCTCGCGTACGTCGCCGGGGACGGCGCTCCGCGCCGAGGAGACGAGGGCCGCCTTGATCTGCTGGGCGGTCCAGTCGGGGTGACGCTGCTTCACCACGGCCGCGGCGCCCGCGACATGCGGGGCCGCCATCGATGTGCCGGACATGGACCGGTACGCCTCCGAGCCCCGGCCGCCGGCCGCCGCGGCGGAGATGGCGACTCCGGGCGCGGCGATCTCGGGCTTGAGGGTGTGCGAGACGATCGCGGGGCCGCGGCTGGAGAAGTTCGCGGTGGAATCGTCGCGGTCGACGGCTCCGACGGTCAGCACGCCGGGTGCACAGCCGGGCGAGGAGACGGTGTTCAGGGACGGGCCGAGGTTTCCGGCGGCGACCACGAAGAGGGTGTCCTTGTTCTTGCCGAGTTCTTCGGCGGCCAGGCTCATCGGGTCGGTGCAGTCGGTGGGCTCGGCGCTGCCGAGGCTCATGGACACGACGTCGGCCTTGCTGTCGACCGCCCACTGCATGCCCGCGATGATCCAGGAGGCCGCGCCGGACCCGCTGTCGTTCAGGACCTTGCCGACCATCAGGTCGGCGCCGGGCGCGACGCCCTTGTTCTTTCCTCCGCTCGCCGCGCCGGAGCCGCCGACGGTGGAGGCGACATGGGTACCGTGGCCCTGCCGGTCGTCGGTGGTGTCGGAGTCGGTGAAGTTCTCCGATGCGGTGATCCGGCCCTGGAGGTCGGGGTGTTCGGCATCCGCCCCGGTGTCCAGGACGGCGACCTTGGCGCCGGTCCCGTCATAGCCGGCGGCCCACGCGACGTCGGCGCCGACCTGTTTCGTCGACTTGTCGAGACTGGCCTGAACCTTGCGGTCGAGCCAGAGCTTCTTGAGCCCGGCGCCCGACCGGGAGCGGGGGG
Organism: Streptomyces sp. NPDC021019; assembly: GCF_044333295.1. Classification (NCBI taxonomy): domain Bacteria; kingdom Bacillati; phylum Actinomycetota; class Actinomycetes; order Kitasatosporales; family Streptomycetaceae; genus Streptomyces; species Streptomyces sp. NPDC021019. The sequence goes on from NZ_JBIRQR010000006.1 coordinate 179,558, forward strand.
CGGTGAGGTCGGCCCAGAACGCGGCGGCCCGCTTCTTGTCGGCCTTCAGCGCGAGTCCGTCGATGACGCCGAGAGCCGCTCCGCGCTCGGCCCCGCGCGGGATGAGCGGGGCGCGGCGGGCGGTGTCGCCGGTGTACGTGGCGATCAGCGGGACGGCGTCGGTGTGGCTGTCGTCGTAACCCTGGCGGATGAGCCCGGTGACGTTGAACAACTCCTCGTCCACGGTGCCCGCCGCGAGCGCGGACACGGCGGACTCGGGGTAGACGTACAGGTCCGGGCCCGACTGCCGGGTCTGCACGAGCGGCACGCTGCCGTCCGCGCGGGGCAGGGCGGTGGCGGCGGACGCACCCGAGGCGTCCGTCGTCACCAGCACGGTGTCGCCGGTGACCAGCGTCAGTGTGGCGGGCTTCGAGTCACCGGCGTCGGTGGCCGCGCTCCCGGTGATCGGTCTGTTCGGATCCCGCTCGTCCGGTGGCGCGGCCACCGACGGCGCGATCACCGTGACGGCGAGCACGGCGGCGGTCGCCGCTCCGAGTGCCGTACGCGATATCGGGCGCATCGCTCTCCCCAGGTCAATCCGGAACGAAGCAGCCCAAGAGGACGCATCCCGGAGGTTGTTGGTGCTGCGGTGGCGCCACAGTGGCAGAGGGGTCGGGGGTACAGGGATGATGTGGGCGGCGGGTTTACGCCGTGGCCTCTTCCCGCCACCCGGGACCCGTCGCAGGGGCGCCTCGATGCGCGATCACCACACCCGGGGAGGTCGGAGAATGCTGGGGGCCATAGGTCTCGACGAGAGACAGGAAACCGCGTACCGCGCGCTCGTCGCGGCGGGAGCCGCGGAGCTCGCCGATCTCGCGCATCGGCTGGCGCTGCCCGAGGCGGACGCCGAACGGGTGCTGCGGCGGCTGGAGCAGCAGGGCCTGGCCGCGCAGTCCTCGGCCCGGCCGGGCCGCTGGGTGGCGGCGCCGCCCGGCGTGGCGCTCGGCGCGCTGCTGATCCAGCAGCGGCACGAGCTGGAGCAGGCGGAGCTGGCGTCCGCGCTGCTGGCCGAGGAGTACCGGGCCGAGGCGAGCGAACCGGCGGTGCACGACCTGGTGGAGGTGGTGACGGGCGCGAGCGCCGTCGTCCAGCGCTTCCACCAGTTGCAGCTGGGAGCCGTGTCGGAGGTGTGCGCGCTGGTGACGGGCAAGCCGGTCGCGGTGACCGGGATGGAGAACGAGTCCGAGGAGCGGGCGGCCTCGCGCGGGGTGAGCTACCGGGTGGTGGTCGAGCGTGAGGTGCTGTCGACTCCGTTCGGGATCATGGAGCTGTCGGCGGCGCTGAGCCGGGACGAGCAGTGCCGGGTGGTGGACCGGGTGCCGACGAAGCTGGTGGTGGCCGACGGGAGCCTCGCGATGGTGCCGCTGACCGCTCGGGGCGCGGAGCCCGCCGCTCTGGTCGTGCACGCCAGCGGTCTGCTGGAGTCGCTGATGGGCCTCTTCGAGGCGGTGTGGCGGGAGGCGATGCCGCTGCGGCTGGGCGGCGGCGGGGTGCGCGAGGACGGGGTCGGGCCGGATCCGACGGATCTGGAGATCCTGTCGTTGCTGTTGGCGGGGCTGACGGACGCCAGCGTGGCCAAGCAGCTCGATCTGGGGCTGCGGACCGTGCAGCGCCGCGTCAAGGGCCTGATGGAGCTCACCGGGGTCTCCACGCGGCTCCAGCTGGGCTGGCATGCGTACGAGCGTGGCTGGGTGGCCCGTACCGGGTCGGCCTGAGACGGCGTCGGCGCAGGTCGACGCGGGTGGGCGGGGTGCGCTGACGGGCGGAGCGGGGCACTCTCCGGCAGGCTGGTCAGATGAGTGTGTGGCAGCTCGTCGCCGTGGGCCTGGTCATGCTGCTGGGCCTGGTCGGGGTGCTGGTGCCGGGCGTGCCGGGTCAGGCGATCGTCTGGGCGGCGGTGCTGTGGTGGGCGCTGACGGACATGACGCCGGCCGCCTGGGGCGTCCTGATCGGCGCGACGGCGCTGATGTTGCTGAACCAGGCCCTCAAACCGCTGCTGCCACCGCGCCGCCCGGGTGACTCCGGGGCGCCTCGCCGGACCTTGATGATCGGCGGGGTCGCCGGGATCGTGGGCTTCTTCGTCGTACCCGTGGTCGGCGGGATCCTCGGGTACGTGGGGGCCATCTTCGGCGCCGAGCGGCTGCGGCTGGGGAGCCGCGGCGCGGGCTGGGCGTCGGTGCGCTCGGTCATGCGGGCGACGGGCTACGCGGTGCTGGTGGAGCTGTTCTGCTGTCTGCTGGTGGCGGGCGCCTGGCTGGGCGCGGTGCTCTGGAGCTGACCGGACGCCCCGGGGCCCCGGTCAGCCGGGGACCGTCGCCGCCGCCTCCAGATGACGTACCGCGTAGGAGCGCCAGGGCCGCCACCGTTCCGCGCCCGGCGTTCCGTACGGGTCCACGTCGGGATCTCCCAGCGCCCGCATCCGGATCAGGGCGGCGGTGCGTCGGCCGATCCCGGGCAGCGTCAGCAGCGCCCGCTCCGCCTCGTCGCGGTCGGCCCCGGCGTCCAGCCGCAGCCCCCCGTCGGCGAGCGCGGCGGCCAGCGCCGCGAGGGCCGGGTCCTCGGCGGAACCGGCGAGCACGTCCGGCTCCGGGAACACATGGGTGAGCCCGCCGCACGGCACGTCCAGCGCCTTCCCGTACCGCTCGACCAGCTCCCCGGCGGCCTCCCGCCCCACCAGGATCCGCACCGCGGCCTCCTCCGGGTCGGCCGCGCCCGGCGACCGCAGCCCGGGGCGTGCGGCGACCAGCGGGGCGAGCCGGGGGTCGGCGGACAGCGCCTCGTCCACGGCGTACGGGTCGGCGTCCAGGTCGAACAGGCGGCGCGCCCGCTGGACGGCGGTGGTCAGGTCGCGGAGGTCGGTGAGCTGGATCCGGGCCTCCAGCCAGGGGCCGCCGGGCGGGGCCTCGTCGACCGCGACGAGCCCGGCCCCGTACGGCAGTCGCAGGGTGCGCCGGTAGACGCGGCGCCCGGGTGGACCCGTCATCTCCTCGACCCGGGCGACCGCGCCGGCGGCCAGCAGGTCGAACAGGGCGGCGGTGGCGTACGGGCCCCGGTGGGCGAGCCGCAGCGGGATCCCGGCCCTGGTTCCCTCGCGGCGTCCGCCGCCGAGCCCGGTACCGGCCTCGGCGCGCAGGGCGCTGGGGGTGCGGGCGTAGATCTGCCGGATGGTGTCGTTGAACTGCCGGACGCTGGCGAACCCCGCGGCGAAGGCGATCTCGGTGACCGGCAGCCCGGTGGTCTGGAGGAGCACCCGGGCGGTGTGGGAGCGCTGGGCCCGGGCGAGCGCGACGGGTCCCGCGCCCAGCTCGGCGTTGAGCTGGCGCTGGACCTGCCGGGCGCTGTAGCCGAGCCGCCCGGCGAGTCCGGGGACGCCGTCGCGGTCCACGACTCCGTCGCCGATCAGGCGCATGGCCCGGCCGACGACGTCCGCGCGGACGTTCCAGTCGGCGGAGCCGGGAACGGCGTCCGGCCGGCAGCGACGGCAGGCCCGGAAGCCGCCGGCCTGGGCCGCCGCCGCGGTCGGGTAGAAGCGCACGTTGGCGCGTTTGGGCGTGACGGCGGGGCAGCTCGGCCGGCAGTAGATGCCGGTGGTCACGACGGCGAAGAAGAACGCGCCGTCGAACCGAGCGTCACGGCTGCTGACCGCCTCATACCTGGTCCGTTCGTCCACACCGTCCAGTGTGCGGCAGCCGGAGCCGCCGCACTCGCGGTTTTCGGACGTCGAACCAGCCGCTCCTGGCTACCGCACCCGGCCGCGCTTGGCCTGCACGGCCGCGCGCCCCTCCGCGCCCTTGCGCTTCCAGTCCCGCAGGATCTCGGAGCGCACCCGGGCGTCGGTCTTGGCGACGATCCGCTGGTTCTCCCGGATCAGTTTGCGGTAGCTGTCGAGCCGCCGCTCGGGCAGCACCCCGTCCGCCACCGCGCCGAGGACGGCGCACCCCGGTTCGGCCCGGTGGGCGCAGTCGTGGAACCGGCACCGGGTGGCCAGCTCCTCGATCTCGGAGAACACCTCGCCGACCCCGGTCCCCGCGTCGTACAGGCCCACTCCGCGAAGCCCGGGGGTGTCGATGAGGACGCCCCCGTGCGGCAGGACGAGCAGGTTACGGGTCGTCGTGGTGTGCCGGCCCTTGCCGTCGACGTCCCGGGCGGCCTGTACGTCCATGACGTCCTGGCCGAGCAGGGTGTTGGCGAGGGTCGACTTGCCCGCGCCGGAGATGCCGAGGAGCACGCTCGTACCACCGGAGACGACGGCGCCGAAGACGTCGAGCCCCTCGCCCGTGGTGGAGCTGACGGGCAGCACCTGGACACCGGGGGCGATCGCCTCGACGTCCTGGACGAGGTGGGCCAGCGTGGCCGTGTCGGGCACCAGGTCCGCCTTGGTGAGCAGCACGATCGGTTCGGGGGTGTGGCCCGCGACCTGGCCGTCACCGAGCAGGGCGGCGCCGCTGGAGCTGGACAGGGCGAGCGCGAGGAAGCGCTCCAGGCGGCCGAGGTCCAGCTCGACGGCGAGCGAGACGCAGATGGCGATGTGGTCGATGTTGGTGGCGAGCACCTGCCCCTCGGACCGCTGGGAGGAGGTGGAGCGGACGAAAGCGGTGCGGCGGGGCAGCAGCGTACGGACGAAACGCGGATCGCCGCCGGCGTCGAGCGCCACCCAGTCGCCGGTGCAGACGATCCGCATCGGGTCACGGGGCACGACGAACGCGGTGTCGGCGCGGACGGGGCCGTCGGCGGTGATCACGTCGCACTGACCGCGGTCCACGCGCACGACGCGTCCCGGCACGAGCCCCTGCCCGGCGTACGGGGAGAAGGCTGCCGCCCAGTCCTCGTCCCAGCCGTACGGAGTCAGCGGGTGCGAGGAGGAAGGAGCGGTGAGAAACGAGAAAGACAAGGGAAACCCTTCACAGGGCGGCCCCGGCACGCGCGCTCGGCGCGGGAATGAGGGAAGTCGGTCAGCCGGTGGCCACGGGGATGAGGACGATGCTCTTCCGGTTGTGGGCAGTGCCCATCGCAACGACAGTCATCAATGTCCTCACCTCCTGGTTCTTTCCGTCTCCGTGCCGCAGACGTCATGGCGACGCCCGGAACAGTGGCCAGATTAGCCGGACGCCCGGGAGTGGCGTCAACAGCTTTTCCGCGCACCTCCGATGGAGGCGGCCCGACCGGGGTGTTCGCCGGAGTTGGGCACAGATCTCCCTCGATCGGGTGATACGCATGCATAGAGCCTGGTCCGGGGCCGTTAGGGTGCCGAGCATGACCACACCCCAGGCCCCCACCGGCACGTTCACCCAGGCCCAGTTGGGCACGCAGATCCTGATCGGCTGGAGCGGCCGGCAGCCCGACGCCGACCAGGACACCGCCTTCCTCCTCGCGTACTCGCTGGGCGACGGGCAGGACGGCCCGGAGGTCGGCCGCGAGGCCATGCGCGCCGCACTGGAGCGCGCGGGCCTCCACGTCGGCGGCCCGATCCAGGACGCGGCCGAGAGCCCCGGCGTCCAGGCGAAGCTTCTCGTCCAGGCGGGGCGGGCCGTCCTGACGCTGCCTCATCTCTCGGCGCAGTATCCCGCCCCGGCGGAGTGGCTGGCCGCCGCGCGGGCCCAGGGGCAGGTCTACGGGATGTTCGCCACCAGCCCGTGGCCGGACGCCGTGCCCGGGCAGCCGGTCAGCGAGGACCGGCTGCGGGCCTTCGCCACCGACGTGGAGGTCGTCCGCACCGCCGCCCACTGCCTGCTCCCGGTCCGCTCCCTGGGCTGAGGAGCCGTTCCCCCGCCGCCCCGGACATGGACGAGGCCCACCACCCCCCGTGGAGTGGTGGGCCTCGCCCGTAGGGCGTGCGACGGCGCCCTTGGCGTCGGCGCGGAACGAGGACGGGCGGCCCGGAGTGTGATCTCCGGACCGCCCGTACTCAACACCTCAGGCTGTGGTGCGTCAGTTGTTGCCGACGCCGTTGCCCGAGAGGACCGGGATGTCGTCCAGGATGTGCGACAGCGGCTCGTCGCCCTTGGCCTGGGTGGAGTTGTCGGCGCACTGCTGGTTCTGCGGGTTGGACAGGACGTTGACGTCCTGGACCGCGATCGGCACGACGCCGACGAGCGAACCGACGTTGGCCTTGAGGGGCAGGCCGACGCAGAGCTTGTTCAGGGTGCCCTGGACAAGCTGGTTCTGCGGGCTCCAGTTGCCCTCCGTCTCGGCGTTGCCGATCTCCGACTCGGCACCGTTGCCGTTGACCGTGGTGGTACCACCGTCGTTGCCGATCGCCATGGCCGTGGGAGCCGCGGCTGCGGACAGACCGAGCAGGGACACGGCCACTGCGGCGCCGGCCATCATCTTCTTCATCAACTTCACCTTTCGGAGCGTCCCGTTGTGGAACGTACTGATCAACTGCCACCACCCCTGATCGGTTGCGCAGCACCACTCAAATGGGTTCGTTCCGGCGCAAGGTCGACGCCACTCCTCGGTGCTCGGGGACTCATCCTCCGGAGGCCCCGGGTCCGGAACCCTCGTCCGAGGTGCGCGCCGCCGGCACCAAACCGCCGCTCCGGGGCGCCTGGTCCCCTTGCGGCTCCGAGAGGGGGTGACCGAGACCGGCCGCCTGCCACTCGGCGACGAGCCGGTCGTAGATCGGTGTGCCACCCGTCGCGGGCCGCCGCTCTCCGCCCCGCGGGGTCTGACTGTCGTACGGATCCATACGGAGGCCCTACCCCGCCCGGCCCGGATCGTCAGCCGACGCTGCGGCATCCGGCCCAACCGGACAACCCGGCCGGAGGCGTTGGCACACGACGAAGGGCCAGCCCCTCCGGTCCGGCGAAGAACGATCGCCGTACGGACGGACTGGCCCCACGCGGGTCGGCCGGAGCGGACCCGGGCCACCCGGTCTCAGTTGTTGCCGGCGCCGTTGCCGGAGAGGATCGGGATGTCGTTCAGCAGGTGCGACAGGGCCTCGTCACCCTTGGCCTGGGTGGAGTTCTCGGTGCACTGCTGGTTCTGCGGGGAGGACAGGACGTTGATGTCCTGGACCGAGATCGGCACGAGGCCGACGAGCGAGCCGAGGTTCGCCTTGGCCGGCAGCGCGATGCACGGCTTGTTCAGCGAACCCTGGATGAGCGCGAACTGCGGGCTCCAGTCACCGTGGGTCTCGGAGTTGCCGTACGCCTGCGAGGCGCCGTTGCCGTTGACCGTGGTGGTGCCGCCGTCGTTGGCGATGGCCATGGCGGGTGCGGCGGCAGCTGCGGAGACACCGACGACCGAGGCGGCGACGGCGGCCGAGGCCATGATCTTCTTGAACATGAAGGAGCCCTTCTGGGGAGTGATGCGGATCGGTGAGAGAAGAAGGTGGAAAGGTCGTGCCGCGGCGGTCAGCCGCCGAGGGGAACTCCGCCCAGCAGCGGAGCGGCACCCTTGGCCACCCCGGTTGCCTGGCCCGCCAGCTTGCCGACCGTGCCGTCCTTCGAGACCGTCTCGGCGGTCTCGGCGACCGTGCCCACCACCGGGTCCACGACCTGCGGGGCACTGGCCATCACCTGGTTGAGGCCGCTGTCGAGGCTGAAGTTGGGGGCCGTGGGCGTAGTAGCGGCGAAGGCGGGAGCGGCCGCTCCGAGGGCAGCCACGGAACCGGCAACAAGGGCGGCGGTCTTCGCGTACTTCACTTTTCTGGTTCCCTTCTGCGCGGCATCTGTTTCGGTCACGTTCCCGTGCCGCACACAAGCTTTCTTTACCTGTGACTTCTGCCGCTTTCTCCCTGATCAACGATCCGGCCGCATTCGGGAAACTGCGGGGCGACGACTTTCTCCGGCGCCTTGCGCGATTGGAGCCCGCGGAACCGGGCCACGAAAAGGCTCCGGAGGGCAGCCATCACCCGGGGCGGCCGGTTACGGGCACGCGGCCCGGCCCGGCCAGGGGGTCACTCGTTGATGCGGGTAAACCCGTGCACGCGTCCCGGAACGGCGACGGGCCCGAGCCGCTCGGTGGAGGAACTCCGAGGACTCGGGCCCGAGTAGGGCGGCTGCGGATCAGTTGTTGCCGGCGCCGTTGCCGGAGAGGATCGGGATGTCCTCCAGGATGTGCGACAGGGCCTCGTCACCCTTGGCCTGGGTGGAGTTCTCGGTGCACTGCTGGTTCTGCGGGGAGGACAGGACGTTGATGTCCTGGACCGAGATCGGCACGAGGCCGACGAGCGAGCCGAGGTTCGCCTTGGCCGGCAGCGCGATGCACGGCTTGTTCAGCGAACCCTGGATGAGCGCGAACTGCGGGCTCCAGTCACCGTGGGTCTCGGAGTTGCCGTACGCCTGCGAGGCGCCGTTGCCGTTGACCGTGGTGGTGCCGCCGTCGTTGGCGATGGCCATGGCCTGCGTCGTGCCGAGACCGAGGATGGAGGCGGCGACAGCGCCCGTAGCCAGAACCTTCTTGATCACGATTAACCCTTCTCGTACCGATCGCCCCGTAGCGGAGCCCCCTGGTCAACTCGCCGCCCGGCATTAGGTTCTGCCCATTCACCCGAATGCCGGACACGAGGGCCGCCCCTCATCTCTGTTCGTACGACCTCCTGTTCGTGAAGGAATTGCGCACACCCCTCCGGCACTCCTCGCCCGAACGGGCGAACGAGGGCGAGCGACTCCGAGGCCGTGACCCATACCGGAGAGGACACTTCCCCGCCGTCAACACGTGCGACGCCCCAGGCAGGTGGCGGCGGATCGTTTCTCTCCATCTGTGAACCGGAATGCTCAGGGTTCGACGACACCACCCGTTCAGGTGATTACACAATTTCCACGCACATCCGAGTTTCCCCCCTGAACCCGAGTCGTTATGGCAGTCGTCCAGCGCGCACGTCTTCATCATTTTCACCATGGCTTCGCCGCTGGGTCCGGCTCTGCCGCGGCTCCTCCCGACGGCAGCCCGTCTCCCCGCGCGAAGCACCCACGCGACGTCCTCGCGAATGTCCTAAGGAAGGGCAAGTAATGCGACAGGTCTTGAACAAAAGCATGATCGTCATGGCGGCCGCATCCGGCCTCCTGGCGGCGGTCGGCGGCACCGCGCACGCCGACGCGTCGGCCGAGGGCGCGGCCGTCGGTTCGCCGGGGGTCGGCTCGGGCAACGCGGTGCAGGTGCCGGTGCACATCCCGGTCAACGTGTGCGGGAACACCGTCAACGTGATCGCTCTGCTGAACCCGGCCTTCGGCAACAAGTGCGTGAACGCCGACGGTCCGAAGCACAACCACCCGCCGGTGGACAAGCCGCCGGTGGACAAGCCGCCGGTGGACAAGCCGCCGGTCGACGAACCGCCCGTGGACGAGCCCCCCGTCGACGAACCCCCCGTGGACCAGCCGCCCGTCGACGAACCGCCGGTGGACCAGCCGCCCGTCGACGAACCGCCGGTCGACGAGCCCCCCGTCAACGAACCCCCCGTGGACCAGCCCCCCGTCAACGAACCCCCCGTGGACCAGCCGCCCGTCGACGAACCGCCGACCGACACGCCCGGAACCGACACCCCCGGCTCGGGCACGCCCGGGGCCGGTACGCCCGGGTTCGACGTCCCGGGCGCGCACCTGGCCGACACCGGTGCCGCCGACCTGGGCCTGGCCGCCGGCGCGAGCGCCGCGCTGCTGCTCGGCGGTGCGGTGCTGATGCGCCGTACCCGCAACGCGCGGGACTGACAGACCTCCTGCGGGAGAACAAGGTCCGGCCGGACAGCGGGGACTGTCCGGCCGGACCTTCCGTGTCCGCCTACGGCCGTCGCTCCGACGGGTGCGGGCTACGGACGCAGGCTCCGGAGAATGTCGCGCGACCCGTCAGGCTCGGGGCCCGAGGCGCTCTCCCCCGGTCGTCGTTCAGCGGTGATCCTCGCGCTCCGCACGGTGGGTCTGTCCGTCACTCCGCGATGCGTTCGAAGACCGCGGCGAGGCCCTGACCACCGCCGACGCACATCGTCTCCAGTCCGTACCGGCCCTCGCGGCGGTGGAGTTCGCGGGTGAGGGTGGCCAGGATGCGGGCTCCGGTGGCGCCGACCGGGTGGCCCAGCGAGATGCCCGAACCGTTGACGTTGATCCGCTCGTCGTGGTCCTTCTCGCCGAGACCCAGCTCCCTGGTGCAGGCCAGCACCTGTACGGCGAACGCCTCGTTCAGCTCGATCAGGTCGAGGTCGGCGAGGGTGAGGCCCGCCCGGTCGAGCGCGGTGCGGGTGGCGAAGACGGGGGCGATGCCCATCGTCGCGGCGGGCACCCCGGCGCGGGCGAAGGAGACGAGGCGGACGAGCGGGGTGAGACCGAGGCGTTCGGCGGTCGCGGCGCTGGTGACCAGGCAGGCGGCGGCCGCGTCGTTCTGTCCGCTGGCATTGCCCGCGGTGACCGTGGCGTCCGGGTCGGACTTCGCCATCACCGGCCGGAGCGCCGCCAGTTGTTCCGCGGTGGTCCCGGGCCGGGGGTGCTCGTCGGCGGTGACGACGTGTTCGCCCTTCCGGGTGCGCACGGTGACGGGGGCGGTCTCCGCGTCGTAGCGGCCCTCGGCCGCGGCGCGGGCCGCGCGCTGCTGGGAGCGCAGGGCCAGGGCATCCTGGTCGGCCCGGCTGATCCCGTACTCCCGGCGCAGGTTCTCCGCCGTCTCGATCATGCCGCCGGGCACCGGGTGGTTGACGCCTCCGGCGGTGACGCGGCCCCGGGCGAGCGCGTCGTGGAGCTGGAGGCCGGGGCCCTTGATGCCCCAGCGTCCGTCGTGGGTGTAGTAGGGGGCGGCACTCATCACGTCGACGCCGCCCGCGATCACCACGTCGCTGAATCCGGCTCGGATCTGCATCGCCGCGTCCAGCACCGCCTGGAGTCCGGAGCCGCAGCGGCGGTCGATCTGGGATCCGGTGACCGTGGTGGGCAGTCCGGCGTCCAGGGCGGCGACCCGGCCGATGGCGGGGGCCTCGCTGGTGGGGTAGGCGTGGCCGAGGATCACCTCGTCGATCCGGGTGGGGTCGATGCCGGTGCGGGCGACGATCTCCGCGATGACATGTGCGGCCAGCGCGGCCGGGCTCTGCTGGGCGAAGGCCCCGCCGAACCGGCCGATGGGGGTGCGCAGGGGTTCGCAGATGACGACGTCGAGCGGCACGGCGGGGCCTTTCCTTCAGGGCGACCAGGGCGACCAGGGCGGTCAGGACGACGGGCGGGGCGCGGGTGGTGGGGTGACCTTCGCATCCGGTGACTGAGCGGGTCCAATACCGGATGTGCCCCCTTTTCGGAGGCCCGGCGTCTCAATCGGTCCTCCGCCCGGTCCGCGGACGGGGGTCGGCAGCGCGTTCCGGGCGACGGCGAGCACGGCGTGCAGGGCGGCGGAGGGGTTGTCGGCACGCCAGGCGAGGGCCGCCTGGCGGCGGACGGGCGGTCCGGTGAGGGGCCGGTAGACCAGTCCGCTCTGCTGGATGTGGCGTACGGAGGTGACCGTGAGGGTGACACCGACCCCGGCGGCGACGAGCGCCATGATCGTGTACGAGTCGGGGGCCTCCTGGACGACGCGCGGGGTGAACCCGGCGCTCTCGCAGGTCTCCGTCATGGCGTCGCGCACGGTGGAGCCGGAGTTGGCGGGGAAGGAGACGAACGGTTCGTCCGCCAGCGCGCCGAGCGGCACCGCCTCGTGCCGGGCGAGCGGGTGGTCGAACGGCAGGGCGCACAGCAGCTCCTCCTCGTCGATCACCCGGTGCTCCACTCCGGGCCGGGTCACCGGCAGCCGGACGAAGCCCAGGTCGAGGGAGCCGTCGGCGACCCGGTCCAGCGCGACGTTGGCGTAGGTCTGACCGGTCATGACCAGTTCGAGGCCGGGGTGCGCGGCGCGCACGGCGCGGGTGAGACGGGGCAGCGTCTCGTGGCTGGAGGCACCGGCGAAGCCGATGGTGACCCGGCCGTACTCGCCCCGGCCCGCCGAGCGTGCGGCCCGGACGGCGGTGTCGAGGTCGTCGAGGACGGCCCGTACGGGGTCGAGGAAGGTCTCCCCCGCGCCGGTGAGCCGGACGGAGCGCGTGTTGCGGCGGAACAGCTGGACGCCGAGTTCCTTCTCCAGCTGCCGGATCTGCTGGCTGAGGGGCGGCTGTGCCATCTGGAGGCGCTTGGCGGCCCGGCCGAAGTGCAGCTCCTCGGCCACGGCGAGGAAGGCCTTCAGGTGGCGCAGTTCCATGGGGTCACCCCCTCGCTCCATTGATATGCCCCGGGTCTTGATCCGACCTTAATTCGGTATTGGACAGCCATCAATGGGTGCTGAGACCGTGGGGATCCGCGTTGCGGACGATGAGGAGAACCATGGACCGGACGGACGGCAAGGTCATGTCGATGAGGGAGGCCGTCGCCGCTTTCGTCCGCGACGGGGACACCGTGAGCCTCGAAGGGTTCACTCACCTCATCCCGACCGCCGCCGGTCACGAGATCATCCGGCAGGGCCGCCGGAATCTCACGGTCGTCCGGATGACGGCGGACATCGTGGTGGACCAGATGCTGGCGGCCGGGTGCGTGACGGGGCTGGTCTCCTCCTTCGTGGGGAACTCCTCCGCCGGTTCGCTCGGGGAGCTGCGGCGGCGGATCGAGCACGCCGACCCGGAGCCACTGGCGTTCGAGGAGTACAGCCACTACGGGATGGTGTGCCGCTATCTCGCCGGGGCGCAGCGGCTGCCGTTCTACCCGCTGCGCTCGTACGCCGGCAGCGACCTGGCGTCCGTCACCCCCGGCATCCGCAAGGTCGTCTCGCCCTACCCGGCCGCCGACGGGGGAGCCGAGCAGATCTACGTCGTACCGCCCGTCAACCCGGACGTGACGATCGTCCACGCGCAGCGCGCCGACCGCCGGGGCAACACCCAGGTCTGGGGGCTGACCGGCGTCCAGGCCGAGGCGGTGTACGCGGCGGAGAAGGCGGTCGTGGTGGTGGAGGAGCTGGTGGCGGACGAGGTGGTCCGCTCGGACCCGAACCGCACGCTGATTCCGGCCCACGCGGTCGACGCGGTGGTGGTCTGCCCGCGCGGGGCGCACCCCTCGTTCGCGCAGGGCTACTACGACCGGGACAACGCCTTCTACCGCTCCTGGTCCGCGATCAGCAAGGACCCGGCCCGGCTGCGGGAGTGGCTGGAGGAGTGGGTGTACGGCACCGCCGACCACGCGGAGTACGTGGCCAAGCTGGGCGAGGAGTTCTGGGCGGGGCTGGCGGTCGGCGAGGCGCTGAGCGAGCCGGTGAACTACGGGAGGCGGCTGTGAGCGCGCAGGAATCGAAAGCCACGCTGCCCGTCAGCGCCTCGGAGTTGCTGTCGGTCGTCGCCTCGCGTGAACTGGCCGGACACCGCGCGGTGTTCGCGGGGATCGGGCTGCCCACGCTGGCGGCCGAGCTGGCGCGGCTGACCGTCGCGCCGGGTATCGAGGTGGTGTACGAGTCCGGGGTCTGCGGGGCGCACCCTTCCGGACTGCCGGAGACCATCGCGGACGCCGTCCTGATCACCGGGGCCGAGGCGGTGGTGTCGATGCCCACCCTGTTCGGCTCGGTGCTCCAGGGCGGGCACATCGACGTGGGTTTTCTGGGGGCCGCGCAGATCGACCGGTGGGGCAGCCTCAACACCTCGGTCATCGGGGACTGGGACCGCCCGTCGGTGCGGCTGCCGGGTTCCGGTGGGGCGGTCGAGGTGATGGCGAACGCCCGGGAGGTTTTCGTGGTGATGCGCCGCCACACACCGCGTTCCTTCGCCGACACCCTCGACTTCTGCACCACGCCGGGCCCGGACCGGGCGCTGGCGGACGGGATCCGCCCGCTGGGCGTCGGCGTCACCCGGGTCGTCACCGAACTGGGCGTCCTCGCCAGGGAGGGCGTCGGCGACGAACTGCGGCTGGTCGCCGTCCATCCCGGGGTCACCGTCGAACAGGTGCGGGCCGCGACCGGCTGGGAGCTGAAGACGGCCGGCACAGTGGCGACGACGGCCCCGCCGACCGCCGCCGAGCTGCGACTCCTGCGGGACGATGTCGACCCCGACCGTGTCTACCTCCGCTGAAAGGGCTCCCACCGCCATGCGTATCAGGATCGTCGGAGCCGGGGCCATGGGCCGCGGCATCGCCCAGTGGGCGGCGAGCGCCGGTCACACCGTCGAGCTCGGGGACGTACGGCCCGAGGCGGTGACGGACGCCCTGGACTTCGTCGCCTCGATGCTGGACCGGGCCGTCGCCAAGGGCCGGATGGCGGCCGCGGAGCGGGACGGGGCCGTGGCCCGGCTGGTGCCGCTCGCCGAGCCGTGGGCGGCGGGACCGGAGGTGGAGCTGGTGATCGAGGCGGTACGGGAGGACCTGGCGACCAAGGCCGAGGTGTTCGGGAAGCTGGAGCGGGCGCTGCCCTCCTCCGCCGTCTTCGCGACCAACACCTCCTCCCTGTCGGTGACCCGGATCGCCACCACGCTCGGGGACCCCTCGCGCCTGGCCGGGCTGCACTTCTTCAACCCGGTGCCGTTGATGAGAATCGTCGAGGTGGTGCCGGGCGCGGCCACCCGACCGGAGATCCCGGACCTGCTGACCGAGCTGGTGGAGGGCTGCGGGCACCGGGCGGTGACCGTCGCCGACACCCCCGGCTTCCTGGTCAACCACGCCGGGCGGGGGCTGGTGACCGAGGCGCTCGCGCTGCTGGAGGAGTCGGTGGCGGACCCCGCGGAGATCGACCGGATCGCCCGGGACGTGCTGGGGCTGCGGATGGGTCCCTTCGAGCTGATGGACCTGACCGGACTCGACGTGACGGCCGCGGTGATCGACTCGATCTGGGAGGGCTTCCGGTACGAGGACCGGCTGCGCCCGTCGTTCCTGACCCCGAACCGGGTGGTGGCGGGGCTGCACGGCCGCAAGACGGGTCAAGGCTGGTACGCGTACGGCGAGAGGGCGGCGGGCCCCGCGCCGGAGAGCGCGGTCACCGGGGACGCGAAGCGCCCGGTGTTCCTGGTTCCGGGCGGTCGGCCGGAGACCGCCGCATACGAGGAGGCCCTGGCCGCGTCGTTGGAGGCGGCGGGGGTCCGGGTCGAGCGGGCCGCGGGGCCGTCCGCGCGGGCCGTGGTGCTGGTGCCCGTCTGGGGGACACCGGTGTCGGCGGCGGTCGCGGAGGGGGCGTGGCCCCGGGAGCGTACGTTCGGCGTCGAGGTGCTGCCCCCGGCGGGGCGGCGGCGGGTCCTCGCGGTGACGCCGGCCGGCGACCCGAGGGCCGCCCGGGACGCGCGGGCGGTGCTGGCGCGAGCCGCCGAGGGCGACGAGCCGTACGCGGTGTCGGTGGTGCGGGACACCGCGGGCACGGTCGCGCAGCGGCTGCTGTCCTCCGTCGTCGCGGTCGGCTGCTCGATCGCGGAGCGCTCGCTCGCCGCGCCCGGTGACATCGACCTGGCGGTGACCACGGGGCTCGGCTATCCGTACGGGCCGCTGGCCTGGGGCGAGCGGGTCGGGGCGGCGAGGCTGCTGGAGCTCCAGCGGTCGCTGCACACGACGACGGGCGACCCGCGCCACCGGCCGACGCGGTGGATCACGGAGCGCGCCTCCCTGGGCCTGGCCGTGACCGACCCGGGGACCTCGCCGGCCGACTGCGTGGGGTGAGGGCCCGGCGCGGGCGACCGATTCGTACAAGACCGTCGGGGCGCCGCGTGCGTACGGTCGGGACATGACTCCACGACTTGACGCGATCAGCATCGTCACGGCGGACCTGGCGGCCTCGCTCGCCTTCTACCGCAGGCTCGGCCTCGACATCCCCGAAGGGGCCGAGTCCGCACCCCATGTCGAAGTGACCCTGCCGGGCGGGCAGCGGCTGCTGTGGGACACGGAGGAGGTCATCGCCTCGTTCGATCCCGACTGGAAGCGCCCGGCGGGCGGTGAGAGGGTCGCCCTGGCCTTCGTCTGCGACAGTCCCCGGGAGGTGGACTCGGTGTACGCGGAGCTGGTCGACGCCGGGTACACCGGGCATCTGGAGCCGTGGGACGCGGTGTGGGGGCAGCGCTACGCGGTCGTCCTGGACCCGGACGGCTGCGGGGTATCGCTGTTCGCGGCGGCCGACGCGTCGTAGCGCCCGAAGTAGGCCCCGAGCGTCGTCCCGGCGAGGGCGCGCATCTCGCGGGCCAGGTGCGCCTGGTCGACGCAGCCCGCCGCGGGGGCCGCCTCGGCGTACGGCGCCCCCGCGCGGACGAGGGCCAGGGCGCGCTGGAGGCGGAGGATCCGGGCCAGGGTCTTGGGGCCGTAGCCGAAGGCGGCCAGGGAGCGTCGGTGCAGTTGGCGGGCGCCCAGGCCGACCTCGGCGGCCGTCGCCGCGACGGAGCCGCCGCGCCGCAGCCGGTCGGCGACGGCCGCCATGACGGGGTCCGGGGGGCCGGCCCCGGCGGCCAGGCCCAGGGCATAGTCCTCCAGGGCGCCCGCCGGGTCGGCGGCCCGGTCGATCCGGTCGACGAGCCCGCTGACCGCGGCACGGGGCCAGAGGTCGGCGAGCTCGACCCGGTGGTCGCGCAGTTCGTCGGCCGGTACGCGGAGGAGGGCCGGGGCGGTCCCGGGCGGGAAGCGGATCGCGGCGCAGGAGGCGCGGTTGCGGGGGTCGACCCGGAAGGCGTGGGTGTCGGGTCCGGCGACGACCAGGCGGCCGGCGGACCAGATCAGGTCCATGCAGCCGTCCGGAAGGACGGACCGGGCGGGGCCCGGCGGTCCGGACGGGACGTCGAGGGTCCAGACGACGGCCCCGGCCAGCCGGGACGGCCGTTCCCGGTAGTGCTGCCGTTGCTGGTCAGGCTGGTGTTCCGGGGGCATGCTCCCACGCCCTAGCGCGGCGGGCGGGAGGAGGGATCCTCCGACGACATGGGCTCCTTGCTCTCCTTAGTGTCCCAGGGGTCCTTCTCCCAGGTGGCGTGCAGCCGGGACTTCACGTCGTCGGGCGGCAGGAAACGGGACCAGCGCTCGGGGAACTCGGAGGGCATGTACGCGGGGCCGTCGTCCTCGTCATCGTCGTCCGCTCCGGGACCGGCGGCCGAGCGGGTACGGGCGACGAACTCGGCGGCCTGCGCGGCCCGGACGCGTTCGGTGGCCTCGCGGGCGGCGGCCGTGGCGAGCGAGGGCCACACCCGGTCGATGGCCGCGTTGACCGCGGCGCCGACCAGGACCGCGAAGGCGGAGATGCCGATCCACAACAGGACGGCGATCGGCGCCGCCAAGGAGCCGTAGATGGTGGGGCCTTCGACCGTGTTGGTCAGGTAGATCCGGAGCAGGAAGCTGCCGAGCACCCACATGCCGAGTGCCATCAGGGCCCCGGGGACGTCTTCGATCCAGGGCGAACGCACCGGGACGGAAACGTGGTAGAGCGTCGTGAGGAACGCGACGCCCAGCAGGATCACGAGCGGCCAGTACAGGACGGCTATGACCTCGGTGCCCCACGGCACCAGCTCGACCACCCGGTCCGGGCCGACGACCAGCAGCGGCAGCACCACGGCACCGATCAGCAGCGCGACGACGTACAGCAGGAAGGCGAGCAGCCGGGTCTTGACGATGCCGCGGTGGCCGTCGAGTCCGTACATGACGGTGATGGTGTCGATGAAGACGTTCACCGCGCGGGAGCCGGACCACAGGGCGATGGCGAAGCCGATGGAGATGATGTCGGGGCGGGCCCCGGTCGTGACGTCGGCGAGCAGCGGTTTGGCGAAGTCGTTGACCCCGCGCTCGGACAGCACCGTCTGGGCGGCGGAGAGGATGTTGCGCTCGATGGAGGCGACGGTGGTGGTCGTGGTCCACTCGTCGACGTAACCGAGCAGCCCGATCATGCCGAGCAGCAGCGGGGGCAGCGAGAGCAGGGTGAAGAACGCCGCCTCGGCCGCGAGTCCCAGGATGCGGTACTCGATGCACGAGTTGACGGTGTCCTTGAGCAAGTGCCACGCCATCCGTCGTTTGGAGACGTTGCGGTAGAGCACTCGCGCCCGGTGGAGCCGGCCCGGTGGCCGCTCGGGTGTTTCGTTTGCTGCCTGCACGTCCTTACCGTATCGGCATGGCAGCCACCGCCCGCACCGTGACCGATCAGGTTCCACCGCTGGTCGGCCATGACGTCTTCGCGTCGGACCGGGCCCTGTCCGCGGCCGTCGAGCGGCATGTCCCGCGCCGCGGACCGAGCCGGCGGCGGCCGCCGATTGGGAGCCGCTGATGACCTCGCACCCGTATGTGGGCGGCTGAGGGCGTTGCTGCGGGAGTCGCCGGCGCCGGACGCGTTCCTGCGCGAGGGCGACCACGCGCGAGGCGGATCACCGGCTGGACACGGCGATCGGGGGCCCGGCTGACGGAGCCTGCCGAGCTGGGGGCCGGGAAGCGACGGAGGGTGGTGCTGCGCCGACACGGCACCACCCTCCATGCTTCTGCAACACCGGTGGCCGGGACAGGCCCAGCACACAGTGTTTCTGCCACTCTTGTACGAAGTCGCAGGATCTGGCCAGAGTTGCAAAGGGTTGCAACCATGGTGTGGACCGATCGGCGGTCCGGCCGGGTCACCGGCAGAATGTGCCGGGCGGGGAAGCGTTCGGGGGGAACGGGGACCATGGCGGAGACAGGTTCGGTGGGGGTGGCGCGAGTGACGGGCCAGGGGGCGGGCCGCCAGGCGACCCGGTCGCTCCACCGGGCGCGGGAGGCGCGGCTGGCGGGGGCCCGGTCCGAGGTCGCGCCCCGGGCGGAGATCGACGCCTCCTGGGACCGGGTGGTGCGCAGCGGTATCGACCCCGACCAGTCGCCGGAGAGCGAGCTGTTGCAGGCGGACGAGATCGAGCACCGGCGCCACAGCACGGCGCTCGGCGAGCTGATGCCGTTGCTGCGGGCGGGGCTGGCCTCGATAGCGGACGCGGCGCGGCAGATCCTGGTGGTGACCGACACCGAGGGCCGGGTGCTGTGGCGGCAGGGCCATACGGGGGTGCTGCGCCGGGCCCACGCCATCTGCCTGGAGGAAGGGGCGGACTGGGCCGAGGCGGCGACCGGGACGAACGCGATCGGGACGGCGCTGGCCGCCCGGGTGCCCGTCCAGGTCCACTCGGCCGAGCACTTCATCCGGGCCCTGCACGGCTGGACCTGTGCGGCGGCCCCGGTCCGGGATCCGCGCGACGGCCGGCTGATCGGGATCGTGGACATCAGCGGTCCGGCGTCCACGTTCCACCCGGCGACGCTGGCCCTGGTCGACTCGGTGGCCCGGCTCGCCGAGGGCGAGATCCGCACCCGTCACCTGGCGGAGATCGAGCGGTTGCGCGCGGTGGCCGCGCCGATCCTGTGCCGGATCGGCGGGCGGGCGCTGGCGGTGGACGTGCACGGGCGGCTGGCGGCGGTGACCGGGATGGCTCCGGTGGACCGGCTGCCGCTGCCGAAGTCGCTGGGGCCGGGTCCGGTCTGGCTGCCCTCGCTCGGTATGTGCCGGGTCGAGCCGCTGCCGGGCGGCTGGCTGGTACAGGTGGACGACGGCGGCACGGAGGGGGCGCCGCGGCGGGTGGTGCTGGACCTGAGCCGGCCCCGGGCGCTCGTCGTGCGGGTGACCGGGCCGCTGGGGTGCCGCACCGAGCGGCTCTCGCCGCGTCACGCGGAGCTGTTGTACGCGCTGGCGGTGCACCGGCAGGGGCGGTCGGCCTCGGAGCTGGCGCGGGACGTCTTCGGGGACGGGACCCGGACGGTGACGGTCCGGGCCGAGATCTCCCGGCTGCGGCGTCAGCTGGCGGAGGTGCTCGCTCACCGCCCGTACCGCTTCGGGGACGGGGTGGAGGTGGAGGTGATCCACCCGGAGGACCGCGCGGATCTGCTGCCGCACTCCAGGGCGCCCGTGGTGGCGGAGGCCCGCGGGGCGGCTCCGCCCGCCTGAGCGGGGCGGCTGTCGGGGCGCGGCCTCCCGGGCGGGGGCCGCCGTGCGGGGGTGGGCCGCGGCATGGTTCTCTGGCCGTCATGAGCGATACCCCGCAGCCCGCAGCCCCGACCACCGAGGTGACCGTCTGGTCGCTGGAGCAGACCTCGCCCGACGATCTCCGGCCCGCCGCCGTACCGGAGGGCGATCTGCGCATCGTCCGGTCCGAGGTGGTGCTGCCGGAGTTCAGCCGGTTCCTCTACTCCGCCGTGGGCGGCGACATCCACTGGACCGACCGGCTGGGCATGACGTACGCCCAGTGGCAGGAGGCTCTGGAGCGGCCGGGGGCGGAGACCTGGGTGGCGTACGAGAACGGGACGCCGGCCGGGTACGTCGAGCTGGACCCGCAGGAGGACGGCGTGGTCGAGATCATGTACTTCGGTCTGATCCCGGCGTTCCGGGGGCGGCGGATCGGCGGCCACCTCCTCAGTCACGGGGTGGCGCGCGCCTGGGACCTGGCCGAGCGCTGGCCGGAGCGGCCGGCGACGAAGCGGGTGTGGCTGCACACCTGCTCGAAGGACGGCCCGCACGCGATGGACAACTATCTCCGGCGCGGCTTCCGGCTCTTCGACACGAAGACCGAGGTGGAGCCGGACGTGGCGACGCCGGGGCCTTGGCCCGGGGCGTACTCCTCCTGATCATCCGCGACCCTGAGGGCGGTGGAGCGGCGGCTCCCCCGCCCTCAGGGCTGCCAGGTGGGCGTTTTGTCGCCATTGCCGGGGTCACCCCCCGTGACCAGCGCCACATCGTCCCACTCTTCGAGACCCAGTCGTCCACATAGCGGATAGTGGTGGACTGCTCCGAGATGCGCGTGACACGCTTCCGCCATGCCTGGAACTGGAATTGCCTTGGTGAGTCGACGCCACGTCGACCTCTGCCGCATGTCCAGCGCCATCTGTCCGGCGAGCTGAGAGTCCCAGCACCGCCGCCCCCTCTTCCCTCTGAACCGCCCCGCGCACCGCCGCGCCTCAGCGCGAGTGTGCCGCTCAGAGCCGCCCTCCCGCAGTCCCGAAGGACGTATTGTCATGGCCGCTACCCCGGAACAGCCTGCGACCACCACGCCCCGCCGCAAGGCCGGACGCCACCGCGGCGAGGGCCAGTGGGCGGTGGGCCACCACACCCCCCTGAACGGGAACGAGCAGTTCAAGAAGGACGACGACGGTCTCAACGTACGGACACGTATTGAGACGATCTACTCCAAGCGCGGCTTCGACTCCATCGACCCGAACGACCTGCGCGGACGCATGCGCTGGTGGGGGCTGTACACCCAGCGCAAGCCCGGCATCGACGGCGGCAAGACGGCCGTGCTGGAGCCGGAGGAGCTGGACGACGAGTACTTCATGCTGCGCGTCCGCATCGACGGCGGCCGGCTGACCACGCGGCAGCTGCGGGTGATCGGGGAGGTCTCCCAGGAGTTCGCGCGGGGCACCGCCGACCTCACCGACCGGCAGAACGTGCAGTACCACTGGATCCGCATCGAGGACGTGCCGGAGATCTGGCGGCGGCTCGAAGAGGTGGGCCTGTCCACCACCGAGGCCTGCGGCGACACGCCCCGCACCATCCTCGGCTCGCCCGTCGCGGGCGTCGCGGAGAACGAGATCATCGACGGCACACCCGCCATCGACGAGATCCAGCGGCGGTTCATCGGCAACCCCGATTTCTCCAACCTGCCCCGTAAGTTCAAGACGGCGATCTCCGGCTCCCCCCACCTGGACGTGGCGCACGAGATCAACGACATCGCCTTCGTCGGCGTGAACCACCCGGAGCACGGACCCGGCTTCGACCTCTGGGTCGGCGGCGGTCTCTCCACCAACCCGAAGCTCGGGGTGCGACTCGGCGCCTGGGTGCCGCTCGACGAGGTGCCCGACGTGTTCGGCGGGGTCATCGCGATCTTCCGCGACTACGGCTACCGGCGGCTGCGCACCCGCGCCCGCCTGAAGTTCCTGGTCGCGGACTGGGGCCCGGAGAAGTTCCGCCAGGTCCTCCAGGACGAGTACCTCAAGCGTGAGCTGATCGACGGCCCCGCGCCCGAGGAGCCCGCCCAGACCTGGCGCGACCACCTCGGGGTGCACCGGCAGCAGGACGGCCGGTTCTACGTCGGCTTCGCCGCGCGGGTCGGCCGGGTCGACGGATCCACGCTCACCAAGATCGCCGAGCTGGCCGACGCGCACGGCTCCGGCCGGGTGCGGACCACTGCCGAGCAGAAGATGATCGTGCTCGACGTGGCCGAGGAGCAGGTGGAGTCCCTGGTCTCCGGACTGGAGGCGCTCGACCTCAACGTCACCCCGTCCCCGTTCCGGCGCGGCACGATGGCCTGCACCGGCATCGAGTTCTGCAAGCTGGCGATCGTCGAGACGAAGGCGCGCGGCGCCGCGCTCATCGACGAACTGGAGCGTCGCATCCCGGAGTTCGACCACCCGATCACCATCAACATCAACGGCTGCCCGAACGCCTGCGCCCGCATCCAGGTCGCGGACATCGGCCTCAAGGGCCAGTTGATGCTGGACGAGAGCGGCAACCAAGTCGAGGGCTACCAGGTGCACCTCGGCGGGGCGCTCGGCCTGGAGGCCGGGTTCGGCCGCAAGGTGCGCGGCCTGAAGGTCACTTCGGCCGAACTGCCCGACTACGTCGAGCGGGTGCTGGGCCGCTTCCAGGAGGAGCGTGAGGACGGCGAGCGCTTCGCGACCTGGGCGGCCCGGGCCAGTGCGGAGTCGCTGTCATGAGCGAGCGAGCCGCCCCGTTCCACTGCCCGTACTGCGGCGACGAGGACCTGCGCCCCAACGAGACCGGTCACGGCGCCTGGGAATGTGCTTCCTGCAACCGTGCGTTCCAGCTGAAGTTCCTGGGTCTGCTGACCCGGGGCGTCCAGCTCAACGACGGCGAGGGAGACGGGATATGACGGACACTCTGCTGATCGGACAACTCGGCGACGAGGACCTCCGGGATCTGGCCGAGGAGGCCGGACGGGAGCTGGAGGACGCCTCCGCCACCGAGATCCTGAAGTGGGCGACCGATACCTTCGGGCCGCGCTTCTGCGTCACCTCCTCGATGGAGGACGCCGTGGTCGCGCACCTGGCGTCGCGGGTGATGCCGGGCGTGGACGTGGTCTTCCTGGACACCGGCTACCACTTCCCGGAGACCATCGGGACCCGGGACGCGGTGGACGCGGTGATGGACGTCAACGTCATCACGCTCACCCCCCGGCGGACCGTGGCCGAGCAGGACGCCGAGCACGGCGAGAGGCTGCACGACCGTGACCCCGACCTGTGCTGCGCGCTGCGCAAGGTCAAGCCGTTGGAGGACGGCCTGACCGCGTACGCCGCGTGGGCGACGGGTCTGCGCCGCGACGAGTCCCCGACCCGGGCGAACACTCCGGTCGTCGGCTGGGACGCCAAGCGCCGCAAGGTGAAGGTCTCCCCCATCGCCCGCTGGACCCAGGACGACGTGGACGCCTACGTCGCCGAGCACGGGGTGCTCACCAACCCGCTGCTGATGGACGGTTACGCCTCCGTCGGCTGCGCGCCCTGCACCCGCCGGGTGCTGGAGGGCGAGGACGCACGGGCCGGCCGCTGGGCCGGACGGGGCAAGACCGAATGCGGGCTGCACGGCTGATGACGACTGATCAGGAGAGTTCGATGAGCGTGACGGAGACGGGAGCCACGATCTGGCTGACCGGTCTGCCGAGCGCGGGCAAGACCACCATCGCGTACGAGCTGGCGGGCCGGCTGCGGACCGAGGGACACCGGGTGGAGGTGCTCGACGGCGACGAGATCCGCGAGTTCCTCTCCGCGGGCCTCGGCTTCTCCCGCGAGGACCGTCACACCAACGTGGCCCGGATCGGCTTCGTCGCCGAACTGCTCGCCGCCAACGGCGTGAAGGTGCTGGTCCCCGTCATCGCCCCGTTCGCCGACAGCCGCGAGGCCGTCCGCAAGCGGCACGCCACCGAGTCCACCACCTATCTGGAGGTGCACGTCGCGACCCCCGTCGAGGTGTGCTCCGTACGCGATGTGAAGGGGCTGTACGCCAAGCAGGCGGCCGGCGAGATCAGCGGTCTCACCGGGGTCGACGACCCCTACGAGGCGCCCGAATCGCCTGACCTGCGGATCGAGTCGCACCAGCAGACCGTGCAGGAGTCCGCAGCGGCGCTCCACGCGCTGCTCACCGAGAGGGGCCTGGCGTGAGCACCGTCGCCACCGTGCCGGAAGGCACCGTCAACCCGTACGCGCTCAGCCACCTGGACTCCCTGGAGTCGGAGGCGGTCCACATCTTCCGCGAGGTGGCGGGCGAGTTCGAGCGGCCGGTGATCCTGTTCTCCGGCGGCAAGGACTCCATCGTGATGCTGCACCTGGCGCTCAAGGCGTTCGCGCCCGCGCCGGTGCCGTTCACCCTGCTGCACGTGGACACCGGGCACAACTTCCCCGAGGTCCTGGAGTACCGCGACCGCACGGTGAAGAAGCACGGGCTGCGGCTGCACGTCGCCTCCGTGCAGGAGTACATCGACGCCGGGAAGCTCCGCGAGCGCCCCGACGGCACCCGCAACCCGCTCCAGACGGTCCCGCTCACCGAGGCGATCCAGCAGCACCGCTTCGACGCGGTGTTCGGCGGCGGGCGGCGCGACGAGGAGAAGGCGCGGGCCAAGGAGCGGGTCTTCTCGCTGCGCGACGAGTTCTCCCAGTGGGACCCGCGCCGGCAGCGGCCCGAGCTGTGGCAGCTCTACAACGGCCGGCACGCCCCGGGCGAGCACGTTCGGGTCTTCCCGATCTCCAACTGGACCGAGCTGGACGTCTGGCAGTACATCGAGCGCGAGGGGATCGAGCTCCCGGAGATCTACTTCGCCCATGAGCGCGAGGTCTTCGACCGCAACGGCATGTGGCTGACCGCCGGGCACTGGGGCGGTCCCAAGGAGCACGAGTCCACCGAGACCCGTCTGGTGCGCTACCGCACGGTCGGCGACATGTCCTGCACCGGCGCCGTCGACTCCGACGCCACCACGCTGGACGCCGTGATCACCGAGATCGCCGCCTCCCGGCTCACCGAGCGGGGCGCGACCCGCGCCGACGACAAGATGTCCGAGGCCGCGATGGAGGACCGCAAGCGCGAGGGGTACTTCTGAGGGCCTCTCGTGCGAATCATGCCGGGCTCGCGTGCCCTGGCACCGCACCTCGCCGCGTTGTCGTCACTCCCCATGGCTCCTTCCCCAAGCTCTCGGCTCCGCTCGAGCAGGGGAGACCCCATCTGACTCCCTGCTCCGCCTTGCGATGCACGGCACCAGACCCCGCTCCCTGATCCGGCCTGATCCGCACGAGAGGCCCACCATGACCACGACCACCGAGCAGTTCGCCGACGTGTCGGCCACCACCCTGCTGCGCTTCGCCACGGCCGGGTCGGTCGACGACGGCAAGTCCACCCTCGTGGGACGCCTGCTGCACGACTCCAAGTCGGTCCTCACCGACCAGCTGGAGGCCGTCGAGCAGGCCTCGCTGAAACGGGGTCAGGAAGCGCCGGATCTGGCGCTGCTGACCGACGGGCTGCGGGCCGAGCGCGAGCAGGGCATCACCATCGACGTCGCCTACCGCTACTTCGCCACCGCCCGTCGCCGGTTCATCCTCGCCGACACCCCGGGCCATGTGCAGTACACCCGTAACATGGTGACCGGCGCCTCCACGGCCGAGCTGGCCGTGGTCCTGGTCGACGCCCGCAACGGGGTCGTCGAGCAGACCCGTCGGCACGCCGCCGTCGCCGCGCTGCTGCGTGTCCCGCACGTGGTGCTGGCCGTCAACAAGATGGATCTGGTCGGCTACGCGGAGCCCGTGTTCGCCGCGATAGCCGAGGAGTTCACCGCGTACGCCGCGTCGCTCGGCGTACCGGAGATCACCGCGATCCCGATCTCGGCGCTGGCCGGGGACAACGTGGTGGAGCCCTCCGCGCACATGGACTGGTACGGCGGGCCGACCGTCCTGGAGCACCTGGAGACCGTGCCGGTCAGCCACGACCTCACCGCCTGCCACGCGCGCTTCCCCGTGCAGTACGTGATCCGCCCGCAGAGCGCGGAGCACCCCGACTACCGGGGCTACGCCGGTCAGATCGCGGCCGGGGTGTTCCGGGTCGGCGAGTCCGTCGCCGTGCTCCCCTCGGGTCGCACCACCACCATCACGGGCATCGACGCGCTCGGGGAGAGCGTCGACATCGCCTGGGCCCCGCAGTCGGTGACGCTCCGGCTGGCCGACGACATCGACATCTCGCGCGGCGACCTGATCGCCCCGGCCGACGACTCCCCCGCCGTCACGCAGGATGTCGAGGCGACCGTCTGCCACGTCGCCGACCAGCCGCTCTCGGTGGGACAGCGGGTGCTGATCAAGCACACCACCCGCACGGTCAAGGCGATCGTCAAGGACATCCCCTCCCGGCTGACCCTGGACGACCTCTCCCAGCATCCGTCCCCCGGGCAGCTGGTCGCCAACGACATCGGCCGGGTCGTCGTGCGCACCGCCGAGCCGCTCGCGCTCGACGCCTACGCGGACTCCCGGCGCACCGGTTCGTTCCTCCTGATCGACCCGGCGGACGGTACGACGCTGAGCGCCGGCATGGCGGGGGCCTCGTTCGCCGCGGTCGCCGAAGGCGCCGCCCCGGCCCCCGACGACGACGCCGAGTGGGACTTCTGATGGCCACCGACTTCTTCTCCACCTTCGCGAAGGAGGGCGGCCGGGTGGGCAGCGGCGCCCTGGGAAGCGGTCAGGGCGGGGTCGGGCGATGTGCCCGATGACGTACGCGCACTGCTCGCGCGCCCTACCGCACCGTCCGTACCGCCGAAGCCCCGCCGACCTCCCGGCCGCGCCCCCCTGACCCAGACAGCGGGACGTGAGCGCCGGGCCAACGAGAGGAAAGCCTCCCGTGCCTGCCCCCCGTTCCACCGTTCGCCGCTCCATCGCCGCCGTCGCGGCGCTGCCGCTGCTCGCCCTGGCGGCCACCGCCTGCGGCTACGGCTCCCAGGCCAAGGACGACGGTGCCGAGAAGGCGAACGTCTCCGCCAAGGGGGAGAAGCTCTCCTCGGACACCGTGAAGATCGGCTACTTCCCGAACCTCACGCACGCCACCGCCCTGGTCGGCATCCAGGAAGGCACCATCCAGAAGGAACTGGGCGGCACCCGGGTCGAGTCCACGACCTTCAACGCGGGCCCCTCCGAGATCGAGGCGCTGAACGCCGGGTCCATCGACATCGGATTCATCGGCCCCTCGCCCTCCATCAACGGCTTCAGCAAGTCCCGGGGCAAGGGGCTGCGGATCATCTCCGGCTCGGCCTCCGGTGGGGTCAAGCTGGTCGTGAACCCGGACAAGATCAAGACTCCGGACGATCTCAAGGGCAAGAAGATCGCCACCCCGCAGGTCGGCAACACCCAGGACGTGGCCTTCCTCAACTGGATCTCCGAGAAGGGCTGGAAGGTCGACGCCCAGAGCGGCAAGGGCGACGTCTCCGTGGTCCGCTCGGACAACAAGGTGACGCCCGACGCCTACAGGTCCGGTGACCTGGACGGCGCCTGGGTTCCCGAGCCGACCGCGTCCAAGCTGGTGTCCGAGGGCGCGAAGGTGCTCCTCGACGAGAAGGACCTGTGGCCGGACAAGAAGTTCGTGATCACGAACATCATCGTGTCGCAGAAGTTCCTCGACGAGCACCCGGACGTGGTCGAGGCGGTGCTGAAGGGTTCGGTCGCCACCAACAAGTGGATCAACGCCAACCCCGAAGAGGCGAAGGCGTCCGCCAACGAGGCGCTGGAGAACCTGAGCGGCAAGCCGCTGCCCGAGGAGATCCTCGACCCGGCGTGGGAGTCGATCGAGGTCACCGACAACCCGCTGGCCGGCACGCTCAAGACGCAGGCCGGGTACGCGGTGAAGTCCGGTCTGCTCAAGGAGCCGGACCTCCGGGGCATCTACGACCTGGGCCCGCTGAACAAGATCCTCAAGGCCGAGGGCCGGCCCGAGGTCGCCGACGCCGGTCTCGGCGTGGAGTAACCCCGCCCATCCGTACCAGAAACCAGGAGTCCCAGGAGGTGACGACCATGGCGACCACCACGCTCACCAAGGCCGAGGACCGGACGACGGTCGGGCACGCCGCCCGTCTCGCGCACGTCTCGAAGTCCTTCGCCGGACCCACCGGTCAGCAGCTCGTCCTGGACGACATCACGCTCGATGTCGCTCCGGGCGAGTTCGTCACCCTCCTGGGGGCCTCCGGGTGCGGAAAGTCGACGCTGCTCAATCTGGTGGCCGGACTCGACCGCCCGTCCGCGGGATCCATCGAGACCCCCGGCGGGCGGCCGGCCCTGATGTTCCAGGAGCACGCCCTCTTCCCGTGGCTGACCGCGGGCAAGAACATCGAACTGGCCCTGCGGCTGCGCGGGGTGCCCAAGTCCGAGCGCCGCGCCGAGGCGGAGCGGCTGCTCGAACTCGTCCGCCTGGGCGGGGCGTACGGCAAGCGGGTGCACGAGCTGTCCGGTGGTATGCGGCAGCGCGTCGCGATGGCCCGCGCCCTGGCCCAGGACAGCCAACTGCTGCTGATGGACGAGCCGTTCGCGGCGCTCGATGCCATCACCCGCGATGTGCTGCACGACGAGCTGACCCGGATCTGGCGGGAGACGAACGCCTCGGTCCTCTTCGTCACGCACAACGTGCGCGAGGCGGTACGGCTCGCGCAGCGCGTCGTACTGCTCTCGTCCCGGCCGGGCCGGATCGCCAGGGAGTGGACGGTCGACATCGAGCAGCCGCGCCGTATCGAGGACACCGCCGTGGCGGAGCTGTCCGTCGAGATCACCGAAGAACTGCGTGGGGAGATCCGCCGTCATGGCCAGCACTGACATCACGCCGAGCCGGAAGCGGCCGGACGGGGCGGCCGGACCGGTCGGCGCGAAGCCCGACGATCTGGCGGGCCTGGAGGCCGGGCTCGACGCCCTGGACGCCGTGCAGATCAACCGCACCCCGGTGCGCGAGGTCCTGCTGCGCAAGGTGCTGCCGCCGGTCGTGGCGGTGGCGCTCGTCCTGGTGATCTGGGAACTGCTGGTCCGCGCTCAGGTCACCGAGGTCTACAAACTGCCTCCGCCGTCCGCGGTGTGGGACAGCGCGCGGGAGATGTGGCTCGCGGGCACGCTGCTGGAGGTCGTCTGGACCAGCGTCTCGCGCGGTCTGCTCGGCTTCCTGCTCGCGGTCGCCATCGGTACGCCGCTGGGGCTGCTGGTCGCCCGGGTGAAGCTGATCCGGGCCGCGATCGGCCCGATCCTGTCCGGGCTCCAGTCGCTGCCCTCGGTGGCGTGGGTGGCCCCGGCGGTGATCTGGCTGGGGCTGAACGACCAGATGATGTTCGCGGTGATCCTGCTGGGCGCGGTGCCCTCCATCGCCAACGGGCTGGTCTCCGGGGTCGATCAGGTGCCGCCGCTGTTCCTCCGGGCCGGCCGCACGCTGGGCGCGACCGGGCTGCGCGGGACCTGGCACATCGTGCTCCCGGCGGCGCTGCCCGGCTATCTGGCGGGCCTCAAGCAGGGCTGGGCGTTCTCCTGGCGCTCACTGATGGCCGCCGAGATCATCGCCTCCTCCCCCGAACTGGGTCTGGGACTCGGGCAGTTGCTGGAGAACGGCCGCAGCAACTTCGACATGCCCGGGATCTTCCTCTCGATCCTGCTCATCCTGTTCGTCGGCATCGCGATCGACCTGCTGATCTTCAGTCCGCTGGAGCGGTGGGTACTGCGCAGCCGCGGTCTCCTCGTCAAGAACTGAGTCACGTCATGTCCCGTCCCGTTCTCCTCGTCATCGCCCACGGCAGCCGCGACCCGCGGCACGCCGCGACCGTGCACGCGCTCACCGAGCGGGTCCGGGCCGAGCGGCCGGAGTTGCGTGTGGAGACCGCGTACCTGGAGTTCAACGCCCCTTCCGTGCCCCGGGGGCTGGAACGCCTGGCCGCGGAGGGGGCGGACGAGGTCGTCGCCCTTCCGCTGCTGCTCACCCGGGCGTTCCACGCCAAGACGGACATCCCCTCGGTCCTGCGCGAGGCCCGTGCCCGGCTGCCGCGGCTGAGTGTCCGGCAGGCCGACGTGCTCGGCCCGTCCCCGCTGCTGAACGCCACGCTGGGGCGGCGGCTGCGGGAGGCCGGGATCCGTCCCGGCGACATCCCCCGGACCGGGCTCGTCCTGGCCTCGGCGGGATCCACAGACCCGGAGGCGATCGCAGTGATCGCTGAAATCGCGCGGGAGCTGCGGCACACCGGTTGGTGCGCCGTGCGGCCTGCGTTCGCCTCCGCGGTTCGTCCCGGCGGCATCGCCAGCACCGAGGAAGCCGTAAGGGCGCTGCGCGCCGGCGGTGCGCGCCGGGTGGCCGTGGCGCCGTACGTCATCGCGCCCGGCCGGCTCCCCGACCGCATCGCGGCGGGTGCCGAGGCGGCCGGAACTGACGTGCTGGCCGATGTACTGGGCCCCGCACCCGAGTTGGCGCGGCTGCTGCTGGACCGGTACGACGAGGCGCTGGTGACGGAGCGGGCCTCGCTGTCGGCCTGAGGTCCAGGGACGGGGGCGGCTCTCAGCCGATCGGTCCGGCGATCACACGGACGACCGCGCCGAGGGCCGTCGTGGCCGCGCCCACCGGCCCGCTGTACCGTCGCGAAAGCACCGCCCACGGCCCGTGCGGGCTCACGGGCGGCCCCGCCCGTCAGTCGTGGGAGAGGCCGCCGGACCGGGCGCGCTTGAGCTCGAAGAAGCCCGGGTGGTTGGCGAGGACCCGGACGCTGTCGAAGAGTTCGGCCGCTTCCGTTCCCCGCGGGATCGCGTTCAGGACCGGACCGAACCAGACCGTGCCGTCCACGTGGATCGTCGGCGTGCCCACGTACGCGCCGTGCTCCGGGTCCTTGCCCGCGTCGTGGCCGCGGGCGACCCGGTCGTCGTACGCCGTGGAGTGCGCCGCTTCCGCCAGGGCGGCGGGGAGGCCCAGTTCGGCGAGGGATGCGGCGATCACCGCGTCGAAGTCCTCCTCCTTGTGCCGATGGATGCGGGTGCCGAGGGCGGTGTAGAGGTCTCGCAGGACTCCGTCGCCGTGGGCGGCGGCCGCGGCGACGGCCACCCGGACCGGGCCGATCGACCTGTCGACGAGATCGCGGTACCAGCCGGGCAGTTCGTTGCCCTGGTTGTGCAGGTAGAGGCTCATGGGGCGGAAGCGCAGGTCGACATCGCGGTGCCGCTCCACCTCCAGCATCCAGCGGGAGGCGATCCAGGCGAACGGGCAGGCTGGGTCGAAGTAGAAGTCGACGGTGGCGGGGTGGCGGATGCTCATGGCTCCCACCCTAGGGAGGAGGTGGCGCTGCCTCCTGGTCCAATCAGGCTCCGGCCCGGTGGGCCATTCGGCGTATGCTCGCCCGAAGGACCGAGGCCCGGCACCCGGGCCGGAGAAGAACGGAAAGGGCCGAACCGTGCGGGTCGAGTACGACGCGTCGACGAATACGGCGTACCTCTACCTGGTCGACAGCATCGCCCCGGGAGAAGCCGTCCGGCAGGTACCCGCCGAGGACGACTCGGCGATACTCGACTACGACGCACACGGACGGCTCCTGGGTATCGAGCTTTTCAGCGCCACACGCCGGTTGCACCCGGGACTGCTGGCCGGCGCGGAGCAGACCGGCCGTGAGCCGCGCACACGGTGATGGCCCTGTCATGGCCGTGCGGCGGGAGGCGCCCGGGGATCAGCCCCCGGTGAAAGGGCCGTCGAGGGGGCTGCCGGGCGGCCCGTCGTCGAACGGCGTCGCCTGGTGGAAGTAGAGCCGCCAGCCCTGCGGGGTTCGCCGCCACAGGGAACTGCGGTGCGCGTGGGCCCCCTTGGACTCGGTGTCGAAGGTGAGGTGCACCAGGTCGGCGCAGAGCTGCGCCCCTCGCATGCGGGAGGCGGTGAGCGGGCCGGGGCGCGGGGCGTCGGCGGCGGTGAGCGAGGCGACGATCGCCTCCCGGGTCCAGAGCCGGCCGCTGGTTCCGATCTCCCGGAACTCGGAGTGCAGCAGCGAGGCGAGGAGCTCGGCGGAGGCCCGTACCACCGGGTCCAGCAGGCGCAGCTCGCCCTCGATCGCTGCGGCCACGGCGGGCGACGGCTCAGCCACGGGTCAGCTCCACGAGTTTCGCCACGGTGTTCCAGTTGCGGCTGGTGGCGGTGAGGCCCTTGACGTGGCGGGGGCGTCCCAGCGCGACCGCCAGCTTGGAGCGGCCGAGCCCGTCGGGAGCGTACAGGTACAGGCAGCGTTCGCCGAGCCGGAACTCCTCCGGCAGGAAGTCCCCGGCTTCCAGGCCCGCGAAGCGTTCCGCGTCCACGGGCCGGTCGAAGAAGGTGACGTGGAGCTGCTTGCCCTCCAGCTCGGCCGCGGGGAAGGGGCAGGCCTCGGCGACGGCGGCGAGATAGGCGGCGTCGCGGACGAGGCAGTCGATGGCGAAGCCGAACCGGCGACGCAGGGCCTGCTCCAGGGCGGTGGCCAGCGCGCCCTCGTCGTCGCTCCCGCTCCGGAAGACGGCGTTGCCGCTCTGCAGATGAGTGGCGATGCCGGTGTGCCCCAGTTCGGTGAGGACCGTGCGCAGTTCGGGCATGGGGACCCTCTTGCTGCCGCTCACGTTGATCCCCCGCAGCAGCGCCGCGTACGTCGTCGTCATGGCGACCCACCCTAGGCCCTCGCGCGGGGATCCGGCCGGATTGGCCGGCTCGGGGAGCGGGCCCGGCCGAGCGTCGGGCCGGCCGGAAGAACGGCGTGGCCGCCGTGCCCCGTGGGGGAGAGCGCGGCGGCCACTGTGCGCGGGGCCGGGCGGCGGGGGTGTGACCACCGCCGCCCGGCGTCCGGTCGGAACCGGGGTACTACTCGACGACCTTGAGGAGCTTGTTGGCCGTGCCCTCGGTGGCGTTGCTGATGGCGTCCGGGGTGGCTCCCTCGGTGAGCGCCGTGGCGACGGCTTCCGGGGTCGCGTCCTGGTTGCCCGCCAGGTAGACGGCGGCCGCGCCGACGACGTGCGGGGTGGCCATGGACGTACCGGAGATGGTGTTGGTGCCGGTGTCGCTGTCGTTCCAGGTGGACGTGATGTCCGAGCCCGGGGCGTAGATGTCGACGACCGAACCGTAGTTGGAGAACGACGACTGCTCGTCGGCCTCCGTGGACGAGGCGACGGTGATCGCCTCGGGGACGCGGGAGGGCGAGCCCTGCCCGGCGTCGCTGGACTCGTTGCCGGCGGCCACACCGAAGGTGATGCCTGCGGCGATGGCCTTCTGGACGGCCTCGTCGAGGGCGGGGTCGGCGCCGCCGCCGAGGCTCATGTTGGCGACGGACGGGCCCTTGGCGTTGGCGGCGACCCAGTCGATCCCGGCGATGACCTGCTCGGTGGTGCCCGAGCCGTTGTCGTCCAGGACGCGGACGGCCACGATGTTCGCCTTCTTGGCGACGCCGTGCGCGGCCCCGGCTATGGTGCCCGCCACGTGGGTGCCGTGCCCGTTGCCGTCGTCGGCGTCGTCGTCGTTGTCGACGGCGTCGAAGCCTGAGGTGGCCCGGCCCTCGAAGTCCTCGTGGGTGACGCGGACACCGGTGTCGATGACGTACGCGGTGACGCCCTCGCCGCCGGCGTCCGGGTAGGTGTAGGCGTTGTCGCCCGCGGTCTCGGTCTGGTCGATCCGGTCCAGACCCCACGACGGCGGGTTGTCCTGGGTGGCGTCGATGCTGAACTTCTTGTTCTGCACCACCTTGGCGACGGCCGGGTCGGCGGCGAGGCGCTTGGCCTCGGTCTCCGAAAGGCCGCTGGCGGAGAAGCCGTTGATGCTGGAGGAGTAGGTGCGCTTGAGCTTGCCGCCGTACTCCTTCGCGAGCTCGGACTTGTCGGCCTTCTTCTCGTCCAGCATCACGATGTAGCTGCCGGACACCGCGGTCGCGGCGTC
Organism: Streptomyces sp. NPDC021019; assembly: GCF_044333295.1. Lineage (NCBI taxonomy): Bacteria > Bacillati > Actinomycetota > Actinomycetes > Kitasatosporales > Streptomycetaceae > Streptomyces > Streptomyces sp. NPDC021019. The sequence continues at coordinate 213,365 of NZ_JBIRQR010000006.1, forward strand.
CGCGCCGTAGACCGTGCCCATGGGAGCCGGTGCGGCTCCGGCGTACGAGGTGCCGAGAAGGGTGACTCCGGCGGCGGCCGCCGCGGCGGTGATCGCGGCGGTCAGCTTGATGCGACGGGTGCGCTGGTGCTTGGCCATGAAGAGGGGTCTCCTCGTCAAACTCTGTGGGGGGATTGGCCCTCGGCCGGAAGATCTCCGGGGGCTGGCTCGAAACCCTGACCGATTGACGAGCACAGATCAAGGCCTTCATGAAGGTGTGACTTGCTCAACAAGGTTTCGTAATAAGAAATCGGCCATGGCTGGTCACAACGGCTGCGGAGCGCCGTCCACTGCCCGGCCCGCCCGGAGCGATCGGCCCGGGGATGCCCCGCGAGCGCGCGCCGCCTCGCATAGCGCCTGTTCAGAGCAGTACTTGAAACGTCGGAGACCGACCGTCCGGCCGACGCCGGGGCGCCGTCGGGGCCCGTGGGGCGGGAGTGACCGGACGTGAAGACCCGTGAAGGTCCGTGAAGGTGTGCGCGAGAGGGGTGAACACCCGGCCCCTGGTGTGAAATCGCGAGGGCGTGCGTGCAGATGCGCCGACCGGTCCCGGCGCGACAGGGGCTTCACAGAGCCGAAACACGGACGTCCCGCCCCGGAGAACCGCTGGTCGCGGCAGTCGGGGCGGGACGGAGAACGTCCGGATAGTGCTCAGGCGGTTCCGCTCAGCGCGACAGTTCGGCCTCGATGAGGTCGGCGGCCCGCGGGGTGCCGCCCTCCCGCGCCATCTGCGCGCTCAGCCGCTCGCACCGGGCGGCCACTTCGGGGTCGTTCACCAGAGCCAGCACGGCCTCGCGCAGGCTCGCGGCGTCGGCCTCCTCCATCGGCAGGTGGCGGGCCACACCCAGCGACTGGAGCATGTCCGCGTTGCCGAACTGGTCGACGGCCTGGGGGACGGCGACCATCGGGGTGCCGGTGGCGAGCCCCTCCTGGCTCCCGCCCGCGCCGGCGTGGGTGATGAAGGCGTCGGCCTGCTTGAGGACGGCCAGCTGCGGCACCCAGGTGCGCACCTCCACGTGGCCCGGTACGTCTCCGAGTTCGGCGGGGTCGACGTGCGCGCCGATCTGGAGCACCACGTGCCAGCCGGGCAGGTCGCGGAAGGCTTCGACGCACTCCCGGTAGAAGGCGGGCTGCTTGGTGAAGGAGGAGCCCAGCGACACCAGGAGCACCTTCTCCGCCCCGGCCGGCCGGGACCACTCCCCCTGGTCCGCGCGGTCGCCCTGACAGGCCCCGACGAAGGTGTACATCTCGCGGTTCACCCGGTCCGCGTTCGGCTGGAGCGCCTCGGGGATCAGCACGATGCCGAAGCGCGGACGGGCCACGAAGTCGTCACTGGGAACATGGCCGAGGCCGTTCTCGGCGAGCCAGTCGTCGAAGCGCGCGTAGTACGCCTTGCCGCGCTCGGTCTGCTTCAGCTCGGCGGTCATCGGCTCGCCGACCTCCTCCTCGTACCCCTCCCAGGGGACCAGGTTGGGCCAGAGGGAGACGGCGGGGACGTCCCAGCGGTGGGCGAGGACCCGGGCGGGATAGGAGGTGATGTCGTGCAGGACGAGGTCGGGCTCGTCGCCCGCGAAGGCCTCGGCGAGCTGCGGGAGCGCCTGGAGCGCGTCGTCGAGGAAGGGTTCGATGTTGTCGATCAGCTCGGTGCCCCAGGCATCGGGGTCGTCGTCGGTCGGCAGGGTCGAGGTGTAGATCACCGGCCGGGCGCCGGTGGCGGCGACCTTCTCGGCGAAGGGGGCCGGGATGGCGTAGCTGACGCGGTGTCCACGGTCGACGAGTTCGCGGATGACGTCGAGGCTCGGGTTCACATGTCCGTGGGCGGCGATGGAGAACATGGCGATGTGGGCACGCGGGGATTCCGTCATGCCGCACACCCTAGGCGAGACGAGACGTCTCGTGCAACCTGTTTCTCCGGCCGGGGTCAGCGCTGGTAGCGGGCCAGCACCCGGTTTCCGTCGGCCACCAGTCGTTTCCGCAGCTCGTCGGTGTCGATCGCGCCGCTGTAGTACTCCTGGAGGGCGGGGGTGGCCACCTTGTCCTTCCACTCGGGGTAGCCGCGCACCGCCTGGGCGGGCGCCGGGCGCAGCCCCTGCGCGAGCGCGGTGCCGACGGACCAGCCGTGCTCGCTCCCCCGCAGCGACGGGTCGGCCAGGGCCTCCGTACCGGTGGGCAGCATCCAGTCGCCCCGGGCGAGGCGCACCATGTTCGGGGGGCGCAGCAGGAAGTCGATGAACGCGACGGCCTCCTTCTTGTGCGGGCTCTCCTCGGCGACCGACAGCGTCTGCGGGCTCACGCCCTGGACCGCGCCGCCCGCGCCCGCGGGCATCGGCAGAACCGTCCAGTCGAACCCCTTCGGGGCTTGCTGGATGATCTGCTGGCGGTAGGAGAAGCCGAGCGGGAGCATCGCGTACTTGCCGCCGAAGAACCCGGGCAGCGCGTCCGACCCGCCCATGCCCAGCGCGCCGCGGGCGGCGCTGCCGTCGGTGTTGACCTGGTCGCGGATGGTACCGGCCACCACGCCGTCGCCCGGCTCGAAGCGCAGGACCGCCTTGCCGTCGTCGTCACGGTGGAAGAGCTGTCCGCCGCCGGACAGGCCCAGGTTGAGGGTGACGGAGACCGGCTCCTTCAGCGGCCAGGCGACCCCGTACCGCCCCTTGCCCGTCAGCTCGTCGGTGACCTCCCGGAACTCCTCCCAGCTCCAGGGGCGCTCCGGGGTCGGAATCCGCGCACCCGACGCCTTCAGCAGCTTCGTGTTGGCGATCAGGACGCGGGGCTCCTGGAGGAAGGGCACCCCGTGGACGCCCTCCCCGAACGTGGTGGTGCGCCAGGACTGTTCGGGGATGTCGGCCTTGAGCCGCTCCGGGAGGAGGGGGCGCAGGTCGGCGAGGTAGCCCCCGTACGCGAAGTCGGCCAGGTCGTCGGAGGCGTCGTGGATGACGTCCGGGGCCTCGCCGCCCTCGAAGGAGGTGAGCAGCTGGTCGTGGACGCTGTCCCAGCTGCCCTGGACGTAGTCCACCTGGACGTCGGGGTGGGCCGCGTTCCACTCCTTCACCAGTTGCCTGTTGGCGTCGACGGACTCCTTCTGCCAGGCCAGCGACTGGAACCGGAGCCGGATCGTGCCGTCCGCGTCCCGCCCGTCGTCGCTGTCGCCCGAGCAGCCCGTGAGCAGCAGGGCGAATACGGCGACGGCGGCCGCCGCCCGCCGGGCCGCGGCGCGCATCAGTTCTTCACCGCCCCGGCCGTCATCCCGCCGGTGATCCGCCGCTGGATGAGGGCGAAGAGGACCAGGGAGGGGAGCGTGGCGAGGAAGGCGGCCGCGGCGAGCGGGCCGAGGTCGGCCACGCCCTCCGCGCCGAGGAAGTGGGTGAGGACGACCGGCAAGGTCTGCTTCTCCGGGGTCTTGAGCAGGACGAGCGCGAAGAAGAACTCGTTCCATGCGGTGATGAACGCGAACAGCGCGGTGGCGACGATCCCGGGGGCCAGCAGCGGGGCCACGACCGAGACGAGCGTCCGCACCCGGCCCGCCCCGTCGACGGCAGCGGCCTCCTCCAGCTCGGTCGGCACGGCCCGTACGTATCCGGCGAGCATCCACAGCGCGAAGGGCAGTGACCAGACGACGTAGACCATGATCAGCCCCCACAGGGTGTTGATCAGGTGCAGGTTCTTCAGGATCAGGAAGAGCGGGATGATCACCAGGACGAACGGGAACGCCTGGCTGACGACCACCCAGCCGGTCGCGGCGGTGGCGAGCCGTCCCCGGTGGCGGGCCATCACATAGGCCATCGGGGTGGCGATCACGACGGCGATCACGGCCGCGCCGACGGCGGCGATCAGCGAGTTGGCGGCGGCCTGGAGCAGCGGCTGCTCGTCGAAGGCCTGCCGGAAGTTGTCCAGGGTGGGCTGCTCGGGGATCCAGGTGGGGTGGAGCGAGCCCAGTTCACGGGCGGGTTTGAAGGCGGTCGAGATCAGCCACACGAACGGGAACGCGAGGAAGACCAGGTACGCCAGGAGCGCCAGGTACTGAGCGGCCCGCGCGGGCCTGCCGGTGCGCAGCCCGGTCGACTCCCGCCCCGCCGGTCCGCGCCTCGTGGGCCGGGCTCCCGTCGGCTCCCTCCCCACCGGTCCTCGCCTCATCGGTCCGCGCCTCATCGGTCCTCGCCTCCCCTGAGCCGGCCGACGAGGTGGACGGCGAGGAGCACGGAGATCACCGCGACCATCACGAAGCCCATCGCCGCGGCGTACCCGAACTGCCCGTACCGGAAGGCCTCCTCGTAGGCGAAGAGCATCGGCAGCCGAGTTCGGCCGCCGGGTCCGCCGCTGGTCAGGACGTAGACCAGGGCGAAGGAGTTGAAGTTCCAGATCAGGTTGAGCGCGGAGATCGCGAGCGCGATCGGTTTCAGCGCCGGCCAGGTGACGGTACGGAAACGGCGCCACGCGCCCGCTCCGTCCAGGGCGGCCGCCTCGTGGAGTTCGCGCGGGGTGTTCTGGAGTCCGGCGAGCAGGGCCACGGTGGTCTGGGGCATGCCCGCCCAGATGCCGACGAGGATCACGGCGGGCAGCGCGGTGGCGAGGCCCGTCAACCAGTCCCGGCCGTCGCCGAGTCCCAGGTCGCGGATGGTCTCGTTGAGGATGCCGGCGTCCGGGTTGTAGACGAGCCGCCACATGATGCCGACGACGACCTCGGGCATCGCCCAGGGGATGATCGCCAGCGCCCGGGCCAGCCAGCGCATCCGCAGGTTCTGGTTGAGCAGCAGGGCGAGGCCGAGCGCCAGGAGGAACTGCGGGACGGTGACGCCGACCGCCCAGAGCAGGCCGATGCGGAACGAGTCCCAGAAGAGGGTGTCGTGCAGCAGGTCCTGGAAGTTCAGGGTGCCGATCCACTGGGTGGAGCGGGTGCGACCGGACTGCGCGTCGGTGAAGGCGAGAGCGATGCCGTAGAGCAGCGGTCCGACGCTGAGGAGCAGGATCGGGATGAGCGCGGGCAGCACCAGGAACCAGGCGGCCCGGTCCCCGAACGCCTTGCGTTCCGGACGGCCCGGCCGTCCCGGACGGCCGGAGCCCCCCGCACGTCCGCCCCGCCCGCCCTGCCCGTCCGGTCCGTTGCGCCCGCTGTGCGGGTCGTCAGGTCCGGGCCGCTTCGTCGCGGTCACCGATGTCACGAAGTAGACCCCTTTGCCCCGTATCTCCCTGATGTGCCTGAGACGGACTTCATCCCGTTCCTCCTGCCCGGGAGGCCTCCGTCATCGTGCTGACGGGTCATCGGTTCGTCAAGGTGGCCTGCGGGGATGCAAAATCGCACCCATGGACGAGATGCGAGCGCGCGAGGTGCTGACGGCGGCCGGCGTTCCCGGCGCGGCTGAGTTGCTCGCGCTGGGCGAGAACGCGGTCTTCGCCGCCGGCGACCTGGTGATCAAGGTCGGCCGGGACGCCACCGGCCACCCCGAGCTGCGCGAGCGGGCGGAGCGGGAGGTGGCCCTCGCCGACTGGCTCGCCGCGTCCGGCGTCCCGGCCGTCCGCGCTGCCGAGCGCGGGCCGCGCCTGGTCGAGGGCCACCCCGTGACGCTGTGGCACCGGCTTCCCGACCCCGTACGCCCCGCCGAGCCGCGCGACCTCGCACCGCTGCTCTCCCTCGTGCACGCGCTGCCCGCCCCGGCCGACTTCACCCTGCCGCGCCGCGAGCTGCTGGGCGGCGTGGAGCGCTGGCTGAGCCTGGCGGGAGAAGCCATCGACCCGGCGGACGCCGACTACCTCCGCGAGCGCCGCGACGGCTTCGCGGCCGCGGCCGCCGAGCTCGTCCCGCATCTGCCGCCGGGACCGATCCACGGCGACGCGCTCCCGCGCAACGTCCACGTCGGGCCGGACGGCCCGGTCCTGGTCGACCTGGAGACGTTCTCCGCCGATCTGCGCGAGCACGATTTGGTCGTTCTCGCCCTCTCCCGCGACCGCTACGGCGTCGCCCCCGCCGCCTACGACGCCTTCACCTCCGCGTACGGCTGGGACGTCCGGGAGTGGGAGGGGTGCGCGGTGCTGCGCGGCGCCCGGGAGACGGCCAGCTGCGCCTGGGTCTCCCAGCACGCCCCGGCCAACCCGAAGGCGCTCGCCGAATTCCGCCGCCGGGTGGCATCGCTGCGCGAGGGGGACGCGGCCGTTCGGTGGTATCCGTTCTAGCGATCGACGACTTCCGTGGTGCCGGTTCCGGTTCCGGTCGGAGCGGCTACGGGGGGATCGGATGATGGACGGCGTAGCGGCTCAGGCCATCGTGGGCGACATCGTCGATCGGCTCGGCGTCCGGGTGAACGTCATGGACGATCACGGCGTCATCATCGCCAGCAGCGACCGGTCCAGGGTGGGCAGCCTGCACGAGGGCGCGCTGCGTGTGCTGCGGACGGGGCGGCTGTTCGCCGTCACCAGCGAAGAGGCCCATGCCCTGACGGGGACGCTCGCCGGAGTCAATCTGCCGTTGCGGCTCGGCGACGAGATCGTGGGCGTCGTCGGTGTGAGCGGCGACCCCGCGAGCGTGGGCGAGATCGCCCGGGCCATCGCGAGGATGGCCGAGCTCATGGTCGCTCAGCAGGCGTTCCTCGGAGAGGCCGGCTGGCGCCACCGCGTGCGGTTGCAGCTGATCGAGGACCTGCGCACCGGAGGTCTGACAGGACCGGGGGAACTTCGTCTGCCGAGCCGATGTCCCGCGAGTGGGGCGATTCCTACAGTGCTCTCACGGACCGTTCCTTTCCCGAGTGTTCCGTTTTCCACCCGAGGAGTCCCATGAGCACCGCAGGGCCGTCCCTGCTCGTCGCACTCGCGATAAGCATCGTCTTGATCGTCGTTCTGTGCGGCCGGTTCCGGCTGCACCCCTTCCTGGCCATCGTCATCGCCACGTACGGCTTCGGTCTCGCGGCGATGGGCATCGGCGCGGCGACCGGGGCGGACAAGCCCTTCGTCGACGACCTCGGAGCCACCATCGCCGAGGGGTTCGGCTCCATTCTGGCCGGCATCGGCCTGGTGATTCTCTTCGGGACGATCATCGGCAAGGTCCTGGAGCGCACGGGTGCGGCGGTCACCCTCGCCGAGGCCGTGCTCAAGGTCGTGGGCAAACGGCATCCGGCGCTCGCCATGTCGGTCATGGGCTGGGTCGTCTCCATTCCGGTGTTCTGCGACTCCGGCTATGTGGTGCTGTCCCCGCTCCAGCGGTCGATCGCGCGCAGGACCGGCAAGAACCCGGTCGTCCTGGGCACGGCGCTGGCCACCGGCCTGTACGCGTCGCACACCTTCGTACCGCCCACGCCGGGCCCCATCGCGGCGGCGGGGAATGTGGGCATCGGGTCGGACGGACTGGTGTGGGTCATCCTCTTCAGCATCCCGGTCTCGCTGGTCGCCGCGCTGGCCGGACTGGTCTGGGCCCTGCGTCGCACCCAGGACCTGCGGAGTTCGCTGCCCGACGTCGAGGAGTCCTTCGAGGAGTACAAGGAGCAGTTCGAGCGGCTTCCGGGGCTCGGCCGGGCGCTGGCTCCGATCCTCGTCCCGATCGTTCTGATGGCCACCGGCTCGGTCGCGGCCTTCCCCTCGGGTGACTCCACGCTCGTCGACGGCGCCCTCGGAGCTCTGCTCACGGACCTGGGCTCACCGGTGAACGCGCTGCTGATCGGTGTCGTCCTGGCACTCGCGCTGCTCCCGCCGCGGCGGGACGCCAAGGCGCTCACCACCTGGGTCGCCGAGGGCCTGGTCGACGCGGCGCCGATTCTCGTCATCACGGGGGCGGGCGGCGCGTTCGGCGCGGTGATCAAGGGGACTCCGCTGGCCGACTACATCGGCACCCTCATCGGGGACGGCTCGGCACTGAAGGGAGTGACCGCCCTCCTGGTGCTGTTCGGGATCGCGGCGCTCCTCAAGACCGCGCAGGGCAGCAGCACCGCCGCGCTCATCATCACCTCCACCCTCGCCCACCCGCTGCTGCCCACGCTGGGCCTGGACGGAACGCTCGGCTCGATCCCCGTCGGCCAGGTGATGGCGGTGCTGGCGATCGGCGCCGGCGCCATGGTGGTGAGCCATGTCAACGACTCGTACTTCTGGGTCGTCACCCAGTTCTCCGGAATGGACGTCAAGACCGCGTACCGGGCGCACACCGCCGCCACCCTGGTCCAGGGGCTCAGTGCGCTGGCCGCCGTGCTCGTGCTGGGCGCGGTGCTGCTCTGAGCGGCCGACGCCCTCCGGCGGCCTGCCTGCGGCACGGTGCCACGTATGCTTCCGCCGACTGTCCCGCACCATGCGAAACGGAGCCTTCCCATGCCCGTGGCCCACTCGACCGCAGTGACGTGGAGCCTCTCGGCCCTGGCCGCCGGAGCGCTGCTCGTCGGCTGCTCGGCCTCGGTCAGTGTGGGGAGTTCCGAGTCGAAGCTGTCCAAGGACAAGCTGTCCGCCACGGTCGCCAAGAAGCTCGCCGAGACGACGGGCCAGCAGGAACCGGACGTCACGTGCCCCGAGGACCTCGCCGGGAAGGTCGGCACCACGACCCGCTGTACCCTCACGGCGGGCGACGGCAGCACCCTGGGCGTGACGGCGACCGTTACCTCGGTCGACGGTGATCAGATCAACTTCGACATCGAGGCGGACGACACGGCCTCCCCCGCCGCCAACTGACGCGGAGGGGGTTTCCGGCCCGCCCGCCCCGGCTCAGCGGCCGCGGGGGATCACCGGCCAGGACGCCTCGACCACGGCCGTCGGGTCCGAGCGGCGCAGGTAGGCCTGGAGCGAGGCCGACTGCTCGGCGGCCGCCCGGATCTGAAGGGCGTGCAGTTCGGCGGGCGGCAGGGTGCCGACGGGGCGGTGCCGCTCTCCCATCCGGCGCACCACGCGTACGGCGGCCACCGCGTCGGCGCTCGCCTCGTGGGCTCCGTCGAGGGTGACCCCGTAGTGGTCGCACAGTGCTTGGAGGGCCCGCTTGCCCCTGCGGTACTTGTCGACGTGCTTGTCGATCACCAGCGGATCGATGACGGGCGAGGGTGCTCCGCCGACCCGCTCGTCGACCGACGGCAGCCCGTACCTGCGGCACTCGCGGTCCAGCAGCGAGAGGTCGTAGCGGGCGTTCATCACCACCAGCGGGACACCCGAGCGCAGCACCTCGGCGACCGCGTGGGCGATCTCCTCGACCGCCGGGGCGGCCCGCGACCCGTGCCTGCGGGCGTGGTCGGTGCCGATGCCGTGGATAGCGGAGGCCTGTTCGGGTATCGCCACCCCCGGGTCGAGCAGCCAGGTCCGCTGCTCGGCGACCGTCCCGTCCGCGTCCAGCCGGACCAGTGCGGCGGTGACGATGCGGTCGTTCTCGACGTCGGTCCCCGTCGTCTCCAGGTCGAAGCCGACCAGTGTTCCCCGGTGCCAGCTCATCCCGATACCTCCTTCGTGGTGCGCTCCCCCATGTGCTGACCACCTTCGCACGGGCCACTGACAGAGCCCCCGGGAGGTCTGCGGCACCACGGCCCGTCAGAAGACCGGGCGGGCCGGGGAGGAGAAGGAACCGGGCGGACCGTCGGGAGAACCGAACCGGGCGGACCCGTCGGAGACCGGCGGGAGCCGTGCGGCCCGCCGGCTCAGGAGACCGGCCGGGAGTCCGTCCAGACCGATTCGAACTCCTCGCGGTAGGTCTCGAACAGTCCGTGCTCGCTGTCCTGCCCCGCCCGCACCACCGTCCGCCGGCCCCCGCCGCGCAGCACCAGGACGGGCGCCTCCATGCCCCGGGCCCGCCGCAGATAGGGCTGGACGACGCCCACGGCGTCCGGGCCGTCGCCGTCCACCAGGTACGCGGTGAAGCGCGGGGTCTCGTCGAAGACCTGGATCTCGAACGCGCCCGGGTCACGGAGCTTGGAGCGCACCCGGCGCATGTGCAGGATGTTCATCTCCACCGAACGGCTCAGCTCACCCTTCTTGAGGCCGAGTTCCCGCTCCCGGCGGCGCACCGCGCTGCTCGCCGGGTTGATGAACAGCAGCCGGACCCGGCAGCCCGACTCGGCGAGCCGGACGAGCCGGCGGCCGGAGAAGTTCTGCACGAGCAGATTGAGTCCTATCCCGATGGCGTCGAGCCGCCGTGCCCCGCCGAAGAGGTCCTCGGCGGGCAGCTGGCGCTGGAGCCGGACCCGGTCGGGGTGGACGGAGACCACGTCCGCGTACCGGTCGCCGACCAGCTCTTCCACCGCGTCCACCGGCAGCCGGTCCGCCGATGGCACCCCCGCCCCGCTGCCGAGGATGTCCAGGAGCCGGGCGGAGGCGCGCTCCGCCTGGGCGAGGACCGCCTCGTTGAGCGCGCGGTTGCGGGAGACGACGTTGCGCGCGACCTCCAGCTCGTCCAGGGCCAGCTCGACGTCCCGCCGGTCGTCGAAGTACGGCTCGAAACAGGGCCAGTGCTGGACCATCAGCTCACGCAGCTGCGGCAGCGTCAGGAAGCTGAGGACGTTGTCGTCGGCCGGGTCCAGCAGGTAGCCCTTGCGCCGCGAGACCTCGCGTACGGCGACGGCGCGCTGCACCCACTCCTGCCCGGCCGGTCCGGCCGCGGCCACGACCCACTCCTCGCCGTGCACCGGCTCGTAGATCGGCCGGAGCACCGCGGCGACGACGGCCCGCAGACGTTGTTCGACCAGATTCAGCCAGATATACGCACGTCCGGCCCGCTGGGCCCGGGTGCGCACCTCGTTCCAGGCCTCCGAACCCCAGTCCAGCTCGGCGCCGATCTCCATGGGCTGCGCGAGGGACACCGCCCCGGGCGGGGCATCGGTCGATTCCCCCTCGTGACCTGCGTCACCTGGGGGCAGCTCGAACCCTCCCGAGCTCACCCGCGTACCGCCTTCCACTCCCCCACCCAACGATCAAGGAAGGGTACTCCGGGACCACGATCCGACACAGCCCGATGCGCAGGCGACTTTCTCAACTCCCCTGTGCGCACGGCTTGTTCCTTGCGGCGAGATCGGGTGGAGTGAGCTGATTCATAGTGATTCGGGCCCCTGCCCCGGGGCGGGAACCGGACGCCCACCGGGGGGCGGGGTCCGCAAGCGCGTCCGGGGCGGCACAGGAGTGTCCGAAGTTGACCGGTGCGGTCGGGATTCGGCGACGGGACCCGGCCGCACCGGACGACGTCCTAGGTGAGCACCGTGTTTTCGGGGAGTATTCGGGAAGTATCGGGCCGGGTAAAGCCGCCGCACCCGGATCAGGAGTGGGAAGAGTCTTCATCATGCAGGTCTGGCCGGGACACGCTTACCCCCTCGGCGCCACGTACGACGGCGCCGGCACCAACTTCGCGGTCTTCTCCGAGGCCGCCCACCGGATCGAACTGTGCCTGTTGCACGACGACGGTTCGGAGACGGCGGTGGAACTCCGCGAGACCGACGCCTTCGTGCGCCACGCCTATCTGCCCGGGGTGATGCCGGGGCAGCGGTACGGCTTCCGGGTGCACGGCCCCTACGAACCCCAGCGCGGTCAACGGTGCAACTCCGCGAAACTGCTGCTGGACCCGTACGCCCGCGCGGTGGCCGGGAAGATCCAGTGGGGCGAGGAGGTGTACGGCTATCCGTTCGGCAGGCCGGACGCCCGCAACGACCTCGACTCGGCCCCGCACACCATGAGCTCGGTGGTGGTCAACCCGTACTTCGACTGGGGCGACGACCGCCGCCCCCGGACGGACTACCACCGCACGGTGATCTACGAGGCCCATGTGAAGGGCCTGACGATGCTGCACCCGGGCCTCCCGCCCGAGCTGCGCGGAACGTACGCGGGGCTCGCCCACCCGGAGGTGATCGCCCATCTGACCGAACTGGGCGTCACCGCGATCGAGCTGATGCCCGTTCACCAGCTCGTGCAGGACCACCGGCTTTCGGACATGGGGCTCGCCAACTACTGGGGCTACAACACCATCGGCTTCTTCGCCCCGCACAACACGTACGCCTCCTGGGGCGACCGCGGCGAGCAGGTGCTGGAGTTCAAGCAGGCGGTGAAGGCACTGCACCAGGCGGGCATCGAGGTCATCCTCGACGTGGTCTACAACCACACGGCCGAGGGCAACCACCTCGGCCCGACGCTCTCCTTCCGCGGCCTCGACAACGCCTCCTACTACCGGCTCACCGACGACCAGCGCTACTACATGGACACCACGGGCACCGGGAACTCCCTGCTCATGCGGTCCCCGCACGTCCTCCAGATGATCATGGACTCGCTGCGGTACTGGGTGACCGAGATGCATGTGGACGGCTTCCGCTTCGACCTCGCGGCCACCCTCGCCCGGCAGTTCCACGAGGTGGACCGGCTCTCCTCGTTCTTCGACCTGGTGCAGCAGGACCCGGTGGTCAGCCAGGTGAAGCTGATCGCCGAACCGTGGGACGTCGGCGAGGGCGGCTACCAGGTGGGCAACTTCCCGCCGCTGTGGACCGAGTGGAACGGCAAGTACCGCGACACGGTCCGCGATCTGTGGCGGGGCGAGCCGCGCACCCTGGCGGAGTTCGCCGGGCGGCTCACCGGCTCCTCCGACCTCTACCAGGACGACGGCCGCCGCCCGCTCGCCTCGATCAACTTCACCACCTGCCACGACGGCTTCACCCTGCACGACCTCGTCTCGTACAACGACAAGCGCAACGACGCCAACGGGGAGGACAACCGGGACGGCGAGAGCCACAACCGTTCCTGGAACTGCGGCGCCGAGGGCGAGACCGACGATCCGGAGGTCCTGGAGCTGCGGGCCCGCCAGATGCGGAACTTCATCGCCACGCTGATGCTCTCGCAGGGCGTGCCGATGCTGAGCCACGGCGACGAGTTCGCCCGCACGCAGAACGGCAACAACAACGCCTACTGCCAGGACAACGAGCTGGCCTGGGTGCACTGGCCCGATCCGGACGAGAAGACGGACGCCCCCGCCTCGACGCTGCTGGAGTTCACCCGGTCCATGGTGTGGCTCCGCCGCGACCATCCCGTCTTCCGGCGGCGACGCTTCTTCCACGGACGGCCGGTGGAAGGCACCCACGACGAGCTCTCCGACATCGCCTGGTTCACCCCCGAGGGCGAGGAGATGACGCAGCGGGACTGGCAGGCGGCTCACGCCAAGGCGATGACCGTGTTCCTGAACGGACACGCGATCTCGGAGCCGGGGCCGCGCGGCGAGCGGATCTCCGACGACTCGTTCCTGCTGATGTTCAACGCGAGCGCCGAGACGCTGGAGTTCGCCGTCCCGGTCGGCCACGGGGAGCTGTGGCAGGTCGTCGTCGACACCGCGCGGCCGGAGGGGGTGGAGCCGGGGGCGGGGCCGAAGGTCGTCGAGGGCGAACGGGTCACGCTGATCGGGCGCAGCCTGACCGTGCTGAAGCGGCCCGCCTGAGGCCGGACGGGCGGGGAACGGGAGTGAGTGTTCCGCCCGGGGTGACACGGATCGCCCCGGGCGGGGTACGTAGGAGTCCATGACGCCCACCGCCACGTACCGGCTTCAGCTCCAGCCCGACTTCCCCTTCGCCGCCGCCGAGAAGGCCGTACCGTACCTCGCCGCGCTCGGCGTCTCGCACCTCCACCTGTCGCCCGTCCTGGAGGCGGTCCCCGGCTCCCCGCACGGCTACGACGTGGTCGACCACAGCCGGGTCCGGGCCGAGCTGGGCGGGGAGGAGGGGCTGCGCTCGCTCGCCTCGGCCGCTCGGGAACACGGGCTCGGCCTGGTCCTGGACATCGTGCCCAACCACATGGCGGCGGCGCCCCGGTACAACCGGCGGCTGTGGGACGTGCTGCGCGAGGGTCCGTCCTCCCCGTCCGCCCGTTGGTTCGACGTCGACTGGGCGGCGGGCGGGGACCGGGTGCTGCTGCCGGTGCTCGCCGGGCCGCTCGGCGGAGAGCTGGAGCACCTCACGGTGGACGGAGAGGTGCTGCGCTACGGCGAGCTGGAGTTCCCGTTGCGCGCCGGGACTGCGGGCCTTCCGCTGCCGGAGCTGCTGGACGCCCAGCACTACCGGCTCGGCTGGTGGCGCCTGGCCCGCACCGAGCTGAACTACCGGCGGTTCTTCACCGTCTCCGAGCTGATCGGGGTCCGCGTCGAACACCCGGAGGTCTTCGACGCCACGCACGCCAAGGTCCTCGAACTGCTCCGCGACGGGGTGCTCGACGGGCTGCGCGTCGACCATCCCGACGGCCTCGCCGCCCCCGCCGCCTATCTGGAGCGGCTGAACGAGGCCACCGGCGGCCGCTGGACGGTGGTGGAGAAGATCCTCACCGGCGACGAGCGGCTCCCGGCGGAGTGGGCGGTCGCCGGCACCACCGGGTACGACGCGCTGCACCGGATCGACGGGCTGTTCACCGACCCGTCCGGCGCGGCGGAGCTGCTCGGCCGTTACCGGGAGTTCGCGGGCCAGCCCGGCGACCGGGGCGGCGACTGGACGGCGACGGTGCGCCGGGCCGCGTACCGGGTGGCGACACATGAGCTGGCCGCCGAGACCGCGTGGCTGACCCGGCTCGCGGCCGGGATCTGCGACCGGGACCCCGCGCTGCGCGACCATGCGCCCTGGGCGCTGGAGACGGCGGTCCGGGAGCTGCTGGTGCGGACCCCGGTCTACCGCCCGTACGTCACGGCGGGCGAACCGCCGACGCGGATCGCCGAGGAGACGCTGACCGACGAGGCGGTACGGGACGCGAAGGCGGTGTTCTCCGTCCCGGAGGAGGCGACGGCCGTGGACGTCGTACGGGATCTGGCGCTCGGGCGGCTCGGCGGCGGGGAGGAACGGGCGGCGTTCTGCGCCCGGTTCGCGCAGACCGCGTCCGCGCTGCACGCCAAGTCGGTGGAGGACACGGCGTTCTACCGGTACGTCCCGCTGATCTCGGCCACCGAGGTGGGCGGGGACCCGGGGCGGCCCGCGGTGTCGCCGGAGGAGTTCCACGCCTTCGCGGCCCGGATCGCGCGCGACTGGCCCGCCACCGGCACGGTCCTGACCACGCACGACACCAAGCGGAGCGCGGACGTACGGGCCCGGATCGCGGTGCTGACCCAGTGCCCGGAGCGGTGGGCGGCGCTGGTGGCGGAGCTGTCGGCGGCGACCGCGGTGGCGGCCCCGGACCCACAACTGGCCTGGGCTGCCTGGCAGTCGGCGTACGGCTGCGCGGAGCTGCCGGCCGAGGAGCTGTCCGAGCGGCTGGGACCGGCGTTGTTGAAGGCGGTGCGGGAGGCGGGCCTGTTCACCAGTTGGACGGAGCCGGATCCGGTGTACGAGCGGGCGGTGGCGGACTTCGTCGCCGCCGGCCCGGGCAACGGGTCGGGCGTGGCCCGGACGCTGATCGCCGCGTTCGCGGACGCGCTCGCCCCGCAGGTGCGGGCCCAGGTGCTGGGGGCGGCGCTGGTGCAGCTGACGATGCCGGGGGTGCCGGATCTCTACCAGGGCACGGAGTGCGAGTACCTGGCCCTGGTCGACCCGGACAACCGGCGGCCGTTCCGGCGGCCGGAGGCCGGGGGCGAGAAGCAGGCGCTGACGGCGGTCGCGCTGGGGCTGCGGCGGGAGCTGCCGGAGGTGTTCGGGGAGTCGGGGACGTACGCGCCGCTGACGGCCCGGGGCCCGGCCGCCCCGCACCTGGTGTCCTTCTGCCGGTCGGGCGAGGTGGTCACGGCGGTGACGCGGTTGTCGCTGCGGCTGGCCGAGGACGGGGGCTGGCGGGACACGGTGCTGGAACTGCCGGGCGGAGGCCCCTGGCGGGACCTGCTGTCGGCCTCGCCGGGCCGGGAGTTCACGGGCGGCGCGGTGGCGGCGGCCGAGCTGTTCGCCGAGCGGCCGGTGGCGCTGCTGCGGCGGGTGCGGGACTGACGGGCGGGGCCGAGACCGTCAGGACGGGCGGACGAGGAGGGTGCGCGGACCGCGGGTGAGCAGGCCGCCCGCCGCCGGGCGGAAACCGTCGGCCCAGCGGATGCCGGGCATCGCCGTCAGCAGGGCGCGCAGGCCGTGTTCCGCCTCCAGTCCGCCGAGGAGCGCCGCGGGGCAGCCGGCCGGGCCGATGAGCAGCGGGTCGGCGTCGGCGCGCAGCGGGTCGAAGCGGTCGGGCGCGCCGAACCGGGCGGGGTCGCGGCCCGCCGCGCCGATGAGGCAGGCGACGGGTGCGTCGGCGGGGAGCGTGCCGCCACTGACGGCCACCTCGGTACGGGTGCGGCGCAGCACGATCTGGACGGGTGGGTCGCGGCGCAGCGTCTCGGCCCAGGCCCGCCCGAGCAGTGTGGCGGCCCCTTCGCCTGCCGTCACGGCGGACAGCAGGTCGGGGTGGTCGAGCATGTTGGCGAGGAACGAGGCGAGTGCGTGCTCGCGGAGGGCGGTGGGTCCGGCGCAGTCATCGGGTCCGCCGCCGGTCCGCCGGTGGGGGGCGCCCCGGGGCAGGGTGTTCAGGTCCGGGTAGGAGAGCCCGGCCGCCGCGGCGGCGGCGCCGGCGGGCAGCCAGCGGCAGAAGTCGGCGACCAGGTCCGCCCGGTCGCGCCCGGCGATCCGGCGGGCCAGGACGTAGGCGGTCCGCTCGACGGCGGGTTCGGCGGCGCGGTGGGGCACGGCCGACGGGACGCAGACCAGGCTGCCCCGGCAGAGGCCGAGCGGGACGGGGGCCAACCCGCGCGGGGCCCCGTCGTGCGGGTAGCCGGTGAACCGGGGGTCGGTGAGGGCCAGGGCCACATCCGCGTACCGGCTCAGCAGCCAGGCGCCGAGGCCCGGGTCGTAGCCGAGGGGGTAGTCGGTGCGCAGCAGACGGTAGAGGCGCAGCCGGTACGGGTCCGTGGTGGCCCCGGGCGCCAGCAGGCCCGGCTGTCCGCCCGCGAGCCGGTGTGGGCGGCGGGCGGCGGGCAGGGCGTCGGGGCGGTCGGGCATCCCGTGCCCCCTGAAGTCGGTGCGCCGGCGGTCGGCGCGCGCCCTCCCAGCGGACCACCGCCGGGGGCGTACCGCAGTCGGCGTACGGCCGTTCGGGTGAGAAAGTTGCGGGGCCAGGGTCTGTCGTCAAACTCCCGTCGTCGCCCGGAGGGCGGTGCAGGCCGCAGTCCGACGACGGGTCCCGGGCGGGCGGATCCCGGCGGTGGGGAGGGAGCCGAGCAGTTCCGTGAAGGCCGCCGCCGCCCCGGTCAGCGCCACCCGGGAGAAGACTCCCATGGGTCGCAGCCAGGGCGGGTCGACGCCGAGCACCGCGCACTCCTCGCCGATCGCGCTCCGGACGAGGTGGGCGGCGGCCGTGGCCACACCGACGCCGGCCGCCGCCATCCGGACGGCTGTGGAGGTGTGCTCGGTCCACACCGCCGTACGGGGCGCGAAGCCCGCCGCCTCGCAGACCCCTTCCAGGAAGGGGCGGCCGTCGATGATCGGCTCCATGGCGCACCGCACCCAGAACCGGTCGGCGAGCTCGTGGAGGGCGACCGAGGGACGCCCGGCCAGCGGGTCGTCGAACGGGACGACGAGGACGATCTCCTCCTCCCCCACCGGGACGACGGGGCCGGTCCAGCGCGCCGGCAGCGGTCCGACGGCCAGGTCGGCGACGCCGCGCTCCACCTCGTCCTCCAGCGCCTCGGTGGTCGCGTACTCGTGGAGGACGAGGCGCACGCCAGGATGGGCACGCCGCCAGTGGGCGAAGACGTCGGGGAGGATGCCGACGGCCACCGAGTGCACGGTGGCGATGTGCAGTTCGCCGCCCTCCGCCCCGGCGGCGGCGCGGGCCGCGCGGCGGGCCTGGGCGGCGCTGCGGACGGAGCGTTCGGCGTGCGGCAGGAAGGCCCGGCCCATCGGGGTGAGCAGGACGCCGCGCGGCAGCCGTTCCAGCAGCTCGCCCCCGACGGTCCTCTCCAGCGCCTTGATCTGGTGGGAGAGGGCGGGCTGGGTGACGTGGAGCCGCTCGGCGGCGCGGGTGAAGGAGGACTCCTCGACCACCGCGACGAAGTACTCCATCTGACGCAGACTCATGCACCGCACCTTTCCGGGGACTTCACGCATCCCGTCCCATGAACGTTGTGCATCGACTCCACACGCATTCTGCCTTGGACGCATGACCGGGGCGGGGGCGAGGGTGGGACCCATGACGCTGACGAACGCGGAGAAGATCGACAAGAGCGGGAGCACCACGGACGTACTGGTCATCGGCGGCGGGACCGGCGGCTATGCGACGGCGTTGCGCGCGGCGGCCCTGGGGATGAGCGTCGTGCTCGCCGAGCGGGACGCGGTCGGCGGCACCTGTCTGCACCGCGGCTGCATTCCGAGCAAGGCGATGCTACACGCCGCCGAACTCGTCGACGGCATCGCCGAGGCCCGGGAGCGGTGGGGGGTGAAGGCGACGCTCGACGCGGTGGACTGGCCCGCCCTGGTGGCGACCCGGGACGACATCGTGGCCCGCAACCACCGCGGGGTCGAGGCGCAACTCGCGCGGGCCGGGGTCGAGGTGGTGCGTGGCAGCGCCGAGCTGACGGGCCCGCGCTCGGCACGGATCGACGGCTACGGCGAGGTCGTGGCACGGCGGGGCGTGGTGCTGGCGACCGGGTCGCGGCCCCGGATGCTGCCGGGGCCGGCGGTGGACGGGCGGCGGGTGGTGACGAGCGACGACGCGCTGTTCGCGCCGGGGTTGCCCGGGTCCGTGCTGGTGGTCGGGGGCGGGGCGATCGGCGTGGAGTACGCCTCGTTCCACCGGTCGATGGGGGCCGAGGTCACCCTGGTGGAGGCCGCGGACCGGCTGGTCCCGCTGGAGGACGCGGAGGTGTCGCGGCACCTGCTGCGGGGGCTGCGGAAGCGGGGCGTCCGGGTGGAGGCGGGGGCGCGGCTGCTGGAGTGGGCGGTGGTGGAGGAGGGGGTGCGGGCCGCCGTGCGGACCTCCCGGGGCGAGAGCGTCACGGTGGCGGCCGAGCGGCTGCTGGTCGCGGTGGGCCGGGAGCCGATGACGGAGGGGCTGGGGCTCGCGGCGGCGGGGCTGGCCACGGACGGGCGGGGCCATGTGGCGCCCGCCGACTGGTCGCGGCTGGAGACGGCGGTGCCGGGCATCCACGTGGTGGGCGACCTGCTGCCGCCGCCGTCGCCCGGACTGGCCCACGCCTCGTTCGCCGAGGGGCTGTTGGTGGCGGAGACACTGGCCGGGCTGCGTACCTCCCCGATCGACTACGCCACCGTTCCCCGGGTCACGTACTCCTCGCCGCAGACGGCCGCGGTGGGGCTGACCGAGGCGCAGGCCCGGGACGCGGGGCACGACGTGGTGGTGAACGCCCTGCCGCTGACCGCCGTCGCCAAGGGCATGGTGCACGGCAGGGGTGGTCTGGTGAAGGTGGTGGCGGAGCGGGCGGGCCGGGTGCTGGGCGTGCATCTGGTCGGCCCGCACGTCTCGGAGATGATCGCGGAGAGTCAGCTCGTGGTCGGCTGGGACGCCGAGCCCGCCGATGTCGCCCACCACGTCCATCCGCATCCGACGCTCTCGGAGGCGGTCGGCGAGGCGTTTCTGACGCTGGCCGGGCGCGGGCTGCACCAGCAGCACTGACCCGGGGGGTCAGGCGGGCGGGTGGCCGGGGTGGGGCGGTGGCGGCTCGGGCGGGTGGGCGGACGGCCGGGGCACGGGCGGCGGAAGCTCGGGCGGCTGCGCGGACGAGCGGGGCACGGGCGGCGGAAGCTCGGGCGGACGGGGGGCCGGCGCGGTGAGGCGGAAGCTCATCCGGCCGAAGCTCACCTGGTCCCCGTCCCGCACCGGGATGGAGCCGACGAGCCGCTGGCCGTTGACGCAGGTGCCGTTGGTGGAGCCGAGGTCGCGCAGCACCCAGCGGCCGTTCCGCGCGGAGAGTTCGGCGTGCAGCCGGGAGACCGTCTCGTGGTTGAGGCGCAGTCCGTTGGCCGGGTCGCGGCCGATCAGCAGCGGGTACGGGCCGGGGGCGGGGAGCAGCAGCTTGGGGAGCCTTTCGGTCTGCCACGCGCGGCGCAGCCGCCCGGGGAAGGCGGAGATCCCGCCCACCGCGCGGACCAGTCCCTGGGACCAGCCGCCGCCGGCTTCCAGGTCGGAGGTCAGGGCCGCGAGCTCCTCCGGGCGCCGGGCCACCAGGGCGAGCTCCATGCGCCGCATGAAGGTGTCGTGCGACAGCTTGCCCTGTGCCGCGCCGTCTCTGAGCACGCCGAGGACACGGTCGCGCTGGGCGTCCGACAGCCGCGCGGGACTCGTGTGGAACTCGAAGGAGGACGTCACGTCGACGATTGTCGGGCCGATGGGCCCGGGGTGTCCAGGTGAGGCCGAGTTTCCTCCCGCGCTGACCTGCGTCGCTCCCGGCGGGGCCTCTTGCCGGGGGTCTGCCGCTCATCCACCACGAGGAGACTCTGTGACCTCTGCTCCACCCCGGTTGACGGCCCGTCCGCTGTCCGGGCCCGACGAACTCGACCTGTTCCGCGGCCTTTCGCATGTTCTCGACCATGAGCTGGCCGACGACCTCGCCACCGGGCGCCGCGTCCCGGCGTGGATGTGGGTCGCCCTGGACGGGGAGCGGGTCGTCGCCAGGGCGGCCTGGTGCGACGCGGCGGGCAACAAGCCGCTGGCGCTGGACTTCTTCGACCTGGACGACACCCTCCCGGTCCCGGAGCGTGTCGCGATCGGCGTCCGGCTGCTGGAGACGGCGACGGCGGCCGTGCTGCCCGCTGGTGCGGAGCGGCCCGAGTACGGGCGGTTCGTGCCGCCGGACTGGCACGAGGACCCGGTCGCCCGGGACGTCGTGGAAGCGCGGATCCGGGTGATGGAGGAGACCGGGGCCCGGATGCTGGTGGAGCGGCTGCGGCTGGAGTGGCGGGCCGGTACGCCGGCGCCCGAGGACTCCGGCCGGCTGGTGATCCGTCCGGTCGCCGGTCGGCTTCGTCGTCCCCGCGCGCAACAACTACAACCCGATCATCGCCTACATCGGGGTGCTGCCCGCCCGGCGCGGGCACGGCTACATCGACGACCTCCTCGCCGAGGGCACCCGGGTGCTGGCGGCCGAGGACGTGGACCGGATCCGGGCGGCGACGGACCTCGGCAACGTGCCGATGGCGAAGTCCTTCGAGCGTCTCGGGTACGTCAACTTCGAGCGGGCGTTCACCATGGTGTGGGACAACCCCCGCTGAGCCCCACCGCTGCTCCGCCCGTTAATCCGTTGGACGGCGGGCGCGGGGGCGGCTACGGTCGGCACCGACATCGGAACCGGTCGTGGAAGGAGGCGGGACACGTGCGCAGGAACATCCGCACCACCATCCGCAGTACGTCACTTTCGCGCTCCCGTCCCGTCCGCCGGACGGTGTCGGACCTCGTCTGACCGGGAGCGCGGCAATCCGTCCCGGAGGACATTCCATGACCGATCCGGTCATCCGCGCGCTCACCCCGAGCGACGCCGCACTTTTCACCACGTTCGAGGACAGCCCCTTCGTCGGCCGGGCCGCCTTCGGCCACGCGTACACCTCGACGGTCGACGGCGGCGAGTACCGCCCCGACTGGTCCTGGGTCGCCCTGCGCGACGACACCGTGATCGCGAGGGCCGCCTGGTGGGGCGGGCCCGAGGACACCGAGCCCGTCGTGCTCAACTGGTTCGACTTCGCGGACGGGGAGGCGGAGGCGGGCGCCGAACTCCTGCGCCGCGCCCCGTTCGACAAGGAGTACGAGGTCATCGCACCCGCCGGGTGGCGGGACGACCCGGCGGTGCGGGCCGCGGTCGAGGCGCGGGTCGCCGCCGCGACGGCGGTCGGCATGAAGCCGCTGGTCGAGCGCTACCGCTATCGGTGGACCCCCGACCGCCCGCTGCCGGAGCGGACCGGGCGGCTCACCTTCCGCCCCGAGCCGGACGACGCGGTCGTCCTCGATGTGCTGCGCCGCGTGCACTCGGCCACGCTGGACGCCCACGCCCGCAAGGCCATCGAGGGCCCCGGCGGTCTGGCGGCGGCGGCCCAGGAGGAGTTGGACTTCTTCCACTGGTGCCCCTCGCCGCGGGAGTGGTTGCGGCTGGCCTACACGCCGGACGGCGAGGTGGCGGGCATCCAGGTGCCCGCGCACAACCCGTCGGGGCCCTGCGTCGGCTTCATCGGGGTCGTCCCCGAGGCGCGCGGGCACGGCTACGGCTACGACCTGCTGGTGGAGTGCACGCGCTTCCTGGTCGAGCAGGGCGCCGAGTTCGTCGCGGGCGCGACGGACCAGGGGAACGTGCCGATGGCCGCCGCGTTCGCCCGCGCCGGGTACCCGGTCATCCAGGAGTGGGTCCACCTGGCGTGAGCGCCCCCGCCTCCTCGGCCAGCCACTCCAGGCGGAGGAGCTGCTCGGCGGGGATCGTCGCGTCCTCTCCGCGCGGCCCCACGTTGAGCAGGACGTTCCCGCCGTCGGCCGCCGTGTCGCGGACCAGTGAGGTGAGGGCTTCGCGGCCGATGAAGGCGTCGGCCCCCGAGGCCCGGTTGTAGCCGAAGCTGTGGTCGACGCCCCGGGTGATCTCGTACGGGTCGGAGCCCTCGTAGCGGGCGTACTCCGGGGTGCGGAAGTCGAAGACGGGCGGTGTGCGCGGGACAAAACCCTCGCCCTGCGCCACCGTCCGGCGGTCCCACCAGTTGTACAGCGCCTTCGCGCCGGGCAGGTTCAGGCCCCGCCAGTGCGGGGCGTAGGGCAGCAGCCGGTCGTTGACGACGCCGTGCGGGACGGTGAAGCGGTAGAAGTCGACCAGGGAGCGGATCTCGTCGGCGGAGGCGGGCCAGGCTATGTCGTTCCAGAGGATGTCGGGCCGGTAGCGGCGGATCAGCTCCCGCAGCTGGGCGTCGGCGTAGGCGGGGTAGCTCCCGCGCGGGACGGCGGAGAACATGTCGGCGGCGGTGCCGATGGGCCGGTCGTCGAAGGTCCAGTCGAGCCCGCCGGAGTAGTAGACGCCGAAGCGCAGGCCCTCGGCCCGTACGGCTTCGGCGAACTCGCCCACCACGTCCCGGGTGGTGTGCCAGCCGGCGCGGTGCGGGTTCTGCGTCTCCGAGGGCCAGAGGCAGAACCCGTCGTGGTGCTTGGTCACCAGGACCGCGTAGCCGGCGCCCGCCTCGCGGAAGGCGCGGGCCCAGGCCGCCGGGTCCCAGCCGGCGAGCCCGTCCTCGAAGTCGCGGCCGAACTCCGTGTAGGGGCGCTTCCCATAGGTGGCGCGGTGGTGGGCGGCGACCGGGGAGCCGGGGAAGCGGAGCGCGTTCTCGTACCACTCGGCGTACGAGGTCCAGCCCAGCGGGGCACGCCGGCCCGCCGCCGGGAGTTCGGCGGCGGGGACGTGGGGCGGGGCCCAGCCGGGAACGGATGCGGGTGTCCAGTGGACGAAGATCCCCAGTTGGGCCCGGGACCACCATGAAGCGACCATGGCGGGAGTATTGATCATTCATGGGGAGCCGCGAAAGCCCCCTCGACCGCCGGATTCCGCTTCTGCGCCGTCTGCGCCTTCTGTGCGCGGATCAGGTCGCGGTACCAGGCGTAGGACCGCTTGGGCGTACGGGTCAGGGTCTCGTAGTCGATGTGGACCAGGCCGAACCGCTGCGAGGCGCCCTCGGTCCACTCCACGTTGTCGGTGAGCGACCAGGTGAAGTAGCCGCGCACGTCCACCCCGGCGTCCATCGCCGCGCGCAGGGCCCTCAGGTGGCTCTCCAGGTAGGCGATGCGGCGGTCGTCCGCGTGGGGCTCCTCCAGGGCGCAGCCGTTCTCGGTGATGTACAGCGGCGGGAGGCGGTCGCCGTAGCGGGTGTGGAGCGCGGTGACGATCTCGGTCAGCCCCTCGGGGACGACGGGCCAGCCGAAGTCGGTCTTCTCGTACCCTTCGATCTCCCGTATACCGAAGGGGAGTTCCGCGGGCATCGTGAAGCCGGAGAAGGTGGCCGGCGCCTCCGGCCCGGGTGCTCCGACGAGGGTGGGGTTGTAGTAGTTCACGCCGTACCAGTCGAGCGGGGTGGAGATGACCTTGAGGTCGTCGGCGACCGGGCCCGGCATCAGGGCGGCTAGGTTCTCGTCCGGGTAGCGGCCGGTGAGGACCGGGTCGGCGAAGAGCCAGTTGGTGAGCGTGTCGTACAGCTCCGCGCCGAGGCGGTCCTCGTCGGTGTCACCCGCCGTCCAGACGGGGGCGTGCGAGAGTGCGGCGCCGATGTTGTCCGCGCCGGCCGCGCGCAGGGCGCGGACCGCGAGGCCGTGGGCGAGGAGCTGGTGATGGGCGGCGGGCAGGGCGTCGAAGAGGAGGGTGCGGCCGGGGGCGTGCTCGCCCAGCGCGTAGCCGAGGAGCGTGACCTCGGCGGGCTCGTTGACCGTGATCCACATGGGGACGCGGTCGGCGAGGCGTTCGGCGACGATGCCCGCGTACTCGGCGAAGCGGTAGGCGGTGTCCCGGTCGAGCCAGCCGCCCGCCTCCTCGAGCGGGAGCGGGGTGTCCCAGTGGTAGAGGGTCGGGGCGGGGGTGATGCCGTGGGCGCAGAGCTCGTCGACGAGCCGGTCGTAGAAGTCGAGCCCGTCGGCGTTGACGGCTCCGCTGCCGCCGGGCACCACGCGCGGCCAGCTGACGGAGAACCGGAAGGCGTCGGCGCCGAGCCCGGCCAGCAGGGCGACGTCCTCGCGGTAGCGGGCGTGGAAGCCCGTGCCCCGGGTGGTGTCGGTGCCGTCCTTGATCCGCCCGGGCAGCGCGGCGAAGGCGTCCCAGCCGGAGGGGCCCTTGCCGTCCGCGTCCACCGCCCCCTCGGTCTGGAAGGCGGAGGCGGAGGCTCCCCAGAGGAAGCCGGGAGGGAACATCGGCAGGGTCATCGCGGCCTCCAGCAGCCATACGCATGAACGAAACCAGTGCGTGTCAGCAGAACCAGTACGTGTGAGCGGAATCCGTATGAGCGGGCGCCTCGCCGGGCAATGATCAGGACCAGACCTTAATCGCCGGTGGCGGGCGGCAACAGAGCCTGTCGCGTGGATCGTGGAGCCCGGCCGCGGGCGGCCGCGCGCCCCGCCCAGGGACGAGGAGTGGTGGATGCAGTTCGAGGTGTGGGCCCCCGAGGCGGACTCCGTCGTGCTGGAGGCGGCGGGCGTCCGGTGCCCGATGGAGCGTGATGCGGGGCGCGAGGGGTGGTGGACGGCCGAGGCGGAGGCCTCGGACGGGGCCCGGTACGGGTTCCGGCTGGACGAGGGCCCCCTGCTGCCGGACCCCCGTTCGCGGCGTCAGCCGGACGGGCCCGACGGCCCGAGCGCGGTCGTCGACCAGGAGGCGTACGCCTGGCGCGAGGCGTGGGCGGGGCGGCGGCTGAACCGCGCGGTGCTGTACGAGCTGCACGTGGGGACGTACACACCCGAGGGCACCTTCGACGCGGCGGCGGCGCGGCTGGGCCATCTGGCCGAGCTGGGCGTCACCCATGTGTCGCTGATGCCCGTCTGCCCGTTCCCGGGCGTCAACGGCTGGGGGTACGAGGGCGTCTCGCTGTGGGCGGTGCACGAGCCGCACGGCGGACCCGAGGGGCTGAAGCGCTTGGTCGACACGGCGCACGGGCTGGGGCTCGGGGTGGTTCTGGACGTCGTCCACAACCACCTGGGCCCGTCCGGGAACCATCTGCCCGCCTTCGGCCCGTACTTCACCGACACCCACCACACCCCGTGGGGCGCGGCGGTCAATCTGGACGCGCCGGGCTCCGACGAGGTGCGGGCGTTCCTGCTGGGCAGCGCCCTGGCCTGGCTGCGCGACTACCGGCTCGACGGGTTGCGGCTCGACGCGGTGCACGCGCTGGCCGACACCCGGGCGCTCCCCTTCCTGGAGGAGCTGTCGGCGGCGGTCGACGCGCTGGCGGTCGAGGTGGGCAGGCCGCTCGGACTGATCGCCGAGTCCGACCTCTGCGACCCGCGCACCACGACCCCGCGTCCGGCGGGCGGCCTCGGGCTGCACGCCCAGTGGAACGACGACTTCCACCACGCCCTGCACACCGCGCTCACCGGCGAGTCCCAGGGCTACTACGCCGACTTCGCCCGCGCTCCGCTCGCCGCCCTCGCCAAGACGGTGACGTCCGGGTTCTTCCACAACGGGACCTTCTCCACCTTCCGGGGCCGCACCCACGGCCGTCCGGTCGACGTGACGCGCACCCCGGCCCACCGATTCGTGGGCTACGCGCAGACGCACGACCAGATCGGCAACCGGGCGCTCGGCGACCGGCTGGCCGCCTCCCTGACCCCCGGGCTCCAGGCCTGCGCGGCGGCTCTGGTGCTGACGGGTCCGTTCACGCCGATGCTCTTCATGGGCGAGGAGTGGGGGGCGCGGACCCCCTGGCAGTTCTTCACCGACCACACGGACCCGGACCTGGCCGAGGCCGTACGCAACGGCAGGCGGCGGGAGTTCGGCGCGCACGGCTGGGCCCGGGAGGAGATCCCCGACCCCCAGGACCCCGCGACCCGGGACCGGTCCTGTCTCGACTGGTCCGAGCCGGGACGCGAACCGCACGGGCGCCTGCTCGCCTGGTACCGCGAACTGATCGCGCTGCGGCGCACGTTGCCGGATCTGCACGATCCCGACCTGGCCTCGGTGAAGACGGCGTTCGACGAGGACGCGCGCTGGCTGGCGTACCGCAGGGGCGATCTGCGGATCGCGGTGAACCTCGCGGACGGGCCGGCCGCCGTCCCGCTGGGTTCCGGCCGTCACCGGCGCTTCGGCGGAAGGGTGTTGGCGGCCTGGGAGCCGGTGGAGGTCCCGGGGGCGGACGGAGTCCTGCATCTGCCGCCGGAGTCGTGCGTGGTCCTGGCCGACGACTGAACGATACCGGCCAGCCGTCAGCTTTCTTGCCTTCGCGTGCACTTCAGCTCGTAGCGTT
This sequence comes from Streptomyces sp. NPDC021019, assembly GCF_044333295.1. Classification (NCBI taxonomy): domain Bacteria; kingdom Bacillati; phylum Actinomycetota; class Actinomycetes; order Kitasatosporales; family Streptomycetaceae; genus Streptomyces; species Streptomyces sp. NPDC021019. Next base: position 240,151 of record NZ_JBIRQR010000006.1, read on the forward strand.
CGGGGCAGCACACGAAACCACGGGAGGACCACCATGAAGCAGCGATTCCTGGGACGTTCGGGACTGCGCGTCAGCGAGCTGTGCCTGGGCACGATGACGTTCGGCCAGGACACCGACGAGGCGGCCGCCCACCGGATCCTCGACACGTTCACGGAGGCGGGCGGCACGTTCGTCGACACCGCCGACGTGTACAACCAGGGTGTCTCCGAGGAGATCGTCGGCCGGTGGCTGAAGGGCCGCAGGCGCGACGATCTCGTCATCGCCACCAAGGTGTTCGGGACGATGGGCGAGTCCCCGAACGCGGGCGGGCTGAGCCGCAAGCACATCGTGTCGGCGGTGGAGGCGAGCCTGCGCCGTCTCGGCACGGACCACATCGACCTGTACCAGACGCATGTGTGGGACGCGACGACGCCGGTCGAGGAGACGCTCTCCACCCTGGACACCCTGGTGAAGGCGGGCAAGGTCCGCTATCTCGGCGCGAGCAACGTCTCCGCCTCCCAGCTCCAGCGTTCCCAGGACCTCGCGGACCGGAACGGCTGGGAGCGGTACGTGTCCCTCCAGCCGCTGTACAACCTGCTGGCGCGCGAGATCGAGTGGGAGCTGGTCCCCGTCAGCGCGGCGGAGGGCGTCGGCATCATCCCGTGGAGCCCGCTCCAGGGCGGCTGGCTGACCGGCAAGTACCGGCGCGGGATGACCGCCGCCGCACCGGGCACCCGGGAGGCCCGCTACCAGGAGGAGCTGGGCCGGGAGGCCTGGCGGGAGCGGGACAACGAGGAGACCTGGCGGGTCGTGGAGGCGGTCGTCGCGGTGGCCGGGGAGGCGGGCCGCACCCCGGCGCAGACCGCGCTGCGCTGGCTGCTCGGCCGTCCCGGCGTCACCGCGCCGATCGTCGGGGCACGGACGGCGGAACAGCTGGCCGACAGTCTCGGCGCGGCGGGCTGGGAGCTGACGGCGGAGCAGGCCGAGCGGCTGGACGCGGCGAGCGCCCGGCCGCTGCCCTACCCGTACGACGTCCTGCACCGCTTCCGTGACCGGGAGCCGCGCGACGACTGAGCCGGGGAGGCCCGGGGCCGGCTACTCGACGACGGCCAGTTCGCGGGCGGTGGTGTTGAGCCGCCGCCCGCCGTCCTCGGTGACGGCCACGATGTCCTCGATCCGGACCCCGAAGCGGCCCGGGAGGTAGATGCCCGGCTCCACGGAGAAGCACATGCCGGGCACCAGCGGCTGCTCCTCGCCCTCGATCATGTAGGGCGGCTCGTGGGTGGTGACGCCGATGCCGTGGCCGGTGCGGTGGATGAACCGTTCGCCGTAGCCGAATTCGGTGATCACCGCGCGGGCGGCCCGGTCGATCTCCTGGCAGGCGACGCCGGGCCGGACGGCGGCGCAGCCCGCCTGCTGGGCCTCGCGGACGATGTCGTGGACGCGCTGCTCCTCGGCGGTGGGCTCGCCGACGTGGACCGTACGGGAGGTGTCGGAGCCGTAGCCGTGCTTGAGGCCGCCGAAGTCGAGGACGACCATGTCGCCGCGCTCGATGGTGCGTGTCCCGGCCTCGTGGTGCGGGTTGGCGCCGTTCGGGCCGGAGCCCACGACGGTGAAGTCGACCTGGGAGTGCCCGAACTCGCGGAGGAGGGCGGCCAGATCGGTGGCCACGTCGACCTCGCGGCGGCCGGAGAAGCGCACCTTGAGGATCTCCTCGTACGTGGCGTCGGCGGCGGCCCCGGCGGCGCTGAGCCGTTCCAGCTCGGCGGCGTCCTTGACCGCGCGGAGCATCGGGAGCGCTTCGGTGAGCGCGGTGTAGGAGGTGCCGGGCAGCTCCCGCTGGAGGCCGAGCAGATGCATCGCCCAGGCGTTGTCGCTGACGCCGAAGCGGCCCTCGGCGTCCAGCAGCGGGGCGGTCACCGCGTACGGGTCCTTGCCGTCGGTCCAGTCCCGCAGGGTGAGAGCCGGCGCCCCGGTGGCGGCGGCCGCGTCGGGGGCCTCCAGGGTCGGAACCACCAGGACCGGGTCCTGGCCGGCCCGCAGCACGAGGAGCGTGAGGCGTTCGGTGCTCGCGGGGCGGTAGCCGGTGAGGTGGACGAGGTCGGGGCCCGGCGCGACGATCACCCCGGCGAGCCCGGCCTCGGCGGCGGACTCGGCGGCGCGCGCCATCCGGGCCCGGTAGTCGTCGGCGGTGAAGGGCGGTGGGGCGGACTGCTGGGCGGTCGGGCTCGGGCTGGACATCAGGGCCTCCTGGCGGTGCGACACGGCACACAACATCCTGCCCGCCCGGCGGAGCGTGCGCGACCGGCTTGCCGGAATGTGGCGGACCTCGGCACCGCCGGCGGGCCGTCGGAGGCGCCCGGCGGACCGTCAGCAACGACCGGCCGCCGCTGTCGGAGACGACCGGCGTGCGCCATCGGGAACAACCGGTCGGTCAGAGGCGCACGACCAGGTCGGCCCGGTTCCGGCCCCGCTCCACCAGCCGGGCGTTCGCCTCGTCGGACCGGGCCACCCACTCCTCCGCGCCACGCCGGGGTCTGCCGTGGCGGACATGACGGTCGACGAGCCGGCGCACCCGCACCTCCGGGTCGAGTTCCAGGAACCACACCTCGTCCAGCAGGGCGCGCACCGGAGCCCAGGGACCGTCGTCGAGCAGCAGGTAGTTCCCCTCCGTGACGACGAGCGGGACGTCCGGCGGTACGGGCAGCGAACCCGCGACCGGCTCCTCCAGGGACCGGTCGAAGGCCGGGGCGTAGACCGCGTGCACCGGGTCCGGTGCGCGCAGCCGCCGCAGCAGGGCCGCGTACCCGGCCGCGTCGAAGGTGTCGGGGGCGCCCTTGCGGTCGGCGCGGCCGAGGCGCTCCAGCTCGGCGGCGGCGAGATGGAAGCCGTCCATCGGGACGAGGGCCGCGCGTCCGTCCAGGGCCGCGACGAGCCGTTCCGCCAGGGTGGACTTCCCGGCTCCGGGTGGACCCGCGATCCCCAGGAGACGTCGCCCCCCGGTCGCCGCGAGGGCGCGGGCCCGGTCCGTCAACGCGGCCCGGCCGCCGGTGGTCGTGCCGTCCAGGATGTCCATGCGGGGCATTGTGCGCGACGGCGAGCACCTCGGCGTTAGTGTTACGTATAACCTCATCGATGGAAGGACTCCCCCGCCATGTCCCGTATCGCCTTGGTCACCCTGGTCGTCCGCGACTACGACGAGGCTCTCGCGTTCTACCGCGACGCGCTCGGCTTCGAGGTGGCTGAGGACACCGACCGGGGCGACGGCACCCGCTGGTTGGTGGTGCGCCCGCGCGGGTCCGCGCCCGGCACGGGGCTGCTGCTGGCCCGCGCGAAGGACGAGGTCCAGCGCGGGGCGGTGGGGGCGCAGACGGGCGGCCGGGTCGGCTTCTTCCTGCACAGCGAGGACTTCGCGGCCGACCACGCCCGGATGGCGGCGGCCGGGGTGCGGTTCCTGGAGGAGCCCCGGCACGAGACGTACGGCTCCGTCGCGGTCTTCGAGGACCTCTACGGCAACCGCTGGGACCTGCTCCAGCCGGCCGCCTGACCCCGCCCCGGCCTGTCAGGGAGTGAACCCGTCCCGGCCCTCCAGGTAGGCCAGCACCGCGAGGACGCGGCGGTGGACGGCGCCGTCGTCCGGTTCCAGGCCGAGCTTGGCGAAGATCGAGCCGATGTGCTTGCTCACCGCCCGTTCGGAGACGGTGAGTTCGGCGGCGATGGTGGCGTTGGCCTTGCCCTGCGCCATGTGTTCCAGGACTTCGCGCTCCCGGGCGGTGAGGCTCTGGAGCGGGCCCGCCGAGGACTTGCGGGTGAGGAGCTGGGTGACGACCTCCGGGTCGAGCGCGGTGCCGCCCGCCGCCACCCGGTCCAGGGCCTCCAGGAACTGCTCGACCCGGCCCACCCGGTCCTTGAGCAGGTAGCCGATGCCCCGGGCGCCCCGGGCGAGCAGCTCGGCGGCGTACGTCTCCTCGACGTACTGCGACAGGACCAGGATCGGCAGGTCGGGCAGTTCGGCACGGGCGGCGATCGCGGCCCGCAGCCCCTCGTCGCGGAAGGTGGGCGGCAGCCGTACGTCCAGCACGGCGACGTCCGGGCGGTGTTCGAGCAGGGCGGGCAGGATCTCCGGGCCGGCCGCCGCGTCGGCCACCACCTCGTGTCCGGAGCTGGTGAGCAGGAGGACGAGGCCCTCGCGCAGGAGGGCGTTGTCCTCGGCGATCACGATCCGCACGGCAGCTCCACTTCGATGTCCGTCGGCCCCCCGGCGGGGCTGCTGACGCGGGTGGCGCCGTCCAGTGCGGCGACCCGCCGCCGGATGCCCACCAGCCCGCTGCCGGCGCGTTCGTCCGCGCCGCCGTGACCATCGTCGCCGATGGTCACCCGCAGGATGCCGGGGGGCCGGTCGACGCGGACCCGGGCGGCGGTGGCGCCGCTGTGCTTGCTGATGTTGGTGAGCGCCTCGGCGACCACGAAGTAGGCGGCGGCCTCGATCGCGGCGGGCAGCCGCCGCCCGTCCTCCACCCCGCCCAGGTCCACCGTGACGGGTACGGCGACATCGGCGGCCAGGGCCCGTACGGCACCGGCCAGTCCACGGTCGGTGAGGACCGGCGGGTGGATGCCGCGCACCACGTGACGCAGCTCGGCGAGCGCGGCTTCGGCACCGTCCTGGGCCTCGTCCAGGCGGGCTCGCGCGGCGGCCGGATCGCGGTCGAGGAGCTGTTTGGCGAGGCCGATCCGCATCGACAGGGCGACGATCCGGGCCTGGGCGCCGTCGTGCAGGTCCCGCTCGATGCGCCGCAGTTCGGCCCCGTGCGCGGCGACCGCGCCGGCCCGGCTCTCCGTGAGGTGGGCGATCCGCTCGGTGAGTTCGGCGGCGGGCGGCGGGGCGAGCAGGGCCATGGTCCAGCCCGCCGAGAGGTCGGCCAGCACCGGGTGCCAGCGCAGTGCCCAGCCCGGCCGGTCGGGCGGCTCGATGCCGTACTCGTCGGCCCGCCGCCGGTCCACCAGTCCCACGACGGACAGTGCGATGCCGTCCACCAGCAGGGCGACGGGCCACAGGATCATCGTGAGGTAGCCGAGCCCCATGCCGAAGAACGACTGGACGGGCAGCCAGAGCGCGAGCCGCCAGGTGGTCCGGTCGGTGAGCGTCCGCCGGACCCGTTCGGGCAGCTCGCCGCCGCCCAGCGGCGGATACGACGCGGGGCGGTGTCCCGGCCCGAGCCGGGCCGCCGCCCTGCGGCTCTCCGCCGACGCGGCCCGGCGCAGCAGCGTGGCGGCCTCCGGCAGCGCGGGCAGCCCGATGATCGCGACGGCGAACAGGAGGGCGGCCACCACCAGGAACGCGCCGACGTAGGTCAGCATCGCCACCCCGATGCCGACGAGGAGGTAGCGCGAGGCGTCCCAGGAACGCCGGACGGCGAGCGTGAGGGGATCGGGTGGCGAGCTGCTCATGGCAGCCCACGGTACGGGGGCGGGCCCGCCGCCGGAGGGGGGCGGTCCCCCGGCCGGGGGTGGAGCTGGCTGCACCCCCGGTCCGGTAGTGCGCACCCTCGCCCGGCGACGCCCCGTCTCATAGCGTTCTAGCAGGTCAAACAGTACGGGGACGGTGGAGGCGAACAGTGGGTACGACGATGGTGGAGCAGGCGGCCGCGCTCGGTCTGGAGGGGGTGAGCCGGAGCTACGGGCGGCGCGGGAGCAGTCGGAGGACGACGGCGCTCGACGGGGTCAGTTGCAGGGTCCCGGCCGGAAGCTTCACCGCGGTGGTCGGGCCCTCGGGGTCGGGCAAGAGCACCTTCCTCCAGGTCGCGGCGGGCCTGGACCGGCCGACCTCGGGCACGGTCAGGATCGCCGGCACGGATCTCGGGTCGCTCTCGGAGGCCGCGCTGACGCGGTTGCGCCGGGACCGGATCGGGTTCGTCTTCCAGTCGCACGCGCTCAACCTGGTGCCGTCGCTGTCCATCGAGGAGAACGTGGTGCTGCCGCTGGTGCTGGGCGGCGCGGACCCGGGCGGCACCGACGTGCTGGCGCGGGGGCGGGAGCTGCTGGCCCGGGTGGGTCTCGCGGGGCGCGGCGGCGACGGGCCGTCGACGCTGTCGGGCGGCCAGCAGCAGCGGGTCGCGGTGGCGCGGGCGCTGGTGACGGAGCCCGAGGTGATCTTCGCGGACGAGCCGACCGCCTCCCTCGACCCGGAGTCCGCGGCGCTGGTGCTGGCACTGCTGCGGGACGCCGTACGGATCGAGGGCCGCACGGTCGTGATGGTCACCCATGACCCGGTGGCGGCGAGCTGGGCGGACACCGTGCTGACGATGGACGGCGGTCGGCTGCGATGAGAAGGCGTACGGGCCCGGTGGCCCAGGAGCAGTCGGAAGCAGCGGACGGGCGTACGGGCGTGGCGGCCCGGGAGCCGTCGGGAGCACGGACCGGACGTGCGAGCACGGCGGCGCGGGAGTCGCTGGGGGTGCGGCAGGGTTCGCGGCGGGCGTCGGTGTTCCTGGCCCGGCGGTCGCTGGCCACGCACCGGCGGGCCTGGGCGGCGGTGATCGTGGCGACGGGCGCGGCCGCCGCGCTGATCGGCGCGTTCGCGTTCGTCGTCGGCTCGCTGCTGGTGGCCGCGCCGCCGGTGCAGCGGTACACCGGCGCGGACGCGGTGGTGGTGGCGGACCAGAAGGTGTCGTACACCGCGAAGCCGTGGGGCAGTGAACCGCGGACCACGACGGCGTACCTGCCCGAGCGGGCCCGCCTGGACCGGTCGGTGCTGGCCGCGGTGGCGGGGGCCGACGGGGTGGCGAAGGCCGTCGCCGACGATTCCGTGCCGGTGTCCACGGGCGACGGGCGGCCGGCGGTGGGCCGCTCCTGGCCGTCCGCCGTCCTCACCCGGTACGAGCTGGCCGAGGGCCGGGCCCCCAGGGAGGCGACCGAGGTCGTCCTGGACGCTGCGCTCGCGGCGGGCGGTCCCGCCCCGGGCGAGCGGGTCGTGCTGCGGGCCGACGGAGTCGCCCGGACGTACACCGTCAGCGGGGTCGCCCGCACCGGCGACGGGGGCGACGCTTCCCCGGCCGTGTTCTTCACCGAGCCCCGGCTGACCGCCCTGGCCGGGCACCCGGGCCGGATCGACGCGATCGGCGTGGTCGCGGAGCCGGGCGTCTCGCGGGACGCGCTGCGGGACGCGGTCGGCGCGGTCCTGCCGGAGCGTTCGGGCGTCCCCGGGTCCGACCGGGGGGTGCGGGTGCTGACGGGTGCGGAGCGCGGGGAGGCCGAGCACGTGGACGCGCTCGGCGGACGCGGCGATCAGCTGGGCCTGCTCGGTTCGATCGCCGGCACCGTGCTGATGGTGGCGCTCCTCGTGATCGCCTCGACGCTGTCCCAGGCGATCCGCCAGCGGTCCGGGGAGCTGGCGCTGCTGCGGGCGGTGGGGGCCTCGCCCCGTCAGCTGCGGTCCGCGATCGGCCGGGAGGCGGGCCGGGTGTCAGCGGCGGCGGCGCTGCTGGGCGGCATCGGTGCCGTGCCGCTGGGTCTCGCGATGCGTTCGCTGCTGACGACCGGTCCGCTGCCGCTGCCGGTGCCGTGGTGGTTGCCGCCCGCCGCGGCGCTGACCGGCGGGCTGCTGGTCGCGCTGCTCGCGCGGCCGGTCGCGATGCTCGCGGCCCGGTCCATCACCCGGCTGCGGCCGGCCGCCGCGCTGGGTGCGGCGACGGCGGACGAGCCGAGCGAGCCGGGACGGTTCCGTACGGTGGCGGGGTTGGTGCTGGCCTTCGCAGGGATCAGCTCGGCGGGGGTCGCGACGACGCAGAGCGGTCAGGCTGCGGGCGCGGCCGCCTCGGGCGCGGCGATGTCCCTCGTGATCGCGGTCGCCCTGCTGGGACCCCGGATCTCCCGGATCGTCCTGGGCGTGCTGGGCCGTCCGCTGCGGAAGGCGGGCGGGGTCTCGGGGTTTCTGGCCGAGCGGGCCGCCTCGGCGCACACCCGGCGGCTCGCCACCGCGTTCACCCCCATCGTGCTGGTGGTCGCGTTCGTCTGCGTGCAGCTCGCCTCGGGGCCGACGATGGAGCGGGCCGCCGGCCACCAGGCGTCCGCCGCGCTGCGGGCGGACCTGGTGGCGACGGGCGGCGGGGCGGGGCTGCCCGCCGGAGCGGCCCTGGCGGTGCGGGAGGCTCCGGGGGTCACGGCGGCGACCGGGGTGCTGCGTTCGGCGGTCGTCCTGGCCGACCGGCAGGCCGGCGAGCCGGTGCTGACCCGGCTGCCCGTGCTGGGCGTGGAGGCGCGCGGCCTGTCCGGCACGCTCGATCCCGGCGTCACGGCGGGCGATCTGGACCGGCTCACGGGGCGGGACGCCGTCGCGGTCGGGGCGGACCGGGCGAAGAGCCTCGACGTCTCCCCCGGGGACCGGGTCGCGCTGCGGCTCGGCGACGGTACGCGGGTGGAACCGCGGGTCGTCGCGGTGTACGAACACGAGCTGGGCATCGGTGAGTTCCTCTTCCCGCGCGAGGCGCTGGCTGGCCATGTCTCGGCCGCACGGGACCAGGCCGTACTGATCCGGACCGGGACCGGGACCGCGTCCGGTGCGGACCCGGCGGCCGCGGTGCGGGAGGCGCTGGCTCCGTACGGCGGCGGGGTCGCGGTGCGGGCCGCCACGGGCGACGACGTGGCGATCGCTCCGCCGGTGTCGGACGGGGACAACGCCGTGATCGTCATCGGCGTCGGGGTGATCGGCGGCTTCGCGCTGCTGGCGGTGGTGAGCACGCTGGCGCTGATCACGATCGGCCGCCGGGGCGAGTTCCGGCTGCTGCGGATGGTCGGCACGGGGCGTCGACAGCTGCGGCGGATGCTGGTGCTGGAGACCGGCATGGTCACGTTCGCCGGTCTGGTGATCGGCACGGCGGTGGCCGCGGTCCCGCTGACCGCGTTCGCCGTCTCGCTGGCGGGCACGGCCCCGTATCTCCCACCGGTGCACTACGCGGTGATCGCGGGGGCGGTGGCGCTCGCCGCCGCGGCGGGGACGCTGGTCCCGGGCGCGTCGGCCGGGGGACGCTTCGCCCTGGGACGCCGGGCGGGGTGAGGGGCGGGCCGGGGGCCCGGGCTCAGGTGGTGCCGCGGGTCATCAGGCGGTGCGGCACGATGAGTTCCTGCGGGGGAACCGTGTTGCCCGGGCTGTAGATGCGGTCGGCCAGGCATTGCAGGGACCGTTCGGCGATCTGTTGCTTGGCCGGTGAGATCGTGGTCAGCGGAGGATTGCTGTAGTGACCGTCCTCGATGTCGTCGAATCCGACGATCGCGACGTCCTCGGGGACGCGCAGGCCGCGTCGGTGTGCTGTGTGCAGGGCGCCCAGGGCGAGTTCGTCGCTGAAGGCGAACACGGCGTCGGGGGCGACCGGTCCCTCCAGCAGTTCGGTCATGGCCCGGGCGCCGTCCGCCCGGTGCAGGGCGGGCACGGCACGCTCCGCGTCCTCGTTCCGGGGAAGGCCGGCGCGGTCCAGGGCACGCCGGTAGCCCTCCACGCGCAGGCGGGCGGTGCCGTTGCGCAGATGCGGCTGCGTGCCGATGGCGGCGATACGTCGCCGGCCGAGGCCGATCAGGTGGTCCGTGGCTTCCTCGGCAGCGGCGACGTTGTCGACGGCGACACGATCGGCCGCTCCGTGCGAACCGCGCTCGCCGAGCAGGACGAGGGGGACCGTCGGGCCGGTGGCCGCGAGTTCGGCGGGATCGAGCGCCCAGGGGCTGATGATGAGGCCGTCGACCACGCGTCCGCCGCCCGGGGTGAGCAGTCGGCGCTCGGCCTCCGCGTCCCCCCGCGTCTGGTCGATGACGACGGTCCACGAGCGTCGCCGGGCCTCGTCCAGCAGGAGGGCGGCCAGTTCGCCGAAGTAGGGCGAGTGCAGTTCGGGAATGGCCAGGCCGATGATGCCGGTGCGGCCGGCCCGCAGACTCCGGGCAGCGAGGTTGGGCCGATAGCCGAGTTCGTCGATCGCCTCCTGTACACGTCGGCGGGTCTCCGCAGCCACCGGCGCCGATCCGCTGACCACGTTGGAGACGGTGCGTACGGAGACTCCGGCTCGGGCTGCCACGTCCTTCAGACGACTGCTCACCTCGGCATCGTGTCATGCGCGCCAGAACTCCACGCACACGGGTATTGCAACGTTGCATGCATCGATGTAACTGTGGGGCGGAAGCCCGTTCGCTCCGTTCGCTCCGTTCGCTCCGTTCGCAAGAAGGCGAGGATGACCGTGCCCGAAAACGCCGATGCGTCCACCACCGCTGACGTCGATGCCGTGCCCAGCCCCACCGATGCCCCCGTGGAGGTGACGCAGGACGTGGCCAACCTGTATTCGGCCGGCATCACCGCACGGAAGGGGGCCTTCACCGTGGAGTGGGCCGACCGGCTGCGCGAGGACATCGAGACCGCGTTCGAGGAGGCACGCTCCAGGCCGGGCGGCGCGGTGGGCCGGGGGCCCCACCGCTACTACGTGGAGATCCACCCCGAGCAGTTGCGGGGATTCGTCGACCTCGTCGACCATCCCTGGGTCCGGGCGGTGGCCACCGCCGTCCTCGGCCCCGACTACCGCATCGTCGAGCTCGGATTCGACGTACCCCTCGAAGGCGCGGTGAACCAGCCATGGCACCGGGACTTCCCCATCCCCGAGAACGCCCGCGCCGAACGCCGCCTCACCTCCCTCGCGTTCAACGTCACCGCCGTCGACACGGCCCCTGACATGGGGCCCTTCGAGATCGCGCCGGGTACCCAGTGGGACGACGAGCCCGATTTCGAACAGGGAATGTTCCCGGCGCGCCGGAGTCACCCCCGCTATGAGCAGCTCGCAGTGCGCAAGTATCCGCAGCGCGGCGACATCTCGGCCCGCTCCGCGCTCACCATCCACCGCGGCACCAGGAACGAGTCGGCCAAGGCCCGGCCCGTCCTCGTGCTGGGCCTCGACGGACCCGACGCGCACAATGCCGACCGCCACGACGCCGCTGTCTCACGGCGGTTCTGGGACGGCCTGCCGCAGCGGGTCCGTCACCACCTCGACTGCCCGGTCGTCGACGAACTGACGCCCATCACGCAGAAGCACACCATCGAGGGTCTGGTCATGGGCGCCCCCTGACCCGGGCCTGTGGCCCGCGCCGCCCGACCCGGGACCGCCCGATCCGGGCCACAGGACCCGCACCGCCCGGCGGACCTGGGCGGTGCTCAGACCCGCGCCAGGCCCGCTTCCCGTACGGCCACCGCCTCCATCGCGTCCAGCACCGGCCGGATCAGCGGATGGCCCTCGGCCCCCTGCCGTACGGCCGCGAAGACGCGCCGGGTGGGGGCGCTCCCCTCGACGGGGCGGACGACCACCCCGGTCAGCTCCATCCCGCGCAGCGCTGACCTGGGCACCAGGGCCACCCCGGCGTCCGCCCCGGCCAGGGCCACCACGGCACGGAAGTCGTCCGACGAGTGTTCGAGGCGGGGGGCGAACCCGGCGAACTCGCAGGCCAGGACCACCACGTCATGGCAGGGGTTGCCCGGGTAGGGCCCGATCCACGGGTCCTTCGCTAGGTCGGCCACCGCCACCTGGTCCTGGTCCGCGAGGCGGTGGTCCACCGGGAGCACCGCGTCGAACGGCTCCGAGTACAGGGGGACACGGGTCAGGCGGCGGTCGTCCTCGGCGGGCGCGCCCCGGTATTCGACGGCCACCGCCACGTCGACCTGCCGGTCCAGCACCATCGGCACGCTCGCGTCGCCCTCCGCGTCCTGGACCTTGACCCGGATGCCGGGCGCGGTGCGGGCCAGTTCGGTGAGGGCGGGGGCGAGAACGAGGCCGATGCCGGTGGCGAACGCGGCGACCGTGACCGTACCGGCGACGCCCGCGCTGTAGTCGGCGAGCTCCGCCTCCGCTCGCTCCAGCTGGGCCAGGACCACGTTGGTGTGGCTCAGCAGGATCTCCCCGGCTGCGGTGAGCCGGGCGCCTCGCGCACCGCGTTCGACGAGGCGGTGGCCGGTCTCCTGCTCCAGGGCGGCGAGCTGCTGGGAGACGGCGGAGGGCGTCAGGTACAACGCGGCGGCGGCCGCGGTCACCGTGCGGTGGTCGGCCACCGCACGGAGGATTCGCAGCCGCCGCGCATCGATCATGTGCCCATTGTCCCAGGTCGCGGCGCGTGCCCGACCCGGTGAGCGGTTACGCCTCCGTGTCCAGGGCGGCCCGCGCGTCGACGAACGCGTCCACGGCGCGGTTGACGTCGGCCGTGGAGTGGGCGGCGGAGAGCTGGACGCGGATCCGGGCCGCGTCCTGCGGGACCACGGGGTAGGAGAAGCCGATCACGTAGACCCCGCGCTCCAGGAGCAGTTCCGCCATCCGGCCGGCCCTGCCCGCGTCCCCGATCATGACGGGGGCGATGGCGTGGTCGCCGGGCAGGACGTCGAAGCCCTCCTCGGTCATCCGGGTGCGGAAGAGCGCGGTGTTGGCGTTGAGCTGCTCGCGCAGGTCTCCGGCGGACTCCAGCAGGTCGATGACCTTGAGGGACGCGGCGGCGATGACCGGGGCGAGGGAGTTGGAGAAGAGGTACGGGCGCGAACGCTGGCGCAGCAGGGCGACGATCTCCGCGCGGGCCGCGACGTAACCGCCGGAGGCCCCGCCCAGCGCCTTGCCGAGGGTGCCGGTGATGATGTCGACCCGGTCCATGACGCCGTGCAGTTCGGGCGTGCCGCGTCCGCCGGGGCCGACGAAGCCGACGGCGTGCGAGTCGTCGACCATGACCATGGCGTCGTAGCGGTCGGCCAGGTCGCAGATCTCCTGGAGCGGGGCGACGTAGCCGTCCATGGAGAAGACGCCGTCGGTGACGATGAGGCGGCGGCGGGCCCCGGACGCCTCCTTGAGCCGCGTCTCCAGTTCTGTCATGTCGCGGTTGGCGTAGCGGTGGCGCTGGGCCTTGGAGAGCCGGATGCCGTCGATGATGGAGGCGTGGTTGAGGGCGTCGGAGATGACGGCGTCCTCGGGGCCCAGCAGCGTCTCGAAGACGCCGCCGTTGGCGTCGAAGCAGGAGGAGTAGAGGATCGTGTCCTCCTGGCCGAGGAAGGCCGAGAGCCGCTGCTCCAGCTCCTTGTGGACCTCCTGGGTGCCGCAGATGAAGCGGACCGAGGCCATCCCGTAGCCCCAGCGGTCCAGCGCCTCGTGCGCGGCGGCGATGACCTCGGGATGGTCGGCGAGGCCGAGGTAGTTGTTGGCGCAGAAGTTGAGGACCTCGCCCGCGCGCCCGCCGGAGGTGACGGCCACGGTCGCGGACTGCGGCGTGCCGATCACGCGCTCGGGCTTGTGCAGCCCGGCGGCGCGGATCTCGTCGAGGGTGGTGCGCAGATCGTCGCGTACGGAGTCGAACATGCGGATTCCTTAAGTGATCAAAGGGATCAAGGCGAAGGGCGGTCGGGAGATCGGGCGCGTCCGGCGGTCAGGCGGTCACGCGGTCACGCGGTCACGCGGTCCAGTCGAGGATGACCTTGCCGCCGAGGCCGCTCGCGGCGTCGTCGAAGGCCGCTTCGTGGTCGCGGAAGCCGTACCGGCCGGTGATCACGGGGGCGAGGTCGAGGCCGCCCTCCAGCAGGACGGACATGGCGTACCAGGTCTCGTACATCTCGCGGCCGTAGATCCCCTTGATGGTGATCATCGAGGTGACGATGCGGGACCAGTCGACGGCGAACTCCTCGGCGGGCAGGCCGAGCATCGCGATACGGCCGCCGTGCGTCATGTTCGCGACCATGTCGCGCATCGCCTCGGGGCGGCCGGACATCTCCAGGCCGATGTCGAAGCCCTCGCGCAGCCCCAGCTCCCGCTGCCCGTCGGCGATGGTCCGGTCCGCGACGTCGAGGGCGAGGCTGACGCCGACCTTGCGGGCGAGGGCGAGGCGGGACTCGCTGACGTCGGTGATGACGACGTTGCGGGCCCCGGCGTGCTTGGCGACGGCGGCGGCCATGATGCCGATCGGTCCGGCGCCGGTGATCAGGACGTCCTCGCCGACGAGCGGGAAGGACAGCGCGGTGTGCACGGCGTTGCCGAACGGGTCGAAGATCGCCGCGATGTCGAGGTCGACGGGGACCCGGTGCACCCACACGTTGGAGGCGGGCAGGACGACGTACTCGGCGAACGCCCCGTCCCGGCCGACGCCGAGGCCGACGGTGGAGCGGCAGAGGTGGCGGCGGCCGGCGAGACAGTTGCGGCACTTGCCGCAGACGAGGTGGCCCTCGCCGCTGACCAGGTCGCCGACGGCGATGTCCGCGACGTCGGAGCCCGTCGCGGCGACCTCGCCGGCGAACTCGTGGCCGAGGATCAGCGGGGTGGTGACCGCCTGCTGGGCCCAGCCGTCGTAGGCGCGGATGTGCAGGTCGGTGCCGCAGATACCCGTGCGCAAGACCTTGATGAGGACGTCGGTGGGGCCGTACTCCGGCTCCGGCACGTCCATCAGCCACAGTCCGGGTTCGGCCTTCTGCTTGACGAGTGCCTTCACGGCCGCTGCTCCCTGACGTCGGTAACGGGGTGAATACCCCGGGCCTCGGGGCATGTCGGAAGAACCCTGCGGCCCGGGGTGGTTTTCGGGTGGTCGCCCCCCATGGCGGGGGCTCGGCGGGACGGGACGGTGCTCGTCGTACGACTTGCACGACGTACTGCGGCTGCACGGCCGCACGTCGCACGGCCGCACGGCTCCACGACGTACGGCTGCACGACATACCGCTGCACATCGCACGGCTCCACGCGCCATCCTCGGCCGTCACGGAGAAATCTGCCGCACGACGGGGCCCGGGTCCATCGAGGATTTCTTAAGCGCGGTCGCAGGAGATCTTCACGCCTGGCCCCGGCTTCACCGGCCGCTGCCGTCTCCGGGCCTGCGCGGGACAGCCCTTATACGTCGCCGAACGGGCCCAGGAAGCGGGGGCGGCCCTTCTCGATCCGGTAGAGGAAGATCCCGTTCTCGTACCGCAGCACCTGGCGGGTGGACGGGTGGAAGGCGAGCGGGCGCACGATCCCCCGGTGCTCGGTCCGGAAGAGCCGCCGGGCGGTGCCGCTGCGCACCTGCCCCGAGGCGCTGGTGGTCCCGGCGGCGCGGGCGATCAGGCCGACCGCGTCGTACGCCTCGGCGGCCCAGGTGCCCGGGGGTGCGCCGAAGCGTTCGCGGTGGGCGGCGGTGAACTTCCTGGCCGACGGGAGGGCCGTGGGGTCGGCGTACGCCTCGGCGAAGACCCAGCCCTCGGCGGCGGCGCCCGCGCCCGCGAGGAAGGCGGGGCCGAGGGCGGGTCCGGCGGCGGCCCTGCTGCCGGTGTAGCCCTCGCCCGCCAGTGCGGTGGCCAGGCGGGCGGCCCGGGTCGCGTCGCCGCTCGCGAGCACCACGGCGTCCGCCCCGCTGGTCATGGCCTTGCGGGCGGCCGCGCCGAAGCCGGCGTCGCCCCGTGGGAGCGCGTGTTCGATGAGCGTGGCGTCGGTCGGCGGGGTGTCGCGGATCGCGCTGCCCAGCTGTCCGCCGAGGCCGGTGCCGTCGCTGTCGCTGTCCTGGACGAGGAGGACGCGCTCGGCGGAGCGGGTGTGGACGACGTAGCCGACGAGGCCCGGGGCAAGCATGCGGTCGTACGGGCGGGTCACGCAGAGGTGGGCGGCCGTTTCGGATGCCGTGGTGGAGCCCGCCGCGACGACGACCAGGGCGAGCCGCGCCGCGCCGTACCGCTGGACGACGTCCTCGGCCAGCACGGCGCCGGTGGGCCCGACCGCGGCGATGACGTCGGGGTCGGAGCCCAGCCGGTCGGCCGCCCGCAACGCCCGGCGCGGGTCCCCGGCATCGTCCTCGGTCCGCAGGGCGAGGCGGAACGCCGTATCGGTACGGGCGTTGTGATCGGCGACCGCGAGCCGTACGCCGCGCTGGTGGGCCAGCCCGGCGGCGCGACCGGGCCCGCTGAGGTCGGCGTGGAGCCCGATCGTGTACGTGGGCGGTGCGCCGGAGCCCGACGCGGAGCCGGCGGACCGCCGCCCGGCGAGCCACGCCGCGGTGGAGCCGCCGGTGACCACGACGGCCCCGGCGGCACCGGCGATCAGGAGCCTCCGCCGCGTGAGGCCCGCCGCCGACGGTGCCGCCTCGTCCTCGTCAGGGACGAGGGTGGCGGGCAGCGGCTCGGGGTCCGGCAGCGCGAGGGCGGCCGCGGAACGTTCGGCGATCAGGGCGGAGAGCCCGGGCAACGAGAACCAGGACTCCGGGGGCGGGGCGGTGCCCGGCTCCACGGCCGGAGTCCCGTCCGGTGCCGCCCGGGGGGACCAGGCCGCACGGGGGTCCGGCGGCCGGAGCGGGGCCGGCCCCGGGCTCTTGCCCGACCGGCCGCGGTCGGCTTCCCCGGCCGCCCCCAGGTCGTCGCCGATGCGGCTCGCCGGCGGCCGGGCGGCCGGGTCCTTGCTCAGGCAGGCGGTGATCAGGGGCAGCAACTCGGGCGGCACACCCGCCAGGTCCGGCTCCTCGTGGACCGTACGGAACAGCACACCGGCCGCGCCGCCGTCGCCGAACGGCCGCCGGCCCGTCGCCGCGTACACCAGGACGCAGCCGAGGGAGAACACGTCGCACGCCGGTCCCACCGGCCCGGCCGACGCCTGTTCGGGGGCGAGGTAGCCGGGCGTGCCGATCACCGCGTCGGTGGCGGTGAGTGCGGTGGCGCCCTCGTGGCGGGCGATCCCGAAGTCGATGAGGCGGGGGCCGTCGAGGGCGAGGAGCACGTTGCCGGGTTTGACGTCGCGGTGGCTCAGCCCGGCCTCGTGGACCGCGACGAGGGCCTCCGCGAGCCGGCTCCCGAGCGCCCGGACGGTGGACGTGGGCAGCGCGCCGCCGGCGCCCACCACCTCGGCCAGCGAGGGCCCGGGGACGAACGCGGTCGCCAGCCACGGCTCGCGGGCCTCGGTGTCCGCGCCGAGCACCGGGACCACCCACGGGCCGGTGATCCGGGCGGCGGCCTCGGCCTCGCGCCGGAAGCGGGCGCGGAAGCCGGGATCAGCGGCGTGCTCGGCCCGGATCACCTTGACGGCGGCGAGCGCCCCGCCCGCCGTTCGCGCCAGGTAGACCACCCCCATGCCGCCGGCGCCGAGCCGGACGAGCGTGCGGTACGGGCCGACGGTGCGGGGGTCTTCGGTGATGAGGGGCCGCACGTCAGCTCTTCGGCTTCGGGGCCGCGCCGAGATAGCGATGCCGGCCCTTCTCCACCCGGTACAGGTGGGCGTCCTGGCCGACGAGTTGCTGCCGGTCCTCGTCGAACGCGTAGGTGCGGGAGACGCCTTCGTACCGGGAGGCGGCGATCGCGGCGGTGAGCCGGGAGCGGGTGGGGCGGTCGCTCCCGGAGGGCGTGGCGCTCGCCGTCGCCTTCTTGGCCGCGGCCTCGGTCAGAGCGGCCAGTTCGCGGGCGACGAGCCCCGTAACGTCGTACGCCTCGGCCGACCAGGCGGCGGGGGCCGCGCCGAAGCGCTTGCGGTGGGCGGCGGCGAACGTCGCGGCGGCCGGGGCGCTCGCGTCGGTGAACGGTGCGACGAACTCCCAGCCGTCGGCCGCCGCGCCCGCCTGGTCCAGGAACTCCGGCCCCATGACGGTGTGCTGGGCCATGCGCGGTCCGGGGAAGGAGAGGTCGGCCAGGATGCGGGCGACCCGGGAGGCGCCGGCCGCGTCACCGGCGTAGAAGAGGGCGTCGCTCCGGTGGGAGAGGAGGTCGGTGACGACCGGGTCGAAGACGGTCGTCCCGGCGGGCACCACACGGGGGTGCGTGGTGCCGGTGGTGAGGTTGGGCGCCATCAGGTTCGTCGCGTAGCCCGCCTGGTAGGCCGTCTGCCCGCCGGCCCGGTCGATCAGGATGCCCAGCCGCTCGACGTCGGGGCGCAGCAGGAGTCGGTGGACGATGGGGACGCTGAGCGAGGCGTAGGAGGGGGCGGCCTGAAAGAAGGAGCCGTTGGCCCGGGCGGAGAAGGCGATCTGGAGGGCCGACACCGTCAGGACCGGCAGCACCGCCTCGTCGTACGCGGCCAGGGCCGCCCCGGCCGCCGCGTCGCCCGTGGGGCCGATGACGGCGACGACCTCCGGGTCGCGGGCGAACTCCTCGGCGACGCGGGCGGACCGGGCCGGATCCCCCCGGTCGTCGAGGACCTTCACGGCGAGCCGGAACGGCTGGTCGTCGAGGGAGTTGAAGCGGTCGACGGCGAGCCGGGCGCCGCGTTCCTGGGCACGTCCGGCGGTGCTCTGGGGGCCGGTGAGGTCGGCGTGCACGCCGATGATCCAGCGGCGTGCGCCGGGAGCTCCGTCCCCGCCGCCGTCGGATTCGTCGCCGGTGAGGCGTACGGCGGCGAAGGCGCCCGCGCCGAGGGCCACCGCCCCGCCCGCCGCGAGGAGCAGGAACCGCCGTCGGCCGGGGGCGGGTGCCGGCGGTCCGGGCTTCTCGGTGACGGTGGCGTCGATGCCGGGCAGGGCCAGCACGGCGGCGGACCGCTCCGCGATGATCCGGACGACGTCCTCGGGCAGCCAGTCGGCGGTGGGGTCGGCGGGTATGTCCTCGGCGATCAGGGAGTCGAGGCCGGCGGCGGTCGGACGCTCACCGGGGTCCTTGGCGAGGCACCGGTCCAGGACGGCGCGCAGGTGAGCGTCGTCGATCCCGTCGAGGTCGGGCGCGTCGTGGACGGTCCGGTAGAGAAGGGCGTCGACCGCTCCGCCGCCGAACGGCGGCCGGCCGGTGGCCGCGTACGCCAGCAGGCAGCCGAGCGAGAAGAGGTCCCCGGCCGGTCCCGCGGTGTTCCCGGACGCCTGCTCGGGCGGGAGGAATCCGGGGGTGCCGACGACGAGTCCGGTGGCGGTCAGCGCGGTGGCGTCGACGGCGCGGGCGATCCCGAAGTCGATCAGCCGGGGGCCGTCGGCCGTCAGCAGGACGTTGCCGGGTTTGACGTCGCGGTGGACGAGCCCGGCTCCGTGCACGGCGGTGAGGGCGCGGGCGAGCAGCCGGCCGAGGACGGTGACGCTGCGCACGGGCAGCGGCCCGCGCCGGGCGACGACATCGGAAAGCGTGGGCCCGGCTACGAACTCCGTTGCGAGCCAAGGGCGTGCGCCCTCGGTGTCGGCGCCGGTGACGGGCACCGCCCAGGGACTGTCGACCCGGCGTGCGGCCTCGGTCTCGCGGCGGAAGCGGGTCCGGAAGTCCTCGTCCTCCGCGAGTTCGGGCAGGATCACCTTGATCGCGGCGAGCGCGCCGGCGTCGGTGCGCCCGAGGTAGACGACGCCCATGCCGCCCGCTCCGAGGCGGCCCAGGAGCCGGTGTCCGCCGATGCGGGCGGGATCAGTGGGTCGCAGGTCGTCCATCGCCGGGCCTCAGCTCTGCTTCTCGACGGCGTTTCCGAGCCGGGACAGCATGGCGCCGTACGCCTCGTTGACCAAGGTGTCGATCTCGTCCTCGGTGCGCCCCTTCGCCCCCTTGCCGGTCACGGCGACGGTGAACTGGAGGGTCTGCGCCTGCTGCCAGGAGTAGTGGTGCGGCCCGCCCAGTTCGGAGCTCCGGTATTCCCCCATCTCGTTGAGGAAGTCCTCGGAGGTGTTCTGGGTGCTCTCGCCGCCGAGGAGGCCCGCGGCGACCATGGATCCGATCGTCTCGCCCTTGCGCAGTTGCTGGGTGGGGCAGCGCATGCTCTCCTCCATCGACTCCGCCATCTCCCAGGCCGCGTCCTCGCGGGTACGGTGCACGGTGACGACGGCACCGAGGCGCACCGGCCCCTTTCCCTCCTCGGCGGGCAGCTCGAACGACCGGGTGAGGGTGGCCAGGACGCTGTACGCGGGCTTCCGCTGCTGCCAGACACAGTCCTCGCCGAGCACGGGCCAGGTCGCGGGGTCGCTCTCGTACGGGCTCCGCTTCACCACCCCGGGGCCGAAGCTGTCGGGGCCGGCGATGACGCGGCCGATGAGGTCACGCGCCTGGGCCGGGGTCTTCGGGAGCCGGGCGGGGTCGGGTACGAGCGAGGCCTCGGGCGACGGCCCGGCACCGGTGCCGCCGACGGCGTCCGGACTCGCGCTCGCGCTCATCGAGGCATCGCGCTTCTCCGCTCCCCCCGGGTCGTCCGCCGCGCCGGAGCAGCCGGCGAGCAGCACGGTCACCAGGGCCAGGGGCAGCGCGTACCGGGCCCCTCTTAACGGCACGTGACAGGTCACAGCGTTTCCCCGTTCCTCCTCGACACCGCGTCGATCATAGGTTCGCCCGGCGCGGTCGGCGGGTCCCGAAGAGGGACTGTTACCTCGTCGGGACATGCACGGCACCGCCCCGGGGAACCGGGCTCCGCCCCCTCAGGCGGTCTCCGCGAGGAAGGCGCCGATGTGCTCGACGAGGGCGTCGGGCCGGTCCTGGGGAATCAGTGTGTAACTGTCGGCGACCTCCACCAAGCGTCCCCGCGGCAGGAGTTCGGCGAGGCGTCGCCCGTGGTCGAGCGGCATCACCCGGTCCTCGGTCGCCCAGATCACGAGCGCGGGCCGGTCGAAGGTGCGCAGTTGCTCGGCCCACCGCAGGAGTTCGGCCCTGTCCGGTACGCCGAGCACGTAGGCGCGCAGGTCGCGGCGGATCTCCGCGGAGGTCTGGAGCGGCCGGAACCACCGGTCCATCGTGGCGTCCGGGACGGGTCGCTTGCTCATCCGTCCCCAGGTCATGGGCAGCCGCCGTGCGGGCCGCAGCCGGAGCAGGGAGAAGGCCGCCCTGATCCCTCCGGGCACCCTGGCGGAGGCGACGAGGTTCCGGCCGGGCAGCCCCGGCGGGTAGTTGTCGAACGCCTCGCAGGACGTGATCACGAGCCGCCCGATCCGGTCGGCCCGCCCGTCCGCGACGAGGGCCTGTGCGCCGCCCCAGTCGTTCATCACCAGCGTCACGTCCTCCAGCCGGAGGGCTACCAGGAACTCCGCGACCAGCCGGGCGACCCCGATGACGGAGAGGTCGGCCCCAGCATCCATCGGCCTGCGGTGGCCGCCGAGCGGCAGGGTCGGCACGATGCAGCGCACCCCGTCACCGAGCCCGGCGACGACCTCGTCCCACAGGGAACCGTCCATGGCCACGCCGTGCAGGAGAACCACGACGGGCCCCTCGCCACCGGTGTCGTGGTACTCGATCACGCCTGCGGAAAGCTTGACGTCGCCCATGGGGTCAACGTAGTACAGCGGTCCCCGGGGCAGCACCTGACGCAGCGTAGGGATTCCGTCCCCGTCCTTGATAACGTCGCCCCCGCGGCTGCGGACTTCTTCCCCCGACCCCAGCCGTACGGGGTGGGCACGGGGATCGGGCGCGGCAGGACGAAGAGGGCCGACAGATGAGCCTTGCACAGGTGCACTACACCTCCGCCGCGCCGGGGGACGAGGGAACGGCGGGCCGGTTCACGGCGGTCGGTCCAGGAGTGTCGGGTGCTCTGCTGGCGGAGATCGAGCCCTTGGTGCGCTACGAGCTTCCCGGGGGCGTTCCCGACCGGCCGTCCGACGGCGAACTGCGCGCGCTGCCGCAGGCGTTCGGCTACTTTCTCCTGTCCGACGGCAGCCGGCTGGTGGCGCGTTCGGCCCCGGTGCGGGACGCGGGCGGCCACGCGGGTCCGGGCGTACGGTTCCACGCGCACGCGGTGCATCTGCCGCCGGGGGTTCCGCTGCCGGGCGACCGGCTGCCGGTCGAGGCGTGGCGGTCGCCGCACTGGGTGGCGGTGACCCCGAGCGGGGCGATACCGGACCCGTTGACGCTGCCGCCGGGTCCGGCGGCGGTCTCCGAGGGCCTCGACGACTTCGCCGTCTCGCGCGGCCCCTGGCTCGCGGCCGTGCTGGCGGATCTACGCCGGGCGAGCGACGCCGGGGCGAGCGGGGACAGGCCCGTGGTGCTGGTGGAGCGGCAGTGCGCGGACGTGGCCCGGTGGCTGGGGCTCGCGTCGGTCACCCTGCCGAGGGAGAGCGCGGAGCGCCTGACGTTCACCACGTACACCCGGCGGCCGGAGGGTTCGGCGTCGCGGGTGGTGGGGGTGGGGCCCGAGGACGCGGCGGCGGCACGGGCGGCAGGTCTGCGGGTGCACGCGTGCGCGGGGCCGCCTCCGGCCGGCGACGGCCCGGCCGACGCGTGGGCGGCGACGGCGGCGCGGGTCTGGCGAAGCCGGTCGCCGGAGCTGTTCAGCGAGGCGCGGGAGCTGCCCGGGGAGCCGTTCGCCGCCGGCCCGTTGGCCGTGACGGCCCTGTGTGCGGGGGTCGAACTGGGGCCGGACGGGCGGGCGGCGGCTGCCGGTTGGGCCGCCGATCGCCCGTACGCGCTGGACGCCGAGCGCACGGGCCAGTTGGTGGAGGCGCTCACCTCCCCCGCCGTCGACGACCGTACGGGCCCGGAATTCGACGCGGCCGGGCGGCTGTTCGGCGCGCTGGAGGGCCGCTGCCCGGCATCGGTGACGGCACCGCTCGCGGCGATGCTGGTCACGGAGGCGGTACGGGGCGGCAACGGCTCGCTGGAACTGCCGCGCCGGGAGGCGTTCGCCGGTCCGGAGGGGGCGGAGGTCGCCGAGCGGCTGGGCCCGGAGATCCTGACCGAGCTGGCCGACACGGTCGGATCACGCTCGGTGGCGCGCACCGTACAACTCCTGCGAGTGGCACGCCTGCTGGGCGTGGACAGTAAGGAGTCGCTGCCGGGGGTCGTGGACCGGCTGGCGCCCGCTCTGCTGGCGGAGGCGGCGGCCCACGATGGCCCCCCGGGCTTCGCACCTGCCCTGCTGGAGCTGCTGGACGAGCAGTTCGAGGTGCGGACGGCGCTGCTCGGCGCGCTGGACCGGATCGCGCCCGGGGGCCCCGGGGCGGTGGCCCGGTTCCTGGAGCGGGTCACGCTGCCGTTCACGGGTACGCAGGCGCTGCCGCATCTGCGGATGTGCGCCGAGGTGCCGGAGGCGATGGCGACCCTGGGCGGTGACCGGGCGGCGGTGTGGCACCGGGTGCTGCGGGCGGCCGGCCTCTCCCCCTTCGCCGAGCCGCTGGTCCTGCGCACGGCGGCCGGCCTGGTGTGGGAGGACCGGGCCCCGACGGTCGGGGAGGCCCGGCTGCTGCTGGACGCGGCCACCTCGGACGCGCACCGCGCGGCCGGTACGTGGGCGCGCCTGGTGGACGCGGCGCTGGGGGCGTCCGCCGCCGACCCGTCGGCCGGTGGCACGTCGGCCGGTGGTACGTCAGCCGTCGACGCATCCGCCGGTGGCACGTCGGCCGCCGGCACGGATGAGGCGGCCGGCCTCGCCCACGACCTGCTGCGCGGCTTCCCCGAGGAGATCGGCGGCCGGGAGCGGGCAGGACTCCACCTGCTGGTCCTCGTACGCGAACTGCGCACGGGCGCCCCGGAACCCGGCTGGGCGGAGCGGGTACGCATGCTGTGCGCCCAGGCGGAGCCGGTCGAACCGGTGCTCCGGGAGCGGGCGCACGCGGCCCTGGTCGAACGGCTGCTGGCCCCGGACCGCCCGGGGGCGGAGCTGTACGACTTCGTCCACGGCGACGACGCCGAGCTGATCGCCGCGTACGACCGGGCCGCCCGGACGGAGACCGTACGGGCGCGGCTGCGCACCCAGCCCGCCTACGCGGCGGACTGCTTCACCGTCTGGACCGCCCACCCGCACGCGGGCCGCGCCTGGCCGCCGGTGGCCGCCGCCCTCCTCGACGACGTCCTGCGCCCCGCCGTACGCGGCATGTCGGCCGAGGCCGTGGCGGAGGTCGAGGAGACGGTGGGCCGCACGGGCAGCAGCGGCCGGGCCGACGCCTTCCGCGACTGGAACCGGGTCAGCGCCCTGGGGCGGCTGGGCCGCCGGATCGCGGGGCGGGTGCGGCGGGGGTGAGCCGCAGGTCGGCACGGAGAGGAACTCGGGTCCGTAGGTCTGCGCGCCACCGCTGCCCGGCAGCGGCATCCGCATGAGTGAGCGTGCGGGGGAGCGAGTCGGTTCACCTTCCCGATCGACGCGCCCAGCTCGGTGGCGGATCCGGCCTCCCCCGCCTTGTCCAGGTGTCCGAGCACGGTGATGCAAGTCTGATGGAACGTCGTGAGCAGTGCGGCCACATCCGGGGCGGGGGCCGACCACGACGCTGTGGTGAGCCGGCGCTGTGCCGCTCACGGGCAGTCGACACCACGGCCACGGCGTCCCGCGTACCGAACGGGACCGTCGACCGCCCGGCCCCGGGCCGCCTGGACGGTACCGGGGCTGTCGACCTCGCACTGTTCCTCCGGCCCGGTGATCACTCGTTCGGGTGCACCATGCCCCGTACGTGACTTCGGCCCCGCCGCCGCGATCATGATGGATCCACGTCGAGCAGGGGCCGAACGCGCCACGGGCGACATCCGCGCCGCGCTGCGGCAGAAGCACCGGAAGCAAGGCCATGGGGCCTCCCGGACCGTGGATGCGCGTTGGGGCCTCGTCTCCTGCCGGCGGCCCAGGACAGGAGTCCTGGGCGGAAGCCGATGCAGGGAATTGTCTGTGCACCTCACCCCACACGAGCAAGAACGCCTGATGATGCACGTGGCCGCTGACGTTGCGGAGAAGCGCCGGGCCCGCGGCGTGTTGCTGAACTACCCGGAAGCCATGGCGTTGTTGATCGTGCATGTTCTCGAAGGGGCCCGGGACGGCAGGACCGTGGCCGAGCTGATGTCGTCCGGCCGCAAGGTGTTGTCGCGGGAGGAGGTCATGGAGGGCATCCCCGAGATGATCGAGAACGTGCAGGTGGAGGCCACGTTCCCCGACGGGACGAAGCTGGTCACCCTGCACGGCCCGTTCCCCGAGGTGGGCCTGGACGAGGAGCCGGTCATCTGTCCGGGGAAGGTCGACTTCTCCCCGGTGAAGGAGGACGAGGTGGTGATCTTCAACGAGCGCAACAGGCAGCTCGGCCAGGTGACGGAGCTGATGGTCGCCAATCCGACCGACCGGCCCGTCCAGGTCGGCTCCCACTACCACTTCGCCGAGGCCAACGACGGGCTGGAGTTCGTCCGCGAGGAGGCGTGGGGCAGGCGTCTGAACGTGCCCGCCGGCAGTTCGGTGCGGTTCGAGCCCGGCATCGCCGAGAAGGTCCAGCTCGTGCCCATCGAGGGGGCCCGGGTGGTCCACGGTCTGCGCGGCACGATCCAGGGCCTGCCCGAGAAGGTCAACGGCTCGCTCGACAAGGTCAAGGGCTCGTTCGACAAGGAGCAGGCGTGAGTGCCACCGTTCAGTGCCCCGACTGCACCTGCTGCCCGGAGGAGCCGACGGCGTTCGATCCGTTGACGCGACCGGCCTACGCCGACCGTTTCGGGCCGACGACCCGTGACCGCATCCGCCTCGCCGACACGGCGCTGAGCGTCAGGATCGAGGACGACTGGTCGGGAGGCCCCGGCCGCAGCGGGAACGAGATGGTCTTCGGCGGCGGCAAGGTGATCCGCGAGTCCATGGGTCAGTCCGTCGTGCCGCGAGACCCGGCGAAGGCGAAACGCGGGAAGCCGGCCGGCCCCGCGGCGGCGAACCCCCCGGACACCGTGATCACGGGTGTCGTCGTCCTGGACCACTGGGGCATCGTCAAGGCGGATGTCGCCCTCCGCGACGGGAACATCGTCGCGCTGGGCAAGGCGTACAACCCCGAGACCATGAACCCCCTCCATGAGGGCGCGGAACGCCACAACGGGATCGGCCCCCGGCCCACCGACTTCGTCATCGGCCCGGACACCGAGGTCATCTCGGGCAAGGGACGGATCCTGACCGCCGGCGGGATCGACACGCACGTCCATTTCATCTGCCCCGACCAGGTCCGCGAGGCGCTGGCGGCGGGTGTCACCACGCTCATCGGTGGTGGTACGGGCCCGGCGGAAGGGAGCACGGCGACCACCGTCACTCCCGGAGCCTGGCACGTCAACCGCATGTTCGAGGCGCTGGACAGCGCTCCGGTGAACATCGGGCTGCTCGGCAAGGGCGCCACGATGTCGAAGGAGTCGATGCTCGCCCAGGTAGACGCCGGTGTCCTCGGTCTGAAGATCCACGAGGACTGGGGCGCCACGCCCGCGGTCATCGAGCGGTGCCTGGAGGTGTGCGAGGAGACGGGGGTGCAACTCGCCCTCCACGCCGACTCGCTGAACGAGGCCGGGTTCGTCCAGGACACCATCGACGCCATCGGCGGACGCTCCATCCACGTCTTCCACGTCGAGGGCGCCGGAGGCGGCCATGCCCCTGACATGATCAAGATGGTGAGCGAGCCGAACGTGCTGCCCGCCTCCACCAACCCCACCCGTCCGCTGACCGTCAACACGGTCAAGGAGCACTTCGACATGGTGATGGTCTGCCATCACCTCAATCCGAAGGTCGAGGAGGACCTCGCCTTCGCGGACTCCCGGATCCGGCCCTCCACTATGGCCGCGGAGGACATCCTCCATGACCTCGGCGCGATCTCGATCATGTCCTCGGACGCCCAGGCCATGGGCCGCATCGGCGAAATGATCATGCGGACGTGGCAGACCGCGCACGTCATGAAGGTCCGCCGCGGCTTCCTGGAGGAGGACCGGCCTCGGGACGAGCCGGAGACCGGCCCCAAGGCCGGGGCAGCCCAGGACGCAACGGCGGCGGACACGACCCCGGAGGCCGAGCCGCCGTTGGCGGACAACCGGCGCGCTCGTCGGTACGTCGCGAAGTACACCGTCAACCCGGCTCTCGCCCAGGGCATCGACGCCGTCGTCGGCTCGGTGGAGACCGGAAAGCTCGCCGATCTGGTCCTGTGGGAACCGAAGTTCTTCGGGGTCAAGCCCCACATGGTCATCAAGGGCGGCCAGATCGCCTACGCGCAGGTGGGCGACGCCAACGCGTCCATCCCCACCCCGCAGCCCGTGCTGCCCCGCCCCATGTGGGGAGCCACCGGCGTGGCGCCCGGTTCCCTCTCGTACAACTTCGTCACCGAACGAGCCATCGGGAACGGCCTGGCGAAGGGCTCGAAGCTGAACAAGCGGTTCAGGGCGATCAGCGACACGCGCGGCGTCAAGAAGGCGGACATGAAGGAGAACCACGCCACCCCGGACGTCCGTATCGACCCCGACACCTACGAGGTCGTCATCGGCGGAGCGAAGGTGACCGACGTGACGACCTTCGTCGACGGCCACATCGTCGACCGCGCATACGTATCCGAACTTCCCATGGCCCAGCGCTATTTCCTCTTCTGAGCCTCTCCGGAGCACAGGAAGCCGAGCCGTCGAGCAGAGGATTGACGAATGAACCGTGCCGCGCTGCTCGTCCTGGCCGACGGGCGGTTCCCCGCCGGGGGCCACGCCCACTCGGGCGGAGCCGAACCGGCGGTCGCGGCCGGCCGGATCACGGACGCCGGCACGCTGGAGCAGTTCTGCCGGGGGCGGCTGCACACGGCCGGGCTGGTCGCGGCGGCGCTGGCCGCCGCGGCCGCCGCCGGGCACGATCCGCTGGTCCTGGACCAGGCCGCCGATGCCCGTACGCCCGTGGCCGCTCTGCGGCACACCGCCCGCAAACTGGGCCGGCAGATGATGCGGGCGGCCCGCGCCACGTGGCCGTCGGCGGAGCTCGACGCGCTCGCGGCGGCCCGTCCGCGCGGCGCACACCAGCCGGTGGTGCTGGGCGTGGCCGCCCGGTCGGCCGGGCTCGAACCGCTGGACGCCGCCTACGCGGCGGTGTACGAGACCGTCAGCGGGCCGGCCACCGCGACGGTCCGGCTGCTGAGCCTGGACCCGTTCGACGCCACCACCGTACTCGCCCGCCTGGCACCGGAGCTCGATCGCGTCGCCGCGGCCGCCACCGCCTCGGCACAGCGCGTCCCCGGAGAGGGAGTCGACGCCCTGCCGGCGGCCTCGGCGCCGCTGCTGGACATCAGCGCCCAGCACCACGCCCCCCGGCCCGCACGCCTCTTCGCCTCCTGACCCCCACGGCGAGTCACCACACGAGACCCGACACAAGGAACCCGCATGCACCTCGACCACGACCTCGACGAGAAGTACCCGCACCGCCACGCCTACAGCGCCCCAGCCACCGAGCGCCTTGACGGCACCCGCCGCGCGCTGCGCATCGGGCTCGGCGGCCCTGTCGGCTCCGGCAAGACCGCCACCGTCGCCGCCCTGTGCAGGGCGCTGCGCACAGAAGTGTCCATCGCCGTGGTCACCAACGACATCTACACCCGCGAGGACGCCGACTTCCTGCTCCGGCAGGCGGTCCTGCCGCCCGAGCGGATCCGGGCCGTCGAGACCGGCGCCTGCCCGCACACCGCGATCCGCGACGACATCTCCGCCAACCTCGAAGCCGTGGAGGAGCTGGAGGAGACGACCGGCCCCCTCGACCTGATCCTCGTCGAGTCCGGCGGAGACAACCTCACCGCCACCTTCTCCAAGGGGCTGGTCGATGCCCAGATCTTCATCATCGACGTGGCGGGCGGCGACGACATCCCCCGCAAGGGCGGCCCCGGCGTCACCACCGCAGACCTCCTCGTCGTGAACAAGACCGACCTCGCCCCCTACGTCGGCTCCGACGTGGAAGCCATGGCGCGCGATGCCAAGGCCCAGCGCGGCGAGCTCCCGGTGGCCTTCACCTCCCTCAAGGAGGAAGGCGGCGTCAAGCCCGTCGCCGACTGGGTCCGTGAGCACCTCAGCGACTGGTCCGCAGGCGCCGCGTGACCGCCGCCACCGCACCCGCCGTGCCGACGAGCCGCGGCACAGCCGCCGTCGGCGTACGGGCGACGGCCCGCATCACGGCCGCCGCCCGGGGCGGCGGCACCGTCCTGCCCGTTCTCGACGGCGACGGCCCGTTCGAATTCCGGCGACTGCGCTCACGGGGCGCCGAAGCGCGGGTGTGCGTCGTCGGGGCCATGAGCGCTCCCCTGGGCGGCGACCGCCTGCGCATCGAGGCAACCGCCCAGCGGGGTGCCGCCCTCCACGTCACGTCCGCGGCCGCGACCCTCGCCCTGAGAGGCCCCACCACCGGACACGCGACCTACGACGTACACCTGACCGTGGCGGACCACGCGGAACTCCGCTGGCTGCCCAAGCCCCTGATCAGCGCCGCGGGCAGCAATCTGCGGCAGACCTGGACGATCGACCTCGCCCCCACCGCACGGCTCGTCCTGCGCGAGGAGCTGGTGCTCGGGCGCACGGGCGAACCGCCCGGCCGCGTGACCACCCGGCTCACCGTCCGACGCGGCGGACACGTGCTCCTCGACCAGGAAGCGGACTACGGGCCGGGAGCCGCCGGCTGGGACAGCCCGGCCGTCCTCGCCCACCACCGGGCGACCGGCCAGATCCTCCTCGTCGACCCCGCCTTCGACACGAAACCACCCGCCGCCCAGTCCCTCACCGACACCCCGGAGGACGGACTGGCCATCCTCACCCCCCTCGCGGGCCCCGCCGCACTCGTCACCGCCCTCGCCCCCGACGGCCAGCGCCTGCGCCACCTCCTCGACGCCGCCCACACCACCCGCTCGTCCCCCTGAGCCGCGACGCGGGCCCGGGAACACACTGGCGCGCCCGCCCGCGTACGTGAGGTGCGCGGACGGGCACGAAGAGAGAGCGTTCTCAAGCGCGCGTGAGCTGACGGAGACTTTTTGACCTCACGCTGATAAGTGACGAAAGGTCTCTCCGGAGCAGGCCCTCAGGGCATACGGTTGTTGTCCTCGTGGTTCCTCGAAGTCTCGTCAGCATCGACGCCCCTGCGCAGGCTCTCCACCTCCTGCTGGAGATGCACCACCATGCGGTGCAGCGCCTGCATCGCGACGATCGCCACGCCGTTCGCGTCGATCACGTGGATCGACCGGTCGTCGGCCCCCAGGCCGAAGGCCGCGTACCAGTCCTGCGCCATCGGGCCGAGGTGCCGGACGTTCTCCTCGCCCTGGTAGCTCCACGTGCTCACGGGCAACGAAGCCACCGCCGCCAGGATGTCGAATCCGTTCTGCTGCGCCGGCGGCGTGCTCGAGCCGTTGTCCGGCTCCGTCTCACCGCGGTCCGCGGGACCTGTCGGCTCGGAGGTCCACACGACCGGATCGATACCGCTTTTGACGGCACGGTCGCTCGACGGCGCCTCTCCGCCGTGAAAGCCGGTGTTGTACGACGTACCGCCCGACCGGTGCTGTCTGGCGGGCTTGGCTCGGTTCCCACACTCGCGCTCGCGCATCTGCTCGGTGACGGCGGCCAGAAGGTCCCGGCTCGACACGGTTTCGGGGTGATCGTCGCCCAGCACCTTCCTGAACGAGTCATGCGTCGTCCGGGAAAGCGGCAGAGCCGCATCAGCGCCCTGGGTGTTCAAAATGGCGATGGCAACGTTGGCCCACGTGCGAAGGGTGTCCGGGTGTTCTTCTCCGAGAGCACGGCCCATGCGCTCGGCGATGCTCTCGAACTCCCCCGGGTCGACGCCCGTGCCGTCGGTGGTGGCACGGGCGGCCGCGAGGTTCGACTCCGCCTGGAGCGTCTGTGGATGGTCGGGACCGAGGCACCGCCGCATGCGAGACAGGACGGCGGAAAGGCCGTCGACGGCCGCCTTCTCGTCCTCCTCCAGGAGGCAGAGCGACTCCACCTCGGCCGCGTGGATGCTGAGCGGGTGCATCTTCCCCACCAATGCCTCGCACGCTTCGCGCGCGGAGGCCGCCATCCGCAGAGCGTCGGCCGTTGAGCCGACCGCATGGGTCCAGTGCGCCGAGGCCGTGCGGATGCGCAGACTGATCGGGTGGTGGGGCCCCAGAGCGGTTTCGGCCCTGGCGACCAGGTCCTCCAGCCGGGCACAGGCCTCCGCCGGGCGTCCGGACCGACCGGCGGCCCAGGCATGGGCGGCTTCCGCGCTGAAGGTCGCCGGATGGTCCGCGCCGAAGGTCTCCACCACCGAGGGCAGGAGGTCCGCCAGTTCCACGTGGGCGTGACGCCAGTTGCCCGTGCGACCGCCTGTGCGCGCCATGCCCCAGCGCGCGAGGAGCCAGATGAGCGGGTCCCGGTCCGGGCGGCCGGCTTCGCCGCTGACCACCTCGATGTAGCGACGGTTGGCCTCGTGCCAGTGCCCCGTGTAGCAGCTCCACAGGGCCTCACGGAGCGCGGCCAGGCGGGTGAGGATGTGGCCGGGCCCCAGGCCCTCCCGGCAGTCGGAGAGCAGGCGCCCGGTGAGCTCCAGCGCGAGCTGGGCGTCTCCGGTCTCCCCCGTCCAGAAGGCGAGCGCGTGCCGGGCGGCCAGGATTCTCGGGTCGGCCGCTCCCAGCTCCGCCCCCGCGGCGTCGACGAGCCGCTGAGCGGCCTCCTTCGCCAGGCGGGGCTCGTACGCGGAGCTGAGAGAGGCAACCGCCCGGGACAGCACGTCGAGACGACTCCCGCCCTCCGGCCAGACCGCGAACTCCTGCGCCGAGGAGTGGGCGAGGACAGCGTCGGCGGCTCCGTCCCAACTCCCGATCCAGCTGTTCGGTTCGCTTCGCCTCCTGTGCCGCTCGTTTACCAGCCGTTCCCAGTCCTGCTCCCAGGACGGGTAGTCGATGTCGAGAGACTGTCCGTTGTCCTCGGCCATGGAGGCGATGCATCGCAGGACGTTCTCCATGACCTTCCAGTCGCCGCCGACCGGGTCGTCGCTCTTCTGGAGATAGCCGTAGAAAGTCGAACGCTTGATCGCTCCGAAATCCGGGGTGGTGCTGCCACGGGTTGCGGTCGTCGAGGCTTCGGCGGCTTGCAGCAGCTGGCGTCTAGTGACACCTCCGTCATCCATCAACTGCACTAATGCAGAACGGAATTGACGCCATGTCCTCATGATCCCCCTGCGCTGCCACTCGTCGGCCTCCATCATCTCCGAAGGCGTCCAGGCATGTCCAGCAGTGTCCGACGCACCCGGACAGACGCTCCGGATTTCCGGGAATCGGCTACGCCCGGTCGCTCTACGGTCCACTCGAAGCAGTCGCCCAGGGCGATGCCCGGCGATTCCCCTTCCATTTCCATGCCGCACGTCCGGCGCACCCCATCGTGTCGCGGCAAGCTCGGTGCGCCATGGTCCTGTTCCATCACCAAGGAGAAGATCCGATGGCCTCACTCACCACCACCGACTCCCCGCGCCGAGCCCGCCTCCTCGCTTGGCTCACGACCGCGACCGGGCTCGCCTCCATCGCCGGCGTGGTCGTCCTCGCCCTGGCCGGCCACGACACCGCCGCTACCGTGGTCGGTGCCATCGGGGGCGGAGTGAGCGCGACCGGCACGATCCGGGTGACCGTTCACATCCGGCGCTGAACCGGCCGGGCGTGCGGTCAGTACAGCAGGTCCAGCTCCGCCCGGACCGTCTTGCCCGGGTTGCGGTCGAGGACTGCCCAGCGGTCGGCCAGGGCGTCCACGATCAGCAGCCCGCGCCCGCTGTCGGAGCTGTCCTCCGGCGCGGTGATCTCGCCGGGGCCCGGCGGCCGGCGTTCGCCCCGGGTGTCGGACACCTCGATGCGCAGGAGGCCGGGCGTTCCCGGGTCGCCGGGGAGGCGGCGGACGCGGCGGCGAACCCGAGCCGCAGTACATCCTCAAGATGTTCGGAGAGGTGGTCAAGACCTTCCGCAAGCGGGCGCGGCTGACGCGGGAGCAGTTCGCCCCGCTCGTCGGATACTCACTGGAGACCGTCGCCTCCGTCGAGCAGGGCCGCCGGCTCCCGCCTCCGGACTTCGCGGAGCGCGCGGACAGACTGCTCGACGCGTTCGGCGTGATTCTGGCGGCGGCGAAGCACCTGACGCGGCGGAAGGGGTGGCGAGCTGGTTCCGTCAGTGGGCGCAGCTGGAGCTGGGGGCGCTGAGCCTGTACACGTACGAGTGCCGGTTGATTCCGGGGCTGTTGCAGACGCCGGCGTACGCGCGGACGCTGTTCGCCGACCGGTTGCCACCGCTCGATGACGAGCAGATCGAGGCGCGGCTCGCCGCTCGGTTGGAGCGCCAACGACTCCTGCGAAACCGGCCCAACACCGCGTTCAGCTTCATCCTCGAAGAGCATCTGTTCCTGCGGGACTTGGGCGGCGAGGACGTCACCAGGGAGCTGATCGACCACATTCTCGACCTGTCCGAACTGCGCAATGTGGAGGTCCAGATCATGCCGTTGGTACGGCACCACCACGTGGCCATCGACGGGCCCATGCAACTGCTGGAGACCCCGGAGCACCAGTGGTTCGGCTACTTGGAAGGGCAGATGTACGGGCAGTTCGTCTCCGACCCCAAAGTGGTCAGTGTCATCCAGATGCGGTGTGCCAGTATGCGTTCACAGGCTCTCTCGTTGGACGACTCCAAGAGCCTGATGCGGCGGATGCGAGGAGCGAGATGAGCACCACACCCCTGACCTGGTTCAAGAGCAGCTACAGCAGTGCCGAAGGCGACTCCTGCGTCGAGGTCGCCGCCTGCCCCTCGACCGTCCACGTCCGCGACTCCAAGCTGGACGAGAGCCCCCAGCTCGCCCTCGCCCCGGCCGCCTGGAGCCACTTCCTCGCGTACGCCGCCCAGGCCTGAGCCCCGGGCGGCACGTGGAGCGCGCGGCGGGGGCGGGCGCTGTGCGCGGCACCGCCCCCGATGGGACACGTCAACGCCAGGGCGCTGCCTTGGCAGGAAAAGTCAGTCCCGGCCATGCCTCGACCGGTGTGGGTGAGTACACGATCCGACCCGGGCACAAGCCCCGCTCGGCGAGCCCCTGGACGATCTTCGGGATGGCCGCGAGGGTCGTCTGCAGACCGTCGTGCATCAGGATGATGCCGCCCGGTTTCACGGTGAGCGCGTTCGCCACGATCGTCTCGGTCGGAATGCCGCTCCAGTCGACGGTATCGGCCGTCCAGATCACCTCGGTCATGCCCAGTCGGGCCGCGTCCCGCCGGGTCCGCGCGTCGGTGCTCCCGAAGGGCGGCCGGAACAGCGTGGGCGCCCGACCCGTCTGGGTTCGGATGACGCGGCTGGTGTCGCGTAGTTCGGCGAATGCGGCGGCCGCGTCGAGCTCCACGAGATTGGCGTGGGTGTAGGAGTGGTTTCCGACCTGATGCCCTTCGGCGACCATCCGCCGTGTCCCGGCCCGCTGCCCTTCGGCCAGTGTGCCGGTCACGAAGAACGTCGCCCTGACGCGTCCGGCATCCCGCAGCGCCTTCAGGTACTGGGCCGTGGCGTCCGTCGGGCCGTCGTCGAAGGTCATGGCCACGTAGCCCCCGGAACAACGGCTCCCGGAAGCCGTCGCCTGCGCGACCGCCGGCGGTAACGCGAACGACGTCATCAGCATCGCCACAGCCGCGCTGAACCCTATGCGCGTTCTGTATCGGTTTCTCATACGGGGATCAATCCTCTCCAGGGGTGGA
The DNA here is from genome assembly GCF_044333295.1 of Streptomyces sp. NPDC021019. Taxonomy (NCBI): domain Bacteria; kingdom Bacillati; phylum Actinomycetota; class Actinomycetes; order Kitasatosporales; family Streptomycetaceae; genus Streptomyces; species Streptomyces sp. NPDC021019. Next base: position 274,374 of record NZ_JBIRQR010000006.1, read on the forward strand.
CTGGTGAACCAGCAAGGCACCGGAGCGCCACGAAACAGCGGCTCACTCACCCATATCCGCCCTGGGTATGGCTGCAGCCGGACGTCGCACACGTTGCGCAGGACAGTCCTGTCCCTCGGAAAGACGCGGCAAACGCGGGCAGGCTCCGTACGAATCCCGACAGAGCCCGGCAGGTACGTCCACACAGGTTCAGCTCGGCGGGGACCGCCTCGGGGATCACCGCGCAGCCCAGCCGAAATCCCGGGAGCAACGCGGTTCACCGGTCCGGTGGTGACACCGGACCATGAGATCGCGGGTCGCCACTGACGAGGACGGGGCTGTCCGGCCTCCGGCCGGACAGCCCCACACCAAGATTCTTCGGAAGGCTTCTACCAGGCCAACCGTCTGCCGGGGCTCAGCGGCCGGAGAAGGGGAAGCGGGCCGGTGCCGTGGCCGGGCCCGGCGAGGCGGAACGGGAGTCGGCCGCGGGGAGCGGGTCGGCCGCGCAGGTGACGTCCCGGGCGGGAAGCCGTCCGGTGGTCAGATACCGCGTGGTGACGTCGTCGGCGCAGTCGCTGACGCCGAGCGCGTACACGCCGTGGCCCTGCCCCTCGTCCACGGTGACGAGCCGGGAGCCCTTCAGCGCCCGTCGCAGGCCGAGTGCGGCGGCCAGGGGGGTCTGCGAGTCCCATTCGTTCTGGACGATGAGTGCGGGGACCTTGTTGTCGATCTTGGTGGTCGGTTCGACCGGGCGGTCCCAGTAGGCGCACGGGAAGATGTTCGAGACGGAGTCGCCGTACAGGGGGTAGCGGACGCTGTCGCGCCGGGAGTCGGCTCGGTAAACGGCCGGGTCGGTGGGCCAGCGGGTGTCACCGCACATGATCGCGAGGTAGCTCGCCAGTTCGCTGTCGGTCGGCACGAAGGTCGGGAAGGTCGGGACGGGCTTGCCCTCGGCGGCGTCCCGGAGCAGCCCCAGGGTCCTGGCGGCGACGGCGGGGTGGGTGATCTCCCAGCGTATGTACTCGCGGACCTCGGCACCGTCGAACCTGGTCCCGCCGAGGTCGAGCGGCTCCCGGTCGGCGCGCGCGACGATGTCCCAGAACAGCTTCTCGACCTCGGCGGGCGTGTCACCGAGTCCGTACCGTGCCGCATGACGAGCGGTCCAGTCCGTCCACCGGTCGAACGCGGGCTCGGCCTGCTCCGCCCAGGACTGCCCCATGCTCCGCCACACCCGCTCGGGGTCGACCGCGCTGTCCAGGACGAACCGGTCGACCCGCCGCGGGAACAGCTGGGTGTACACGGAACCGAGATAGGTCCCGTACGACAGTCCGAAGTAGGAGATCCTCCGTTCCCCGAGGGCCTCGCGGATGACGTCCATGTCCCGTGCCGTGTTGCGGGTGCTGATGTGCCGGAGTGTTTCCCTGTTGCGGTCGCGGCACCCGTCAGCGATGTCGCGCGCCCAGGCGACGTCCTTGGCGAAGGTCGCGTCCTTGTAGGGCCGGTACGTCAGCCGTTCGTCGGCGGTGGTCGTGCCGCAGGCGAGCGGGCTGCTGGCGCCGACCCCGCGCGGATCGAAACCGATCAGGTCGTACCGGTCCTTCACGGACTGCGGCAGCAGACCGCTGAGCGCCAGGGGGTAGAAGAGCCCGGAACCGCTGGGGCCGCCCGGGTTGAAGAGCAGGACACCGCGGCGCTCGGCCGGGTCGGCGGCCTTGATCCGCGACAGCGACACATCGATCTTCCTGCCGCCCGGCCTGAGGTGGTCGAGGGGCACCTTGAGGGTCGCGCACTCGACGGTGGCGGGAAGGTCGCCGCCGCAACCCTGCCAGGTCAGTGAGGAGGTGTACGGCGCGGCCACCGGCGCACCGGGACCGGCCGCGGGCGCAGCCGTGGCGGTGGCCGTGGTGCCGAGGAGCGTGGGGGCGAGCAACGCGGCGACGCCCAGGGCGATCTTGGAGATCGCTCTTCGTCTCAGGAGCAATGGAGTGCCTTCGTTCGCTGGGATGGTGCATGGCGCTCAGTGGTCCGGAGGGACGGACCGCAGGGTCGTCGGACAGGCTAACGACCGTACGGAACAAGCGAGTTCGGATGCGCGATTTCAGCGAGGCGCCTGGCTCGGGGGGTGCCGTGACGGAGGGGGCGAGGGGCGCGTCGCGCGGGGCCGGATCGCCCCCCGCAACCAACGCATGACCTCATGCGGAAGGTCCGGATGCCGTCCTCCGGGATCGAGGCGGACCGTAGGTTCGCGTGCCGGTTCCTCGTCGGGGACGATCACGGTCACGAGCGCTGGTCCCGGACGAGATCCGGTTCCCGTTACCAGGCGTCGTCAGGTGCGGAGTACACCTCGGTGATCGCCCGGTCGCCGACCGGGGGCGCGAACATCGCCCCCGGGCCTTCCTCCCGGTCCGGGCGCCGGTGCCGGGCAGGTAACGTAAAGAGGTACTGACTGATTGACTCATGGGCCTCCTGGCGGGCTGCGTGAACCCAGGAGGAGCAACATGACGACCAACCGTGGACGCAAGGACGTCATCCGTGACCGGATGGCCGCCACCGGCGAGTCGTACAACGTCGCCGCCCGCAACCTCAAGGCCATGAAGGACATGGGCGCGACCCGCGAGGCCGTCCTCGTGCAGCGCTGGACGCCCGCCGACAGTTTTGACGTGCCGTGCCCGTGCGGCGGGACCTGCGAGCCGGGCGAGACCTGCGACCGCTGCCACGCCCGCCACCGGCACGTGAAGCGCTACCCGGGCTCCACCACCGAGGTCGAGACCTGGGCCGACCGCTACGAGTGCACCGGCTGCTCCTCCTCGTACACCCTGACCATCCACCTGGCCGGGCGGCCCTGGGGCGTCGCCGAGACCGTCGTCCAGGGCGGGTCGGCCGAAGAGGTCGTGCGGGCCCGGGTCTTCCCCGGCGTGATCCACCCGCTGCTGCGGTCAGAAGCGGGCGAGGGCCCCGACCAGGACTGAGCGCGGCGGAGCCGTCGGCGAGGTGGATCACCGACCTGGGTCGACGGGGTGCGGGCGTGAGGGCCGGAGTACCGTGCGGAGGGCGATGAGCCCCGGGGTCGAGCGCCGTGCCCGGCGTCCTACAGGCGTGCGTCGAGGCGGTGCTGGAGACGGCCGTCCGGTCCGAACACGTCCATGAGGTACCCCTCGCTCAGATCCACGCCCTTCTCGCGCTTCAGGTAGTCGGTGAGCGAGACGTTCAGCCGGTCGAAGGGTCCGGCGTCATCGTCCTTGCTGTGCGTCCAGACGGTCAGCAGCGGCACGTCGGCGGGGCCGTCGGAACGCTGGATGCCGTACACGTGCTTGTTTCCGCTCGCATCCCGGTAGCCGTCGGCAAGCCGCACGGCGGAGTCGGGGGCGACGGTGGTGGTGGCGGTCGGCTGCGGGAACTCGGCGGAGTGGTCCCCGGCCGCGCCGGAGTCGGTGCAGCCCGCCAGTAAGGGCAGGGCCGCGGCGAACGGGATGACGGCAAGGCCGGCAATTCTTCTCATGTCCCCATAGTCCCCGGTCGGCGCAGCGCGGCGAAACCCCCGGCACGAACGGCTCACGGCGTGCCGTGAACGAGAAGATGCCCGCACGGGTCTCCCTGTGCGGGCATCGGTCGGCCCTGCGTCGGCCGTCCCGGCTCAGCTCTCGTCCGGCGCCAGGGTCAGCGAGATCGAGTTGATGCAGTAGCGCTGGTCCGTGGGGGTCGGGTAGCCCTCGCCCTCGAAGACGTGGCCCAGGTGCGAGCCGCAGCGGGAGCAGCGCACCTCGGTGCGGACCATTCCGTGGGCGCGGTCCTCGACCAGCTCGACCGCGTCGGTGTCCTTCGGGTCGTAGAAGGACGGCCAGCCGCAGTGCGACGCGAACTTGGTGTCGGAGCGAAACAGCTCCGCACCGCAGGCCCGGCAGGAGTAGACGCCCGCCGTCTTGGTGTCGGTGTACTCACCCACGAAGGCGGGTTCGGTGCCGGCCTGGCGCAGCACCGCGTACTCGGCGGGGGTCAGCTCTTCCCGCCACTGCTCGTCCGGCTTCTCGACGTCGTACGGCACGGCTCGCTCCTCAGCTCGACAGGTGGTCGCTCGATCCGGTCGCCACTCGGCTACCGGCCGCTCGACAGGTGGTCCAGGATGCGCGGGCCGAGGTCGGTGACGTCGCCCGCTCCCATGGTGAGAACGAGATCGCCGGGCTTCGCCATTCCCGCGACGGCGGCGGGGACGTCGGCCTGGTCGTGGACGGCGGTGACCTCGGCTCCGGCCTCCTTCGCCGCGTCGATGATCAGGGCGCTCGTGATGCCCGGGATCGGGTCCTCGCGGGCCGGGTAGATGTCGAGGACCACGGAGGCGTCGGCCAGGGCGAGGGCCTGGCCCATCTCGGTGCCCAGCTCCTGCGTACGGGAGAACAGGTGCGGCTGGAAGACGACCAGGATGCGGGCGTCGGCGGCCGCGCCGCGCATGGCCTCCAGGTCGGCGGTCATCTCGGTGGGGTGGTGCGCGTACGAGTCGATGACCTGCACGCCCGCCGCCTCGCCCTTGAGCTGGAGGCGGCGCTTGACCCCGGTGTACGAACCGAGGGCCGAGGCCAGGTTGTGCGCGGGGATGCCGAGGGCGACGCCGGCGGCGAGGGCGGCGACCGCGTTGTGGGCGTAGTGGCTGCCGGGGACCGAGACGGTGAAGGTCAGGAACCTGCCGTTGAGCAGGACCGTGACCTCGCTGGTCAGGCCGCGCGGGGTGACCTTGTGGACGCGGACGTCGGCGTTCTCGGCGGAGCCGTAGGTGACGACCTTGAGGTCGGAGAGGTCGCGGACCCGGCGGGTCAGCTCGATGGCGCCGGGCTGGTCGGCGGAGATGACCAGGGTGCCGCCGGGGACGACCTTGCCGACGAACGTCTCGAAGGAGTCGTAGATCTCGTCCATCGAGGCGTAGTTCGCGTGGTGGTCCAGCTCGACGTTGAGGACGATCGCGACCTCGGGGTCGTACTTCTGGAAGCTGCGGTCGCTCTCGTCCGCCTCCGCGACGAAAATGTCCCCTTCACCGTGCGTGGCGTTGGTGCCGGGACCCTCCAGGTCGCCGCCGATGGCGTACGAGGGGTCCAGGCTCAGCGAGGAGAGCGCGACGGCCAGCATCGACGTCGTGGTCGTCTTGCCGTGGGTGCCGGCCACCGCGATGGCGCGCGCGCCGTTCATCAGGGAGGCCAGTGCGTCCGAGCGGTGCACCACGGGGATCGCCAGCTCGTTCGCCCGGAGCAGCTCCGGGTTGTCGGCGCGGATGGCGCTGGAGACGACCACGCAGGACGCGTCGTCGGCCAGGTGGCCCGCCGCGTGCCCGATGTGCACGGTCGCCCCCAGCGCCCGCAGGGACTCGGCGGTGGCGGACTCCTTCGCGTCGCTGCCCGCCACCTTCGCCCCGCGCTGGGCGAGGATCTTCGCGATGCCCGACATTCCGGCGCCGCCGATGCCGATGAAGTGGGGTCGTTCCATGGCGGCGGGAATGCCGGGTGCCATCTGTGCTCCTGCGGTTCGGGTGCGGTCTCGGGTCGCGGCCGGGGGCCGACCCGGACCGCGCGCCCAGCCTATTCGCTGTGCGCGAAGAGCTTGAGCACCGGGACGCCGACCTTGTGCCGGGCGCGGGAGGCCCAGTCGCGGTGGAAGAACTCCTCCACGTAGTGCGGGGCGGTCAGGACGATGACCTCGTCCGCGCTCGCCTCCTCGACGACGGTCGTCAGTCGGTCCAGGGGGTGATCCTCGATCACCTGTCCGACCGCTGCGGAGCCCGCGTCGCGCAGGGCCCGGAGGGAGTACTCCAGGCCGATCTGCGCGGTCTCGCGGGCCTCGTCGCCCTCCGGCTCCTCGCCCTCGCGGACCGCTTCCTTCAGCTCCCCCATCGCCACGTCGTCGATCGCGCGCAGCAGGACATCGGCCTGGTCACCGCGCGGCTGCAACAGAACGACGAACGAGATCCGCTCCTCGCCGTGGAGGGTGGTGACGAATTCCACGTCCTCGGGAGTGAGCGGCTTCTCGATCATCAAAACGCTTGTGAACACGACAGGCGCCCTTCCGCTTCTTCGTCTCGTCGACTGCCGGATCGACTGTCGACGGTCGTTTGCTGAAACCATTTTTCCCCGTGCTTCCACGGGGACCGCAGGGGTAAGTGTGCCCAGCCGGAGCCAAGCGGAACGGCAAATTCCGCTATCCGTCGGTCCGACGGTACCGAGTGAAGAGGAACCCGGCCTCTTCCAGCAGCGATGCCAGGGAAAAACGTTCCGGCACGGTGACCCCGGGGCCCCCCGCGATCCGCTGGGCGTCACCTGCGGTCAGCATCGGGGACACGGTCAGGCACAGCTCGTCCAGCGCACCGGCCGCCACGAACTGGCCGAGCAGCCGGGGCCCGCCCTCGGTGAGCTGCCTGGTCAGCCCCCGGTCGGCCAGCTCGCGCACGACACGGGCCGGGTCCACCCGGGCGCCCTCGCCTGCGATCACCACCTCCGCGCCCGCCTTCCGGGCCGCCGCGATCCGGTCGGAGGAGGCCCCGGCCCCGGTCACCACGAGGGTCGGGACGAGCGGCTCGGTGAACAGCGGCAGCGAGAAGTCCAGGTCCATCGAGCCGGTCACCACCGCGACGGCGGGCGCGGGGCCCTGTCCGGCGGCAGCCCGGCGCGCGGCGAACGCCTCCCGGGCGCGGGCCGGACGGTACCCCTCCAGGCGTACGGTCTCGGCCCCGGCGATCACCACGTCGGCCAGGCCCCGCAGGGTGCCGAAGATCCGCATGTCCGCCGCGCAGGAGATGGGCTGCGAGCGGCCGTCGTGCTGGGCGGCCCCGTCGAGGGTGGAGACCATGTTGGCGCGGAGCCAGGGGGTCGCGGGCCCCTGGGGCGGGAGGCCGGTGGGGTAGGCGTAGGCGTCCGCCAGCTCGTCGAGGCTCCACTCGCGGTCGATGAGCGGCCCGGACGGGTCCTCCGCCCCCGATCCGCATTCTGTCAGGTCCGTCACAGGGAACAGGCTTCGCATGGGTTGCAGTCTGGCATGAGGCTTAGGGTGGAGAGTTGTGTCGTCATCCACCGCGTTTCCGGGGCAGAGCCCCCTTGCCGAAACGGCCCCGCTGTCCCTGTGCGCCCGTGAGCCGCACGTTCCCGCTGACCGTCTGGTCGCCGAGATGGTGCCTCCGCCGCGCTTCGACTCGGTGCGCTTCGACACGTACGTCCCCGACCCGAACCAGCCCAGCCAGAGCGAGGCGGTCACGGTTCTGGCGGGCTTCGCCGCCGGGCTCGGCGGGGCGCACGCGACGGGCGCCGGGCGGCGCAAGTGGTTCGGCAGGAAGCCGGCCGCTCCGGCCGGGCCGCGCGGCGTGTATCTCGACGGCGGCTACGGCGTCGGCAAGACCCACCTGCTGGCCTCCCTCTGGCACGCCACGCCCGCCGAGCCGTCGCTGAAGGCGTTCGGCACGTTCGTGGAGCTGACGAACCTGGTGGGCGCGCTGGGCTTCCAGCAGACCGTGCGGACCCTCAGCGGGCACCGGCTGCTGTGCATCGACGAGTTCGAGCTCGACGACCCGGGCGACACCGTGCTGGTGTCCTCGCTGCTCAGCCGGCTCGTGGAGGCCGGGGTGGCGCTCGCCGCGACCTCGAACACGTTGCCGGGCAAGCTCGGGGAGGGCCGGTTCGCCTCCGCCGACTTCCTGCGCGAGATCCAGGGCCTGTCCGCGCATTTCCGCCCGCTGCGCATCGACGGCGAGGACTACCGGCACCGCGGTCTGCCCGAGGCCCCGCCGCCGTACACCGACGAGCAGGTCACCCGGGCCGCGTACGCCACTCCGGGCGCGTCCCTCGACGACTTCCCCGGTCTCCTTGACCACCTGGCCCGGGTCCACCCGAGCCGGTACGGCGCGCTGACCGACGAGATCGCCGCGGTCTGCCTGACCGGAGTGACGGCGGTGCCCGACCAGTCGACCGCGCTGCGCCTGGTGGTGCTGGCGGACCGGCTGTACGACCGGGAGGTCCCGGTGCTCGCCTCGGGGCTGCCGTTCGACCGGCTGTTCAGCGACGAGATGCTGAACGGCGGGTACCGGAAGAAGTACTTCCGGGCGATCTCCCGGCTGACCGCACTGGCGCGTGACGCGAAGGGGCTGGTGGCGCAGTAGGTTCGGGGGCGTAACGCGACGGAACACCGCACGCTGTGGGGTGCCCCGTCTTGTCCCCGTACAACCGCGCACACTTTTCGAAGGGGTCCAGCATGGCTACCACGCGTCAGGCGCACACGAACTGGGAAGGCAACCTGATCGAGGGCAAGGGGGTCGTCACCTTCGACTCCTCCGGCATCGGCGACTACCCCGTCTCCTGGCCCGCCCGCTCGGAGCAGGCGAACGGGAAGACGAGCCCCGAGGAGCTCATCGCCGCCGCCCACTCCAGCTGCTTCTCGATGGCGCTCTCCCACGGTCTCGCCGGGGCCGGAACCCCGTCGACCCGGCTGGAGACCAAGGCCGAGGTGACCTTCCAGCCCGGCACCGGCATCACCGGCATCCACCTCACCGTCGTGGGCGCGGTGCCCGGTCTCGACGAGGACGCCTTCCTGAAGGCCGCCGAGGACGCCAAGGCGAACTGCCCGGTCAGCCAGGCGCTCACCGGCACGACGATCACCCTGACGGCCTCGCTCGCCTGACCTTCCGCGTACGGCTGCCCCCCTCGGGGCCGCCGCGGCGGCAACACGGGGCGCGGGGGCACGCATGGTTCCCCCGCGCCTCTGTGCGTGCTACACACGTGCGGGTCACTTCACCTGTCCGCCAACAGGGAGTCACCTCATGTCAACCGCACCCCGCCCCACCGCGACACGACGCCAGGTCCTGGCAGGCAGCGGCGCAGCCGCCGCGATCGCCTTCACGGGGGCCTTCTCCGAACTCTTCGCGGGCACGGCCGCCGCACGCGGCCACGACGGCTACGGCCCGCTCGTCCGCGACCCCGACGGCCTGCTCGACCTGCCGAAGGGATTCCGCTACCGGGTGCTGTCCCGGGAGGGCGAACCGCTGCGCTCCGGCGAGGGGCCGGTGCCGGGCAACCACGACGGGATGGCCGCGCTGCCCGGCCGCAACGGCCGGGTCCACCTGGTCCGCAACCACGAGAACCGGCACACCGCCAAGCTCGGCGTACCGACCGTCGAGGGGCTGACCTACGACCCGGCGGCCAAGGGCGGCTGTACCTCCCTGGAGCTCGACGGCCGCAACAAGGTGCTCGGCGAGCGCGTCGCCATCGCCGGTACGGCGGTGAACTGCGCGGGCGGGCCCACCCCCTGGCGCACCTGGCTGACCTGCGAGGAGAACGAGGACAAGGCCGGGACCAACGGGTACAGCAAGGACCACGGCTTCATCTTCGAGGTGGACGGCGCCGATCCGCGCCGCACCGGGGCCGTCCCGCTGACCGCGATGGGCCGCTTCCAGCACGAGGCGGTCGCCGTCGACCCGAAGTCCGGGATCGTGTACGAGACGGAGGACGCGTTCGACAAGCCGTTCGGGCTCTTCTACCGCTTCCTTCCCGAGAAGCCGCTCGGCGGCACCGGATCGCTCCGGGCGGGCGGGGCCCTGGAGGCGATGCGGGTGCCGGGCGTGCCCGACCTCTCCTCCGTCCAGGAGACGGGTACGAGCTTCGACCGGATCGAGTGGGTCCCCGTACCGGATCCGCTGGCGGCGGAGACCGCGATCCGCTTCCAGGACTTCGGCCCGAAGGGCGTCACGCACGCCCAGAAGCTGGAGGGCTGCTACTGGGGCGGCTCGTCCGTCTACTTCGTCTCCAGCTTCGCCCGCAGCGACGAGGGTTCGGCGGCCGACCACTACGGCCAGGTCTGGCGCTACGAGCCGAAGAAGCGGCGGCTCACCCTGGTCGTGATCTTCGGCCCGGACACCGACATCCAGCTGCCCGGCGAGTCACCCGACAACATCTGCCTGGCGACCGACGGCGGGCTGATGGTCTGTGAGGACGGCGGCGGCGCGCAGCACGTACTCGGGGTGACCCGGCGCGGCGAGGTGTACACCATGGCGCGCGGGCGGCAGAACATCGGCACGCCCGAGGAGCCGGAGTGGGGGGAGTTCGCGGGGGTCGTCTTCTCCCCGGACGGCTCGACGATGTACGTGAACTGCTACAGGCCGGGGACGACGTTCGCGGTGACGGGGCCGTGGTGCTGAGGTAGCCGGGGTGGCGATCCTGAGGTGACCGGGGGCCACACCTCGCCGGACACCGGAACAGCATCGCTCTATATAACCTGATTGTCGGACATTTTCCGTTATTTTCCGTGAGTGATCACTGCTGCGCGGAAGATGCGGAAGACGACGACTCTGGCGGTCGCGGGGGTACTCACCGGCGCCGCCCTGGCCGGGTGCGGGGGTCCTGCCCCCGCACCCGCTCCCCCACCCGCCCCCACGGCCTCCGCCCCTGCCTCCGCCACACCGGAGAAGCCGCCCACGATGGCCCCCGGTCCGGCGGGCCGCACCCCGGTCTTCGAGCGGAGGCCGACGGACCGAGGCGCGGGCGGAAGCGCGGCGGAGAAGGTCGTGGCGCTGACGTTCGACGCCGACATGACGGCCGACCAGGGGCCCCGGGCCGCCTCCGGCGAACGCTTCGACAACCCGGAACTGGTCGCGCTGCTGCGCCGGCTGAAGGTGCCCTCCACCGTCTTCATGACCGGACGCTGGGCCGAGGAGTACCCGGCGCAGGCGAAGGCCATCGGCACGGACCCGCTGTTCGAGATCGCCAACCACTCCTACAGCCACCACGCTTTCAGCTCGCCCTGTTACGGCCTGCCGGTGGTCGGAAAGGCCGCGATGGCCCGCGAGGTGGAACGTACCTTCACGGCGTTCCGGAAGGCGGGGGTGCGGAACGTGGTGCCGTACTTCCGTTTCCCCGGCGGCTGCTACGACGACGCGGCGCTGCGCGCGCTGGGCCCGGCGAACGTGACGGCGGTGCAGTGGGACGTGGTCAGCGGCGACGCCTTCGCGACGGACGCGGACGCCGTGGCCGAACAGGTGCTGGACGGGGTGCGGCCGGGCTCCCTCGTGGTGATGCACTGCACCCGCAGCGCGGCCCCGGCCACCGAGGCGGCCGTACGCCGGATCGTGCCGGAGCTGCGCGAGCGCGGCTATCGCTTCGTGAAGGTGTCGGAGCTGATGGCGGACCGGCCCTGAGCTTGTCGTGCGGAGCGAAGGCCGGGGTGTGTACGTAATCCGGCCCTCGCTCCATGGGGTCAGACCCACCGGCGACGCGTCGGCCCGCTGTGCACCGCAGTGCCCACATCTGGTTGGGACCGGTGTGGCAGGCCCACAGACGGACCGGTGTGCCGTCGTTCCAGGTGCCCCCGGACGCGTCGAGGCACTTGCCGGACCGCGGGCTGCGTACAGTGCCGTCGGCCTGGGGTTGCCAGACCTGGGCCGCGCTGCCGTTGCAGCCGTAGAGCTGCACCTTCGTGCCGTCGGCGGTGCCGGCGTTGTCGATGTCCAGGCACGTGCCGTTGACCCCCTTCACCTCGCCGGTCCGGGGAGCCGCTCCGGGCAGTTGGTTCATCGTGTACCAGGCTTCGGTGCTCCAGAGCTGTTCGCCGTCCGTCGCACGGAAAGGACGGCCCGAGCGCACATGGACGACACGGTCGGCCTTGAGCCCGGGGACCGTCAGCGTGACCGTCTCGCGGTCGGCGGACAGGGTCGCCGACTGGGCGGTGACGCTCTCCTCGTCGACCTTGGGACCGCCGTACGCCGCGGTCGGCACATAGCGCCACCGTCCGGGCCCCACCCGATGCCGTTGGGCGTGCGCAGACCACCGGCGACGTGACTGACCTCCCCGCTCGCCTTGTCCACCTTGATCGTGGTGCCGCGGTTCGGCGCCGGCTGCGGGTCCGTGGCTGCCCCGCCGTAGTTGATCGACACGGACAGGTGCAGATAGAAGAACCCGTCCTTGTCAGCGCGCGCCGGCGCCCCGCCGCCGCGTCGCACACAGTAGGGACTTCCGCCGGGCACGTCCATGCTTTGTCATGAGTGCGTACAAAGTTGTCGCCATGTTCCATGAATGGCCGTCAACTCCGTTGCCTGACAAGCAACTTGGGATCAAGGCGGAGGCGGGAGATCCTCCTCCCGGTCTCCGCCAGCCGCTTTGTCCCTCTGCTGGAAAAAGTTACGGCCATCTGCGTCAAAGGGGTTTCTGGTACGTGAAAAAGCGAATAGCTTCCTGCCCTGTACCGAACGACACCCGAACGACAAGGGCGAAACGCCCTCCCTCCGGGGTCCCCCAAGCCCCTCGGCGCGATGGCGTGCGCCTGTGCTCCAGACCCCCATCCCGTCACCACACGGAGGATGCGCGTGCACAGGAGACTCACTCGACCACTCGCGGCGCTGGCCTGCGCCTTGCTCGCCGCCGCGGGCGCTCTCACCGCCCAGCAGAGACCCGCCGACGCGACACCCGCACGCGCGGTGGCCGCCGCGGCCGACGAGTTCCAACAAGTCACCCTCGCCAAGGGGGTGGCGGAGACCGGTGAGCCCATGACGCTCGCCGTCCTGCCCGACAGGTCCGTGCTGCACACGTCGCGGGACGGCACCCTCCGCCTCACCGACGCGGCAGGCACCACCAAGGTCGCCGGAAAGCTGGACGTCTACGCGCACGACGAAGAGGGCCTGCAAGGCATCGGCGTGGACCCGGGCTTCACCACGAACCGCTTCATCTACCTCTACTACGCGCCGAAGTTGGCGACTCCTCCCGGCGACGCGCCCGCGAACGGGTCCGCGGCGGACTTCGCCCCCTTCGACGGCGTCAACCGGCTGTCGCGTTTCGTCCTCGGAGCCGACGGCTCACTCGACATCGCCAGCGAGAAGAAGGTTCTCGACGTCCCCGCGAGCCGCGGACTGTGCTGCCACGTCGGCGGCGACATCGATTTCGACGCCCAGGGCAACCTGTATCTCTCCACCGGTGACGACAGCAACCCCTTCGCCTCCGACGGCTACACCCCCATCGACGAGCGCGCCGGCCGCAACCCCGCGTACGACGCCCAGCGCTCCTCCGGCAACACCAACGACCTGCGCGGCAAGGTGCTGCGGATCAAGGTGGGCGCCGACGGGAGCTACACCATCCCGTCCGGCAACCTCTTCGCGCCCGGAACCGCGAAGACCAGACCGGAGATCTACGCCATGGGGTTCCGCAACCCCTTCCGGATGAGCGTCGACAAGCCCACCGGCACCGTCTACCTCGGCGACTACGGCCCCGACGCGGGCACGGCGAACGCGGGACGCGGACCCGCCGGGCAGGTGGAGTTCAACCGGATCACCAAGGCCGGCAACTACGGCTGGCCCTACTGCACCGGCGACAACAGCCCCTACGTGGACTACAACTTCGCCACCTCGACGTCGGGCGCCGCCTTCTCCTGCACCGCCCCCAAGAACACGTCGCCTCACAACACCGGCCTGACCGACCTCCCCCCGGCCCAGCCCGCCTGGATACCGTACGACGGCGGTTCCGTCCCCGAGTTCGGCGGCGGCTCGGAGTCACCGATGGGCGGGCCCGTCTACCGCTACGACGCGGCCTCCACCTCCACGGTCAAGTTCCCGCAGAGCTTCGACGGCGACTTCTTCGCCGGCGAGTTCGGCCGCAAGTGGATCAAACGGATCGAGCAGTCCGGCGACGGCACCGTGCAGTCGATCAACGCCTTCCCCTGGCAGGGCACCCAGGTCATGGACATGGCCTTCGGCCCGGACGGCGCGTTGTACGTCCTCGACTACGGCACCGGCTACTTCAACGGAGACGCCAACAGCGCGGTCTACCGTATCGAGTACGTCACCGACGGACGCGCCCCGCTCGCCAAGGCCACCGCGAACCGCACCTCCGGCCAGGCCCCGCTCACGGTGGCGTTCTCCTCGGCCGGGACCTCCGACCCCGACGGCGACCCCCTCACCTACACCTGGAAGTTCGGTGACGGGGGCACCTCCACGGCCGCGAACCCCTCACACACCTACACCGCCAACGGCCGCTACACCGCCGAACTGACCGTCTCCGACGGCACCGGCAACACCGCCACCGCCTCGGTCATCATCACCGTCGGCAACACCGCGCCCACCGTCACCCTCAACCTGCCCGCCGACGGCTCCATCCTCGACCCGGGCGCCGCCGTCCCCTTCACGGTCACCGTCACCGACCCCGAGGACGGCACGATCGACTGCTCCAAGGTGAAGGTCACCTTCATCATCGGCCACGACAGTCACGGTCACCCGCAGACCTCCGCCACCGGCTGCTCCGGCACCGTACAGACCATCGCCGACGGCGAGCACGACCCCAACGCGAACATCTTCGGCGTCTGGGACGCCGAGTACACCGACAAGGGGGCAGGCGGCCAGCCCGCCCTGACCACGCACGACCAGAACATCAGCCAGGGCAGCAAGCGTCAGGCCGAGCACTTCAGCGGCTCAGCCGGCGTCCAGATCGTCGACAAGGCAACGGCCAACGGCGGCAAGACCGTCGGCTACATCGACGACAACGACTGGATCTCCTTCACCCCGTACATCCTCGGCAACGCCACCAAGGTGACCGCCCGGGTCTCCTCCGGCGGTGCGGGAGGCACGCTGGAAGTACGGGCCGGATCGCCCGCCGGCACCCTGCTCGGCTCGGCCGCGGTTCCCGTCACCGGAGGCTGGGACACCTTCCGGGACGTGAGCGCGGAGCTGACCGACCGCCCGGCCTCCACCACCACCCTGTACCTCGTCTTCAAGGGCGGCAGCGGCTCCCTCTTCGACCTCGACGACTTCACCTTCACCACCAGCGGGGCCACCGCGCCCGGCGGTGAGCTCAAGGGGATCGGCGGCAAGTGCGCGGAGGCCGCCGGCGGAGCGAGCGCCGACGGGACACCGATCCAGTTGTGGACGTGCAACCGGAGCGCCGCCCAGAAATGGACGCCCGGCACGGACGACACGTTGCGGGCGCTCGGCAAGTGCCTGGACATCAGCGGCGCGGGCACGGCCGACGGCACCAGGATCCAGCTGTACGGGTGCAACGGTACGGGTGCCCAGAAGTGGGTGGCTCAGGCCGACGGAACGTTGAAGAACCCGACGTCCGGCAAGTGCCTGGACGCCTCGGGGGCCTCCTCGGCGGACGGTACCAAGCTGCACCTGTGGACCTGCCACACCGGCGCCAACCAGAAGTGGACCCTGTCATGAGCCGACGACTCACCCGTCTCGCCTGCTGGGCCGCCTGCGGCCTGCTCGGCGCCGCAGCCCTGCCCACGGCGGTCTCCACAGCCTCCGAACCGGGCCCGACCACCCCCGACCGGGCGGCGGCCACCCCCGCCCGCGCGGCGGCCGCCGCCGCCGACCCGGCGTACGACGTGCTGGTCTTCTCCAAGACCGCCGGATTCCGCCACTCCTCCATCGACGAAGGCGTCAGCGCTTTGCGCGATCTGGGCGCCGCCAACAACTTCACCGTCACCGCCACCGAGGACGCCGCCGATTTCACCCCCGGCAACCTCAGCGGTTACGAGGCCGTCGTCTTCCTCTCCACCACCGGCGACGTCCTCAACACCGCCCAGCAGACCGCCTTCGAGGGATACATCGGGGCCGGTGGCGGCTACGTCGGCATCCACGCCGCGGCCGACACCGAGTACGACTGGACCTGGTACAACGGCCTGGCCGGCGCTCTCTTCAAGTCCCATCCACATATCCAGCCGGCCACCGTCGAGGTGGAGGACCGCGCTCACGACGCCACCGCGCACCTCGGCCCCACCTGGCAGCGGACCGACGAGTGGTACGACTACCGCACCAACCCCCGCGGTTCGGCCCACGTCCTGGCCTCGCTCGACGAGTCCACCTACAGCGGCGGCACCATGGGCGGCGACCATCCCATCGCCTGGTGCAAGGAGTACGAAGGAGGGCGCGCCTTCTACACCGGCGGCGGCCACACCGAGGACTCCTACACCGACCCCGCCTTCCGCCGCCATCTGCTCGGCGGCATCCGCTGGGCGGCTGAGATGACGGAGGCCGACTGCCGCCCCGAGACCGGCTACACCACCCTGTTCGGCACCTCCGGAACGGCTGGCTGGAAGCAGGCCGGTCCGGGCTCCTTCGCCGACGCCGACCACACCCTGACCTCCCGGGGCGGCCTCGGCCTGTTCTGGTACCAGGCCAAGGAGTACGAGTCCTACTCGCTGAAGCTCGACTGGCGCCAGGCCGGTGACGACAACTCCGGCGTCTTCGTGGGCTTCCCCGCCTCCGACGACCCGTGGTCGGCCGTCGACAACGGGTACGAGATCCAGATCGACGCCACGGACGCTCCGGACCGCACCACCGGCTCGGTCTACGGCTACAAGTCCGCCGACCTCGCCGCCCGCGACGCGGCCCTGAATCCGCCGGGAGAGTGGAACACGTACGAGATCCGGGTCGAGGGCGAGCGCCTCCAGCTCTTCCTCAACGGCCGCAAGATCAACGACTTCACCGACACCGACCCCGCCCGCAGCCTCCAGCAGGGGCACATCGGCCTGCAGAACCATGGCGAGGGCGACGACGTGTCCTTCCGCAACATCCGGATCAAGGAGCTCGGCGGAGCGACCGGCCCACGGGAGGGCGCCATCACCGGCATCGGCGGCAAGTGCGTCGACGTCGCCAACGGGTCGGGCGCCGACGGCACGCAGATCCAGTTGTGGACGTGCAACCGGAGCGCCGCCCAGAAGTGGACGGTCGCCTCGGACGACACACTGCGCGCCCTGGGCAAGTGCATGGACGTCAGCGGCGGCGGCACGGCCGACGGCACCGAGGTGCAGCTCTACGGCTGCAACAGCACCGGTGCCCAGAAATGGGTGCCCCAGGTCGACGGCACGCTGAGGAACCCCCAGTCGGGCAAGTGCCTGGACGCGGCCGGTGTGTCCTCCGCCGACGGCACCGAGCTCCACCTGTGGAGCTGCCACACCGGTGCCAACCAGAAGTGGGCGCTCCCCGGCTGAGCGACCCTCTTGACTTCGTCGGCGCCGCTGAGGGCGGCGCCGACGAAACCGGACGCGAGATCGGGCCGGCGAACGGCGGCCGGGCTCCACGCCGAAGCGCCCGGCCGCCGTTCGCCCGCGCTCGTCGGGGCGGAGTCCCCCGCCGCCGTTCCGCGGTCAACCTGCGGCACAGCAGCACAGCAGCACAGCAGGTCCTCGGGGTGCGCTGAGCTGTTCCTGACGCACAGAGCGGCAGGCCCGCGCACGGGACCCGCCGAGGCTCAGCCCGAGCAGGCCGTGCGGCCCGCCTCCTGCCAGGCGCAGACCGGGCACAGCGTGGCGCCCTTCGTCGACTCCGGGTACTCGGTCGGCTCGCGGCACAGCACGCACTCGGCGTACGGAGAGCCTTCGGCGGCACCGCCCGGCGGGGCCGGTGCGATCGGCTCCGGGGTCTCGCAGTACGTGTCGTCGGTGTCCACGCCCACGAGCCTACTCACCCGCGCCGGGCGGCGGTCCGGCAGACGAGGAACGCCACCGCCGCGGCGAGGAGCACCGCCCCGAGCAGAGGCAGGACGGGCGGCTGGACCTTCCCGGTCCGCGACCCCGTGACCAGGGCGGTGACGGCCAGGCGCGCCGGGGATCCGGCCGTCACGAGGGCGAGGAGCGAACCGAGCACGGCCGCCGCGACGGACCAGCCCCGGCGGAGCGGCACCGGACGGGTGCTCAGCGCCCCCACGGTCGCGCCCAGCAGCACACAGCACAGGACGGCGAGCAGTCCGGCGAGCGCGGCGGCGGGCCGGGAGACGGCGCGTGCCCCGTCGTCGGTGACCGGGTCGCTGATGAGCAGCACCACGGCGGTGGTCACCACGGCGAGCGCCGCCGCACAGCCCGCGGCGGTGAGCAGCGCGGCCAGGTGGACCCGCCGGGGCCCCGTGGCGGCCGAGGCCACCGCCCGGGCGGCGGGCGGCTCCTGGCCGACGCAGAGGTGTACGGTCCACGCGGTGACGGGCAGCACGGCGGCGGCCGCGACGCCGAGCGAGCCCAGCACGGGCTGCCCGCTCCGCACGCCGACGGCGAGGACGGCCGCGTACAGCAGGAGGGGCGCCAGCCAGCGCTGGGAGCGGGCGAGCAGGGCGGCCTGGTAGCGGAGGAGGGCGGTCATGGCGCTTCGGAAACCTCGGGGGCCTCGGTGCTTCCGGACTGTACGGACATCTGGGCGGACGCCTCAGCTTCGGCCGGGCCGCGTGCCTCGGACGGGCCGGAGGCCCCGGACGGGGCGACCCGGCGGATGTGCCAGGGCGGACGGGCCGTGAGCAGGGCCGCCAGGAGCGCGTCGGAGTACGGCGTGGGAACGGTGAGGCGTACGAGACCGGGGGCCGCGCCGGTCACGCGCTCCCGGACCGGGGCTCCCGGCAGCGTGGAGGGCAGCGGTGCGCCGGGCGGGCCCTCGGCCTCGATCAGGACGCGGGGGCCGGGGGCCGGGCCCGTCGGCGTCGGGGCCGGCGCCCGGCGGACCCCGCCGCCCCCGGTCCGCAGGATGAGGTCCGCCGCCCCGGCGAGGCGTCGCGGGTCGTGGTCGACGAAGACGACGGTGGCGCCCGCCGCGACGCGTTCGGCCACGGCGCGGTCCAGTTCGGCGCGGGCGGAGGTGTCGAGTCCGGTCCAGGCCTCGTCCAGGACCAGCAGATCCGGTTCGGCGAGCAGCGCCTGGGCGACGGCGACCTTCTGGCTGGTGCCCTTGGAGAGTGCCGCGAGCGGGGTACGGGCGTGGTCCGCCGCCCCGAACCGGGTCAGCCACTCCCCCGCCCGCCGCTTCGCCTGGGCGCTCCGCAAACCGTGGATCCGGCCGAGGTGGACGAGGTAGCCGGTGGCGGTCAGGGGCAGCGCCGCCGGGAAGCGCTCGGGGACGTACGCCGTGCGGGTCCGGCGGCCGGTGATCCGCCCCTCGGCGGGAGCGTCGACCCCGGCGAGCAGCCGCAGCAGGGTCGACTTCCCCGCGCCGTTGCCCCCTTCGACCCGGACCAGCGTCCGCTCGGGCAGCGTGAGCTCCACCCCGCGCAGCACCCAGGCGCCGCGGAGGCCGTACCGGTGGCCCACGTCCTGTAGTTCCACGGTCAGTTGGAGGTCTTCTCCGGCCTGGCCTCGCTCGGCCGCACGATGACGAAGCCCTCGCCCTGAAGCATCAGCTGGACGGCCTCGCCGGATCCGCCGCGCACCATCGAGCCGACGCTCTGCGAGCGGTTCAGGCTGGTCGTGAGCTGCTGGCTCCAGCCGACGACCGCGTCCGTGTCCACGTACACCGGCTGGGCGCCGGTCACGGGGATCACGATCGGGGTGCCCTCACACATGAGGCCGAGCTTGCCGTAGCCCGTGAACACGCTGTTGAAGAGGCCGCCGCCGACCATGCCGGCACCCTTCACGGTCTTGATCTCGTAGGAGAGCGTGGGGTCGAAACAGAGGACGTTGCGGCCGTTGATGGTGATGGAGTCGCCCTGGTCCAGCTCGACGATGAAACAGTTCGCCGCCTCGTGCGCGAACCACGCCTCGCCCTGACCCCGGACGGCCATGAGCGCCAGGCCCTCGCCCGTCACCGCGCGCTTGAGCATGCCGCCGATTCCCTGGCCCTTGCGCTCGAACTGGAGGTTGCCGCGGAAGGCGATCATCGAGCCCTGCCGGGCGTGCATCTCCCCGTTGACGGCGTACTTGATCGATTTGGTGTTCTGCAGGGTCATGCCGGGGGCGGTGGCCGGCTGGGCCAGGTGGTCGCTGGAAAAGAGATCGCTCTTCATGCGGAGCATCCTCACCCGGACCCGGTCGTTCCGCCAAGCAGGTGACGGGTCCGGCCTGGCAGACTGGGACGGTGACCAGCGATGACACCCCCGCCCCCGCCCCCGAGAGCCCGTTCCGCGACGGTCCCGCCGACCGTGACCAGGCGCGGCAGTTCGTGCTGCCGCTCGTGCTCCACCTGGAGAAGACGGATCCGCCCGCCCGCACCGACGCGCTGCGGAGCGCCGCCCGTGCGGTGCTGACGATCCTCTCCGACGAGCGGTCCCTGGGCGACGGCGAGTGGTCCGAGGCGATGCGGGACTGGCAGGACGCCCGGATCCGCAAGGTCGTGCGCCGGGCGCGCGGCGCGGAGTGGCGCAAGGCCGCGGCGCTGGACGGCATCACGGTGACGGGTGAGAACGGCGCGGAGGTACGGGTGTTCCCGCCGATCCCGCTGGACGGCTGGCCCAAGGAGCTGGCCAAGCTCCAGGTGTCGGGCACCGATCTGGAGGACCCCGAGCCGCCCGCCGCGCCCGATCTCTCCGGCCCGGTGCTGTGGCTCAACCCGGAGCTGGACATGTCGGCGGGCAAGACGATGGCGCAGGCGGGACACGGGGCGCAGCTCGCCTGGTGGGAGCTGTCCGACACCGAGCGCAAGGCGTGGCGCGAGGCCGGTTTCCCGCTCTCCGTCGCGACCCCCGGTGCGGAGCGCTGGCGGGAGCTGACGGTGAACGGGCTGCCGGTGGTGCGCGACGCGGGGTTCACCGAGATCGCCCCGGGCTCCTGCACGGTGGTCGCCGACCACCCGGCGCTGCGCCGCTGAGCGTTTCTCGTTCCTTCTCCGTCCGCCGCCGAATCTCCCGGTGCCGCCCACGATGAGGCCGGTGGCCCTGACGGGGGCGGCGGTCCGGGAACCTCAGATCCAGCTCTGAACGTCCCCCTGGTCGGGTTCATCGCTGCCTGACGGGGCCATGACCCCTGAACAGAACGAGGTGTGCGGCACGGGGACGGGGGAACGCCATGGAACTGGGCATCGGCATCGGCTGGCGGCCGGAGATCGCGGACGAGGTGGAGGCGCTGGCGGGGATCGACTGGGTCGAGGCCGTCGCGGAGAACCTCTGCGACGGCCATCTCCCGGACTCCCTCGTACGGCTCCGGGAACGGGGCGTGCGGGTCGTACCGCACGGGGTGGCGCTCGGGCTCGGTGGCGCCGAGCGCCCGGACCCCGCGCGCCTCGCCTCCCTCGCGGCGCGCGCCGAGCTGCTGGGGACGCCTCTGGTGACCGAGCACATCGCGTTCGTACGGGCCGGGGGGCCGCTGACCGCGTCACCGAGGCTGGAGGCGGGGCATCTGCTGCCGGTGCCGCGCACCTGGGACGCGCTGGACGTGCTGTGCGAGAACGTACGGATCGCGCAGGACTCGCTGCCGGTGCCGCTCGCCCTGGAGAACATCGCGGCGCTGATCACCTGGCCGGGCGAGGAGCTGACCGAGGGGCAGTTCCTGGCGGAGCTGGTCGAGCGGACCGGGGTGCGGCTGCTGATCGACGTGGCCAACCTGCACACCAATCACGTCAACCTCGGCCAGGATCCGGCGAAGGCGCTGGACGAGCTGCCGGTGGAGGCCATCGCGTACGTCCATGTGGCGGGCGGGATCGAGAGGAACGGCGTCTGGCACGACACGCACGCGCACCCGGTGACCGCTCCGGTCCTTCAGGTGCTGGCCGAGCTCCGTTCCCGGGTCGACCCGCCGGGCGTGCTGCTGGAGCGCGACGACGCCTTCCCGCCGGCCGCGGAGCTGGCGGGCGAGCTGGACGCGATCCGGGCGACGTTGCGGCAGGCGGCACCCCCGGCGGCACCGCGTCCCACACCTCGCGGCGAGGCCCATGACGCCGACCGTGTGCCCGCCGCCCCCGTGCCGGCCGGGACCCGCGACCGTACCGCCGTCGCTCAGGCCGCGCTGCTCTCCGCGCTGGTGGCGGGCACCCCGGCCCCCGAGGGCTTCGACCACCGGCGGCTGCGGGTGCAGAGCCGGGCGCTGGCCGCCAAGCGCGCGGACGTCGTCGCGAAGGTCGCGCCGGAGCTGCCGGAGATCCTCGGCGACGGCTATCGCGCCGCGTTCCTCGGGTACGCCGGGGGCCGCCCGATGTCCGGCGGGTACCGGCGCGACGCCCTGGACTTCGCGGAGCACGTACTCATCGCGGGCGGTCCCGCCGATCCGGTGACGCGGCGCCGGCTGACGTACTGGTGGCAGGACCGGTCGGGCGCCCGGCCGCCGCGTCGTGCCACCCGTCTGGTCCGGGCGGCCCGTGCCGCCCTCGTGAGGAAGGGAACGCCGTGAACGTGCTCGCGCTGCTGGTGACCTTCGCGGTCGTCGTCTCCACCGTGCTCCTCATCACGAAATCGGCCGTCTCCCGGTCCCGCATCCCGTCGGCCGGCCGTTTCCCCGCCGTCCACGACGTCTACGAGGCGGCCTTCCTGACCGGCGGTCCGGCCGGGGTCGCGGACACCGCGCTCACCGCCCTGCACACGGACGGCCGGGTGCTCATCGGCGGTCCCGGCATCATCTCCGTACGTTATGCGCAGGCGAACGACCCGGTGGAACGCGCGGTGTTCCAGGAGCTGTCCACCGCTCCGAGCGGCGCCCTGCACCTGGTGCGGGACGCGGTGATGCGCCACCCGGCCGTGCAGGAGATCGGCGACGGGCTGGCGCAGCGGGGCCTGCTGGTTCCGCCCGGCGAGGGCCGCCCCGTACGACGCTGGGGACTGGTCCAGGGAGTGAGCTGCTTCGTCGCGCTCCCGCTGTCGATCGTCCTCACCGTCCTCCAGTACGTGACGACGGACGTGAGCCTGAGCATGCCGGTCCCGTTCGTCCTGAAGGTGCTGCCCGCGATCCTGCTCGGCGGGATCAGCGGGCTCGTCATCGCCTCGGCCGCGGCCAAGCGGATCACCCGAGCGGGCCGCCGGGCCGCCCAGGCATGCCGGGCGGCCCGGGTCCACCCGGAGACCCCGGCCCACCTGGTCGCCACACGGGGGCTGCGCGCGCTCCCGGACCGGGCGCTCTGGGAGCAACTGATCGCGGCGAGCCGCCTGACCGCGTCGGCGAGGCGGTCGCGTCCCGGCCTCGCGGGGAGCGGGCGGCCCGGGTACGCGGGGAGTACGGCGGGAGCGTCGGCCTTCGCGGTGGCGACGGTCTGGTGCGCCGCCTCCAGTCCCGGCGGCTCCAGCTGCGGAGGTTCCAGCGGGGGTGGCTCCGGATCGAGCTGCGGCGGGGGTGGCTCCGGATGTTCCTCGGGATCCGGGTGCGGGGGCGGCAGCGGATCGAGCTGCGGGGGCTCCAGCTCGGGAGGTTCCAGTTGCGGCGGCAGCTCGGGCGGGTCGAGCTGCGGCGGGGGCGGCGGTTCCTGAACCGCGCCCCGTGACACGGAAGCTGACCGCCCATCGGAGTCATGGTTCCGGACATGCTCGGGCGGTGCTGGACTTCACCGTCCCGCCCGCCCGACCATTCCTCTCCGCATCCGCAGAGAGGCACCGCGCGTGAGAACTGCTGCGCTGTACACATCGATCGGCTCCCTGGTCCTGTCCGCCCTGGCCGTCGCTCCCGCCGGGGCCCGGGAGGGCCGGGGCTCCGCCGAGGCCCGGGGTACCGCGATCGCCGCCGCCCGCGCCACGGCCGCCGGGATCGATTTCGTCTCCTGCCCGGAGAAGGAGATGCTCCCGGACTCCCTGAAGTGCGGCACGGTGAGAGTGCCCCTCGACTACGCCGAACCGGACGGGAAACAGCTCGAGTTGACCGTCAGCCGCACCGGTGCCACGGGCCCGGCCGCGAGCAGGCAGGGCGCGTTCGTCTACAACCCGGGCGGGCCCGGCGCCTCCAGCATCACCTTCCCGATGGCCGGGGAGCTGCCGGAGTGGAAGGAGATCGCCGAGGCGTACGACCTGGTCGGCTACGCCCCGCGCGGGGTGAACGGCTCCTCCGCCCCGCTGACCTGCCAGGACCCGGCGGCGTACACGAAGGGCCCGACCGACGCGCCGACCCACCCGACGCGGGAGTACAAGGAGCGGCGCGTCGCCCGGGCGAAGGCGTACGCACAGGGCTGCGCGAGCCACGCGGGCGAGACGCTGCGGCACTACACGTCGCTGAACAACGCCCGTGACCTGGACGTCCTGCGGGCCGCTCTCGGCGAGCCACGTCTGACGTTCATGGGGGCGTCCTACGGGACGTACTTCGGCGCGCTGTACGCGACGCTGTTCCCCTCCCACGTACGGCGCATGGTCTTCGACTCGGTGGTCGATCCGGACCCGGAGCAGATCTGGTACCGCTCGAACATGGGCCAGTCCCTGGCCTTCGAAAAACGGTGGGAGGACTTCCGCCGCTGGGTGGCCAAGCACGACGCCGTCTACCACCTGGGGGACACGCCCGCGTCGGTACAGCGGCACTACGACGAGGTGCGCGCCGAGCTGGCGGAGAAGCCCGCGGGCGGGAAGGTCGGGCCGGGGCAACTGCACTCGGCTTTCCTGGGGGCCGGTTACTACGACGACTACTGGGCGATGCGGGCGACGGCGCTCTCCGAGTACGTCCGGGGCAACCCGGAGCCGCTGGTCGCGCAGGCCTCCCCGCGTGCGGTGGCGGCCGCGGACAACGAGAACGCGCAGGCGGTGTACACGGCCGTCGAGTGCAACGACGCGCCGTGGCCCGAGGACTTCGCGGTGTGGGACCGCGATCACACGGAGCTGGCGCGCGTCGCACCGTTCGAGACCTGGGACAACGCCTTCGCGAACCTGCCGTGCGCCTTCTGGCCCGCGCCCCGGCAGCGGCCGCTGGAGGTCGGGACGCGGTGGGGCGAGCTGCCGCCGGTGCTGATCCTGGCGGCGGAGCGGGACGCGGCGACCCCGTACAAGGGGGCGCTGGAGCTGCGGAAGCGGCTGCCCGGGTCGTCGTTGGTGACCGAGCGGGACGCCGGGACGCACGGCATCGGCGGGGCCGGGAACACCTGCGTCGACGACCACCTGCGCCGGTATCTGCTGACCGGTGAGGTGCCGGGGCGGGGTGCGGACTGCGCCGCGCACCCGGAGCCGAACCCGGTGTCGCTTGACTGACCCTCCGGCGGGGGCGGTACGGAGCGGGGGCCGCCGCACCATGACGGTACGACGGCCCCCGAAGCCGAACCCGGTGTCGCTGGAGGAGCGGACGGCACGATCGGTGCCCGGTGCCCGCCCTTCTGATCTTCCGGGTTGGGGTGGTGCGGGACTCGCTGGTTATGCGAGCCCGGCCACCAGGTCTGCGACGCTCTTCCTGCGGCCCGTGTAGAACGGGACCTCCTCGCGCACGTGGAGACGTGCCTCGGAGGCGCGCAGGTGACGCATCAGGTCGACGATGCGGTACAGCTCGTCCGCCTCGAAGGCGAGGACCCACTCGTAGTCGCCCAGCGAGAACGAGGCGACGGTGTTGGCGCGGACGTCCGGGTAGCCCCGGGCCATCTTGCCGTGGTCCGCGAGCATGCGGCGGCGGTCCTCGTCGGGCAGCAGGTACCAGTCGTAGGACCGGACGAAGGGGTAGACGCTGATGTAGTCGCGCGGCGTCTCGTCGGCGAGGAACGCCGGAACGTGGGACTTGTTGAACTCGGCCGGGCGGTGCAGCGCCATGTTCGACCAGACCGGGTCGAGGGCGCGGCCGAGCTTGGTGCGCCTGAAGAGGTTGTACGCCTCCTGGAGCTCGTCCGAGGTCTCGGCGTGCCACCAGATCATGAGGTCGGCGTCGGCCCGCAGCCCGGACACGTCATAGGTGCCGCGGACGGTGATGTCCTTGGCCGCGAGCTGGTCGAACAGCTCCTGGACCTCGTCGGCGTATCCCGCGCGGTCCAGCGGGAGCACGTCGCGCAGTTTGAAGACCGACCACAGGGTGTAGCGGATGACCTCGTTGAGGTCCTTGGCCTTCTTGCCGGCGTTCGGACTCTTGCTTGATGTCACAGTCTCAGGGGCACTCATACGGCTATTGTCCCGCCTCGCTCCCCGTGCCCCGAACCAGGGTCGACGTGGCGATGATCTCTCCCGTCGTCCCGCCCGCGATCTCCCCCGCGATCTCGTCGGCCGCCCGGCGCGCGCTCGCGACGCAGGCGGGGATGCCGACCCCGTCGTAGACCGCCCCGCAGACCCGCAGGGCGGGAAGCTTGGCGACCTCGTCGCGGATCCGGGCGACCCGGGCGAGGTGGCCGACCGGGTACTGCGGCAGGCCGCCGATCCACCGGGTGACCTCGGTGTCCACGGGGCGGGCGGTGAGTCCGGTGGCGGCGGCGAGGTCACGCAGGGAGACGGCGACGAGCTCCTCGTCCTCGCGGTGCAGATGGTCCTCCTCGCCGTACCGGCCGACGGAGGTACGGAGCACGAACAGGTGCGGGGCGCTGTCCGCGACCCACTGCCATTTGTTGCTGGAGAAGGTGGACGCCTTGATCGTGTGGCCGTCGACCGGCGGTACGAGGAATCCGGAGCGCCCGCGCAGGGCTTCGTACCGCTCGATGTCGGCCCGCCGGAACGCCAGGGTGACCAGGGCCATCGAGGCGTACTCGACGCCGGACAGCTCGGCGGACGCGGCCGGGGACTCGGCGGCCAGCAGCGTGCCGGCGGACCAGGCGGGGGTGGCCAGGACGATGCCGTCGGCGGCGATCGTCCGGGTGTCGGTGCGGACGGCCCAGCCCGATTCCGTACGGGTCAGGCCGAGGACGGGGGTCCGGTCGAGGATCTCGCCGCCACCGGCCCGTACGGCGTCGGCGACGCCGGCCGGCAGGGTGCCGATGCCGCCCTCGATGCCCTGGAAGACGGGTCCGGTCCGCTGCCGGGCGGCGGCCCGCTCCTGGATGCGGCGGACGCCCTCCAGCAGCGGCCCGCCCTCCTTCACCGCCTCGAAGAGCTGGGGGACGGCGGCGCGCATCGAGATCCGGTAGGCGTCACCGGCGTACACCCCGCCGAGGAGGGGTTCCACCAGCCGGTCCACGACCTCGCGGCCGAGCCGGTCGGCGACGTACGCGCCGACCGCGACGTCGTCGCCGACGGGGGTCGGGGTCAGGTCGCGCTCCTCGGCGATCCGTGCCAGACCCTCGGGGGACAGCACCTCGCCGAGCACCGCCGGGTCGCCGGGGACGCCCATGACGTGCCCCTGGGGCATGGGGCGCAGCGCGTCGCGCGTCCACAGCGAGGCGGTGGCGGTGGCGGGCGGCTGGAGGCGGCCGGCGAGGCCCACCTCGCGGGCCAGGGCGACCGCCTCGGGCCGCCGGGCGAGCATGGACTCGGCCCCCAGGTCGACCTGGACGCCCGCGACCTCGCCGGTCATGAGTTTCCCGCCGAGCCGGTCCGTCGCCTCCAGGAGGGTGACCCGCAGTCCGGTGGAGACCAGGTGGTGGGCGGCCGTCAGGCCGGCGATGCCGCCGCCGACGACGACGACGTGGCCCGGGGGCGTTTCCGCACGCTGTTGAGAACGCTGCATGGGTCCACTCTCTCAAACCCGTACCGCGTCCTGACCGTGACCACTTCGAAACCGCCCCACCGGCAACCGGCCCCGGGGCGGCCGCGTCGAACCGGCACCATCAACCACCGTCCTGGGGGGACCCGTTATGGAGTGGAACAGCAGAGCCGATCGATCCCCGGCCCGTGGGCGCGCGGCGCTCGTGGCCGGGGTGCTCGGCCTCCTGCTCGCCGTCGGCGGCTGCGGGGCGTCGGGCGACGCGTCGGGCAGCGGCGAGAAGGCGGCGGACAGCAAGTACGCGCCGTCCGGGGAGCGGGCGGGGGCCGGCTCGGACGCCGACGGGGCCGCGTCGGCGGCCGGGGAGCGGGCGGACGGGAAACCGTCCGGGTCGAAGGCGGCGCCGAAGCCGGGGGCGGCGGCCACCCACGTCGTCCGTACGGCCACGCTCTCCGTCGAGGTGAAGAACGTGGCGAGGGCGGTCGCCGCCGCGCGCGGCGCGGCCGAGGGCGCGGGGGGCCTCGTCGCGGCGGAGGAGACCGAGCGGCTCGACGACGCCCGCGAGACCTCGCACCTGGTGCTGCGGGTGCCGCAGGACCGGTACCAGGAGGTGCTGCGGGAACTGTCCGGTTCCGGGAAGCTGCTGTCGCGCACCTCGAACGCGAAGGACGTCACCGACCAGGTGGTCGACGTGGACAGCCGGATCGCCACGCAGCGCGCGAGTGTGGCGCGGGTGCGGGAGCTGATGGACCGGGCGGAGAAGATCAGCGATGTGGTCGCCCTGGAGGGCGAGCTGAGCAGCCGTCAGTCCGACCTGGAGTCGCTGCTGGCCCAGCAGTCGGGCCTGAAGGACCGCACCTCGCTGGCGACGATCACCCTGGACCTGACGCCG
Source organism: Streptomyces sp. NPDC021019 (assembly GCF_044333295.1). Lineage (NCBI taxonomy): Bacteria > Bacillati > Actinomycetota > Actinomycetes > Kitasatosporales > Streptomycetaceae > Streptomyces > Streptomyces sp. NPDC021019. The sequence goes on from NZ_JBIRQR010000006.1 coordinate 302,371, forward strand.
CCGGACGCCCCGGGCGACGACGGGCGGGAGGAGGACACCGGGTTCCTGGACGCGTTGGGCGGCGGCTGGGACGCGTTCGTGACGGTCCTGCGGTGGATCGCGGTGGCGTTCGGGGCCGCGTTCCCGTTCCTGCTCACCGGGGCCCTGGCGCTGGTGGTCCGGCGGGTGCTGCGGGCCCGGCGGGCGGCCCGCAGGGCCCCGGCGGCGCCCCGGCCGGAGCCGGAGGGCGCTCCGGCCCCCTGACCGCCGTAGCGTGGGGCTCCGACGTGGTGACGCGCCTGATCGGCGCATCGGCGAAAGGGGACCCGGCATGGCAGCGGAGCGACTGGTGGTCATCGGCGGTGACGCGGCGGGCATGTCCGCCGCGTCACAGGCCCGCAGGCTGAAGGGGGCGGACGCGCTGGAGATCGTGGCCTTCGAGCGCGGCCACTTCACCTCGTACTCCGCGTGCGGCATCCCGTACTGGGTGAGCGGTGACGTCGAGGCGCGCGACGACCTGATCGCCCGCACCCCGAAGGAGCACCGGGAGCGGGACATCGATCTGCGGATGCGGACCGAGGTGACGGAACTCGACGTGCCCGGCCGACGGGTGAAGGCACTGGACCGGGAGAGCGGGGAGACGTACTGGACGGGCTACGACAAGCTGGTGATCGCCACCGGGGCGCGTCCGGTGCGCCCGGCACTGCCCGGTATGGACGCGCCGGGGGTGCACGGGGTGCAGACCCTGGACGACGGGCAGGCGCTCCTGGACTCACTGGACGCGCTGGGTGCGCGGGAGAGCCGCCGGGCGGTCGTGGTGGGCGCGGGGTACATCGGCGTCGAGATGGCCGAGGCGATGCTCAAGCGGGGCTTCGAGGTGACCGTCCTCAACCGGGGCGAGCAGCCGATGGCGACGCTCGACCCGGACATGGGGCGGCTCGTCCACGACGCGATGGACGGACTGGGCATCACCACGGTCAACGGGGCCGCCGTGACCGGGATCCTCACCGGTCCGGACGGCCGGGTGCGTGAGGTGGAGACGGACGCGGGGAGATACCCGGCGGACATCGTGGTCCTCGGCATCGGCGTGGAGCCGGAGACGGCGCTGGCGCGCGGGGCCGGGCTGCCGGTCGGCCCGCACGGCGGGCTGCTCACGGATCTGTCGATGCGGGTGGTGGGCCACGAGAACGTCTGGGCGGGCGGCGACTGCGTTGAGGTCCTGGACCTGGTGGCGGGCCGGACCCGGCACATCGCGCTGGGCACGCACGCCAACAAGCACGGCCAGGTGATCGGTTCCAACGTCGGGGGCGGCTACGGCACGTTCCCGGGCGTGGTCGGTACGGCGGTGAGCAAGGTCTGCGACCTGGAGATCGCCCGGACCGGGCTGCGGGAGAAGGACGCCCGCGCGGTCGGGCTGCGCTACGTCACGGCGACCATCGAGTCGACGCAGCGGGCGGGCTACTACCCGGGGGCGAGGCCGATGACGGTGAAGATGATCGCGGAGCGCCGTACGGGACGGCTGCTCGGGGTGCAGATCGTCGGCCGTGAGGGGTCGGCGAAGCGGGTCGACGTGGCGGCGGTGGCGCTGACGGCCGGGATGACGGTGGAGCAGATGACGGCGCTCGACCTCGGCTACGCCCCGCCGTTCTCGCCGGTCTGGGACCCGGTGCTGGTGGCCGCCCGCAAGACGGTGACGGCGGTGCGGGGCGCGGGGAGCTGACGGCGGGTCCCGGGGCGCGGGCCCCGGGACCGTTCGCTCAGCGCGCGGTCTGCTCGTGGACGTGGCCCACGAGGCGGGTGAGCGCGTCCGGGTCCATGTTCGGCATGACGCCGTGGCCCAGGTTGAAGATGTGGCCCTCAAGGCCGGCGGCGGCGTCCAGCACCTCGCGGGTCTTCTCCTCGACGGCCGGGGTGGGCGCGAACAGCACCGCCGGGTCGAGGTTGCCCTGGAGCGCCTTGCCGGGGCCGACGCGGCGGGCGGCCTCGTCGAGCGGGACCCGCCAGTCGACGCCGACTACGTCCGCGCCGGCCTCGCCCATCAGGCCGAGCAGCTCGCCGGTGCCGACGCCGAAGTGGATGCGGGGGACGCCGTAGGGGGCGACGGCGTCGAAGACCTTCGCGGAGGCGGGCAGCACCGCGCGGCGGTAGTCGGCGGGGGCCAGCGCGCCGACCCAGGAGTCGAAGAGCTGGACGGCGGAGGCGCCGGCCTCGATCTGCACCTTGAGGAAGGCGCCGGTGATCTCGGCGAGCCGGTCGACGAGGTCGGCCCAGAGCTGCGGGTCGCCGTACATCATGGCCTTGGTGCGCTCGTGGTTGCGCGAGGGGCCGCCCTCGACGAGGTAGCTGGCCAGCGTGAACGGGGCCCCGGCGAAGCCGATGAGCGGGGTGGCGCCCAGCTCGGCGGTGAGCATCCCGATGGCCTCGGTGACGTACGGGACGTCCTCGGGGGTGAGGTCGCGCAGCCGGGCCAGGTCGGCGCGGGTGCGGATCGGTTCGGCGATGACGGGGCCGACGCCGGGCTTGATGTCGAGGTCGATGCCGATGGCCTTCAGGGGCACGACGATGTCGCTGAAGTAGATCGCGGCGTCGACCTTGTGGCGGCGTACGGGCTGGAGGGTGATCTCGGCGACCAGCTCCGGCATCATGCAGGAGTCGAGCATCGCGATGCCCTCGCGGACCTTCAGGTACTCGGGCAGCGAACGCCCCGCCTGGCGCATGAACCAGACCGGCGTGTGCGGGACGGGTTCGCGGCGGCAGGCCCGGAGGAACGCCGAGTCGTGGGTGGCGTGGCGGACCGCGTCGAGGCTGGCGGAGGTCGTCGTCTGCTGGCCCGAAGGGCTGTCGTTGGCACTCACGCACAGAATCTTCGCACGCGCGCCGAAGGAGCCCGGCCCCGCACGGGTGTCTCTCCCTGCGCGGGGCCCGGCTTCCGCCTACTCTTCCCCGCATGGCTCCGGCTCAGGGACAATTTTCCGATCATTCCGACGGCGTTGAAAGCAAGGACCGCGCGGAGGGACCTCCCGTGCCGCCCGCGTTCCTGGCGGCGGTCGACGCGCTGCGCTCCGCGCGGCTCCGCCCGGAGCTGGAGGTGGAGGTGACCAGGCCGCCCCAGCGGCTCGCCCCGCACGCGTACGCCATGGAGGCGGCGGTGGTGGACGGCGAGGACGATCTCGCGGACGGCAGGCTGGTCCTGCTGCACGATCCGGCGGGGCACGACGCCTGGCAGGGCGCGTTCCGGCTGGTGACGCTGGTCCGGGCGGAGCTGGAGCCGGAGATGGCGGCGGATCCGCTGCTCCCTGAGGTGTGCTGGTCCTGGCTGACGGGCGCGCTGGACGCGCGCGGCCTGTCGTACGGAGAGGCCGGGGGGACGGTGACGCGCGCCGGATCGCACTACTTCGGTGCGCTGTCCACGCGCCGGCCGGCGACGCAGATCGAGATCCGGGCCTCGTGGACGCCGAGGGAGTCGCGCGGCGGTGTGCCGGACACGGCGTCGCACCTGATGGCCTGGGGTGATCTGCTGTGCCAGATCGCGGGACTGCCGCCGTCGGATCCGGCGGACGCGGCGGTGGTGACGTTGCCGCAGCGGCGCGGACCGCAGGTTTCGTAACACTCCGTCACCCGTTTCGCACAAGCACCGACTCTCTTTTCGTACAATCGATCGCGCGTCCTATTTGCCCGAATTGTTACTCACCAAATAGCGATCTTCCCCTAAAGGAGGACGGGTCCGCTGCCGAAGAGGTCAATGACCCTTCAAGCACGGTTCGCCCCCGGTTTCACCCCCCGAGCCGGCCCGTCCCGCCACTCCCCCAGGAGGCCTGGTGTCCGTTCTCCTTGAGCAGCCCGCAAGCCTGGTCGCCTACCGCCCGAACAAGCCGACGGCCATGGTCGTCGTGGCCGACCCGCGCGTCCGTTCCACCGTCACCCGCCATCTGTGGGCCCTCGGAGTACGTGACGTCATCGAAGCGTCGTCCATCGCGGAGGCACGCCCCCGCGTCGGCAACCCGCGCGACATCTGCATTGCCGACGTCCACCTGCCCGACGGTTCCGGGCTGACCCTGCTGTCCGAGACCCGCGCCGCAGGCTGGCCCAACGGTCTCGCCCTCTCCGCCGCCGACGACATCGGCGCCGTTCGCAACGCCCTCGCGGGCGGCGTGAAGGGCTACGTCGTCACCGGCACCCGAACCAACATCGGCCACCCCACCCGCCCCGGCGTCGCCCCCATCGGCGCCAACGCGGCCCGTATGCACCGCAGGCCTCCCGGTTCCCCGAGCCACCCGGGCGGCTACCGCGAACTGTCCGGACGCGAGGTGGAGGTGCTCCGCCTGGTCGCCGAAGGCCAGTCCAACAAGGCCATCGGAGTCTCGATGGGCCTCTCCGCCCTGACCGTCAAGTCCCACCTCGCCCGCATCGCCCGCAAGCTCGGCACCGGAGACCGTGCCGGAATGGTCGCGGTCGCCCTGCGGACGGGCATCATCCACTGACCGCACCCCGCCGGGACGTGCACCGATGCGCCACCGGCTGGAATACGCGCATGGCCGCCCGTCGACGGAACGTTCCGTCGACGGGCTCCGCGCATACACAGATACCCTTGACACGTGACCGACGCCCAAGAGACCGCAGCAGACACTTCACTGCGAACCACCGGGGGCGCTCCCCCGGACGACGTCGCCCCGGCGCCGATCCCCTTGCTCGAACCTCGCGAGGGCATTCCCCCGGTGGTGACGTCCGACGACGCCCTCGCCGGGGTGATCGCGGCCTTCGCCGCGGGCACCGGCCCGGTGGCCGTCGACGCCGAGCGCGCCTCGGGATATCGCTACGGCCAGCGCGCCTACCTCGTACAGCTGCGCCGCGAGGGCGCGGGCAGCGCCCTCGTCGACCCGGTGGGCTGCCCCGACCTCTCCGGCCTCGGCTCCGCGCTGTCCGGCACCGAGTGGATCCTGCACGCGGCGACCCAGGACCTGCCGTGCCTGCGGGACATAGGCATGACCCCCACCTCGCTGTTCGACACCGAGCTGGCCGGACGGCTCGCGGGGTTCCCGCGCGTCGGCCTCGGCGCGATGGTGGAGAACGTCCTCGGTTACGCCCTGGAGAAGGGCCACTCCGCGGTCGACTGGTCCACCCGCCCGCTGCCCGAGCCCTGGCTGCGCTACGCCGCGCTCGACGTGGAGCTCCTGATCGACCTGCGCGACGCGCTGGAGGAGGAGTTGGAGCGGCAGGGCAAACTGGAGTGGGCCCGGGAGGAGTTCGACGCGATCGCCTCCGCCCCGCCCGCGCCGCCCCGCCAGGACCCCTGGCGCCGCACGTCGGGCATGCACAAGGTGCGCCGCCGCCGTCAGATGGCCGTCGTCCGGGAGCTGTGGACCACCCGCGACCAGGTCGCCCAGCGCCGCGACGTCTCCCCGGGCAAGGTGCTCGGCGACGCCGCGATCATCGAGGCCGCGCTCGCGCTGCCGACCGACGTGCAGGCCCTGACCGCGCTGCCGGGATTCGGCCACCGCATGGGACGCCGTCAGCTGGAGCAGTGGCAGGCCGCCGTGGACCGGGCCAAGGCGCTGCCCGAGACCGCGTTGCCGCAGCCCGGTCAGCAGCCGGCCGGACCGCCTCCCCCGCGCTCCTGGGCCGACAAGGACCCGGCCGCCGCCGCCCGGCTCTCGGCCGCCCGCACCGCCGTCTCCGAACTGGCCGAGCGCCTCCACATGCCGCAGGAGAACCTGATCACCCCGGACACCGTGCGCCGGGTCTGCTGGGAGCCGCCGAAGAACCCGACCCCGGGCGCCGTCGAGGACACCCTCGCCGGGTACGGGGCGCGGAACTGGCAGATCCAGCAGGTCGCCCCGCTCCTGGTGCGGGCGCTGGACGCCTCCTGACACACCGCCGCTCCCGTGACGCAGCGAACACCCCCGGTCACCGACCGGGGGTGTTCCGCTTCCCCGGACCTGCGCACGGACCGAACCGATGGTCGAAATCGCGCCAGGTTCAGAGCCCTTTCTCCCACCGCGCGGCAGCTGGGACGGCCCGTACCGGGCGCCGGGACGGTGTGACCTTCGACGCTCCGGCCGTGAGGGGTGGGCAGTCTGGTTACCCGCAAGTAGCATGAGGGCAGGCGGCGCGCCCCCGTGGCGTGCCCCGCAGCAGTGCCATCCCGCACCCTGGAGGAGAGCCACCGTGCCTCGTACCATCCGGGACGTCGTCTTCGTCGACGGCGTCCGCACCCCGTTCGGCAAAGCGGGCCCCAAGGGCATCTACCACGAGACCCGCGCCGACGACCTCGTCGTGAAGGCCATCCGGGAGCTGCTGCGCCGCAACCCGGACCTGGACCCCAAGAAGATCGACGAGGTCGCCATCGCCGCGACCACGCAGATCGGGGACCAGGGCCTCACGCTGGGCCGTACCGCCGGAATCCTGGCCGGTCTGCCGCAGTCCGTCCCGGGCTACTCGATCGACCGCATGTGCGCGGGCGCCCTGACCGCCGTCACCTCGACGGCCGGTTCCATCGCCTTCGGCGCGTACGACGTCGTCGTGGCCGGTGGCGTCGAGCACATGGGCCGCCACCCGATGGGCGAGGGCGTCGACCCGAACCCGCGCTTCGTGTCGGAGAAGCTGGTCGACGAGTCCGCCCTGTTCATGGGCATGACGGCGGAGAACCTGCACGACCGCTACCCCACGATCACCAAGGACCGCGCCGACGCGTACGCGGTGCGCTCGCAGGAGAAGGCCGCCAAAGCGTACGCCAACGGCAAGATCCAGCAGGACCTGGTGCCGGTCGCGGTGCGCCGCACGAACGCCGATGCCGGTGAGACGGGCTGGGGCCTGGTCACCGCCGACGAGCCGATGCGCCCGGGCACCACCATGGAGTCGCTGGCCGGTCTGAAGACCCCCTTCCGCGCCCACGGCCGCGTGACGGCCGGCAACGCCGCGGGCCTCAACGACGGCGCCACCGCCTCGCTGCTCGCCGCCGAGGACGTCGCCAACGAGCTGGGCCTCCCGGTCAGGATGCGCCTCGTCTCCTACGCCTTCGCGGGCGTCGAGCCGGAGGTCATGGGCTACGGTCCGATCCCGGCGACCGAGAAGGCACTGGCCCAGGCCGGTCTCTCCATCTCCGACATCGGTCTCTTCGAGATCAACGAGGCGTTCGCCGTGCAGGTGCTCGCCTTCCTGGAGCACTACGGCATCGCCGACGACGACGCCCGCGTCAACCAGTACGGCGGCGCGATCGCCTACGGCCACCCGCTGGCCTCCTCCGGTGTCCGGCTCATGACGCAGCTGGCCCGGCAGTTCGAGGAGCAGCCCGAGGTCCGCTACGGCCTGACGACCATGTGCGTCGGCTTCGGCATGGGCGCCACGGTCGTCTGGGAGAACCCGCACTTCAACGCTGACGGAGGCAACAAGTGAGCTCCACCACTGAGCTTCTGAAGGGTGCGGCCGAGCTGTTCCCCGGCGAGGTCGTCACCCAGGCGCACGTACGCCACCTGGACCTTCCTGCCGGCGCGGGCAACTTCGCGCTCATCACGCTGGACAACGGCCTGGACCACACCAAGCCGACCACCTTCGGACCGCAGTCGCTGGCGAACCTGAACGCCGCGATCGACCGGGTCGAGAAGGAGGCGTCCGAGGGCACCATCACCGGTGTCGGCATCACCGGCAAGCCGTTCATCTTCGCCGTCGGCGCCGACCTCAAGGGCGTCGAGCTGCTCGGCCGCCACGAGGACGCGCTGGCCATCGGCAAGGGCGGCCACGACGTCTTCCGCCGCCTGGCCGGCCTCGCGGTCCCCACCTTCGCGTACTACAACGGCGCGGCCATGGGCGGCGGTGTCGAGGTCGGTCTGCACTGCACCTACCGCACCGTCTCCAAGGCGCTCCCGGCGTTCTCGCTGCCCGAGGTCTTCCTCGGTCTGGTCCCGGGCTGGGGCGGCTGCGCGCTCCTGCCGAACCTGATCGGCGCGGACCGCGCGGTCTCGGTGATCATCGAGAACTCGCTGAACCAGAACCGTCAGCTCAAGGGCAAGCAGGTCTTCGAACTCGGCATCGCGGACGCGCTGTTCGAGGGTGCGGACTTCCTGGAGCAGTCGCTGATCTGGACCGCGAACGTGCTCAAGGGCACGGTCGCGGTCGAGCGCGCCGAGGTCGACCGCGGCGAGGCCTGGGACGCGGCTGTCGCCCGCGGCCGGGCCATCGCCGACTCCAAGGTGCACGGTGCGGCCCCGGCCGCGTACCGCGCGCTGGACATCATCGCCGCGGCGAAGGACGGCGACCTGTCCGCCGGCTTCGACGCCGAGGACCAGGCGCTGGCCGACCTGATCATGGGCGGCGAGCTGCGCAGCGGCATCTACGCCTTCAACCTGGTCCAGAAGCGCGCCAAGCGCCCGGCCGGCGCCCCGGACAAGAACCTGGCCCGCCCGGTCACCAAGGTCGGCGTCGTCGGCGCGGGCCTGATGGCCTCGCAGCTGGCGCTGCTGTTCCTGCGCCGCCTGGAGGTCCCGGTCGTCCTCACGGACATCGACCAGACGCGTGTCGACAAGGGTGTGGGCTACGTCCACGCCGAGATCGAGAAGCTGCTCGGCAAGGGCCGTATCAACCAGGACAAGGCCAACCGCCTCAAGGGCCTGGTCTCCGGTGTCCTCGACAAGGCCGAGGGCTTCGCGGACGCGGACTTCATCATCGAGGCCGTCTTCGAGGAGATCGGCGTCAAGCAGCAGGTGTTCGCGGAGGTCGAGGCGGTCGCTCCGGCGCACGCGATCCTCGCCACCAACACCTCCTCGCTGTCGGTGACCGAGATGGCGTCGAAGCTGAAGAACCCGGAGCGGGTCGTCGGCTTCCACTTCTTCAACCCGGTCGCGATCCTCCCGCTGCTGGAGATCGTCCGCGGCGAGCGGACGGACGACGCCTCGCTGGCGACGGCGTTCGGCGTGGCCCGCAAGCTGAAGAAGACCGCGGTCCTGGTGAAGGACGCCCCGGCGTTCGTCGTCAACCGCATCCTCACCCGCTTCATGGGCGAGATCCAGAACGTCATCGACGAGGGCACCCCGGTCGAGGTCGCGGAGAAGGCCGTCGAGCCGCTCGGCCTGCCGATGTCCCCGCTGGTGCTCCTGGAGCTGGTGGGCCCGGCCATCGGTCTGCACGTCTCCGAGACCCTGAACCGCGCCTTCCCGGAGCGCTTCACGGTCTCGCAGAACCTCGCGGCGGTCGTGAAGGCCGGCAAGCGCGGTTTCTACGTCTACGATTCCGGCGCTCCGGTCCTCGACCCCGAGGTCGCGGCGCTCCTCAAGCAGGGCGACACCGTCCTCACCGAGGAGCAGACCCGCGACCGCGTGCTCGACGCGGTGGCGCAGGAGATCGGCCTGATGCTGGACGAGGGCGTCGTCGCCGAGGCCCAGGACATCGACCTGTGCCTGATCACCGGCGCGGGCTGGCCCTTCCACCTGGGCGGCATCACGCCGTACCTGGACCGTGAGGGCGTCTCCCAGCGAGTGAACGGCAAGCCGTTCCTGGCGCGGGGCGTGGCGAGCGTGCCGGCCTAGCACGCCGCGCCACTCACCTGGACGGGCCGTACGGGATCGATCCCGTACGGCCCGTCCGGTGTGGGGGATTCCGCGCGGATCACTCTTCCCGGGCGGGACAGACCGCTCAGCGGTGCGCTTCCGGCACGACGACGATCGCGTTCGAGACCTCGCGCTGCCGGTCCTCGTCCGTGCGGCCCGGGTCCGACGGGCTGCTCCGCACCCGGTCCCGCACCACCATCGTGCTGGAGCCGCCACCGTCCAGGTTCATGGCCTCGACCGCACCCAGTGCGAGAAGCTCCCTCGCTGCCTCTGCCAACGTCGCTCCTTCGCTGACACCCGGCCTGCGTCCGTCGAAGACGGCCAGGAGCAGAGTGCCGTCGGCACGGATACCGGCGACGGTGCGCGGGGCACGCGTGCCGGACGCCCCGGCAGAGACACCGTTGGCGGCGGCGTTGATCATGATGCGGCCGGAGCGGACGAGGGCTGGGCCCGCGCCGAGTACGGAGGTGCCCTCGATGGGCACGGCCCGCCCCTCCCGGTCCCTCACCGTGGCGGACACCGTGAGGTCATGCCCGGTCCGGGCGTTCTCCCGGAGCCAGTGGGCCGCGGAGCCGGTACCGACGAGGCTCCGGCCGTCCTGGGGCAGGGGGCCGCCCGCAGGGCTGCGCAGACCGATCACGGTGGAGCGGGCGTCGAGGAGGGCCTCGACGCTTCCCCGGACGCCGACGGGCGTGGACGCTCCCCATTGCGCGGTGAACTCGACGAGTTCGTCCGGGTCCGTGCACACCCGCCCGGGGCGTGGAGCCGTGACCGGCGGTCCGATGCCGCCGAGTCGGTCGCCGCCGGTACCTCCGCAGCCGACGATCCGGCCGGGCGCCCGGTTGGTTCCGTCCACCAGCCGGCTCACGCCATGGGCCGTGGTGACTCGGCCCACGGAGCTCAGTTCGGTGATGCGGGCGGGCTTGCCGCGGGCCGGGAGGACCAGCGCGGTGCGGCCGTTGGCCGCCTCGCTCAACAGGATGCCCTCGGCGACGTAGAGGCCCAGCGGATCGCCGGTGTCGCGCGGGGCGTCGGCGTCGAAGAAGGTGCCGTTGACCGCTGCGACGGCGCCCGCCCTGCGGGCCAGCGCGCCCACGGTGTCGACCTGCACGACGCCGTCGCCGTGCTCGGCGCGGATGCGCACGGGGGCGTTGCGGGCCACCGTCAGGACGCTGAGGCGCAGCGGGGCGCCGTCGTCGAGCCTCCGGGTCGTGCGCGTGAACGTCACCCCGTCGGGCAGGCGTTGAGCGGTCGGGGCGGGCCCGGGAGCCGGCGGCCCGGATTTCCGGGGGCTCTCGGGTGGCGCATCGGCGCTGCAGGCGGCCAGCAGCAGCGGTGCGAGGGCCAGCGCCGCCGCACGGACCCGCCATCGTCCGCTCATGCCCCTCTGTCGCCCCTTCTCCGCCCACCGTCCGACCCGCCCGGGGAAAGGGTGCGCCGGTGTGGAGGAATCACCCATCACAAACGCCCCTCGACCGCGTGGACACTATCAGCGCCGGATGCCCGCAGAACAGCGCGGGAAACATATCCGACTCGACTGGCATCCCCTGATCCGGATAGACTCCAAAGCCCGACGGAACGCCGTGTCCGACATCACATGAGAGCAGGCAAGGGTATCTCCATGACATCTCCGCTCCCTCCTCTCGTGTCGAATCCCGCCGCCACGGACCGCCGGAGTGTACTGACCGCCACAGACAGCTCCGGTCCGATCCCGGTGGAGTACAAATTCCGTCCCGCCGAGGGTGACACTCAGCATCTGATCGTCATCTTCTCCGGTTTCGCAGCACCGGCCGGATACCATTTCGCGGGCAAATCGCTGAACGATCTGCGCGCCAATATCCTCTGGATTCGCGACGACTTCGACGGCCATTACAGCTACTACCTGTGCCGGGACATGGATTTTGGTATCGAGACGGCGGTAGCGGGTCTGATCGAGCGGACCATGACCGGTCTCGGGCTCACCCCCGACCGGGTCAGCCTCCTGGGTGTCTCCAAGGGCGGTAGCGCGGCACTGTATTTCGGATTGAAGTACGGCTACCGAAACATCGTCTCCATCGTGCCCCAGTTCCTGATCGGGGACTACGTCCGCGATCGGGCGGAGACCGGCCGGTACATGCTCGGCGAGACCATGCCCCAGCAGCACGTGGACGCACTGAACGGAGCGCTCCCCAGCCTGGTCAACGCCTATGGCGGGCAGGGCCACAACATCTACCTCTTCACCTCCGAGGCCGATGAGCAGTACGCGAAGGAGATCCATCCGCACGTGCAGTTGTTCTGGGGGTGCGCCAATTTCAACTTCATCCGCACACGCTCGGCAATGGTGCGTCAGCACGGCGAGGTATCCGGGTACAACCTTCCGCTCGTCACCGGAGTCCTGGCCTCGCTCACCGAGGGGGCAGAGCCCCGCCTGGGCTTCGTCGAGAACGGCAATGCGCAGGTCAACGAGGTGGAGCGAGGCCGCTATCTGGCCGAGTTGCGCCAGTCGGATCAGGTCGTCGCCGTGCTCAACAAGCAGGACATCCGCGGTGCCGGGCTGCTCCTCAGCGGCCACGCCTTCCTTCCGGGCGAGCCGTCCCACGCTGTCGGGCGGCCGGTGAAGAGCCTGATAGCCGAAGGACCGGGCAATCGCCATTGGGAGTTCCCGCTCGCCACGACCGAGGCCAAACATCTCTACAGCCTCTATTTCGACCGATTCGCCTGCGACTACCCTGACGGTGGTTTCGAACCGGAGAACCCCAAGGGGATTCTGGTGAACGAAATCCCGGCCGGTGCGTACGATCTCTCGATACGCATCCAGAGCCCTACCGAAGGCATAGACCGGCGCGCACCCCTTTCGGCACGCCGCCCCTTCGATATCCGGCGCCCTTTCGGAGGCACGGAGATATCACTGATCGGGGACAAGAACAAGGTCCGGCTCCTCCGGCGCCCCATTATCGGCCAGCACTCCCAGGAGACGGCTTTCTCCGTCGAGAACACCTGGCTCAAGGAGCGGACGTTCCACGTCGAGGGAACATTCTTCGTCCACGGCATAGAGGCGGCCGAGCACGGGCACGCGAATTATTACCTCGTACTGCGCGGAGAGCAGTCCATCTACTCGTTCCGACTCGGCATGTCACGTAAGTCGGCCGCCATTCGCGGGCATATCCGCCGTGGCGACTTCAGCAATTACGACTTTGCCTACTTCGCCACCTCGGGCTACAAGGGAATCAACCTCGCGAACGCGCGTCCGGGAAACTACGAGGTCTACGTTTCCATGAGTACGGGCGGTTCTCTCTTCTCCGCCCAGGCCGGTACGGTCACACTGAACTGACCGAGGTCAGGAATGGTCCGCGACAGCGCCCGGAGACGCTCCGAAGTCACCGATATGAACGGTGACTTCCGACCACACCCGATGACCACGTGAATCCTCGTAACAGAGCTCGAAGCGGTCGTATCCCAGGTGCTCCGGATCAGCCTCGTACGTGACGCCGCCGTCGGCGGTACAGGTCAGCAGCCCGTGCCGGGCGATCCCCACTCCGACGAACCGCAGCCCTTCTGCGGGGCTGTGGCCGGCCGGGAGCAGCGCGCGCCCGCCCTGCCGCAGGGTCATGCTCTGTCCGGCCAGCACATGGCGCCGCACCCGGAACCCCGCGTCCGAGACCGCCGTGGAGGGGATCAGTTTGTCGCCCTGGACCGTCATCAGTCCGATGATCACCCGCGGCAGCAGCACACTGCCCTCGGCCGCGTCGTCGGCGATCCGCACGACGCAGTTGACCGTGCGTGGTTCGGTGCCGCCGGCGTACGTGGCGTACCGCCCGTTGTTCAGGTGGCTCAGCCCTGGGTGGCGCACCATCGTGGCGTGCTCACCGAGCAGATCGTCAAGCAGGTAGCCATAGGTACGGTAGGCGCCGCCGACCGGTGTCACCGACAGTGCGAGGCCGAACTCCTGTCCTGGCACCAGGGGGAGTGACGGGTCCACATCGGAGAACAGATCCAATGTGCCGCCGATGTGGGGCATCTGGGGGTGGGTGACCCAGGCTCGTACAAGCGGATACCAGTCGTTCACAGCAGCACCTCTCTCCTCTCCTGGGATGCGGCGCCGGAGCCGACCCGGGACTTGGTCAGTCGTTCGAAGTCATCGTCGTCGAGGAACTCCACCGCGGTCTCCGGGATCTTGGCCTCCAGGTTCCGGAAGTGGACCGGAGTGAGCACGCCCTGGGCGCACATCTCGTCCGCCACGAATCGCGCGCACTCCACCGCACCGTGACCCCGGAGGTGGGTGTTGTCGGCGATCCCATCGGGGAAGTTGACGTGCTCCCCGGGCTCCGTGTAGAGGAAGAGCTGCTTGGTCCCCTCCGCGCCGGCCTGGCGCCACCAGTTGACGCTCCACGCGTTGAGGTCGATGAGCGGAACCGACAGACCCGCCGCCACTTCCCGCATGGCCATCGGGTAGAGGCCGAGTGGGCGGCGCATGTTGCCGTGGTCGTCGAAGACGCGCCGCTCGTGGCTGGTCACCAGCACAGGATGCGCTCCCCGCGCTCGCGCCCCGAGCACGTACTTGCGCAGGTACCACTGGTAGTCGCCGAACGGTTCGGTGAACCGGCCGTCGCCGGGCTTCATGTCGATCAGCCCGAACGAGATCAGCAACAGGTCGCCGGGCTCGATGTTCTCCAGGATCCAGTCGAGCCTGCCGCGCTCGACGAAGCTGCGTGAACTGGCTCCGGCACGTGCGGCGTTCACTACTTCGGCGTTCTGGATGAAGATCTGGAGCACCTGGCCCCAGCCGGTCATCGGCGCCATGCTGCGCGGGCGGCTCGTCACGCTGGAGTCACCCGCCAGAAAAACTCTCAAGTGCCGCATCCCCTAAACACGTTCCTTCTGGTGATCCGTGGGCCGTCCCATGACGAGCGGGGCCGACATGCGTCCTGGGTCGCCGCCCGCGGTGGCGTCCATGGAGTCGATCACGTCGAAGGCCCGTTGGCAGTTGTTGGTGTCCCGTAGGACGAAGAACTCCTCGGCCCGGCGGCGGTACTCGGGCTCCACCCGGAAGTCGCGGGCGATCGATGCGATGATCTCGTCCACCGCCTGGTCGACCCGGCCGCACGCCGGTCCGAAGCCGTCCCGCGCGAGGTCGAAGTAGCCGCGCTTGTAGTGCTTGCTGTAGAACGCCTCGTCGTCGAAGTTCGTGTAGACGATCGGCTTGCCCATGTACGCGACGTCGAAGAACACCGATGAGTAGTCGGTGACAAGCATCGAACACTCCCGCATCGCCAGTTGCACGTCCCGGCCGGTCGAGGAGACCGTGATCGACGGGTGGTCGATCCGGAAGTGCTTCAGGTAGGGCCGGATCTCGTAATGCGGCATGAACTCCAGCTCGACCGCGTAGTACTGGAGCGCCTCCAGCAGCCTCTCGTCCCGCAGCAGGGCGGAGAAGAACCGGTAGTACTCGGACGCCGCGAACGGGATCTCGGGCTTCGCCGCCTTGTTGTACGAGGGCGCCACGATGTCCCGCCGCCACGTGGGCATGACGAGGATCTTGCGAGGCCCGGGGGCCGGGGTCAGGGCGTCGTAGCGCGGCAGCCCGGTCGCCGCCACCCGGTCGTATCCGTAACCGCAGTGCTCCGCGTAGTAGGCACGCTCGCTGCGCCCGGTGGTGAGCACCATGTCCACGTTGGTGACCTGGGCGTGGATGGACTGGACGACGTCGTTGTAGACGACGCCGTGCTGGAGGAAGACACGCTTGTAGCGCAGCAGATCTCCGTATCCACGCAGGAACGCTCGCTTGGACAGACCCGGGAAGCCAAGGTAGGCCTCCAGGTCGTAGGCGTTGATGAGCCGGGTGGCGTGCAGGAGGTAGGCGCGGTATCTCCACGAGAGCCGGTCGATGACCCGGCCCAGGTGGTCGATCTTCTGGCGGTCCGGCGCGTCGCCGTTGATGGCGTAGTAGACCTTGCGCCTGGGCTCGTTCTCCCTGATCCACTTGAACAGGTGGTACGAGTTGTCCTGCGCGGTGTCCTCGCGCTCGCCGATGATCCAGATGTCCTTGCCGTGCAGTTTCGGGTACATCAGCCAGTACAGCAGCCGGGTACGCCAACCAGTCCTGCCCGGAAGGGAGTTGCGCAGCTCCTCCCGCAGGCGGCCGAGGGCGAACCGCATCTTGCGCAGAGCGCCGCTGACCCGGCGGAGAGTAACGGTCTCGTCGGCGGCGATGGTCAGGCGTATCCGCGCACGCCCGAGGCGGTGCACGCCCTTGAACCGGTGCAGCATCTGCCGGGCTTCCACCGGGACGTCCTGCCGCCGCTCCCCGTCGTGGACCCGCAGCCGGACCGTGAGGTCACGGTTGGAGAGGGAGCTCAGGTCGCCGGGGCGGGCCACCGCGCGCCAGCCGGCGTACCAGTCCTGTTCCTTACGGGCCCGCCAGCGGTCGCGCCGGTAGACCTGCTCGACGGTCAGGGGGACCTCATAGGCTCCGTCGCTCAGCACGAGTTCCAGACGGTTGCTGAAGAGCTCACTGATGTCGACGCCACCGAACACCAGGAGCCCCTCGAACCGGAGGTGCTCCCCGTCGACGACGAGGGTCTCCAGGACCGCCTTCTGCCGCTCCACCCGCAGCAGGGTGGTCTCGACCCGGTCCTGGACCAGGCGGCGGTGCATGCCGGCGTCGTCGATCAGCAGGTCCGGCCGGTACTCGGGCTTGCTGTACGGATCGCAGAACAGCTCGAAGTCGCCGGTGCGGACGGCGTGGTGCTGGAGCCGGGCCATCGGGACCGCCGCGTACGTGAGGATCAGCTCATCCGGTATCCGCGCATAGATGTCGCAGAGCACCGGGAAGAGGCCGGCGATCTCCGTGCGGCTCATGATCCGGTGGATGTTGCGCAGATGCGGCTGCATCGAGCGCACCACGAAGCGCAGCGCGAGCCTGGCGCTCCGGGGACTCAGCCGACGCGAGATCTGGACGACGTGCCGGCAGAGCCGGATCAGCTCCTGGGTCTTGACAGGGTCGTTCCACGTCAGGTCGAAGAGCGAATCCCGGCGCTCGGGGTCCCGTTCGAAGAAGACAGCTGTCGGCGCGGTGGTCACCGTGCGGGCCAGCAGCGCCGCGGGAACGGTGAGCCAGGCGCCCTCGAAGCCCGGCCCGTGGCCGGTGCGCAGACCGTGCTTGCGCAGCAGCGAGGTCCTGAACAGCTTTCCGCCCAGCTCGGTGGAGAAGATCAAGTACGGGGCGTCGTCGAGCCCCTCCGCCCGGGGGGCGTCCCGCTCGAAATAGCGCTGCCACGGCTCGTCGCCGAACCGGCGCGGCCCGGGGAAACTGTCCAGGTCCCCGACCACCACGTCGGCCTTGACCCGGCGGGCGGCGGCGACCAGACGGCCCAGGCAGTTCTCGCCCAGGACGTCTTGGGCTCGGGCGAACGCCACGTAGGGCGCCCGGACATGGCTCAGCCCGTTGTCGTAGCTGGAGCGCTGCCCCAGGGCGACCTGGCTGACCACCTCGACGTTGGCGTGGAACGAGGAGAACTCGGCCAACTGTGCGGCGGTGGCGTCCGTCGAGCCGTCGTCCACCAGGATGACCTGGGTGGCCGCGAACTCGCGCTGCGCCAGCAGCGAGCTGAGGAAGTCGTAGAGGTTGTACTCGTCGTTGCGGCAGTGCACCACGAGCGACGCGGCGTACTTCGCCGACCGCCCGGGGGAGCTCTGGGCGGGCTTGCCCTCCCACCACAGCCACGGGGTACCGCGCGGGTGATCGGTGGCCAGGCTCTCCTTGGTCTCCGGGCGCAGGGCGAGGTTGCCGCTGATCGTCCGGTAGATCTCGTAGGATCCGTCGCGCCCGCGATAGCGCTGCTGCTCGATGTCGACGCCCGTGATCGCGACGGTGGTGGTGGCGCGTTCCCCGCCGTGCCTGATCTGCACGAAGAGGTTCCAGTTGCCGGGCGGGCCCGCTGCGCCGAGCGTCGCGTCCAGGTCCACGGTGGTGTGGTAGCGGATGAACTCCTCGTCGACGTCGATGCCCTTGACGTCGAAGACGTGGTCCGCCTTGGTGCTGCGGCGGCGCAACACCGCGGTGAGCTCCAGTTTGTCCTTCGGTCCCACCCGGCCGAACTGGTTGCGGATCCAGCCGGTCACGTGGAGGGTGCCGCCCTGGATGTCGACCAGGGTGGCCTGATTGAACAGCCGAGCGTCGGAGAGGCTGTTGCCGCTGAGGTCGAGGTCCGTGACGTCCAGGAACCGTTCGGCGTCCGGCCGGCCCAGCAATGCCGCCGACCAGTAGACCCTCCCATCGCGCTCCACCAGGTCCGAACTGAGCACGCTGCGGCTCTGGGTGTAGTCGGAGACGGTCAGGGCGAGGTCGACCCGGCCGTGCATCAGGGTGAACGCCCGGACGCGCTCCAGCGGTCCGCAGAGATCGTAGACATCGAGCGGCAGGGAGTGCAGGTACGGTGCGACGAGGTTGGCGAACCCGTTGCGGAACTGGGCGTCGCCCGCGCGGAGTTCGGGCGTGTACAGCCGCAGGTCGTGGGAGAGGAACTTCGCCGCCTTGTGGGCCAGCAGGTCCCGCGCGCCGTTGCGGAGCAGAAAGGCGTCCGCGTACTGATGCACCAGGACGCGGTCGCGGATGCTGCGCAGTTCGCCCCGTCGGTTGGTGATGGAGGGGGCGTCGCTCTCACGCTCCCAGATCCACCGATACACGGGTACGGCGAGCAGGTTGACCGTCCGCGCGCAGTACCAGGCGACGGTCGAGAAGTAGGTGTCCTCGAAGTAGAGCTCTTCGGGAAAGCGGATGCCCTGGTCGAGCAGGAAGTCCAGCCGGTAGAGCTTTGCCGCGGCGATCGGGTCGTCGAACAGCTCGGGCATGGCACGCAGGCCGCCCTCGACGGTCCGGGTGGTGCCGTACAGCTGCGGCTGCCAGACGGTGACCTCGTCCTTGGCGAGGTTGACCCGCAACGCACGGCCCGCCGTGATCTCGGCGCCGTTGGCGAGCGCCGCCTGGAGGAGCGACTCGCAGGCTTTGTGCGGCAGCTCGTCGTCCGCGTCGAGGAACATCAGGTACTGACCGGTGGCCACGGCGATGCCGTTGTTGCGGGGCGCTCCGACCCCGCCGCTGTTGCTCTCCCGCTCGATGACGCGTACTCGCCCGTCGCGGGCGGCGTACTGCCGGGCGACAGCGAGCGTGCCGTCGGTGGAGGCGTCGTCGACGACGATCACCTCGACCTGCGGGTGGGTCTGACGCAGCGCCGAGTCCAGGGCACGCCCGAGCGTTGCGCTCGCGTTGAACGCGCCTATGACGATGGAGACGCGGTACTGGTCGGCCGGTGCGGGGGTACTCATCGCCACCGCCCCTCGGCCTCCGGCCGGCGCACATCAGTTTGCGGACCGGGAGGATGGAAGGCCGGGGCCGCCGCGTAGCCCGCCCCCAGTGGGGCGTGCCCGTACTGCTCGTCGTAGCGGAAGCCCACATCGTGACGGGGTTCGGGGTACGGCTGGAAGCCTGGGTCCTCGTCCGGCTCCGGGGCGGGGAAGCGCTGCTCCACCGGTACGCCCTCGACGGTCACCGGGTCGTACGCGGGCTCGTCGCCGCCCCTGCGGTGACGGCCGGCGTGCAGGTGGCTGGCGACACTGCCGACGGCGACGAGGGGCTCGGGGGCGAGTTCCTCGACCACACGGGTGAAGTCGCGGGTGGAGAGCCAGAACTTGTACATGATGACCAGCTCGAAGAGGCCGAGCAGCACCGCGGAGACGGCGGTGGTCCACAGGATCTGGCCGATCAGTGGGCCGATGATGAAGATGAACATCTGGAATTCGATGCCGCTGATGAGGTGCGGCCGCATCCTGCTGCGCAGGAGCGCCTGGCGCAGCCGCGTGTACCAGGGGAAGCGGTCACGGAACTGGGCGTGCAGGTCCACGACGTTCTCGGCCTGCTGCTTGAGGAGGTCGGCCTCGACACCGGGATTCTCCCGGAGGAGGTCCTCCATGAAGACGACTCCCGGCCCCTCGGCGGCCTCGGCCTCGCGCCGTGCCTCCTTGAGCTTCTCGATCTTCGTACGCATCGACATGCGCATCTTGTAGATCTGCAGGGCGTCGACGTACCGGAGCATGTCAAGGAAGACGACGACGAGGGCGGCGATCAGGTACCAGGCGCTTTCGCTGCGGAGGTACTGGCCGCCCATCAGGGCGAGCGCGCAGAAGAGGACGCGGATGCGGTCGAAGACGTAGTCCAGCCAGCCGCCGAAGACGGTGCCGTTGCCTTTGAGGCGGGCCAGCTTTCCGTCGATGCAGTCCAGGATGAAGCTCACGTGATAGAGCGCGGCTCCGACGATGAGCGACTGGGTGTCGCCGCGGAGGAAGAAACCCGCAGAGCCGAGGCCGACGAACAGGGCTGCCCAGGTAACACCGTTGGGGGTGATGAACCCGAAGCGCGCGATACGGATGAGCACCCTGGTGGCGACCGGATCGACCAGGAGCACGGTCCACCAGGCGTCACGCTTCTTGCAGGTGAGCTTCTGCACAGCCCGCAGAGACAGCTTCCTCTTCCCCATAACCCCTCAGCCGTGGACGTCCAGCACAGCCCCGACGCACCGCTCTTGCGATCGTCGGGGACGGGATGCCCACAGTTCGTTCACCAACTGCGCACATCTAGCGCTGCGCAGTTTAAATGAAACTTAAAGAAACACACAATCAGCTCACCAGTGATCACATAGAGCAACGAAAGGCAAACATTCGGTTAACGGCCGCCCAATGACCCACCCCTGCGCCCGCCTGCTCCTCGCGCAGTCTTTATGCGCAAGTATGAGTATGACAACTTATGATCACGTGATGATCGACACATGACAGCAGTTTCTCCGTAACCGGCCGTTGGCGCGAAGTCTGTCTATAGTTCTCGGACGGCTGTCCGATTCAGACGATCGCGACACCCCACGCCGTGTGACCGTGCGCAGCGCGGACCGCCGCACCCCACGGCACGGTTCGATCCCTCGACGTACGGACGAACTTCCCGGCCCTCGCGTCAACGCGTAGGCGGAAGAGGCTATTCACCACCCAGTGGCGCACCGGACCGGTGTGCCCAACGTCCGGGCCAGAGGAATCGAACAGCATGAGCGAAGCCACCGCAACGCACAGCCGACGCGCCTCCCACGAGGGCAGGGGCCGCAGACGCGGCAGGGAACGAACTCGCGGGCAGCGCATACGCCGGTGGATCGGATGGAGCCTGGTGGCTCTTCTCCTCATCGCCGGCGGCACGGCGTGGTGGCTCTACCACCGCCTCGACTCCAACATCACCGGAGTCGACCTGAACAAGGCGCTCGGCGACGACCGCCCGGAGAAGCTCCCCACCAGCGGTCAGAACCTTCTCGTCCTCGGCTCCGACTCACGTGCCGGTGCGGAGAACAAGGACCTGGGCGGCGGCGGCAACGTCAGCGGCGCCCGGTCCGACACCGCGATGGTCGTCCACATTCCCGAGGGGCGCGCGAAGGCGACCGCGGTCTCCATCCCCCGCGACACACTGGTGAGCCGGCCCGAGTGCACCAAGGCCGACGGTTCGTCCATCTCCGCCGCAGACCGCGTCATGTTCAACTCTGTCTACTCGCAGGCCGGCCCGACCTGTGTGGTCAAGACGGTCGAGAAGATGTCCGGGATTCGCATCGACCACTACATGGAGATCAACTTCGCGGGGTTCAAGGACCTGGTGGACGCGATCGGCGGGGTCACCGTGACCATCGACGAGCCGATCCACGACAAGGCCAGCGGGCTCGAACTCGAGGCGGGCACCCACCGTCTGACCGGTACCCAGTCGCTCGCCTTCGTACGGACGCGGCACGGCATCGGTGACGGCAGCGACCTGGGGCGCATCGGGCTGCAGCAGCAGTTCATGATCGCGCTGCTCAGCGAGATCAAGAAGCAGGATCTGCTCAGCAGTCCCACCAAGACGTACAAGATCGCCAATTCCGCGACCGACTCGCTGACCACCGACTCGGAGCTCGCCTCGCTGACCAAGCTCGCCGAGTTCGCCCGCTCCATGAACGGCATCGACCCGGCGACGATGGAGACCATCATGCTGCCGGTGCGCTATGACACCAAGGACCCCAACCGCGTGGTCGCCGCCGAGCCGCAGGTCACCCAATTGTGGAAGGCCCTCCGCGCCGACCAGGAGATTCCCGAGTCCGCGAAGAAGTCCCCCGCCACCGGTGGCGGTTCCTGAGGGGCCCCTCGCAGGCGGGGCCCAACCGATCTCC
Organism: Streptomyces sp. NPDC021019; assembly: GCF_044333295.1. Taxonomy (NCBI): domain Bacteria; kingdom Bacillati; phylum Actinomycetota; class Actinomycetes; order Kitasatosporales; family Streptomycetaceae; genus Streptomyces; species Streptomyces sp. NPDC021019. The sequence goes on from NZ_JBIRQR010000006.1 coordinate 324,092, forward strand.
GGTTTCCCCGAGGCCGCCACGACGCATGGTCGTGCTGATCAGGCCGTCAAGCAGTCCACGCAGGCGCCCGGCCGGGGTTTCCCCGTCGGGCGTTTCGCGTGGACTGCCGTCTCCACGTCCTTGGACGGAGCACCCGGTGGTCGGCTCCTCCGTCCCGCTCCGGTGGAAGCGCTTCAGCCGACCCGTACAGCCGGGGCCATCGCGAGACCCGGCTCGTTGTTCTGCTGCGCGATGTACAGGGCCCCGTCCGAGCCGATCATGCCCAGCACCACCCGGCCGTACGCGTCGAGCGCGAGGGCCGGGGTTGCCGGGGTCCGCTCACCGGTGGGCGACCACCAGACGCCGGCACCCTCGTTCTCCGTGCCGCACGCCGCCAGCATGACCTGGCCGTCCAGCTCCCGGTAAGCGATCACCGTGCAGTCGTACCCGTCCAGTACGGCGCGCAGGACGGTGGCCGGGCCCTCCGCCGGAGCGCCGCCCAGCGGGATCACCCAGGTGCCGGGGCGATGTGCCACGACGCCGTTCCCCGCCGGGTCGGTCCAGTAGTACGTGTGCCGACCGGGCGCCGTCTCCAGAGCGGCGACGCCGCCGGGCGCGATCTGCACCGGGATGCGCGTCACCGGCCCGAACGCTCCGTCCCCTGCGGCCTGGACCCACCGCAGGGCCTGGCCGTCGCCCGGTGCGAACAGTTCCATGCCGCCGGAGGCCGGGACCGACACGGCCGGGGTGTCCTGGGCCTGACCGCCCTTCAGGTCCTTCCAGCCCTCCCACACGCCGTCCTTGCCCTCGCGCCGCAGCATCACGCTGCCGGTGATGCTCCGCACGAAGACGTAGGCGGCGCCGGACGGGCTGACGGCGACGACGGGGGCCCCCGCCTCCATCGCCAGGTCGCGCTCCTTGTGCGGGTTGCCCAGTGAGCGCCAGGACCCCAACGGGCGGCCCGTCTGGTACTGGATCGCATGGGCGAAGTCGACTCGGACCGGCCCGTCACCCTTCGTCACGGACCGGCGCGCCATGATGTGGACGAAGCCGTCCTGACCCTGCGCCACGGCCAGGTGCGTCTGCCCCGGAATCCCGATGAGTTCGGGCCCGGTCCACCCGGCGCCCCCGGGACGGCTCTGGGTCCACCGCAGCAGACCGTCCTGGTGGCGAGCGTAGGCGGTCAGTCGACCGTCCTTGCCCAGGGTGATCCACCGTCCGCCGACCGGGGTCACCTCCCCGGTCCTGCTGTCGACGCCTCCGCTGGCGGACGGTGCGGGGGCTGTCCCCCGGGCCGAGCGTCCCGATCTGACCGGCATGGTGTGAGGTCGTCCTTCCCGTGATTCCCGACCCGGCCCCGATTCCGCGGTCGCTGCGTCGCCGGAAGGGAAAGGTCTGACCCACCCATCATAGAATCCCCGTTCGACCACCTTCGACCCACCGGACATGCGCCGTACCGCTCTCAGGTACGGGATGTGCCCATCCGGCTGTGGGAGCGCCCGTACACGAAGTAGATGATTACCCCGAGAACCATCCAGGCGCCGAAGCGGACCCAGGTCTCCACCGGCAGGTTGAGCATCAGCCAGACCGACGCGGCGACCGAGGCGATCGGGAGGACCGGCACCCAGGGGGTGCGGAACGCGCGGGGCAGGTTCGGCTGGGTGCGGCGCAGGACCAGGACGCCGAGGGCGACGATGACGAACGCGAAGAGCGTGCCGATGTTCACCAGGGTGGCCAGCTCCTCGATGCTCGTGAATCCGGCGATGATCGCGATCAGCACACCCAGCAGGATCGTCGGGCGGTAGGGCGTGCGGAAGCGCGGGTGCGTCTTGGAGAAGAAGCGCGGGAGCAGGCCGTCGCGGCTCATCGCGAAGAAGACGCGGGTCTGGCCGAGCAGCAGGATCATGCAGACCGTGGTGAGACCGACCGCCGCGCCGAAGCTGATCAGTCCGGCGTAGAAGGGGTGCCCGGTGGCCTTGAAGGCGTCGGCGAGCGGGGCGCTGACGGAGAGTTCGCTGTAGTGCTGCATGCCGGTGACCACGATGGAGACCGCCACGTAGAGCACCGTGCAGATGACGAGCGAGCCGAGGATGCCGCGCGGCATGTCGCGCTGCGGAAGCTTGGTCTCCTCGGCGGCGGTGGCCACCACGTCGAAGCCGATGAAGGCGAAGAAGACGATGGAGGCGGCGGTGAAGATGCCCATCACGCCGAAGTTCGTGGGTTCGTAGCCGAACAGCAGCTGCACGAGCGGCGCGTCCCAGCCCGAGCCGGCGGGCTGCTTCTCGGCCGGCGGGATGAAGGGCTCGTAGTTCTCGGCCTTGATGAAGAACAGGCCCGCGATGATCACCATGAGGACCACCGCGACCTTGATCGCCACCACGACCGAGGTGACCCGGGCGGACAGCTTCATGCCGACGACCAGGATGACGGTCAGGAGCAGCACCAGGGCGAAGGCCAGGACGTCGAAGCCGAATCCCTCCGCCACGTCCGTCCCCGAAAGGACTTCGGGCATCGTCCAGTCGACGTTGTCCATCAGTGAGCGGACGTAACCGGACCAGCCGACCGCGACCACCGCGGTGCCCAGCGCGAACTCCAGTACCAGGTCCCAGCCGATGATCCAGGCCACCAGTTCGCCCAGCGCGGCGTAGGCGAAGGTGTAGGCGGACCCGGCCACCGGGACGGTGGAGGCGAACTCGGCGTAGCAGAGCGCGGCCAGCGCGCACACCACGCCCGCCACGGCGAAGGCGATGGCGGTGGCGGGCCCCGCCGTCTCCTTGGCGACCTGGCCGGTGAGGACGAAGATGCCGGTGCCGATGATGACGCCGACACCGAACACCGTGAGGTCCAGGGCGGAGAGGGACTTCTTGAGCGCGTGTTCCGGCTCCTCGGTGTCCAGGATCGACTGTTCGACGGACTTGGTGCGGAACATGCCGTTTCCGCGGGGTGGTGTGACCTGCGCGCTCACCTGCGATACCTCCACGCATTCGTTGTGAACGCCATGATGGGGATCCTGCCGCGCGTGAATGCGCCGTCTGGCCCGTTTCATGCGAATGGGCCGGGTGAACCACCCGTACAGGGGCGGTTCTCCCGGCCCATCGGCCTTACGGAGAGGTGTTCGCGCGTCAGTCGCGGGCGGGCTCGACCGCGCGGCTCTCGAAGCGGCCGTCGAGCTTGGCGACCAGGCCGGTGACCTGCCGGGCGATGTCCGGCGCGGTCAGTCCGATCTCGGCCATGACCTCGCCGCGCGAGGCGTGGTCGAGGAAGACCGGCGGGATGCCGAAGTCGCGCAGGGGTACGTCGACACCGGCGTCGCGCAGGGCCTGGGCGACGGCGGAGCCGACGCCTCCGGCGCGGCTGTTGTCCTCGACCGTGACGACGACGCGGTGGCGCTCGGCGAGCGGGGCGAGCGCCTCGTCGACGGGCTTGACCCAGCGGGGGTCGACGACGGTGCTGGAGATGCCCTGGGCGTCCAGCAGGTCGGCGATCTCCAGGCACATCGGGGCGAGCGCGCCGACCGAGACGATCAGGACGTCCGGGCGGGCGGCCTTCGGTTCCCGCAGAACGTCCATGCCGCCGACCCTGCCGACCGCCTTGACGGCGGGGCCGACCGCGCCCTTGGAGAAGCGGACCACCGTGGGCGCGTCGTCGACGGCGACGGCCTCGCGCAGCTGGGCGCGGACCTGGTCGGCGTCGCGCGGGGCGGCGATCCGGAGCGTGGGCACGCACTGGAGGATCGACATGTCCCACATGCCGTTGTGCGAGGCGCCGTCCGTGCCGGTGATGCCGGCCCGGTCCAGGACGAAGGTCACTCCGCACTTGTGCAGGGCGACGTCCATCAGGACCTGGTCGAAGGCGCGGTTGAGGAAGGTGGCGTAGACCGCGAAGACCGGGTGGAGTCCGCCGGTGGCGAGGCCGGCCGCAGAGGCCGCACCGTGCTGCTCGGCGATGCCGACGTCGTAGATCCGGTCCGGGAAGGCGGCCTCGAACTTGCCGAGGCCGACGGGCTGGAGCATGGCCGCGGTGATCGCGACGATGTCCTCGCGCTCCTCGCCGAGCCTGACCATCTCCTCGCCGAAGACGGAGGTCCAGTCGAGGCCGGAGGTGGCGATCGGCAGGCCGGTGTCCGGGTGGATCTTGCCCACCGCGTGGAAGCGGTCGGCCTCGTCCTGGAGGGCGGGGGTGTAGCCGCGGCCCTTCTCGGTGAGGCAGTGCACGATGACCGGGCCGCGGAAGCGCTTGGCGCGCTGGAGCGCGGATTCCAGGGCCTCGATGTCGTGGCCGTCGATCGGGCCGACGTACTTCAGGCCGAGGTCCTCGAACATGCCCTGCGGGGCGATGAAGTCCTTGAGGCCCTTCTTGGCGCCGTGCAGGGTCTCGTAGAGCGGGCGGCCGACGACGGGCGTGCGCTCCAGGATGTCCTTGCCGCGGGCCAGGAACCGTTCGTAGCCGTCGGTCGTACGGAGCGTGGCGAGGTGGTTGGCCAGGCCGCCGATGGTCGGGGCGTAGGAGCGCTCGTTGTCGTTGACGACGATGACGAGGGGGCGGTCCTTGGCGGCGGCGATGTTGTTCAGCGCCTCCCAGGCCATACCGCCGGTGAGCGCGCCGTCGCCGATGACCGCGACGACGTGGTCGTCCTTCTTCAGGACCTCGTTGGCCTTGGCGAGGCCGTCGGCCCAGCCGAGGACCCCGGAGGCGTGGCTGTTCTCGATGACGTCGTGGTCGGACTCGGCACGGGAGGGGTAGCCGGAGAGGCCTCCCTTGCTCTTGAGCCGGGAGAAGTCCTGGCGGCCGGTGAGCAGCTTGTGCACGTAGCTCTGGTGGCCGGTGTCCCACAGCACCTTGTCCCGGGGCGATTCGAAGACCCGGTGCAGGGCGATGGTGAGCTCGACGACGCCCAGGTTGGGGCCGAGGTGTCCGCCGGTCTTGGACACCGCGTCCACGAGGAAGGTACGGATCTCCTCCGCGAGCTGGTCCAGCTCACCGAGGCTGAGCCGGTCCAGGTCGCGCGGTCCCTTGATGCGGGTCAGCAGATCCACCCGTGCCTCCTTGCGTTTGAGCTGATCGAGCGTGCCGATCCGATGAGTCTAATGTTCCGCTCGCGGCGGCGGGCATCGGGCGGCCCTGTTCGCATCCGGAATGCCGGAAACGCGCAGGCGCCCGGAGCCCCTGGGAGCACCGGGCGCCTGCGGGGGTCGTGCGGTCAGGCGCGGCCCGCGGTCTTCTGGGTCCTCCGGGTGACGGAGTCGATGACGACCGTGGCGAGGAGCACGGCTCCCGTGACCATGTACTGGATCGGGGTGGCGATGCCCTCCAGCGACAGGCCGTACTGGATGGAGACGATCACCATGACGCCGAGCAGCGCGTTCCAGGTGCGTCCCCGGCCGCCGAAGAGGCTGGTGCCGCCGATGACGGCCGCCGCGATGACGTTCATCAGGAGGTCGCCGGTGCCGGAGCCCTGGTTGGCCGCCGCGATCTTGGAGGCCCAGAACAGGCCGCCGATCGCCGCGAAGGTCCCCGCGATGGAGAAGACGGAGATCCGGATCGCGGTGACGTTGATGCCGGCGCGCCGGGAGGCCTCGACGCTGCCGCCGAGCGCGAAGATCTTCCGCCCGTAGGCCGTGCGGCGGAGCAGGAAGTCCGTGCCGACCAGGACGATCAGGAAGAGGACCAGCGCGAGCGGCAGGCCGCGGTACTGGTTGAACATGTACGCGGCGGCGAAGCCGAACACGCCGATGACCGCGGTGCGCACGAGGATGTCGGCGAGCGGGCGGGCCGGGATGCCGGCCGCCTCGCGGCGGCGGGTGTCCAGGAAGGCCGCGGCGAAGTAGCCGACGACCGCGATGACGGCGAGCCCGTAGGCGGCGGCGACGTCGGTGAAGTAGTAGGTGGTCAGCTTGCCGACCACCCCGTCGCCGTCCAGGTTGATCGTGCCGGAGTCGCCGAGCAGCTGGAGCATGAAGCCGAGCCAGAACAGCAGGCCGGCCAGGGTGACGGCGAAGGCGGGCGCCCCGACCCGGGCGAAGAAGAAGCCGTGGATCGCGCCCATCACCGCGCCGCTGACGACGGCGACGAGGATCGCCAGCCATTCGTTCATGCCCTGGGTGACGCTGAGCACCGCGACGAGGGCGCCGGAGACGCCGGAGACGGAGCCGACCGAGAGGTCGATCTCGCCGAGCAGCAGGACGAAGATGATGCCCACGGCCATCATGCCGGTGGCGACCATCGTGGTGGCGATGTCGCTGATGTTCTTCGCGGAGAGGAACTCGGAGTTCATGCTCTGGAAGACGATGGCGATGATCGCGAGGCCGACGATCACCGGGATCGAGCCCAGGTCGCCGCCGCTGATCTTGCGCTTGAACTCGGTGACGTAGCCGCCGAGGCCCTGCTCGCGGATGAGCAGGCGGGGGTCGATCGCCGTGGCGGCGCCCTCGGCCGCGTCCGGGTTGCCGACCGGCGGCGCGTCGGCCGGGGTGCCGGCCTTGTCCAGCGAGGTGGCGGACTTGTCGGTGGTCACTTGGAAACCTCCGCGTTGCGCGCCGCACGTCGGGTCACGGCGTTTTCCGTGGCGCCGGTGATGGCGGAGATGATCTCTTCCTGGGAGGTGGTCTTCACATCGAAGACACCGTTGTTCCGGCCCAGCCGGAGCACGGCGACCTTGTCGGCGACGGCCTTCACATCGGCCATGTTGTGGCTGATGAGGATGACCGCGTGGCCGCGCTCGCGCAGTCGCTCGACGAGGTCGAGGACCTGGGCGGTCTGCTCGACGCCGAGGGCGGCGGTCGGCTCGTCGAGGATGACGAGCCGGGGCTCGCCGAGCATCGACCGGGCGATGGCCACGGTCTGGCGCTGGCCGCCGGAGAGCGAGGCGATCGGGATGCGGACGCTCGGGATGCGGATGGAGAGCGTGGACAGCAGCTCGCGGGAGCGGCGCTCCATCTCCACCTCGTCCAGGATGCCGAACCTGCGCAGTTCCCGGCCGAGGTAGAGGTTGCCGACGACATCGATGTTGTCGCACAGCGCGAGGTCTTGGTAGACGGTCGCGACGCCGAGGTTCTGGGCGTCGTGCGGCTTGTCGATCCGCACGGCCCTGCCCTCCCACTCGATGACGCCGTCATCGATGGGGTGCACTCCGGCGATCGTCTTGACCAGCGTGGATTTACCGGCGCCGTTGTCGCCCACCAGGGCGACCACCTCACCGGCGTGGACCTCAAGCTCTACATCGGTGAGTACCTGGACGGCACCGAAGCGCTTGGAGACCCCTCGCAACGCCAACACGGGCGTAGCGGACACATGAACCATCTCCTTCGCCGCCTGACCGGCGGGGATGCCGCGCCCGGGGGAAGGCGCGGCGGTGTCGAGCACAGAGACAAAAGCGGGGTGAAGCGTTCCGTCCGACGCCCCGCCCGGTAGCGGGACGGTTGGTGTGCGGGGCGCCGGACAGGCTTCGTGGCGCGCGTGCGGGCCGGAGTGCGGCGGGCACATGCGCGGGCGGGGGGCCGCCGACGCCCCCGCGGGATCGCGGCGGGCGTCGTGGCGGGCGGGACCCGGCGGCTCGGGGGCGGCCCGGGTCCCTGGAGGCTACTTGAGACCGATCTTGTCGCAGGCGGCCTTGTACTTGGCCGAGCAGATCTCGTCCAGCGTCCAGATGCCGTCCTTGATGACGGTGTCCTTGATGTTGTCCTTGGTCAGCGAGACGACCGGGACGAGGACCGTCGGGATGCCCTTCTGGCTGGCGTTGTCGACCTTGGAGGTGGCGATGGAGTCGAGCTTCTCGCCCTTGGCGAGGGCGACGGCCATCTCCGCGGCGACGATGCCCTCGGCGGGGTAGGACTTGTAGACGCTCATGAACTGCTCACCGGAGACGATGCGCTGCACGCCCGCCAGTTCGGCGTCCTGGCCGGTGACCGGCGGGAGCGGCGAGAGACCGGCGCCCTTGAGGGCGGTGATGATGCCGCCCGCCATGCCGTCGTTGGCGGAGTAGACGCCGTCGATCTTGTCCTTGCCCAGCGCGGTGATCGCCGCTTCCATGTTGGCGTTGGCGTTCTCCGGCTTCCACTCCTTGGTGTCGTACTCCTTGCCGTACTTCACCTTGCCGTCGAGGACCGACTTGGCGCCCTTCTTGAAGAGGGCGGCGTTCGGGTCGGTGATCGCGCCGTTCATCATCACGATCGTGCCGCCGTCGGCCTTGTCGCCCAGGGCCTCCAACAGGGCGGTGCCCTGCGCGCGGCCGACCTCCTCGTTGTCGAAGGAGGTGTAGGCGTCGATGGGGCCCTCGGCGAGGCGGTCGAAGGCGACGACCGGGATGCCCGCGTCCTTGGCCTTCTTGACGCTGTTCTCGATCGCCTTGGCGTCCACCGCGCCGATGATGAGCGCGTCGACCTTGTTGGTGATCATCGTGTCGATCTGCTGCGACTGGGTGGTCGCGTCCTGCTTGGCGTTGTTGTAGGTGACCTCGGCCTTGCCGCCGGTCAGCTCGCTGATCTTCTTCTCGATGATCGGACGGTCGAACTTCTCGTAACGGGCCGTCTGGTTCTCGGGAAGGAGCAGACCTATCTTCAGGTCGTCGCCCTTCTTCTCCGAGCCCTGTTCGGCCTTGTCACCGGACTCCTTGGCGCTCCCGCAGGCGGCCAGCGAGACCGCCATCGTGGTGGCGGCAACGGCAACGGCGGCACGACGCATACGCGTGTTCATTCTCGAACCTCCCTGACGAGGCCGCGACGTTGCGGCCGAGGTGGCTGGAAGTCAACTCGGCCCCAGCGTCAGCGTCAAGGAGTAAATCCTTAACGAGATGACAACGGTGCCATTCGTTATCTAAGTGAAGGCAGGAGTCGCCGCGGGGGAGGTGCTCTCCAAAAGGGTTGAATCCCCCATCTCGCTGAGCACCAGGGCGAGTGCGCCCAGGACTTCGGCGCGCCCGCCGAGCGCGCCGGGCAGTACCGAGAGCTGCCGGGCGGCGCTGGGGATCGCGTAACGCGACACGGAGTCCCGTATGGGCCCCAGGACCAGCTCCCCGGCCTCCGCCAGCGAGCCGCCGAGCACGACCCGGCTGGGGTTGAGCAGATTGCACAGGTTGGCCACGCCGCTGCCTATGTGGCGGCCCACGTCGCCGATCACCCGGCGGCACCCCGGATCGCCCTCCCGGGCCAGCTGGACCACCCGTTCCATGGTGAGCCCGGGGCCGTGGCTGGGCTGGAGCAGCGGCAGGACGTAGCGGGCGGCCGTGAAGGTCTCCAGGCAGCCGCGGTTGCCGCAGCGGCACACCGGGCCCGACTCGTCGAGCGTGATGTGCCCGATCTCGCCGGCCGTGCCGCCGGGGCCCCGGTAGATGGTCCCGTCGATCACCAGACCGGCGCCGACGCCGCTGGCCACCTTGATGTACGCGAGGTCCTTGACGCCCCGCCCGCTCCCCCAGACCAGCTCGCCCAGCGCCCCGAGATTGGCGTCGTTGTCGACGTACACGGGCACCCCGAGGCGGCCGGAGAGCTCCTCGCTGGGGTTGATGCCCGTCCAGCCCGGCAGGATCGAGGTGGAGCCCAGGGTGCCGGACTCGACGTCGATGGGGCCCGGCACGCCGAGACCGATGCCGATCACCTTGTCCGGGCCGATCCCCGTGGCCGCGATCAGCCGCTTGACCAGCACTTCCGCCCGGTCGAAGCCCTCGGCGGACGAGGCGTCCACGTCCAGCGGCTCGGACTCCTCGGCGAGCACCTGGTGGGCGAGGTTGCCGACGGCGACGCGCAGGTGCGTATGGCCGAAGTCGACGCCGATGACGATGCCGGCGTCGCCGCTGAGGGAGACGCTGCGGGCCCGCCGGCCGCCCGCCGATGTGGGGGTGACCTCGACCGTTCCGCCGTCCTTCAACTCCCGGACGATATTGGAGACGGTGGCCGCGGAGAGGCCGGTGCTCCGGGCGATCTCCGCCTGGGTGAGTGATCCTGCCATCCGTACGGCGCGTACGACCCGCTCCAGATTGGCCCTGTGCAGCGATGTCTGCGACCCGGGAGTCTCCATCGACTCATCCACTCCTGCCCTTGGCGGGCGGTCCTGAAGACCGCCCCGGCCGGGGCCGCAGCGATGAGACCCCGGCTTCCTCCAACATGTGAACCCCAAGCTGACCGTTTGGGGGCACCTCCCGTCAAGACCTGAGCACGCGCACACCCGCAACGGCCCGGTGCCCCGGCGGAGGGAATCCGCCGGGGCACCGGGCCGTACGCGCGTCGCGGGCTACTTCAGGGCGCCCGCCGTCAGGCCGGAGACGACCTGGCGCTGGAAGATGATGTACGCCGCCAGCACGGGCAGCATCGCGATCACCAGGCCGGCGAAGAGGCCGGAGTAGTCGCCCTTGTAGCCCTGGCTGGAGGCCAGCTCCACCAGGCCCTGGGCCAGTACCCGCTTCTCCGGGTCGGTGTTCAGCACCGTGGGCAGCATGTACTGGTTCCACTGCCCCAGGAAGTTGAAGATGCCGACGCTGATCAGGCCGGGCTTGGCCATCGGCAGCATGACCTGGAAGAACGTGCGGGTGTGCGAGGCCCCGTCGATGATCGACGCCTCCGCCACCGAGGTCGGCAGCGTACGGAAGAACGAGGTCAGGAAGAACACGGTGAACGGCAGCGAGTACGCGATGTACACGAGGATCAGGCCGTGGATCGTGTTCAGCAGCCCCATGTTGTCCATGACGTAGAACAGCGGGACCAGCGCCAGCATGATCGGGAAGCTCATGCCGCCGACGAACAAGAAGTAGATGAACCGGTTGCCCGGGAACTCGAAGCGGGCGAGCACATAGGCGGCCATGGACCCGAGGACCAGGGTGCCGGTGAGCGACCCGCCCACCACCAGGATGGTGTTCAGGAAGTACTCGCTCATGTGGGCCTGGCTCCAGGCCCGGCCCCAGGCGTCGAAGTTCAGCGAACTGGGAAGCGACCACGGGGTGTTGAAAATGTCCGAGTCGCTCTTGAACGAGGACATCACCGCCCAGAACAGCGGCAGGACGACCATGATCGCCCACAGGATCAGCATCCCGTGCGAGAAGACGTTGAGGACCTGGCCCTCGCTCTTCTTCGCGGGGGCCGACGGGCCCTTGCCCACCGGCCCGGTTCGCTGGGGCGGAACCTTCGCCGTCCCGGCGTCGGAGGAGGGCCCGGGGGGAGGGGTGTCAGTGGTCTTCATCAGAACTCCAGCCGCTCGCGCCGGCCCACCCGCATGACGATGGCGGCGAACGCCAGCGTCACGAGGAGCAGGGCGACACCGATCGTGGTCGCGTAGCCCGCCTGTCCGTCACGGAACGCCGACTGGTACACGTACAGCGGCAGGACGGTGGTCGAGTAGTCGGGCCCGCCGGGACCGACGCTCATGATGTGGACGATCGCGAAGCCCTCGGCCCCGAGCGCCAGGATGCCCATGTAGACCCACCCGGACTGGACCGTGTCCCACAGCAGGGGAAGCGTGATCCGGAAGAAGGTCGTGAAGCGGCTCGCCCCGTCCAGCAGGGCGGCTTCGTAGAAGTCCTTGGGGATGGAGGCCATGCCCGCGGAGAACAGCACCACGAAGAAGCCGGTCGTGCACCAGACGAGGACCGCCATGATGACCCACAGGGCCAGCTGCGGATCGCCCAGCCAGGTCGGCACGTCGTCGAAGCCGACGGCCTTGAGCGTGCCGTTGATCATCCCCTGGGCCGGGTCGAAGGCGAACTGGAACAGGATGGCCACGATCGCGATCGAGAGCACCTGCGGGAAGAAGTACGCGATCTTGTAGAAGCCCGAGCCCCGAACGCCGGCGATGGCGGCGCCCTTGCGGCGCCGCCCGCCCACGTTGAGCATGAAGGCGAAGAAGAGCGCCAGCCCCAGCGTCACCAGCGGCAGCAGAATGGCCAGCAGCACACTGTGCTGCAGCGATTTCCAGAAGATGTCGTCATCGAGCATCTTGGTGTAGTTGTCGAACCCGACCATCTTGAAGTCGGGGCTCAACCCCGTCCAGTCCGTGAACGAGTAGTAGATGGACTGGATGAAGGGCCAGATGACGAAGATGACGTACAACGCCATCGGGACCACCAAGAACCCGACTATGAACCGGTATTTACCGTGTTGCATCGTTACCGACTCCGACCTTCCCGTGCTGCCCGCCGCTGGTGACGCGTGGTCACTGGTGCTTGAAGTGCTTGATGGACTGGTCCTTGGCGGTCGCGTCGGCGAAGGCCTGGATCTTCTTGATGGTCTCGGCCGGCTTGGCGCGGCCGGCCATCATCTCGCCGATCGCGGCGACGCCGATCTGCTCCTTCTGGAGCTTCACGTACCAGTCCTGCAGGCGCGGGTTGACCACGTTGGTGCCGGCCTTCTCCAGTGCGGCGACACCGGACTTCAGGCCGTCGGACAGCTCGATGCCGTCCGTGCCGCCGTTGAAGGCGGAGAGCGACTTGGTGCTGGTGGTGAAGGACTTGGAGGAGGCCTCGCTGAGCATGATGCGCAGCTGCTCCATGCCGCCCTCGGGGTTCTTCGCCTTGCTCGGGACGATGAACGGCTCGCCGCCGGACGCCCAGATGGTGCCGAAGGGCAGCTTGTCCGAGGAGTCGAGGCTGGAGGGAGCGCCCACGGACAGCTTGAAGTCCTTGGGGATGATCGCCGCTTCCTCGTTCTCGACCCAGGAGCCGTTCGGGATGAACAGCGCCTTGCCGCGGGCCCACGCGCCCTGGGAACCGCGGTGGTCCAGGCCGGGGGTGCCCTCCAGGATGTAGTCGTTGGCGACGAGCTCGTAGTACGCCTCGAAGGCCGCCTTGACCGCGGGGTGCTCCCAGGCCTTCGGCTCCAGGTTGTCGATCGCGTCGAGGACCTCGACGCCGCCGATCTTGCCGATGAAGGGGTACAGCGAGAAGGGGATGTAGTAGGGGTGCTTGCCGGGGTAGGTCCAGCCGGCGATGCCCTGCTTCTTCGCCTTCTTGCAGAGCGCGAGCATCTCGTCCCAGGTCTCCGGGTACGCGGAGTCGAGCTTCTCCAGCGCGGTCTGCGAGTACCAGACGCCGTAGACCGTGTACGCGTAGTACATGATCCAGACCGGGTCGCCGTCGAACTGGCCCATCTCGATGATGCCCGGCCGCAGGGTGTCGCGGACCTTCTTGGCGGGGTCGTCGATGGAGGGGGCGTCGAGCAGCGGGGTCAGGTCGGTGAGCTGCTTCTTGCCGACCAGGACGCCCATGTCCATCTGCTGGGCACCGGAGTTGTCGATCAGGTCCGGCGGGGTACCACCGTTGAACCGCGGCTGAAGAACCGACTGGATCTTCTGCGTCGCGGAGAACTTGACCTTCGCGTCGGGATAGGTCTTCTCGTAGACGGCCTTGGCGTCCTCGGCGTACTTCGTGCCGAAGCCACCGTCGAAGATGACGATCTCCAGCGGTGCGCTGCCGTTGACGGCCAGCGGGTTCTTCTCGGTCTTTTCGCCCTTTTCGACCTTGTCGTCGCTGCTGCTGTCGCCGCTCGCGCAGGCGGACAGGAAGCTCATCGTCGGAACAGCGATCAGGCCGAGTGCGGCAGAACGCTTGATCAGATCGCGACGGCCAAGGCCCTCATTGTTGTGGGCGGAGGTGGATCCCATGCTCAAGTCCTCGCCTTCTCCAGGACTCAGGCGGTGTACCGGTCACCCGTCGAAAATTCGCCTCAGGCGAAGGGCCCCGCCACCGCGGTCAGTTGCGCTTGGGTTGTGCGGATATGCAGATGTACCGGACGGGCCGGTGCAGTGGGGATGCCGGAAGACCGTACAGCGAGGACACCTCCGGCGTCCTCGCGACCGTCCCTGTTTCCCCCGCGCGCACGTCCGCGCGAAAGCGGCCGTGCAGGTGCCGACAGGTATAGTCCACTTGTCGCCAACTGAGCAAGATCGAACGCAGGTTTGGGCGGCAGTCTTTCCCGAGTTGAGACCTCACGGACACCTCGGCACCCCGCGCCCTCTTCCCGCGGCGGCTATTTCCGCATTCCGGTCGATTCGCCGCGGGGCCTCTCGGCAACACCCTTGACACGTCCCGCCACTTGGATCCCTACTGGACCTTGCATCCCACCATGACAACGTTGTCCATGCATTTTCCCGGGGAGGAACGGCTCGGCATGCAGCCACCACGCGGCATCGATCACGGATCAGACAAGGCCCCTCACGCGGTCCCCCGCCCGGCTCACCGCCGGAGACGGACCCCCACAGCAGCCGCCCTGGCGGCCTCCCTCGCCCTGGTGGTGATCGCCCCCGCGGTCGCCACCGCCCAGCCCTCCTCGCCGGACCGGAAGCCGTCCGGCGACCGCACCTTCAGCACCTCGTTCGAGGCGGACGAGAGGCAGCCGGACTGGCGCGGCACCGTCGAGGAGGGCCCCGACGGCGAGAAGCGCTCCTCGGGCGTCGACGGGGGCTTCTCGTCCGGCATACCGGGCAATGTCACCGACCGGGTGACGGAGCTTCGCGCGAGCGCCGAGAACACCGCCGGCGGGGAGGTCAAGGAGAACCTCGTCGACGTCGAGCCGGGCTCCAAGTGGCTGACGTTCAAGCCCACCGGCTGGGTCGAGTTCGATCTGGACGAACCCGTCAAGGTCGTGACGTACGCCCTCACCTCGGCCAACGACCACGCCGAGCGCGACCCGGAGGACTGGACGCTCAAGGGCTCGGCGGACGGCGAGGAGTGGACCGACCTCGACACCCGCACCGGCGAGAGATTCGCCAAGCGGCACGAGACGAGGACGTACGACTTCGCGGGCGACACCGCCTACCGGCACTTCCGCCTGGAGATCACCGCGAACAACGGCGCGTCGGACGCGCTCCAGCTCGCCGACGTTCAGTTCTCGAACGGTGACACCTCCGCGCCGGTGCCCGAGGAGATGCGCAGCCAGCCCGACCGCGGCCCCTCCGGCTCCCCCACGGCGAAGTCCGGCGCGGGATTCACCGGAAAGAAGGCGTTGCGTTACGCGGGCACCCACACGCCCGAAGGACGCGCCTACTCGTACAACAAGATCTTCGACGTGAACACGGCCGTCACCAAGGACACCGAACTGTCCTACCTGGTCTACCCGCAGATGGGCGAGACGGACCTGAACTACCCCGCCACGCACGTCGCGGTGGACCTGGCCTTCACCGACGGCACGTACCTGAGCGAGCTGAAGGCCACCGACAGCCACGGCGGGCTGCTCACCCCGCAGGGCCAGGCGGACGCCAAGCGCCTCTACGTCAACCAGTGGAACAAGGTCGCCGCCCGCCTCGGCACGGTCGCCGCGGGCAAGACGGTCGACCGGATCCTGGTGGCGTACGACTCCCCGAGGGGGAAGGCGAAGTTCCAGGGCTGGATCGACGACATCACGATCGCCCCGAAGAAGCCCGAGAAGCGCAAGGCGCATCTGTCGGACTACGCGCTGACCACCCGCGGAACCAACTCCAGCGGCGGTTTCTCGCGCGGCAACAACATTCCGGCCACGGCCGTCCCGCACGGCTTCAACTTCTGGACGCCGGTCACCAACGCGGGCACCACCAGCTGGCTGTACGACTACCACCGGGGCAACAACGCGGACAACCTCCCCACGCTCCAGGCCTTCGCCGCCAGCCACGAGCCGAGCCCCTGGATGGGCGACCGGCAGACCTTCCAGCTGATGCCGTCGGCCGCGAGCGGCACCCCGGACGCGTCCCGGACGGCCCGCGCGCTGCCGTTCCGGCACGAGAACGAGACGGCGAAGCCGCACTACTACGGCGTCACGTTCGAGAACGGCCTCAAGGCCGAGATGACGCCGACCGACCACGCGGCCCGGATGCGGTTCACCTACCCGGGCAAGGACGCGAGTCTGGTCTTCGACAACGTCACGAACGACGGCGGCATCACGCTGGATCCGAAGACCGGCTCCTTCTCCGGCTACTCGGACGTGAAGAGCGGACTGTCGACCGGGGCGACCCGGATGTTCGTGTACGGCGTCTTCGACGCGCCGGTCACCGACAGCGGCAGGCTGAAGGGCGGCGGGGGCGACGACGTCACCGGGTTCTTCCGCTTCGACGCGGGCAAGGACCGCACGGTCAACCTGCGGCTGGCCACCTCGCTCATCGGCGTCGACCAGGCGAAGCAGAACCTGGCCATGGAGATCCCGGAGTCCACCTCCTTCGACCGGGTGCAGCGCAAGGCGCGGGGCGCCTGGGACGACATCCTGCGGACGGTCGAGGTCGAGGGCGCCAACGCCGACCAGCTCACGACCCTCTACTCCAGCCTGTACCGGCTCTACCTGTACCCGAACTCCGGCCACGAGAAGGTGAAGGGGAAGACCAAGTACGCCAGCCCCTTCTCCAAGGCGGTCGGTGAGAACACCCCGACGCGGACCGGCGCGAAGATCGTCGACGGCGAGGTGTACGTCAACAACGGCTTCTGGGACACCTACCGCACGACGTGGCCCGCCTACTCCTTCTTCTCCCCGAAGAAGGCCGGCGAGCTGGTGGACGGCTTCGTCCAGCACTACAAGGACGGCGGCTGGACCTCGCGCTGGTCCTCCCCCGGCTACGCGGACCTGATGACCGGCACCAGCTCGGACGTGGCGTTCGCCGACGCGTACGTCAAGGGCGTGAAGTTCGACGCCGAGGCGGCGTACGAGGCGGCGCTCAAGAACGCCACCGTGGCCCCGCCGTCCTCGGGCGTCGGCCGCAAGGGCCTTCAGACCTCGGTCTTCACCGGCTACGCGGACACCGCCACCCACGAGGGCCTGTCCTGGTCGCTGGAGGGTTACGTCAACGACTACGGCATCGCCCGCATGGGCCAGGAGCTGTACAAGAAGACGAAGAAGGCGCGGTACAAGGAAGAGTCCGAGTACTTCATGAACCGGGCCCAGAAGTACGTCAAGCTCTTCGACGACAAGGCCGGGTTCTTCCAGGGCAGGAAGCCGAACGGGGACTGGCGTCTGCCCTCCGGCAGTTACGACCCCCGCGTCTGGGGCTACGACTACACCGAGACCAACGGCTGGGGCTACGCCTTCACCGCCCCGCAGGACAGCCGGGGCCTGGCCAACCTGTACGGCGGCCGCGACGGTCTCGGCAAGAAGCTCGACACGTACTTCTCCACGCCGGAGACGGCGGGCCCGGAGTTCGTCGGCAGCTACGGCGGCGTCATCCACGAGATGACCGAGGCGCGTGACGTGCGGATGGGCCAGTACGGGCACAGCAACCAGGTCGCCCACCACGCCACGTACATGTACAACGCGGCCTCGCAGCCGCACAAGACGCAGGAGAAGGTCCGCGAGGTGCTGGGCCGGCTGTACGTCGGCAGCGAGATCGGGCAGGGCATCCACGGCGACGAGGACAACGGCGAGCAGTCGGCCTGGTTCCTCTTCTCCTCGCTCGGCTTCTACCCGCTGGTGATGGGCAGCGGGGAGTACGCGATCGGCTCGCCGCTCTTCAAGAAGGTGACCGTCCGCATGGACAACGGCCGCAAGCTGACCGTGAAGGCCCCGAAGAACAGCGAGAAGAACATCTACGTGCAGGGCGTGAAGGTCAACGGCAAGAAGTGGACCTCCACGGCGCTGCCGCACGACGTCCTGGCCAAGGGCGGCACGCTGGAGTTCGACATGGGCCCGAAGCCGTCGGCGTGGGGCACGGGCAAGGACGCGGCTCCGGTCTCCGTGCAGAAGGACGACAAGGTCCCGATGCCCAAGGGCGACGCGCTCAAGGGTGACGGCGCGCTGTTCGACGACACCTCGGCCACCTCGGCGACGGTCGACTCGGTGGAGCTGCCGGTGTCCTCGGCGACGAAGGGCGTCCAGTACACGCTGACCTCGGCGGCGGCCGACAAGGCTCCGACGGGCTGGACGCTCCAGGGGTCGGCCGACGGCGAGAAGTGGACGGACCTCGACCGCCGCTCCGGCCAGTCGTTCGCCTGGGACAAGCAGACCCGGGTGTTCTCGGTGGACAAGCCGGGCTCGTACACCGCGTACCGGCTGGTGCTGACGGGTTCGGCGACGCTCGCGGAGGTGGAGCTGCTCTCCTGACCCGTACGCGATGAGCGCGGGCGGCCGGTACCCCGAGGGCGGGGTGCCGGCCGTCGGCGTTCACGTCCGCTGGAGGCTCTCGGTCCCGGCGGCCTTCACTGCGGCTGGAGGCTTTCGGGAACGGCGGTCCACTGCGGCTGGAGGCTTTCGGGATGGCGGTCCACTGCGGCTGGAGACTCTCTGGCGGGGCGAGGCTCAGTGCGGCTGGAGGCTCACCGGCAGGGCGACGTTGAGCGCGGCGACGACCGGCCGGCCGTGTTCGGTGCCGAGTCGGGAGAGGGCGCCGGTGGCGAGCTGGAAGAGCCGCCCCTCGGCCGGGGTCAGACCCAGGTAGCGGGCGGTGAGGACGCGCAGGAAGTGCGAGTGCGCGACGAGCGCGATGTCCGCGCTCCCGATTCCGTCGGCTGCGGACCGGACGCCCGCGAGGACCTGGTCGGCCCGCTCCCCGATCTGGGTGGGGCTCTCGCCGGGGTGCTCGTCGGAGCCGGGGTCGACGCCGTCGGTCCACAGGTTCCAGAAGGGCCGGGTGCGGCGGATCGCCAGGGTGGTGATGCCCTCGTAGCCGCCGTAGTCCCACTCCCGCAGCTCGGGGGTGACCCGGGGATCGGGGAGTCCGGCCAGCTCGGCGGTGCGGCGGGCCCGGACCATCGGGCTGACGAGGGTGAGCCCGATGTTCCGGTCTGCCAGCAGCGGGACGAGCGCGCGGGCCTGGCGTTCCCCGACGTCGGTGAGCGGGAGGTCGGTGTAGCTCGTGTGCTGGCCGGAACGGGACCACTCGGTCTCGCCGTGCCGGATGAGGATCAGCTGGCCCATGGGGTCCGTTCGCTTTCTGTACAGGTGGTGCCGGTGGCGCGGGTGGGGCCCCGTACCGTAAGTCCCTCACCTGATCCATTTCCCGTGGGGGGACCGCATGTCCGAATACTTCCCGCCTCCGCCGCCCGAACAGCCGCAGCCGGAGTACCGGGCTCCGGTGGGTGCGTCGCCGCCTTCGCCGTGGGCGGCCCCCGCGGCGCCGCCGGGCAAGCGGCGTACGGGGCTGATCGTGACGCTCGCCGTGGGCGGCGGGCTGGTCGTGGCGGGGGCGATGGTGGCGCTCGTCTACTCATTGATGGACTCGGTCTCGGACTCCATCGCGCTGTCGCCCGAGCGGTCGGTCGCGCCCTACTCCGACCCGTACGACGAGGACCCGTACGAGGAGCAGCCGTACGACGAGGAGCCGTCTCACGAGGAGCCGGTGGAGCCCGTCGCGCCCGGGTCGGCCGCCGAGGGGGACGTCACGATCACGAAGTGCACGCGTGACTCCCTGATCGGCTGGCCGCACGCGGACCTGAAGATCGAGAACGGGTCCGGGAGTCCGGCGGCGTACATCGTGTCGATCACGTTCGTGAACGCCGACGGTGCTGTGGTGTCCGACGGCATCGCGACCACCGAGGAGGTCGCCCCCGGCGCCTCGGTCAAGGTCAGGGCCCAGGGGTCCGGTGAGGTGGCCGCGGGCACGAAGTGCCGGATCGGCGATGTCGACCGGCACGCGCTGTGACGGCCCGTTAGCCCGACGGTACGCGGAAGGGCCGCACCCCGGGGCTACCCGGGATGCGGCCCTCACCGCTCGGTCCGGCCCGCCTACTTGCGGATCAGGCTGCGGAGCACGTACTGCAGGATGCCGCCGTTGCGGTAGTAGTCCGCCTCGCCGGGGGTGTCGATGCGCACGACGCCGTCGAACTCCACACCGGTGTCGGTGGTGACCTTGACCGTGCGCGGGGTGGTGCCGTTGTTCAGCTCGGTGACGCCGGTGAAGGAGAAGGTCTCCTCGCCGGTGAGGCCGAGGGTCTCGGCGGTCTGGCCCTCGGGGAACTGGAGCGGGAGGACGCCCATGCCGATGAGGTTCGAGCGGTGGATGCGCTCGTAGGACTCGGCGATGACGGCCTTGACGCCGAGGAGCGCGGTGCCCTTGGCGGCCCAGTCGCGGGACGAACCGGAGCCGTACTCCTTGCCTGCGAGGATCGCGAGGGGGGTGCCTGCGGCCTGGTAGTTCTGCGAGGCGTCGTAGATGAACGACACCGGGCCGTCGGCCTGGGTGAAGTCGCGGGTGTAGCCGCCCTCGGTGCCCGGCGCGATCTGGTTGCGCAGGCGGATGTTGGCGAACGTGCCGCGGATCATGACCTCGTGGTTGCCACGGCGCGAGCCGTAGGAGTTGAAGTCACGACGCTCGATGCCGTGCTCCGTGAGGTACTTGCCGGCCGGGGTGTCGGCCTTGATGGCACCGGCCGGGGAGATGTGGTCGGTGGTGACCGAGTCGCCGAGCTTGGCGAGCACCCGGGCGCCGGTGATGTCCTGGACCGGGGTCGTCTCCATGGTCATGCCCTCGAAGTACGGGGGCTTGCGCACGTAGGTGGACTCGGAGTCCCACTCGAAGGTGTTGCCGGTCGGGATCGGCAGCGCCTGCCACTGGGCGTCGCCCGCGAAGACGTCCTGGTAGGACTTGTTGAACATGTCCTCGCCGATGGCGTTCGCCACGACGTCGTTGACCTCGGCCTCGGAGGGCCAGATGTCGGTCAGGTAGACCGGCTTGCCGTCCTGGTCGACGCCGAGGGCGTCCTTGGTGATGTCGACCTTCATCGAACCGGCGATGGCGTACGCGACGACCAGCGGCGGGGACGCCAGGTAGTTCATCTTGACGTCGGGGTTGATCCGGCCCTCGAAGTTGCGGTTGCCGGAGAGCACCGAGGTGACCGCGAGGTCGTTCTCGTTGACCGCCTTGGAGACCTCGTCCGGCAGCGGGCCGGAGTTGCCGATGCAGGTGGTGCAGCCGTAGCCGACGAGGTTGAAGCCGACCTTGTCGAGGTACGGGGTCAGACCCGCCTTGTCGAAGTAGTCGGTGACGACCTTCGAGCCCGGGGCGAGGGTGGTCTTGACCCACGGCTTGCGGGTGAGGCCCTTCTCGACCGCCTTCTTCGCCACGAGCGCGGCGGCGACCATGACGTAGGGGTTCGAGGTGTTGGTGCAGGAGGTGATCGCGGCGACGGTGACGGCGCCGTGGTCGATCTCGTACGTCGAGCCGTCGGGGGCCGTGACGGTGACCGGCTTGGACGGGACGCCGTTCGGCGTGGTGGACGGGGCGTCGGAGGCCGGGAAGGACTCCTTGCTCGCCTCCATCTCGTCAGCGACGTAGTTGCGCACGTCCTGGGCGAACTGCTGAGAGGCGTTCGCCAGGACGATGCGGTCCTGCGGGCGCTTCGGGCCGGCGATGGAGGGGACGACCGTGGCGAGGTCGAGCTCCAGCTTCTCGGAGAAGTCCGGCTCGGCGGCCGGGTCCAGCCAGAGGCCCTGCTCCTTGGCGTACGCCTCGACGAGGGCGACCTGCTGCTCGTCGCGGCCGGTCAGACGGAGGTACTTCAGCGTCTCGTCGTCGATCGGGAAGATCGCGGCGGTGGAGCCGAACTCCGGCGACATGTTGCCGATGGTGGCGCGGTTGGCGAGCGAGGTGGCGGCGACGCCCTCACCGTAGAACTCGACGAACTTGCCGACGACGCCGTGCTTGCGGAGCATCTCGGTGATGGTCAGCACGAGGTCGGTGGCGGTGGTGCCGGCCGGGAGCTCGCCGGTCAGCTTGAAGCCGACGACGCGCGGGATGAGCATGGAGACCGGCTGGCCGAGCATCGCGGCCTCGGCCTCGATGCCGCCGACGCCCCAGCCCAGCACGCCGAGGCCGTTGACCATGGTGGTGTGCGAGTCGGTGCCGACGAGGGTGTCGGGGTACGCCTGACCGTTGCGGACCATGACGGTGCGGGCCAGGTGCTCGATGTTCACCTGGTGGACGATGCCGGTGCCCGGGGGGACGACCTTGAACTCGTCGAAGGCGGTCTGGCCCCAGCGCAGGAACTGGTAGCGCTCCTTGTTGCGGCCGTACTCCAGCTCGACGTTCTGGCCGAAGGCTTCCTTGGTGCCGAACTTGTCGGCGATGACGGAGTGGTCGATGACCAGCTCGGCCGGGGCCAGCGGGTTGATCTTCGCCGGGTCCCCGCCGAGCTCCTTGACGGCCTCACGCATGGTGGCGAGGTCCACGACACACGGCACGCCGGTGAAGTCCTGCATGATCACGCGGGCCGGCGTGAACTGGATCTCCTGGCTGGGCTGCGCCTGGGAGTCCCAGCCGCCGATGGCCCGGATGTGATCGGCGGTGATGTTCGCGCCGTCCTCGGTACGGAGCAGGTTCTCCAGCAGGACCTTCAGGCTGTACGGGAGGCGCGCGGAGCCCTCTACCTTGTCCAGCTTGAAGATCTCGTACGACTCGTCACCCACGCGCAGCGTGCTGCGGGCGTCGAAGCTGTTCGCCGACACGACAGTCTCCTTCTTCAATGTGCGCGTATCTCCGCGCCGCGCCTCATTGGCAGTCGGCGCCGCGTTTTGCCGTCTACTGCCCCGACCATCCGCTAAGGTAAGGGTTAGTTAGGTAACCCTTACTGTGCGGCGGCTGCGGTGCGCCCCGGCAGATATCTCGATGTCGAGATAACTCTAGTACATAGCCGCCGCTCGGTCATGCCCAGGTGCCCCACCGCACCGCCGGACGCGCGGTCGCGCCCCGGTCGCGAGCGGCACCCCGCCGGTTGTCCGGGTGAGGAGGACATCACCTGGGGGCCTGATGAGGGCAGCGGACGCGTCACCCATGGCCGCGGATGCACTGCCCACGGTCTTCGTGCACGGGACACGTTTCAACGCTGCCAGTGGAGTAGCCGGCTCGCCGCGCTCCGGAAGGAATCCCCGGTGGCCGCCGTCGACCTGCCGCGCCACGGAGCCCGCTCCGACCGGCCCTGGAGCCTGCGCGCCGCGACCGGGATCATCGCCTCCTGATCCGCTGGACCGCGCACCGGCACGCCCGTGTCGAACTGATCCCGCGGGCGGGACGCCTCGCGAACTTCGCCGCGCCGGACGCCTTCACCGATGCCGTACGCCGCTTCGCGCGGCAGCTCACCGCTACCGGCTGAGCGCCTCGCCCACACCACACCCGTACCGGCACGACGGGGTACTCAGGCCACGCCCGCACCGGCACGACGGGGTGCTCAGCCCACGCCCGTACGCAGAACGCGGTCGAGTGCCGTCCGGCCGGCGGGCCCCCAGGTCGGCTTGCCTCCGGGAAGCCCCCGGTCCCCGTTCCGGCCCATGAGCATGAGGACCAGGCTCTTCATGGCGGCCAGCCCGCGGGCGCGCCGGATCATCGCCTCGTCCGCACGCTCGTACGCGTCGAAGAACCGCGAGGCGGCGCCCGCGGGGAGGACGACCCACGCTGCCGCGAGGTCCCACGCCGGATCACCGGCGAACAGGTCACCGAAGTCGATCACACCCGACAGCGTCCCGTCCGACACGACGACGTTCGCGGGGTGGAGATCGCCGTGCACCCATACCGGCGGTCCCTCCCACTCCGGGGCCGCGACGGCATCGTCCCAGAGTGCGCGGACCTCGTCGGCGATGCCGTCGGGGACGACGGCGTGGAAGAAGTGGTCGAATCCCTCCGTGTGCGCGCGGGGAGGACCGCCACGGTCCGAACCGGCCGGCGCGTCGACGGGCGCTTCCACGTGCAGGGCCCGGAGGAAGTCCGCCAGAGCACCCGCCGCATGGTCACCGCGGCGGATCGAAGTGCGGTCCAGCGGCTCGCCGGGGACCCATGTCATGACCGTCCAGGGCTTCGGGAAGCGCTCGGACGGGGCGCCCGCCCGCACGGGGTTCGGGACGGGCAGCGGCAGGCGAGGAGCCAGCAGCGGCAACCACCGGCGCTCCTTGAGCTGGAGTTCCGGGGCGCGTTCCGTACGCGGCATACGGACGGCCAGCTCGTCCCCGAGGCGCCACTGCTGGTTGTCCCATCCGCCCTCGACCTCGCGGACGGCCAGTCGCGCGAGGTCCGGATGCTGCTCCTGGAGCAGGCCGCGGACCAAGTCCGCCGTGATCTCGATCTCGATCTCGAAGTCGGTCATGCGGATCCACGGTAGTGCGGTGGGCCCCGCCGGACGGGCCGCAGGGCCCGGGCCCCGCGGACAGGGCCCCGCGGACAGGACCTCGGTGCGTCAGTCGAGACAGAACTCATTGCCCTCGATGTCCTGCATGACGAGGCAGGACTCGTTCTCCTCGTCGGCGAGCAGCAAGCGCTGACGCACCGCGCCGAGCGGGATCAGCCGCGCGCACTCGGCCTCCAGCGCGGCGAGGCGCTCCTCCCCCACGAGCCCGGTGCCGACCCGCACGCACAGATGTACCCGGTTCTTGACGACCTTGCCTTCGGGAACGCGCTGGAAGTACATCCGGGGGCCCACACCCGAGGGGTCCTGGCAGACGAATCCCGCGTCCCTCTTCTCGGGCGGCAGCGAGAGGTCGTAATCGGCCCACGTGGCGAACCCCTCCGGCGGCGGCGGAACGACGTACCCCAACACCTCGCACCAGAAATACGCGACGCGCGAGGGCGACGCGCAGTCGAAGGTGATCTGGACCTGCCTGATCCGAGCCATCGGGCCACCCTAACGGCGCGCCGTTCGCCGAGCATCCGCATTTCGCCGCCGCAGAGATCGCGGGAGTCAGCGGGACGAATCGCCGCCGGCGGATCGCCGAGCCACTGACGCCCTTCACCACGTGCTCAGCCCAAGTGGACGGCGCGGGTCCCGCGTTCGGATCGGGAGAATAATGAGGAAGCGGGACGCGGAGCACGCTGAAAGGATGGCGTACTCCAGAGCCGACCCCAGCACCAGGAGACGCACCCATCGTGACCCGCACCAGCGCCGTTTCACTGATCCGTTCCCGTTCCCTCTCCGACGTGGCCGAGTACGCCTATGCGGCCACCGCACCCGCCGAGGCCCGGCTGATCTTCCTCGCCGGTTCGTGTCCCCTCGACGAGCACGGCGACACCGTGGCCGTTGGGGACTACGCGGGCCAGGCGGCGAAGGCCGTGGAGAACCTGCGGACGGCACTCGCCGACGCGGGCGCCTCGGTCGAGGACGTCATCAGCACCCGGGTCCTCGTGGCGTCGGCCCGGCAGGAGGATCTCGTGGCCGCCTGGGAGGTGGTCCGGGACTCCTTCGGCGACCACGATGTGCCCAGCACCCTGATGGGCGTCACCGTGCTCGGCTACGCGGACCAGCTCGTCGAGATCGAAGCCGTGGCCGCCGTCCTCGACGCCCCGACGCCCGACGGCCCGGCCGACCCGCCGTCGGCGTAATGGCGGTGTGAACCACAGCGCCCCCGCACGCCGAGGTGGGTGCGGGGGCTCGCCGATGGGCGTTGCCGCGCACCCCGGACGGCCGCGCCGGTCGCGCGCGTCGCTCCGGCGCGGGCGAGGATGGGGGGAGACCGTAGTCGCGGAGCCGGTACACACCCGTCACTCGAACGGCACACCCCCACAACAACCTCATCTCATATCTGAGATAACCTGCCGTCATGTCAGACGACTACCTCGTACGCATCGGCAAGCTCATCCGTGACGCCCGTCAGCACCGGGGCTGGACACAGACCCAGCTGGCCGAGGCGCTCGCCACCAGCCAGAGCGCCGTCAACCGCATCGAGCGCGGCAACCAGAACATCAGCCTTGAGATGATCGCCCGCATCGGTGAAGCCCTGGACAGCGAGATCGTGTCGCTCGGTTACGCCGGCCCCATGCATCTGCGGGTCGTCGGCGGCCGCCGGCTCTCCGGGGCCATCGACGTCAAGACAAGCAAGAACGCCTGCGTCGCGCTGCTGTGCGCCTCGCTGCTCAACAAGGGGCGGACGGTCCTGCGTCGGGTGGCCCGGATCGAGGAGGTGTTCCGGCTCCTGGAGGTGCTGAACTCCATCGGGGTGCGCACCCGCTGGGTCAACGACGGCGTGGACCTGGAGATCGTGCCGCCCGCGCAGCTGGACCTGGAGGCGATCGACGCCGACGCCGCGCGCCGCACCCGGTCGATCATCATGTTCCTGGGTCCACTGCTGCACCGGACGGAGCAGTTCACGCTGCCGTACGCGGGCGGCTGCGACCTCGGCACCCGCACGATCGAGCCGCACATGATCGCACTGCGCCGGTTCGGCCTGGAGATCGCCGCCACGGAGGGCCTGTACCACGCGCAGGTCGACCGGTCCGTCTCCCCGGACCGGCCCATCGTGCTGACCGAGCGCGGCGACACCGTGACCGAGAACGCCCTGCTGGCGGCCGCCCGCCACGAAGGCACGACCGTCATCCGCAACGCCTCCTCCAACTACATGGTGCAGGACCTGTGCTTCTTCCTGGAGGCGCTGGGCGTACGGGTCGACGGCGTCGGCACGACGACGCTCACCGTGCACGGGGTCCCGCAGATCGACGTGGACGTGGACTACTCCCCCTCCGAGGACCCGGTCGAGGCGATGAGCCTGCTGGCCGCCGCGGTGGTGACCGAGTCCGAACTCACCATCCGCCGGGTGCCGATCGAGTTCCTGGAGATCGAGCTCGCGGTCCTGGAGGAGATGGGCGTCGACTGCGACCGCACCCCGGAGTACGCCGCCGACAACGCGCGCACCCGCCTGGTGGACCTGACGGTGCGGCCCTCCAAGCTGGAGGCCCCGATCGACAAGATCCACCCGATGCCGTTCCCCGGCCTCAACATCGACAACGTCCCGTTCTTCGCGGCGATCGCCGCGGCCGCGCACGGCCAGACCCTGATCCACGACTGGGTCTACGACAACCGCGCGATCTACCTCACCGACCTCAACCGCCTCGGCGGCCGCCTCCAACTGCTCGACCCCCACCGGGTCCTGGTCGAGGGCCCGACCCGCTGGCGCGCCGCCGAGATGATGTGCCCGCCCGCCCTGCGGCCGGCCGTGGTGGTACTGCTGGCGATGATGGCGGCGGAGGGCACGTCCGTACTCCGCAACGTGTACGTGATCAACCGCGGTTACGAGGAGCTGGCCGAGCGGCTCAACTCGGTGGGCGCGCAGATCGAGATCTTCCGGGACATCTGACGGGTGGGGTGTCGTGCCCCTTGACGGCAAGGTGCACGACACCCCAACATGCAGCTGACCCGCGCATATCCGCCTTCGCAGCTTTCCGGTGATCACTGTCGCTTATCAGCACGTTGTGCAACGCACGTGCAAGGTGATCCTGTATGAGTGACGGGACGTCACATAAGCGTGGGTGCCCATCAGCCTTCACGGAGGGCTGTCGCCGAAGTGGCCTCGCGACGTCCGATGTCGGTCGTGGCACGCCAACCGCACCGGCGGACGTGGCCTGCTGCTCGCCGCCTCTCCTCACGCCAGTTCTCGACCCCAACCCGGTCGTCGCCGGGCGCGCCAGCCTCTGCCTGCACCTGCGCGCACTGCCGAACACGCCGATACGTCTACGCCGGCAACGCGGGGAACACGACCACCGAACCGTCCTTGTCGCGGGCAATCTCAATCGCCACGTCTGTCGTAGGACTGTGGACTGTGACGCCACGGCCCAGCTGGTGAATCCGGTGCGTCGCGCTCATGAGGCGATCCACTTCACCGGTCGTGAAGACGGGCGCCCGCAAGCCGCTCGGGCGTGCCAGCTCCAGTGTCGACAGGCGCACCAGGACACCGGCGATGCTCGACTCCATTTCATCGAGGCGCTGCTGATCGCGCCTGAGTTCGCGGGTGAAGTTCGTGAACGGATTGCCCTCGTTGCTCTGTGCGTGCTCGACGGCCTGGAGGACAACCACCCGCCGCTTCAGCGCGATCGCCAGGGAGGCGAGTTCGAGGTGGGTGCGGAACGTGCCGCCATGGTCATCGACGCCGGGGAACGCCTTGGTCAGCTTGCCGAGTTCGACGGCCTCGCCCTCGCGCAATCCGTCGAGCGCGCCTTGCCACCGGATGGAGCGGCCGTCGGCCTTGCTCAGCGCCGTGTCGATGGCATGCACCGCCGAGTCGAGTCCCAGGGAGACACCGAGCTTGCCCTGGTCGAGCAGGATGGCCGTGGCTTTGTCGATGGCGCCACGGCAGCCGTCGAGTGTGCTGCGCTCGTCGTCGAGCTTCTCCTCCTGAAGTCGCTCAAGCAGTTCCGTGATGTGTTCAATGGCCTGTTGGCGCCTGCGATCGGCGTGCGCGCTCACTCCCACCGCCACGGCCATGAGCACGAGCGGAGCGGCCACGGTGAGCGCCGTGCCGCCGGCGGCCGCAGCACCGGCGGTCGCACCGGCCCCGCCGACCGTGCCCGCCGCTGCCGCGCCGCCGACCGGCACGAATGTCGCTTTGGAAGCAATCCTGCCCGTCGAATTCACGAGCTCACCGTAGATGCCGCCGACCGCCCCCTTTGGCACCATCGAGCGGACGACGCCCTGCCCGAACTGGGCGGCGACCTTCGCCGGGATCACCATGCGATACAGATTCTCGCCGGCAGCGGTCGCTCTGGCCGCCGTAAGAGAACTTCGGGTCGATTGCGTAATGAACTGAGACAGGTGCTGCGCCAGGGGGCTCGCGGCGTCGAGCGGCATACCACAGCCTCGGTCGATCTTGTCGGGCAGCGGGTGTACCTCAAGTGTGACGATCGGCTCGTCGGCCAGAGCGGCCAGCACTCCGCGCAGTTCAGCCAGGCGTTCAGCTGTCATCGACTCGCCCGCGGCCAATCCTGGCACTCGGACGTCAGCGGTCGCCAGCGTCCACACCGGCACGGTCGTCTTGCGGTCGTCCGTCATCGTCTCCCCCTTGTTCCCGACAGCAGCCTACGTCTGACGTCGAATGCGACGAGCCCAACCCGCGAATCCGCCCGTCCGTCCCCCCTTCGTATGCCGGGGCAACCGGTTTTCTTGTCAGCCCAGCACCAGCCGCTGCCGGGCGCGGGTAATCATGACCTGGTATGCCATGCGCAGGGTCGCCGCCGTGAGGTCGGTGGCGGAGTCGGATTCCGTGTCCGCGACAACGACGGTGTCAAAATCAGAGCCCTGGTGCCGGCGCGGTGGACGAGGAAGTCGCCGGTCCGGAGAGGTCGAGGTCGCGATAGCGACCGGACGAGGCCTACGAACTGTAGAGCTGGGGTTCGTGGGCGAGGCCGACGCGTTTCAGAAGCCGCATCAAGTCGGCGTCCACACGCATGGTGTCGACCATGGCACCGATAGGGGCCCGCGAGTGCCGGGCCGCCGGACCGGCGATGTTGTCAGCCAGATTCTCGGTGTCGGAATAGTGACGGACCATGGGCAGCGTGTCGCTGCGGAAGCGGGGTTCGGGTCGGGTGCCGCCTGTGCGGAAGTACTCGGCGAGGGAGGCGATCTCGCGGCTGTTGTGGTGGTTGCGCGCGATCTCCGCGCCCCGTGAAGCGGCTGAGAGCGTCGGTGATCTCGTTGTGGGTGAAAGGCCGGCAAGCCGCCGCGAGACGGCGGGCTCCGACCGAGGCCTTCTCGACGAGACGCAGGCGCCGCCGTCCGTCGTCTTGCAGCACTTCGTGGAGAGGGCCGCCTCACGGTTGGCAAGCACGGGATCGTAGAGCAGCCGGCGCGGCGGCGGGATGACCAGGCAGGCCGGCATCCCGGTAGCCACCGTCCGGTATCTCGGCCGTCTTGCCGACGGCGTCCTTCGCACCGGATAGCTCCCACACCTTGCAGTCGTTGCGGCCGCCGGGCAACGGCCGGTCGACGGCGAGGACGAGCCGGTCATCGACGTCGTTGACGACCTGGTGATCAGTGGAGTTCCGGCAGCTCCTGGGACTGCCCGGCGATGGCGTGACCACAGGTGAGAACCAGGGCGCCGTCCACCATCAGCACGGTGTTCTTGTGGAACCGTTGGCGCTGCTGCAGGGTCGGCACTGACATGAGCTCAGCTCAGCGAACGGGGGCTGTCCAGAACAGCTCGGACGCCGAGCGCGTCTACCCGATCACCAACCTGCCGCCCAACACGGCCGCCGACGCCCAGATCGCGGACTGGATCAAGGGCGACTGGAAGATCGGGAGCCTTCCCCACCACATCCGAGGCCGCACGGCCACGGGGAAGACCCCAGATTCATGTCGGCCATCTGGCGCACATCGTGGCCCGCCCGCGCAACGCCGCCAGCGGCCACGGCCACCGGCCCAGGACGCCGCACCAACATCAACGCCCTGCGGCACACCACTCACGACCGGCGAAGGCCCCTGCCCGCCCTCGCATCGCCGGTGCCATCCCGACAGAGCTCGATCACGCGAAGAAACCCGGACGGCGCCTCATCTGCATTGTTTACAGCAATAGGCCCCTACCACCATTTCATCGGTTCGTCAACTCTATCAGCCGTTCAAATCTCTCGCACGCCAGGTCGACATCCAGTACAGAGAGACGCCACCCGTTGACTCATTTTTACTAACCTCCGGCATGGGGGCACGACCCCTCCCCCTCCGATAGGCATAGCAGTTCGACCCTCCACCCATTGGAGTGAATGGATGACAAAAGCATGGCGACCCTCTGCTTATCGATGCCAACATCCTTCTTGTTCCTAACGCACCGACGCGGGGCGAAGGTTGGCCCCTGGGTCGACGCGCGGCCGCTCCTTCCCGAAGGGTTCCAGCCGTGCCTTCATCTCCAGATGACGCCCATCCTTTCGATGAATCTGCCGAGACGATCCGGCGCAAGGAGCGGGAGCTGGCCGAAACCGAGGCCAGGTCGGCGCGCCGTGAGCGGATGAGGGACCGGCTACTGGTCCTGCGGATCATCTTCGTACTGATCACCCTGGTGACCGGCAATCCGGTCTACCGGTGGACAGACAGGGGCATCGAGTGGGTTATGGAACATCTCCGGGAATCCGAATGATGTGAGGTAGGCATGAGCGAGGGCATCGTCAAGGGGCCGTTTCCGATTCCGGTTTCCCGGGAGGATCAAGAGGCTTGGATCGAGGCCGTACTGGCGACCGAGGGGGTGAATCTACCCCGTGGCGCGGTGGAGAACATCGCCCCCTTCATCGTTGACCCCGATCATAGTCTGAGCGAGCCCGACGCACGCGGCGTACGTACGCTCAAGGCGAGCGCCGTCCGACGCATTTGCACAGACGCTGGCGACATGGTCATCGCCGTCGTCCGAATGCACGGCGTCGGTGGTGTGTTGTGGGGGCACAACGAGCGGATCAGCTCGATCTGGCGCTCCGTCGCGGACCCGACGGTCGACCGAGGAACCGAGCGCACCCTGGCCTCGGTCCGGCCGTGGATGAGCGTCGACGACGATGGACGCGAGACCTGTTTCGCCGCGCTGGAAAGCGTCATGCCGAACCGACAGACATTGATCATGAACGCTGAGGACGCGGCGGACGAGCTGAAGAGGCGGGATCGCGTCCGCCCATACGATCTTGAGGAGGACCTCGTCCTCAACGGGCAACAGGACCCTGGAATGTACGTTGCCCAGCAAGTGAGGATTGAGGAAAATCCGGAAAAGGACTCCGACGGCAACCCCCTTTACCCGGACGCCTATTGGGGTTGGATGGCAGTTCGAGGAAATAATCGAACTCAGAAACGGCAGTCGATCTTTCGTTTGACATCCAGTGAAGTGCTGTCCGGTGTTCCGGCAGAGAAGCTGGAGCGAGAGGGGGACGAGATCATCTGCGACCCTCGCGACTGGCTCCCTGAATTCTCTGCCGTACTCAACAGGGAGTTCGCGGATGCGGACGACGGTGAACTGGACCCCACAAGCGGCTCACGGGCTCGACGTGCCGCTGCCATCGCTGCGGTAGATGCACATCTGGTGATCGGAACCCCCACTCCCCAGCGGCTCTACCGCATCGTGCAGATGAACAACCGGCGCGATCACGTCCACCCGCCGCTGGAGTTCGACGCTCTCGACCGCTCACGCGCGCTCGGGCGGAGCGTTCTCGGGATGTACGTGGCACAACGCGTCATGGACGAGAAGACAGCGGAGGTCCTTTCCGGGCTCGCGCCGATCCGTGAACTCCCCGACGTATCAATGGACATGGCGGTCTCGGAGTTGCGTGACCTGCGCTCCATGCGACTGCTGCAGGAACTGTTTCCGGTGGATCCGCACAAGCGTCACCTACTGCGGCGCGCGCTCAGCGAGAACCCACCGTCCCAGCTCAAGTCGGGGGAAATCAACCAGCGGGCGCGTACATGGTCCGCGCTGACCTCCGAGAGCTACCCGGCACCATGGAACCCGCGCGTCGGCCAGGTCTTCTCCACGCGGGCCCGGGAAGGCATCGTCCTTTCCGGGCGCAGACTGCCTGACTTGCTCGCAGCCGCGGACACCGATGACGACGCCTTCGACGAACTGGTGTCCTATCGGGCGGCGCACTGGCTTGCCTCCTTCGGCATCATCGAACCAGATCGAGGCTCGCTCGACGGCCAGGAAGTCATCGGCGACGCGGGAGAACGGGTTCGCCGGTCCCGCAGGACCGTCATGAACTGCCTGCAGGCTCTTCGGTACGACAAGAGCCGGATGATGGCAGTTGGCGTTCTGAAGTCGCTGGCCGCAGCCATGGACGCCGGGGATCGGCGGCCTTGGCGCGTTAGCAGCTCCGGCACGGAGATGCCGGGACGGGAGATGACACCGCTCTGGTTCGACAGCGTATTCCCGAAGGACACCGGGACCCGGCCCCGCAAGGCCGTGGCATCTGCGCCAGCGTTGCCCAAGACAGTTGCAGTCCCCGCCCCCCTTCCTTCGCCTACGCTGCCTGCGCTCTCGTCCATGACACCAATGTCCTCACTCGTGACCTCAACGCCCGCACGTTCTCCCGCGCCGGCGCTCACCGCCGCAGTCCCGGCCCAGTCCACGGTGCCGGCCACCGGCCAGGCCGACGAGGGCGTCAGTTCAGCCTCCTCCCCCGAGGAACCTCTCACTCTCGAGGCTCTGACGGTCCGGGCAGAGGAACAGATCCGTGGCCTCCATGCGGCCTCCGCCGAGATCGGGGAACTCCTCGGACGCCTCGCGGAACAGAGCCGCGCGGCGTCCGTCGACCATCCCATCAGCCGACAGCGGGCCGATGCGACCGTGCGCCTGCTCAACCAAACGCTGTCCAGGCTGCGTAAACTGCCGGAACTCATGGAGGAGATGACGGAGCCCTCCTGACGCAGTGCGTTTCGTAGGACCAGCGGGCTTGACGCCTCCGCTTGCCCGCTGGCTGCGGACCCGAACCGCGCTTCCTGGCGTCCGGCAGTCGCAGCCGACCTCGACGCGTCGGGTCGGGTCGGGTCGGGTCGGGTCGGGTCGGGTCGGGTCGGGTCGAGCGATCCGGCTCTGCCGCTTCGGTTACGGTCAGCCGCAAGCCTTTGGGCTGCCCGAGCATCAACCGCGTTCTGACCGCCGTCCGCGCTACCCACAGAGCGGCCCCGTGCCCGCCCCTGAGACCGAGGCGCCCGCAAGATCCCAAGCCCGGACTTGGCGACACCCCGTGATCTTCGATTCCCCCTCTCGCCTCGCCGGCCACCAGGCAGCCCGCAAAGGTCTTGCGGGCACCTGGGCGGCACAGAGCAGCCCGTCGTCGTGGTTGACGAACCTCGCAGAGGGCGGCATGGCGTAGACCCCGCGCGTTCGATGCCGCTGGCTTCTCAGTGGGAACACCTGGTGGTCGCGGGGACGGACGGGACGGCAGTATTCGTGAAGCAGTGTCTCGGTCGGCCGGGCGTGGGCCCGGTCGTTCCTGCCCGTCTGCCGCGGCGACTTCGCCGTGATCCACCTGACTGTCCAGTCGTTTCAGTGGGACGAGCCGGCGTGTTCGGATGGCTGGAAGTCTCTTCCCGACGCCGTGTCAGATGTGATCTCAGTTACCTTCGGGGGGACTGAATGGAGAACCGTGATGATTCGGGGCTGGGAAGCCGATCCCTCTTCGCCGCTGGTGCGCCGCCTGGGTAGATCCCCCGCCGATCTCGGGACCACGGGCGGCGAGCAGGGGTGCCCGGATATCTGGGAACTGGAGAACGGGGACATCGCCGTCGTTGGCCGCGACCTCACCGATTCCTACCTGCTCAGTCTCCCCCCGGGGCTCGTCGTCGCCCCGGACGAACGGATCGTCGTCATCCCCCGCAGGACTGCCGCTGCAGCGAAGGTAGACCTTCCCGATGCTTAGCCCACAGGTCGACGCCGCCGCGGCGGCAAGTTGGTCGCGTTCACCGGCCGGGGGGACGCGTGCGACGCTGTCGAGCAGCACTCCGTGCGTACGCAGGCAGCGGATGTCGCCGGGAACGAGGTGGGTGAGCGAGTGGTCAGGCAGGCCCCGAAGCACCATGTCCACCCGGTCCGTGGGGAGGGGCAGGTCGAGCCGGACGTTGGCGAGCAGGGACAGGGGCAGGGGGTCGCTCGACCAGCAGGGCAGCAGGCGCAGCAGGGTGACCGCCTCAGGCAGGTTCTGCCCGGCCAGGGAGTTCAGCGAAAGCTGCCATGTTCCGCTGACCAGGTGCCGCGAGTCGTTGCCCGCGTCGATGGCCCCCTGGTCGATCAGTTCGATGGGATCCGGACGCTCCTGCAGACGGCGCCCGTACTCCTCCATCGTCCAAGGGGCGATCACCTGGTGAGCCAGGTACCCGCCGGCCAGGGTCAGGGCGAGCGGCAGGCGGCCGAGGCCGCGGCAGGACATCCACGTAGAGCAGCTCGGCAGCGGGCCACCAGTGGCCGGCGGTCTGCCGTGTGGTCACGAGGACGGTTCCGCGCGGGCTGGTGCGCAGCCATCCGCCGTCCCGTAGCACTGCTGGGTCGTCGGCGTTGTCCAGCACCAGCAGCCAGGGAGTGTCGGACCGGTCGAGGTGGTCCCAGACCAGGTCCGCCGCCGCGCGTAAGCCGTTGCGCGCGGCCATCAGCTCACCGTCGCGGGCGCCGCGGTCGGCGGCCACAGCAAGCATTCCGGCCCGCAGGGATGCCTGGTCGGAGGCGTTGACCCACCGTCCCAGGCGTCCGCGTTCCCGGGTGGCGTGTTCGAAGAGTGCGCACGCCACGGCCGTCTTTCCGCATCCTCCCAGGCCGTGCAGGACGAACATGGTGCTTCCGGCGCCCTAGGTCACCGCCTCCTTCAGGCGTCCGACGAGTTCGCCGCGGTCCCTCAGGCTCGCCGGGGCCCGGCCGATGGGCGGAGGCCGCACCGAGTCCGGGCCGGCCCCGGCGGCGCCGTGATGGTGGTGCTCGGTGATGTGCTGATCACCGGAAGCCTGGTAGACGCGCCCCTGATCAGCGGCCCGGCCGTCGTTGCGGCCGGTCACCGCTGGTCGGCGTTCGGATCGCGGCCGGGCTGGTAGACCCGTGAACTGCCGGAGGCGGTCGCGCTTTGGATGACAGCCGGGATGGCAGGTGTGCCGGGGTCGAGTTCGGCCAGCAGGGAGCCGGGGCACTCCGTCCGTCCTGGCTCCTCACCCACCGGCCGCGATCCGGCGGTGGCGGCTCGACGGCCGGTGCGGAAAGGGCAGGGCGGGGGCGGCGTCGCGGGGCTCGGCTCGCCGCCCCCGTGGCAGCGGACGAACGGCCGGTGAGGAGCTCCGGCGTCGGCGGCGGGCCGACATTCGGGGCGCTGCGGGCGGTGGCCCGGTTCCTGAGGGCCAAGCACCCGGACCGGGACATCCACGTGGCGCGGGTCTTCGGCCGGCGCGTGCCGAGCCCCGCCTCCGCGCGCGCGGCGCAGGTGAACGCGAACCCAGGAGCGCGTTGACGATGTCAACATGATCGTGTCATGCTGACGATCACGTCAAGGGATACGCTCCCCGGAGATATGCCCGCCTCGTGTGCGGCAGGTGAAGAAAAGGGGGAGGCGCGGTGAGCCTGGCGACGGTCGACGCACGGTTCCGGATCACGGGAATCGTTGGGCGCGGGAACATGGGCGAGGTCCACAGGGCCGAAGATCTCCGGGTCGCGCCCGACTCCCCGCACCGGGAGGTCGCGGTCAAGACGGTGCTGCGCGGCCGGACCGGGATCGCCGTCAACACCTCGGAATCCACGAGGGAGTTCGACCGCTTCCGCCGCGAAGTGCGGATCATGCGCATGCTCTCCCAGGGCCACCCGAACCTCACCCTGCTCATCGACGGGGGCATCGACGGCACCCCGGGCGGCAGCGGCCTGCCGTATCTGGCCATGGAGCTGCTGGACGGTCATCAGCTCGCGGACCTCATCGACGAGGAACCCCAGCTCCCGGTCTCCTGGGTCGCCGCCATCGGCGCGCAGATCGCCGCCGGGCTCACCGCCGCGCACACGGCCGGGGTCGTCCACCGTGATCTGAAACCCGCCAATGTCATGCTGACCCGTGACGGCACCGTCAAGATCCTCGACTTCGGCATGGGCACGATCGTCGACGATCCCGATCAGACACGGCTGACCAGCACGGGCGTCAGCGTCGGCACGGCTCGGTACATGGCCCCCGAGCAGTTCCGGGCCGAACGCGTCTCCGGTCTCGCCGATCTGTACGCCCTTGGCTGCATCCTGTACGAACTGCTGGTCGGGCAGCCGCCGTTCTCCGCCAGGACCCCGTACGAACTCTCCGAACAGCACCAGCACTCCCGGCCGCCCCTCCTGACGCTGGTACGTCCGGACCTCCCCGCCGAACTGGTGCGCCTGGTGGACCGTCTGCTGGAGAAGAAGGCCGAGCTGCGGCCCGAGAACGCGGCCCTGCTCCGTGACGTACTGGTACCGCTCGCGCTGGCACCGGACGACACGGCGGCCCTGCTCGCGCCGCACTGGGGGGTGATGGACCCGGTGGCGCGGCTGCGGGCCCTGCTCCCGGAGCGCGCCCCTGCCACACCTGTGCCCGTGCCGCGCAGGGAGCCGCGCCTGCCCGAGACCATGGACGTCTTCGGTGTCCATGCCGACCTGATCAGCGAGTACGAAAACTTCACCAAGAGCGCGACGGTCTTCCGGGACGCCCGCATCGAGGGGTTCGTCAAGGACGACCTGGCGGCGAAGTCGCAGTGGCCCGACCCGTGGCTCTCGCTGAACCCCTTCTTCGCCGACGGGGGCAAGGTCACCGACCTCGTCCAGGAGGGCCTGCTGCACCCGAAGTGTGCGGAGATCTTCCAGGCGGGCAAGAAGGAGAGTTCGCGACGCCCGGACGGGCGACCGCTGACCTTCCACCTCCACCAGCGGCAGGCGATCGAGGCCGCGGGGGCGGGCGACTCCTATGTGCTGACCACCGGCACGGGTTCCGGCAAGTCCCTGGCATACATCGTCCCGATCGTGAACCACGTTCTGAAGGAGCGTCAGGCGGCGAGCGTTCGCGCGGAAGGGGACGGCACGGGAGGGGACAGCACCGGCGGGAACAGCACGGGAGCGCGCGCCAGGGGCGGTCGGGTCCGTGCCATCGTCGTCTACCCGATGAACGCCCTGGCCAACTCGCAGCTGATGGAATTGGAGAAGTACCTGCGCCACGGTTTCGGCGCGGGGCAGGAACCGGTCACCTTCGCCCGTTACACCGGCCAGGAGTCCGAGGAGCGGCGCAGGGAGCTGCGCGGGAACCCGCCGGACATCCTGCTGACCAACTACGTGATGCTGGAGCTCATGCTGACCCGGCCGGACGACCGGTCGAGCCTGATCCGTCAGGCCGAGGGCTTGCAGTTCCTCGTCTTCGACGAGCTGCACACCTATCGGGGCAGGCAGGGCGCGGACGTGGCGTTCCTGATCCGCAGGGCCCGCGAGGCCTGCGGCGCCTCGGCCTCCCTTCAGTGCGTCGGCACTTCGGCGACCCTGTCCACGGAGGGGTCCTGGGAGGAGCAGCAGCGTGAGGTGGCCGCGGTCGCCGGCCGGCTGTTCGGTACGACGGTGCTGCCGAAGCGCGTCATCGGCGAGACCCTCGTCCGGGCGACCGACGAGGCGCCGGTGACCGTGTCCGCCGAGCGCCTGCGGGTTCCGTCGGCACCCCGTTCCTACGGAGCGCTCACGAAGGACCCGCTGGCGCGTTGGCTGGAGTCGCGGTTCGGCCTGGAGCGTGAGGAGGACACGGGGCGGCTGCGCCGCTGTCCCCCGGGCACCGTCGAGGCAGCGGCGGCCGAGCTGGCTTCGGATTCCGGGGTGACCGAGGAGCGCGCGGGCGAGGCCATCCGCACCACCTTGGAGGCGGGTTCGCAGGCGAAGCACCCGGTGACGGAACGGCCGTTGTTCGCCTTCCGCCTGCACCAGTTCCTCTCCAAGGGCGACACCGTCTACACGACGCTGGAGGATCCGCTGAGCCGGCCCCTCACCCGCACCTACCAGCTGGAGCAGCCGAACAGCGACGGCAAGCCGCTGTTCCCGCTGGCGTTCTGCCGCGAGTGCGGCCAGGAGTATCTGACCGTCTGGCGCACCGAGGAGCACGGGTCGTTCCGTTACGAGCCCCGCCGGGACACGTCCGCCTCGGGCGGCCGGGCCGGCGAGGGGTATCTGTATCTCGGTGTGCCGGGCGAGGACTACGAGTGGCCGGCGGATCCGCAGACGGCCGTGGACGACCGGCGGCTGCCGGAGTCGTGGCTGGAGTCGGACGCCCGGGGCGCGACCGTCGTCAGGAGGTCCTATCGCCCCCGGGTTCCCCGGCGTGTCGTCGTGGACGGCTTCGGGAACGAGTCGGGCGAGGGGCTGGCCGCGGCGTTCGTCCCCGCGCCGTTCCTGTTCTGCGTGCACTGCCAGGTCTCCTACGAGCAGACCCGCGGCCGGGACTTCGCCAAGCTGGCCACGCTGGACCAGGAGGGCCGGTCCTCGGCGACCTCCCTGATCTCCGCGTCGATCGTGAAGTCCCTGCGGGCGGTGCCCGAGGACAGTCTGGGCAAGGAGGCCCGCAAGCTCCTCACCTTCGTCGACAACCGTCAGGACGCCTCGCTCCAGGCCGGCCACTTCAACGACTTCGCCCAGGTGACGCAGTTGCGCGGCGCCCTATACCAGGCCGCGCTGCGGGCCGGCGAGGACGGGCTGCACCACGACGACCTCGCCGAGGCGGTGACCGAGGTCATGGGGTTGTCGACGCGCGAGTACACCGGGGCCGCTTCGCCGGCTCCCTCCATGGAGCGTCGCGCGACGAAGGCCTTCCGCGATGTCGTCGGGTACCGGCTCTACCGGGATCTGGAGCGCGGCTGGCGCATCACGATGCCGAACCTGGAGCAGACGGGCCTGCTGCGGATCGACTACGAGGACCTGGGCTGGATCGCCGCCGCGCCGGACCGCTGGGACGCCACGCACGCCGTGCTGCGCGACGCGGACCCGGCGCTGCGCGAGGAGATCGCCCGGACGCTGCTCGACTTCATGCGGCGTGCGCTCGCCATCGACGTGCAGTACTTCCGCGACGACTTCGACACGCTGCAGCGTGCCAGCGAGGAGCGGCTGACGGGGCCGTGGGTGCTGAGCGAGAACGACCGGCCGGACGTGGGGACCGCCTACCCGTACGGTTCGAAGCCCGGCATGGAACGCTCCGCGCTGTTCGTGTCGGCCCGCGGCAAGTTCGGGAAGTACCTGCGGCGGAACATGCCCGAGCTGCGTGATCTTCCGCAGGAGGACGTCCAGACCGTCATCGAGGACCTGCTGAAGGTGCTGCTCGCGGCGGAACTCGTACGCGAGGTGGACGCCGCCCCCGAACACTCCGGCCCCGCGTTCCGCCGTCGGGCGGCCCGGAAGCGCACCGGCTACCGGGTGTCCGCGGCCGCCCTGGTCTGGCGGGCCGGGAGCGGCGAGCGGGGCGCGGTCGACCCGCTGGCCCGCACGTACAACAGCGGTGAGGGCCCGCGCGTCAACCCGTTCTTCCGCGACCTGTACCGGACGGCGTCGGCCGAGCTGGCCGGTCTGTTCGCCCGCGAGCACACCGCGCAGGTCTCTCCGGAGGACCGGCTGGAGCGCGAGGGCCGGTTCCGCACGGCCGAGCTGCCCCTGCTGTACTGCTCGCCGACGATGGAACTGGGTGTGGACATCTCGTCGCTCAACGCCGTGATGATGCGCAATGTGCCGCCGACGCCGGCGAACTACGCCCAGCGTTCGGGCCGGGCGGGCCGCTCCGGTCAGCCGGCACTGGTGACCACGTACTGCGCGACGGGCAACAGCCACGACCAGTACTACTTCCGCCGGTCCCAGGACATGGTGGCCGGACAGGTGGCCCCGCCGCGCCTCGACCTCGCCAACGAGGACCTGGTCCGCTCCCACCTTCAGGGCATCTGGCTGGCGGAGACGGGTATGAGGCTCGGCATCGCGGTCCCGGACGTCGTCGACGTGGCCTACGACCCGGACGGCAGCGACCGCCCCGATCCGGACATGCCCCTGCCGCTGCACTCCCACATCCGCGAAGGCTCGCTCGACGAGGGCGCCCGCCGTCGCGCGATCGTGGCCGCCCGGGCGGTCCTCGAACCGCTGAGGACGGAGTTCGCCGCCACCACCTGGTGGTACGACGAGTGGATCGAGGACCGGATCGAGCGGGCCCCCCAGCGGTTCGACGAGTCCTTCGAGCGGTGGCGGGACCTGTTCCGCGCGGCCGTCGTCGACCAGTACGAGCAGAACAAGCGGGTCGTCGACCACACGCTGTCGCAGGGGCAGCAGGTCCAGGCCCGTACCCGGCGCCGCGAGGCGGAGACCCGGACGAACCTGCTGCTGAACCGCTCGTCCGACAGCAAGTCGGTGATGAGCGACTTCAACCCGTACCGCTATCTGGCGTCCGAGGGGTTCCTGCCCGGCTACAGCTTTCCCCGGTTGCCCCTGGCCGCGTACATCCCGCGTTCCGGCAACCGCCGCAACGCCGACGGCGACTACCTGCAGCGGCCCCGGTTCCTCGCGATCCGTGAGTTCGGCCCCGGCGCGCTCATCTACCACGAGGGCGCCCGCTACCAGGTCACCCGCGTGCAGCTGCCGCCGGACGCCTCGGGCGAGCTGGCGACGGCGGAGGCGCGGCGCTGTGACGGCTGCGGGTATCACTACGGCGTCAAGGCCGGCCTGGACCGGTGCACGTTGTGCTTCGGGGAACTGCGGAACAAGCGCACCGGTCTCCTCCATCTGCACACCGTGTACACCACGCCGCGCGAGCGGATCTCCTCCGACGAGGAGGAGCGCCGCCGGGCGGGTTTCCGTCTGGAGACCTCCTACGCGTTCCAGGACCGCGGAGCCCGCAAGGGCCGCCTCACCTCGCAGGTCACCGACGCCGACGGCCTGCCCGTCCTCGCCGTGGACTACGGCGATTCGGCGACCGTGCGCATCACCAACCTCGGCCGGGT
This sequence comes from Streptomyces sp. NPDC021019, assembly GCF_044333295.1. Classification (NCBI taxonomy): domain Bacteria; kingdom Bacillati; phylum Actinomycetota; class Actinomycetes; order Kitasatosporales; family Streptomycetaceae; genus Streptomyces; species Streptomyces sp. NPDC021019. Next base: position 365,058 of record NZ_JBIRQR010000006.1, read on the forward strand.
CCGTGACAAGGAGGGCGAGCCGGACGGCTACTGGCTCGACCTCGGCGACGGCCGCTGGCTCAACGACCGGGCAGCCGCGGACGCCATCGAGGGCACCGGCATGCCGTCGTCTTCCAACGGTATGCCGGTGGTCGACGACGACGGCAACGAGAAGCGCCGTAAGAAGCGGGTCCTGCCGTACGTGGAGGACCGCCGCAACATCCTCGTGGTCACGCTCGACGAGCCGGAGCCCGAGCCGGTGGCGCTGTCGTTCCTGTACGCGCTGGAGCGGGGCATCGAGGCGGCGTTCGAGCTGGAGGACTCGGAGCTGACCGCCGAGCTGCTGCCCCCGGACGACGGCCCCCGACGTCGCATTCTGTTCACGGAGGCCGCCGAGGGGGGCGCCGGTGTGCTGCGGCGCATCCAGCAGGACAGGCGGGCGCTCGCCAAGGCCGCCCGGACCGCCCTGGAGATCTGCCACTTCGACGCGGAGACGGGAAAGGACGAGGGTGAGCTGGTGGGCGGCGAGGGGTGCGCCCGCGGCTGCTACGCCTGCCTGCTGACGTACGCCAACCAGACGCACCACCGCAAGCTGAGCCGGCACGCCGCGCGGCCGTTGCTGCGGCGGTTGGCCGGCGCCCTGACGGAGCGGGAGGACCGCGGCGAGTCCCGCAGCGAACAGTTCCGCAGGCTGGCCCCCGCCGCCGCCCACCACCGCACGGGGGACGCGGCCGAGAGGACGCCTGTGCCCTCTCCCACCCCGCTGAATGCCGATCTCGGCGCCCTCGTCGCGAGCGGCGACCTCCTCGGCTGGCTCCGTGCGAAGGGCTACCGGCTGCCGGACGAGGTCAGGAGCCTCGTCCCGGAGGCGGGCGCCTGCCCCGATCTCGTCTTCCGGCTGGACGGCGCCAACCTCGCCGTGTTCGTCGACGGCCCCGGCCGGCCGGTCGACTCGACACGCGACATCGAGGCGGGCTACCGCCTGGAGGACGCCGGCTGGGACGTCGTGCGCTTCCCGACGGACGCGGACTGGGACGCCATCACCGAGCACAACGCCGCCTACTTCCACCTGCGTTGACCGTCCCGCCTCCGCCCTCTTCCCTCCATAGGAACTGAGACAATCATGAGCCCCACGTACACAGCCGGCTCCCTGGTGGCCGCCCGTGGCCGGGAATGGGTGGTGCTGCCCGAGAGCGCCGCCGACATGCTGGTGCTGCGCCCCCTGGGCGGGAGCGAGGACGACATCGCGGCCGTCTTCCCGGCCTTCGAGGAGGTGCGTGCGGCGGAGTTCGCGGCGCCGATCCCGTCCGACGTGGGCGACCAGAGGTCCGCCGGTCTGCTGCGCACGGCGCTGCGCATCGGGTTCCGTTCCGGCGCGGGCCCTTTCCGCTCGCTGGCCTCGATCGCGGTGGAGCCCCGGGCCTATCAGCTGGTCCCGTTGCTGATGGCGCTGCGGCAGCGGACCGTACGGCTGCTGATCTCGGACGACGTCGGCATCGGCAAGACGATCGAGGCCGGGCTGATCGCCAAGGAACTGCTCGCGCAGGGCGAGGCGACCCGGCTGACAGTGCTGTGTTCCCCGTCGCTGGCCGAGCAGTGGCAGTCGGAACTGCGGGAGAAGTTCGGCATCGGGGCCGAACTGGTCCTGGCCTCCACGGTGTCCCGCCTGGAGCGCGGCCTGGATCTCGGCCAGTCCCTGTTCGACAAGCACCCGTACACGATCATCTCGACGGACTTCATCAAGTCGACCCGGCACCGCGAGGACTTCGTACGCCACTGTCCCGACCTGGTGATCGTCGACGAGGCCCACTCCTGTGTGACCGCCGACGACGCCGGGCAGGGGACGGCGGCCGGTACGAACCAGCTCCGTCACGAACTGCTGCGCAAGGTCTCGGCGGACCCGGACCGGCATCTGCTGCTGCTGACCGCCACCCCGCACTCCGGCAAGGAGTCGGCGTTCCGCAACCTGCTCGCCCTGGTACGGCCCGAACTCGCGACCCTGGACCTGGAGTCCCCGGCGGGCCGGGCGAGGCTCGCCGAGCACTTCGTGGCCCGTAAGCGCGCCGACGTCCGCGAGTACCTCACGAAGGAGGACGGTCTCGCCGACGACTCCCTGGTCCAGCGCACGGCCTTTCCCTCCGACCGCTGGACGAAGGACGAGCCGTACAAACTGACGCCCGAATACCGGGCGTTGCTCGACGACGCCATCGCCTACGCCCGCGACCGCGTCGCCGCCGCGGGCGAGCAGGGCAGGCGTGAGGCCCGGATCGCCTGGTGGTCGGTGATCGCGCTGCTGCGCTCGATGGTGTCCTCGCCCGCCGCCGCCGCGCAGACCCTCAGGACCCGCTCCGAGTCCGCGACCGCCCGCACCGCGCAGGAGGCGGACGCGTTGGGCTCCCCGGTGGCCGCCGACTCCGCCGACAACGACCGGCTCGAAGGCATGGACGTGGCGCCGGGGGCCGCCGAGTCGGAGGAGGCGGGCGCCCGGCTGCTCGAACTCTCCGAACGGGCCGCCCAGCTCGTCGGCCCGGCCGGCGACGCGAAGCTGAAGGCGCTCACCCGGCATCTGAAGGGCCTCATCGCCGACGGTTACAGCCCGATCGTCTTCTGCCGCTACATCCCCACCGCCGAGTACCTCGTCACGCAGCTGGAGGGCAGGCTCGGCCGGCGGACGAAGATCGCCGCGGTGACCGGGACGCTCTCCCCGCAGCAGCGCCTGGAGCGCGTCGAGCAGCTCGCCGCCGAATCGGCCGGGGACGCCGGGGTCGGCGGGGAAGCCTCCGATGCGGCGGCCCGGCGGGTCCTGATCGCCACCGACTGCCTGTCGGAGGGAGTCAACCTCCAGCATCACTTCGACGCCGTCGTCCATTACGACCTGGCGTGGAACCCCACCCGGCACGACCAGCGCGAGGGCCGGGTAGACCGCTACGGGCAGAAGCGCGACCAGGTCCGTGTCGTCACCATGTTCGGCGAGGACAACGGCATCGACGGCAAGGTTCTGGAGGTGCTGTTCATGAAGCACCGGCAGATCATGAAGGACCTCGGCATCTCCGTCTCCGTGCCGGACGAGACCGCCTCGGGTGTCACCGACGCGGTGGTGGAGTGGCTGCTGCTGCACGGGCGGCAGGGCAGTCAGGAGAGCCTGTTCGACCTGGACGGGCACCAGGAGTCGCTGGACCGTATCGAGCGGGAGTGGAACTCCGCCGCCGAGCGGGAGAAGACGTCCCGTTCCAAGTACGCGCAGCGCGCGATCCATCCCGAGGAGGTGGCGCGCGAGGTCGCCGCCATACGGGCCGCGCTCGGCGGCGCCGAGGAGGTCCGCGACTTCGCCGTGGACGCGCTGCGCGACCTGGACGCGCTGGTACGTGATCCGGGTGACGGCACGGGGGACTTCACCGCCCAGGCCGGCGGCGCCCCGGCCGGTCTGCGGGACGCGCTCGCCGCGACGCTCGGCGGGCGGCTGGTCGAGGAGGACCGGCAGATCCCCTTCCGCACCACTCCGGCGATCGGCCGCGGCGAGGCGGCGCTGGTCCGCACCGACCCGGCGATCGGCGCCATCGCCTCGTACGTGCTGGACTCGGCGCTCGACGTGAACACACCCGGCCCCCGGCCGGCCCGCCGCTGCGGTGTGGTCACCACGGACGCGGTCACCGTCCGCACGACACTCCTGCTGGTCCGCTACCGCTTCCACCTGACGCTCCCGTCCCGTACCGGCGAACGGCAGCTCGTCGCCGAGGACGCCCGCCTCCTCGCCTACGAGGGGATGCCGTCGCGGGCCCGCTGGCTCGACGAGGACGCGACCGCCGCCCTGCTCGCGGCCCGTGCCACCGGCAACACCCACGAGCAGCTGGTCCGCAACCAGATCGCCCGGGACCTGGGCGCGCTGCCGGGCCTGGCCGGGCACCTCGCCGCGTACGGCACCCGCCTGGCCGCCGAGCTCGACGTCTCGCACCGCCGGGTCCGCAAGGCGAACGAGGAGATCGTCCGCGGTCTCAGGGTCGTCCCGCAGGAGCCCGCCGACGTCCTCGGCGTCTACGTCTACCTGCCGCAGCAGCCCGCTGCCGCGTCCGCTTCCACCGTGTCCGGAGTCGAAGCCTGATGTCCGCCGCCACCCGCACCGCCCTGGCCTTCACCTCGATCACCACGGTCGGCGGTCTGCTCCCCGCCGACATGCTGCTGCGCGTCGCCGAGGCACGGACCCTGCCGGGCACCCGGCCCGCCGACTACGGCCTGCCCGCCTCCGTGCCCGTGCGCGACGAGGCCGAACGCGCCTGGGAGTACCTCAAGCCGCTCTGGCGCGAGCTGCGTGCCGCACTGCCGTCGGACCCGAAGACCGGCGTGCCCGCCGCCGACCCGACGGGCCGGGCCGGCACCGACTGGCTCGCACAGCTCTTCCGCAAACTGGATTTCGGCGCACTGGCGGAGACCGGCGCGGCGGGCATCCCCGCCGACTCCGACCCGGACAAGCGGTTCCGGATCTCCCACCGCCACGGTCCCGCTCTCGTCCACCAGGTCGCCTGGAACCAGGAGCTCGACAAGCGCCCGGCCCCCGGCCAGGTACCGCCGCAGTCCCTGGTCCAGGACTGCCTCAACCGCACCGAGGCCCACCTGTGGGCGATCGTCACCAACGGCCGCCATCTGCGGCTGCTCCGCGACTCCTCGGCGTTCTCCACGGCGGCCTACGTCGAGTTCGATCTGGAAGCGTTGTTCGACGGTGAGCTGTTCAGCGAGTTCGTCCTGCTGTACAGCCTGCTGCACGCCTCCCGGTTCACGGTGGCGGCGGGCACGGCGGCTTCGGGGTGCTGGCTGGAGAAGTGGCGTGCCGAGGCCGTCACCTCGGGCACCCGCGCCCTGGACCAGTTGCGCCTGGGCGTGCAGAACGCCCTGACCGTCCTCGGCACCGGCTTCCTGCGTCACCCGGACAACGTCGCGCTGCGGGAGGACACCGACCCCAAGGCGCTGCGGGACGGCCTGCTGCGCCTCGTCTACCGGCTGCTGTTCGTGTTCGTCGCCGAGGACCGCGGCGCCCTGCTCGACGGGGAGCCCGACGATCCGCGGCGCAAGGCGTACGAGCGGTACTTCTCCTCCGCCCGGCTGCGTGAGCGCGCCCGCCGCCGCCAGGGCACGGCCCACGGCGACCAGTACGAGGCGCTGCGCATCGTCCTCGACGCGCTGGGCGCCGAGGGCGGCCGTCCCGAGCTGGCGCTGCCCGGCCTCGGCGGCCTGTTCTCCCGTACCGAAGCGGACACCCCGCTGGACGGTCTGAAGCTGTCCAACGAGTCGCTGCTCGCCGCCGTCCGCCACCTCGCCCAGGTCCGCGACCCCGGTGCCCGCCGGTGGCGACCGGTGGACTACCGCCACCTGGACGCCGAGGAACTGGGGTCGGTCTACGAGTCCCTGCTGGAGCTGGAGCCGAAGCACTCCGCCACCGACCGTTCGTTCGAGCTGGTGGAGGTGGCGGGCAACACCCGCAAGACGACGGGCAGTTACTACACCCCGTCGTCACTCATCGAATGCCTGCTGGACACGACCCTCACCCCGGTCATAGACGACGCCGTCAAGCGGGGCGAGCAGAACGCCACCACGGCCGGCCGGCCCGATCCGGCCGACGACATCGTCGCCGAGCTGCTGTCCTTGACGGTGTGCGACCCTGCCTGCGGCTCCGGCCACTTCCTCGTCGCCTCGGCCCGCCGCATCGCCAAGCGCGTGGCCTCGGTCCGCGAGCACAACCCCGAGCCGACGGCCGGCGCGATGCGCCACGCCCTGCGCGAGGTCGTCTCCCGCTGTATCTACGGCGTCGACCTCAACCCGATGGCCGTGGAGCTGGCCAAGGTGTCGTTGTGGCTGGAGGCCATGGAACCGGGCCGGGCGCTCGGGTTCCTGGACGCCCACGTCAAGCGGGGCAACGGCCTGATCGGCACGACGCCGAAGCTGCTCGGGGAGGGGGTCCCGGACGACGCGTTCAAGCCGATCGAGGGCGACGACCGGAAGTACGCCTCGGCGCTGGTCAAGCGCAACAAGGCCCAGCGGGGCGGCCAGGACGAGCTCCTGTTCGACGCGGAGACCCTGCCCGGCAACGAGCGGTACGCGGTGGAGCTGGCCCGGATCACGCTGGCCTCCTCGGACCGCCTGGAGGACGTGCGGGCGCAGGAGTCCGCTTACCGGGCGTACACGGAGTCGACCGCGTACGTCCACGACCTCCACGCCGCCGACGCCTGGTGCGCGGCGTTCGTGTGGCCGAAGTACGCGGGGGCGCCGGAGGCCCCGACGGACCAGGTGTTCCGGGCGCTGCGGAACCGGGACCAGTCGGCGGTGCCGGACGCGACCCACAGGGAGATCCTGGAGCTGCGGGACCGTTATCGCTTCTTCCACTGGCACCTGGAGTTCCCGGAGGTGTTCGCCGTCCCGGAGTCGGGGGCGGGCGTGCAGCCGGGGACGGGGTGGGCCGGGGGGTTCGACGCGGTGGTGGGGAACCCGCCGTGGGAGCGGGTGAAGCTCCAGGAGCAGGAGTTCTTCGCCCAGCGCGACCCGCGCATCGCGGAGGCCAAGAACGCGGCCGCCCGGAAGCGGCTCATCGACGAACTGCGGGACGACCGTGACGGCGAGCGCCTGTACGCCGAGTTCGGGGAGGCGAAGCGCCGGGCGGAGGGCGAGAGCCACTTCCTGCGGTCCAGCGCCCGGTTCCCGCTGACGGGGCGCGGGGACATCAACACGTACGCGGTGTTCACGGAGACGGACCGGACGCTGACCGGGCCCCGGGGGCGGACGGGGGTGATCGTGCCCACGGGGATCGCTACGGACGCCACGACGCAGTTCTTCTTCAAGGACATCGTGACGAAGGGGCAGCTCGCCGCGCTCTACGACTTCGAGAACGAGGACAAGGTCTTCCCCGAGGTCCACAACCAGCTGCGGTTCTGCCTGTTCATGCTGCGTGGTTCGGGCGATCTGCGTGCGCCGATCCAGATGGTGTTCAAGGTGCGGCAGCCTGAGCAGATCGCTGACCGCAGCTACCTGATGGCGGCCGAGGACATCCTGACCATGAATCCGAACACGGGAACGTGTCCTGTTTTCAGTCACCGACGGGACGCGGACATCGCTCTGGGGATCTTCCGCAGAATTCCGGTCCTGATCAACGAGGCCAGGGAGGCGGAGGGGAATCCTTGGGACATCTCGTTCATGGCCATGTTCCACATGTCCAACGACTCCCACCTGTTCCGTCCCTCCGCCCAGGACGACGAGACGCTCGACGACCTGCTCAGGTCCGGCTGGTCCCTCGACGGGAACGTGCTCGTCCGCGACGAGGAGCGGCTGCTCCCGTTGTACGAAGCGAAGATGCTGCACCACTACGATCACCGCTTCTCCACCTACGAGAACGCCACGGAGAAGCAGCTCAACAAGGGCACCCTTCCGCGCTTGACCCTGGAGCAGCATCAGGACGCCGCCGCCGCGCCCCTGCCGCGCTACTGGGTGCCGGAGCAGGATTTCCCGACGGGAGAAGTCGACAGGAACGGCAAACCTGTCTTCGTGCCGGGGGTCCGTAGCCGACTGGCAGCCAAGGGAGGGGACCGAGGCTGGCTGCTGGGCTGGCGTGAGATCAGTCGCGCCGCCGACGAACGAACCTTGATCGCCGCTGTAGCACCAGCACGTGGGTTCGGAAACAAGTTCCTGCTCGCGCTCACCCCGCACGCGGCTCTGCTGGCACCTATCTGGTCGTCGTTCGTCCTCGATTACGTCGCTCGTCAGTCCGTCGGCGGCACGTCACTGAGCTACTTCATCGTCCGGCAGCTCCCCGTCCCCACGCCCGACCAGATCATGCTCCACAAGCATTTCATCGGCCCCCGTACCCTCGAACTCACCTACACCGCAGACGACATGCGGCCGTTCGCCCGCGACCTCGGCGACACCGGCGCCCCCTTCCGCTGGGACCCCGACCGCCGTGCCGTCATCCGCGCCGAACTGGACGCCCTCTTCTTCCACCTCTACGGCATCAACCGCGACGACACCGCGTACATCCTGGACACCTTCAACGTCACCCGGGACAACGACGTGAAGGCGCACGGCGAGTACCGCACCAAGAACCTCGTCCTCGCGGAGTACGACCGCATGGCCGCCGCCGGCCTGACGCCGGAGAACCCGCTCACCGAGGGCGAGTCCGGCACCTACCGCTCCCCTCTCATCCCGCCCCCCGGCCGCGGCCCCCGCCACGCCCGATCCCGCACGAGGAGCTGAACACTCCGTGGTACGCCTCAACCAGACCAGCAACCCGCGCGCCTCCGTCGTCCTGTCGGCCGGCGCGGACTGGCGTACGCGCGCCGCCGGGCAGCGCCGGGTCGCCGGGGGCGAGCTCCCGATGCCCCGGCGGCCGGCGGCGAGGCTCAAGGCGTTGCGGCAGTGCCTCGGGGTGATCCGGACGGCGATCAACACCAAGCACTGGGCGCAGGCGCGTTACGGACTCAGCCGGGCCCGGGCTCTCGTCGACGCCCTGCCCGCCGACCTGACCGCCAAGGAGCGCGGACAACTGTCGGTGCTCCGGAAGAGGTTCGAAGCACGGGGCACCACGGCCGCCAAGAAGGCCGCGGCGAAGAAGAAGACCGCCCCGAAGCCCGCAGCCAAGAAAGCCGTACCCAAAAACAAGACCGCACCCGGGAAAGCCACGCCGCCACCGGTACCCGACCTCGGTGACCGGCTCCTCAACCGGGCCGCACTCGGCTACGGTCCCGCCGACGGCGCCTGACGCGCGCCACCGCACGTCTGACCACGACGGGCGATCTTCGGGGCGATGCCCCGCTCCCGCAGTCGGCCGCGGCAGCTGTCGTGGTCGTAGCCCCGGTTCCGCCTCACCGTGTTCCGCAACTCCCGGACGCGGTCACATCCAGCTGCCTTCCTCAGTGAGTACGCTGGGCGTGGGCGAGCAGGCCGGTGCCCCGTACTGGCGTTCGTGGTGACAGCCCGCGCGGGCTGATCCCCAGCCCGGAGGGACCCCGTACCCGACGCCCTGGCAGCGGATCGACCATCGGCCTGCGGTATCGCAGCGGCTCCGGTGACGTGTGCAGCGCCCGCCTCCAGCGCCCTACGCTCTCTTCGCCGTCGGCCGCAGGGCCGCCGCGCTCCGGAACGACTACGCCGAGTTCCTGAGGACCCGGGGACCTGAGCTCACCCTCGCCGAACGCGGCGCGCTCGGCGAGATCATGGCCGACCTCGCGGCTCTCGGTCGAGGCGAAGGCGTGGGCCGTTCCTGCGACGGGCTGCCGGACTTCCCGCGCGAGACCCCGGAGCCGAGGCGTTTGTCCTGCCGTCCCGGCGGTGAGGCGGCGGCCCCGGGACCTGTGCGGGTGGCCGGCTCTCAGGCCGTTGTGGCGAGTCCGCCCAACTGCTCCAGGTGGCCGGGGGGCCGGCCTCCCTGCCAGCCCAGGACGACCTCCTCGCGGGCACGGGTGATCATGACGTAGTAGGTCATGCGGAGGGCGGCGGCCGTGGGGTCGCCCGCCGCGTCGGATTCCGTGTCGGGGATGAGGACGGCGTCGAAGTCGAGGCCCTTGGCGCTGGCCCGGTGGACCAGGACGACACCGGGACGGGTGAGGTCGAGGTCCCGGTAGCGACCGGAGACCGCCGTCGAGCTGTACAGCTGCGGCTCCTGGGCGAGCCCGGCCCGCTCCAGGCGTCTCAGAAGGTCGGCCCCGGTGCGCGCTGAGGCGACGATCACGCCGATCCGGTGCCCCGGCCGCCGGGCGGCCAGGGTGACGATGTCGTCGACGACGGCCTGGGGGCCGGCGTAGTGGCGGAGGCGGGGGAGCCTTCCCCTGCGCACGGGCGGCTCCGGAGGCGGGCCGCCCGTGCGGAAACGCTCGGCCAGGGCGAAGATCTCGCGGGTTGTGCGGTGGTTCCCGTCGATCTCGACGTGCCGGGCGGACCGGCCGAGCGCGGTGGTGATCTCGGTGAGCGTGGAGTGCGTCTCGGTGAGGCGCTGGCACTCGTCGGCGAAGACCGTGACCGTGGTGCCCAGCAGGCGGGCCAGTCGATAGAAGCCGGGGGGCAGGTCCTGGCCCTCGTCGACGACGAGGTGCGGCGTGGCCGGATCGTCGTGCCCGAAGGTTTCCGCCGCCCGGTTGATGAGAGCCGGCCAGTCGAACCAGCCGTCGCCGGTGCTCCGGGCGTCCCGCCCGAAGTGACGCTGGACCCAGCTGTGGACGGTGGCCGCGACCGCGGGGGCGCCGGGGACGGTGAGGCCCCGGAGCGTGCCGTCCAGGAGTTGGCGGAGCAGGTTGGAGCGCGACAGGAGGAGCGTCGGGCGGCCGGTGAGGGCCAGGTGGACCGTGCGGTGCGCGGCGAGCAGGCTCTTGCCGCTGCCGGGCGGCCCGCTGACCACGTGGTGACCCGCCAGCGGCAGCGCGTCGAGGCAGTCGCGCTGGGCCGGGGTGAGGTCCGGATGGAGCACGGGAGCGGGGCCGGGGGTCATGGGCGTCATCCCGGGGCCGTGGTTCACGGGTGTCCCCCCAGAGCCGTGGCGGCCGCGTACTCGCGGCTCGCGGTGAGGACGGCGGCGAAGTAGCCGGGGACGCGGTCCGAGCCGACGAGCAGGGCACGGTCCAGGAGAGTGTTCCCCGTCTGGCAGCTGGTCTCGGGCAGCAGGGTGCAGGCGTGGCAGGCGGCCCTGTTGAGATTGCCGAATCCCTGGCCCGTGTGCTCCGCGCACAGGGGGTCGGCGGAGCACCAGGCCGCCGCCTCCAGCATCCGGATGAGCGTCTCCGGGAAGTGCTGCTGGGCGCCCTGCCGGACCAGGCCGCCCAGGGTGCCTTCGGCGTCACCGGCGGCCGTGTAGACGAGCACCCCCCGCTGGCCGTACTCGGGGCGGCCGTAGACGCGCTCACGCAGGCTCGCGGTGGTGTAACCGGAGTCGAAGGAGAGTTGACGGATGAGCAGGTGGGCGAGCGTGTGGAGAAGAAGGAAGCGTGGGGAGAGTTCCTTCCCGACGGTCTCGGCGAGCTGTTCGTCGCGGAACGAGGAGGCGAGGTCCGCGCGGACCCCGTCCACATGGGCCCGGACGCGGGGGTCCTCCTCCCAGTCGGTGAGGCGCTGCTCGCCGAGGGTGAGGACGATGCCCTCGCCGTACACCTCGGTCGCCGGCAGCCAGCGCAGCCGGGCGCCGGTGTCGGCGGGGACGAGGGTGCCGTTCACCGAGTGCCGGCGGAATCCGGTGAGTGCGCGCACCTCGCGGAGGCGGTCGACGAGGACCACCCCGCCGATGTGGGCGTCGAGGGTGGCCCAGGGCTCCTCGGTCTCGCCGTCGAGGCCGAGGCCGCCGCGGCGTACGGCGAACTCCTCGGTTGCTTCCGGGAGTCGGTCGGCGTCGAAGGCGTACCACTCGTCGCGGCTCAGGTCGAGCTTCGGGGCACCCGGTCGGAGGGCGGTCGGGGCCGTCGGTGCGCCCGTCGCCTCGGCGGCCAGTTGGTCGATGAGGCTGTCGGGCGCGTCGGTGTCACTCCTGATCATCGTGCGGAACACCTCTTCCCGGTCCGTGCCCAGCGCGCCGAGGAAGACGGTCCAGAGTCCGTGCCCGCGGACGGACTCCGCGGCGTCGCGTTCCGCTCGCGGGGGCTCGGCGGACCGCGGGATGTCGAGCGCCGAGTACACGACCGGGTAGTAGACGTTGCCGGCGGTGCGCTGGACGTTGTGGACCTGCTGGCCGCAGGTGGCACGTTCGTCCCAGCGCTGCCAGGGATTGCGGCCGGAGCAGCGGCCGGGCTGCGGCCCCAGGAGGTCGAGGAGGTCGCGCTCCGCGCCACAGGTCCGGCCCGCTGCACCGATCGCTCCGCAGCTCACCGTGAGCGCTTCGAGGCCGGAGGCGCGGTCGGCGACACGGAAGGTGAGGCGTCGGGCCTGCCAGGCCCGTTGTCCCTCGGAGCAAGCGGCCCGCTGGCCGGGAGTGAGGCCGGAGTGGGCCCAGTACCACCAGTCGATGTCGTCCAGGTGCCCGTCCGGGCAGATGCGGACGAAGCGCATCGGAGTGAGGCGAGGCGCGGCGGCGCACGACGCGCAGACGGGCGGTTCGCCGGGCTTCTCGTCCGCACGCGGGAAGCGGATCATGGCCCGGCAGGCCCCGCAGAACAGCCAGCCCGGGAAGCGGACGTAGGGGACGCCGGGGCGGTCGGCATCGTCGTACCGGTCGTTGAGGGTGTGGGGGGCCGCGAAGAAGCCGGTGACGCCGAGGCGGGTGGCGAGCCGTTCGGAGGCCACGGGGGTCCTGGTCCCCGGCCAGCTCCCGATTCCGGCGGCCACGAAGGACTCGCCCTGGACGTCGAGTACGGCTCCGACGCCGAACGGCAGTACGGTCTGCGCCTGGCGGACCCGGAGTTTACGCTTCACTTTCCCGCTCCTGTCACGGTGATCTGGCACTCCCGGTCGACGCTGCGCATGGAGTTGGGCGTCTCCCACAGGCCGTAGCGCTGCTCGAACGCCTTGAGCAGGTTGTGGTGGCCCTTGCCCTGGCTGCGGTAGTAGAGGTCCTTGCCCTCCGCCTCGGCCAGTGCGGCCTGCCGGTACCAGTCGTCCAGGAGATACCCGAGTTCGGTGCGGACGTCGGCGCGGAGCGCGTCCGCCGCGCTTCCCGTGGCTCCGCTCTCGGCGATCGCCGCGCGCCCGGCGAGTGCGTCGGCGATCTCCTCGGCCTCCGCCCGGTGGTCGATGAGGTGTCCGGCCCGGTTCTCGGCGGCCAGGCCGATCCGGTGGCGGACCAGGATGACGAGCGCGGCATGCAGCGCCCGGCGGCGGGCCGGCACGGACCAGGGGGTGATGCTGGCGGGTTCGACGTACCGGTACAGCGCCCGGTGGTAGTCGATGAAGGTCTCGTAGTGGGAACGGTCCCGCGGGCGGGTGGCGTTGAAGTAGGTGAGGACGAGTCCGGGCACCTGGTGGCGGCCCACGCGGCTGGTGGCCTGGATGTATTCGGCGGTGGTCTTGGGCTGGCCCTGCATGAGCATGTAGGCGAGCCGCTTCACGTCGACGCCCACGGAGAGCATGTTGGTGCACGGCAGGAAGGAGATGGCCCGGGGATCCTTCCAGGGCTTCTCCAGGCGGTCGAGGAGAATCGGCTGATCGGCGCGGGCCACGGTGCTGTCCAGTTGCTGCACGTCGCCGCCGCCGAAGGAGCGGATGCCCATACCCTCGTCGAGCGCGCGGAGCTGGGCGGGAATGTCGTCGCCGGCCGCGGTGACGGTCCTGCCGAGTTCTCTCAGGCTGTGGTGGTAGGCGACGAGTGTCCAGTAGTCGTCCCGGTGCTCCTCCGGCAGTTGGTGCACACCTTGCAGCATGGCGGCCGTGGTGGCGACGGCCCCGCGGCCCGCGGTGTGGCCCTGCGCCATCACACCGAGGTAGAGGCGGCCCGGCCGGCCGGTGTCGGGGACGGCGAAGAAGCTGTCGTCGGCGTCGACTCCCGGCGGTGGGAACAGCTGGACGTCCTGGTGGTGCAGCGCGCGGACCTGCTCGGCCGAGCGGCGGATGGTGGCCGTCGCCGCGACGATCTTCGGCGGGCGGCCGTCCGGCCCGGTGCACAGTTCGAGGATGGCCGCCTCGTACAGACCCACGGTGGTGCCGAGTGGCCCGGTCAGCAGGTGCAGTTCGTCCTGGATGATCAGGGACGGGGGCCGATGGGGAGTGCCTGCGCCGAACAGCCGCCCGGAGCGGTGTTCCCAGGCGAGCCGGGCGAACTTGTCGACCGTCCCGAGGACGAAGGTGGGCGGCTGCTCGTACAGGTGCTGATCGACCACGGCGACGGGCAGCACGTCGTGGAAGGCGCACGCGTCGCGGACGCAGTTGAAGGCGAAGGCGTCCGGGTCGGCCTTGACGCCGTAGTCGGAGCGGACGGTGGACCGGGTCTGCGGCATAATGCGGGTGCCGCACCAGGGGCAGCGGTCGAGGATGAACACGTCCCCGGGGTGGCTGGCCTCACGTTGCTCGTCGAAGGCGGTCTTGGCCGCCTGGAAGCTGTTGGGCGTGGTGGTGTCGCCCACCCACAGGCCGACGGTGATCGGGTCGGCTCCGAGACCGAGCTCCGGTTCGCGGCGGCGGAGGTACTCCAGCGCGCAGGCCGTGGTCGCGGCTCGCTGGAACTGCTGGGTGGTCAGCAGGCTGAGGGTGTAGCGGCTGAGTACGGCGGTTCCGCTCCCCTCGTTCCTGATGCGTCGCAGTGCGACCGTGAACGCGGCCAGCAGCAGATACGCCTCCGTCTTGCCGCCGCCGGTCGGGAACCAGATCAGATCCGTGGTCCCGCGGTCACGGTGGGCGGGATCGGCGACGCCGTCGAGCGCGAGGAGGAAGAACGCCAGCTGGAACGGTCGCCAGGAGGCTGTGGGGTCGACGGGCGGGTCGACCGGGACGGCCTGCGATCTGAGCCACCGGCGTCCTGCCTGGTCCGGTGCGGAGTGCCGCATCTGCAGCAGCATGGCGCGCTGGGCGATGCGGAAGGCGTCGAGCAGTTCGGGCCGGTCCGGGTCGCACAAGGTGCGCACCCCCGCCTCGATACGGATGACGGCCTGTCGTACCCGATCGAGAACCCGTTCCGCGGCCTCCTCGCCCCAGGGCGGGACGGTGACGGATCGCTGCCCGACGTACCAGGCATGGTAGGTGGCGGCGAACTCGGCCAGCTCCTCACGGAGTTGGTTGGCGTCCACGGTGGGGTCGGCGAGGTGGCCGATCGTGAGGACGGGGGCGTCGAGTGGGCCCCCGGCGCGGACGGCGGGCACTTCGGCCCGGGGCAGGGCCTCGCAGGCCAGGAGGTCGACCTTCCCGTGGTCGCCGGTTCGTTCCCGGACGGCGCAGCCATGTCCGACGGCGTGGGTGACGACGTGCCGGTACTGGAGACGGAGCTCGCGTTCCTCGGGATCGCGGCTGGCCAGCCGGACGCTGGGGTAGGGCAGCACGGTCCTGCCGACCGTACGCACCGTGAGGCGGCACTGGAACAGCATGTCGTCCCAGCTCGGGGCCTTGCCGTCGGGCCCGTCGTGCCGCGCCCGGTTCACCAACGCCACGGTGACCAGTACACCGTCGCCGTACGGGCGGTGAAGCAGGCGGAGCTCCGCGCGGCCGTCGAGAACGGGCACGGTCTTCTGGTCCCGGCCGACGGTGTGCGTCTCCTCGGGGAGGGGCAGCCGACGCCAGCGGCGCCCTCGGCCGGGAGCGCTCCGCTGCGTCTCGTAGCGGGCGGCCGCACACGTCACCTCGAGCTGCGTGGCGTCGGTGTAGAAGCTCAGTCCGAGGGACGCGGGCAGCCAGCTGTTGGTCTCGGGCACGGGATCACCGGCGGGGTTCGCGTCCGGGGCTTCCTGCTCGGCCCCCGGCGCCTCGGGGTCGTCGGCCGCTTGGGCGAGCTGCCGCTGGAGGTCCGCCTGCTGCGGATAGAGCGTGCCCATGAGGTACTGCCGGTCGGGCGGCGCGTCGAGCACCTCGTCGTCCTCGCCGGCGGGGCCGACGAGCTGACGGGTGAGGTAGTCGACCAGCTCCTGGCGCGGGTCCATGTGTCGGGGTTCCTTTGCATCCGGTGCGGGAGACTCGCTGGGTCGGGGATCCTCGGCGCGGTTCAGGGGGCAGGGGGCTTGAGGCCACGCTGGACGAGCCGGTCCCTGAAGAGCGGCTTGGTCTTCGACTCGATCTGCCGAATGCGCTCACGCGTCACGCTGAAGACCACGCCGAGCTCCTCCAACGTGGCGGGCTCGCCCCCGTCAAGGCCTGTCCGCCGCACGAGGATGTGAGCCTCGCGTTCGGGGAAACCCATCACCACGTCGCCGACGAGCTCGAAGAGTTCCTTGCGCAGCAGGACGGTGCAGGGCCCGGGCAGCCGGCTCGGGCCGACGATCAGGTCGCCGAGAGCGGTGTCGTCACCGATGATCCGGTCCAGTGAGTCGGTGGGGCGGCTGATCCTGCGCACCCGCTCCACCTCCTCGAAGGTGAAGCCCGTCGCGAAAGCCACGTTCTCGACCGTCCTGGGGCGTCCCTCGCTCAGCAGCTTGCGTTCGGCGGCGGCGACCTTGTTCACCTTCTCGTGCAGGTGCACGGGAATCCTGATCAGGGTGCCTTCGTCGGCGATGGCCCGGCTGATGGACTGTCTGATCCACTGCGTGGCGTACGTGGACAGCTTGTACCCCTGGCCGGCGTCGAACTTGCGGACCGCGCGCATCAGCCCGAGGGTGCCGTGCTGCACGAGATCCTCGATGTCCAGACCGCGTCCCTGGTAGGCCTGGGCGACCTTCCAGACGAGCCGCACGTTGTGCAGCACGAGGCACTCGTGAGCGCGCCACGCGTCCCCGCCGTACGGCAGGGTGGCGATCTCCTCCTTCGGGACGTCCCGCCCGAGATCCCCGACGCCGCCCCTCAGCAGCACGGCCAGGCCGACCTCCTCCTGCGCGCCGAGCAGCCTCGCGCCGAGGTCGCGTCGCCACCGGTCCGCCTCCAGGACCGCCCGGGCGGCGAGGACGGCTTCGCGCAGCGAACCGTCCCCGGCGGACATCGCCGGGCCGCCGGGGGCCTTCCTCGCGCCCTCCGACGGCTCGGCCCCTGATCCGGCCGCCCTGTCCTGCCACGCGGCGGCGTCGACCGGCCGGGGCCGGTTGACCGGGAAGTGGGCGCTCAGCTCCCGTGCTTCGGCCGGGCCGAGGCCGTGGAGGTGCACCACACCCTCATGGGCGAGCCTGCCGACACGCCCGTCGGCGTCGGCGTAACGCCCCAGCATCGTGCGGGCCTGAGCCAGGCGCCGGGCCGCCTCGGAGGGAAGCATCGCGGAGACCGGAGCGGGGGTCGGCACGGCGTAAGGCCGCTCCCGCACGTCCTTCGGCCGTGGCCGGGTCTTCACCCGGAGGCCGACGCCCGCCAGTCCCGTACGCAGTCTGCGGCGCTGCTCCTCGGTGCCGAGCCCGAGCCGCTCGGCCTCCCGGTCGAAAACCGTCGGGCTGATGACGCCGTCACTCGACGCACCACTCCGCAGCCGCCGGATCACATCGGGCAACTCGGCAGCGATCGAACGCCGTTCAGCCTCGGACATGGCCGATTCCCCACTCATACCGCCCCCAGCCCCCGACCGCACATCTCTTCCGTCCCGGAAGCGCCGCGGCCGTGCCCTCACCTTAGACCTGGTGCGTTTACACCGCCAACACATCGGCAGGATCCGTGTACTGGCGGATATGAATGGCTTGACAGTGTCAACAGCTAGGCTGTCCGGTGTTCGCGCGGCCCGGCCCCGGAAGGTGATCCATGACGCGACCCCAGCACCTCCCCGGCGCCCCGGAGTTCCGCGTGCGACTCCCCGAGGAACGGCCGGCCGCGTAGACCGGATGCGCCTCGGGAGGGCCGAGGGAACCGGAGCGCGTCCACGAGGTGGCCGGGTCCGGAATCCGGCTCTTCCAGCGCAGCCTCGACCTCGAGCGCCCACCGGCCGTGCTTCCGGCGGCGCTGGAGCGCAGCGCCGGACAACCGGCCGGAGCGGCGCCCCGCACACGAACCTGAACCACCGTCAGGCACCCCACGGGAGGACCTCATGCCCCGGCTCGCTTTCGCCCAGAGCTTCTGGGACGGCTACGAGACCCTGGAGAAGCCGGTTCGCGCCGGCGTACGCAAGGCCATGGCCAAGTTCCAGGCTCTGAGCCCCGCCGAGTTGAACGCGGACAAGGGACTGCACCTGGAGTCCGTGGAGAAGGCGCGCGACGGACGGATGCGGACCATCCGCATCACCGACTTCTGGCGGGGCGTCGTCCTCGCGCCCGACGACGGCAGCGACGTCTTCCTCTTGGTCAACGTGTTGCCGCACGACGACGCCTACACCTGGGCCGCGAAGCGCCTGTACAGCGCGAACTCCGCGACCCGGGCGCTGGAGGTGCGCAACGCCGTCGCCCTGGACGAGCTGACACCGGTGTACGAGACCGCCGCACGCCGGGCTCCTCGGCTGCTGTTCACGAAGATCTCCGACGGCACGCTGCGCGAGCTGGGCATCGACGACCAGGTCCTGCGCGCCGCCCGCTCCATGGTCGACACGTCGCAGCTCGACGCCTTCGCCACGCTCCTGCCGGAGGACCAGCTGGAGGTCCTCCAGTACCTCGCCCTGAACTTCAGCCCCGACGAGGTGTACCGGGATGTCGTGGCGGTCCGCCGCCCCGCGGACGCGCCGGCCGAACCGGTCGAGGACCTGGCCACGGTCATCGCCAACACGACCGCCCGTATCCGGCTGGTCACCGGACCGCGGGAGCTGGAGGAGGCCCTGGAGAAGCCCTTCGAGGCCTGGCGGGTCTTCCTCCACCCCTCCCAGCGGCGCGTCGCCTACCGCACGTCGTACGGGGGTCCCGTCCAGGTCACCGGCGGACCCGGCACCGGAAAGACGGTGGCCGCCCTGCACCGGGTGCGGCATCTCCTGGGCCGGTCCGCGGACGGTCGCATCCTGCTGACCACGTACACGAACGCGCTCGCGGCCGGACTGCGCGACATGCTCGGCCTGCTCCTCGACCAGGACGGGAAGGCGCTCGCGCGCGTGGACGTGACGACGGTCGACGCCTTCGCGAACGGCATCCACCGGGCGGCGTCGGCGACCGCGCCCACGCCGATCGGGGACCGGGATCAGCGGCAGCTGTGGGAGAGGACGGTCAAGCAGCTCGGTCTGCCGTTCACCGCGCAGTTCCTCGCGCAGGAGTACCGGCACATCGTTCTCGGCCAGGACCTGCACGGTCTCGACGCGTACCTCGGCGCGAGCCGGCGGGGCCGCGGCACCGGCCTCGGCCCCGCGCGCCGACGCGACGTGTGGAGCGCGGTGGAACGTTTCGAACAGTTGCTGCGCGACCGGGGAGAAACCACCCACCTGCGGATCTGCTCGCGCGCGGCCGAGCTGCTGAAGGGCGAGCCGGCCCCGTACGCACACGTCGTGGTCGACGAGGCGCAGGACCTGCATCCCGCGCAGTGGCGGGTGCTGCGCGCCGCAGTCGCCCCGGGTCCCGACGACCTGTTCCTCACCGGTGACCCGCACCAGCGGATCTACGACTCCCGGGTGTCTCTCGGCTCCCTGGGCATCGCCACGTCGGGCCGGAGCTTCCGGTTGCGCGTCAACTACCGCTCCACCGAGGAGATCCTCACCTGGTCGGCCGGGCTGCTCTCCCCTGTCACCGTCGGCACGCTGGACGGCGAGGGAACGGACTCCCTCGACGGCTACCGCTCCCTCCTGCACGGGAGCCGTCCGCTGCTGGCAGGGCACGCCACGCGCGCGGACGAGGGCGAGGCCCTGGTGGACCGGGTCCGGTCGTGGGTCGCCGAAGGGCTCCAGCCGCACGAGATCGGCGTCTGCGCGCGTTTCAACCTCTCCCTGGACACGGCGGAGGAGAAGCTGCGGGCCGCCGGCATACCGACCGTTCGGGTCAAGGGCCAGGTGCCGCACGGGGCCGGGGGCGTACGTCTGGCCACCATGCACGCGATGAAGGGGCTGGAGTTCCGCGCGGTCTCCGTCCTCGGCGTCAGCGACGGCACCGTACCGTTCGCCCGCGGGATCACCGCCCGGGAATCGGACCCGCTCCAGCACGAGGCCGATCTGCTCCGGGAACGCTGTCTGCTCTTCGTCGCCTGCACGCGCGCTCGCGAGGCCCTGTCCGTCACGTGGAGTTCGCAGCCGAGCCCGTTCCTGCCGGCGTCCCCCCGCCCCGCCTGACCGGTCCCGGAACGGACCGGGGCCGGGCCCGGGGCTGCCTCGCGCGACGACTCAGTCCTCGGGGACCAGTCCGCCGGTGGCCAGACCGTCCCGTGCGAGATCGGCGAGCTGTCTGCTCAGCTCGCCGATCTCGCGCGCGTCCTGCTCGAACGCGGACAGGGAGCGGAAGGCGGAGCCGTAGCGGCGCTGCTCCTCGATGCCCATTCTGGGGAGACGCGCGCCCCGCGTGTCGAGGCGATGGGTCCCGCTGGCGCTCGTGGACCGACGGGTGTTCGCGGAGCTGCGCAGAAACCCCCGCAAGTAGTCCGTGTCGAGCTGGTCACTCGTCGAGACGGGCTCCGAGTCCTCGTAGCCGACCAGCCCGGCCCGGGCCAGATCGGCGATGCTCGTGGTCGCGCCGTCCAGCGATCCCGGCTCACCGCCCTCGGCCAACTCGGGCAGGAGGGAGACGAGTCGGGTGATTCGTTTCTCCACTTCCTCACGCAGGGTCGCGTACTCCTCGGGGAAGTCGCGGTGACGGGGCCGCAGGTGCGTGCCGGGGGTGAGATCGACGGTGTCGTCGAGAAGTTCGATCAACGGCACTTCCGCGACCTGATCCGGGCCGGGGTCCAGGGCGCCGTCCGGGCTGTTGCCCGTCAGGTCGACCATGCGCACGGACTGACGGGCGTCCGCGTCTCCGGTGCCGCGGGGGCGTCTGAGGCACCAGATGTGCACGGGCAGGGAGTGCGAGGTCGCCACTCCCGGTGGCAGGGCGACCACTTGACGCAGAATGCCGCGGCGTACGAGCTCCGCCCGGATGCGACGCCCCGCCTTGCGGTAGGCCACCGAGGCCGGCATGACCATCAGAACGTGGCCGCCCGGCACGGTATGCGCGTAAGCGTGTTGCAGCCACGCCAGCTCGCCCTCGGCCTTGGACGGTGTGCCCAGCTCCCAGCGGGCGTCGAGCAGCAGCTCCTCCCGCCCCCACTCGGTGACGCCGGCCGGCGGATCGCAGACCACGAGATCGGCCCTGAGGTCGGGCCACGCGTCGGCGCGCAGGGAATCCCCTTCCACGACGGTGACCCGGCCGGACTCCCCCAGGAGATCGGCACGGAGCTGTGCGAAACGAGCACTGTCGGCGTCCGATTCCTGACCGCGGCACCGCGCGTCCGTCGCCGAGGCGACCGCCAGGAACAGCAGCCCGATGCCGCAGGCGGGGTCGAAGACCGTCGCGTCCGAGGGGAGCTCAGGAGTGAAGTGGCTCACGGCCCGCACGATGCGTTCAGGAGTCACCTGGTCCGACCCCGCCCGACGCGCCGAGTCCACGAAGCGCTCGGTCAGGCCGTTGACCAGGTCGACCGGCGCCTCACTCCTGGCCAGGCGCCGCACGCGGTCCCTCACCTCGTCCGGCAGGCCGGGCGAGGGATCCCCGGCCAGGGCGGCGGCCACCTCGACCAGGCCCGCGACCAGCTGTTCTCCGTAGACGGCCCGCAGCGCCTGCCACAGCTCGACCTCGGGCGAGATCTCCTGGCCCTTGCGCTGCCTGTCCAGCCAGGCCTGCACCTCGACGAGCGAGAAGAGCGGGCTGTTGGCGGCGCCTCCCCCTGGCGCGGGGAAGTCGTCATAGCGCCGTCGCCAGTTGGAGACTGCCGCCCGGGTGACACCGGCCAACCGAGCGATCTCGGCTCCGGTGACCAGGGCGCCGACCGGTGCAGCGGCATTCTCTGTCATCTCCCCAGCGTACACGGGGGCCGATATCACACAGGAGTGAATATCGTTGACACTGCGCACAGGCATATGTCGGCATTCGGTGATGCACAGCCCGTCTTGACTGCGTTCGCCCAGGCACAGTCAAAAGCCTTTGTTTTGTGCTCACTTGTGGGCGAAGTTCGAACACCTCTGTGCGTCCGGGGCGCAGATTTTTCGCTGATTCACCCATCCGGCGGCGTGTACTACGGCATAGGATCATGCCGCGCGCCCTGGGGCCTCTCCTGCCCCACCGGCATCGCTCTCCCCACCGTCATCGTTCCCCCCACCAGCACGCCCCCACCGACACCCACCATCCGTAAACAGGTACAGGTATCTGCGTGTCACCGATACTCGAGCCCGGTTCCGGCGACGGAGCCGCGCAGTGAAAATCAATCGTCGCCTCGTACTCCTCGTCACCGCACCGCTCACCGTGGCCGTCGCCTTCTCGGTCCTGGCACTCGCCCCCGCGACCAACCAGGCGCTCCAGGCCGACCGGCTGGCCGCGATGGTCGAAGCCGCGGACGGAGCGGCTGAGTTGGCCTACCGATTACAGCGTGAGCGGGCGGCGGCCACCGCCCTGGTCTCCGAGCAGGGAGACGCGGAGGCATTCCGGTTACGTGCGAACGCGACCGACGGGAGCATCGCCGGATTCCGCAGCCTGACCAAGGGGCTCTCCGCGGTACCCGGCAGCGCGCGGGGCGCCCTGGACCGTATCGAGCGCTTCGTCGAGGAGATGCCCGGCCTCCGCGCGCAGGTGCGCTCGGGAAGCAGCACCGTCTCCGCCCTCGCCTTCGGCTATCGGATCGTGATCGCCGACCTCAACAGCTACCGCGACGGCATCGCGCAGGCGGACGGCGTGGACGCCGACATCGCGGACCGGATCCGCGCCGCCGCCGCCCTGTCCGAGGCCGCGGAGCACACGGCCCAGCAGCAGGTCACGGTCGCGAGGGCGCAGGCCGCGGGCGGCTTCACCATCGCCATGCAGCGGACCTTCGACGCCGGCCGGATGGGCTACACCGAGTCGACCGGCGCCATGTTCGACCTCGGGCCGGGCGCATGGCGGACCTGGCTGGAGCGCACCCTCTCCGGAGCGAAGGCGCTGGAGGCCCGACGCCTCGAGGACGAGATCGGGCGGACGGGCACCGGCAAGGACATCACGGTCACCCCGAAGGAATGGCAGAAGGCGGCCAACGACCGCCAGGAGCTGCTGCGTTCGGTGGAGAAACGGGTCGACGCGGCCGTCCTCGCCCAGGTTTCCGACGTACGCACCACCCTCATCTGGACGGCCGGCGCGGAGGTCGCGCTGGTGGTGCTGACCCTGGTCGGAGTGGTCGTCGTCGCGATCCGCCTGGGCCGCGTCATGATCCGACGGCTGCGCGATCTGCGCAACGCCGCGCACGAGGTCGCCCACTCCGGGCTGCCCGCCGTGATGAGCGAGCTGTCCCAGCCCGGTGCACTGCGCGGCGCGACGCCCGAGGAGGTGGCCCGGCGGACCGGTGACCCGGTCAGCACCACGGGCGAGGACGAGATCGGCGAGGTCGGCGAGGCGTTCAACGCCGTCCACCACGAGGCCGTCCGCCTCGCCGCCCAACAGGCTCATGTGCACGAGCAGTTGGCGGAGACGCTGGTCGGTGTCGCACGCCGGGGAGCACGGTTGACCGCGGTCATGGTGTCCGAGCTGGACACGGTGCAGCGCGATGAGGCCGACCCCGTGCGGATGAAGACCCTCTTCGCTCTCGACCACCTCGCCATCCGTATGGAGCGCAACACCAACAACCTCCTGGTGCTGGGCGGTTACGGGAACGCCCGGGTGCGTTCGGCCGATGTGGGCTGCTCCACCGTCATCGTGGCCGCCGCCCAGCAGATCGAGCGGTTCGACCGCGTCTCCCTCGGCGCGATCGAGTCGGGGATCGGGATCACCGCCCGCGCCGTGCACGACGTGGCGCACATCCTGGCGGAGCTGCTCGACAACGCGACCCGCTACTCGCCTCCGGACAAGCAGGTCGGGGTCGCCGTCTGGCGGCTGTGGGACCGGGCCGTCGTGCAGATCGTCGACGAGGGCGTGGGCATCCCGGCGGAACGCCGCGCGGTCCACAACGCGGCACTGCTCGAACCTCGGGCGGGCATCGGCGACGTGCGGTCCATGGGGCTGCATGTGGTGGCACGGCTCGCCGCGCGCCACGGCATCGTCGTGGAACTGCGCGACTCCTCGGGCCCCGGCACCATCGCCGAGGTCACGCTGCCCGCGAAGGTGCTGGCACTGGACCTGAAGGAGGACCGGGCTCCGACGCCGGGCCCGCTCGGCAGCGAGGCCGGCTACGAGGCGCCCCGGCCGGTCACACCGCCGGGGCCGGGGGGCCACCGGCAGCCGGCCACCGCGAGAGCGCGCCCCGGCCATGACAGCACCCCGGTCGGGGCGGGCGTCGGCGCGGCCGGGGCCGGCGCCCCGGCTGGCGGCGAGCGGGAGACCCCGTCCGGCAACGCCAGGCCCCGCGGCTCCACCCGTGAGCGGGACCACGGCACCACGCCCACGCCGCACCCCGTGCGCGACGAGCCGGTGTCGCGCGTCGCCGGCGTCAGCTCCGCGGGGCTGCCACTGCGGCAACCCAGAGCACCTCAGCAGTGGCCCGCCGCGGGGAAGCGGACGGGTGCCGAACAGCGCCCCGGGGCCGGTGCCCCGCGGCCCGCGCCCCGCCGCCGGGACTCCCGACAGGTCTCCGACGTGCTGGCGGCCTACGCCCAGGGCATCAACCGGAGCACGAACCACCGGGGGCGTTCCGCCCCGGACGACACCACCGAACGGACCGAGAAATGACCACCTCCTCCGACCTGAGCTGGATCCTGAGCGATTTCGCCGGGCGCCTCCCGGAAGTCACCCAGGCGATAGCCGTGTCCGTGGACGGACTCGCGCTGGCGTACACCGGTGTGGAACGCGACGACGCCGAGCGGCTGGCCGCCATCGCGTCCGGCGTCGTCAACCTGCTGTCCGCAGCGGCCCAGTTGACCAATACCGATCCCGTGGAGCACAGCCTGACCGCGATGGAGGGCGGCTACATGTTCTCGATGGCCGTCTCCAGCGGCGCCTCGCTCCTCGTCACCACGACCAGGGACGCGGACATCGGCGAGGTCAGCTACATGATGTCCGAGCTGATCAACCAGGTCGGCGACTCGCTGTCTCCCCAGCTCCGCGATCCGGGCCTGCCGCCCCTCCGCTGACCGCCGGTACGGCCGCCCCCCACCCCCGTACCGCTCGCGGGTCCGGACTCCCACCGGTGGCGGCCACCCGCCGCACCCGTCCTGACCGGCACGCACGACACCCCTGCCCCCGAGACTGTGATGTGAGCCCATGTTCCCCTTCGCCCCCTCCCGCCCCCACCGCCGCAGATTCCGGCCGGCCGGCGCTGCCGCCCTCGCCCTCGGCCTGGCGGCCGTCACCGGTTGCAGCGGCGACAGCGGCACCGACGACGACACCGTGAAGGTCGGCCTGGTGGCCTCCCTGTCGGGCACCTACGAGCCCGTCGGCACGGAGCTGCGGGACGGCTTCAAGCTGTATCTGGAGACCCATGGCAACAAGCTGGGCGGCCGAAAGGTCGAGCTGATCGTGGCTGACGAGGGCGACGGTCCGCCGACCGCCGTGCCGGCGGCCACCAAGCTCGTCAAGAAGGACAAGGTCGACGTGCTGACGGGCCTCGTCGGCGGCGGTTCGGTCAACGCCGTCCTGCCGCTGATCCAGCAGGCCAAGATCCCCTTCCTGGGTTCGAACGCCCGGCCTCCGGTCAAGGACATCGAGTACGTCTGGACGACCAGCTTCCTGTCCGACGAGCCGGGCCGGGCCATCGCCCCGTACATCAAGGACAAGGTCGACGGGCCGGTCTACGCGATCGGCCCCGACTACCAGGGCGGTCACGACGAACTGCGCGGTTTCACCGATGAGTTCAAGCGGATCAAGGGGGAGCTCGCCAACCCGGACGGCAAGACCACCTGGACGCCGTTCCCGAAGACGACCAACTTCATGCCGTACTTCGCGGAGATCGCCAAGACGGACGCCAAGGCGGTGTACTGCTTCTACGCCGGCAAGGCCGCGATCGACTTCGCCAAGCAGTACGCCCAGTCGGACATCGCGGATCTGCCGCTGTACACGGCCTTCGTGACCGAGGGCAGCGTGCTCCAGGCGCAGGGCGCGGCGGCGAAGGACATCTACTCGGTCCTGAACTACGCGGCCGACCTCGACAACGAGGCGAACCGCACGTTCGCCGCCGACTGGACGGCGGAGCACGACACGCAGCCCACCACCTACGCGATGGCGTCGTACGACGCGGCCGCCGTACTGGACAAGGCGATCGCCGACGCGGCGAAGGACGGCGACGTCACGTCGGGGACCATCAACAAGGCCATCGCGGGTCTCGGCCAGATCGACAGCCCGCGCGGCGCCTGGGAGTTCGGCGACAAGGCCCACTCGCCGGTGCAGACCTGGTATCTGCGCCAGGTGCGGCCGGACGGGACCCAGTTGGCCAACGTCATGGTCCAGGACCTGGCGACGCTCGGCAGCTGACATGGATCTCCTCGATGCCCACCTCGTACCGGCGGTGGACGGGGTGGCCTTCGGGCTGCTGCTGTTCGTGGTCGCCGCCGGCCTGAGTCTCGCCTTCGGCACGGCGGGTGTGCTGAACCTGTCGCACGGCACGCTGTACGCGATCGGCGCCTACACGGGGGCCGAGCTCAGCGACGGGACCTGGGCCGGTCTCGCCCTCGGCCTGGCCGCCGGAACCGCGGCGGCGTGCGTCGCCGGGGCGGGGCTGTCCGCCGCGACGGCTCCGCTCGCCCGGCGTGGGCATCTGGCGCAGGCACTGCTGACGTTCGGGCTCGCCCTGATCGGCGGTGACCTGCTCATCCAACTCTTCGGGGCGGACGAACTTCCCGTGCGCGTTCCCGAGGCGCTCGACTCCTCGGTGATGCTGCTGGGGCACCGCTACCCCGCCTACCGGCTCTGCTTCATCGTCATGGCCGTGCTGCTCGCGGCGTTCGGGACCTGGGTGCTGACCCGGACCCGGATGGGCGCCGCGGTGCGGGCGGCCGCCGACGATCCGCAGATGCTCGCGGCCACCGGACTCGACCCCCGGGCGGTGCACACCGGCGTCCTCGCGGCGGCCGGCGCACTGGCCGGGGCGGCGGGGGTGCTCGGGGCGCCGATCATCGGCCCCGGCCCCGGTACGTCCGAGAACGTGCTGATGCTCTCCCTCGTGGTGGTCGTGCTCGGCGGGCTGCGCTCGCTGTGGGCGACCTTCTTCGCGGCGATCGCGGTGGGCGAGGTGCAGACGCTGGGCGTCTCGCTGGTGCCCGATCTGGCGCCGTACCTGCTCTTCGCCGCGATGGCGGCGGTGCTGGTGCTGCGCTCCCGTTTCACGGAGCCGAGCGCGGGGCACGGCCCCGAGGGCCCCGGGCCGGACCCGGTCGCCCGGCTCCGGAGCGACCTCGCCGGCCGTCTGCGACGACGGCCCCGCGAGACGCCGGGGACACCAGGTGCGCCGGGGACAGCAGCGGCGCCGGGAGCAGGCCGGACCGGGGACGGGGCCGGGGCGGACCGGGCCGGGGCGGACCGGGCCGGGGCGGACGGGACCGGCGCCGCGCCCCGCGAGCGTGGGAGGCGCCTGCCGGCCTGGATCGGCCGGCTGCCGGGCGGGGCCGCGTGGCGGCAGGCGGCTCCGCTGCTCGTCCTGCTCGTCGTGCTGATCTCCCTGCCGGCCGTGCTCGACGCGTACAGCATCTCCCTGGCCGGTTCCGCTCTGGCCCTGGGGCTGCTGGCGGTCAGTGTCACCATCCTCACCGGCTACGCGGGACTGCCCACCCTCGGGCAGACCGCGCCGTTCGCCGTGGGGGCGTACGCCACCGCGAACCTCGCGGAAGCGGGGTGGACGGTGGGGCCCGTGCAGCTAGTCCTGTCGGCGCTCGCCGCCGCCGTCTTCGCCGCGGTGGTGGGTCCGGCGGTGATCCGGGCCCGCGGCACGACCGTCCTGATGATCACGCTCGCCATCGGCGAGCTGACCGGCGCGGTCGTCAACCAGCTCAAGTCCGTCACCGGCGGCGCCGACGGACTCGTCGGCTTCCCGGGCACCCGGGCGCTGTGGGGCGGGGAGGAGATGCTGGAGGAGAGCCAGTTGTACAACTACGCGCTCGCCGTCGCCGTCGTCGCCGTCTCCGTCACGCTGCTCGTCCTGCGCTCGCCGGCGGGGAAGCTGCTGACCGGCACCCGGGGCGCCGAGGCGCGGATGCGCGCCTCCGGGCACCCGGTCGGGCGCTACCTGTTGGTGGCCCACATCTGCGCGGGCGCGCTGGCCGGGGTGGGCGGTTCACTGATGGTGACCGTCCAGCAGTATCTCGCGCCGGCCGACGTCGGGTTCGAGATCGCCGCGTTCGCTCTGCTGGCGGTGGTCATCGGCGGTACGACGTCCGTGATCGGCGCCCTGCTGGGCGCCGGGCTCATCGTCGCCACCCGGGACTGGGTCGCCGGTTCCTGGCCCGGCCACGGGCCGCTGCTGCTCGGCGTGCTCTTCGTCGCCACCGTGTACCTGCTGCCGCGCGGCCTCGCGGGGCTGCGCGGTGGGCCCGGGAGCGGGCCGGCGTCCGAGGCTGCCGTGACCGGGGAACAGCCCCCGTCGGCGCCCGCCCCCGAACCCACCGGGAAGGTCTCCCCATGACACCAGCACCGACCCCGGCGGCGCCGGAGCCCCCTGTACTGGACCTCACCCGGCTCACCCGCCGGTACGGCACCCTCACCGCTGTCGACGACGTCAGCCTGCGGCTCCCGGCGGGCGCCCGGCACGCCGTCATCGGTCCCAACGGCGCCGGCAAGACCACCCTGCTCAACCTCATCGCGGGCACGGACCGGCCCGACCACGGCACGATCGCCCTGAACGGCGCCGACATCACCCGGAAGCCGACCGCCGGGCGCAGTCGGCTCGGCGTCGCCCGCAGCTTCCAACAGCCCTCGGTGATCGGGGAATTGTCGGTTCTGGACAACATCGTCCTGGCCGGCTGGCCGCACCACCCGAAGCGCCGGGGGGCCTGGCGCAGCCCGTCCCGCTACCGGCTGCACACCGAGTCCGCGGCCCGCCGTCTGGAGACCGTAGGCCTCGCGGACCTCGCCCACCGGCAGGCGTCCACGCTCGCGCACGGGCAGCGCCGCATGCTCGACCTCGCCGCCGCGCTGGCCGGCGACCCCCGGCTGCTGCTCCTGGACGAGCCGGCGGCCGGACTGACCGACGACGACATCGGCCGGCTGCTCGCCATCCTGGACGGTCTGCCTCCGACCGTCGCGGTCATCCTGGTCGAGCACCACGTCGAGGTGGTCTCCCACGTCGCGTCCACCGTCACGGTGCTGGCCGCCGGGAAGCTCCTCGTCACCGGCCCGGCCCAGGAGGTTCTGGCCCATCCCGAGGTCCGCGACGCGTACCACGGCAACGGCTCGACGACGGGCCCGGCCGCCGCACCAGCGAGAGGATGACCGACGCCCGATGCTCGAACTCACCGGCCTGACCGCGGGCTACCACGGCGGCACCGTCCTGCACGGGCTCGACCTGTCGGTCCCCGCCGGCTCGGTCCACGCCGTCGTCGGCCACAACGGCGCCGGCAAGACCACCCTCGTCCACACCGTCGCCGGACTGATGCGCCCGAGCGCCGGAACCGTACACCTCGACGGCCGCGAGGTGACGGGGCAGCCCGCGCACCGGATCGCCCGTGCCGGGGTCGGGCTCGTACCGCAGGGCCGCCGGGTGTTCGCCGGGCTCACCGTCGACGAGCACCTGCGGTTGTCGTACCGTCCGCCGCGCCGGGGTGACACGGGGCGGCCCAGTGTGTGGACCCCCGCGCGCGTGCTGGAGCTGCTGCCCCGGCTGGGCGAGCGCCGGGGCAACCGGGGCGCGGAGCTGTCCGGCGGCGAGCAGCAGATGCTGGCGTTGGCCCGCGCCCTGCTCGGTTCGCCGCGGCTGCTGCTCCTCGACGAGCCGACCGAGGGCCTCGCCCCGGTGCTCGTCCGGCAGGTCCACGAACTGGTGGCCACGCTGGCGGCCGAGGGCATCGCCGTCCTGCTGGTCTCCCCCAGCCCCGCCCGGGCCGTCGAGTCCGCCGGGGCGCTCACGGTCCTCACCTCG
Organism: Streptomyces sp. NPDC021019; assembly: GCF_044333295.1. Taxonomy (NCBI): domain Bacteria; kingdom Bacillati; phylum Actinomycetota; class Actinomycetes; order Kitasatosporales; family Streptomycetaceae; genus Streptomyces; species Streptomyces sp. NPDC021019. Next base: position 394,578 of record NZ_JBIRQR010000006.1, read on the forward strand.
GGGCGGACGACGCTGCGCATGGACGGCGCGGACGCCCGTGCCGACGGCACCGCGCTGCACGCGGCGCTGGAGCTGGCGCCGACGGCGGTCTGATACGCGAGCGGGAAAGGGACGCGGTGCGGTACAGGGCCGCCGCCCCCTTTCCCCCTCCGGGGGGCCTACCCGGCCTTCAGGCTGTGGCCGCCGAAGCCGCTGCGCCGGTCGGAACCCTCGTTCTGGTCCTGCCACCACGTGGCGAACGCGGTCCGGTCCATGGCGGACCAGTCGGGTGTGTGCTCGACCTGCGCGGCGCCCATCCGGCGGGCGAGCGCGACCATGGCCGACCCGATGGGACCGCGCCCGGCGTCGTAGCTCTCCAGGACCTCCTTCCAGCTGCCCCCGGCCGTCCAGGCGGCCTCCAGGGCGGTGGCGTCCTGGAGCGCCTTCACGCTGCCGCCGCCGATGTGCGGCCGGGCGACGCTGGCGGCGTCACCGACGAGCACCATCCGTCCCGAGGTGTAGTGCGGCACCCGCAGGTCGTAAATGGGCTGGATGAACGTGGTCTCGGCGGGCGTGCGGAGCACCCTGGCCGCCCAGTACGGAGGGAAGTTGTCGGCGACCAGGGCCCTCAGATACGCGGTGAGCTCGGAGTTGAGCCTGCCCGGCGGGAGGGAGGTGGGGGCCCGCAGGTCGGGGTGGAGCCCGTCGGCCTCGGGGGGCGCGGTGTAGAGCACCCAGTTGAGCCGGTGTCCGCCGACGCCGTCCGGGATGCGGTAGATCATGCAGTGACCGCCGGGGAAGACGATGTTGTACGCGTCGTGGCCGTCCGACGGGAGGTCGGCGACGTCCGGCGACGTGCCGCGCCATCCGATGTATCCGGCGTACGTGGCGTCCGCACCGGGGAACATGGCCCCGCGGACGACGGAGCGGTACCCGTCCGCCCCGATCACCACGTCGACGTGCTCCGTGTGCCCGTCCGCGAGGCGCAGCGTCACCCCGTCGGCGTCCGGCTCGACCCCGGTGACCACGGCGCCGGACCGGAAGGAGACCTGCTCCGGCACCCGGCGGCGCAGTTCGCTCCACAGGGAGCCCCAGCTGTAGGCGCGGAAGGGGAACGGCTGCTCGCCGACGACCCGGCCGTGCTCGGCCTCGCCGTCCCGCACGCTCCACACCCGTCGGGTCAGCGGGGCCCAGGGCATCTCCGGAGCGACGTATCCGGCCTCCCTCAACTCGTCGTAGCGGTCGCTGTGGAGGGCGATTCCCACCCCTCGGTCACGGAGCCGGGCATCGGCGCGTTCCAGGACGGTGATCCGCTCGGCTCCCCCGCGCGAGGCGGCCAGGGCCGCGGCACACCCCGCTATGCTGCCGCCGACCACGGCGACGCTGCCTCCACGCATGTCTGACACTCCACTCACTCGACGTTCCGGCCTTCCGGTCCTGTCCTGCGCCCGACCTACCCGACGCGGTGCCCGTTCAGCGCCTCCGGAAGGCCGCGTCCAGGTCGGGGACCTCGACGGAGGCGTGCAGGGTCACGCCGTCGGCCGGCTGGACCCGGGCGGCGATCAGATCGAGGACGGCGTCCGCGAGACGGATCTTGGCCTCGTCGGTGCGGCCGTGGAGCAGGCCTATCTCGACGTGCAGGACGGCGTGGCCCTCGGTCCGGTCGCCGATGACGAAATCGTCGACGCGACGGAAGCGGGTCTTGCAGGCCTCCGGTCGGGCGTCGACGGTGGCGACGACGACCGGGTGCAGGGCGAGCGCGAAGGCCTGCCGGTCGAAGGCCGCAGCGAGCGTGCCGGAGTAGTCGACGGTGATCTGCGGCATGGGGGCAACTCCTCGGAGAACAGCGTGGGCTGGGGATGTCGGTTCGTACGGGGGGAACGGTAGCCGAACACGGACCCGGGCACGGTGCGGCTGCGGACCGGCACTTCCCGGGACCGAGCCCCGGGCCGAATCCCCGCGGCTGCGGGTCAAGAGGGTGACCGACGGGAAGTGCGCCGAGCCGGACGAGGAGGGCCGGGCCGGCGTTCTGCCGCCGAACATTATTCGCACACTTGCTCGAATAGCGTTACGCTCTCCCCATGGCCGTACACCTGCAAAGCTCGCTTTTCGACCAGGAGGCCGAGGTCGAGACCGGCCCCCTGAGCGGACTGCGGCGCACCGACCTCGGGCACGGAGCCTGGATCGACGTGCTGCCGCAGTGGCTCCGGGGCGCGGACACCCTGTTCGAGACACTGGTCCGCGAGGTCGACTGGCGGGCCGAGCAGCGCGTCATGTACGAGCGCGTGGTGGCGGTCCCCCGACTACTGGCCTTCTTCGGCCGCCGCGACCCCCTTCCGCACCCGGCCCTGGAAGCGGCCCGCACCGGACTGGGCGAGCACTACGCGGCCGAGCTGGGCGAACCGTTCACCACGGCGGGGCTGTGCTTCTACCGGGACGGGCAGGACGGGGTGGCCTGGCACGGGGACACCATCGGCCGGGGAGGCACCGAGGACACGATGGTCGCGATCCTCTCGCTGGGAGCCCCCCGGCACCTCGCGCTGCGACCTCGCCGCCCGGGCCCCGCCCCCGTCCGCAGGACGCTCGGGCACGGCGACCTGATCGTCATGGGCGGCAGCTGCCAGCGCACGTGGGAGCACGCGATCCCCAAGACCGCGCGGGCCGTCGGACCGCGCATCAGCGTGCAGTTCCGGCCCGACGGGGTGCGCTGAGCCCGGCGAGCGCGCCGGAGAGCACACCCCGACCGGGAAGACCAGCCGGACCGAGCAGACCCTGCCGCCGGCCGGAACCGGCCTCCCCGGAACCGGGCGCGGGCGCCGCCGATCAGCGCCGCCCGGGCACAGCACCCGCGACCAGCACCGTTGTTGACAACCCAACAGGTATCGACTTAGGTATGCCTTACCTAAGTCGACTGGGTGTCCGTGGTTCTGGTTACCGATGCCGAGAAAGGTGCTCATCTCATGAGTGCTGTTCCCTCCACCCGTACCGTCGCCCGCGCGGGCCTCGCCGCGTTCGCCGCCGCGGCGCTGGCCCTGACCTGCGCCTCCCCCGCCGCCGCCGCGACCGGCACCCGTACGGTCACCGACGGGGGCGCCACGTACAACCTGTCGCTCTCCGGACCCGACACCGCGGCCGCCGCGGGCGCCAACATCACCGTCACCGGCAGCGGTTACCACGTCGGCCAGGGCGTCTACGTGAGCCTGTGCGTGGTGAACGGCGCCCAGGGCGCCAACAAGCCCTCCCCGTGCCTCGGCGGCCAGGACCAGTCCGGCACCACCGGCGCCTCGCACTGGGTGTCCGGCCTGGGCGGCGGCCTCCCCAACACCTCGCCGTTCGGCGCGGGCGGCACCTTCAGCGTCCGGATACACGTCAAGGCCGACCTCGGCGGCGGGAACGTCTGCGGCGACACCGTCGAGTGCGCCATCGTGACCCGCGCCGACCACACCGACACCAACGACCGCAAGTACGACGTCCACGCGCCGATCGACTTCGTGTAACGCCGACCGGCTCCGAGTCGTACCGCACAACTCCGTCCAGCACTGCTCAACTCGCTTGGGCCGCTGAGCCATTCGCCCGGCCCCGGCCGCTCGTGCCGGGGCCGGGCTCCCCCGCGTCGTGACGAGGACTGACATGACATCCACTCCGGGCACCGCTCCCGGCACCCCGCCGAACGGCCGTCGCAGACTCGGACGCCGGGCGGGTACGGCCGCCGCCGCCCTGCTGCTGGCGGCGATCCCCACGGACTCGGCGGTCAGCGCCGACGCCGGCGCCCCGAAGACCGCCACCGGCCCCCAGGGGCAGCAGCTGACCGTCTCGGCCACCACCGGACTCGACCCGGCCGGCGAGAAGGTCCGGGTCACCGGCGAGGGATACGGCCTCGCATCCGGCATCTACGTCGCCCTGTGCAGGGACAACGGCGACAACCGAGTCCCCTCCCCCTGCCTCGGCGGCGCGGACATGAGCGGCGGTTCGACGACCTCGCAGTGGATCGTGCCCCCGGGCGACCCCTACGAGGGCGACCTCGCCCGCGCCTTCGGGCCCGGCGGAACCTTCGACGTGGAGATCGAGATCTCGGCGAAGGGCGACGGCCTCGACTGCGCCGCGGTGGCCTGCTCCCTCGTCACCCGGGCCGACCACCGCTCCAGCGGCGACCGGTCGCAGGACGTCCGCGTACCCGTCGCCTTCGCGGGCCAGGAGCCGGGCGAACCGGGCGAGGGCGTCGACGTGCCCGCGGGGACCGTCTCCTACAAGGCCGCCGCCGACTTCACCTCGGCCGGCAAGCCGCTGGACCTGCTGCTGCACCCCGACTCGAAGAAGCTGTACGTCGGCGCGGACAACCTCCCCGACACCGCCGACGTCGACGAGCGCGGGCTGCACGTGCTGAACCCCGAGGACGGCAAGGCCGAGAGCTGGATCAGCCAGGCCCCCGGACCCACCGGGGAGGTTCGCGCCTCGGCGGCCGCCCGCATCGCGGGACCGCTGCCGGGCGACGGCGTCGTCTACAACTACCCGCTGCGGGGCGTCGGGAGCGCCAAGACCGGTGACGAGAAGGCCGCGGGTGTCTGGCTCACCGGGTCCACCATCACCGACATCGCCCCCGGTACGGCCCCGGACACGGTGCTGGTCGCCCAGGGCGTGAAGCTCTCCGAGATCGACCGGGCCTCCGGGACGGCGACCCGGAGCCTCACCCTCCCGGGCGGCGCGCGGTTCGCCGCCGATCCGGCCCGGGGCGCGCTCTGGTTCAGCGACTTCGCGGCCGGGCGGCTGCACCGGGTGGACCTGGCGTCGTTCACAGTCACCGCGTCCTTCGAACTGCCCGGAGCCCAGGGCATGGCCGGATTCGTCGAGACGGACCCGGCCACCGGCGCGGTCTGGGTCGGCGTCGACCGGTCCGTGCTGGTCCTCGACGCCGCGGGCGAACCGCTCAAGACGCTCGTCGGCGAGGACCTCGCCCGCGACGCCGCCTTCGACGCGGCGACGGGCCGGGCCTACGTCGTCCGGCAGGACGGCGGGGACCTCTCCGATCCGGCCGACGACAACAACGGCACACTGACCGTGTACGACACCGAGAACTTCGCCGTGGCCGCGAAGGAACTGTCGCTGCCCGGCAACCACTCCCAGTCCGGGGCGGCCTCGCTCGCCGTCGAACCGGGCGGGGCGACCGTCTTCGTGACGAGCCCCGCCGAGGGAAAGATCACCAAGCTGGTCCGGCAGGTCTCGCCGCTGGTGACCCACGCGCCCGCCGACCTGGCGGCCGAGGACGGCCGGGAAGTCACCCTCACCGCGGCGGCGGAGGGCTCCCCGGAGCCCACGGCCCGCTGGCAGGTCAGCACCGATGGCTCCGTGACCTGGCAGGACGTCGAGGGCGCGACCGGGCCGGCCCTCACGTTCACCGCGAGGACCGCGCAGGACGGCTACCGCTACCGCGCCGAGTTCCGCAACGACGTCGGCACCACCCGCACCTCGGCCGCGACACTCACCGTCACGGCGGCAGCCACCGGCGGCGGGGAGACGGGCGGCGACAGCGGCACCGGTGGTCCGACCGGCGGCGGCAGCACGGAAGGTGACGGAGCGACAGATCCCGCCACGGCAGGCGGCGAGGGCGGTACGGGGTCGGGCGGCGGCTCCACCACCGGGGGCTCCGGCCCCACCGGTACGGCCGACGGCTCCGGCTCGTCCGGGGGCACCGCCTCCACGGTCGGTGGCGGCGCCGGCACCGGGGCCGCCATCACGTCCGGCGGCGGCAGCCTGGCCGCCACCGGAGTCACGGTGATGTCGGCAACACTCGTGGCAGCGGCACTCGTTGGCGCCGGATTGCTGATCCACCGGCGCACCAGGAGGCGCACGGACGGCGCGTCCTGACCCCGTAGCGGCCCCTACCCCTCGGGGCAGGCGGGCCGATCCGTGAATCCCCTGGCCCGGCACACCGCCGGCCAGGGGATTCACGCGTTTCCGCCGGAGCGCACCGGAGCCGGATCCCCAAGGAGCGCTCCCGGGCGTCGCCCGGCACAAGCGCTTGCCGAGCCGCCTGCCCTTCAACGTCCTTACACACAAAGCGACATGGAACGGTTCTGGCCGATCGGCGGCGTCTGGAAGGAGCCGTCTGAACTTCACGAGAACTCCAGCGAAATGGCACGTGTGTGGATATCGTGCACCGAGCGAGGGCGCATCCGTCAGTCCATGGGATCGGCGGATGCGTCCCGTTTGTGGGGGTGCGACTGTGACTGGGGGGTTCATGGGGCATGTCGAAATACCTGATACCGACCTATCCGGACCGGTGGGGCTCCGGGGCGCACCGCGCCCCCGCACCGCCGCGTCCCGGAACCGCACGGCGGCCCTCGAACAACTGTGGAGGGCCCCGACAGCACAGCGCGACCCGGCCGGCCGGGCCCCGGCCCGGCGGAAGCCGGCCCCCGGCCCGGCCCTCGCCGCACTGGCCGACCTGCTGGGTCTGGCCGGCCCGGCCTGGCTGCTGCTGCGCGCCGGCGACCAGCCGCGCCCGGTCGCGGCCGCCCTGGTGGCGGGGCTGGCCTGGGCCGGGCTGCGCGGCGTCCGGGGGCGGTACACGGACCGGCCGTGGGCCGGGCCCGGCGGCGCGCTCGGCCCGGTCGGGGACTGGCTCGTGCTCATCGGCCTGCTGGCCGTCCTGCACACGGCGGCGGGAAGCCCGGTGGACCCGGCCACGGCCGTCGTGGCCGTGACACCTGGGCTGCTCATCGCCACGGCGGGGGCGGGGCTGCGCCGGTGGCGGCGCTCCGGACGACGGGGCCACCGGGTCCGCAGGGTACTGCTGGTCGGCGAGGCCGCAGCCGTGGGCCGGGCGGCCGAGCAGCTCAACTCCGGTACGAACCATGACTACCGCCTGGTCGCTGCGGTACCCGTGGGCACCGCCCGGCTGGAGCTGGACGGTGTGCAGGTGCCGGGGCGCCTCGCGTCCTCCCCGGCCGACGACGACGTGACGACGGTGCTCGGCGGGGTCTACGCCCACGCGGCGGACCTGGTGCTGGTGGCTCCCGGGCCCCGGCTGACCGGGGACCGGCTGCGCCGGCTCGGCTGGGGGCTGCACGACGGGGGCGTCGCCCTGTCCGTGGTCTCGGAGCTGTCCGGGGTGGCGGCCGAGCGGGTGCGTCCCGCCTCCGCGGCCGGGCTCACCCTGCTGCACATCGCACCACCGCTGCGCGGGGGGCCGCAGGCGGTGCTGAAGAACGTGCTGGACCGTACCGGGGCCCTGTTCGGGCTGCTGGCCCTGACACCCCTGCTCCTGACGGTGGCGCTCAGCGTCCGGCTGTCCTCGCGGGGGCCGGTCTTCCATCGGCAGGTCCGGCAGGGGCAGCACAACCGGCCGTTCACCATGTGGAAGTTCCGCACGATGGTGGCCGACGCGGAGAAGCTCAAGACGCGGCTGGCCGCGGCCAACGAGGCGGACGGCCCGCTGTTCAAGATGCGCGGCGACCCCCGGGTGACGCCGGTCGGGCGGCTGCTGCGGCGGACGTCGATCGATGAACTCCCGCAGTTGGTCAACGTGTTGCTGGGACAGATGTCGCTGGTGGGCCCGCGGCCGCCGCTACCGGAGGAAGCCTCGCGGTACGACGAGCGGGAGTACCGCCGACTCGCCGTGAAACCAGGTCTTACGGGGCTGTGGCAGGTGAGCGGCCGCTCCGATCTGTCCTGGCAGGAGACCGTCTCGCTCGATCTCTGGTACGTCGACAACTGGTCGGTCGCCGCCGACATGGGACTCCTCGCCCGCACCGTGCGCGCCGTCGCCGACGGCCGCGGGGCGTACTGAGGGCGGCGGGCGTGCGGATGCGAGGAGTACAGCCGGTTCGCCGCCGCGAGACACCTCCCGACGGCGGCGAACGGTCACTGCACGGGACGGGATTGGCCGAGCCACCAGGCGTACGTACGGGCGATGCCGTCGCGCAGCGGGATCCGCGGCGTGAAGCCGAGGGAGGAGAGGCGGGTGACGTCGAGCAGCTTGCGGGGCGTCCCGTCGGGCTTCGAGGTGTCCCAGCCGATGCTTCCCCGATAACCCGTCACGTCCCGTACCGTCTCCGCGAGTTCGCGGATGGTGAGGTCGTCGCCGCAGCCGATGTTGACGGGTTCGTCGCCGTCGTAGGCCTCCAGCAGGGTGACACAGGCGGCGGCGAGGTCGTCGACATGGAGGAACTCACGGCGCGGGGAGCCGGAGCCCCACAGCGTCACCTCGGGGGCCCCGTCCCTCCGTGCCTCGTGGAAGCGGCGGATCAGTGCGGGCAGCACGTGCGAGGTCTCCAGGTCGAAGTTGTCGCCGGGCCCGTAGAGATTGGTGGGCATGGCGCTGACGTAGGAGGCGCCGTACTGCCGCCGGTACGACTGGATCTGGACGATTCCGGCGATCTTGGCGAGGGCGTAGGCCTCGTTGGTGGGCTCCAGCTCGCCGGTGAGCAGCGCGTCCTCACGGATCGGCTGGGGCGCGAGCCGGGGGTAGATGCACGACGAGCCGAGGAAGAGCAGACGCTCGACCCCGGCCGTGTGCGCACCGGCGATCACGCTGAGCTGGATGCGCAGGTTGTCCTCCAGGAACTGCACGGGGTACGTGCTGTTGGCCATGATCCCGCCGACCTTGGCTGCGGCCAGCACCACGGCGTCCGGGCGCACCTCCTTCAGATACGCCCCGGTCCGCGCGGCGTCACGCAGGTCGAGGAGGTCGCGGCCGCGGGTGAGCACCTCATGGCCGTCTTCGGTGAGGCGGCGGGCCACCGCCGAGCCGACCAGGCCGCGGTGGCCCGCGACGAATATGCGGGAGCCGGGGCGCAGTAGGGAGCGGTCGGATTCCTGGGAAGGGACGGGAAGTTCGGTCGTCATGGCTCGGATTGTGCCAGCAGAAGGGAACTGTGGTGACACTTCACCACAGAACGTCCCAATTCAGATATGTCGGTGAACGTCGCCGCCGAGGCGATCAGCAGAGAAGGGGGAATCGTGGCGAAGACCGCGCTCATCACCGGAGTGACCGGCCAGGACGGTTCGTATCTGGCCGAGTTGTTGCTCGACAAGGGGTACACGGTGCACGGCCTCATACGCCGCTCCTCCAGCTTCAACACCGAGCGGATCGACCACATCTACCAGGGGCCCGAGGAGCCGGAACGCTCCTTCGTCCTGCACCACGCGGACCTGTCCGACGGGGTGGCCCTGGTGAACCTGCTGCGCGACATCCAGCCCGACGAGGTCTACAACCTGGGCGCGCAGTCGCATGTGCGGGTGTCCTTCGACGCCCCGCTGTACACCGGTGACGTCACGGGCCTCGGCACCATCCGGCTTCTGGAGGCGGTCCGGGCCAGCGGCATCGAGACCCGGGTCTACCAGGCCTCGTCCTCCGAGATGTTCGGCGCCAGCCCGCCCCCGCAGAACGAGAGCACCTCGTTCCACCCGCGCAGCCCGTACAGCGTGGCAAAGGTCTACGCCTACTGGGCCACGGTCAACTACCGCGAGGCGTACGGCATGTTCGCGGTGAACGGGATCCTCTTCAACCATGAGTCGCCGCGCCGGGGCGAGACCTTCGTGACCCGGAAGATCACCCGGGGCGTCGCCCGGATCAAGGCCGGGCTCCAGGACCGCCTGCACCTGGGCAACCTGGACGCGGTCCGGGACTGGGGGTACGCGCCGGAGTACGTGGACGCCATGTGGCGGATGCTCCAGTGCGACACCCCCGACGACTACGTGGTCGCCACCGGCGAGGGCGTCAGTGTCCGGCAGTTCGTGGAGTTCGCCTTCGCACACGCGGGGCTGGACTGGCACGAGCACGTGCGTTACGACCCGAAGTACGAACGCCCCAGCGAGGTCGACGCGTTGATCGGGGACGCGTCGAAGGCCGAGCAGCTGCTGGGCTGGAAGCCCGAGGTGAGGTCACGCGAGCTGGCCCGCATCATGGTCGACGCCGACATCCGCCGACTGGACGACCAGCTGAGCGGCGCCGCCGTCCGGGTGGACAGGTGAACGGGCCGGGCAGCACGTTCCCGCGCGGCCGCCCGGCGCACCCGTCCGGCCCGACGGCCGCGCCCACCGACGGCGGCCGCGCGGCGCCGTTCACCGGCGCCCGGACCGCATCGTCGGTCACCCCCAACTCCCGGCCGGCGCCAGCCGCGCCCGTGCCCGGGAAGATCACCGGCGCGACCGCCGTCTCCACCGACCCCTCGGTGGAGCTCATCGCGCCGACACCGGGCGGAGCCTCGGCTCCGCCTACTCACTCGCCCCGACCAGCGGCGGGGCGGACAGTCCCGCGCGTCCGGTCGGGCGAGGCAGGATCCGCGGCCTCCAGGCCGCAGCTCGAATCTCACCTTCGGAGCTGAATGATGAACGGAAGTACGGGGCGGAGAACCGGAGGACGCGGCCGTGTGCGGGCCGCTTCCACCGCTCTCGGCCTGCTGGCCGGAGCCCTGACCGCGACCGCGGCCGGGACCTCTCCGGCGGCGGCGCTGACACCACCGGTCGCGATCACCGCGGACGACCTCACCACCTGGCAGACCAACGGCATCGTCTGGTCGATGGCGGCCGGAGACGGCGTCGTCTACGCGGGCGGCACCTTCTCGACCCTGCGGCCCCCCACCGCCGCCCCCGGAACCGACGAACAGCCCGCGGTGAACTTCGCCGCGTTCGACGCGGCGACCGGGGCGCCCACCGGCTGCACGCTGTCCTTCACCATCTCCTCGGGAACCGCGACCGTCCGGGCCCTGGCGCTGTCCCCGGACGGTGGGACCCTGTACGCGGGCGGCCAGTTCGGGGCGGTGAACGGCGTCGGGGTGAGCAACATCGCGGCGATCGACACCGAGAGCTGCACCGTCCGCAACGCCTTCAAGATCGGGGTCTCGGCGACCGTGCGGGGACTCGCCGTCACCGACGACACGGTCTACCTGGCGGGCGACTTCACGACGGTCGGCGGGCAGACCAGGAACCACTTCGCCGCCGTCACGACCGGAGCCTCACTGCTGCCCTTCACGGCCAACGCCGACGAGGTCGCACGGGCGATCGAGGTGACGCCGGACGGACAGAACGTGCTGCTCGGCGGGGACTTCTTCCGGATCAACGGCACGAACACCCACGCCCTGGCCGTGGCAGACGCCACCACCGGGCAACTCACTAAGTCCTACCCGGGGTTCATCCACAACAACTCCACCGTCCAGGACATCACCACCGACGCCACCGGCTTCTACACCGGCAACGAGGGCACCGGCGGCGGGGTGTTCGACGGCCGGATCGCACTGGATCTCGACGACTTCGACCAGCGCTGGCGGGACACCTGCCTCGGCGCGACCCAGGCGGTGCTGGTGCACTCGGGCGTGCTGTACAGCGGCAGCCACGCCCACGACTGCGCCAGCATGGGGTCCTTCCCCGACCAGCCGCGCAAACATCTGCTGGCCCAGTCGGTCGACGACCCCGAACTGCTCCCCTGGTTCCCGGACACCAACGACGGCATCGGCGAGCCGGTCGGACCGCGTGTGATGAGCCAGACGAGCAGCGGAGGCCGCCACTACCTCTGGGTGGGCGGCGAGTTCACCACGGTCAACGGCGACCGGCAGCAGGGGCTGACCCGGTTCGCGGACGGCCCCGACACGGGCGCGCCCTGGGTGCCCAACGTCAGCCTGTCCACGCTGACCCCGGGGCGGATCGACGTGAACTGGCAGACCAGCTTCGACACCGACGACGGTGAGCTGACCTACCGGATCTACAAGGACGGCTCGAACACCCCGGTCCACACGACGACCGGCTACTCGGTCTTCTGGGACCGGCCCCAGCTGACCTGGACGGACACCGACGTCGCGCCGGGCGAGACCCACTCGTACCGGATCACCGCGAGCGACGGCCCCAACACCAGCGCCAAGTCCCCGGCCCGGTCCGCGACCGTGGCCGGCGCGACGGAGGCGTATCCGGCGCGGGTCAGGTCCGACGGGGCGGGCCTCTACTGGCGCTACGACGAGGGCACGTCCACGTTCGCCCACGACAGCAGCGGGAATCTGAACAACGGCTTCCTGCGCAACGGCCCTGCCTACCGGCAGACCCCGGCGGCGGTCGCCGGGCCATCGACGGCGATCGGCTTCAACGGCACCGACGAATACGCGTACAGCAACCGGCTGCACGCCGCGCCGGGCCGGTTCTCGGTGGAGACCTGGATCAGGACCACCACCACCCGGGGCGGCAAGATCATCGGCTTCGGGAACAAGACGCAGCAGAACAGCACCCGTCAGGACAAGAACGTCTACATGCGCGACGACGGGCGGCTCGTGTTCGGCGTCCAGAGCAGTGGGGCGCGGACCGTCACCACCCCGGCCGCCTACAACGACGGCCAGTGGCACCACGTCGTCGCCACCCAGGGGCCCTTGGGGCAGGGCATGGCGCTGTACGTCGACGGGCAGCTGCGCGCGTCGAACATTCTGGTCTCCGGCAACGACGGCAACCCCGGCTACTGGCGGGTCGGCGGGGACAACCTTTCCGGCTGGCCGAGCCGTCCGACGAGCAACTTCTTCGCCGGGCAGATCGACGAGACCGCCGTCTACCCGACCACGCTGACCGCTGCGCAGATCAGCGCGCACTACGCCCTGAGGAATGGCTGATCCGATGAGGAACCCGTTCCTGGCCGGCGCCGTCGTCGTCATGACGACGGCGGCGCTGGCCGCCTGCGGTTCGTCCGCCGGCGGGAACGGTCCGGAGGCCGCGGGCGCCCAGCGCCCCGCGGCCTCCGGGCCCGCCGCCCCCGGCCCGTCCGCCGGCACGCCCGCCCCACCCGCCACGCCCGACGCCGGGGAACCCGGGGCGCGGGCCGCCGCCGGTCCCTCCGCCCCCGCCGCGGGCCCGAAGACACCGTCCGGCGAGATCACCCCGGTCACCGGAACGTTCACGAAGAAGCAGCGGGAATATCTGGCGGACCGGGTGCCCCGGGGCATGGACCCGGCCGCCGTGCTCCAGACCGGCCAGGAGGCGTGCGACAAGCTCCGTTATCTGGTCAAGGCCGACCGGGACACCGCCGTCGGCGCCATCACGACGGACGAGATCCCGGACGCGGCGGACGCGGTCGCCGGGCTCTGCCCCCAGCACCAGGACCTGGTGGACGAGGCCGCGTACGCCTACCCGGACGGCACGCACACCGGGAAGAAGCTCCGGCCGGGCGTCTACCGGTCCGCCTCCCCCACCACGGCCTGCTCCTGGCAGATCACCGGGGCCGGCGGCAAGGAGCTGTCCTCGGGCACGTCCGACACCGGCACGTCCCGCACGATCACGATCCCGAAGTCCGCCCGCACGTTCACCTCCACAGGCTGCTACGCCTGGCTGCCCGAAGGAGCCGAGGGATGACCGCAGGAAAGCCGAAGCTGCCGATAGCCGTGGCGATCCCCACGAAGAACGAGGGGCTGAACATCGCGGAGGCGGTGAGATCGGTGCTCGGCCACTTCGAGGCGGTCGTGGTGGTGGACTCCCACAGCACCGACGACACCGTCAAGATCGCCGAGGAGTGCGGGGCCGAGGTGATCACCTACACCTGGGACGGGGGCCACCCGCGGAAGAAGCAGTGGTGCCTGGAGAACGTCCGCACCGACCTGGACTGGATCCTGCTCCTGGACGGCGACGAGAGGCTGAGCCCCAGGCTGCTGGCCGAACTGCGGCAGGCCTTCCGGGACCCGGCGTCCCCGAAGCCGGCCGCGTACGACATACCGCTCGGCTACTGGTTCTCGGGGAAGCGGCTGCGGCACGGATACACCATCCGCAAGCGGTCGTTGACCGACCGGACCCGCTCCCGTTATCCGGAGGTCGGGGACCTCGACGCCCCCGGCATCGGTGAGGTGGAGGGCCACTACCAGCCGGTCGCGGCGACGGTGGGAACGCTCACGCACCCGATCGAGCACCAGGACCTCGATCCGGTGACCGCCTGGTTCGAGCGGCACAACCGCTACTCGGACTGGGAGGCGTGGCTGGAGCAGCACCCCGAGGTGAAGGAGCAGGTGCGCCAGGTCAAGTCGCGCCAGGGGCAACTGTTCCACAAGGCGCCGTTCAAGCCCGTGGTGTCCTTCGCCTACATGTACCTCTACAAGCGGGGTTTCCTGGACGGGCGGGCGGGTCTCGACTTCGCGCTGGCGATGAGCTTCTACCGCTGGCAGATCGCCCTCAAGTCGAGGGAGAAGCCGACGCGTTGACAAGCACAGCGCTCACCACCCCCGCCTCCGGCGGACCACGTCCTCGTAGGTCCGCCGGAGGGTGGCGGTGACGGCCTCGATGGTGAACCGCTCGTTCACCAGCTCCCAGGCGGCCTTGCCCGCCTGCTCGGCGGCCTCCGGCTCCAGCAGCTCCAGGATCGCGTCGGCGACCTTGCGGGCGTTGGCCGCGTCCTCGCCGACCCGGCTGTCGATGACCCGGCCCGACCCCGCCCCGGCCACATCGGGGGCCTGCCCGCAGGTGCGGGTGATGACGACCGGAGTGCCGACCGACATCGCCTCCAGCACCGAGACCGGGAACGGCTCCTCGATCGCCGGCAGCACATACACATCGGCCTCGCGGTCGGCGGCGAGGACCTGCTCGTGCTCCAACGGGCCCACGTGGTCCAGGGAGTCGGCCACACCCAGCCTCCTGGCGAGGGCGAGGGTGCCGGCCAGCGCGCCGGTGTCCGGCCCGGCCAGCACGAACCGGGCGTCCGGGTGGCGGGCGAGGACGTGCGGCATCGCGGCGACGAAGTCCTCGGGCCGCTTGCGCTCCTGGATCCGGGCGAGGAAGAGCACGGTGGGCGGACGGCCGGGGGCGCGGGCGGGCTTGCGCTCCTGCGGGCGCACCCCGTTGACCAGCCGTACGGTGCGGGTGAGCGGGACGGGGGCGGCGACGGCGTTCACATCGACCCGCTCCATCTCGGTGAGGTGCAGGACGGCGTCGGCGTCCCGCAGCACCTTGCGGACCCCGAGCAGGTCGGTCAGCTGCGCGACCTTCTTCTCGGTGGGGTCGATCATGCCGTGGGTCTGCACGACCAGGGGTGTCCGGGTCGCGAGCGCGAGGAGCGCCGCGGGCAGGGTCACCAGGTCCCGCATCAGATGGACGTGCACGAGGTCGGCGCCGCGCATCATGCGGCGCGCGGTGTTCAGCAGCGTTGCGGAGGTGATGCCGCTGACCTCGAACATCGGGAGCAGGTGCCGCGCCTGGAAGAGGTGGACCGGAACTCCCTCCACCTGCCGGGGCAGTTCACCGCCGGGGAAGCCGTCACCTAGGGCCATGACGCGGGCGTCGTCCCCGGCCGCCCGCTGGACCCTGGACAGGTTGAACGCCACCCGGGTCGGACCGCCGAAGGCGTGGTCCGGAGTGTGGAGCGTGACAACATGCAGGATTTTCACCGGAGTTCCCCTCGATCACGGCCACTTGTTCACAGAGTAGCCATCGGTCTTCCTCAAGTGGGCCGATTCGTTAGAGTGTTCAGCGGTTCACTGATCCCTGGGGGGCGCATGACGTCGGTGCACACGTCGGCGCGGGGGGAGGCCGACCGCGTGGCCGCGCGCACGGCGCGTCCGGGAGGTCCGGGCGGCCCCCCGGAGCCGCCCGAGCGGCCGATCGCCTGGTCGATGCTGTCGCGGGCGCTGTCCGTGCCGCTCATCCTGGGGCTCGTCTGCTTCCTGCCGGCGGTCATCGCCGCCCAGCCCGGCAGCGGGGTCCGGGACACGGCGTACTGGCTCCAGCTGGTGCTGACCTGCTACGCGGGGGCCCGGCTGGCGACGATGATCCTCTCGACCCGGCGGCGGCTGCTCCAGGGCGTCTTCTGGATGTTCGTGTACATCGCGATGGGCGTGGCGCCGTTCGCCCAGGTGGTGATCGGGCAGACGCCGACGCCGATGGTGGGGCCGCGCCAGGACCTGGTGACCGCGATCGCGATGATCCTGGTGGGGTGTGCCGCCTACGACCTGGGGGCGCTGCTGGCCTCTCGGCGTCCGCTGCGCCGCCGTACCCCCTCGGCACGGGGCTCGGGCGGAGGGCCGGCCCGGGCGCATCCGGTGCGGCTGCGGCTCCTCGTGCTGCTGGCCTTCGCGGCGAGCGCTTTCTACGTGCTGAAGCTGGGCGGGCCCGCGGTCTTCTTCTCCAGCAGGCAGGAGATCAACGAGACCGTCGCCGCGAGCGGGGTGGTGACGGAGGGGTCCAACGTCGGCTCGGCGTTCATCAAGGGCTTCGGCCAGGTCCCGGCGCTGCTGGCGCTGCTGTTCTACACCCGCCGGCTGGCGACCTCCCGGCGCGCCCGGCGCACCCCGTCGACGGTGCTGGTGTGGGTGGCCCTGGCGGCGCTGAACCTCGTGGTGAACAACCCCATCTCCAATGCCCGTTACTGGTTCCTGACGGTACTGATGGCGTTCGTGTTCACCGCGTTCCCGAGCAGTGCGGCGTTCTACCGCACGGTGCTGACGACGGGGGTGGTGGGGGCGCTGGTGGTGTTCCCGTACGCGGACAGGTTCCGGTACGAGGAGGGGGGCGAGCGGCCCGTGCAGTCGGCCTCGGTCTTCGATCCGCTGGTGACCAAGGACTACGACCAGATGGTGATGTTCGCCAACACCATCTCGTGGGTGGACACCCGGGGGCACACCTACGGCCGCCAGCTGACGGGCTCGGCGCTGTTCTTCGTGCCGCGTGCGGTGTGGAGCGGGAAGCCGGAGGACACCGGGGTCCGGGTCGGGCAGTGGATGGGGCTGCGGATGACCAATCTCTCGGCCCCGCTGTGGACCGAGTTCTGGGTCGACCTCGGTCCGGCCGGGATGGTCGGCGGGATGGCGCTGATCGGCTACGCGGCGGCGCGCACCGACCGCAGGTACGCCCTCGCCGTCACCCGGGCGGGGCCGGGGCCCGGAAGCGTGCTGGCGATCGCGGCCCCGCTGATCGCCGGATACACCTTCATCCTGCTGCGCGGGCCGCTGTTGCAGGCGGTGGGGAAGCTGGCCATCGCGGCGCTGTGCCTGATGCTGATCACCACGTTCAGGGAGCGGCGGGCAGCGCGTCGGCGCTGACGGGCTCCTGGGGACCGGGCCGGCGGCGGCGGAGCCGGGCCACTCGGGTCCAGGTCGCGACCGCCTTGCAGAGCGAGCCCAGGGCGAGCCCCCAGGCCGCGCCCGGGACGCCCCCGATGACGTAACCGCCCGCGAGGAGCGCCACGGCGGTGAGCGAGAAGACGACCTGGATGGAGAGCGTGGTGCGCGGGTCGAGCATGCGCAGGGCGAGCAGCCCGCAGGTGCCGACGGCCATCGCCGCGTACTGGCTTCCGGTCGCGGGGAGCAGGGCGGCGGCCGTGGGCCAGGTGTCGCCGAGCAGTTCGCGTCCGGCGCGCGCGGGCAGCAGGGCGAGCACGGTGGCCCAGAGGGCGGCGGTCCCCGCGAGAACCGCGGCGAGGACGGCGGTGGCCCGGACCCGGCGGCGTTCGTCGCCGATGCGGCCGAGCAGCGGGGTGCCGAAGGAGGTGGCCGAGGTGTAGAGCACGTTGAGCGGTCCGAACAGGGTGGTCGCCCCGCGCAGCGCGCCGACGAGGAGCGGGTTGCCGACCGCGCCGAGGCCGAGGACCGACAGCTGACCGGTCGCGTTGCCGACGCCGAACTCGACGGTGAAGCGCTGTCCGAGATGGCCGCGCCGCAGCATCGGGCGCAGGCGGACCGGGGCCCCCGCGGTGGCCCGGTGGAGGAGCGCGGCGGACAGGAGCAGCGCGGGCAGCGCGGAGAGCCCCCAGGCGGCGATCAGGCGCGCCGGGGACGCCCCGTGGTCCTGTGCGGCGAGCGCCGCCAGCACGCAGGCGAGCCGTGACAGGTCGGCGGCCAGGGCGAGATGGGGGCGCTGGAGGGTGGCGAAGGCGTAGCGTCCCGCGTCCTGTCCCAGCACCACGGGCAGCACGAGGCCGAGCGCCGTCAGCGCGCGGGCGGTGTCGCCGGGGACGAGGACGCAGACCGCCGCGAGCAGCGCGCCGAGGGCGGCCGAGGCGAGGACGGTGAAGGCGAGCGCGGACCGGCAGGCGCCCCGGGTCTCCTTCCCCGCGCCGCGTTTGAGGACCAGCGGCTGCCCGACATACGCGCCCGCGACGCCGAGGAGCACGGTGAAGACCAGGTAGACCGCGGAGAAGCGGGCGAAGTCGGCGACGGTGGAGAGCCGGGCGGCGGCGAGCAGCACCAGGATGTTGGTGAGCGCCGCCACACCTTGATCCGCGACCGAGCAGAGGACGGCGGTACGGGCTCTCAATTGCGCGCGGCCGGCTGGGTGAAGGCGCGCAGGCCGAGGGTCTCGGTGGGATCGCCGGTGGTCTCGGGAGCGTCCGGCCCGGCGGTGGGGGCGGGGCCGCCGCCACCGCCCCTGCGTCGGGTCGGCTTCGCCCGTCGCTCCCCGCGCCGCAGCCGTCTCCGGCCGGGGTGGAGCAGCGCGCCGAGAACGGCACCTCCGGAGGCGCCGATGATCTCGCGGATGCGTTCGAGGTCGCTGCGGTGCACCTCGCGCGGGTCGCAGACGACCATGACACCCTCCACCCGGTCGACCAGGGCGACCGCGTCCGCGTAGGACAGGACGGGCGGGGCGAGGACGATGACGACGTTGCCGGTCCGGTCCGCCTCGGCGACGATGCGGCCGACGGGCGGGGAGGTCAGGGCGCGCGGGACGTTGTCGACGGTGGTCCCGGGGATCAGGGCGAAGGCCCCGGAGCCGGGCACGTCCACGTTGGTGCGACCCCCGGCGGGCCAGCCGCCGCCCTTCTCGGCGGCCCAGCGCGGCGGGCGTACCTCGTGGGAGCCGGAGCCGAGGTCACGGGCGAGCGAGGGGGTGCGCAGGTCGGCCTCGACGAGCAGGACGTCGCGGCCCATCTCGGCGAAGGCGGCGGCCAGGTTGGCGGCCGCGGCGGCGGCCGCCGTGTTGTCGCCGCGGGGGGCGGTGACCAGCAGACGGCGGCTCTCGGCGAACGACGGGTCGTAGGCGAGCCGGAAGGCGACGGCGCGGTACTCCTCGGCCAGCCGGGAGGTGCCGCGCCCGATGGCGAGCAGGCTGCCCGCGGCGGCGCGTTCCCGGGGCAGGGTGCCCAGCAGGGGCGCGCCGAGCGAGCGGACCAGTTCGCGGGGGGAGCGTACGGCGGGGTCGAAGACGAGGCGCACCCAGGAGAGCAGCAGTCCCAGGGCGAGGCCCACGACGCCGCCGAGCCCGAGGAGCAGGGGCAGTCCCGGGCCGGTGGGCGACGTGGGCGCGACGGGCTTCTTGTTGAGGTAGCCGGGGGTGGTGTCCAGGGCCTTCAGTTCGGAGATCTTCCGGCTCAGCTCGGAGATGGAGACGATGATGTTGGCGCGGGCGCTGCTGACGTCGTCCTCCGCGCCCGTTCCCGCCTGGTCCTCCAGCAGGTCCCGCTTCTCCTCCAGCGGGCCGAGCTGGGCCCGGTAGCCGTCGGACATGTTCTGGATGCTCTCCAGGGTGCGCGCCTTGCGGTGGGCCAGGTAGGCCCCGGCGAGGGCCTCGGCGCGGGCGCGGGCCTGCTCGGGGGTGGCGGCCGTGTAGGAGAAGCGGAGGGTGAGCGTGTTGGGCGGGTTGGTGACCTGGAGCCCGGTGAGCAGCTTGCGGGCGGTGACGTCGTCGCCCGCCTTGAGCAGGGTCCCGGCGGCCAGGGTGCCCACCGTGTCGCTGACGGCGGTCTGGCGCTCGGAGCCGATGTTGATGCCCTTGTCCGCGGTGGAGCCGGCGGCGAAGGGGTCGGAGATCGCGGAGCGGACGAGCACCTCGCCGGTGGCGGTGTAGGTGTCCTCGCCGCCGAGGGCGAGATAGCCGCCGCCGAGCAGGCCGACGACGACTCCGCAGGCCAGCAGGGATCGGTAGCGCAGGAGTTGGCGGAACTGGTCGCGCAGGAGCGCCGGCTCGTCCTGGTCGTCCGGGGCGCGGTGGTGCGGGGTCATCGGCGGGGGCTCCCTTGTGCGTCCGGCAGGGCCTCGGCGAGCAGGTCGTCGAAGCGGGCGAGGCCCGCCTCCCGGCTCAGGTGGCGGGCGACGTAGCGCGGTCCCCCGGCCCCGAGGGCGTCGGCGGCGGCCGGGTCGGCGACCAGTTTCCGCACCGCTTCGAGCAGGGCGGCCGGGTCCTCGGGCGCGACGAGGACCCCGGCGCCCGAGCGGCGGACCTCGTCGGCGGTGCCGCCCTCTTCGGCGACGGAGGCGATCACGGGGCGTCCGGAGGTGAAGTAGGAGGTGAGCTTGGAGGGGACGCTCATGTCGAGGACCGAGGCGCGCTGGGTGACCGCGAGGACGTCGGCGGCGGCGAGGACGTCGGTGAACTCCTCGGCCGCCGCGGGCTCCGGGAAGTCCACGTTGGCCAGTCCCTCGGCGTGGGCGCGCAGGGCGTCGCGCTGGTTGCCGTCGCCCATCAGGACGACGCGGACGTCGGGGGCGAGGCGGGCGGCGTCCACCAGGACGTCCAGCCCCTGCTTGAGCCCCATGTTGCCGGAGTGCAGGACGACCGGGGTCCCCTCGGGCCAGCCGAGCCGGGCGCGGGTCGCGGCCCGGTCGGCGGTGGGGCCCTGCACATGGGTCCAGTTGGGGACGAGGCGGATACGCCCGGGGTCGACGCCGAGAGCGGTGACGCCAGGGACGAAGCTCTCGTGGATGACGCCGACGAGGGCGGCCCCGCGCAGTGCGTACCGCTCGGCTGCCGCGGCGACGGTGGCGGCCCTGCCTCCGCCCCGGATGCCGCTCTGCGCGGCGGCGGCGCCCATCAGGTCCTGGACGACGGGCAGGTGGGGGACGCGGTGGCGCCGGGCGAGGCGGGCTCCGATGACGCCGCCCGCGAGGCTGGGCATCTGGGAGATCACGGCTTCGGGGCGTCCGGGCGGCGGGGCGAACAGTCCGGTCGCGAGGACGCTCGCCTCGAACGCGGCACGCCGCAGAGCGGTCTGACGGGGCGGCACATAGTGCCGGCGCCGGTGCACGCCGACGCCGCCGCGTATCTCCACCGTCCTCCAGACGCCCCGGTACGCCTCCTCCAGCCGCCAGGAGGGGTAGTGCGGCATACCGGTGAGCGCCCGGACCCGGGCCCCGGACGCGGCCCAGTGCTCGGCCAGCTGGGTGGCGTACGGGCCTATGCCCGTGAGCTCCGGTGCGTAGTTGGTCGAAACCACCAGAAGTCGGCGGCCTCGGATCGGACTGGACCTTGACGCTTCGGACATCGGACGATCGCCTTCCCCCCACGACAGCCGCTGCCCCCACCGGGGAACAGCCCCTGCCGAGCTTATCCGTTCACGGCTTGCACAAGTGTTCTTCACAGTAAGGTCGTTGGAACATCACCGGATCACGTTCACCGTGGGGGGAGAGATACGGATGGTGCAGCACAGGGTGGGTTACGCACCCGGGGTGTACGACCTGTTCCACGTCGGGCACCTCAACATCCTGCGGCACGCCCGCAGCCAGTGCGACTACCTGGTCGCGGGGGTCGTGTCGGACGAGATGGCCGCCCTCGCCAAGGGTCACACGCCGATGATCCCGCTCCGCGAACGACTGGAGATCGTCCGCAGCGTGCGCTTCGTGGACGCCGCCTTCGTGGAGACCGTGCCGGACAAGGTCGAGACCTGGCAGCAGGTCCGGTTCGACGTGATCTTCAAGGGGGACGACTGGCGGGGCACGGACAAGGGGCAGAAGCTGGAATGCGACTTCGCCGAAGTCGGCGTGGAGGTCGTCTACTTCCCGTACACCGTGCACACGTCCAGCACCCAGCTGCGCCGGGCGCTGGACGTGCTCGTCAACCGGCCCGGAGCGCTTTCAGCTCCCTGAACCACTTGGCGAGGAAGGCCGCCAGGAACACCGCTTGCACCACCGCGAGCGCGGCGTACCCGGCGCGGAAGGCCCCGGGTGCGCCGAGCAGCAGGAACACCAGGCAGAACACCCCGTAGTCGGCGGGCAGCAGCGCCACGGCCCGCGCCCGGGAGACGGGCGCCGGCGCGTCCGGCGCCGCCCAGGACGGGCCCCGGGCACTCACCGCCGCCTTGCCGAGCTGTTCGCGCAGCAGCCCCGCGCAGAAGGTCACCACCGCCGCCAGCTGGAAACCCAGTGGCAGCAACAGCCATGCCTCGGAAGGCAGTTCGCCGAAGCGGTAGAAGGAGATCAGGACGACGGCGTGGACGAGCAGCAGTTTCCCGCAGTCCACGACATGGTCCAGCCACTCCCCGTCGGGCCCTCCCCGGCCGGTGAGCCGGGCGAGCTGCCCGTCGGCGGAGTCAAAAGCGAAGCCGACCGCGAGGGCCGCCCAGACCAGGACGCCGAGCGCCCAGGACGGCTCGACGAGCGCGACCGATGCCACCGCTCCGTACGTGAAGAGCGCGCTCGCCAGTGTGACGTGATTGGGCGTCATCCCCATGCGGTACGCCCCGGCTGCGAGCACCCGCCCGGCGGGCCGGTTCACGTACCGCGAATAGAGCGAGACGCCCTTGGCGCTCTTCTGTGCGCCGCGCAGTTCGCGCAGCACTGTACCCGTGCTTCCCATACGCCCCCCAGCGTCCGGCATTGCCCGCATCATGGCATGCGGACACCGGCCCGGGGGCGCTTTGGCGGGGACAGGACGGTGTGGGGATCAGACGCGTTCCAGCGGGCGGTGCGGCCCGGCGGGGAGTTCGGCGGTGACCGTGTCTCCGGGACGGACCACACCGCCGCGGCGGACCACGCTCATGACACCGGCCTTGCGCACCACCGCGCCCGCCGCGTCCCGGCCGACGACCTGCTTCAGCAGCCCTTCCCGGAAGGCCTCGATCTGGAGGCAGGGGTTGCGCAGGCCGGTGACCTCGACGACCGCGTCGGCGCCGATCCGCAGCAGCGTGCCGGTGGGGAGGGCGAGCAGGTCGAGGCCCCGGGTGGTGACGTTCTCGCCCAGCTCTTCGGGAGCCACGGTGAATCCGGCGTCGGCCAGCTCCGTGAACAGCTCCTCGTGGATCAGGTGGACCTGCCGGAGATTGGGCTGGGTGGGGTCCTGCGCGACCCGGGACCGGTGCTTGACCGTCTCGCCCGCGTGGGCGTCGCCCTCGACGCCGAGTCCGGCGAGCAGCGTCACGCTGTCCCGGCTCTCCTTGCCGAACGTGTGCCCGCCGCTGGTGCTGACCGCCGTGACCGTTCCGTACGCCATGGTTCCCCGCCCCCGCTCGTCCTGTGCGTCGCTCGATCTCCGTCGACCCTACGCCCGGCGGCGGACCGGTACGCGGAGCCCCCTTACCTCCGGGGTAATCGACGGTGCCCGAGCTCCGGGCCAAGGTGGGGTCACCGCCCCGGACCACCGGAGCGCACAAGGAGAGGGCACACCATGACCGCGTACGACGAGGCCGTCCAGCGCTACTTCGCCGCCTGGAACACCACCGACGTCGAGGAGCGGGCGAAGGCCGTGGCCGCCGCGTTCACCGCCGACGCCCGCTACACCGACCCGCTGGCCGACGTACAGGGGCACGAGGGGCTGGCGGCCGTGATCGGCGGCGTGCACCAGCAGTTCCCCGGCTTCCGCTTCCGGCCCGCCGGGACGCCCGACGGGCACCACGACCTGGTCCGGTTCGCCTGGGAGCTGGTCTCCCCGGCGGACGGCTCCGCGCCGGTGGCCGGGTTCGATGTGGTCCGGCTCGCCGAGGACGGCCGGATCAGTTCGGTGAGCGGGTTCCTGGACCGCGTACCGGGGGCGTGAACCCCACGCCGACGCGCGCTCACTTGCCGTCGGTGAGCTGCTCGTCGAGTTCGTCGAAGAGCAGGTCGCCGTGTTCGATCTGCCCGGTGCGGTACGCGGAACGGGCCACCAGGTGCGAGGCCACCGGGCCGGTCAGCATCTGGAAGAAGGCGATGAGGCCGAGAGTGGCGAGTTCCATGCCGCCGCGCAGCCGCAGCGCGACCCCGGCCAGGACCAGGATCATGCCGAGGGTCTGCGGCTTGGTCGCCGCGTGGCTGCGGGAGAGGACGTCCGGGAGCCGGATCATGCCGATCACCCCGAGCAGACAGATCGCGGCGCCGACAAGGAGCAGTGCGGCGCCGGCCGTGTCGGCGATCTGGTGCCAGAGACTCATCCCGGACCCTCCTCGGTGTCGTCGGGGCGCGGGGAGCGGGGCGTGTGCCGGGGCCGGTCGCGTACGGCGATGAAGCGGGCGATGCCCACCGAGCCGGTGAACCCGAGGAACGCCAGCACCAGCATGATCGGGAAGTAGAACGGGTCCCGGGCGAACGCCGACTTGGCGGCGAGGCCGGCGATGATCAGGGCGGCGCACACGTCCAGGGAGATGGCCCGGTCCAGCATGGAGGGGCCCCGCCAGATCCGGGCCAGCAGCAGGGCCCCGGCGAGCAGGATCAGGACGACGGCCGTGGTCAGCAGGGCGTGGTCGACCTGTTCGGGCGCGGTCATGGTGCGGGCCTCCCTGCGGCGAGCTGGGGCGGTGGCGGGGGTTCGGCGACCCTGGCGATCTCGTCGGGGGTGCCGAAGGCCCGTACGGTCAGTTCCTCGATCCGCCACACCTGGCGCCGGGCGGCTTCGAGCTCCTCGGGCCGGTCGGCGTCCAGGACGTGCAGGAAGACCGTGGCGGTGGCCCGGCGCACCTCGATGATGGAGCCGCCGGGGACGTTGGAGACGGCGACGGCGGTGGCCGCGAGCATCAGGTCGCTGCGGCAGCGCAGGGGCACCCCGATCACGGCGGCCCGGTGCGGCAGGCCGCAGAAGGTCTGCCGGGTGACCTTCACCCCCGATGTGTACATGTCGCAGAAGAGGTAGCCGACCAGGCGCAGGATGCCCCAGAGGTGGAGCCGTAGTCCGAGGTCGACGCGGGGCAGCGGGAAGGCGAGGCAGACGGCGACCGAGACGACCAGGCCGGTGATGACGTTGGCCCAGGTGAGGGTGGACCAGAGCAGCACCCAGATGACGGTGAGCCAGGCGATCAGCGGCAGGTCCAGCACGCGTCGGCGGGAGCCGAGTTCGCAGCTCAGCGGCGGCAGATCGGCGTTGCGGAACGAGAGGCGCAGGATGCGTTTCACCGGCCCAGCACCTCCTGGACGTAAGGGGTCCGCCGGAGGATCTCGGCGGCCGTGCGGTCGGTGAAGGCGGTGAGCGGGCCGGCGAACACCGTGAAGGCGAGGCCGATCGCGATGGTCGCCGCGGTGGCCGCGATCATCGGGCGGGGCAGCCGGCTGGTGGTGATGACGGCCCGTCCGTGCAGGGTCGCGGCGACGGCCTGTCCCGCCGGGCGGTGGGCCGGGGCGATGCCCTCGTCACCGGTGCCGCGGATCCGGTCGGGGCCCGCGTCCGCGTCGTCGTCGCTGTCGTCGCCGGACTCCAGGACCGTGCCGGCGGCGGCCTGGCCGGGCGGGGCGGCCCGCCAGAAGGCCAGGTTCCAGACCTTGGCGACCACGTACAGCGTCAGCAGGCTGGTGGCCGCCGAGCCCGCGACCAGCAGCCAGGCCCAGCCGCCGCCGTCGGCGACGCCGGCGCGCATCAGCCCGAGCTTGCCGATGAAGCCGGACAGCGGGGGGATCCCGGCGAGGTTCATCGCGGGGACGAAGAACAGCACGGCGAGCATCGGCGCGGCCCTGGCCAGCCCGCCGAGCCGGGTCAGCTCCGTGGTGCCGCCCCGGCGTTCGATGAGACCGGCGACGAGGAACAGGGTCGTCTGGACGGTGATGTGGTGGGCGACGTACACGATGGCACCGCCGTACGCCTCGCGGGTGGCGAGGCCGATCCCGAAGACCATGTAGCCGATGTGGCTGATCAGGGTGAAGGAGAGCAGCCGCTTCAGGTCGGTCTGGGCGACCGCGCCGAGGATGCCGATGACCATCGAGGCCAGCGCGACGGCCATCAGGAGGTCGCCGAGACGGTTGCCGGGGAAGAGCAGGGTCTCGGTGCGGAGCATGCAGTAGACCCCGACCTTGGTGAGCAGTCCGGCGAAGACGGCGGTCACGGGGGCCGGGGCCGTGGGGTAGGAGTCGGGGAGCCAGGCGGCGAGCGGGAAGACGGCCGCCTTGATCGCGAAGACGGTCAGCAGCAGCGCCTGGATGAGGGTCTGCACACCGATGGGGAGGTCGGCCAGCCGTCCGGCGAGCTGGCCGAAGTTGGCGGTGCCGGTGGCCGCGTACGTCATGGCGATGGCGGTGAGGAAGAGCATCGAGGAGAACAGCGAGATGATCACGTACGTGGAGCCCGCCCGCATCCGGGGTCCGGTGCCGCCGAGGGTGAGCAGGACGAAGCTGGCGACCAGCATGATCTCGAAGCCGACGAAGAGATTGACGAGGTCGCCGGCGAGGAAGGTGCAGGAGACCCCGGCGACGAGGATCAGGTAGGCGGGGTGGAAGACGGCGAGCGGGGTCTCCTTGTCCCGGTCGGTCATGCCCTGGCCGAGGGAGTAGACGAGCACGCAGAGCGTGATGGCCGAGGAGACCGTGAGCATCAGCCCGGAGAGCCGGTCGGCGACCAGGGTGATGCCGAGCGGCGGGGCGAAGTCACCGAGGTGGACGGAGAGCGGGCCCTGCCGGTCGGCGGCGATCATGAGGATCACCGAGAGCGCGAGTACGGCGGTCAGCACGGCGACGCTGATGAAGCGCTGGAAGCGCCCCAGGCGGGTGCCGAAGGCGAGGCTGAGGCCGGTGGCGCACAGGGGCAGCAGCACGGGCAGCGGGACGAGCGCGTTCATCCGTCGGCTCCTCGGTCACGGGGGTAGCGGTCGTCCGCCTTGGCGTCGCCGTCACGTGCGTAGTCCTCCGGGTCCGCGCCCAGCACGTCGTTCCACAGGTTGCCGGAGGCGTCGCGGCCCCGGGCCTGGCGGGCGCGGTCGGCGCGGAGCCGGTCGCGGAGCCGGCGGCGCTCCTCGCGGTAGCGTTCGCGCTCCTCGGCGGTGGGCTCGGCACCCGACCGGAACTGTTCGCGCAGCTGGGCGCGTTCGCCGAGCACTTCGGCGCGCAGCACGACGCGGCGGTCCTCCAGGTCGTCGTGGACCTCGTCGGTGCCGGTGATCTGGTGGCTGCGGTAGGCCATGGCCAGCAGGAAGGCGGTGGTGGCCAGGGTGATGACGATGGCGGTCAGCGCGATGGCCTGGGGCAGCGGGTCGGTGACCCGGCTCAGGGACACCCCGTAGAGCAGGGGCGCGGCGCCGGCCCGGCCGGTGGAGGAGAGGACCAGCAGGTTGATGCCGTTGCCGAGGATGACGGCGCCGAGCAGGATGCGGGTCAGCGGGCGGGTGAGCATGAGGATGCCGCCGACGGCGCAGAGCACGACGGCGGTGGCGAGGAGCGAGGCGCTGACGATCACCGGGGGGTCCCTCCCGCCTCGGGGCCGCCTTCGGGGGCGAGGACGCCCGCCGCCCGTTCGATCTGCCGGTCGATCTTGGCGCCGAGTGCCCGCACGATGTCCAGGACGACGCCGAGGACCAGCAGGTAGACGCCGAAGTCGAAGAGGACCGAGGTGCTCAGGTGGTAGTCGCCGAAGACCGGCAGGCGTCCGTAGTACGTGAAGGCGTGCAGGACGGTGCCGTCGACGAGTCCGAGGAGGCCCACGCCGGTGGAGATGAAGAGGCCGAGGCCGGTGAAGAGCCCTGGTTGCAGGGGGGCGGCCTCGGCGAGTTCGAAGCGGCCGCCGGCCAGGTAGCGGGTGATCAGGGCGAGTCCGGCGACGAGTCCGGCGACGAACCCGCCGCCGGGCAGGGACTCGGCGCAGAACAGCAGATAGACCGAGAGCACGAGGATCGGGTGGAACAGCAGCCTGGCCACCACTTCGAAGACGATCGAGCGGTGCTCGGGCGCGAGGGTGGCTCCGGCGGCCAGCCAGCCGCGTTCGGGGGCCGCGTCGTCGCCCTGCGGCAGTCGGGCGGAGTGGTGCGCCGACAGGGACCAGGCGGTACGCCCCCGCAACTCGTCCTGGACCATGGTGCCCTCGCTGCGGCGGTGCAGGTAGATGAGGCTGGTGACGCCGATCGCGGCGGCGGCGAGCACGGCGGACTCCCCCATCGTGTCCCAGGCACGCAGGTCGACGAGGATGGTGGCCACGACGTCCTTGAGCCCGTGGTCGGCGACCTCCCGGACCATGGCGGCGCCGGCCGGTTCGGCGGTGCGCGCGGCGGCGGCGACCCACATGCCGACGCCGACGGTGGCGGCCGCCGCGAGGGCCATCGGGATGCGGGCGGCCCGCCGCCAGGTACTGACGGTCTCGTGGAAGTGGACGGGCATGCGGCGCAGCACCAGCACGAAGACGATCATCGACACGGTCTCGACGCAGAACTGGGTGAGCGCCAGATCGGGTGCTCCCTGGACGACGAAGAGCAGGGCGGCGCCGTATCCGGTGAGGCCGGCCAGGACGACGGCCTTCATACGCCGCCGCACCGTCAGACAGAGCAGAGCGGCGGCGCAGGTCAGGGCCGCGACCGCGCCCTGCAGGGGGTTGTCCCAGAGCCGGGGACGCACGGCCCCGTCCCAGGGGGTGTCGACCATGAGGACGGTGAGCTGCCCGGCGAGCATGACGAGGAGGGTGGTGGCGAGGTACACGGAGAGGGAGCCGCGCTGGATGAAGCCGGTGACCTGGAGGGCGAGACGTTCCTGCCCGAGCAGCAGATGACCGAAGACGCTGTCGGCGGTGGGCCAGGCGATCCGGCGGGAGAGCCGGGTGACGTGGGCGCGGCCGAGGAAGAGCACGGCGCCCGCGGCCCAGGCGAGGGCCGACAGGAGCAGCGCGCTACCGAAACCGTGCCAGAGGGCGAGGTGGTACGGCTCTTCCCCGGCCGGGAAGGTATCGGCGTACGCGCCCAGCAGCCGGTCGGTCCAGCCGACGCCGGGGCCGAGGACCAGGCCCAGGGCGGCGAGCAGGGCGGGCGGGGCGAGGAAGGCCCACCCGACGCGGTGGACGGGAGTGTCGGGGACGCCGGGCTTGCGGGCGAACGCGCCCCAGACGAACCGCAGGCTGTACGCGGTCGTCAGCGCGGAGCCCGCGACGACGACGGCCAGCGCCCACCGGTCGGCGGCGGAGCCGTGCAGCAGCGCCTCGAACGCGGCCTCCTTCGCCGCGAAGCCGAGCAGCGGCGGGAGGGCGGCCATGGAGGTGGCGGCGAGGGCGCCGACACCGGCGACGTACGGCAGCGAGCGGCCGACTCCGGACAGTTCGCGCAGGTCACGGGTGCCGGTCGCGTGGTCGACGATGCCGGTGACGAGGAACAGCGGGGCCTTGAAGAGGGCGTGCCCGAGGATCAGCGCGGCGGCGGCGAGCGCGGCGTTCCGGTTGCCGGTCCCGGCGAGCAGGATGAGGAACCCGAGTTGGCTGACGGTCCCGTAGGCGAGGACGAGCTTGAGGTCGTTCAGGCGCAGCGCCCGCCAGCCGCCGAGCAGCATGGTCGCGCCGCCGAGGACGAGCACGACGGGTTTCCAGACGGGGACGTCGGCGAAGGCGGGGGCGAGCCGGGCGACCAGGTAGACACCGGCCTTGACCATCGCGGCGGCGTGGAGATAGGCGCTGACGGGGGTCGGCGCGGCCATGGCGTTCGGCAGCCACATGGAGAACGGCCAGATCGCGGACTTCGACAGGGCCCCGCACAGCACGAGGACGACGGCGACGGACACGGCGAGGGTCGTCTCGGGCGGATCGGCGACCATCGCGGAGATCCGGTAGGTGCCGGCGGCCTGACCGAGAATCAGGAAGCCGACGAGCATGGCGAGGCCGCCGAACGTGGTGACGACGAGGGCCTGGAGGGCGGAGCGGCGGCTGTGCCGGTGTTCGCTGCCGTGGCCGATCAGCAGGTAGGAGAAGACCGTGGTCAGTTCCCAGAACACGTAGAGCGTGATCAGGTCGTCGGCGAGGACGAGGGCGAGCATCGCGCCCGCGAAGGCGAGCAGGTTCCCGGCGAAGCGGCCCAGTTGCGGGGTGTCGTCGGTGAAGTAGGAGGCGCAGTACAGCAGGACGAGCGCGCCGACTCCGGCGGCGAGCAGCACCATCAGTTCGGCCAGCGCGTCCAGGCGGAGGTCGAGGGCGACGCCGTAGTCCGGGATCCACTGCCAGGACCAGGTGTCCGCGCCTCCGGACGCGGCGGTGCTCCAGCGGGTGAGGGCCCAGACGGTGGCCGCCGTCGGCGGCAGGGCCAGCAGGACGAAGGCCCGTCGGCCGAGCCGGTGCACCAGCGGGCCCGCGCAGGCCGCGAGCGCGAAGTGGGCGACGATGAGCGCGATCACCGAGGGGTGTCCGGTTCGGGCGGCGGGGCATCCTGAATAGAGGGCACTAAATACAGATATATCCCTCAGGCTGATTCACCCGACCGGCGCGCCGCACCCCTCCCGGCCGCTGTCTCCGGGAGGGGCGCCTCGGCCGTGTCCGGCGCAGGGTCCGCTGTGGTCGCAGTACGGCGTGTTGCCGGTGGCGCCGCAGCAGCAGAGCATCACCCGGGTCTCGTGGCGTGGTCCGTACGAGCCCGGACGAGCGAGCGCCCGCGGCGGTCCCGAGTCCGTGAACCACTGGTATCGCGCCAGTGCTCGGGCCCGGCCGGTGCCCGCGCGGTCGCCCGGCCGGTGCCCGCGCGGTCGCCCGGGCGTGCACGGGGAGTACGCGAAGAGTCTCCGTGCGGACCTGTCCCTGCACACGGCCGATCGGCTATCCGTGACGTCGCACGCACTCGGCGACGTGCAGGCAGCGGTGCGCGTCGAAGCCGACGACGATGCCCTCGCCGTCGTAGGAGCGGGCGGCGGGGCGCGGGGCCGGCGGGCTGGTCACCGCTGGCTCTCCTGGTCGGCTCGGCGTCCGGACCCCTTCAGCCTCGCCCCGCCGTCCTCCCGCCGCTACTCGGACGCCCGGCTCACGGCAGCACCGCGACCCCGTCGATCTCGACCATCGCCTGCTCGTCCCAGAGCCGGGCCACCCCGATGACGGCCATCGCCGGGTAGTCGCGCCCCGCGAGCCTGCGCCAGATCCGGCCCAGCTCGGGGGCGTGGGAGCGGTAGCCGGCGATGTCGGTGGCGTAGACGGTGACCCGGGCGAGGTCGGCGGGGGCGCCGCCGGCCGCGTGGAGAGCGGTGAGCAGATTGCCCAGGGCGACGGCGAACTGGTCGGGCAGGGTGGCCCCGACGACCTTTCCGTCCGGGTCGAGTGCGGTCTGCCCGGCGAGGAAGACCAGGTGCCCGCCGGTGGCGACGACGGCGTGGCTGAAACCGGTGGGCGGGGAGAGTTCGGCCGGGTTGATCCGGTGGGACGGACTCATGCGGGCGGCTCCTGGGTGCGGCCCGCGGGCTCCACGGGCTCCGGGGCGGCGGGCTGCTGGGCGAGGGAATGCTGATCACGGGACAGCGCGTCACGGGACAGCGCGTCACGGGACAGCTGGTCGTGGCGCTGCCCGGCGGAGGGCTCGGGCCGCTGGGCGGCGCTCGCGTACAGCTCCTTGGCGATGATGGTGCGCTGCACCTCGCTCGCGCCCTCGTAGATCCGCGGCGCGCGGACCTCGCGGTAGAGGTGTTCGAGCAGATGGCCCCGGCGCAGGGCGCGGGCGCCGTGCAGCTGGACGGCGGCGTCGACGACGTACTGCGCGGTCTCGGTGGCGTACAGCTTGGCCATCGCCGCCCGGCGCGGCACGCCGCTCTCCCCCGCGTCGTACGCCGCGGCCGCCGCGTACACCAGGAGGCGGGCGGCCTCGGTGCGGGTGGCCATCTCCGCGACCTGGTGCGAGACGGCCTGGAGGTCGCTCAGCGGGCCGCCGAACGCGGTGCGGTGGGCGGTGTGGTCCAGGGTCGCGTCGAGGGCGGCACGGGCCATCCCCACGGCGAACGCCCCGACGCTGGGCCGGAAGAGGTTGAGGGTGTTCATCGCGACGCGGAAGCCCCGGTCGGGCTCGCCGAGCACGTCGTCGGCGGTGACCGGTACGCCGTCGAACTCCAGGGTGCCGATGGGGTGCGGGGAGAGCATGTCGAGGGCGGAGCCGGTAAGCCCGGGGCGGTCGGACGGGACCAGGAACGCGGTGATGCCGCGGGCTCCCGCCCCGGGGGTCGTCCGGGCGAAGACCACGGCGAAGTCGGCCTCGGGGGCGTTGGAGATCCAGCACTTCTCGCCGGTGAGCGCCCAGCCGCCCGGGGTGTGTTCGGCGGCCAGGCCCAGGGCCGCCGCGTCGGACCCCGCACCCGGCTCGCTCAGCGCGAAGGCGGCGACGGCCCGCCCGGCCCGTACCTCGGGGAGCCAGCGCTCACGGTGGGCGGCGGTGCCCGCCTGGACGACCGGAGTGGTGCCGAGACCCTGGAGAGCGAGGGCGGTCTCGGCCTCGGTGCAGCCCCGGGCCAGGGACTCGCGCAGCAGGCACAGGTCCAGCGCCCCGGAGCCCAGCATCCGGCCGAGGAGGCCCAGCTCGCCGAGGGCGGCCAGCAGCGGGCGGTTCACGCGCCCGGGCTCCCCCTTCTCCGCCAGCGGGCGCAGTTCCCGCACGGCGAGGGTACGGAGCTCATCGCACCAGGCGGTCTGTTCCGGTTCGAGGGAGAATGCCGTCATGGCGGCGCCTCTCTTGTCGCGTCGTGTCGCGTCGTGTCGTGTCGGGTGCCCTGCCGCGTCAGCCGGCCTGTCGCGTTGCGTGGCTCTCGTCGTTTCGTCGCATCGCACGTCATGTCTTATCGCGGACCGTTGACTACCGTCACCCAAACGATACGCTCCAGAGGCGACAAGGGGGCGATCCTTCATGGAGCCGAATTCCTCGCCGAACACGCCCACAGCCGCCGCCGACGCGTCCGCACGCGTCCCCGGCGCGCATCCCCAGCCGTCCGGGCACGCCGCGGGCGCCCACGCCGACACCTTCACGCGCGACCATCTCCCGCCGCCGGAGCAGTGGCCGGAGCTTCTCCTGGAGGATCCCGCGCCGCGCTACCCCGACCGGCTGAACTGCGGGCGCGAACTGCTGGACCGGACCGTCGAGGAACGGGGCGCGGACCGCCCCGCGCTGCTCTCCGGCGACGGGAGCGCCTGGAGCTACGGAGAGCTGCGGGAGACGGTGGACCGCATCGCCCATGTGCTGACGGACGACCTGGGCGTCGTGCCGGGCAACCGGGTACTGCTGCGCGGGCCGACGACGCCCTGGCTGGCCGCCTGCTGGCTCGCCGTCATGAAGGCGGGCGCGGTCGCCGTCACCGTACTGGCGCAGGCGCGCGCGACGGAGCTGGCCACCATCTGCTCGCTGGCGCGGATCGGCCACGCTCTGTGCGACGCCCGGTCGGCGCGGGACCTGGCGGAGGCGGACGTGGAGGGCCTGCGGATCACCTTGTTCGGCGGGGACGCGGCGGGAGACCTGACCCGGCTGGCCGAGGCCAGGACCGGGCCGTACCGGGCGGTGGACACGGCCGCCGACGAGGTCGCGCTCATCGCGTTCACCTCGGGGACCACCGGACGCCCCAAGGGCTGTATGCACCTGCACCGGGACCTCCTGGCCATCGCCGACACCTTCTCCCGGCACGTGCTGCGCCCCTCGGCCGACGACGTGTTCGCGGGCAGTCCGCCGCTGGGGTTCACGTTCGGCCTGGGCGGGCTGCTGGTCTTCCCGCTGCGGGCCGGGGCGTCGACGCTGCTGCTGGAGCAGGCGGGCCCGCGGCAGCTGCTGCCCGCCCTGGTCCGGCACCGGGTCTCGGTGCTGTTCACCGCGCCGACGGCCTACCGCACCATGCTCGGGCAGCTGGACGGCCACGACCTCTCGGCGCTGCGACGCTGCGTGTCGGCCGGGGAGAACCTCCCCGAGGCGACCTGGCGGGCCTGGTACGAGGCGACGGGACAGCGCATCATCAACGGCATCGGGGCCACCGAACTGCTCCACATCTTCATCTCCGCCGCCGACGACGCGATCCGGCCGGGCACGACCGGGGTGCCCGTGCCGGGGTGGCAGGCCCGGGTGGTGGACGAGCGCGGGGACGAACTGCCCGACGGCGAGGCGGGACTGCTGGCCGTGCGCGGCCCGGTCGGCTGCCGCTATCTCTCCGACCCCCGGCAGACGGAGTACGTCCGGCACGGCTGGAACATGACCGGCGACACCTTCGTCCGCGAACCGGACGGCTACTTCCGCTACGTGGCCCGCGCCGACGACATGATCATCTCCTCCGGCTACAACATCGCGGGCCCGGAGGTGGAGGACGCCCTGCTGCGCCATCCGGAGGTCGCGGAGGCCGCCGTGGTGGGCCGGGCGGACGAACTGCGGGGCGAGATCGTGGTGGCGCACGTGGTGCTGACGGAGGGCTCGGAGCAGACCGCGGACTCGCTGCGCGCCCATATGAAGGCCAACCTGGCGCCGCACAAGTGCCCGCGGGTCTTCGCCTTCCCGCCGTCCCTGCCCCGGACGGCCACCGGGAAACTCCAGCGGTTCCTGCTGCGGGACCAGCCCGGCTCTCCCCCGGCTCGGCCTCTAGAGTGATCACGTGGCCGAGTTGCGCACCCCCCGTTCCCTGATCGTCACGCTCTACGGCGCCTACGGCCGCCCGCCGGACGGCGCGCCGTTCGCGGTGTCGGAGCTGATCCGCCTGCTGCACGCCGTCGGCGTCGACGCCCCCTCCGTACGCTCCTGCGTCTCCCGGCTGAAGCGGCGCGGGCTGCTGGTGGCCGCCCGTGCGGCGGACGGTTCGGCGGGGTACGCGCTGTCACCGGACGCCCGGCAACTGCTGGACGACGGGGACCGGAGGATCTACCGGCGGCGTGCACCGCGGCTCTCCGACGGCTGGGTGCTCGCGGTGTTCTCCGTGCCCGAGGCGGAGCGCAACAAACGCCATCTGCTGCGCTCCCGGCTGGCCCGGCTCGGCTTCGGCACGGCCGCGCCCGGGGTGTGGATCGCGCCGGCCGGGCTGTACGAGGAGACCCGGCACACCCTGGAGCGGCTCGGACTCGCCCCGTACGTGGACCTGTTCCGCGGCGAGCATCTCGGCTTCGCCGCCACCCGCGAGGCGGTGGCCCGCTGGTGGGACCTGGCGGCGGTGGCGCGCCTGCACCACGAGTTCCTGGAACTGCACGAGCCGGTGCTGCGGGACTGGGAGACG
This sequence comes from Streptomyces sp. NPDC021019, assembly GCF_044333295.1. Lineage (NCBI taxonomy): Bacteria > Bacillati > Actinomycetota > Actinomycetes > Kitasatosporales > Streptomycetaceae > Streptomyces > Streptomyces sp. NPDC021019. The sequence goes on from NZ_JBIRQR010000006.1 coordinate 429,476, forward strand.
TCCGGGGGCGCCGACGACGCCCCCCGCCCGCAGACCGCCTACCGGGACTACCTGCTGGCACTGGACTCGTGGCGTCAACTCCCTTACGCGGACCCGGGTCTGCCGCCGGAGCTGCTGCCCGGGGACTGGCCGGGCGGCCGGTCGGCGGAGGTGTTCGGCCGGCTGCACGAGCGACTGCGGGACGCCGGGGAGCTGTACGTACGGCCGTGACTCCCGCCGGGGGCCGAAATCCGGATGCCCCGGCCCCCGGCCCACGGGCAGGATGAGGCGTGACCGGCCGAGTGGCTGGTGGACGAGGGCACGGAACGCGGGGCGCTCACCCGCTGGGAGAGCGGCGGGGCCCCGGCGGCTCTCGCGGGGCGCTCCCGGATGCGGGCGGGCACGGTGCGGGTGACCTCTGCGGGTGACCTCGGTGTACACCCCGCCGGTCGTTCGCGGCCGGGGGTACGCGGCCGCCGTGACCGATGAGGCCGGCCGGGCGGCCCGGGAGGCGGGGGCCGTGGAGGTCGTGCTGTTCACCGACCTCGCCAACCCGACGAGCGACGGCGTCCATCTGCGCATCGGCTACGCGCCGGTGGCGGACCGGCTGCTGTTGAGGAGGAACACGTGACGGAGGAGCCGGTGGACGCGGAGCCCGGCACGGCGGAGCCTGGGGCTGCGGAACCCGTGGCGGAGGAGCCGATGACGGCGGAGCCCGCGGCTGCGGAGCCGTTGTGGCTCGTCGCCGCGAACGTGGTGCGGTGGCGGCGGTACGGGGACGGTGGGCAGGAACTGCGCCCGGGGACCAAGTCGTACCGGGGCGGGTCGAAGGTGCACGTCGTCGGCGCCTACGGGGGCATGGGGCACGAGCAGCTGACCACCATCGGGCGTGGCCGGCACACCGGTGCGTACATCACCCTCGACATGGCGACCCGCAATCTCCACACCTTCCGGCCCGTCGCGGTGTACAGCCCGGCGGTGTTGCGACGCGTGGCGGCGGTGGGCGTCGACGGTTCGTGGGCCACGCGGGAGTACGCCGAGGAGCTGGCCGCACTGCTCGGGCGGCTGGCCCCGCGGTACCGCGAGGAGCACTGGGGCGGGGTGCCGCACCCGGCCCCCTGCCGGTGCCACGACTGCCTCAGCCCAGCGTGAGCCGGGGCTTCGGTCCGTCGGTGCGGCCGGTGGGCGGGGGTCGGCTGCCGGCGCCGTACGGAAGGGGCCAGGGAGCGCCGGGGCCGCTGTAGCCCTGTTCGGCCGCCGCGTGCAGGGTCCAGTGCGGGTCGTACAGATGGGGGCGGGCCAGGGCGCAGAGGTCGGCGCGGCCCGCCAGGAGCAGGGAGTTGACGTCGTCCCAGGAGGAGATCGCGCCGACCGCGATGACGGGGACGTCGACGGTGTTGCGGATCCGGTCGGCGTACGGGGTCTGGTAGGAGCGTCCGTATTCGGGGCGCTCGTCGGCCACGACCTGACCGGTGGAGACGTCGATGGCGTCGGCCCCGTGGTCGGCGAAGGCGCGGGCGATCGTGACGGCGTCCTCGGCGTCGGTGCCGCCCTCGGCCCAGTCGGTGGCGGAGATCCGCACGGTCATCGGCCTCTCCCGCGGCCAGACCTCGCGGACGGCGTCGAAGACTTCGAGGGGGAAACGCAACCGCCCGGCCGGTGCTCCGCCGTAGGCGTCGGTGCGGCGGTTGGTGAGCGGGGAGAGGAAGCCGGAGAGCAAGTAGCCATGGGCGCAGTGGAGTTCGAGGAGGTCGAAACCTGAGTCGGCGGCGCGCCGGGCGGCCGCCACGAACTGCTCACGCACGGCGTCCAGTCCGGCCCGGTCCAGCTCCGCGGGGACCTGACTGACGCCCGGCCGGTACGGGAGCGGGGAGGCGGCCGTCAGCGGCCAGTTGCCGTCCTCCAGGGGATCGTCGATGCCCTCCCACATCAGCTTCGTGGAACCCTTGCGGCCGGAGTGGCCGAGCTGCACGCCGATGGCGGCGCCGGGCGCGGAGGTGTGGACGAAGTCGGTGATCCGCCGCCAGGCGGCGCCCTGTTCGTCGTTCCACAGACCCGCGCAGCCGGGGGTGATGCGGCCTTCGGGGCTGACGCAGACCATCTCGGTCATGGTGAGTCCCGCGCCGCCGAGCGCCCGGGCCCCGAGGTGGACGAGGTGGAAGTCGGCGGGCAGCCCGTCGGTGGCGGAGTACATGTCCATGGGCGAGACGACGACGCGGTTGCGCAGTTCGAGGCCGCGCAGGCGCAGTGGGGTGAACATCGGCGGGGTGCCCGGCGGACAGCCGAACTCCTCCTCGACGGCGGCGGTGAACGAGGCGTCGCGCAGCCGGAGGTTGTCGTGGGTGACCCGGCGGCTGCGGGTGAGGAGGTTGAACGCGAAGCGGCGCGGCGGCTGGTCCACGTAGGTGGCCAGCTCCTCGAACCAGCGCAGGCTGGCCGCCGCGGCGCGCTGGGTGGAGGCGACGACCGGGCGGCGCTCGGCCTCGTACGCGGCGAGGGCCGTCGGCAGGTCCGGCTGTTCCCCGACGCAGGAGGCCAGCGCGAGGGCGTCCTCGACGGCGAGCTTGGTGCCGGAGCCGATGGAGAAGTGGGCGGTGTGGGCCGCGTCGCCGATGAGCACCGTGTTGCCGTGGGACCAGCGGGAGTTGGCCACCGTGCGGAAGGCGAGCCAGGAGGACCTGTTGCCGCGCAGCGGGCGACCGTCCAGCGCTCCGGTGAAGAACTCGGCGCAGCGGTCGGTGGATTCGACCGCGTCGCAGCTGTCGAGCCCGGCGGCGCGCCAGACCTCCTCGCGCATCTCGATGATGACGGTGGAGGCATCCGCCTCGTACGGGTAGCCGTGCAACTGCATGACGCCGTACGGGGTTTCGGCGATCTCGAAGCGGAAGGCGTCGAGCGCGAAGTCGGCGGCGAGCCAGATGTAGCGGTTGCGGTGCTCGGTGACGCTCGGGCCGAAGGAGTCGGCGTGGCCCGTGCGGGTGGCGCTGTGCACCCCGTCGGCGGCGATGACCAGGTCGTGGTGGGCGGCGAGCTCGGCGGCGGGCGGGGCCGGGGCGCGGAAGCGGAGGTCGACGCCGAGGCCGGTGCAGCGCCCGTGCAGGATCTCCAGGAGCCGGCGGCGGCCGAGGGCGGCGAACCCGTGGCCGCCGGAGGTGTGGGTCCGGCCCCGGTGGACGACGTCGATGGTGTCCCAGCGGACGAACTCGGCTCTCAGCGCCCGGTACACCTCGGGGTCGGCGTGTTCGATGCCACCGAGGGTCTCGTCGGAGAGGACGACGCCGAAGCCGAAGGTGTCGTCGGGGGCGTTGCGCTCGAAGACGGTGACGGCGCGGTCCGGATCGAGCCGCTTGAGGAGGGCAGCGGCGAAGAGCCCGCCGGGGCCGCCGCCGACGACCGCGACCCGGCGCACGCGGTCCGGCTCCCCGGCACCGCGCCGGGGCGCTTCGGGGGCCGGCACGGTGGCGTCAGGGCGACGGATCGGCTCGGGGGCCGGCACGGCTACCTCCCCTGCCACTTCGGCGGCCGCTTCTCGGTGAAGGCGGCGTGGAACTCGGCGTAGTCCTCGCCGTGCATCAGGAGGGCCTGGGTGTTGGCGTCCAGCTCGACGGAGGCGGCGAGCGGCATGTCCAGCTCGGCGGTGAGCAGGGCCTTGGTCTGGGCGAGCGCGAGGGCCGGGCCGTCGGCGAGGCGGCGGGCCAGCTCGGCGGCGCGCTCGTCGGCCTTCCCCTCGTCTGCCAGCTCGCTGATCAGCCCGATGCGCTCCGCCTCCGGGGCGCGGACGGCGTCCCCGAGCATCAGGAGCCGGGTGGCGTGGCCGAGGCCTACGACCCGGGGCAGCAGATAGGCCGCGCCCATGTCGCCGCCGGAGAGGCCGACCCGGGTGAAGAGGAAGGAGAAGCGGGCCGACGGGTCGGCGATCCGGAAGTCCGCCGCCAGGGCCAGCACGGCTCCGGCCCCGGCGGCGACGCCGTGCACGGCGGCGACGACGGGGAAGGGGCACTCCCGCAGGGCCCGGACGACCTGGCCGGTCATCCGGTTGAAGTCGAGGAGCTGCGCGGTGTCCATGGCCAGGGTGGCACCGATGATCTCGTCGACGTCGCCGCCGGAGCAGAAGCCTCGCCCCTCACCGGCGAGGACGAGGGCGCGGACGGAACGCTCCCGGGAGAGCTCGGCGAGGAGGTCGCGCAGATCCGCGTAGGCGCCGAAGGTGAGCGCGTTGAGTTTTTCGGGGCGGGCGAGTGTGACGGTGGCCACACCGTCGTCCCGGGTCAGCCGCAGATGACGCCATTCCTCGGCGCTCGGGGCCGAGCTGGGAAACGGGCTCATGGAGGGGTCCCCTTCAGCGATCGGGCTGGTGCCGGCCGTGCGCGGGTCGCGTTCCGCCTCCGAAGTTATCACTCCTGCGTGACCGTCGTCACGAGGTCGCAATACACCATCCATGAGACCGTTGTGGCGAAAGTCCCCTTTGCTCCGGCCGACCGCCTCTATGGTCGGCCCGGAGCGGTTCGTAAGGTTGAGACCAGGAAGTCCCGACACGAGTACCGCGTGAACCCCAGAAGTCGAGACCTCCCGCTTCGAGGAAGACCCGCTCCCGAACGGAAACCCCGCCGTGCCGCCCGATGTCCCCGTCCCCGCCTCCTGGCGCATCGCCCTGCCGCACTCCACCGCGGCCGTGCCGATCGCCCGCGCTCTCATCCGTACGGCACTGTCGGACATCGACGCCCCGGCCGACAGCGACACCGCCGAACTGCTGACGGCCGAGCTGGTGGCCAACGCGGTCGAGCACACCCTGGGCGGTGAGCCCATCGAGCTGGTCGTGGAGCTGCGGCCCACCGGCTGCCAGGTCGAGGTGCACGACCGCGACCCCGCCCCGCCGGGCGACCTGTCCCGGCCGGAGCCGGACTGCGAGGTCGACCCCTGGCAGGAGCACGGCCGCGGCCTGCTGCTGATCCGGACCCTCAGCTCCGCGTGCGGTCACCGCACCACGGAGCACGGCAAGGCCGTGTGGTTCACGCTTCCGGCGATACCGGCGCAGCCGGGTCCGTCCCCGGGGAGCTGACCAGCCGGGAGCGCTTGCGCCCGTAACCGGCGTACAGCAGCGAGCCCACGGCGAGGAAGACCGCGAACTGGACCCAGGTCGTCCAGCCGGTCCCGTACATCAGGTACAGACAGAACGCGACGCCCAGCAGCGGACTCACCGGGTAGAGCGGCACCCGGAAGGTCCGCTTCAGCCCGGGGGCGCTCCGCCGGAGCACCACCACCGCGACATTGACGGCGACCATCGTCGCGAGCGTGCCGATGGTCGTCAGGTTCACGACGACGTCGAGCGGGACGAACGCGGCCGGGACCGCGAAGACGCAGGCCACGATCCAGGTGTTGGCGACCGGGGTGTGGGTCCTGGGCGAGACCCGCTCGAAGACGCGCGGGATGAGCCCGTCGCGGGACATCGACATGAGGATGCGGGTCTGCCCGTACATCACGGCGAGCACCACCGAGGCGATGGCGACGACCGCGCCGAAGGCGATGACGCCGCCGCCGACCGTGGAGTCGGTCACCCGGTTGACGGCGATCGAGAGGGCCGCGCTCTTGTCGGCGACCGCGCCCGAGCCGATCGCGCCGATGGCCGAGAGCGCCACCGCGCAGTAGAGCAGGGTGACGACGCCGATGCAGATCAGGATGGCGATGGGGATGTTCCGCCGGGGATTCTTGACCTCCTCGCCCGCGGTGGTGATGGCGTCGAAGCCGATGTAGGAGAAGAACGCCAGCGAGGCGCCCGCGGTGATGCCGCCGAGCCCGTGGGGCGCGAACGGCATGAGGTTGTCGTCCTCGAACGCGCTGAACGCCACGGCGCAGAACGCGACCAGGATGCCGATCTTGAGGATTGCCATGGCGGCGGTCGCGGTGGCGCTCTCCCGGACACCGCGCACCAGCAGCGCGGCGGCCATGGCGATCACGACGATCGCGGGCAGATTGACCACACCGCCCTCGGTGGGACCGGCGGACAGGGCCTCGGGGAGTCGCAGGCCGATCACGCTGTTCAGCAGCTCGTTGACGTACTGGCTCCAGCCCACCGCGACGGCGGAGACCGACACGCCGTACTCCAGCAGCAGGCACCAGCCGACGAGGAAGGCGGTGCGCTCGCCGAGCGCCGCGTACGCGAAGGAGTACGAGCTGCCGGAGACCGGGATGGCGCTGCCCAGCTCCGCGAAGGAGAGGGCGGTGAAGATGCAGGTGATCGCCGCGAGGACGAACGAGATCACGACGGCGGGGCCGGCCTCGGCGACGCTGTCGGACAGCCCGACGAAGATGCCGGTGCCGACGATCGCGCCGACCCCGAAGCAGACGAGCTGGAAGAGGCCCATCGTGCGCTTGAGGCCATGGCCTTCCAGGTCGCCGCCGGACTCGGCGATGAGCTGATCGGGGCTCTTGCGGCGCAGCCCCGGCTTCGAGGGGCCGGGGGGCTGCGGGGTGCCGGAACGCGGCAGACCGGTGCTCATGCGGGACGTTCTCATCTCTGGTGGTGCGGTGGGGGGACGTGTCCCGGTGCGCACGGCGGCCGTGGGGACCTCGGGCGGCACATGGGAACGGGGCCCGGGCATCGCGAGCCCGGACCCCACCAAGAGGCGACATCGTAGCCACCCCTACGCATGTTCACCCAATCGGGTGCATGTGCATGCGAACCCCGCTCCGTACCCCTACCGGCGGGACCACTTCCCCGCGAGCGTCGCCACCAGCACGGCCTTGATCGTGTGCATCCGGTTCTCGGCCTGGTCGAAGACGACCGAGTGGGCGGACTCGAAGACCTCGTCGCTGACCTCCAGCTCGGCCAGCCCGTACCGGGCGTGGATGTCCCGGCCGACCTGGGTGCCGAGGTCGTGGAAGGCGGGCAGGCAGTGCAGGAACTTCACGTCCGGGTTGCCGGTGGCCCGCAGGACCTCCATCGTCACGGCGTAGGGGCCGAGGGCGGCGATGCGCTCGGCCCACACCTCCTTGGGCTCCCCCATGGAGACCCAGACGTCGGTGGCGACGAAGTCGGCGCCCCGGACACCCTCGGCGACGTCGCCGGTGAGGGTGAGCGTCGCGCCGCTGACCTCGGCGAGCTCCCGGGCCCGCGCCACGACGGCCCCGTCCGGCCAGTACGCCTCGGGGGCGACGATCCTGACGTCCAGACCGAGCAGGGCTCCGGTGATCAGGTAGGAGTTACCCATGTTGAAGCGGGCGTCACCGAGGTAGGCGAGGGCCGTCCCCGCCACGGGTCCCTCGCGGAACTCGGCCATGGTGAGCACGTCGGCGAGCATCTGGGTGGGGTGCCAGTCGTCCGTGAGCCCGTTGAAGACCGGCACCCCGCCGTAAGCGGCCAGCTCCTCGACGGCCTGCTGGCTGTCGCCCCGGTACTCGATCCCGTCGAACATCCGGCCGAGGACCCGGGCGGTGTCCCTGACGGACTCCTTGTGACCCATCTGGGAGCCCGACGGGTCGAGGTAGGTGGTGGAGGCGCCCTGGTCGGCCGCGGCGACCTCGAACGCGCAGCGCGTACGCGTCGAGGTCTTCTCGAAGATCAGCGCGATGTTCTTCCCGCGCAGCCGCTGGACCTCGGCCCCGTCCTTCTTGGCCGCCTTGAGCTCGGCGGCCAGGGAGACCAGGCCGAGAAACTCCTCGGAGGTGAAGTCCAGCTCCTTGAGGAAGTGGCGGCCGGTGAGGTCTATGGCCATGATGACTGCTCCTGGGTCGGACGGGGATCTACGCACTGCGCGCGGGCAGAACTGGAAGTCTATACGATTACCCGCATCCCTATACAGGGCCCGGGCTCGCGGGCCGCACACGTCTCAGGTGACGGGGTCCCGCTCGACCGGACAGCTCATGCAGCGCGGCCCGCCACGTCCCCGGCCCAGCTCGCTGCCCCGGATCTCGATCACCTCGATGCCCTGCTTGCGCAGATAGGTGTTGGTCGTGGCGTTGCGCTCGTAGGCGACGACGACCCCGGGCTCGACGGCGAGCACGTTGCAGCCGTCGTCCCACTGCTCGCGCTCGGCCGCGTGCACGTCCTGGGTGGCTGTGAGCACCCGGATCGCGTCGAGGCCGAGAGCGGCGGCGATGGCACGGTGCATGTGCTCGGGCGGATGGTCGGTGACCTTCAGCTCGCGGGGGCCGCTGCCGGGCTCGATGGTGTACGAGCGGAGCATGCCGAGACCGGCGTACTGCGTGAACGTGTCACCGTCGATCATCGTCATCACCGTGTCCAGGTGCATGAACGCCCGGGCCTTGGGCATGTCGAGCGCCACGATCGTGCGCGCCGAGCCGGCGTCGAAGAGGCCCCGGGCCAGCATCTCCACGGCCTGCGGCGTGGTGCGCTCGCTCATCCCGATGAGGACGGCTCCCTGTCCGATGACCAGGACGTCACCGCCCTCGATGGTGGAGGGGTAGTCGTCCTGGCCCTCCGACCAGTGGTGGAAGACCCCCGCCTCCGCGCCGGTGAAGAGGGGATGGTGCCGGTAGATCGCCTCGAAGTGGACGGTCTCGCGCTGCCTGGCCGGCCAGCGCATCGCGTTGATGGAGACCCCGTCATAGATCCACGCCGAGGTGTCCCGGGTGAAGAGGTGGTTCGGCAGCGGGCCGAGCAGGAAGTCGTCCAGATCCATCACGTGGAAGCGGACGGAGGTCGGCTCGCTGTGCCGCTCCAGGAACTCCCGCTTGGTCATGCCGCCGACCAGCGCCTCCGCCAGCTCGTCCGAGGACAGTTCCTCGAAGGCGGCCCGCAGATGCTCGGTGGCGAGCGGACCGTACTCCTTCTCGTCGAAGACCCGGTCGAGCACGAGCCGCCGGGCGACCGGGATGTCGAGGGACTCGCGCAGGAGATCGCCGAAGAGGTGCACGGCGACCCCCCGGTCGCGCAGCACGTCGGCGAACCCGTCGTGCTCCTCCCGGGCGCGGCGCACCCACAGGACGTCGTCGAACAGGAGCGCGTCCTTGTTCCTGGGGGTGAGCCGCTTCAGCTCCAGATCGGGGCGGTGCAGTATGACGCGGCGCAGCCGCCCGGCTTCGGAGTCGACGTGGAATCCCATGCCTTCATCCTCACCGCGCGGAGCGCCGTTCACCCCGCGAATCGCCCACGGGTTGGACGGCTCTCAGAGGCGGGGGTCCACCGGCTCCGACTCCAGGGCCAGAACGGCGAACACCGCCTCGTGGATCCGCCACAGCGGCTCGCCCTCCGCCAGCCGGTCCAGGGCCTCCAGGCCGAGCGCGTACTCCCGCAGCGCCAGCGAGCGCTTGTGGCCGAGGAACCTGGAGCGCAGGCGCTCCAGGTTCTCCGGGCGGGTGTACTCGGGGCCGTAGATGATGCGGAGATACTCCCGGCCGCGCACCTTGACGCCGGGCTGGACGAGCCGGCCCTTGGCGTCCCGGACGAGGGCGCCGAGCGGCTTGACGACCATGCCCTCGCCGCCCCGCCCGGTCATCTCCAGCCACCAGTCCACGCCCGCGCGCACGGAGGCCTCGTCCCCGGTGTCGACGACGAGCCGGCGGGTGATCTGGAGGAGCCCGGTCGGGTCGTGCTCCACGAGCCGGTCCAGCCAGGCGAGCTGCTCGTCGTGCGGCACGGAGGCCAGGGAGCGGCCCTGGACGGCGAGGATCTGGAACGGCGCGAGCCGCACCCCGTCCAGCCCCTCGGTGGGCCAGCAGTAGCGCCGGTACGCCTCGGTGAACGCGGCCGCGTCCCTGGCGCGGGCCCGCTGGTTCCCGGCGAGGCCCGCCACCTCGACGCCCCGGGCGACCGCCTGGTCCAGGGCGGCGACGGCCGGCGGGAAGACCGCGCCGGACGCGGCGCCGACGGCGGCGTACTGCGAGCGCAGCAGCCCGCCGGCCTTGAGCGACCACGGCATCAGCTCGGCGTCCAGGAGCACCCAGTCGGTGTCCCACTCCTGCCAGAGTCCGGCGGCGGTGACGGCGGTGCGGAGCCGGCCCAGGACCCTCTCGGTCATGGCCGTGTCGTCCAGGAACGGGCGTCCGGTGCGGGTGTACAGCGCACCGGTGGGGCCCGCCGTGCCGAAGCGCGCGGTCGCGGCCCCGCCGTCCTTGCAGACGAGGGCGACGGCCCGGGAGCCCATGTGCTTCTCCTCGCACACGACCCGCTCGACACCGTCGCCGGCGTACTGCGCGAAGGCCTCGGCCGGGTGCTCCAGGAAGCCGTCCTCGCGGGAGGTGGCGGTGGGCGCCATGGTGGGCGGGAGGTAGGCGAGGAGCTGCGGGTCGACGGCGAACCGGCTCATCACCTCGAGCGCGGCGGCGGCGTTCTCCTCGCGCACGGCGACGCGCCCCATGTGCCGGGTCTCCACGACCCTGCGGCCCTGGACGTCGGCGATGTCCAGCGGGCGGCCCTCCCGGCCCCCGGGCGCCTCGGTGCTCAGCGGTCTGACGGGCTCGTACCAGACCTTCTCGGCGGGTACGTCGACCAGTTCGCGCTCCGGCCAGCGCAGCGCGGTCATCTTCCCGCCGAAGACGGCACCGGTGTCCAGGCAGATGGTGTTGTTGATCCAGGAGGTGGTGGGCACCGGGGTGTGGCCGTAGACCACGGTGGCGCGGCCCCGGTACTCCTCGGCCCACGGGTAGCGCACGGGCAGGCCGAACTCGTCGGTCTCCCCCGTCGTGTCCCCGTACAGCGCGTGCGAGCGGACCCGGCCGGAGGTGCGGCCGTGGTACTTCTCGGGCAGCCCGGCGTGACAGACCACCAGCTTGCCGTCGTCCAGGACGTAGTGGCTGACCAGCCCGTCGATGAACTTCCGCACCTGCCCCCGGAACTCGGGGTGCTCGGCGTCCTCGCGCTCCAGCTGCTCGACGGTCTCGGCGAGCCCGTGGGTGAGCTGGACCTTGCGGCCCGCGAGGTAGCGGCCGAGCTTGTTCTCGTGGTTGCCGGGGACGCACAGGGCGGTGCCCGCCGAGACCATGGACATGACGCGGCGCAGCACGCCGGGGCTGTCGGGGCCCCGGTCGACGAGGTCGCCGACGAACACGGCCGTACGTCCCTCGGGGTGGGCGCCGTCCACGTACCCGAGCTTGCCGAGCAGGGTGTCCAGCTCGGAGCGGCAGCCGTGGATGTCCCCGATGATGTCGAACGGGCCGGCGAGGTGGCGCAGGTCGTTGTAGCGGCGCTCCAGGACCACTTCGGCGCTCCCGGCCTCCTCCTCGGTGCGCAGGACGTGCACCTTGCGGAAGCCCTCGCGCTCCAGGCCGCGCAGGGAACGCCGCAGCTCGCGGCGGTGCCGCTGGATGACATGGCGCGGCATGGAGGCGCGGTCCGGGCGGGCCGCGTTGCGGGCGGCGCAGACCTCTTCCGGGAGATCGAGGACGATGGCGATGGGCAGGACGTCGTGCTTCCGGGCCAGCTGGACCAGCTGCTTGCGGCTCTCGGACTGGACGCTGGTGGCGTCGATCACGGTGAGCCGCCCGGCCTCCAGGCGCTTGCCGGCGATGTAGTGCAGCACGTCGAAGGCGTCGCGGCTGGCGCTCTGGTCGTTCTCGTCGTCGGCGACCAGCCCCCGGCAGAAGTCCGAGGAGACGATCTCGGTCGGCTTGAAGTGCTTGTGGGCGAAGGTGGACTTGCCCGATCCGCTGGCGCCGATGAGGACGACGAGGGAGAGGTCGGTCACCGGCAGGACGCGCGCGGCGGTGGTGGTCGTGGCGGTTTCCGCGCCGGTGGTGCTGTGGTCGCTGTTCATGCGGCTTCCGCCTCCTTCTCGCCGATGTTCCCGTCGGTCTTCTCGCCGTTGTTCTTCCCGGTGTTCCTGCCGCGGCTGCCGGGGGTTTCCGTGGTCCGGGTGAACACGGCCATCTGGGTCGGCGGCCCCACCTCGGGGTCGTCCGGCCCGACCGGTACGTACCGGACGGTGTATCCGTGCCGCTCGGCGACCTTCCCGGCCCAGTCCCGGAATTCGGCCCGGGTCCACTCGAACCGGTGGTCCCCGTGCCGGACGCGCCCGGCCGGGAGGGTCTCCCAGCGGACGTTGTACTCGACGTTCGGCGTGGTCACGAGCGCCGTCCCCGGTCGCGCCGCGCCGAACACCGCGTACTCCAGGGCCGGCAGCCGGTCCAGGTCCAGGTGCTCGATCACTTCACTGAGCACGGCGGCGTCGTATCCCGCGAGCCGCTTGTCGGTGTAGGTGAGCGACCCCTGCCGCAGGGTGACCCGGTCCGCCCGGCGCTCTCCCATCCGGTCCAGCTTCAGCCGCCGCGAGGCGATGGTGAGGGCGCGCATCGAGACGTCGACGCCGACGATCTCGGTGAAGCGCACGTCCTTGAGGAGTGCCTGGACCAACTGGCCCTGGCCGCAGCCGAGGTCGAGTACCCGGCTCGCCCCGGCGGCGCGCAGCGCGTCGAGGATCGCGGTGCGCCGCTGTTCGGCGAGCGGGACCGGCTTCTCCTCGGTGTCGGTGCTCTCGTCCACCGCGTTGTCGACGCTGTCGACGTCGAGGTCGTCCGACTCGGCGAGCCTGACCAGCTCCAGGGCCTGGTCGGCCTGGCGCGTGAGCCCCCAGCGGTGGGAGAGATAGCGCCGCGTGATCAGCGGCCGCTCGGGGTGGTCGGCCAGCCAGCCCTCCCCCGCGCGCAACAGCTTGTCCACTTCGTCGGGTGCGACCCAGTAGTGCTTGGCGTCGTCGAGCACCGGGAGCAGGACATAGAGCTGGCGCAGCGCGTCCGCGAGCCGCAACTCACCCTCCAGCACCAGGCGTACGTAGCGGGAGTCGCCCCACGCGGGGAACTCCTCGTCCAGCGGTACGGCCGTGACGTCGACCCGCGACCAGCCGAGCGGCGCGAACAGCTTGTGCACCAGCTCGGCACCGCCCCTGGCGGGCAGGGCGGGCACCTCGATCCGCAGCGGCAACGGGCTCCCGGCCCGCTCGGGCATGGCCCGGCAGACGCCGCCGAGCGCCGACTTGAACACGGCGGCGAGAGCGACCGACAACAGCGAGGACGCCGCGTAGGGGCGGTCGTTGACGTACTGCGCGAGCGCCGCGTCGGGCGCGCCGCCCCGGCCCTTGCCCTTGCCGCGCCGCACCAGCGCCACCGGATCCACCTCCAGCAGGAGCGCGGCCGTGCAGCGCTCGGCGGACGCCTCGGGGTAGAAGACGTGCGCGGAGCCGTGCGAAGTGGAGAACGTCTGCGCCTTGTCGGGATGCTTGTGCAACAGAAAGCCCAGGTCCGTGGCGGGACGCTCTTGGGTGCCGGTCGTACCGATTGTCAGGAACACCTGTCCGAGTATGGTCGTCACCTCCCGCCCCCACCAGGCATTTTCGCTCCTCCCGAAGCGCGGTGATCTTCGGGACGGTCCCAGGCACGCCTGCTACGGGGAGCCCTGACTCCCCAGCCGCCCGTCCAGCTCCGTGATGAGGTCCGGCCCCACCCGGCAGCAGCCTCCGACGAGTCCGGCCCCGGCCCGCGTCCAGGCCCGCACCCGCCCCGGGTCGAAGGTGCCACGCCCGGTCCACCCCCGCGCTCCGGCGTCCCACCCCTCCCCGCTGTTCGGGTAGACCACGGCGGGCCTGCCCGTGACCGCCACCGCCTGCTCCACAGCCCCCTGTGCCTCCTCCGGATCGCAGCAGTTGACCCCGACCGCGAGGACGGAGTCCCGCCCCGCCGCCACCGCGAACGCCTCCTCCAGCGGCTGGCCGGCCCTGGTCCGGCCGCCCGCCACGCTGTACGAGAGCCAGTACGGCAGTCCGGTCTCCTCGGCCACGTGGACCAGGGCCTCCGCCTCGTCCACGTCCGGCACCGTCTCCAGCGCCAGGGCGTCGGGCCCGGCAGCAGCCAGCGCCGCCACCCGGGGGCGGTGGAAGCGCTCCAGTTCCCGGACGCTCAGCCCGTAGCGACCCCGGTACTCGCTGCCGTCCGCCAGCATCGCCCCGTACGGTCCGACCGATGCGGCGACCCAGGTCTGCCGTCCGGGGTCGGCCCGGCGCGCCGCGTCGGCGGCGCCCCGGGCCAGCTCCACGCTGCGGGCGAGCAGGGCCCCGGCCCCGGCCCGGTCGATCCCGTACCGCCCGAACCCTTCGAAGGTGGCCTGATAGCTGGCCGTGATGAGGACGCGCGCGCCCGCCCGGAGGTAGGCGAGGTGAGCGGCCTCGATCTGTTCCGGCGCATCGGCCAGCAACCGGGCCGACCACAGCGCGTCGGACAGATCGCAGCCCTGCGCCTCCAACTGGTTGGAGAGCCCGCCGTCCAGCAGAACGGGTCCGTCGTCCAGCGCGTCGGCGAGCGTGCGCACGGTACGCACAGCCACCTCCCCCTCGTCAGGTCAGGTCAGGTCAGGTCAGGTCAGGTCAGCTGGGACTGGATCTGCGAGGAGATCAGTTCCAGATGGTCGAGGTCCTCCAGATCGAGGACCTGGAGGTAGATCCTCGACGAGCCGATCGCCTCGAAGCTGCCGATCTTGTCGACCACCTCGGCGGGCGATCCCGCCAACCCGTTCGCCTTGAGCTCCTCCACGTCCCGGCCGATGGCCGCGGCGCGTCGGGCGACCTCGGCGTCGTCCTTGCCCGTGCAGACGATCAGCGCGTTGGAGTACACGAGGTCGTCCGGAGAGCGCCCGTGCGCCTGCGCGGCGGCCCGGACCCGGCCGAACTGCTTCTCGCTGTCCTCCAGCGAGGCGAACGGGATGTTGAACTCGTCGGCGTACTGCGCGGCGAGCCGCGGGGTGCGCGTCGCACCGTGGCCGCCGATCAGGACAGGCACCTTGGTCTGCGTCGGCTTGGGCAGAGCGGGCGAATCAGTGAGTTGGTAGTAGGTGCCGTCGTAGCTGAAGGTCGCGCCGACCTCGGTCGCCCACAGGCCCGTGATGATGGCGAGCTGCTCCTCCAGGCGGCCGAACTTCTCCTTCGGGAACGGAATGCCGTAGGCCTTGTGCTCCTCCTCGAACCAACCTGCGCCCAGGCCCAGTTCGACCCGTCCGCCGGACATCTGGTCGACCTGGGCAACCTGGATGGCCAGAACTCCCGGCAGCCGGAACGTGCCGGCGGTCATCAGGGTGCCGAGCCGGATCCGCCGGGTCTCACGCGCCAGTCCGGCCAGGGTGATCCAGGCGTCCGTCGGCCCGGGCAGACCGTCGCCGGAGCCCATGCGGAGATAGTGGTCGGAGCGGTAGAAGGCGTCGAAGCCCAGGTCCTCGGCGGCCTTGGCGACGGTGAGCAAGGTGTCGTAGTCGGCCCCCTGCTGGGGCTCGGTGAAGATGCGAAGATCCATGCCCTCCATCCTGCCTCTCCGGCACCCGGTCCCGCCCACCAGCCAGGCCGGACCTCCCCCACATCTCCCCTTGCCTCCCCCGCCCCTGCCTCCCCGCCGGCCGTCGTCCCGTCTCGGGCATCGGCAACGGCGTCCTCTCCCGGCGCTCCGCCGCCCTCCCCCTCAGGGACCTGCCGCCGATGCCGCAGGGCCGCGTATACCGCCGTAGGGGCCGTCGCGCTCCCTCTCCCGCTCCGCCAGCCGCCTCAGCATCCCGTGCACGCGCTCCAGGGATTCGTCCGCCGCGTCCATGGCCTCGATGCACTGCCAGTACAGACCGTCCTCCCCCGTGTCGCAGGCCACCCCGACCAGGGCGATCCCGGCCTCACTGAGCAACAGCGCGAGCCCGGCCAGGGACCGCCTCACATCGGCGATCCCGGACAACTGGGCCGCCCTGGCACCGCCGGAGACCACCGTCGGGTGATCCAGCGCCGAGCATCCGGCGCCGATCTCCCCCAGCGCCCGCGCCTCGCTCCGTAACTCCACCGGGCCGTACAGCGCAAGCCGACTGCCGACCGCCCGGGCGAGCGCCTGCGCCTGCCAGGCCTCCGCCATGACGTCCAGCGCGCCCCGGCTGCCCGCCAGAGCCCGCCGCCCCGCCTCGATGACTCGCTCCGCTTCCATGTCTCTCCCCCGTCCGTACGAAAACCCGCTCACCTCATTCATTACCCACAGTGAGGTAGACAGCACCGTAAGGCCAGAGGAAATCGGAAATCTGTGGACAGGAAGTCGACTGTGGATATCTCACTCACTCCGAAGAGTGACGATCGAGGGGTTCCGGAGCGCTCGGCAGGGGGAAGCGCTTCTCGTTCCGCTCCAACTTGGCCGCCAGGGCCGCCGTCGGATCGATGCCCACTACCTCGCAGAACTGCAGGAGATAGGCGAGCACATCAGCCACCTCGTCGGCGACCCGGTGGGCCGATTCGGGGTTCTCCATGACTCCCGCCGACTGTTCGGGCGTCAGCCACTGGAAGATCTCCAGCAGTTCGGAGGCCTCGACGCTGAGCGCGGCCGCCAGGTTCTTCGGGGTGTGGTACTTCCCCCAGTCGCGCGCCGCCGCGAACGCGGCCAGCCGCCGCTGGAGTTCTGCCACATCGATGTCTGTCACGGCCTCAGGTCTATCACCGGCCACCGACAGAGCCTCCCCGCACGCCCACCCCGCACGAAAGGCCGGGCGGCCCGGAAAGCGGGGGCGGCGCGGCCGGGGGCGGCGGTCCGGTCCGGCTGCCGCCCCGGCTGCCGCTCCTACGACTGGGCGAGACCCGCGGGCGTGACCCCCTCGACCTCCATGCCGACCGGCGCGAGCAGGAAGACGTTGCGGTCGACGCGGTGCATGCCGCTGCCGAGGCCGAAGACCACACCGCTGCTGAAGTCGAGAATCCGCTTCGCCACGTCCGCTTCCGCCGCCGTCAGGTCGAGCAGCACCGGAACCTGGGCCACCAGGTACTCGGCGACCTCGCGAGCATCCGCGAAGACCTGCACCCGCAGCACCACGAGGCGCCGCTGTTCGGCCGCCCGCTCGTCCGGGACGGTGCGGTGGTCGATGCGGGACGGCCACTCGTCGCGGCCGCGCAGCGGCACGACCTGCGCGAGCCCTTCCCACTGTTCGTCGGTGGCGTCGTATCTGTCATACCTGTCGTACCTGCTCACAGGGCCACCCCGTCGTCGAGCCGGTCGGGTTCCCGCCGGCTGCACTCACTGTTCATCGGGCAATCCTCTCGCCCCTCACCCGTTCGGCGTACCAGCGACACGGCGAAGTCTCCGTCCGTGTCGCTTCCGGTACCCGCCGGGCACCCGTTCATGACGCCCCGCACGCTCGGGCACGACGAGCCGCACCGCGCCGGGCCGCACCCCGCCGATCAGACCGTGACGACCTGGACCCCCGCCTCGCCGAACCGCTCCTTCGCCTCCGCTCCGATATGGGAGTCGGTGACCAGGACGTCGACCAGTCCGAGGTCGCAGACCCGGGCGAACGCCCGCTTGCCGATCTTCGACGAGTCGGCCGCCACCACCACGCGCTGGGCCCGCTCCGCGAGCAGCCGGTTGACGCTGGCCTCGCCCTCGTGGTGGACGTACGCACCGCGTTCGATGTCGATGGCGTTGACCCCGAGAACGGCGACGTCCAGGGTGATCTCGTTCATCACTCCGACGGCGAGCGGGCCCGTCAGCTCGTACGACTGGGGCCTCGCGACCCCGCCCGTCACGACCATCTTGATCTGCGGCCGGATCGCCAGCTCGCTGGCGATGTTGAGGGCGTTGGTCACCACGGTCAGCGTCGGCTGCCCGCCCCCCGCCGCCTCGCCCACGATGTCCGGACGCACCGCCAGCGCCCTGGCCACTTCGGTCACGGTCGTTCCACCGGTCAGGCCGACGACCTCCCCGACGGCGACCAGGCCGGACACGGCGCGCCCGATGGCCTGCTTCTCCGGCGCGTGACGGCCCGTCTTGTAGCGGAGCGCCAGTTCGTAGGAGACCCCGTGCGCGACCGCGCCGCCCCTGGTGCGGGTGAGCAGGTGCTGTTCGGCCAGCTGGTCCAGGTCACGGCGGATGGTGGCGGCCGAGACGTCGAGCGCCGCCGCCGCCTCCTCGACGTCCACCCTGCCGTGCTTGCCGACCAGTTCCAGCAGCGCGTCCCACCGGGCGTCCCTGGACAAGAGCGTCTCCTCACCGTCCGGCGCGGGCACCGCGTTTCGCGGGAACGCGGTCGCCGGGGGCCGGACCGCCGCAAGCCTCGCACAGGGCCTCCCGGTAGCCCTTCACCCACCTGCGGCTTGCTTGTTTTTGCTCGATAACTGCATGTAACGTGCAGAATTCTACATCCGGGCTGGCCGGCCCCGCTCAGCCCCGTTCCCGTGGTCCACCTCGTCCCCGTGGAGTGCAGACGTGTCGTATGCCGAGACCGAGACAGCCAGTCAGCCCGCCTGCTGGCGGCGCGCCGCCGCCCTGGCGGGCGGCCCGGAGACCGCCGCCCTGCCCGTCGCGGGCGAGCGGATCGCGGTCGTCGGCTGCGGTACCTCCTTCTACATGGCGCAGGCCTACGCCGGGCTCCGCGAGGGATCCGGCCAGGGCGAGTCGGACGCTTTCGCCGCCTCCGAGTTCCCCTTCGGCCGCGGCTACGACCGCGTCGTCGCGCTGACCCGCTCGGGGACCACGACCGAGGTCCTGGAACTGCTGAACCGGCTGCGCGGGACCACCCGCACGGTGGCCGTCACGGCGGATCCCGAGACCCCGGTCAGGGCGGCGGCCGACGATCTCGTCGTCCTGGACTTCGCCGACGAACGGTCCGTCGTCCAGACGCGCTTCGCCACGACCGCCCTCACCCTGCTGCGGGCCCACCTCGGCCTGCACTCCGAGGCCGTGGTCGCGGACGCGGAGACCGCGCTCGCCGCACCGCTGCCCGACGGCCTGCTGGAGAGCACCCAGTTCTCCTTCCTCGGCCGGGGGTGGACGGTCGGGCTGGCCCACGAGGCGGCGCTGAAGATGAAGGAGGCCTCGCTGTCCTGGACGGAGTCCTATCCCGCGATGGAGTACCGCCACGGCCCCATCAGCATCTCCACCACGTCCACCGCGACCTGGATGTTCGGTGAGGCACCGGAGGGCCTGTCCGAGCAGGTGCGCGCGACGGGCGCCCAGTGGGTGGACGGCGCCCTCGACCCGCTGGCCGATCTCGTACGCGTACAGCGCCTCGCCCTCGCCCGTGCGGCCGCGCGGGGGCTCGACCCCGATCTGCCGCGCCACCTGAGCCGTTCGGTGGTGCTCGACGGGGCCTGAGGGACCATGGATCCATGGACCTGACTCTGTCAACCGCCCGGGAACCGCTCGCCGCCCCGGAGCCGCAGGGGGGCATCGTCGGCTGGGCAACCGGGCTGGTCGAGACGTTCGGCGGTCCCGGCGCGGGTGCGGCCATCGCGCTGGAGAACCTGTTCCCGCCGCTGCCCAGCGAGGTGATCCTGCCGCTGACCGGGTTCGCCGCCTCGCAGGGAGTGCTCGGCATCGCCTCGGCCCTGTTCTGGACGACGCTCGGCTCGGTCGTCGGCGCGGTGGTCCTGTACGGGATCGGAGCCGTGTTCGGCCGGGAGCGGATGCACGCCTGGTGGGCGAAGCTCCCCCTGGTCAAGGCATCCGACCTGGTGCGGACGGAGGAGTGGTTCGCCCGGCACGGCACCAAGGCGGTGCTGCTGGGCCGCATGGTGCCGGTGTTCCGGAGTCTGATCTCGGTGCCCGCGGGCGTGGAACGCATGCCGCTGCCGGTGTTCGTCGGGTTGACGACGGCGGGCAGCCTGGTGTGGAACACCGTGCTCGTGATGGCCGGGTACTGGCTCGGCGACCAGTGGGACGTGGTCGGGGCGTACGTCGGCGTGGTGACCAAGATCGTGCTGGCGCTGGCCGCGGTCGCCCTGGTCGCTTACGTCGCGATGCGCGTCCGGGGCCGCGACCGCGAACGGCCCTGATGGCTGACGGGCACGGCAGGGCACGCCGGGCCCGTGAGACACCCCGGCCGGGTGTCTCACGGGAGACGGCTCAGGACTCCTCGAAGTAGGCGTCCAGCACGGTGTCCAGCTCGGCCGGCCAGGCCTTGAGCTCGGCGCGGCTCGCCGCCTCGACCTCGGCGTTGAACCAACGGCGGCTCGACAGATGGACGGTCACCGTGAACCGGCGGCCGAAGCGCGCCGGGGTGGTCTCCACCGCGCCGATCTCGTCCCAGTGGAAGTCGGCCTCCTGGTCGTCGAGCGTGAAGCGGACACCTTCCCGGGCCACCCGGATCGAACCGCGTCGGTCGCTGACCTCGAAGACGGGGCCGTCCTGGACGGCGTCGCCCTCCTTCTCGGCCTCGTCCTCCGTTGCGGCGTCGCCCGCCGCCGATTCCGGTTCCTGGCCGACTTCGGCGCCGGCGGCGTCCGCGCCGGCCTCGTCGTCGCGGTCCGTCTCCTTCTCCGACTCCGGAGCAGCGTCCTCCGGACCGGCCTCCGATTCCGGTTCGGGCTTCCGGGTCGCGACGGGCGCCGCCAGTCCGGGCAGGGGGATGAACGCCGGGTCGGTGCCTGCGGCGAACTCGGGCTTCTTGTTCGAATCTATGCTCTGCTCCACGGCGGGCAGTATGGTCGACGAACCTGTACGTGACCAGTCGTCACCGCCCCGACACCGCTCATAGCACGCCCTTGCGCCATTCCCGTACCAGCAGATAGCCGAGGTACGCGCCGCCGATCGCCATCGTGTAGATCCCGACCGGCAGGTCGTCGAAGAGCGCCAGCTGCTGGGAGCAGAGGTCCGCCAGCACCAGCAGCAGGCCACCGGTGAGCGCGGAGAGCAGCAGGTGCGGGCCGGAGCCGCGGGTGAGGCGTCTGGCGATCTGGGGCGCGGTCAGGGCGATGAAGGCGATGGGGCCCGAGACGCTGACCGCGGCGGCCGAGAGGGCGATGGCCAGGACCACGGCGAGGGTCTTGGCCTTCTTCGGCTCGGAGCCGAGTCCCTCGGCGATGTCGTCGCCCATCTCACCGATATCCAGCCGCCGGGAGATCAGCGCGGTCAGCGGGACCGCGGCGAGCAGGACCAGCCAGATGGTGGTGGCGTCGGTCCAGGAGCGAGCGGTCAGGCTGCCGTTGACATAGGCGGTGAGGACGGAGGCCTTGTCGCGTTCCAGGGCGTAGACGACGTACTGGGTGACGGCCGCGCCCATCGCGGCGACGCCGATCCCGGCGATGACGAGCCGGGCGGGGTTACGGAAGCCGGTGCCGGTGGAGACGTACACGAGGGCCATCGCGAGGACCGCGCCGAGGAGCGCCCCGATGGCGACCGGGACCGTGTCGGGGAACATCAGGGCGCAGATCGCGGCGCCCGCGCCGGCCCCGGCGGAGAGCCCGATGACGTCCGGGCTGCCGAGCGGGTTGCGGGTGACGGACTGGAACAGGGCGCCGGAGAGGCCGAGTGCCGCGCCGACCCCGATGGCGACGGTGAGACGGGGGCCGCGCAGCCGGTTGAAGACGAACCGGTCCTTGCCCTCGGCGTCGCCGACGAGCGCGGCGGGCAGGTCGGCGAGGTCGATGCCGAGGCGCCCCCAGGCCAGCGTCGTGACGGCGGCCGCGAGGAGGAGGACGAAGAGCCCGGAACCCGCGAACACGGAGGCCCGGCGCATGGGTATCGCCACGGTGCGGCCGACGACCAGATAGCCGCGGGGGGCCCGGGGGGCCCTGCGTGCGGCGGCGGTCTGTCCGGTGACGGTCATGAGGTGCTCCGCATCCTGCGTACGGCGATGAGCAGCGCGGGTGCGCCGATGAAGGCGGTGACGACCCCGACCATGAGTTCGGTGGGGCGCATGACGACCCGGCCCACCACGTCCGCGAGGAGCAGGAGGGTGGGGCCGAGCAGGGCGGAGAGGAGGATTTGGGCGCGGAAGTCGACGCCGACCAGGGCCCGTACGACGTGCGGGACGGCGAGGCCGACGAAGGCGATCGGGCCGACGGCGGCGGTCGCGGCGGCGCTGAGCAGCGTGGCCGCGAGCAGTCCGCCGCCCCGGGTGCGCCCGGGGTGCGAGCCGAGGGCGATGGCGGTGGCATCGCCGAGGGCCAGGGCGTTGAGGCCGGGGCCGAGGGCGAGGGCGAGCAGGAAACCGACGGCGGCGAAGGGCAGGACGGACCAGAAGACCTCGAAGTCCCTGCCGCCGAGCGCTCCCACGACCCAATAGCGGTAGCTGTCGAAGACCTGCGGTTTGCTGAGGGTCACCGCCTGGATGAACGCCATGAGCACGGCGGTGAGCACGGCTCCGGCGAGCACCAGGCGCACCACGCTCGTCCCCGTACCGGCGGAGCCGATCACATGGACGAGGACACCGGCGACCAGCGCTCCGGGCAGCGCCCACCACATGGTGTCGGTGGCGCCGGAGGCCCCGAGCCAGGCGGTCGCGGCCACGATGCTCGCGGAGGCGCCGGCGTTGATGCCGAGGAGGCCCGGTTCGGCCAGCGGGTTGCGCGAGACACCCTGCATGAGGGTGCCCGCGACCGCGAGGCAGAGTCCGGCGAGGACGCCGAGGACGGTGCGCGGATAGCGGCTCTCGATGATGACGGTGATGTTGGGGTCGGCGGCGCCTCCGAGGACGTCGACGACGTCACCGAGCGAGGTGCTGCGACTGCCGAACATGACGCTGGCGAAGAGCGCGAGGGCCAGCGCGGCCAGGCCGAGGAGCAGGAGGAACACCGGCCGAGCGGCGCCGGTACGGGAGGTACCGGCGCCGCTCGGCGGTGCGACCGTGGTGGTTGCCATGGGAGTGGAGTGTGCCTTGTGGGCTCGGCGGTCCGGATACCGGTCCGCCTTGGGGCTCGGCGGTTCGGATCCCGGTCCGGGATTACTTGCCGGCGGTCTTGACGGCCTTGTCGATGATCGGCAGGTAGCGCTCGATCGTCCAGGGCACGGTCAGCGGGTTGATGATCGAGGAGGCGGTGACGAAGGAGTTGTCGTCGCTCGCGACGACGGCGCCCTTCTTGATCGCGGGGATCGCGCCGTACAGCTTCTGGCCCTCGATCTCCTTGCGGTTCTTCTCGTCCGTGTAGAACGTGAAGACGAGGTCGCTGTCCTTGAGCTTCTCGGCGTTCTCCAGGCCGATCAGGGCCGAGTCGGTGCCGGGGGTCTCCTTGAAGCCGTTGACGACCGGGTCGACCTTCAGGCCGAGCGAGGAGACCATCTTGACGCGCTGCTCCTCGGGCTTGAAGACGCCGAGGGTGCCGGGGCCGGAGTTGTAGATGTAGGAGAAGGTGACGTCCTTGTAGTTCGGCCGGGTGGCCGCGGCGTCGGCGAGCTGCTTCTCGATCTTCGTCTTGAGACCGTTCGTGTCCTCGGTCCGGCCGAGCGCCTTGCCGATGATGTCGATCTGCTGGTCCCAGTCGGTGCTCCACGCCTGCTCGGGGTAGGCGACCGTGGGAGCGATGTCCTTGAGGACGTCGTACTGCTTCTGCGTGATGCCCGACCAGGGGGCGAGGATGACGTCCGGCTCCAGCTCGGTGATCGCCTCGAA
This sequence comes from Streptomyces sp. NPDC021019, assembly GCF_044333295.1. Classification (NCBI taxonomy): domain Bacteria; kingdom Bacillati; phylum Actinomycetota; class Actinomycetes; order Kitasatosporales; family Streptomycetaceae; genus Streptomyces; species Streptomyces sp. NPDC021019. Next base: position 452,727 of record NZ_JBIRQR010000006.1, read on the forward strand.
GTCGATCTCCTCGCCGCCCGTGAACTGCTTGGGCAGCTTGTCGCCGGACTTCTTGACCGCCTCGTTGATCCACGGGAGGTAGCCGGACTTGTCGCTGCCCCAGGGGTAGCTCTCGATGCCGACCGGGGTCTGGCCGAGGGCTATCGCGGTCTCGGCCGAGCCCTGGCCGAGGGTGACGATGCGCTCGGGCTTCTCCTCGATCTTCGCCGTGCCGAGCGAGCTCTTGATCGAGACGGGGAAGGCCCCGCCGCCCTTCGCCGAGTCCTTCGACCCGTCCTTGTCGCCGTCGCCGTCCGAGGAGCAGCCCACGAGGGCGACGGCGAGGGCGACGGTGGTGGCCGTCGCGGCGAGGGTGTGGCGGCGCACGCGGGTGAAGCCGAGCATGGAGGGTCCTCAGGTTGGCCGAGCAAGTGAAGGTTAGGCAAGCCTAAGCCAGAGAGGTCGACGCCTCAACCGGCCCCCTCCGCGCGACTGGAGCGCAGGGGCCCCAGCGGGACCTCCGGGCCTCACGTCCCTTCTCGGCGCGTTCCCTCCGAGGAAGGGTGGATCCGTGGACTGGCCCCGGGGGAAGGGGTGTTGGCCATCGGGACCGCCGACAGGCCCCCTCCGCCCGCACGGCGTGACGCGCTCCACCCGGGTGCTGATCGTTATGGGCCCCGGGGACGGACAGGCCACGATCAGTGTCCGTGCTCGGCGGATTCCTCGTTCTCCGGCACGGATTCCCCGGCCGCCGCTCCCCCGGCGTGCACGGTGAAGGCGGCCGTACGGACCTTCCCGTCGTGCTGGAAGTCGAGGAAGAGGCGGTAGGCCCCCTCGCTCGGGGCGGTCGCGGTGAAGGAGACTTCCGGCCCCGGCTTCGTCCGCCCGTCGCCCGGTTCGCCGTTCGGGTGCACATGGAGGTAGGCCAGGTCTCCGGCGCGCAGCGCGACGAGGTGGCCGTACGCGCCGAGGTAGGGCTGGAGGTCGGTGACCGGCTTGCCGTCCTTCTCGACCTCCAGCTTCAGCTCGCTGCCCGCACCGGGGCGCAGCGCCCCGTCGAGCGTCACCTCGTACCCGTCGACGGTCACCGTCCGTTGCGCCTCCGGCAGCGCCTCGGGACGCGCGTCGCCCGATACGGCGAGGTCCGCGCCCAGGGTGACACCCTCGGCGTTCTTCACGTCCGGGGTGAAGTCGGCGAAGACCCGGTAGCCGCCGGCCTCGGGGAGCTCGACGGGGGTGGACCAGGTGCCGTCGGCGGCCCGCTCGGGGTGCAGGTGCCGGTAGGTGGTGAGGTCGCTCGATGCCACGATCAGGTGCAGTTCTTTGTCGTGCTCGCGGCGGAACGCCGTCACCTTGCGGGAGGAGTCCTCGTCCACGACGGCGAAGCGCAGCTCGGCGGGCTCGCCCGCCTCCACGCGCGGGGTGTCGAGATCGAGGGTGTAGCCCCCTTGGGAGATCTGCAGGCCGCCGGGAAGCTCCGGGGCCTCACCCACGCTCGTCTCCGCCGCCCCCTTCTCCGCGGCCTCCTTCGCGCCGTGGCCGCCCTGGTGGGACGGCGTCTTCTCGGCGACAGCGGGATCCATGGCCCCGCCCACGGCGTACGCCGACCCGAAGGTCGCCGCGAGCGCTGCGGCGAAGGCCGTGATCTTGAGACCGGTCTGCATGGCCCACTCCCTCGTCAAGGTCGCCGGGTCGCGACCACTCACCACCCAAGATACCCCCCAGGGGTATCAAGTCAAACTGACGGGTGACCTTGTGGCGAGGGCAGGGGACAGGAAGAATCCCGCTCACCGGCTGGACCGAAGCGGATGGGAACGGGATTCCATGGGGGCATTCGTCGTACTGACGGCAGGACTGGGCGGGGCGGCCGTGTGGTGCGCGGTGGTGCTGGTCCGGCGCGGGCGCCGCGGGCCCACCGAGAACGCGGACGGGTTGCTGATCGAGCAGGCGGCACGGCTGCGGGCACAGCAGATGAAAACCGACGGGCGCGCCTTCCGCGCCCACCCCCACGGGGAGCGCGGCTCAGGACCACGGCGTCACTGACCCTCGGGACCCATGGCCGCCAGGGCGCGCAGCAAGGTGTCCGTCTGCTCGTCCATCGGGAAGAAGGACTCCACCGCGAGTTCCGAGAGGGTCACGTCCGCGGGGGCGCCGAAGGTGGCGATGGTGCTGAAGAACGCCATGTCGCCGAGCGGCGTGCGGATGCGCAACGGGACGACGATGCCCGTCGGGTCCACCGGCCCGGGGTCGGCGTCGAGGTCCGGCGGGGCCGGGTAGGCGGACACCTCCTCGTACAGCTCCCGCAGATCGCGGTGACCGGTGGCGTCGGCCTGGTGCCGCAGCCGGCCGAGTGCGTGGGCGCGGACCTGGGCGAAGTTGAGGCACTGGGAGGCGAGGCCCTCCGGGTGGAGGATCAGCCGCATCACATTGCCGCCGGACTCCGTCAGGTGCGGCGGCACAGTGCCGAGCAGGAGGGACATCGCGTCGTTGCGGTCGACGATGTTCCAGATCCGGTCGATCGCCGCGGCCGGGTACGGCTCGTGGCCGGCCAGCATCGCCCTGACCGCGGAGCGGACCATGGTCATCCGCTCGCTGTCGAGCGGCGACTCCCGGTACGCGGGAGCGTAACCGGCTGCCAGCAGCAGGCCGTTGCGGTCCCGCAGCGGAACGTCGAGGTGCTCGGCGAGCCGGAGGACCATCTCCCGGCTCGGCCGGGCACGGCCGGTCTCCACGCAGGAGAGGTGCCGGGTGGAGGAGTCCGCCAGCAGCGCCAGGTCGAGCTGGCTGAGCTTGCGGCGGCGGCGCCACTCCCGGAGCAACAGGCCCACCCGGGGCGGCTCTTCGGTTTCCATGACCTCACCGTATCCGTGGTCCGCCGTCCACGCCTCCATGACCTGGGAGGTCATGGAGTGTGAGCCCCTGCGCGTGGCACGGTGTCACCGAACCCACCGGCCGAAGGAGATCCGAGATGACGTACGCCCTCACCCCGCCCGCGACGGTGGCTCCCGCAGGGGACGCCGCCCGGTTCTTCCGTCTGGTGCTGCGCGTCGACAGCGTGAGCACGGCCGTGATGGGCGTCGTGCTGGTCGCGGCCGCCGTGCCGCTCGGCTCCGCGACCGGGATGCCGGTGGCCTTCGCCGTGGCGTTCGGGATCTTCCAGATCGGCGGGGCGGCCGTCCTCGCACTGATCGCCGGCTATCCGGTGATCCCGCTCGCCCTGGCCAGGACCGTCGTCGTCGTGAACGCCCTGTGCGCGGTCGGCTGTGTGGTGACGGCCTTCTCCGACTTCGTGCCGCTCAACGGTTTCGGGGTGGTGTTCCTGCTGATCGGCGCCGTGATCGTGGCGGTCTACGCCGCGCTCCAGTACACGGGGCTGCGGCGGATGACGGCGGCGTCCTCGTCACGGTAGTGCCACGCACCGCCGGGGGGACGGCCAGCTCGATGACCTCCACCAAGGCCCGGCGTGGCGTCACGCGGGCCTTCCCTGCCGTCCCTAGCCTGGCCGGAGGGGTACCCGACGGCGGACAGGCGCACCTCATGGCACCACGCACCCACTGGCTTTTCGGGGACCAGCTCGGCCCCCACTTCCTGGACCCCCGCCACGGCGGACCGGACGCACACGCCCCCCTCCTGATGATCGAGGCCCGATCCGTGCTGCGCCGACGCCGCTTCCACCGGGCCAAGGCCCACCTCGTCCTCTCCGCGATGCGGCACCGGGCGGCCGAACTGGGCGACCGCGTCCGTTACGTCCGGTCCGAGACGTACGCGGACGGGCTGGCGGAGGCGGGGGGCGGCGGACGCGGGAGCCGCCTGACGGTCTGCCACCCGACCTCCCGCGCCGCGCTGGACTTCGTGACCGCCCGGCCCGGGATCGACGTCCTCGCGGCCCGGGGCTTCCTGCTGCCGCACACGGAGTTCGGGGCGTGGGCGAACGAGCACACGGGCGACCGCCTGCGGATGGAGGGCTTCTACCGGTGGGTCCGCCGGCGCCACGAGCTGCTCATGGACGGCGACGAGCCCGCCGGGGGAACGTGGAACCTCGACCACGACAACCGCGAGCCGCCGCCGCGAGGTTGTCCGACCCTGGAAGAGCCCGCTCCGTACAGCCCGGCCGAGGACGAGATCGATGACGAGGTACGCCACGACCTCGACCGCTGGGAACGGGACGGGGAGGTCTCGTTCGTCGGCCGCGACGGCCCCCGCCGCTTCCCCGTCACCCGCCGGGAGGCGCTGGCCGCGCTCCGGCGCTTCGTCTCGCACCGCCTCGGCGACTTCGGACGCTACGAGGACGCGATGCTCGCGGGCGACCCCGTGATGAGCCACAGTCTGTTGTCGGCCCCCCTCAACCTGGGGCTTCTGAATCCTGCCGAATGCGTCGAGCGTGCCGAGAAGGCCTGGCGCGCGGGCGAGGCCCCGCTCAACAGCGTCGAGGGTTTCGTGCGCCAGATCGCCGGCTGGCGGGAGTACGTGTGGCAGCTCTACTGGCACTTCGGCGAGGACTACCGGGGCCGCAACGCACTCCGCCACACCGCCCCGCTGCCCGACTGGTTCCTCGACCTGGACGCGGAGGCGGTCACCGCGAACTGTCTGTCCACCGTGCTGGCCCAGGTCCGGGACACCGGCTGGACCCATCACATCCCGCGCCTGATGGTGCTGGGCAGCCGCGCTCTGCAGGACGGGTGGGACCCGGCTGCCGTGACCGACTGGTTCCACCGCTGCTTCGTGGACGGCTACGACTGGGTGATGCTCCCCAACGTGGTCGGCATGTCGCAGTACGCGGACGGCGGCCGGATGACGACCAAGCCGTACACCTCCGGCGGCGCCTACATCAACAGGATGAGCGACCTGTGCGCCCCCTGCGCCTACCGCCCCACCGACCGGACCGGCGAACACGCCTGCCCGTACACGGCGGGCTACTGGGCCTTCCTGCACCGCCACCGGACCACCCTGAGCGCCAACCACCGCATGGCGAGGGCGGTCAGGGGCCTGGACCGGCTGAAGGACCTCGACGAGCTTCTGGAGGAGACCTCGGATCGGGGGGACCGGGCACCTTGAGAAGTGCGGGAACGGCCCCGGAGCGCGGCTCTCGGACCGTGAGCGCGCCCCGCGAGCCGCGTCCGGCATCGCCGCTTGTCACCTGGTTCGCCGCTCGTTGCCGCCACCCCGATGACGCCGATGGCCCTCGCTGAACGTGTCAGCGAGGGCCATCTCGTACAAGATCGGGATCAGGCGCTCAGCTCGCCGTTCCGGACAGCAGACACGAACGACGACCAGCCGTCAGCCGCGAACGTCAGCGCAGGGCCAGACGGATTCTTGCTGTCACGCACCGGGACCACAACCGTGAAGCCGTCCGCCACCTCGACGCACGCGCCCCCGTCCTGATTGCTGTAGCTGCTCTTGCGCCAGGTCACGGTGGTCAGGACGATGGATCGCACGGCAATTCCTCCAACACGCGCAGAACGAAATTTCGCGACTCGGCCGGAGAACGCGCCAGGTCACGCGTCGCATCGTACGCACGTTGGACACGCTCCACCGCGACGTTCTCCTCGATGAGATCGCCTCCATAGCCATGTTCCGTGTAAGCCACCGTACGAGCATCCGGCAGCCGAAGGAACCAGACGTCCGTGCTCGACAGGCCGTGCAACCCGGCTTCCTGCGGTAGGACTTGAAGCGTCACGTTCGGCCTTTCTGCCATCTCCACCAGGTGCTCAAGCTGCTTCCGCCACTCGCCGACATCCCGCAGCGCCGTCCGCAGTGTCGCCTCCGAGAGGATCGTCCGGAACTGCGGCGCACCCTCCCCTTCCAACAAGCTCCGCCGCCCCATCCTCGCGTCCACCTGCTGCATCAGCTCCGCACCGTGCAGCCCACCCGACGCCAACAACTCCCGCGCGTACCCCTGCGTCTGCAACACCCCCGGCAGCACGCTCACCGCGAAGTGCCACATGCTCACGGCCTCGGCCTCCAGCGCCATGTACCGCCGGTAGCGCTCCTTGAACTGGGTCTTGTCACTGACCGCCAACTCCCACAGCGCCAGCAGCAGCCCAGGCGTCCCGTAGTGCGTGTCCAGCGCCTGGACGACCTCCGGGCCGCCGACCGTCTCGCCCTTCTCCATCTTGCCGAACAGCGACCAGTCCCAGCCCAGCCGGTTGCCCAGTTGCCGCAGGCTGTGGCCGCGCGCCGTGCGCAGGAGGCGTAACTCCTCCGCGAACCGTGCTCATGGTTCCCTGCTGCGGCCCGTGACCGCTCGCCTCGTCGGCATCGCGCCCTCCGTGAAACGTGGAACGTGTGGAACTTGCGGATCCGCCCGGGGAAGCTCCCCCGGCTTCGGCAGGACTCCGCCCCTGACCAGGACATTCTCGTAACGAGTCCCTCACGCACGGTAGTTCACGACCTGCGGCCGGGGCACAGGTTCCGCGCGACAACCAGCCGAAAGAAGAGGCCCCCACATGTCCTCCAAGCCGCCCCTCCCCCACCGGACGCCCCAGCACAACTCCGCCACCACCGCCCACGTCCCGGTCCCGCCCAGCGGACTCCCTGGCGCGGCCAAGGTCCAAGAAGCCCTGGACGCCCGCGACGCCCTTGCCACCGCCCTGTCCCGGGTCGGTATCCAGCTTCCCGCGATGGACGTCCGCACCCCGTGGGCCGATGCCCTCCTCGAAGACGGCACGCCCTCCCCGTACGGTGGCGGCGAGAACACCGACGACCCCGCGCAGCCGGCGACGGAGCGGTCCGGTGAGGTCCGCTACGCCCTCGTCCACCTCGGCGTGTGCTCCGCGCCCGTGGCTCACGCACTCGCGACGGCGATCACCAACGGGCTGGCCCGGTGACCGAGGACGGTGTCCCCGGGATCGGGGTGGCCGTCCACGACAGCGGGAGCGGCCGGGTCGGGCTGGTGACGGGCCGGAGCAACCCGTACGTGCTGCTCCGGCCTCTCGGCGGGGGCCGGGCGTGGGAAGCCGATCCAGCCCACCTACGACTGCTCAGCCGGGCCGAGTTCCTGAGCGCGCAGCTCGCCGAGGTGAACGCCCGCAGTCGGCACCCGCACCCCTTCTGACCTCGGCAGCCGCCGCCGGCGCCACGTCAGCGGACCGAAAGGGCACACCCTCACTCCCCCGCGAAGTCCTCCGGCGCGGACCGGGCGAGGTCGGCGAGGGTCGCGAGGGAACGGGCGAGGGTTTCCCGGGTGGGGGACGCCAGGCCGAGGCGGACCGCCTGCGGGCCCCGGGGGCGGCCCGCGGTAAACGCCGCGGCCGGGGTCACCGCGATGCCGTGCCGCGCCGCGGCGGCGACGAAGGTGTCGGCGCGCCAGGGGCTGGGCAGCTCCCACCAGCGGTAGTACGAGGAGGGGTCGCTGCGGGTGCGGAAGTCGCCGAGGTGCCGGTGGGCGATCTCCTGACGGGCCCCCGCCTCGCGCCGCTTGGCCCGTACGAGGATGTCGACGGCGCCGTCCGTCTGCCAGCGCGCCATCGCCTCCAGGGGGAACCGCATGGGTGTCCAGCCGCCGGAGCGCAGGGCCCCCGCGACCCTGCCCGCCGTCGCGGCGGGGGCCACGGCGAATCCGAGGGACAGCCCCGGGGACAGGCGTTTGGAGAGGCTGTCGACGAGGACGGTCCGCTCGGGGGCCCGCGCGGCGAGGGGCGCCACGTCGTCCCGGAGGAAGGCCCAGACGGCGTCCTCGATCGCATGGATCCCCGAGGTCAGCAGCACGTCCGCCAGGTGGTCGAGCCGCCGCTCCGGCATGGTGAGGGAGAGCGGGTTGTGGAGGACCGGCTGTACGTAGACGGCGTGCAGCGGATCCGCGCGGTGCGCCTCCTCCACCGCCTCCGGGATCAGCCCGTCCCCGTCCATGGCCAGGGGCACGAGGGTGACGCCGAGCCGGGCGGCGATGGCCTTCAGCACCGGATAGGTGAACTCCTCGACGCCCAGCCGGGCGCCCGGCCGGGTCAGCGCGGCGACGGCGGCGGAGACGGCCTGGCGGCCGTTGCCCGCGAACAGGATCCGCTCCGGGTCGGGCCGCCACCGCCCGCGCGCGAGGAGATCGGCGGCGGCCTCGCGGGCGGCGGGCGTACCGGCGGGCCCGACCGGGCGGAGGAACGACTCCAGGCGGTCGGCGCGCACCAGCTTCTCCAGGCCGGCGGCGAGCAGCCCGGCCTGTTCGGGGACGACGGGGTGGTTGAGCTCCAGGTCGACCCGGCTCTCGGCGGGCTCGGAGAGGGCCGGGGCGGGGACGGGAGCGCCGGGTGTCTCCGTGACGAACGTGCCGCGTCCGACCTGGCCGACGGTGAGGCCCCGGCGGGCCAGCTCCTGGTAGACGCGGGCGGCGGTGGAGTCGGCGATGGCATGGAGCCGGGCGAACTCCCGCTGCGGAGGCAGTCGTTCCCCACCCTTGAGCCGCCCCGCCACGATCTCCTCCGCCACCTCGTCGGCGACGGACCGGAAGTCCTTCACGGGCTTCGCCTCCCTGGGGAGCGTTCGGCATCGAATCCCTGGCGAGCGGTAGTCAAGCATGGCATTGCACCGAGTGCAATGGCACCTATTGAACCGAGCAGAACGGCGACCCTAGACTCCGATTGCACCGGTCGCGGGGGGCCGGTGCACAGGGCGCCGGACCCGACCGGCGCCCCACGAACAGAGCGGCGGGCGACCATGGTTGAGCTGAGCGGGGTGCTGGGGGTCGCGATGGTCGCCCTGGGCATGGTGCTCACCCCGGGCCCCAACATGATCTATCTCGTCTCCCGGAGCATCACGCAGGGGCGACGCGCGGGGGTGGTCTCCCTGAGCGGTGTGGCCGTGGGCTTCCTGGTCTACCTTCTGGCCACGAATCTCGGTCTTTCGGTGGTCTTCCTCGCGGTGCCCGAGCTGTACGTGGCCGTGAAGCTGGCCGGCGCCGCCTACCTGGCCTATCTGGCCTGGAACGCCCTGAGGCCCGGGGGCGTGTCCGTCTTCGCCCCCGAGGAGCTGCCGCACGACTCCCCGCGCAAGCTGTTCACCATGGGCCTGATGACGAATCTGCTCAACCCGAAGATCGCCATCATGTACCTCTCCCTCATCCCGCAGTTCATCAGCCTGGAGGCGGGAAACGTCCTGCTCCAGGGCTTTCTGCTGGGCTCCGTCCAGATCGTGGTGGCCCTCACCGTCAATCTGGGCATCGTCCTGGCGGCGGGAGCCATCGCCGTCTTCCTTGCCCGCCGCCCGTCCTGGCTCCGCGTCCAGCGCTACCTCATGGGCGCGGCGTTGGGCCTACTCGCTGTCTCGGTGGCGACGGACACCTCGGCACCGGCCCGAGCATGATCAGACCATGATGAGCAGGCGCGTATCGGCCTTGAGCTTCCTGTTCACCGAACGGCTCTGCACATAGACCTCCAACTTGGGGTTGTTGCCGGCTGAAGTTCCCCTGTGATCTTGGACACTCGTTCGTTATGCCGCGAGGGCGTGTTGGTGCCGCTGTCTGGTTTCGGCCGGTGTGAGGTAGCCGAAGATCTTGTGCTTGCGCAGGCGGCGGCGGTTGTAGAAGGTCTCGATGAAGGAAAAGACCTCGGCGCGGGCGGTGGTCCGGTCGGGCCAGGTACGGGTGCCGATCTCTTCCTTAAGCAGGGCCCAGAAGCTTGCCGCGGCAGCGTTGTCGTAACACGATCCGGTGCGTCCGCAGCTCTGCCGCAGCCCCAACACCCGTGTGTTATCGCGGAATTGCGCCGATGTGTACTCGCTGCCGCGATCGCTGTGGATCACGCATCCGGGCTCCAGGCCGCCTCGGCCGTAGGCCATGTCGAGGG
>NZ_JBIRQR010000007.1:0-434750 GCF_044333295.1 Streptomyces sp. NPDC021019
CGTTGACTTTTGGCACGCTGTTGAGTTCTCAAGGAACGGACGCTTCCTTCGGTCCCGTTTCACCGGGGCCCTCCGGGCGCTTCCCTTCGTTTACTGCTTTGTCCTGCTGTCTTGCGTTTCCGACTCTATCAGACTCTTTCGTGTCCGATTCCCGGTCGAAGCGGGTCTTACTTTTCGCTTCCCGGTAATTCGCTTTCGCGTTTTCCCTTTCGGCGAGTCCGACTCTATCAGGCCTTTCCTGTCCCTCTGACCACGTCCTGCGGGCATGCCGAAGGAAGGTTCAAGGTTAGGATCTGGGCTTGAAGGTCGCCGCCGACCCCCGACTCAAAGTCGCGTTGGGGTCAGGCAGGAGTACGACAGTACAGGCCGCCTGGGATCGAGGCAAATCGTTTCTGGTGCACCTCTAGGTCCGCCAAGCGGTAGGTCTCGGGCGGAACCGGGACTTCATATGACTTACTCTGCTGAGCAGTACGCCGTCCCCCATCAGTCGCGGCGGCGACACCTGAATCTCCACCCCCTGGGAGGCTCCCCATGACCAACGTGACGTCCCCTCTTGCTGGACGCGCCATCGGACTCGCCGCGGTTCCCGACCCGGTCTTCTCGGGCGCGATGGTCGGTCCCGGCACCGCCATCGACCCCGTACGTGAGCCCTCCGAGGCTGTGTCCCCGGTCGACGGCATCGTCGTCTCCCTGCACCCCCACGCGTTCGTCGTCGTCGACGCGGAGGGGCACGGAGTCCTGACGCACCTCGGCATCGACACCGTCCAGCTCAACGGCGAGGGCTTCGAGCTCCTCGTGAACAAGGGGGACACGGTGACCCGGGGCCAGAGCATCGTGCGCTGGGACCCGGTCGCCGTCGAGGCCGCCGGCAAGTCACCCATCTGTCCGATCGTGGCCCTCGAGGCCACCGCGGAGTCGCTCTCCGATGTCCGTGAGGACGGGGACGTGAAGGTCGGCGACCCGCTGTTCGGCTGGCAGTGACGCCTCGGGCGCAGTGACAAGCCAGTTGCACAACCACCGCGGTGACTCGGTCGCCGCACAACCGGAGACGGGTGAAATGGAGACAACGCTGCGAGGCGTCGGCGTGAGCCACGGTGTGGCCATCGGCGAGGTTCGGCACATGGGTACGGCGGTGCTGGAACCGCCCGCCAAATCGATCCCCGCCGAGGAGGCCGGTCGCGAACAGGGGCGCGCCAGGCAGGCGGTGGAAGCGGTTGCCGCCGATCTGGTCGCGCGCGGCAACCTGGCCGGCGGCGAGGCACAGCACGTGCTCGAGGCGCAGGCCATGATGGCGCAGGACCCCGAGCTGATGTCCGACGTCGATCGGCGGATCGCCGTGGGCAGCACCGCCGAGCGTGCGGTGTACGACGCGTTCGCCGCGTACCGGGCGTTGCTCGCCAATGCCGGGGAGTACCTGGCGGGCCGGGTCGCGGACCTCGACGACGTGCGGAACCGGATCGTGGCGCGGCTGCTCGGTGTGCCGATGCCCGGCGTGCCGGACAGCGACGAGCCGTACGTGCTGATCGCGCGCGACCTCGCGCCCGCCGACACCGCGCTCCTCGACCCGACGCTGGTGCTCGGCTTCGTCACCGAGGAGGGCGGGCCGACCAGTCACAGCGCGATCCTGGCGCGGGCGCTCGGCGTTCCCGCCGTGGTGGCGCTGCCCGGCGCCGGCGAGCTGGCCGAGGGCACGGTCGTCGCGGTGGACGGCAGCACGGGCGAGATCTTCGTCGACCCGAGCGACGAGAAGCGCGCCGAGTTGGAGAGTGCCGCCGCCGCGCGTAAGGCGGCGCTGTCCGCGTCGACCGGTCCGGGTGCCACGTCGGACGGGCACAAGGTGCCGCTGCTCGCCAATGTCGGCGGTCCGGGCGACGTGCCCGCGGCGGTCGAGGCGGGGGCTGAGGGTGTCGGGCTGTTCCGGACCGAGTTCCTGTTCCTGGACGACAGCAAGCAGGCTCCTTCCGAGGAGAAGCAGATCGCGGCCTACCGCGCGGTGCTGGAGGCGTTCCCCGAGGGGCGGGTCGTCGTGCGTGTGCTGGACGCCGGCGCCGACAAGCCGCTGGACTTCCTCACGCCGGCCGACGAGCCGAACCCGGCGCTCGGCGTCCGTGGGCTGCGAAGCCTGCTGGACCACCCCGAGGTGCTGCGGACCCAGCTGACCGCGCTGGCGAAGGCCGCCGAGGGGCTGCCGGTGTACCTGGAGGTCATGGCCCCCATGGTGGCCGACCGCATCGACGCCAAGGCGTTCGCGGACGCGTGTCGCGAGGCCGGGCTGCGGGCGAAGTTCGGCGCGATGGTGGAGATTCCGTCCGCCGCTCTGCGGGCGCGGTCGATCCTTCAGGAGGTGGAGTTCCTGTCGCTGGGCACCAACGACCTGGCGCAGTACACCTTCGCGGCCGACCGTCAGGTGGGCGCGGTGTCGCGGCTCCAGGACCCGTGGCAGCCGGCGCTGCTGGATCTCGTGGCGCTGTCCGCCGACGCGGCTCGTGCCGAGGGCAAGAGCTGTGGGGTGTGCGGTGAGGCGGCGGCGGATCCACTGCTGGCGTGTGTGCTGACGGGCCTGGGCGTCACCTCCCTGTCGATGGGCGCCGCGTCCATTCCTTATGTGCGGGCCACGCTGGCCAAGTACACGCTGGCGCAGTGCGAGCGGGCGGCGAACGCCGCTCGTGCGGCGGACTCGGCCGACGAGGCGCGCAGCGCCGCTCAGGCTGTGCTGTCCGGCGAGTAGCCGGACCCGCGGGTAGAGGAGGGGCTTTCCGCCGGGTGGCGGGAAGCCCCTCCTGCTGTGTTGGCTGTGGCGTGTCAGTGGTGGGGCTCCGCCGGGTCTGCTCCGATGTCGAATCCCGCGCAGTACTCCACGCCGGATTCCGGGGAGACGGGATCTCCGGTGTCCGCGTCGGTGCAGTAGGCGTTGAAGACCTCTCCCGCGGTGAGCGGGGCGAGGGCTCCGTAGGCCAGGCGCCAGCCGTGGACCCGGTCCGGGTGGCCGGGGGCGCTGGTCCGCAGGACGACTCCCCCGCGCGATTCCAGGGCGATGGCCACCGCGAGGACGGTGGCGAACTCCGCCCCCTCCGAGCTGTCGAGGCGGGCCGGGCCCGCGGTGTCGCGGTGGGTGTGGAGCACGGCCAGGAGCTGGTCGTTCTCCGTCGGGGTGCTGCACACCAGATGGTGGGTGCCCGGTCCCGCCGCTTCCAGCAGGCGCGTGAGGAGGTGCGAGGCGCGGTCGAAGGCCGCGCGTCCGATGTCCTGGCCGCAGTCGGCGCAGGTGCCGAGGTCGGCGAGGAGGAGGGTGGCGTACTCCCAGGTGGCCTGGCGGACCGCTCGGGAGACGAGGACGGGGATGAGGTCGCTCAGGCGTTGGCCGGTGTAGGCGACCGTGGCTCCGGCGGCGGCGATCTCCGCGGTGAAGCGGCTGCGACTGGCCCCGGTGTCGGCGTCGAGGCCCGATTCGGCGCAGAACTCCGCGTAGTCCTCCGGGTCGAAGAGGGCGACGGTGGTGTGCACGCCTTGGGCCGCGAGCGCTTTGAGCAGGCCTTCGACCTGCTGGAGGTAGACGGTGTGGTCGTCGAAGGCGAAGGTGCGGTAGCGCCGCATGGCCGCGAAGTCCTGTGCGTCGGCGAGGAGGCCGATCGTGCTGGGTGCTTCGCGGCGCAACGTGCGTCGCATGGTGGTGCCGGTGCCGTGCTTGGTGTGGTGGGTGGTGCTGTTCTCGGTGTGGTCGGTCTGCGCCATGTGTCCCCCTGTGCGCGGTGGATCCTTGCTCACTCAGCGTAATCAGGGGGACTGACAAGCGGGCTGCCCAGCGGCCTAACGGTTTCGCTTCGCGGCCAGTTCGGCGTAGAAGGGGAGGAGGCCGAGGTTGTCGACGGAGCCCGGGTTGACCGCCTTGGCCAGCTCGGTTCCCTGGAGGAGGCGCTTGACCGGGACCTCGATGCGCTTGCCGGTGAGGGTGTGCGGGATGGCGGGGACCTCGATGACCTCGTCCGGTACGTGGCGCGGGGAGAGGTTCTCGCGGATGGTCCGCTTGATCGCGTCGCGCAGCTCGTCGTCGAGGGTCGCGCCGTCGGCGAGGTGGACGAAGAGCGGCATCCAGTAGCCGCCGTCGGGTTCTTCGAGGCCGATGACGAGGGATTCGCGGATCTCGGGGAGCCGTTCGACGGCCTCGTAGATGTCGGCGGAGCCCATGCGGACGCCCTGGCGGTTCAGGGTGGAGTCGGAGCGGCCGTGGATGATCACCGAGCCGCGGTCGGTGAGCGTGATCCAGTCCCCGTGCCGCCAGACGCCGGGGTACATGTCGAAGTAGCTGTCGTGGTAGCGGCTGCCGTCGGGGTCGTTCCAGAAGCGGATCGGCATGGACGGGAGGGGGTTGGTGACGACGAGTTCGCCGACCTCGCCGATGAGGGGTTCTCCGGCCGGGTCCCAGGACTGGAGGTCGGTGCCCAGGCAGGGGGCCTGGAGTTCACCGATGTGGACGGGGAGGGTGGGGACGGCTCCGGCGAAGCAGCTGCAGACGTCGGTGCCGCCGCTGACGGAGGCGATCCAGAGGTCTTCGGCCACCTCGTCGTGGAGCCAGCGGAAGCCGTCGGGGGGGAGGGGGGATCCGGTGGTGGCGACACACTGGACGCGGGAGAGGTCGAAGTCGCGGCCGGGGTGGATGCCGGCCTTGCGGCAGGCCATGACGTACGCGGCGGAGGTGCCGTAGAGCGTCGCGCCGGTCTGTTCGGCGATCCGCCACTGGGCGCTGACGTCCGGATAGCCGGGGCTGCCGTCGTACAGAACGACGGTGGTGCCGGTGAGGAGGCCGGAGACGAGGAAGTTCCACATCATCCAGCCGGTGGAGGTGTACCAGAAGAAGCGGTCCTCGGGTCCGAGGTCGCAGTGCAGGCCGATCTGCTTGAAGTGTTCGAGCAGGATGCCGCCCTGGGACTGGACGATGGCCTTGGGCAGGCCGGTGGTGCCGGAGGAGTAGAGGACCCAGAGCGGGTGCTCGAAGGGGACCTGCTCGAAGACCGGCTCGGTGTCGGCGGAGGTGAGGGCGGCCCAGGCGAGTGCGCCTTCGGGTGCGTCGGTGCCCAGGAGCGGGATGTGGACCACGGCGCGCAGGGTGGGCAGTTCGCGGCGGAGTTCGGCGACGGTCTCGGTGCGGTCGTGTTCCTTGCCGCCGTAGCGGTAGCCGTCGACGGTGAACAGGACGACGGGTTCGATCTGCTGGAACCGGTCGAGGACGCTGCGGGCGCCGAAGTCGGGGGCGCAGGAGGTCCAGATGCCGCCGACCGCGGCGGTGGCGAGGAAGGCGACGACGGCCTGCGGGATGTTGGGGAGGTAGCCGCTGACACGGTCGCCGGGGGTGACGCCGAGGGCGCGGAGTTCGGCGGCGAGCGCGCCGACCTGGCGACGGAGCTCGGCCCAGCTGACGGGGGTCTGGGTGTGGGTCTCGTCGACGTACAGCAGGGCGGGGGTGTCGGCGCGGGCCGGGTCCTCGGCGGTGCGCAGGGCGTGTTCGGCGTAGTTGATGGTGGCGCCGGGGAACCAGGTGGCTCCGGGCATCGCGCGGTCGCCGAGGACGCTCTCGTACGGCGTGGAGAAGCGGATGTCGAACCATGCGGCGACGGCCTGCCAGAAGGTGTCGAGTTCGTCGACGGACCAGCGGTGCAGGGCCGCGTATCCGCCCTCGGCCGGGGCGCCGTACCGGGTCGCGGCCCAGTTCTGGAAGCGGGTGACGGCCGCGGCCTCGATGCGGTCGGGGCCGGGCTGCCAGAGGGGGGCGTCGGGCGTGGCTGCGGTCATGAGGGCTGCTCCCTGGCTGTACGGGTACGCGGGGTGGGCGTGTCGGTGCCGCACGGGCCGGGATGTGCGCGTGAGCGGCTGACACGGACGATGCCATGTGATCGTCTTCGGCACCAGGGTGGCCCGGTGTGACGGGGGCTCCTGTTCGCGGGGCGCGGGATGGTGAACGGGAGTTGAACGGGAGGTTCTGCGGGTCGGGCGGGTGGCAGGGTGTGCGCCATGGACGGTCGTGACCTGGTGCGTCGGGTGAGGTTGGTCGGTTCGGTGCGGGGGCTGCGCACGGTGCGTTCGGCGTGGCGGCGGCGGTCCGCGGACGCGGCGGTGCTGCCGGCGCGCGGGGTGGAGCGGGCCCGGGTGCCCGGTGCGCTGACGGGTGCGGAGCCGGGCCCGGGCGGGGGTGTGGTGCGGTTCGTCCGTTCGGAGCTGCGCATCCGTGTGTCGGTGGGCGGTGCGGTGTTCTGGGCGTGGGACGGGGCGGAGCCGCTGCCGTCGTACGCGGTGGCGGGGGAGGCGCCCGCGCCGGATCCGCGGGCGGTGCTGGAGCCGGACAAGGACGGCGGCTGGCAGGTGGTGTCGGAGCGGCTGACGGTGGTGGTGTCGCGGACCGGGGCGGTGGAACTGCGGACGCCGGGCGGGCTGCTGTTGCGACGGGAACTGCCGCCGCGCTGGTGGGAGCCGGTGGGCGGGGGGCCGGTGCGGTGGGTGCAGCGTTCGGAGGTGCCGGCGGACGCGCGTTTCTTCGGGCTCGGAGGCCGGGCGGGCGGGCCCCGGCTGCGGGACGGGGTGTACGGGCTGTGGAACACCGATCCGGGCGGGCGTTTCGGTCCGGGGGACGATCCCCTGTATCTGACGATGCCGGTGCAGGTGGTGGTGTCGGACGCGGGGACGCATCTGGTGTTCCACGACAACAGCTGGGCGGGCCGGGTGGTGCTGCGGGAGGGCGAGGAGGGCGCCGGTTCGGGGCACGACCGGCCGGGCGCCTGCGAGGTGCGGATGGAGGGCGGGCCGCTGCGCTGTTGGGTGGTGGCGGGGACGCCGGCCCGGGTGCTCCAGGGCTGGACGGCGCTGACGGGTGCGCCGGCGCTGCCGCCGTCCTGGGCGCTGGGGCCCCAGCATGCCCGGTGGGGGTTCGGCAGCGAGGTGGAGGTGCGGCGGGTGGTCGACGGGTACCGGGAGCGGGGGCTGCCGCTGTCGGTGCTGCATCTGGACATCGACCATTACGACGCGCACCGGGTGTTCACGGTGGACCGTGAGCGGTTCCCCGATCTGCCCGCGCTGGCGGAGAAACTGCGCGAGGACGGGGTGCGGCTGGTCTCGATCGTGGATCCGGCGGTGAAGGCGGAGGCGGGCGAGGCGGTGTTCGACGCGGGGTCGGCGGTCGGGGAGCGGGGGGCGTACGTCCGGGACGCGCGGGGGCGGGTGGTGGTCGGGGAGGTGTGGGCGGGGGCCTCGGTCTATCCGGACTTCACTGATCCGCTTGTGCGGGATTGGTGGGGATCTCTGTACGAGGAACGTCTTGCGCAGGGCTTCTCGGGGGCCTGGCACCACATGAACGAACCGGTGTCATTCGCGGCGTTCGGGGATCCGTCGCTGCCGCGTTCGGCCCGGCATGTGCTGGAGGGCGCCGGTGGTGATCATCGGGAGGCGCACAACGTGTACGCCCTGGCGATGGCGCGGGCGGGTCATGAGGGGCTGCTCCGGTTCCGTCCTGAGGAGCGGCCGTTCCTGTTCTCGCGGTCGGGCTGGGCGGGGATGCAGAGGTACGGGGGCACCTGGTCCGGTGAGGTGTCGACGGGGTGGCCGGGGCTGCGGGCGTCGTTGTCGCTGGTGGTGGGGCTCGGGCTGTGCGGGGTGCCGTACTCGGGTCCGGATGTGGGCGGGTTCGACGGGTTCCCGTCGAAGGAGCTGTATCTGCGGTGGTTCCAGCTGGGGGCGTATCTGCCGTTGTTCCGGACCCATGCGGCGATCGACGCGGGACGGCGGGAGCCGTGGGAGTTCGGTCCTGAGGTGCTGGAGCACGCGCGGGCGGCGCTGGTGGAGCGGGAGCGGCTGCGCCCGTACTTCGTGACGCTGTCGCATGTGGCGCGGCTGACCGGTGCGCCCTATGTGCGGCCGATGTGGTGGGGCGCGCCGGGCGACCGGGCGCTGCGGGAGTGCGAGGACGCGTTCCTGCTGGGCGACGCGCTGCTGGTGGCTCCGGTGCTGGAGGCCGGGGCGCGGCGGCGGGCGGTGCGGCTGCCCCGGGGGCGGTGGTACGACACGGCGACCGGGCGGGCGTACGAGGGCCCGGGCCAGGTCCTGGTCGATGCTCCGCTGTCGCGGGTGCCGGTGCTGGCGAGGGCGGGTGCGGTGGTTCCGGTGCGGGGTGCGGACGGCGGTCCGGAGCTGGAGGTGTGGGCGCCCGCGCCGGGGGCCGCCGGTGGCGGGCTGGTGGTGCGGGACCCGGGGGACGGGTGGGAGGAGGCGGAGGTCGAGCGGTATGTGTCGCGGTGGGAGGGCGACCGCGTGGTGGTGGAGCGGGACGGCACGGAGGGCGGGGTCGACGGTCCGGTGCGGGTGCGGGGGGCACGGGGGCGGGCCTGAGGGCCGTCCCGCCGCCCGGGGGTTTTCGTTCGGATCAGGTCGGATCACGGGGCGGGGCCCGGCGCGTGCGTGTCCGGTGCGCGGGGCTCGGTGGCCCCGGCTGCGGCGGCCTCAGTCGTAGCGGCTTCAGCTGTAGCGGCTTCAGCTGTGGCGGCCTCAGCTGTAGCGGCCGGCGAACCAGGCGTCGGCCGCTTCCGTGTGCAGGGGGAAGGCCAGGGGGCGCGGGCCGTACAGGACGTCGTAGCCGGATGTCTCGTCGGTGGGGACCGAGGGCGGAAGGCTCGCGACGGGGCGTGCCGGGAGAAGGCCGAAGACCAGGAGGTGTCCGGCGGTGTCGCTGAGCGTGTCGGCGAGACGGACGTCCTCTGCGGCGGCCTCGATGCCGGTCTCCTCGCGCAGCTCCCGGACGACCGCAGCACGCCAGTCCTCGGCATGGTCGACGAACCCGCCGGGCAGGGCCGTACCTCCCTTCTGCGGCTCGATGGTGCGGGTGATGACGACCAGTCCGGTGGGGCCCGGGCCGGTGACGGGGAGCAGGGCCACCGCGACGGGGAGCGGGTTGCGGTAGGCGGTGGTTCCGCAGTGTGCGCAGGTGCGGGGCCAGGCGTCGGCGTACGGCAGCGCGGTGTACGGGGCTCCGCAGGTGCCGCAGTGGGAGTCCCGTACGTGACGGGTCGGCCGCGGGGCGGCGGTCGGGGATGGGCTGCTGCCGGGTTCGGACACGGGCGGACTGTATCGAACCGACCTTCCGGCTTTCCGCCCCTTCCGGCTTTTCGGCGTTTTCGGCTCTCCGGCCGCCCCTGGTTTCCGGGGGAAGCGACGCCGTGTCCTTTCCTGGAGGCCACGAAGCTGATAGACGGTGTGCCCATGACAGGATTGCGTACCGCTCTGCGTGCTCTGGCGGCCACGGCCGCCGCCCTCCTCGCCGTCACCGCCCCCTCCCCCGCGGCACAGGCGCGCCCCGAACCGAAGGCTCCCGAGGAGTTCGTGGCGCTGCGCTCGGTGGACCCGACGATCATTCAGGAGATGCGTTACACCACGGCGCACACCTTCCTCGGCGAGCGGGTGGACGGATACCGGCAGCCCGTCTGCATCCTGACTCGGCCCGCCGCCCGTGCCCTGCACCTGGCGCAGCAGCGCCTGTTGCGCCAGGGGTACTCGCTGAAGGTGTACGACTGCTACCGGCCGCAGCGGGCGGTGGACCACTTCGTGCGGTGGGCGAAGAACCTCGACGACCGGACCATGAAGGGGGAGTTCTATCCCCGGGTCGACAAGGACCGGCTGTTCGAGGACGGCTACATCGCGGAGAAGTCCGGGCACAGCCGGGGCAGCACGGTGGACCTGACCCTGGTCCGGCTCCCCGCACTGCCGACCAGGCCGTACCGTCCGGGCGAGCGGCTGACTCCCTGCTTCGCGCCGAAGGACGTGCGGTTCCCCGACAACTCGGTGGACATGGGCACGGGTTATGACTGCTTCGACACCCTGTCGCACACGGACGATCCCCGGATCCAGGGGCCCCAGCGCGCCAACCGGCAGCTTCTGAAGCGGACGTTGAGCGACGTGGGGTTCGTGAACCTGCCGGAGGAGTGGTGGCACTTCACGTTCAGGCCGGAGCCGTTCCCGGACACCTATTTCGACTTCCCGGTGCACCGCCGGTCGGTCGCCGGGCGCTGACCGAAATCCGACCGCCCCGAGGGGTGGGGAACGGGCGACCGGGACCACCCCCGTGGGCTCCGGCCGCCCGTTCTTCATCTCGGACGCGAAAGGGGCGTGTTCGGTTGCCGATCGGGCGGTTACGGTGCCCGTATGTCACAGCAGACGTTCGATACGTACGAGGACTTCTGGCCGTACTACGTCGCGATGCACTCGCGTGCCGCCACCCGCTGGGTCCATCTCGCCGGCACCCTGACCGGGCTCGCGATCTCCGCGTACGGGCTCGCGCGGGGCCGGAAACGCTATCTCGCGGCCCTGCCCCTGATCGGTTACGGCACGGCGTGGCCCGCGCATTTCCTGATCGAGAAGAACAATCCGGCCACGTTCGGGCATCCGGCGTGGTCACTGCGCGGTGACGCGCAGATGATCCGGACGATGCTCGCGGGCCGGGACGCGGAGCTGGCGGAGACCGCGGCGAAGTGGCTGGCGGAGCGCGGTGGGGGCGGGAGCGCCGGCGGGGGTGAGCAGACGCGGCGCGGGGACGGGCGCGGCTGAGGCCCGGCGCGACCGGAAACGGGCCCGACCGGGACCGGGACCGACCGGGACCGGCGGGCCGGACCCCTCGCCGGACGAGGGCGTCCGTGGCACACTTCTGACGTTCCGTCATATCCAGTGCCGGGGAGGGGCTTTGTCGCGCACGCGCATACCCGTGGTGGCCGGTTGGTTCACCGAGGACGCCGCGGAGGAGGACTTCCGGCTGCTGGGCACCCGGTGCTCCGGCTGCCGGTCGGTGCACTTCCCCCGGGAGGACGGCCACTGCCGCAACCCTGACTGCCCCGGCGGCGAACTGGCGGAGGCTCCGCTGTCGAAGCGGGGCACGGTGTGGTCCTGCACCGACGGGCGCTACCGGCCCCCTCCCCCGTACGTCAGCGACCCCGAGACGCCGTGGACTCCGTACACCCTGGTCGCCGTCGAGCTGGCCGCCGAGCGCATGGTGGTGCTGGGGCAGGCCGCCCCGGGGGTGGGCGTGGCCGATCTCCCCGTCGGCTCGGTGGTGGAGGTCGTACCGGGTGTCCTGGACGAGGACCCGGCGGCGGGAGTCGTCCACACGACCTGGCACTGGCGTCCCGTCGCGGCGGCAGGGGCCGGCTCATGACCGGCGGAAGGGCCGGCGACGTGGCCGTCCTCGGGGCCGGGATGCACCCGTGGGGCAAGTGGGGGCGCGGTTTCGCCACGTACGGACGGATCGCCGCGCACGCAGCCCTCGCGGACGCGGGCATCGGCTGGCCCGAGGTCCGGTCGGTGGTCGGCGCGCAGACGGTGCGCGGGGGCTATCCGGGGTACGTGGCGGGGGCGACGTTCGCCCGGGCGCTCGGGTGGCAGGGGGCGCGGGTGACGTCCGTGTACGCGGCCTGCGCGTCCGGGGCTCAGGCGATCGACACGGCGCGGGCGCAGATCCTGGCGGGTCTGGCGGACGTGGTGCTGGTGGTGGGGGCCGACGCGGCGCCCAAGGGGTTCTTCGCCCCGGCGGGCGGGGAGCGGCCGGACGACCCGGACTGGCTGCGCTTCCGGGTGCTCGGGGCGACGAATCCGGCGTACTTCGGGCTGTACGCCCGCCGCCGCATGGCGCTGTACGGGGACACCCAGGAGGACTTCGCCCTGGTCAAGGTGAAGAACGCGGCGGCGGGAGCGCTGAACGAGTACGCCCGCTACCGGGTGCCGGTGACGGCCGAGGAGGTCGCCGCCTCCGCGATGGTCGCCGATCCGCTGCGGCTGCTGGACGTCTGTGCCACGTCCGACGGAGCGGCCGCCCTGGTGCTGTCCAGCATGGAGTTCGCGCGGCGTCGCGGATTGCGTGATCCGGTGCGGATCCGGGCCGTCTCCACCGTGACGCCGACGTTCCCGAGGACCGTCCTGGATCTGCCGGACATCGGCACGGACTCGGCGGTGGCCGTGGACCCCTCCCCCGAGAGCTTCCGCGCCTCGATCGCACGGGCCGCGTACGAGGAGGCGGGGACCGGGCCGGAGGATCTCTCACTGGCCGAGGTCTACGACCTGTCCACGGCCCTGGAGCTGGAGTGGTACGAGGACATCGGGCTCTGCGGGCCCGGCGAGGGAGCGAAACTGCTGCGGACGGGGGCGACCGCGCTGGGCGGCCGGGTCCCGGTGAACGCGAGCGGCGGTCTGGCCTCGTTCGGCGAAGCGGTCCCGGCCCAGGCCATCGCGCAGGTCTGCGAGCTCACCCGGCAGTTGCGCGGGCGGGCCGGGGAACGGCAGATACCGGGCGCACGGGTCGGCATCACGGCGAACCAGGGGCTGTTCGGGCACGGCTCGGCGGTGGTGGCGGTCCGCTGAGCCGGCCGTCCCCGCCAGGTTTTCCCTGCCCTTTACTTGACCGGGCGTCACCGCCGCAGAACACTCGGGGCCCGGTCCGCCGGACGACGTGCGGCCCGTACCCCTGTCGGCGGGGGTACGGGCCGTACGCGTGTCAGGGCGTGCTGGGGCGTCTCGCGGCTCAGGTGGCGACGGGTTCGCGGGCCCGTGCCGCGCGCTCCAGGGCATGCTCCACGACCGCGACCAGGACGTCGCGGACGGAGGACCGGTCCCGCGCGTCGCAGACGAGCACCGGGACCTCGGGGTCGAGGTCTAGGGCGGCCTGCACGGTCTCCGTCGGGAACCGCTCGGCGCCCTCGAAGGTGTTGACCGCGACCGTGAACGGGATCCGCCTGCGCTCGAAGTAGTCGACCGCGGCGAAGCAGTCCTCGAGACGCCGGGTGTCGGCGAGGACGACCGCGCCCAGGGAGCCCTGGGCCAGTTCGTCCCACAGGAACCAGAAGCGGTCCTGGCCCGGCGTGCCGAACAGATAGAGGACCAGATCCTCCCGCAAGGTGATCCGGCCGAAGTCCATCGCGACCGTGGTGGTGGTCTTGGACTCGACCCCCGACAGATCGTCCACCGGGCGGCCCGCCTCGGTGAGGCGTTCCTCGGTGCGCAGCGGCCTGATCTCGCTGACCGAGCCGACCGCGGTCGTCTTGCCGACGCCGAACCCTCCCGCCACCAGGATCTTCAGGGTGACGGGCTCGACGTGCCGCTGCTTGCGGCGGCTAGAGCGCCCGAAGGCCATTGATAACCTCGCGAAGAATGTTCACGTCCGGCAGCTCGGCCGGCGGAACGGGACGGGTGACGTGCACGAGTTCGTCCTCGACGAGGTCGCCCACCAGGACCCGTACCACCCCTACGGGAAGGTCGAGTTCGGCGGCGAGCTCGGCGATCGACTGGGGCATGTCGCTGCAGAGTTCGACGATCGCCACGTGTTCGGGGGCGAGCGTCTGGTCCCGGCCGGGATCGTCGGCGGCCGGTTCCGGCACGACGAGCGCGATCAGGTCGAGGCGGTGACGG
This sequence comes from Streptomyces sp. NPDC021019, assembly GCF_044333295.1. NCBI lineage: Bacteria > Bacillati > Actinomycetota > Actinomycetes > Kitasatosporales > Streptomycetaceae > Streptomyces > Streptomyces sp. NPDC021019. Next base: position 13,423 of record NZ_JBIRQR010000007.1, read on the forward strand.
GAGGCGCTGCTGGTGCGCCCGCGGGTCATCGCGTACGGGCGGACCACCGGTCCCGCCTCCGCGTCGTACCACCGCGAGACCTGGGGGTCGACGGACCCGTCCGTGGATCCGGGGCCGGTGCCCCGGGGGGAGTCGGCGCTCATGCCCGCCACCCTCACCCTCCGGCGGGCAGACCGGTCGTCCGTGGGGCGTTGGCCAGATGCGCCCCCACGCGCTTGACCATCAGGGTCATCTCGTACGCGACCTGGCCCACGTCGGAGTCGGCGTCCGCCAGGACGGCGAGACAGCTCCCGTCGCCGGCGGCCGTCACGAAGAGGAAGGCCTGGTCCAGTTCGACGACGGTCTGGCGGACCCGGCCCGCGTCGAAGTGGTGGCCCACTCCCTTGGCGAGGCTGTGGAACCCGGAGGCGACGGCGGCGAGATGCTCGCTGTCCTCCCGCGTCAGGTCGCCCGACGCCCCGGTGGCGAGTCCGTCGCTGGAGAGCACCAGCGCCTTGCGGATGCTCGCGACGCGCTGGACGAGCTCGTCGAGCAGCCAGTTCAGTTCGCCCGAGCCCTGGCGTGCGGGGTTGTGTGCTGCGGCGTTCGGTGCGGTCATCGACCGTCCCCTCCCGGAGTGGTTCCTGGTGCTGTGCCACCGGGGCCGCCGGTGGGTTCGGTGTTCGCCGTGCTTTCGGCGGATTCGGCGGCGTTCTGCCGACGGCCGCGCTGCCAGCCCCGCTGGAGGGAGGCCATGCGGTCGCGTACCTCGTCCGCGTCGCGCTCGCCGTCGTCGAACGTGTCCACGGGCGCCCGCTGCGGGGTCCGGTCCGCGGACTCCTCACGGAGCTGGCGGGCGAGGCTGGCCTGCCGGACCCGCCGGGGCAGTCCGCCCACGGTGTCGGGCATCGGTGGGCCGGCCGGGGACGAAATCCTGTCGTGCCGTGCCCCGGGGGCCGGGGACGGCTCTGTGGCGCGCGGTGCTTCCGTGGGGTCGGATGCCTCTGTGGCACGGGACGGCTCCGCCGTACGGTCCCTCTCCGCCGTACGGTCCCTCTCCGCCGTACGGTCCGTCTCTGTCGTACGGTCCCTTTCTGTCGTGCGGTGCACGGCGGCTCGTACGGTCCAGGGCGCGTCGGTGGTCCGGGACCTGTCGGCCGCCTCGGGCTCCCGGTCGGCGGTGTGCCGGACCGGGCCGGTGGCCTTCGCGGGGGTCTCGACCGGGTCGTCGCCCGGGTCGTCGACCCGGCGGCCCCGGTCGGTGACCAGCGTCGGCGGAGTACGGCGCGGCAGCGGGACGGGTCCTGCGGGGCGCATCGGGCGCACCTCCGCCGTCGGCTCGACGGCGTGGTCGCGGGCCTGCTGGTGCTGGTCCCGGTCGGTGGCCCGGCGCATGGACCCGGACTCGTCGCGGCGGGGCTCTCGGTCGCCCTCGCGGCGCAGGTCCCGGGCGCGGAAGATGCCGCCTCGCTCGCTCTCGGTGTCCTCCAGGTCGGACACGCCGTCCAGGACGGGGCCGAGGGCCGGGTCCAGTTCCGGATCCGGATCCGGCGAGCGGTCCAGCGGGTCGCCGGTGAAGTCCAGCGGGCCGACCGGGGGCTCCAGCTCGACCGGCCCGTCCAGGACACCCGGGGCGGTGAGCCCGGTGGGCACCGGAGACAGGGCCGGGGACCTGCCGTTGACGCGGCGCTCCGCGCCCGGGGCCGTGCTGGGCGCGTCCTGCGCCGCGTCGGAGCTCCGGCCGCTGCCGATCGCCCGCTCGGCCCGGCGGTCGAGGCGGAACCCGGTGCCGTGGGTGTCGGGGGCGTCGGTGAGCAGCGCCGCGGGGATGAACACGACCGCGGTGGTGCCTCCGTACGGCGACTTCTGCAGGGAGACGCGAACGTTCTGCCGCTGGGCGAGCCGGCTGACGACGAACAGGCCCAGCCGGTCGGTGTCGGAGAGCTCGAAGTCGGGGGTCTCGGCGAGCCGCAGGTTGGCGTCGAGGAGGATCTCGGGGGCCATGCCGAGGCCCCGGTCGTGGATCTCGAGCGTGAAGCCGTTGGAGACGCGTTCACCGTGCACCTGGACCGCGGTGTGCGGGGGTGAGAAGACGGTGGCGTTCTCCAGGAGTTCGGCGATCAGGTGGGTGAGGTCGGCCACGGCGGGGCCACCCACCCCGATCCGGGCGAGGCGCCGGACCTCGATGCGTTCGTAGTCCTCGACCTCGGCGACGGCCGCCCGCACGACGTCCATCAGCTGGATGGGCTTGCGCCACTGACGGGAGGGGGCGGCGCCGGAGAGGATCACGAGGCCCTCGGCGTGGCGCCGCATGCGGGTGGTGAGGTGGTCGAGGCGGAAAAGGTCGGCCAGCTCGTCGCCGTTCTCGGTGCGGCGCTCCATCGCGTCCAGCAGCGTGAGCTGGCGGTGCAGGAGGACCTGGTTGCGGCGGGCGAGGTTGACGAAGACCTCGGAGACACCGCGCCGCATGTCCGCCTGCTTGACCGCGGCCTCGACGGCGGCCCGCTGAAGGGTGTTGAGCGCCTGTCCGACCTGGCCGATCTCGTCGGGCTCGTAGCTGAGGTGCGGGGCCTCGGTCTCTACGTCCACCTGCTCGCCCGCGGCCAGCCTGCGCATGACGCTGGGCAGCCGGACGCCGGAGACCTCGTGGGCGTCCTTGCGCAGCCGGGAGAGGTCGCGGACGAGTTGACGGCCGATGCGTACGGAGACGAAGACCGAGACGATCAGGGCCAGGAAGCCGAGGACTCCGGCGATCCCCGCCTGGAGGAGGACCCGGTAGGCGGCCGGTTCGGCGCGGTCCTGGAAACGGTTGCCCATCTCCGTGGCGTCGCCCGCCAGCCGGTCGAGGACGGTGACGGCCGATTCCTCCCAGTGGTCGGCGTCGACGGCGCCGGGGCGCTTCGTCGGACCGGCGGCGATCAGGGCGTCCTCGGCGTTGCGCAGCGGTTCGGTGTCGGGGCTGCCCCAGAACTGCTCGACGCGTCGGCGCTCCGCGGCGGGCAGGTTGCCCAGGCTGACCTCGTAGAGCAGCTCGCGCTGGGCCACGAGCGCGGATACCTGGCGCAGTTCGGAGGTGGTGAAGCGACCCGCGATGAGGCCCGAGGCGATCAGGGCGTCCTCGCGGGAGAGCATCTCCCGGGCCCGGGAGACCCCGACCAGGGCCCGCATCTGCTGGTCCATCGACACGTTCTCCAGGGTGTGGAGCCCGGTGAGGAAGCGGTACGAGGGGTCGACGAGGCCGTTGTAGAAGTCCAGCGCCCTGGCCCGGCTGATGGTGCGCTTCTCGACCGATGCGCGCAGGGCGTCCAGTCCGTCGACGGCGCTGAGGATCGCGTCCAGGCGGCTCGCGTCGGAGGCGCTCAGAGCTTCCCGGACGTCCTGCTCCTGGGCGTTCTCCCTGACCTCGCCCACGATGCGGTCGGTGGCGGCGCGTCGGCCCATGAGGACGGGGAGCGCGTCGGAGGCCCGGGGATCGGCGAGGAAGACCAGTGTCTGCCGTCGCTCGTCCTGGACGGCTCGGACGGCGTCCTCCAGGGGGTGGCCGACCTTCTCCACGATGGATCCGGCGCTCATCAGCTCGTCCGCCTGACGGCCGGTGATGTAGGTCGCGAAGACCCAGAGGCCCGTGAGGGAGACGAGCGGCACCAGCAGCAACGCCACGATCTTCCTGCGGATGGACTTCCCGCGAAAGCGCATGGCCTCCCCCAGATCGGCCCCGCACCGCGGGGGTGGTCTTCTCCCGGACGTCCCTCGGCCCTGCCCCGCCGCGCACCGTGCGTACACCGGCGCGCATCGGGCGGACGCGGGAGAGGTCCGTCCTGCGTCAATAAACGGCGCGAGCCTACTACCGACACAGAGACAACTCGAAGACACGTCCGGATGATTTTCAGCCGCCCACCCTGGACTTGATCATGAGTTGTCCCCGTATTCCCGGAGATGAAATTCGCGAAAGCGACAGAGGATGCCGACCGGACCTGCCGGTACCAGCACGTATCAGTTGGCTGGAATTCTTCGCTCCGTGCCCTTCTGTGCTCTGCGGGCGTTTTCCTGGGGAATCTTCGGGACGGGTGGTTCGTCCATATGTACGGGGTAGACGCACGGTGGGGTCGTGCGCGGCAGGGTGGACGTGTTCCGCCCGCGTAGAACCGGCGCAAGCCGGGCAGCCACCCTGAAGTCGGACAGTGGTGGGGAGTTGAAGGTCCTTGAGCACGCAGGAACGCGGGAGCGCCGGAGCACCGGCGGCCGCGGATACGGAAGCCGCGGACGGGGCACGGGTACCGCGGCAGTTGTGGGTGGAGGAGCCGGCGTCGAAGCGGCGGATGCCCGACGCGGTGCGGACGGCCGCCGTGCGCGCCGTGCTCATCATGTCGCTGACGATCATCCAGGCGATGGTCGCTTTTCTGAGCACCTTGACCGGCTCCTGGCTGGCCTTCCCGATGGTGCTCAGCAGTGTGGCCAGCACGGTGGTCGCCACCTGGTCGGTGCTCGACGTCTGGGTGACCCGGCAGGTGTGGAACCAGCGCAACGGCGTGGTGTCGGTGCCGAGCAGTTCGGCCCGGCAGATACGTCGTGAGCGGCGGCGGTCCCGCCGGGCCGAGCGAGCCGCCGAGCGGGACGGCACAGGTGGTGGCATAGACGGCCGCCGGAAGACCGGAGACCTCTCCCGTGCCTGACCCGCGGAACTGATCCGCGCACTTGTTCCGCAGGTCTGGCCCGCGGACTTGATCCGCAGGCCCGACCCGCGGAACTGATCCGCAGGCCCAACCCGCGGAACTGATCGCGGACCGCCATCGCTGAGGGGACCTCTCCGCGGTTCGGCCACTTCCGCCGGGCGGCTCCGCCCGACCGGCGGAGGTCGTGATCCGTGGTCAGGCACCGGGCCGTGGTGCCGGGGTTTCGGCGGCCGCCTGCTCGTTCCTCCTGAACATGCGGGTTGCCGTGATCTCGCCGTGGACCGTCTCTCCGTCCGGGTCCTGCTGCGGCAGACCGGGACGCAGATGTTCCTCCACGCTGATGTACTTGAGCCCCGCCCTCAGGTCCGCGTCGTTGCGCAGCCGGATGACGAGGGGGAACTCGGCGAGCGCCGTCGTGTCGAACAGGCCGGTGGTGTAGAGCAGTTGCACGCCCAGCGCGTCCGACACCGCCCGCTGGAGCTCCAGCAGGTACGTGGCGTTGGCGCGGCCGATCGGATTGTCGAGGAACAGGGTGCCCGCGTGCCGGTGGCGGTCGCGACCCCGGTCGTTGCTGCGCAGCGCCGCCATCGTGCAGTAGAGGGCGATGGCGGCGGTGAGCAACTGCCCGCCGGAGAAGACGTCGCCCATCTGCCCGACGGGGACGCGCTCGGCGCGCAGCACGGCGTCCGGCTTGAGGATCTCCACCGCGATGCCCTTGGGCCGCAGCGCCGCCTCGACACCCCTGAGCAGCAGGGACATGCCGTCCCGGCGCAGGTCGGAGTTCTTCTTGAGGGCGGCGCGGGTGGCCTCGTCGACGACCTCGCCGAGGCGTTCGGTGAGGGTGGCCTGGTCGGGTTCCTCGAAGCGGATCCGGAGGAACTCCTGCCCCGACCACTCCCCCAGCCCTTCGGGAAGCTGGGAGAGCCGCTGGGCGGAGCGCAGGGTGGTGAGCGCGGAGTCGACCAGGCCGCGCAGCCGGTCGACGATCGAGTCGCGGTTGCGTTCCAGCTGGATCAGTTCGTCGGTGAGGACGCGGAGCCGGGGGGCGAAGGCGTCGGCCCACTTCTGGGCGTGCTCGGGCAGGGCGGAGGCGGGCAGCTCGCGGATCTGCTGGCGGGCCGGGGTGCGGACCTGTTCGTACCGGGTGGAGTTGGCGTGCCGGACGAGGACGTCGCTCGCTTCCCGGACGGCGCTCTCGGCCGCCGAGAGGTCGGTGTTGCAGCCACGCAGGGAGCGGCGGGACTCGGCCGCGGACTGCCGGGCCTCCTCCAGGGTGCCGGCGTAGGGGTCGGGGTGCTCGGTGCCGTCCTCCGTGCCGTGGTCGCGCAGGAGGTCCCGCAGCAGGGCCGCGGTCTCGTCGAAGCCGCCGGCGGAGTCCTCGGCGGTGCGGTGGGCGTGCAGCAGCTCGCTGTGGGCGGCGCGGGCGGTGTCCAGGGTGGCGGTGGCTTCGGCCAGTTCGCCGTTGGCAGTACGCAGGAGGGCCTGGGCCCCTTCGGCGTCGGCCGGGACGAGGTGGTCCGGCAGTTCGGTGTGGTGCTGCCGCTCGTCGTCGGGGGCGAGCCGTTCGGCCTCGCCGCGCAGCCTTCCCAGGTGCTCGCTGGCGGTGGAGGCGCGGGTCTCCAGGAGCTGGACGTGCGCTTCGGCGCGGGCGGCGGCGGCCTGGCGGGAGGGGCCGTCGGCTCCGTCGGTGCCCTCCAGGAGCTGGGCGGCGCGGGTGCGGACCTTGTTGGTGAGGCGGTCCAGCTCGGCGAGGGCGGCGCTCTCGTCGCTCTCGGCGCGGGCCTGTTCGGCGCGGAGGTCGGCGCCGACGCCGACCTTCTCGTAGAGCTGGGAAGCGGCGCGGTAGGCCTCGCGCAGGGTGGGCAGGGCGGTGCGGGCCTTCGACTCGTCCTCCTCGGGGAGGACCTCGGGGACGCCGGCGATCTCGGCGCGCTCGGCCCGCAGGGCGCGTGCGGTGCGGCGCGCGTCGTCCCCGGCGCGCTGGGCGGCCCTGCGGTCCTCGTCGGCGGAGCGGGCGAGGTCGAGGCAGACGGCGGCACGGGCCTCGGACTCGGCGGCCTCGTCGACCAGTTCGCGCAGCCGGACCTGCCAGCCGGCGCGCTCCCGCAGCCGGTGGGCGAGTCCGGCCAGGGCGTCGGCGGCGCGGCGGGCCCGCTGGGCGGCTTCCTGGCGCTCGTCGCGGACCCGGGCGGTGTCGGCGGCGGCCTCGTCGGCCTCAGCGCGGGCGGTGCGGGCCTCGGCGAGGACGGCCTCGGCGCTCTCGGCCGCCGTACGGGCGGTGGCGGCGGCCTCGGCCAGTTCCGTGAGCATGCCGGGCGGGCAGTCGGCGCGCCAGGAGCCGATGCGGGCGGCGAGGGCGCGGTCCCCGGAGAGACGGGCGGCGAGCCTCCTGATGTCCTCGTCGCGGGCGGCGGTGCGGCTGCGCAGCGCGTGGCGCTCCTCGTCGGCGGCGTGCTCGTCGTGCATGGCCGGGTTCGGCGGGACGAGGAAGACGCCGTCGCTCTGCGCGTCGGAGCCGGTGCCGGCGGCCGGAACAGGGGCTAGGAGGGCGGCGGCGGTGCCGACGGCGACGGCGGAGCGGGGCAGCAGGGCCGCGCCGCCGAGGACCTCGCGGGCGCGGGTGTGGGCGTCGGGGTCGGTGATGACGACGCCGTCGACGAGCTCCGGGCGGGCGGCGAGGACGGCGGCGTGGTCGGCCGGGTCGACGGCCTGCGCGAGGTAGCGCCAGCCGGGCAGGGCGGGGATGCCGTGCTCGCCCAGATACTCGACGGTGGCGAGGACGTCCGGGCCGGGCGGCAGCAGTCCGCCCTCACCGAGGGCACCGAGGATGCGGGCGTCGTCGGCGGCGGCGGTGCGCAGGTCGAAGAGGCGGCGCTCGGCGGCGGCGACGGACTGGTCGAGGAGGTCGCGCAGCTCGTCGGCGCTGCGGTCGAACTCCTCGGCGGTCAGCGGCTGCTGGGGGGCGGCGGGCTGGTCGGCGAGGGCCACCGCGCGATCGGCGGCCGGTTCGGCGGAGGTGGCCGTGCCGTCGTCGGCCCCCGGACCGGGACGTGTCCCGGATCCCCGGTCCGGTCCGGACGGTTCGTCGGCGGCCTCCCTGCGGGGCTGCGGGACGCTGGCGCCGGACGGAAGGCCCAGCAGGTCGCCCAGGCGAGGGTCGGCGGCGATGGATTCGGCGGCGCGGAGCTCGTCCTCGTAACTCTGCTCGGCCGCCCTGGCCCCGTCGGCGGCGCGGGCGGCGGCCAGGTCGGCGCGGCTCTCGGCGACGGCCGCCTCGCGGGCGGTGTCGGCGGCGGCGCGCGCGGCTTCGCGGGCGGTGTCCCAGGCGGTTACGGCGGACTGTTCGGCGTCGCTGGCGGCGAGGGCAGCGCGGGCCGGGTCGGCGTCGGGCGCGGTGTCGTCGAGCCAGCCCGCCTTGACGGCTTCGGCGGTCTCCTGGCCCACTTCGGCGAGGCGCTGGCGCAGGTGTCCGGCCTCGCTGCGGGCGCGCTGGGCCTCGGTGGCGGCGACGGTGGCGTCGCGGTGGGCGCGTTCGCCGGTGGCCTGGAGGGTGTCGGAGCGCTCCTCCTCCTCGTTGGCGACGCGCTCGCCCTCCTCGGCGGCCCGGTGCAGGGCGCGGACGAGGTCGGTGGCGGCGGCGGAGCGGGCGGCGAGGGCGGGGGCGGCGTCGCGTTCGGCTTCGCGGATGGCGGCGGCGACCCTGGCGGAGCGGTCGGCGGCAGCCCGATGGCGCAGGACGGCTTCGGCGGCCTGCCAGGCGGCGTGCAGGGTGCGGGCCTCGACCAGCTCCTTGCGGCCGGCGGCGGCGCTCTTCTCGGCGGCGGCCAAGGCCAGCGAGGCGTGCCGGTAGGCGAGTTCGGCGGCGATCAGGGAACGGCTGCCCCGGGTGGACTCGGCCTCGGTGACGGTGTGGGCGGCGGCGGTGACCCGTTCGGCCAGCTCGGCGGTGCGGCCGCGCTCCTCGGCGGCGCGGGCGGTCAGCCGGCGGGCCAGGGTGCGGGTGCGGCGTTCCGCGCCGGCGTGGATGTCGCGGGCGCGGGCGCGGGCGTCGGTGGCCTCGACGATCCGGTTGAGGAGGTCGACGGAGCCTGCGGTGAAGTCGCGTTCGGCTGTCAGCTCGGCGCGGCGGCCCAGCTTGTTGCCGAAGCCGCTGACCAGGTCGGCGAGTCCGTCGGTGTCGCGGGTGTCGGTGACGGCGCGGAGCAGGAGGTCGGTGAAGTCGGAGTCCTTCTTCACCGCGAAGAGACCGGCTGCCTCGCCCTCGTCGGAGTTCATCTCACGCTGGTAGCGGAAGAGTTCGGGGTCGAGGCCGAGGTCTCCGAGGTGTTCGTTCCAGCGGTCGTGGATCTCTTCCCAGTGCACGTCGAGGTGGGCGTAGAACTTGCCCGCGTCCATCAGCGCGTCGCGGAAGCCCTTCATGGTGCGCCGCCTGCCGCGTGCGCCGGAGACGCCTTCGGCGGGGCGGCCCACGGCGGAGGACTCCGCGACGGGCAGGCTGTCCAGACTGAGCCCGGGGCCGGGCCGGAACGAATACCAGGCCTCGGCGAACTTGCGCGGGTCGTTGGAGACCTGACGGCCGCGCCACTCGCTGACCTTGCCGACGACGACGCACTCACCGGTGAGGGTGTGCTGCCACTCCAGGGCGACGTGCCCGCAGTCGTCGGCGAGGAGGAACTTCCGCAGCACGCCGGAGCTGGCGCCGCCGAGGGTGTTGCGGTGGCCGGGGAGCATCACCGAGAAGATCAGCTTGAGCAGGACGGACTTGCCGCCGCCGTTCTCCAGGAAGAGGACGCCCGCGGGAGCGGGGCGGCGGGGCGGGCCGACCGGCTCGTCCTCGAAGAACTCCGCCTGGGCGGGGGCGGGGCTGGGAACGGGTGCGCCGACGCCGCGCAGGTCGAGGACGGTGTCGGCGTAGCGCGCACCGGCAGGCCCGATGGAGTAGAGGCGGACCCGGGACAACTCGTACATGGCGGCGGACTCTCGTCGTTCGGTGAGCGGGGGCGGAGCGGCAGGTGCGGGCTGGGCGGCGTTCTCGGGAACGGCCGGTCAGCTCAGGTCAGGTCAGGTCAGGTCAGGTCAGGAGTGGAAGGGCAGGCCCGCGTCGGCGGCCAGCTCCGTGCTGTCGGGGTCGGGCGGCGGCAGCAGGGTGGCGGAACCGTCGGTGACGGGGACGACACCGAGCTCCAGCAGTTCGGCCATGGCGGCGCTGCCCGCCAGGTCGCGGACCTGGAGCTGATAGCGGGCGGTGGTGCGGTAGGCGCCGCCCGCGTCGTCGCCGGTGCGCTGGAGGAAGCCGGAGTCGGTGAGGAAGGCGACGGCCTTGCCGATGATGCCGGTGGTGGATCCGGCGAGCCGACGGGCGTCCTTCGTCGCGCCGGTGGAGCTGCGGCGGGCGTAGATCCGCCAGCCGGCTTCGAGTCCGGGGGCGTCGCTGGCCGGGTCGGTGTTGTCGCCCTGCTCCTCGGCGCGCTCCTCCAGCCGCCGGCAGGCCTGGCGAACGAAGGCGTCGACGCCGTTGACCGTGATGCGGCCGATGTACGCGTCGTCGGCGAGGTCCTCGGGGCGGGGGAAGGCCAGGGCGGCGACGGCGAGGTGCGCGAGGCCGTGCAGGAAGCGGTCGGCGGCGTCGGACGATGCGCGGCGGGCGTAGTCGCCCATGCGGACGGCGAAGACGGAATCCTCACCCGCGGTCACGGCCATCCCGGCGCGCGGGGAGACCTCCAGGACGATGAGGCCGAGGCCGGTGGCGACGGCGTCGGCGAGCCGGGCGAAGGCGCTCTCCTCGCGGTAGCGCCGCAGCAGGTCGGCGTATTCGGCGTCGCGGGCGGGCAGCAGCTTGGGCTGGAGCCCGAAGGAGACCAGTCGGGCGGCGTCGGCGGCGTCGGCCGGGGTGACGGGCGTCTGCCCGGCGGGTTCGGCGGCGCCCTGGTGCGCGGAGTCGGCCGCGTGCGGGGTGGCGGGCCCGGCGTACGCGGAGGGCTCGGTCCACGCGTCGGGGTGCTCGGCGTCGTGGTCGCTCACGGCTTGGACTCCTCGGTAAGGAAATCGTGCGGGTGCGGAAGGAGGACGGGCCCGGTCACGGCGCAGAGCGCGGGACTGTTCACGACGGACGCCGCGGTGCCGGTCCTGGCGAAGGCCGCGGAGCCGGCCCTGGCGAAGGCCGCGGAGCTGTTCACCACAGAGGCCGCCGGGCCGGTCATGAGGCCTCCTTGCGGTCGGCGGCCATGCCGACGGCGTCCAGCAGGGCGGTACCCACGATCAGGTCGGCGCCGCCGAACTCCGGGTCGTCCAGCTGCGCCCCGTCGTCCACGGCGAACAGCAGGCGTCGTTCGCCCTGGCGGTAGGCGGTGCCGACCGGCGGGCTGGCGGCGTGGACGGCGAGCAGGGCGACCAGGTACGGCAGGTCGGTGTCTCCGGTGCCGCGGGCTTCGGCGAGCAGTCCGGAGAGCCGGCGCGGGGCGTCGTGCTCCAGGTCGAGCAGGGTCGTGGCGCGGGCGAGCTGCTCCTCGCTGAACCGGCTGTCGTCGGGGGTGGCGATGAGGTCCGGCTCGGGCATCTCCGCGCCCAGGTGCTCGCGCTCCAGCGGCGGGGTGAGCAGCAGGTCGACCAGGTCCCCGACCCGTACGGAGGTGGGGGTGCGCAGTCCGGTGCCGTGGGCGAAGAAGGCGTCGGTGGCACGGGTGGACTGTTCGACGGGGAGGGGGAGGAGCGGGGCGAGCAACTGCCCGTACAGGTCGAGGCCCGCGTGGGCGGCGGGCGGGGCGAACGCCTGCCGGTCCTGCTCCGCGCGGAAGAGGGGGCCCGCCTCCAGGAGCCGGGACTGGAGCTGGGTGTGACGGCGGATGCAGTCCTTGACGATGTCGACCAGCTCGGCGGCCCGGCGCTTGTGCTCGGGCTCCTCGGCCTCGTCGCGCGCCTTGCGGATGTTGGTGAGGATCGCGTTCTCGTGGCGGTAGCGGTCGGCCACGTGGTCCAGGGCCTCGGCGATCATGTCCGGGACGGTGTGGAGCCAGTCGACGGCGCGGACGTTGCGCCGGGTGGCCTCCAGGGTCCGGCGCAGGGTCTCGGCGTACTGCACGGTGCGGTAGCGGGCCTGTTCGGCGGCGAGCTGGGCGTCGGCGAGGCGGCCCCGGCTGATGAGGACCTCCAGCTTGACCTCGGCGGCGATCTGGGCGCTGGTGACATCGGTGTCCAGCGCGCCGACCAGGACGTTGACCGCTTCGTCGGTGGCGCGGAGGTAGACCGCGCCGCCGTAGCCCGGGACCTCCTCGATGAGCTTGAAGTCGTAGTCCCGGCGTACGTAGACGCCGTCGGGGCCGAAGGTGCCGTAGACCGCGCGGAAGCCGCGGTCGACGCTGCCGACGTTGATCAGGTTCTCCAGGACCCAGCGCGCGACCCGTTCGTGCTCGGCGACCGGACGGTCGGGGGCCTGGGCGCCGACCCGGGGCAGCAGTCTGGCCACTATCTGGTCGTGGTCGGCTCCGGTGTCGAAGTCCATGTTGAGCGTGACGTGGTCGATCGCGGCGAGGGCGACCTCCGCCATGGCGTACACCGTGTACTCGCCGGCCAGATTCGCCTTGCGGACGTCGAGGTCGTGCAGCGGCGCCGTGCACGCGAGCGCGCGCAGCCGCCGCGAGAGCCCCTCGTCGGCGGCGGGGCCCGGGGCAGGCCGAGGCCCCGCGCTGAGCTGCGGCGAGGTGGCGTCCGGGTAGGCAGGCGAAGTCACGTGGGACAGATTAGGTCCTCGCACCGACAACGGTCGAAACGGCGTTTATGCGACCGGCTCCGGGCGGGGGTCAGGTCTGTGCGGGTCCGTATCCTCCGCCGCCCGGTGTGCGCATCACGAGCACGTCTCCGGCGTCCAGTTCGGCGGTGTCGCAGCCCTCCAGCGGGACCAGCTCGCCGTCCGCCCGCTCGATGTGCTGCTCCCCGAGCGCCCCCGGCTCGCCGCCGTCCGCTCCGTACGGCGGGACGCGGCGGTGTCCGGAGAGCAGCGCGACCGTGACCGGTTCCAGGAAGCGGATACGACGCTCGACGCCGTCGCCGCCGTGCCACCGCCCCGCTCCCCCGCTGCCGTCCCGGACGGCGAAGCCCTCCAGCAGGGCGGGCAGCCGCCACTCCAGGATCTCGGGGTCGGTGAGCCGGGAGTTGGTCATGTGGGTCTGTACGGCGTCGGCTCCGTCGAAGCCGTCCCCCGCACCGGATCCGCTGGCGATCGTCTCGTAGTACTGGACGTGGTCGTTGCCGAAGGTGAGGTTGTTCATGGTGCCGGAGCCCTCGGCCTGGCCGCCGATCGCTCCGTACAGGGCTCCGGTGACGGCCTGGGAGGTCTCCACGTTGCCCGCGACGGTCGCCGCCGGGTAGACGGGGTCGAGCATGGACCCGGGCGGGATCGTCACCTCCAGGGGTTTCAGGCAGCCGCTGTTGAGCGGGATGTCCTCCCCGACGAGAGTGCGGAAGACGTAGAGGACGGCGGCCATGACGACGGACCGGGGCGCGTTGGCGTTGCCGGGCTGCTGGGGCGAGGTCCCGGTGAAGTCGAGGTGGGCGCTGCGGGCCTCCCGGTCCACGGTCAGCCGTACCTGGATCAGGGCCCCGCTGTCGGTCTCGTAGCGGCAGTGGCCGTCGTGCAGTCCGGCGACGATGCGGCGTACGGACTCCTCGGCGTTGTCCTGGACGTGGCCCATGTAGGCGGCGACGACGTCGGCGCCGAACTCGTCGGTCATGCGCCGTAGTTCGGCGATGCCCTTCTCGTTGGCGGCGACCTGGGCGCGCAGGTCGGCGAGGTTGGTGTCCGGGTCGCGGGAGGGGTACGGGGCGGAGGTGAGCAGGTCGCGGGTCTCGTCCTCGCGCAGTCGGCCGTCGCGGACGAGCGGCCAGTTGTCGAAGAGCACCCCCTCCTCGTGGATCGTCCGGCTGAAGGCGGGCATGGAGCCGGGGGTGATGCCGCCGATCTCGGCGTGGTGCCCGCGCGAGGCCACCAGGAAGCGCAGGCGGTCCGGTTCTCCTGCTTCGCCCGCGTCGAACACGGGGGTCACCACGGTGACGTCGGGCAGGTGGGTGCCGCCGTGGTACGGGTCGTTGACGGCGTACACGTCGCCGGGGCGCAGGCTCCCCTCGTCGCGCCGCAGGACCTCCTTGATCGACTCGCCCATCGAGCCGAGGTGCACCGGGATGTGCGGGGCGTTGGCGATCAGGTCGCCCTCGGCGTCGAACAGGGCGCAGGAGAAGTCGAGGCGTTCCTTGATGTTGACCGAGTGGGCGGTGTTCTCCAGGCGGACGCCCATCTGCTCGGCGATCGACATGAAGAGGCTGTTGAAGACCTCCAGCATCACCGGGTCCACCCGGGTGCCGACGGCGGTGCGCTCGGGCCGGGGGCTGCGGCGCGCGAGGACGAGATGTCCGGTGGGGGCCGTTTCGGCGCACCAGCCGGGGTCGACGACGGTGGTGGCGTCGTCCTCGGCGACGACGGCGGGCCCGGCGACGGTGTCGGCGGGGCGCAGGTCCGTCCGGCGGTACAGCGGGGCGCGCTGCCATCGCCCCTCGGCGTACAGGTCCACGGTGTCGGCCGGGCGCGGCGGGGTGTCGCGGTGGCCGTCGCGCGGACCCGAGCCCGTGGCGGGCGCGGCATCACCGGTCGCACCGGTCGCACCGGTGGCTCCGGTGGCTCCGGTGGCTCCGGTGGCTCCGGTGGCTTCCACCGTGACCGTCTCGACGACGACGGGCCTGTCCATCGTGAAGCCGAACCGGGCCCGGTGGGCGGCGGCGAACGCCTCGCCCATGGTGGTCTCCGTGTCCAGGTCCACCGGCAGCGCCGCGTCCGTCCCCGCGTACCGCAGCAGGACGCGGGCCTGTGTGGTGATCGCGGAGTCCGGCGTCCCGTCGGCGCGCAGGGCTTCGCGGGTACGGTCGGCCAGCTCCGCGCAGAGCCTCTCCACGCGCTCCCGGGCGGCCTCGCCGAGCTCCTCCTCCACCGACTGTTCGCGCATCGCGGTGGCGTCCGCCAGGCCGATGCCGTACGCGGAGAGCACCCCGGCGAGCGGGGGGACGAGGACCGTGCCGATGCCCAGGGCGTCGGCGACCGCGCAGACGTGCTGGCCGCCCGCGCCGCCGAAGCCGGTCAGGGCGTAGCGGGTGACGTCGTGGCCGCGCTGCACGGAGATCTTCTTGACGGCGTTGGCCATGTTGAGCACGGCGATCTCCAGGAAGCCCGCCGCCACTTCCGCCTCGTCCGGCCGTCGCCCGGTGGCGCGCGCCACCTCGTCGGCGAGGGTGGCGAACCGCGTCCGCACCAGGTCGGCGTCGAGCGGGAGGTCGCCGCCCTCGCCGAAGACCGCCGGGAAGTGGCCGGGCTGGACGCGGCCGAGCATCACGTTGGCGTCGGTGACGGTGAGGGGGCCGCCCCGGCGGTAGCAGGCGGGGCCGGGGTCGGCGCCCGCCGAGTCGGGGCCGACGCGGTAACGGCTGCCGTCGAAGTGCAGGACGGAACCGCCACCGGCCGCGACGGTGTGGATGCTCATCATCGGGGCGCGCATCCGGACCCCGGCGACCTCGGTGCCCAGTTCCCGTTCGAACGCGCCGGCGTAGTGGGAGACGTCGGTGGAGGTGCCGCCCATGTCGAACCCGATGACGCGGTCGTATCCGGCCTGCCGCGACGTGCGGACCATGCCGACGACGCCCCCGGCCGGGCCGGAGAGGACGGCGTCCTTGCCGCGGAACCGGGCGGCCTCGCGCAGGCCGCCGTTGGACTGGAGGAACATCAGCCGGATCCCGTCGAGGCGGGCGGCGACCTCGTCGACGTACCGGCGCAGAACGGGTGAGAGGTAGGCGTCGACGACCGTGGTGTCGCCCCGGGGGACGAGTCTGATCAGCGGGCTGACCTCGTGGGAGCTGCTGACCTGGGTGAAGCCCGCCTCACGGGCCGCCTCGGCGACGGCCCGTTCGTGGGCGGGGTGGCGGTAGCCGTGCATCAGGACGACGGCGGCGCTGCGCAGACCGTCGGCGTGGGCGGCGCGCAACTGTTCACGTACGGGGTCGAGTTCGAGAGGGCGTACGGTGCGGCCGTGGGCGTCGAGGCGTTCGGGAACCTCGATCACGCGTTCGTGGACGGACTCGGGCAGGACGATATGCCGGTCGAAGAGGCGGGGCCGGTTCTGGTACGCGATCCGCAGCGCGTCCCGGAAGCCCTCGGTGATCAGCAGGACCGTCGGCTCGCCCCGCCGTTCCAGCAGGGCGTTGGTGGCGACCGTGGTGCCCATCCGGACGGCGGCGACCCGGTCGGCGGGCACCGGGTCGCCGGGGTCCAGGCCGAGGAGCAGCCGGATACCTGCGACGGCCGCGTCGTCGTAGCGGGCGGGGTCGTGGGAGAGGAGCTTGCGGGTGATCAGGCGGCCGTCGGGGCGGCGGCCGACCACATCGGTGAAAGTGCCGCCCCGGTCGATCCAGAACTCCCAGCGTCCGGTCATGGCGCCATTCTGTGCCCGCACCCCGGGGCTCGCAGGGGCTGAGCACCCGCAGGGGATCTCGCAGGGGGAAGCGCCCGCAGGGGTTCAGTCCTGGAAGAGCGCCGCCAGCCGGGGCAGATGGCGGCGGTTCGCGGCGGCGTCCTCGGCGTCCCAGCTCTCGCCCGCCGGGTCCGCCGGGCGTATGCGGTCGCGCAGCGCCGCTTCGACCGCGGTGTCGAGGGAGGCGGTCTCGCCCCGGAGGCGGTGGTAGGCCTCGGCGATCGGGGCGTTCAGGGACTCGTATCCGATCCAGCCGCACTCTCCCCGGCTCATCCGGATCACCACCGGCAGTCCGGCCAGCGCGTCCGGGTCGGCCACCGCCCGGGTGAAGGTCTCCCGGCCGAGCAGGGCGAGCCCGTCGCGGAAGTCCATGAAGCCGTCGTCGCCGCAGCCGCCCTCGATGAGGTAGGCCGCGTTCCACAGGGGCCACCGGTAGGCGGACCGGGTCACGTCCACCGCGGTGACCGCGAAGGCGGCGATCCGCTCCGGCTCCAGGGAGGCGAGCACGTCGGTCAGGGCCCCGGGCAGGGGGTCGTCGGGCGGGTCCCGGTCGTCCGCCCGGTCCCCGGCCGCTTCGCGAGCCCGTTCGACGAGCCCCCACCACTCGTTGATGTCCATGGGGAGAAGCCTAGGAGGAGGGTCTGACAGTGACCCTCCTCCTGGGCTGCCGCGTACCCCGGGCTCCGCGCCCTCCGCGTGCTCCCGGCCCGCGGCGGTCAGATGGCCGGTGCGTCCGGCCCGATCCGGCTCCGTACCGCCGTCTGGACCTCGGCCTCCTCGGCCGGGTCGGCGGCGAGGCGGCGCAGGCGTTCGGCGACGCGGATGTCTCCGGTCTCGGCGTGCAGGGCGGCCACCTCGCGGGTGGTCTCCTCGCAGTCCCAGAGGCACTCCACCGCGAACCCGGTCGCGAAGGACGGGTCGGTGGCTGCCAGCGCGCGGGCGGCCCTGCCCCGCAGGTGCGAGGAGGACGTCTCGCGGTAGACGTGGCGCAGCACGGGCGCGGCGCAGGCGATGCCGAGGCTGCCCGCTCCGTCGACCAGGGGCCACAGCCGGGGGGCGTCGGGTCCGTCGCCGCGTACGGCCTCCCGCAGCGCGCCGAGGACTTGGGGAGCGTCCTGGGCGGTGCCTCGGCAGGCGAGCACGCCGGCGGCCGAGGCCCCGAGGGCGTCGGGGCGGTGGGCCCAGCGCCGGGCCCGTTCCACGGCGTCGTCGCAGGTCATCCGCTCGAAGGCGGCGATGGCCGTGTCGGCGACGGTGCGGGAGGGGCTGACGGCGGCAGCCTCGATGAGGTCGAGGACGGCGGGGTCGCCCGCCTCCGCGAGGTAGTGCAGGGCGGCGCAGCGGGCGCCTTCGGGGCCGCTGCGGGCAGCCTCGACGATCAGGGGCAGGTCGTCGGGTCCGGCGACGGCGGAGAGACAGCGGGCCGCGGGGACGTGCAGTTCGCTGCCGCGTTCCAGGGCCTGCTGGGCCCAGTCGAAGACGGCCTGGACGCTCCAGCCGGGGCGGGGACCCCCGGGGCGCATCTGGCGTTGCCATCGGTCGAACGAGCCCTGTTCGCCGGCGGCCCTGACCCTGGCGCCGACCGCCGCGCGCGGGTCGTCGGCCCACAGCCGCCAGGGGCGCGGCTCGAAGGAGTCCCGTACGGCGGCGGCGAGGTCGGCCGATCCCTGGTCGGTGGCCGGGAAGCGGGCGAGGACGGGCAGCGCGAGGGAGCGCAGGCCGGCGTCGTCGTCGCGCAGGGCGAGTTCGTCCAGGGCCCAGGCCCAGTTGGCACCGGTCGCCGCGTAGCGGCGGAGCAGGGCCAGGGCGTCGTCGCGCCCGTAGGAGGCGAGGTGGCCGAGGACGGACAGCGCCAGGCCGGTCCGGGAGTCGTCGGTATCGAGGTGGTCGTCGGGATCGGCGAGGTGTCGCTCGATCTCCTCGATACCGCCGTCGAGGTCGAGGTAGAGGCGCGCGTAGTAGAGGGAGCGGTTCTCCACCTGCCAGTCGTGACGGGGGTCGCTCACGACGCAGTGGTTGAGAGCCGCGAGGGCCTCGGGGCGCGGTGCGGCGAGCGCGTGGAGCGTGCCGTCACCGCGGCCCCTCTGCAACAGGCCGAGCAGGGTGCCGCTCGGCGCTATGAACGGATCGAACATGGGAGAAAGCCTCACATCAAGCTGTCGACGCAACCGGGACTGTGCAGTACCCCGTGCCTCTCGGCACGCGGGGAATGTCCGGGGGACACCGTTACGCCGCGCAGTGACATGATCGGCCGACCGCCGTCTTTCGCCTGGTGTAGAGCATCTTCCTCTGCCTCTCGTCGGTGGCCCTGAGCGGGCCCGCGACGTCATGATGACCCAGCCATTTCGCCACCGCGACCACATTTACGACGGACCGGTCAGCGGAGCCGACTACGGACGCGCGACGGGGCGTGCCCGCCGGCGCCTCACCGGGCACCGAAGCGTTCCAGCAGGTCGGTCTTGCCGAACATCCGGGCCGTGTCCAGCGCGGACGGCGTTCCCGCGGCCGGGTCGGCGCCGGCGGCGAGCAGCGCGTCGACGACGGCGTCCTCGCCCTTGAAGACGGCTCCGGCCAGCGGGGTCTGGCCCCGGTCGTTGGCCCGGTCCGGATCGGCCTCACGGGCGACGAGGGCGGCGACCGTCCCGGCGTGCCCGTGGTAGGCGGCGAGCATGAGCAGCGTGTCGCCCCGGTCGTTGGTGAGGTTGGCGGGGACTCCGGCCTCGACGTACGCGGTGAGCGCCTCGGTGTCGCCGGCGCGGGCCAGGTCGAAGACCTTGGTCGCCAGCTCGACCACCTCGGGATCAGGGGTTTCGCTCATCGGACGGCCGCCTTCCTTGACTGCTGCCACGGCTGCCACGGCCGTGGTTGACCTGGTGGGGAGTACGGCACGGGACCGTACGAGTGAATCGACAGGGTACTGCTCCCGGGCCGACATGACCCGGCCCGGATACGGCAAGGGATCACCGCGGCTGATCCTGCCCGGCACGGACGAGGTGATGCCGCTCCTCGGGGGCCTACTTCCATGAGCCAGTCAAGTGAAAGTGCAGGATATTCACTCGATTGCACCTTTTGTCATATAGATACTTCTCGTGATCCTGGAAGGACTCATGGTGACTGTCCCCTTCGATCAGGAGAGAACCACTCATGATCCTTTCCATCTCGGGCGTGGTACTGCTCGCCATCGTCGTCTTCCTGTTCTTCAAGAAGGACGGGCTCAAGGCCTCCCACGCCATCGTCTGCGCCCTGTTCGGCTTCTACCTGGCCGGCACCGCCATCGCACCGAGCATCACAGCGGGCGGGGCGAGCCTCGCCGGCCTGCTGGGCGGGATCAAGTTCTGACGCTCCGCAACCGCTCCCACCCCTACAGGAGACCGATGTGGCACGGCGACCACTCCCCCGCATTCTGAGCAGCGGCGGCGTTTCGATCACTCGCGGCAGAGAGATCGCGCGTACGGCCGCCGACAGTGCCACCGATGTCCTCCATCCGCTGATCACCGTGGTCCGCGGACTACGGCTGCTGGCCGTGTCCGGTCGGCGGAAGTGGGTCGCGACGCCCAAGGAGCGGCGCGGTTCCAAGCTGCTCCTCGGCGCGGCCTGCGTGCTCGTGGTGGCGCTCGTCCCCTACGGGCCGATCCTGGCCCTCGTCACGGTGATGGGCGCTGCCGCGTGGAAGGGGCGGGAGCGGACCCCGGTGCGAACCGGACCCGACGACGCGGAGACCGCGCGTCTGCGGTCGCTGTACGAGGCGCTCGTGCCGTACTTCTCGACGCCCGAAGACCCCGATCCGCTGTTCGCCCACGGCGGCGACTGGACGAAGGCCTTCGACGGGTACGCCTTCGACGCCGACGCGCGGCTCACCCGTCTGCGGATCTCCTACCCGGCGTACTTCACGGACGGCGAGCCGGCCGCCCGCTCCCGGATCGAGCAGTTGCTCCACACCAAGTCCGGCCGGGGTCGCGAATACCACTTCGGCTGGGACGAGGAGGCCAACCGTCTCGTCATGACCGTGCTGGACGCGCTCCCCACGACGATCGCCGCCCAGCGCTTCGTCACCGCCCCCGGCGAGACGGTGCTCGGCTTCACCGACCCGGACGCCGTCTCGCGCACCGTCCCCGTGCGCGACGGCGACATGACGGTGGACGCCTCGCCGGTGGTCTGGCGGACCGGCGTCCGCTCCACCGAACCGCACCTGCTGGCCGTCGGGCAGCCCGGCGGCGGCACCACGACCCTGGTCCGCTCGATCGCCCTCCAGGCCCTCCGGGACGGCGACGTCATCGTCGTCGACGGCAGCGGCACCGGTGAGCACGGCGCCCTCGCCGGGCGCGGCGGCGTCCTCGCCGTGGAGTCCGGCCTCGGTGGGGCGCTGGCCACACTGGAGTGGGCGGCACACGAGACGGAGCGCCGGCTGATCGCCGCCAACCGGGCCCGGCAGAGCGGCCACCCCGTGCCGGACGACATCCGGCGCCCGCTGTGGATCCTGCTGGACCGCCCCTGCGCCCTGGGCCATCTCGCGGCGGCCGACGGCAGGCCCGATCCGCTGGACCTGCTCCGGATCCCGCTGCGGCACGGCCGGGCCGCCCAGGTCACCGTCGTCCTGGCCGAGCAGTTCGACGCGCTGGACACCCTCACCGAGACCGTCACGACCCACACCCGCGCCCGCGCGGTCCTCGGACCGGCCTCCCGCGAGCAGATCGAGGCCGTCCTCCGCCTCGAACCGCACACCACGCCGCCGCCCGAGGTCCCCGCGGGGCGCGGTTACGTCCGCCTCGGCGCGGGCCCGGTCCTGCGGCTCCAGGTGCCCGCCACCCCGGACCCGTACGACGACGCCACGAGCGACGCGCACCGGCAGGCGGTGCTCGACCTGCTGCCCGACCGGCACCCCCCGATGGAAGCGGCTCCGGCGAGGGAGCTCTCCGACGAGGGTCCCGCGACGGAGCAGGTCCCCGTGGCGGTGGAAGCGGCGGCCCGTCCGGGCGCGGCCGTCCCGGTGGAGACGATGGTCGCCGAGGCGATGCCGTCCGAGCCGCTGGCGCAGCCGGCGGGCGCCGAGAGCTGAACGGGGAGCCGGGCCGCGCCACCGCGGGCGGGAAACGGACCGTCGATGGCCCGCCTCCCGCCCGCCGTCGCCTGCGCGAGACCCTAAGCCCCTCAGGCCACGAAGCTGCGCGGGGCGTCGGCCCCCACACCCGCCCCGGAACGCACCAGGTCCACCGCGGCGGCCAGCCGTACGGCCGCCTCGTCCGCGACGGGCCCGCTGACCGTGAACGGCAGCCGTACGTATCCCTCGAAGGCCCCGTCGACTCCGAAGCGGGGGCCCGACGGCACCCGGACGCCGACCCGTTCGCCGGCCACGGCCAGTCGCGATCCGGAGAGGCCCCCGGTGCGCACCCACAGCGTCAGTCCGCCGCGCGGCACGGCGAACTCCCAGTCCGGCAGCTCCCGGCGCACCGCCGCGACCAGAGCGTCCCGGTTCTCCCGCGCCTGGCCGCGCCGGACCTCGACGGCCTGTTCCCAGCCGCCCGTGCCCATGAGCCAGTGGATGGCGAGCTGTTCCAGGACGGGGGTGCCCATGTCGGCGTAGGCGCGGGCGGCGACCAGGCTGCGGATGACGTCGGGGGCCGCGCGCACCCAGCCGATGCGCATGCCGGCCCAGAAGGCCTTGCTGGCCGAGCCGACGGTCAGGACGGTGCTGCCCGCCGGGTCGAAGGCGCAGACGCGGCGTGGCATGTCGATGTCGGCGTCCAGGCGCAGTTCGTTCATGGTCTCGTCGACGACCAGGACCGTTCCGGCGGACCGCGCCGCGTCCACCAGCTCCCGGCGCTGCTGCTCGTCGGCGAGCGCGCCGGTGGGGTTGTGGAAGTCGGCCACCACGTAGGCGAGCCGGGGCGCGGCGTCCCGCAGCACCTGGCGCCAGCGGTTCATGTCCCAGCCGCCGAGCCCCTCCTCCATCGCGACCGGGACGAGTCGGGCGCCCGTCTCGCGCATCAGCTGGAGGATGTTGGCGTAACTGGGGGACTCGACCGCGATCCGTTCGCCGCGGCCCGCGAAGAGGTGACAGATCGCGTCGATGGCGCCCATCGCGCCGGTGGTGACCATGATCTGTTCGGGCATGGTCGGGATGCCGAGCGCGGTGTAGCGGTCGGCGATCATCTGCCGCAGGGCGGG
Organism: Streptomyces sp. NPDC021019; assembly: GCF_044333295.1. NCBI lineage: Bacteria > Bacillati > Actinomycetota > Actinomycetes > Kitasatosporales > Streptomycetaceae > Streptomyces > Streptomyces sp. NPDC021019. The sequence goes on from NZ_JBIRQR010000007.1 coordinate 35,744, forward strand.
CAGTCCGGCCGGGTAGTCGCCGTGTGTGTGGGCGTACGGCGGCAGCTCCTCCAACGCCCCCTGGACGGCGCGGGTCAGCCAGGGCTCGGGCGCGGGCAGGGCCGCACAGCCCAGGTCGATCATCGAGCCGAGCGACTCCGGCGGCAGCGGTTCGAGCCCGCGGGCGGGCAGCGGGTTGCCGGCCGGGACGGCGGTCCAGCTGCCGGCGCCGCGCCGGGACTCCAGGAAGCCCTCGGTGCGCAGTGCCTCGTAGGCCGCCGCGACGGTCGTACGGCTGACGGCCAGGGCGAGGGCCAGTTCGCGTTCGGCGGGGAGCCGGGCGGCGACCGGGACCCGGCCCTCCAGGACGAGCAGCCGCACCCCGTCGGCGAGCGCACGGTAGGCGGGCGGCTTGCGGCCGCCGGGTCCGGTGGGCCGGGCCTGCTGCGTCCGGAGCTGCCGGGCGAGCTGGGCCGCCCCCACCGTCGATGTCCACTGCGCCATCGAAATCAGTCCACCTTCCTCGAATTGGCCATAGTTGGTGACCGATCCCCTGCCACAGAGTGGCATGACCCAGTCCACTACCACTACAGCAGGGGGCACGACGTGGCCAGGACCACCGGCCGGAGCACCACTCACCTCACCCGGCGACTGGTCCAGCTGTACGTCGGCCTGACGCTGTACGGGGCGAGCTCCGCGCTCCTGGTGCGGGCCGAACTGGGCCTGGAGCCATGGGGCGTGCTGCATCAGGGCCTCGCGGAGCTGACCGGGATATCGATCGGCGTGGTGTCGATCGTCATCGGCGCGGTGGTGCTGCTGCTGTGGATCCCGCTGCGCCAGCGGCCGGGGCTCGGCACGGTCTCGAACGTCTTCGTGGTCGGGCTGGCGATGGACGGGACGCTCGCCGTGGTCGGCGACGTGGACGGGCTCGGGTTCCGGGTTCCGGTGATGGTCCTGGGCATCGTGCTCAACGGGGTGGCGACCGGGCTCTACATCGCGGCCCGGTTCGGGCCGGGGCCGCGCGACGGGCTGATGACCGGGCTGAACCGGGTCACCGGGCGTTCCATCCGGTTGGTCCGCACGGCGATCGAGGTGGCGGTCGTGGTGACCGGGTTCCTGCTGGGCGGCTCACTGGGGGCGGGCACGGTGCTGTACGCGCTGGCCATCGGCCCGCTGGCCCAGTTCTTCCTGCGGATGTTCGCGCTCCCCGAGCCCGCCGGACCGGGTGCCACCGTCGCCTCGGGCGAGCCGTCCACCCCCGCGCCGCCCGCCGGTTCCGGCCCCGTTGCCGACCCGGCATCCGGGCAGGCCATACTGCCGCAGTGAATCCGAGCCACCCCTATCTGGACCACCCGGCGCCGATCGCCTTCGCCCATCGCGGCGGGGCGGCGGACGGCGTGGAGAACACCGCGACCGCCTTCCGCCGGGCGTCCGAGGCGGGCTACCGCTACTTCGAGACCGATGTGCACACCACGGCGGACGGCCGTCTCGTCGCCTTCCACGACGCGACGCTGGACCGGGTCACCGACGCCCGGGGCCGGATCTCCGCACTGCCCTGGAGCGAGGTGCGCCGGGCCCGGGTCGGAGGCAGTGAGCCGCTCCCGCTCTTCGAGGAGCTTCTGGAGGAGTTCCCGAAGGCCCGTTGGAACGTGGATCTCAAGGCGGAATCGGCGCTGGAGCCGCTGCTCGGCCTGATCCGTCGCACCGATGCCTGGGACCGGGTCTGCGTCGGCTCGTTCTCGGAGGCGCGGGTGGCCCGCGCCCACCGCCTGGCGGGTCCTCGGCTGGCCACGTCGTACGGGGTGCGCGGCGTCCTGGGGCTGCGCCTGCGTTCGTACGGCATCCGGGCGGCACTGCGCGCGGGCGCGGTCTGCGCCCAGGTCCCGGAGCGGCAGGGCGCCATTCCGGTGGTGGACGCCCGCTTCGTCCGCACGGCGCACGCGCTCGGGCTCCAGGTGCACGTCTGGACGGTGAACGAACCGGAGCGGATGGCGGCGCTCCTGGACCTCGGCGTGGATGGCATCATGACCGATCACATCGAGACGCTGCGTACGGTGCTGAGCGAGCGGGGGGCATGGTCCTGACGCCCGGTCCGTCCACGTCCACAGGGGGACGACGGAGGGGGCGCGGCTTGAGCACCGGAACCACAGGGAAGGCCGATCCGGCCGGGCAGCCGCCGGACGACGGGACGGCGGCCGCCCGCAGACGCGAGCAGCACGGCTGGTACTTCTACGACTTCGCCTGCTCCGTCTACTCCACCAGCGTGCTGACCGTCTTCCTCGGTCCGTATCTGACGTCGATCGCCAAGGCGGCGGCGGGTCCCGACGGGTTCGTGCACCCGCTGGGCATACCCGTGCGCGCGGGCTCGCTGTTCGCCTACTCCGTCTCGGCGTCCATCGTGGTGGCCGTCGTGCTGATGCCGATCGTGGGCGCGGCGGCGGACCGCACGGGGCGCAAGAAACCGCTGCTGGCGGCGGCGGCCTACACGGGGGCCGCGGCGACTGCGGGCATGTTCTTCCTGGACGGCCACCGCTATCTGCTGGGGGCGTTCCTGCTGATCGTGGCGAACGCCTCCATCTCCGTGTCGATGGTCCTGTACAACGCCTACCTGCCGCAGATCGCCGAGCCGGAGGAGCGCGACGCGGTCTCCTCGCGCGGCTGGGCCTTCGGCTACACCTCGGGCGCCGTCGTCCTGGTCCTCAACCTGATCCTGTACACCGGCCACGAGTCCTTCGGGCTCGCGGAGTCCGACGCGGTGCGGATCTGCCTCGCCTCGGCCGGTGTGTGGTGGGGCGCGTTCACCCTCGTACCGCTGCGCCGGCTGCGCGACCGCCGGATCCCGCCGGGCGGCGAGGGAGCGGTCGGATCCGGGTGGCAGCAGCTGAGAGCGACCCTGCGCGACATGCGGCGCCACCCGCTGACGCTCTCCTTCCTGCTCGCCTATCTCGTCTACAACGACGGGATCCAGACGGTGATCTCGCAGGCCTCGCTGTACGGCTCCGAGGAACTGGGCCTGGCTCCGACGACGCTGATCGTCGCCGTGCTGCTGGTGCAGATCCTGGCGGTGGCGGGGGCGCTCGGCATGGGGCGGCTCGCCCGGACGTACGGGGCGAAGCGCACCATTCTGGGATCGCTGGTGATCTGGACCCTCATCCTGATCTCCGCCTATCTGCTGCCCGCCGACGCTCCGGCGTTCTTCTTCGTTCTGGCGGCGGCGATCGGCCTGGTGCTGGGCGGCAGCCAGGCCCTGTCGCGGTCGCTGTTCTCGCACCTGGTGCCGCGCGGCAAGGAGGCGGAGTACTTCTCCGCGTACGAGCTGAGCGACCGCGGACTGAGCTGGCTGGGACCCTTGGTGTTCGGTCTGGCGTACCAGCTGACCGGCAGCTATCGCGACGCGATCATCTCGCTGATCGTGTTCTTCGCGCTCGGCGCGGTGCTGCTGGCGCGGGTCCCGGTGAGGCGTGCGGTGGAGGCCGCGGGCAACCCCGTGCCGGAACGGATTTAGACGTTGAAGTCAAAGGGCGGTAGTATACGTCTTTGGCCTGCCCGGGAGGACCGTTACTGCCAGTGGGAGCGACTCAACCGTTGAGTGACAACTTCCATCAAAGGTGACAAACCGGGCATGCGCGGGTACTCAACCCAGATAAAGCAGCGGCACGACGGGCGACGCATGACCGGCAACGGGAATCTTTACCGCCGACCGGACGTTGACCGGATGACGACGACAGCGACATTTTGTCCTGTGGGCGACAAGCCCGGGAGGCACGATTCATGAGTGAGCGAGCTCTCCGCGGCACGCGACTTGTGGTTACCAGCTACGAGACGGACCGCGGCATCGATCTGGCCCCGCGCCAGGCGGTGGAGTACGCATGCCAGAACGGACATCGATTTGAGATGCCGTTCTCGGTAGAAGCAGAGATTCCGCCGGAGTGGGAGTGCAAGGCGTGCGGCGCCCAGGCACTCCTGGTGGACGGGGATGGCCCCGAGGAGAAGAAGGGCAAGCCGGCGCGCACGCACTGGGACATGCTCATGGAGCGGCGCACCCGCGAGGAGCTGGAGGAGGTGCTGGCCGAGAGGCTGGCGGTTCTGCGCTCCGGAGCCATGAACATCGCCGTGCACCCGCGGGACAGCAGGAAGTCTGCCTGACCGCGTAGTACCGCACAGCAGCACTGCGCCAAGAGCCGCGGGCCGTGACACAGAACATGTGTCACGGCCCGCGGCTCTTCGGTATGCCCCGAGGCATGGTCCCGACGGCATGGCCCCCGGCACGCCGGGAGCCTCCCCCGTCAGGGCGTGAGGGGCGGGCGGGAGCCCCGAGGGTCGCCGTCGGGCCCGGAGGGCGCCTGGGAGCCGTCGTCGCGGATGACCTCGCCCTGGACGACCTTTCCGTCCGGTCGGCCCATCCTGGCCTGCTGGAAGGCGTCGGAGAGGCCGCCGGGCGCCGCGTCCCGCATACGGCGCTCCAGCGAGCGCTCCGCGTACCGGCTGATCATGGTGCGCACCGGCGGCACCAGCAGGATCAGTCCGGCCGCGTCCGAGATCAGGCCGGGGATCAGGAGCAGCAGCCCGCCCAGCATCAGCAGCCCGTTGCCCCGGGAGCCCTTGCCGCCCGCCGGGGCGGCCGGCGGCGTGGCCGGGGCGCCGGGCTGCCCCGGCATCTGCTGGAGGGTCTCGGTCAGGTTCTTGAAGGCGCGTCGGCCAGCGCTCTTGATGACCGCGGCGCCGAGCGCGGCCCCGGCCACCAGGATCAGCAGGACGGCGAGGCCGCCGGCGGCCGAGGCGACCAGGGTCAGGAGCCAGATCTCCAGCACCAGCCAGGCGGCCAGGGCCGGCGGCAGGAATCTACGGGCGCGCGAGCGCCGGGGACGGGTCGGGGGCGGAGTGCCGGTCGTCATGTCCCCAGTGTGCCTGTACGGGCGTGCGAACGGCGTAAGCGGGTGATCATGAAGCCGGGGCCGGGCCATCGCCCTCGTCAGCCGGTCCGACGCTTCGGCGTTCACCGGTCCGGGGCGCCTCAGAGGGTCTTGCGGCCCAGGACCTTGTTCGCACGGGAGGTGATGCCCCAGCCGGTGACCCGCCACAGTGCCTCGACGAGGATGTCCCGGCTCATCTTGGAGTCGCCGATCTCCCGGTCGACGAAGGTGATGGGGACCTCGACCACGTGATAGCCGGCCTCGACCGCACGGCGGGCGAGGTCCACCTGGAAGCAGTAGCCCTGCGAGGCGACCTCGTCCAGCCCGAGGCCGTCGAGCGTCCCGGTGCGGAAGGCGCGGTAGCCGCCGGTGACGTCCCGGACGGAGAGACCGAGGGCGAGCCGGGAGTAGAGACTGCCGCCGCGCGAGATCACCTCGCGGCTCTTCGGCCAGTTGACCACGCGGCCGCCCGGCACCCAGCGGGATCCGAGGACCAGGTCGGCGCCCTTCAGGGCGGTGAGCAGCCGGGGCAGCTCCTCGGGCTGGTGGGAGCCGTCCGCGTCCATCTCGACGAGCACGCCGTAGCCGTGCTCGGAGCCCCAGGCGAAGCCCGCGAGATAGGCGGCGCCGAGCCCTTCCTTGCCCTTGCGGTGCAGGACGTGGACCTGGTCGTCGGCCGCGGCGATCTCGTCGGCCGCCTTGCCCGTGCCGTCGGGGCTGTTGTCGTCGGCCACCAGGATGTCGGCACCCGGGACGGCGGTACGCACCCGGTCGACGATCGGCCCGATGTTCTCGACCTCGTTGTAGGTCGGAATGATCACCAGAACCTTGCCGAGCGGGCCGAACTGCCTCTGACCGCCGTCGTTCACTACTGCCCCTTAGAGTCCGTACACAGGGGGACACCATATCCAGCGCACCGCCGTCGGGCGCCGACGCGGTCGCGCGGGCGCGCGGCGCGGCGCGGACAGACCCGTGGAACTGCGGACAGAACACGGCCCGGGGACACGGCTCCCCCGCGGGAGAAGCCGCGGGAGAAAGCGGCGGAACTTCGGATAGGGGCCCGGCGCCCTTCGGGCCGACCTGGGACCCGCTGGCTGCGGGTCGACCGAAAGCCGTTGTCTACTGAACGTCCGGGCCCCACCCGGGTCCCACCCTCCGTCCGGCTGAAACCTTCCCTCGCCCCCGAGGCGCGGGCGCTGAACCTGGCTGTCGGCGGTGGTGGGCCGGTGCGGCACATCACCTCATGACCCAGCGGCGTTCGACGACTGCGTGGAGGTTCAACCGGACGGATGTCCTGTGGTGGACCCGGCCGAACCTACCGGCCCGTGGGCGCTTTCTGTCAACACCCGTGCGACCTGCGACTTTTTCCGGAATCGCCTGGTCAGTACGGAAGGGCCGCAGGTCGCGGACCAGCGATCGGGCCATCGATCGGCGGTACGAGATATCCCGACGTCACTCGTTCGGTCGCACGTAGACAGTGTGTCCGAAGACCACGGTCCGCAGGCAGACCGGAAGGTCGGCCCCGGGGGTGAGATCCGGCAGGCCGGGCGTGCCGGACCGGGGGTCGGTGGACCATCGGGCGACCCGGTCGTCGGGGGCCTGGACCAGGAGTTCGGCGGTGCGCCAGACGGCGTAGTCGGCCGGGGCGCCGGGCACCAGGAGGCCCGCGTCGTCGCGACCGACGGCCCGCCAGCCGCCGCGGGTGTGTGCGGCGAACCCGGCGCGGACCGAGATGCGGTGCTCCGGAGTGCGGTGGTGGGCGGCGGCCCGCACGGTGCCCCAGGGGTCGAGCGGGGTGACCGGGCTGTCGGAGCCGAAGGCCAGCGGCACTCCGGCCCGCAGCAGCGCCGCGTACGGATTGAGGGTGGCGGCCCGCTCCGCGCCGAGGCGCTCGGCGTACATTCCCTCCGAGCCGCCCCAGGCGGCGTCGAAAGCGGGCTGGACCGAGGCGGTGAGGCCCAGTTCCGCGAAGGTGGCGATCGTCTCGGGGGTGAGCATCTCGGCGTGTTCGACACGGTGGCGGGCGGCCCGGATCCGGTCGAGGCCGAGCGTCCCGGCGGCGGCCCTGATCCCGTCCACCACGGCGGTGACCGCGGCGTCGCCGATGGCGTGGAAGCCCGCCTGGAGGCCCGCCTCGGTGCAGGCGGTGACATGTGCGGCGATCCGGGCGGCGTCCAGGTGGGCGGTGCCGGTGTGCGGGTCGTCCGCGTAGGGCCGGTGCAGGCAGGCGGTGTGCGAGCCGAGGGAACCGTCGACGAACAGGTCGCCGGCCGCGCCGATCGCGCCCAGCTCGCGGATACGCCGGGCGTCCTTCCCGTCGGCGATCTCCTCGGCCCAGAGGCCGAGGACGCGGGGGCCGGGCCGCTCGGCGGCGAGGGCGAGCAGCGAGGTGAAGTCCTCCTCGTCGGAGATCTCCGGCCCCCCGCACTCGTGCACGCTGCCGATGCCGAGGGAGGCGGCGTGGTCGAGGGCGGCGCGCTGCGCGGCTTCCCGCTGGAGGGCCGGGAGCGCGCCGTGGGCGGCGGCCCGTACCGCGTGGTGGGCGTCGCCGGTGAGCGGCGCGTCGGGGTGGTAGCCGGTCATCGCGGTGACGCCGGGGACGAGGTCGAGCAGGGCGGTCGTGACGATCGCGGAGTGCACGTCGATCCGCGGCAGGTACAGGGCCCGGCCGCCGGCCGCCTCGTCGAGTTCGGCGCGCGAGGGGTGACGCCGCTCGGGCCAGCGGGCGGCGTCCCAGCCGTGTCCGAGGAGCACGTCCCCGGCGGGGCGCCCGTTCGCGAACGCACGGACGAGGCCGAGGGCCTCGGACAGGGTGCGGGCGGCGGAGAGGTCGAGCCCCGTCAGGGCCAGGCCGGTGGCGGTGGTGTGCACATGGGCGTCGGTGAACGCCGGGGTGACCAGGGCGCCTTCGAGGTCGACCACCTCGTCCACGCCGCTCGCGAAGGCGTCGGCGGCGCCCTCGGACCCCACCCAGGCGACATGGCCGCGCTCGACGACCATCGCGGTGGCGAACGGGTCTGCGGGGCTGTGGACGTCTCCGCCGCGCAACAGCACGGTGCGGTGTTCGGGGGCGCTCTGGGGGGCGGTGCTCTGGCTCATGGGACCAGTCTCGCGCCAGTCGGCCGCCGCCCGGTCCCCGGCCCCCTCCTGAGCGGCGGGCGGCCCGCCGCTCAGATACGCGGGGGCCGGGCCTCGTACGGGGTGGACAGGACGACGGTGGTCCGGGTGGACACACCGGCGAGCGTGCGGATCCGGGTGAGCAGGTGCTCCAGCTCCAGCGGGGTCGCCACGCGCACCTTGAGGATGTAGTTCTCGTCCCCGGCGACGCTGTGGCAGGCCTCCAGTTCGGGCACTCCGGCGAGCCGTTCGGCGATGTCGTCGGGTGCGCTCGGGTCGAACGGTTTCACCGAGATGAACGCGGTGATGGGCAGCCCGACGGCCTCGGGGTCGACGACCGCGGCGTAGCCGCGGATCACCCCGCGCTGCTCCAGTCGGCGGACGCGCTGATGAACCGCCGAAGTGGACAGGCCCGTGGCCTTGCCCAGGTCGGTGTAGCTCATCCGCCCGTCCTTGACGAGCAACTCAACGATCTGACGGTCCAGCTCCTCCATGTGGATCAACCTATGGCCCAGGGCGCCGCTCGGCACAGTCGCACGGGTCACGGTTCGGCACCTGCGGGCCGCATGTGACGAATGCCACATGCTCGCGGGTCGGTAGCGGGCCGCCTCGCGGTTATCCGGGATGCGCGGCGGGAAGTGCTTGCTGTGGTCGAGGCCGTGGCGCCTTGCCGGCCCACCCGAGGGGGGAATTTCCATGCAGAGCCTGAAGCTCACCGAACGTACCGAACCGGAGCCTGTTGATCCGGACGACGACGGTAGCGCCGACGCGTACGACATGTTCGAGATGGTCCGGGTGATCTGCCCGGACTGCGCCCAGCCCATCGCGCTGCTGGCCGACGAGGACGTCCTGCCGGAGCACGCCCGGTGCCCCACGCCGTGGAACCCGTTCGTGCTCACCGTCTGCGCCGGAACCGGCCGCGGCGTGAGCGACGCCCGGCCCGCGGACGAGACGCTGGAGCTCCAGGAGCAGGAGGCGGGGCTGCTGCTGACACTCCCCCAGGGACTCGACTGGCGGATGCAGCCCTTCTCGCACGCCGGGGGGCCCGGCTCCCGTCCGCTGCGCGTGCCGGGGATGCGGCGCGAGGCCGCCTGACCCGTACGCCGTACGCGCTGCCCAGCACCACGACGGCCCGGCCGCCGTGGTGCCCGGGGCGCCGCATCCGCCATGGGCCGGCGGCCGGGGGCGGGCACCCGCGAACGAGCGCTCGAATCGGCGTGGGAGTGACCCGGGCCCGCCCCGCCGCGTTGGCCCCGTATGACCACGCTCCATACAACAGTCGGCCGGGGTCACCGCCGGCTCGCCGCCCCCGCCTCCGCCCCCGAAGAATCGGTTCCGCAGCCGGGAACGCCCACCCAGCGACTGCCCCGCTCCACGGGGAGCTCGCCCATGGGCGCCCCCGCGGACCCGCCGATCTACAGCGCGCTGCTGAGACAGTGGGAGAGCGACGGCCGCACGCTGCCGGGCCGCCGCGACCCGGAGTGGCGCCAGGCCGCGGCACTGCCCCCGTGGCCCGAGGCGCCGCTGCCGTTCAGCGCGTCTCGGGACCCGCGAGGTGGCGCGCGATGACCATGCGCTGGATCTGATTGGTGCCCTCCACGATCTGGAGCACCTTCGCCTCGCGCATCAGCCGTTCGACCGGGAAGTCGAGCGTGTAGCCGTAGCCGCCGAGCACCTGGACGGCGTCGGTGGTCACCCGCATGGCCGCGTCCGTGCAGAACAGCTTCGCCATGGCGGCCTGCCGGGAGAAGGACTCCCCCGCGTCCCGCAGCCGCGCCGCCTCCAGGTACAGCGCCCGGCCGGCCTCGATCTGGGTGGCCATGTCGGCGAGCAGGAACCGCAGCCCCTGGAAGTCCGCGATGGGGCGGCCGAACTGCCGCCGGTCCGTGGCGTACCGGACGGCCTCGTCCAGGGCGGCCTGGGCGACCCCGACGGCGCAGGCGGCGATGCCGAGGCGCCCGGAGTCGAGCGCGGACAGGGCGATGGCGAAGCCCTGCCCCTCCTCACCGATGCGCCGGTCGTCGCCGACCCGTACGCCGTCGAAGTGGAGCTGGACCGTGGGCGAGCCCTTCATCCCCATTTTCTTCTCGGGGAGAGCGGCGTTCAGCCCCTCGGCGTCACCGGGGACGAGGAAGGCCGTGATGCCGCGGGGGCCCTCGACGCCGGTGCGGGCGAGCACGGTGTAGAAGTCCGCGACGCCACCGTGGGTGATCCACGCCTTGGTCCCGGTGATGACCCAGTCGCCCCCGTCCCGCACGGCCTTGGTGCGCAGGGAGGCGGCGTCGGAGCCCGAGGCGGGTTCGGAGAGGCAGTAGGCGCCCAGCAGGCCCCCGGAGAGCATCGCCGTCAGGTGCGTGGCGCGCTGCTCGTCGGTGCCGTATCCGGCCAGGGCGTGGCAGGCGAGGGAGTGGACGCTGACGCCGAGACCGACGGTGAGCCGGGCGGCGGCCAGTTCTTCCAGGACCTGGAGGTAGACCTCGTAGGGCTGGTCGCCGCCGCCGTGGGCGGAGTCGTACGGGAGTCCCAGGAGTCCGGCCTCGGACAGGAGGGTGAAGACCTCGCGGGGGAAGACGCCCGCTTCCTCCTCCTCGGCCGCCCGGGGAGCGATCTCCTTCGACACGATGTCGCGGACGAGCGCGACGAGCTGCCGGGACTCCTCGGTGGGCAGACGGCGTTCCACCGGCTGCGGGGCACGGTCGGACATGACGGCGCTCTCCTCCCTGTCGGGGGTTGCGGCGGTCACTCGCTCGGGGTGGGAGAGGCGCCGCCGGGTGATCTCCCGGAAGTGGCCCGGGAAAGACAGACTGCCCGGCCGATCCTGCCTCCCCGGGTCACGGGTGGCGCGGTGATCGGCTGTGGCGGGATGAGTATGCCCGATCGGATGCCTCCCGTCACGGGGGCAACCGCGCAGGCCGGACGGTCCGCGACGGCCGCGAGCCATCGGCGAATCGGTCCGAGCCATTGATCCAACTGGTCCAGTCCACCCGCGGTTCAGCCGGACGCCTGTCGCGGCCACGCCGAATCGAGCACTCCCGCTCGCGGTTCCCCCGCGCCCCCGCGCGCCAGTCCTCCCCCACGAGGAGCCACGATGCTCAACCGCACCCGCCCCCGCGCCCGCCTCCGGGCGCTCGCCGCGGCCGAGGCCGCCCCCATGGCGACGGAAGACAAGGTGATCGGATCGTTCACCAACTGGGGTGCCTACGACCGCGATCACCAGGTCAAGAACATCGAGACGTCGGGATCCGCGGACGAGCTCACCGACATCAACTACGCCTTCGGCGACGTGACCGGCGACAAGTGCGCGATCGGTGCCCCGTACGCTGACCACGTGAAGGCCTGCGCCACCGAGCAGTCGGTCGAGGAGGTCGCTGTGACACCGACTCCGACGCCGCGGCCGCCAAGCTGAAAGCCCTCGGCGTCCCGCCGGAGAAGCTGCTGCTGGGCATGGGCTCCTACGGCCGCGGCTGGACCGGCGTCACCCGGTCCGAGCCGGGCGGCAGCGCGACCGGTGCGGCGGCGGGTACGTACGAGGCGGGCATCGCGGACCACCGGGCCCTCAAGAGCAGTTGCCCCGCCACGGGCGAGGTGGCCGGTACGGCGTACGCGCGCTGCGGCACCGACCGGTGGAGCTACGACACCCCGGAGAGCATCGGCGCCGAGACGGCCCACAAGAACGAACAGGGCCGGGGAGGCACCTTCTTCTGGGAGCTGAGCGGTGACACCCGGAACGGCGAGCTGATCAAGGCGATCCGCCAGCGTTCACGGGATCGACGGACGGAACGGGCGGGGTGCCGGACGGCGCCCCGCCCTTGCGCACGGTCCGCCCCGCCTGCGAGCGGCCCGCCCCTTCGCACGCACTGCCCGGTACCCGCGATCGGAGTCGGGCCGTCACAGCAGGCCGAGCTGGGTGACGAGCATCGCGAACACGACCACGAAGGCCCAGCCGGCGATGTGCTCCATCAGCTTCGAGCCGTCCTCGGGACCGCCGGTGCGCGCGCGGCGGGCGTGGTGGGCGTTTCCTGCGGCGGTGGTCGCGGTCATGGCGTCTCGCTCTTCGTACGGCTTCGGCTGGTCCCCCGGGACCCGACCAGAGTGCCAGCACCCCGCGCCACGGAAAACGAGATCCCCGTCACGGTCCCGGGCCTGCCGAGCCTCCGCGGGCGTCGCGCTCCGCAGGTACCACAAGGAAAACGGGACGGGACGGGCCACGCGCGCGGGAGCGCGCAGTGGGGCACGCCACACCGGCCCCGCCGCCCGGTGGCCCGACGGGCCACCGGGAGCCGTCCCTCACTTGCGGCCGACGCCGGCGTACATCGCGACGTCGGGGGCCGGAGCCTCGGTCCGCCACGCGGAGCAGGACACGACCCCGGGCTCCAGCAGCTCCAGGCCCTCGAAGTAACGCGTCACGGCGGCGGGGGTGCGCTGCGTGAGCTTCGGTGTCCCGTGCTCGTTCCAGAACGCCACCGCCTCGTCGACGTCCGGCATGTCCGGGTGCGTGACCGTGTGGGACAGGACGAGGCAGCTGCCGGGAGCGAGCGCGCGCAGCAGCCGGCGGACGATTCCGTACGACTCCTCGTCGTCCTCGATGAAGATGACGACCCCGAGCAGCATCAGCGCCACCGGCTGCGAGAAGTCGAGTGTCTTCGCCGCAGCCGCCAGGATCGCGTCGACGTCCCGCAGATCGGCGTCCAGGTAGTCGACGCGCCCCTCGGGCGTCCCGACCAGGAGGGCCTGGGCGTGCGCCAGCACGAGCGGGTCGTTGTCCACGTACACGACACGGGCGTCCGGCGTCACGCGCTGGGCGACCTCGTGGGTGTTGTCGGCGCTGGGCAGCCCCGTTCCGATGTCCAGGAACTGCGTGATGCCCTCCTGCTCGGCCAGGTGGCGCACCGCCCGCCCCAGGAACAGGCGGTCCGCCTTCGCGTACTCACCGATCCCGGGGTGCAGGTCCCGGATCTCGTCACCGGCCTGCCGATCGACGGGGTAGTTGTCCTTGCCACCGGTCCAGTAATTCCATATCCGGGCCGTGTGCGGGCGGGATGTGTCGATGCGCGAGTTGGTGTCGGTCACCTCTTCAACATAGCGCGGTGCACCTGCAACTTCCTTGCCCCCAGACCGCTTTGGCCCCGCCCCTGCCTCACCCGACCGGAACCGTGCGGAGAACTCCCCGCACGGTGTGACCCCGCCCCCCCCTGCTCACAGCAGGCCGAGCGCCCTCAGCACGCGCCACTGCCCCGGTGTCGTCCGGGTCGGCCAGTAGACGTAACACACCCCGCCCGTACCGCTTCTGACCTTGCCGCCCGCGTCGTGGCGCTTGGTCCGCAGCCAGATGTTCTCGAACTCGCGCCGCCGGTAGACGCGGCGTACCGCTTCGTTGTCGGGGGACGCGGGGTCGTTGGCGATGACGTCGCCCCCGGGGGTGAAGCCGATGACCGTCATCAGGTGGCCGGCCGTCCCGTATCCGGCGCCGGTCAGTTCCTCCTTCAGGAAGGACTGGGAGGTGATGACGGGGATGCCGGCGCGGATCAGCCGCTCCACGTCGGTGAGCGAGCCGAGCCGGGTGACGACGGCGTTCAGGTCGCGGTACGTGGCGGCGTAGGCGGCGTTGAACGGCCAGTTGCCGCAGCCCGCGTACGCGTAGTCGTAGGTCTGGCGGGCGGCGTGGCAGACCTGGGGGTCGGGCAGGCCGGGCTTGACCCAGGCCAGGTCCTCGGCCGTGGGGCGGCGGCCCCAGTGTTCGATGATCATCTGCGAGGAGGTGGGGCTGCACCAGGCCTCGCCGCCGTTGTCGTACTCGGGGTACTGCCCGATGTGGATGTTCTGCGAGTAGCGGGGCACGGGCAGTTCGCGGGCGAGCGCGGGGGTGCTCGCGGGCACGGTGAAGCGGTCGGGCACGTCGGAGGCCATCGCGCCGACCCGCCAGACGGTCGGGGTGAGGCGGCTGCCCGGGGCGCGGTACAGCGTGAGCCGCAGCCGGTAGGAGGCCAGGCGGACGCCGCTCGCGGGGTCGTCCACCGAGAAGGTGTCCGTCCACACGGAGCTGTACGGGTCGCCCTGGCCGTCGACGGACGTGCGGCGGATGTCGCCGTCGCCCGCCGCCCAGCGGCCCATCACGAACCAGGGCGTCGCCGTGCCGTCCGCGTAGACGCCGCTCAGCTCGACCTGGATCCACGTGCCGGCCGGGGTGCGGGCGTTCCAGGAGGCGACCACCTCGGTGGCGGGGACGGCGGAACGGTGCACCGGGGAGGTCCAGGTGGCGTAGTCCCAGGCGGCCGTCCTGCCGGTGTGCGGGTCGGTGTAGTCGGTGCGGCCGGCCGGGACGGCGATCACGACGCCGGGCCGGGACCCCGGAAGCACCCGGGTTCCGTCGCCCGTGCCGCAGCGCCAGTCGGTGTAGGTGTGCCAGAAACGGTTGTCCACGAGGGACTCCGGGGCGGCGGAGGAGCCGGTGGGCGAGGGCGGGGCGGCGGACGCGGACGCGGACGCGGTGGAGCTCACCGTGCCGGCGGCGGCCGCCGCGGCGAGCGCGGCGGTCAGAACGGTTCTGCGCGAAGTCGGACTGGTCATGGTCGTGACCCCCGGTCGGATGCGGAAGGTGGTCTGCGGGTGCCGTGCGGTGGGCCAACTATCCCGGTTCGCCCCCGGATCGGGCCAGTGTTCGGCACCCGCCGCCGGACCGAATATGGGTCTGGACCACTGGCGTGACCTGCGCTGGACCCGGGCGCTTCCGTGCCGGAACGTACCCTGGGGCCATGGACGACCTGGCCCGCCACGCCGATGACCTCGCCGCACTGCCCCCCTCCTGCGGGCCGGTGCGGCTCGTCGCGGTCGACGGGCACGCCGGTTCGGGCAAGAGCACCTTCGCCGCCCGTCTCGCGGCGGCGCTGGGCGGCGCGCCGGTCCTTCATCTGGACGACCTCGCCACGCACGAGGAGCTGTTCGGCTGGACGGGACGGCTGCGGGAGCAGGTGATCCTGCCCCTCTCGCGCGGCGAGAGCGCCCGCTACGCCCCGTACGACTGGACGGAGCGGCGCTTCGGCCCGGCGCGGACCCTGGAGCCGGCTCCGGTGGTGCTGATGGAGGGGGTCGGCGCGGGGCGCCGCCGGGTGCGCCCGTGGCTGGCGGCGCTGTGCTGGATGGAGTTGGACCGGGACACGTCCTGGGAGCGGGGCCGGCGGCGGGACGGCGCCGGGCTCACCGCGTTCTGGGACGGGTGGACTCGCGCCGAGGGACGGCATTTCGCCGAAGATCCCTCACGGCCCTACGCCGACACTCTGGTACGTCAGTTGCCTGAGGGGTACGCGTGGCTGGCGGGGCCCCGCGTGACAGCGGGATCGAACCGGACTGTCACGCACGGTAGCCAGGACGTCCCTCCATACTGAGCAGTCGGAATTTGCCCCGGAAGTGCCCCAACTCTGCTTGACCGGGGGGCCTTACTGGTCTTACGTTCTCATTGTGCGGCTTTTCGGAGCCCCCATGGACGCGAAGCCCCCGATTGTTCCCCCGTGATCGGGGGCTTCGCCCTGTGCTCCCACCGCCACCCCGCGACCACGCAGAGCGATTCACTCACCCTGGGTCACCACCTCAGGGGGCCGGTCATCGGGGCCCCTCCCTGTGCGCGGGTACGATGCACCTCGGTGTGGTCAATTCCCTTCCTCCACGCCGTGATTCAGCACGCTCCGGTGGGCATGCTGTGCGGGCGGGACATCCTGGGGGCACGGTTTGTGGGGGACCTGATGGACATCGGCACACAGGGCGCTGGCGCCCCTGCCGACCTCGCCTGGCTGCGTGGTGTGGACGCCTACACGATGGGCGCCTACCCGCAGGCCGAGGAGGAGTTCAGAGCCGCGGTGCGGTTCGATCCGGGCATGGCGGACGGCTGGCTCGGCCTCCACGCGCTGCGCATCGACACCACCACGGCCCTGTTACGCATGTACCGGCACCGCGACCGCTTCGGCGAACAGCGCGCGCGCCACCGCCGCACACTCAACTCCTGGTACTGGCTGGGCTGGTGGGTGCAGCCGGTGCTGGAGAGCCAGCGCGATCTGCTGCTGGCGCACGCCTCGCACTGGCTGGACGGACGTCATGTGCCGGAACTGGACCGGGCGTTGGCGGGGCTCCCGCCGGTGGACGCGGATCCGCAGGTGCGGTTCCTGCACGCCTGCCGGTCCTATCTGGTCAAGGACTGGGAGCAGTTGGTGCGCTGTACCGAGCAGCTCGTCAACGATCCGATGCTGGGCATCGAGGCGGGCCTGTTCGGCGGGATGGCGCGGGTGCGGCTGGAGATGTTCGGGCAGGCGGAGCCCCTGCTGTCGGCCGCGCTGATGCGCTGCCGCAGCGAACAGCCGCAACGCAAGGAGTTGCGCTACTGGCTGGCGCGGGCCCACGAGGGCACGGGGCGCAGCGCGGCCGCCCTGCCGCTGTACCGGGCGGTGCACCGGGTCGACCCGGCCTTCATGGACACCTCCGCCCGGCTCGCCGCGCTCGTGGAGGGCGACGGGTACGACGAGTCGGCGGACCTGGCCGCCGTGACCCTGACCGGTTTCGGATCGGGGGCGGGGGCGCAGCCGGAGGGCGACGCGCTGCTCGGCGCCGACCCGGTGGACGGGCGGGATACCTGGCCGGTGAGCGACGCGGGGCTGCTCGGCGACGAACCGGCCCCCGGGCCGCCCGCCCCCGTCGAGGGCGCCCGCCGCACCAAGACCCGTAAGCCGCCGCCCTTCCCGGCCGGGCCGAGCGATCCCGCGCTGCTCGCCGACGCGCTGGCACAGCTGGAGCGCATGGTCGGTCTCGAACCGGTCAAGCGGCAGGTCAAGGCGCTCTCGGCGCAGTTGAACATGGCCCGGCTGCGGGCCGAGCAGGGTCTCCCCGTCCAGCCGCCGAAGCGTCACTTCGTCTTCTCCGGCCCCTCCGGCACCGGCAAGACCACCGTGGCACGCATCCTGGGCCGGGTCTTCTACGCCCTCGGGCTGCTCGGCGGCGATCATCTGGTCGAGGCCCAACGATCTGATCTGGTCGGGGAGTTCCTGGGGCAGACGGCGGTGAAGGCCAATGAGCTGATCGACTCGGCCCTGGGCGGGGTGCTGTTCGTCGACGAGGCCTACAGCCTGGCCAACTCCGGTTACAGCAAGGGCGACGCGTACGGCGACGAGGCGCTACAGGTGCTCCTCAAGCGGGCCGAGGACAACCGGGACCATCTCGTCGTCATCCTCGCGGGTTACCCGGAGGGCATGGACCGGCTGCTCGCCGCCAACCCGGGGCTCTCCTCCCGCTTCACCAGCCGGGTCGACTTCCCCAGCTACCGGCCGCTCGAACTCACCGCGATCGGGAGCGTGCTTGCCGCGGAGAACGACGACGTCTGGGACGAGGAGGCGGTGGACGAGCTGCGCTCGATCAGCGGCCATGTGGTGGACCAGGGCTGGATCGACGAGCTGGGCAACGGGCGTTTCCTGCGGACGCTGTACGAGAAGAGCTGTGCCTACCGTGATCTGCGGCTCTCCGGCTGTCCGGGCGAGCTGACCCGCCAGGACCTGTCGACGCTGCGGCTGGCGGACCTGATGCAGGCCTACGGCGAGGTGTTGTCGGGGCGCGGCCCGGTGGGCCGGGGAAGGCAGGAGCCGGGCGCGGGCTGACGCCGCGCCGGGCGTCCGCTCCGGCGTGGCGTCGCCTCACCTCAGTGCACGAGGGCTCCGGGCGCCGGAAGCTCCGGCGCCTTGGGCGCGTCCACCGTGCGGCGGGGCACCGAGACCGTCCGGTGGGCCGGGTCGCGGACCTCCCCCACCAGCGTCTCCAGGACGTCCTCCATGGCGACCAGGCCGAGGACCCGGCCCGAGGCGTCCGCGACCTGCGCCAGGTGCGTCGCGGCCCGGCGCATCACGGTCAGGGCGTCGTCCAGCGGGAGTTCGGCCCGTACGGTCGCCATCGGGCGCCAGATCTGCCGCGGGACCGCGCGGTCGGCGTCCTCCAGCTCCAGGACGTCCTTGACGTGGAGGTAGCCCAGATAGGGGCCGCCGCCGTCCGCGCAGACCGGGAAGCGGGAGAAACCGGTACGCACGGTCAGCTCCTCGATCCGGCGCGGGGTGACCGACGGGTCGACCGTGACCAGGGTCGCCCGCTCCAGCAGGACGTCGGCGACGGGCCTGCTGCCCAGTTCCAGGGCGTCCTCCAGGCGTGTCGCCGCCTCCGGTCCGAGGAGCCCGGCCTGTCCGGAGTCCTCCACGAGCCGGTTGAGCTGCTCGCTGGTGAAGACGGCCTCCACCTCGTCCTTCGGTTCGACGCCGAACAGCCGCAGCACCAGGCCGGCGCAGGCGCCGAGCGCGGTGGTGACCGGACGGCAGAGCCGGGCGAAGGCGACCAGACCGGGGCTCAGCCACAGTGCGGTCCGCTCGGGCGCCGCCATCGCGAGGTTCTTCGGGACCATCTCACCGATGACCAGGTGCAGGACGACCACCGACAGGAGCGCGAGGGCGAAGCCGAGGGGGTGGACGAGCCCGTCGGGGACGTGCGCCGCGTGGAAGACCGGCTCCAGGAGATGGGCGAGCGTCGGCTCGGCGACGGCTCCCAGGGTGAGGGAGCAGACGGTGATGCCGAACTGGGCCGCGGCCATCATCTGGGGCAGGTTCTCCAGGCCGTGCAGGACCGTGCGGGCCCGGCCCGAGCCCTGTGCGGCCAGCGGTTCGATCTGGCTGCGGCGTACGGAGACGAGGGCGAACTCGGCGCCGACGAAGAAGCCGTTCGCCAGCACGAGGAGGGCGGCGAGGAGGAGTTGGAGCATGCTCATCGCGCGGCCTCCAGCAGTGCCGGTGCGGCCCTGTCCGGCAGCGGGTCGGCCGCCCGGGTGAAACGGACCCGTTCGGCGCGGTTGTGGCCGACCTGGCGGACGGTGATCAGCCAGCCGGTGAGTTCGGCCCGGTCGCCGGGGGCGGGGATGCGGCCCAGCAGTCCGGCGACGAGCCCGGCGACGGTCTCGTAGGGCCCCTCGGGCACGTCGAGTCCGCTGCGGCGCAGGGTATGCACCCGGCAGCTGCCCTCGGCGTCCCACACCGGGCGGCCGTCCTCGCCGGGGGCGGCGGTCAGCTCGGGGCGGCCCGCACCCTCGGCGTCGTGCTCGTCGCGCACCTCTCCGACGAGCTCCTCGATGATGTCCTCCAGGGTCACGACGCCCGCGGTGCCGCCGTACTCGTCGACGACCACGGCTATCGGCTGCTCGTGGCGCAGCCGTCGCAGCAGCGCCTCCACCGGCAGCGTCCCGGGCACCAGGAGCGGGGGGACGGCGATCCGTCCGGCCGGGGTGCGCAGGCGTTCGGAGGCGGGGACGGCGAGGGCGTCCTTGAGGTGGACCATGCCGATGACCTCGTCGATGCGGTCCCGGTAGACCGGGAAGCGGGAGAGGCCGGTGGCGCGGGTGAGGTTGAGGACGTCCGCGGCGGTCGCTGTGGAGTGCAGGGCGCTGACCTTCACCCGGGGCGTCATGACGTGCTGGGCGGTGAGACCGGCCAGCGCGAGGGTCCGGACGAAGAGGTCGGCGGTGTCCTGTTCCAGGGCTCCGGCCTCGGCGGAGTGCCGGGCCAGGGAGACCAGCTCCCCCGGGGTGCGGGCGGAGGCCAGTTCGGCGGTGGGCTCGACGCCCAGAAGCCGCACCAGCCGGTTGGCCAGGGCGTTGAGGAGGGTGATCACCGGTCGCAGGAGCGCGGCGAAGCGGGCCTGCGGTCCGGCGACGAAACGGGCCACCTGGAGCGGCCGGGAGACCGCCCAGTTCTTGGGCACGAGTTCGCCGACGACCATCTGCACGGCCGAGGCCAGGAGCATGCCGACGACGACGCCGACGCCCGGGACGGCCCCCGCGGGGAGTCCGGCGGCGGTGAGGGGTCCGGCGAGCAGCTGGGCGAGGGCGGGTTCGGCGAGCATGCCCACCACCAGGGAGGTGAGGGTGATGCCGAGCTGGGTGCCGGAGAGCTGGAAGGAGAGTTCGCGCAGGGCTTCGACGACGGTACGGGCCCGTCGGTCGCCTTCGGCGGCGGCCCGTTCGGCATCGGGCTTCTCCACGGTGACGAGCCCGAATTCGGCCGCCACGAAGAATCCGTTGGCGAGGATGAGGAGAAAAGCCGCTCCGAGGAGCAGCAGGGGGGTGGTCATGAGGCCGCCGCCTCCGGGGAAGGGGCGGCGCAGGTACTACCGGACGATCCGTCCATTGCTGGAGGGAGTCACTCCTTGGGTCGCAGGTGAAGCCCCGCGGGCCCGGGTGGGGGCCGTGGAACGGGCGGGGCGGGGCGCGCGGGGCGCCGCCGCCCACCAGAGTAGACAAGAAGGCCCCGTGTGGGGCAGGGCTCAGCCGCTGCCCGGAGTGGCGTCGCTCCCGGAGCCGCGCGACTCGGCGAGGGAGCGCAGGGCGCGGGCGTCGCGGATGGCCTGCTGCTTGGCCAGACCGGGCTGGATGCCGAGGGCGGGCAGACTGGTGCCGTCGCTGAGGTCGAGGTAGACCCAGGGGTCGCCGGAGCGCAGGTTGACGCGGAGGATCTCCTCCCAGGCCAGCCTGCGGGTCAGGGTGAGGTTGACGACCGTGACCCCGGAGTCGTCGGCGGTGACCTTGGGCCTGCTGAGCAGGGCCAGGACGCCGAAGAAGAGTGCCGCGACGAAGACGAAGGTGATCCGCTCCCCCGGGGTCAGCCGCTCCAGCATCAGCGCGATGACGGTGATGACGAGGAACATCACCAGGCCCGTGCTCAGCAGGACCACCCGGGTGAGGGTGGGCCGGAAGGTGACCGGCAGGGTGGGCTGTTCGGGCCTGGTCGCGGACATCGGATCTTCTCTCGGGAGGTGCGGGCGGGCCGGGACCGTCAGAGGCGGCAGGCGTGGATGGCCGTGGTGAGGATGGCGCGGGCGCCGAGCTCGTACAGGTCGTCCATGATCCGCTGGGCCTCCTTGGCGGCGACCATGGAGCGGACGGCGACCCAGCCCTCGTGGTGCAGCGGGGAGATGGTGGGCGACTCCAGGCCCGGGGTGAGGGCGACGGCGCGCTCCAGGTGCTCGACGCGGCAGTCGTAGTCCATCATCACGTAGGACCGGGCTACCAGGACGCCCTGGAGGCGGCGGAGGAACTGCTGCACCTTGGGGTCGTCGGCGGGGGCGCCGTTGCGGCGGATGACGACGGCCTCGGAGGTCATGATCGGGTCGCCGATCACCTCCAGTCCGGCGTTGCGCAGGCTGGTGCCCGTCTCCACCACGTCGGCGATGACCTGGGCGACGCCCAGTTCGATGGCGGTCTCGACGGCGCCGTCGAGGTGGACGACGGAGGCCTTGACGCCCGCCTCGGCGAGGTGGGCGGCGACGATGCCCTCGTAGGAGGTGGCGATCGTCATGCCGTCGAAGTCCTGCGGGCCCGCCGCGGTGCCGGGCTTGGTGGCGTAGCGGAAGGTGGAGCGGGCGAAGCCGAGCTGGAGGATCTCCTCGGAGTCGGCCCCGGAGTCCAGCAGCAGGTCGCGGCCGGTGATGCCGATGTCGAGCTTGCCGGAGCTGACGTAGATCGCGATGTCGCGGGGGCGGAGGTAGAAGAACTCCACCTCGTTCCCGGGGTCGACCAGGACCAGTTCCTTCGACTCCTTGCGCTGCTGGTAGCCGGCCTCATGGAGCATCGCCATCGCAGGTCCGGAGAGTGAACCCTTGTTGGGAACGGCGATGCGCAGCATGAGGTCGGCTTCCTTCGTGCGGTGGGAGTGTGCGGGCGGTTTCGCCTTGGGGCCGCCCGGGCCGGGCCCGGGCGGCGGCGTTGCGGTCGGCTCAGAGATGGGCGTAGACGTCGTCGAGCGAGATACCGCGGGCGACCATCATCACCTGGACGTGATACAGCAGCTGGGAGATCTCCTCGGCGGCGGCTTCCTTGCCCTCGTACTCGGCCGCCATCCAGACCTCGGCGGCCTCCTCGACGACCTTCTTGCCGATGGCATGCACGCCCTTGCCCACCAGTTCGGCGGTGCGGGAGGTCGCGGGGTCGCCCTCGGCGGCCTTGAGCTGGAGCTCGGCGAAGAGCTCTTCGAAGGTTTTGTCAGCCATGATGGTCCTCAGAATACGGGGTCGCCGGAGGGTACTCAGCGCCAGGGTTCGCTGACGGTGCGCAGCGTGGCCGCGGTGGCCACGGCGGCGGTGACCGCTTCGTGCCCCTTGTCCTCGTTGGAGCCTTCGAGGCCGGCCCGGTCCAGCGCCTGCTCCTCGGTGTCGCAGGTCAGTACGCCGAAGCCGACGGGAACACCGGTGTCGACGGTGACCTGGGTGAGGCCGAGGGTGACGCCCTGGGAGACGTACTCGAAGTGGGGGGTGCCGCCCCGGATGACCACACCGAGGGCGACGATCGCGTCGTAGCCGCGTCCGGCGAGCACCTTGGCGACTACGGGCAGCTCGAAGCTGCCCGGGACGCGGAGGAGGGTCGGCTCGTCGATGCCCAGCTCGCGCAGCGCGCGCAGCGCGCCGTCGACGAGTCCGTCCATGACCTTCTCGTGCCACTGGGCCGCGATCACGGCCACGCGCAGGTCGCCGCAGTTGCGTACGGACAGTTCGGGTGCACCCTTGCCGCTCATGTCTCTCCTGATGCCGATGCTGGTGACGAGGTGTTCGGTCGTTCGCTACTGGTTGGCGCAGGTCGACGCGGGGGCGCCGTCCAGCCAGGGCAGGTCGTGGCCCATGCGGTCGCGCTTGGTGCGCAGGTAGCGCAGGTTGTGCTCGCCGGCCTGGACGGGCATGGGCTCCCGGCCGGTGACGGCGAGGCCGTGGCGGACGACGGCCGCGGTCTTGTCGGGGTTGTTGGTCATCAGCCGCAGGCTGCGCACGCCGAGGTCCGCGAGGATCTGGGCGCCCGCCGCGTAGTCGCGGGCGTCGGCGGGCAGACCCAGCTCCAGGTTGGCGTCGAGGGTGTCCACGCCGCGCTCCTGGAGTTCGTACGCGCGCAGCTTGGAGAGCAGGCCGATGCCGCGTCCCTCGTGGCCGCGCAGGTAGACGACGACGCCTCGGCCCTGTTCGGTGATGCGCCGCATGGAGGCGTGCAGCTGGGGGCCGCAGTCGCAGCGCTGGGACTGGAAGATGTCGCCGGTCAGGCACTCTGAGTGGATCCGGACGAGGACGTCCTCGCCGTCGCCGACGTCGCCGTGGACCAGCGCGACGTGCTCGACGCCGTCGACGCTGGAGCGGTAGCCGTACGCGGTGAAGTCGCCGAACGCGGTGGGCAGCCGGGTCTCGGCCTCGCGGCGGACGGTCGGCTCGTTGCCGCGGCGGTAGGCGATGAGGTCCTCGATGGAGATGATCGTCAGGCCGTGCTTGCGGGCGAAGGGGATCAACTCGGGCAGCCGGAGCATGACGCCGTCCTCGCCCGCGATCTCGACGATGGCCCCGGCGGGGCGGAGTCCGGCGAGCCGGGCGAGGTCGACGGCGGCCTCGGTGTGGCCGTTGCGGACGAGGACGCCGCCGGAGCGGGCGCGCAGCGGGAAGACGTGGCCGGGCCGGACGAAGTCGGCGGGGCCGGCGACGCCGCCCGCGAGCATCCGCAGGGTGGTGGCGCGGTCGGCGGCGGAGATGCCGGTCGTGACGCCGTGCGCGGCGGAGGCGTCGACGGAGACGGTGAACGCGGTCCGCATCGACTCGGTGTTGTGCTCGACCATCTGCGGGAGGTCGAGGCGTTCCAGCTCGTCGCTCTCCATGGGCGCGCAGATCAGACCGCGGCACTCGCTCATCATGAAGGCCACGATCTCCGGGGTGGCCTTCTCGGCGGCGATGACGAGGTCGCCCTCGTTCTCGCGGTCCTCGTCGTCCACGACGACGACGGGCCGGCCGGCGGCGATGTCGCGGACGGCCTGCTCGACCGGGTCCAGGAGGAGGTTCTCGGGGAGCGGTCCGTGGTCGGGGTGCAGCCAGGTGGGCTGGGCAGTCATGCCGTGGCTCCTTCCAGAGCGGGTGTCCGCGTACGCAGCCACCAGTCGCGCATCCCCCACAGGACGAGGGCGCCGTAGATGACGTAGACGAAGCCGGAGAAGGCGAATCCGTTGGCGAAGTTCAGCGGGACGCCGACGAGGTCGACGAGCAGCCAGGCGAACCAGAACTCGACCATGCCGCGGGCCTGGGCGTACATCGCGACGACGGTGCCGACGAAGATGTACGCGTCCGGCCACGGGTCCCAGGACAGCGACGGGAAGGCGGTGAACAGGCCGCCGACGGCGAGGGTGCCGAGAGCGGCGGCGCCGATCAGCACACCGCGCTCGCGCCAGGTGGCGAAGCGGACGGCGATGGAGCCGTCCTGGGCCTGCTGCCTGCCGCGGTTCCAGGACCACCAGCCCCACAGGGCGACGACGATGACGACCAGTTGCTTGCCCGCGCTGCCGGAGAGGTGCGCGGAGGCGAAGGCGACGAGCAGGATCACGCCGGAGAGGAGCTGGGCGGGCCAGGTCCAGATCGAGCGCCGCCAGCCGAGGGCCAGGGCGATCAGGCCGACGATGTTGCCGATCATGTCCGACCACTTGATGTGCTGGCCGAAGACGGTGAAGGCCTCGGAGTTGAGCCAGTTCGCGAGGTTCATCGCGGGTCCTGTCCGGCCCGGTCGCCGAGCAGCCGCTCGACGTACTTGGCGAGGACGTCCACCTCCAGGTTGACCGGGTCGCCGGGCTGCTTGCGGCCGAGCGTGGTCAGGGCGAGGGTGGTGGGGATGAGGCTGATGGTGAAGTGATCGGTCTCGGCGTCCACGACGGTCAGGCTCACGCCGTCGACGGTGATGGAGCCCTTCTCCACGACGTACCGGGTCAGCTCGGGCGGCAGGGAGACCTTGACGAGCTCCCAGTGCTCGGAGGGGGTGCGCTCGACGATGGTGCCGGTGCCGTCCACGTGGCCCTGGACGAGGTGTCCGCCGAGCCTGCCGCCGAGCGCCATCGGGCGCTCCAGGTTGACCCGGGAGCCGGTGGTGAGCGCGCCGAGGCTGGAGCGCTTCAGCGTCTCGGCCATCACGTCGGCGGTGAACTCGCCGTCGGCGGTGTCCACGACGGTGAGGCAGACGCCGTTCACCGCGATGGAGTCACCGTGCTTGGCCCCCTCGGTGACGACGGGGCCGCGCAGCCGGAAGCGGGAGGCGTCCGCCAGCTGCTCGACGGCGGTGACCTCACCCAGTTCTTCGACAATTCCGGTGAACACTCAGTTTCCCTTCCGAGCAGGGGCGGGGACGGCGGTGATGCGCAGATCGGGGCCGATCGGCACGGTCTCGGTCACATCGAGGCGCAACGCCTCGGCGATCGTGGAGATTCCGGCGTCGGCGAGGGCGGCGGGGCCCGCGCCGAGGAGCACCGGGGCGAGATAGCCGACGACCTTGTCGACCTTTCCCGCGGCGACGAACGCGCCGGCGAGAGTGGGGCCGCCTTCGAGGAGTACGGAGAGGACGCCGCGCTCGTGCAGGGCACCGAGGAGGGCGTCGAGGTCGAGGCCGGGGCCGGCGGCGGCGCGGGGCAGGCGCAGGACGGCGGCCTCGGGAAGGTGGCCGGCGGGGGCGTCGTCGGCGACGGCGACCAGGGTGGGCGAGGTGTCGTCCAGGACCCGGGCGCCGGGCTTCACGGCGGTGGCGTTCGTGTCGACGACGACCCGCAGCGGCTGGGTGACGCCGTCGATGCCGCGTACCGCCAGCTGGGGGTCGTCGGTGTGGGCGGTGCCGGAGCCGACGAGTACGGCGTCCGCCTCGGCGCGCAGCCGGTGGACGTCGGCGCGGGCCTCGGGCGAGGTGATCCAGCGGCTGGTGGCGTCGGCGGCGGCGATCCGGCCGTCGAGGGTGGCGGCGTACTTCCACAGGACGTACGGCCGCCCGAGGCGCACCGAGGTCAGCCAGGCGGCGTTGCCCGCCTCGGCCTCCTCCGCGAGAAGGCCCCGCTCCACCCGGACACCGGCCGCGCGCAGCGTGTCGCCGCCGCCCGCGGCCCCCGGGTTCGGGTCGGCGACCGCGTACACCACGCGGCTGATCCCGGCGGCCAGGAGGGCCCGGGAGCAGGGGCCGGTGCGGCCGGTGTGGTCACAGGGTTCGAGGGTGACGTAGGCGGTGGAGCCGCGGGCCCGCTCGCCGGCCGCGCGCAGGGCGTGGACCTCGGCGTGCGGCCCTCCGGCGCGCTGGTGGAAGCCTTCGCCGACGACGGCTCCGGCGGCGTCGGTGATCACACATCCGACGACCGGGTTGGGGCTGGTGGAGCCGAGACCGCGCGCCGCGAGCGTGATCGCTCGGCGCATGGCGGTGATGTCGGCTGCGGTGTCCACCGGGTCCTCCTGCCTCTTCGGGCACGGACTCCGGGGCTGTCGATGACGACAGATAGAGCGGTTCACCAGCGGAAACGCCGAGATCCCGAGAACGGGAACGCCAGGAACGCACGGCGTCACGGGAGACTCCCGGCCATGCGTCCGCCGACGGCGGCGTACCGATGACGACCCGCCGCGCACTGCCTCCCATCCGGACTTTCACCGTCGGTCCAGGAATCTCACCTGGTCAACCGGCCGCTGGCTGCGGACGGGTCGCGGACTATAACCGCCGGTTCGGAATTGCACCGACCCCGGAGTGCGCTGCTACTGGTACGGAACCAGTCTGCCACGGACGCCTCACGGCCATGCGGGTGAGCACTGTGGGCTGGGTCACAAGAAACCTGGCGCGTTTCCGTCGGCGAGAAGTCGACAACGTAGTCATCGGGGAGCCGTCGGGAAAGTTGACGCTTGAAGGTCCAGACCTATTGACGCACTGGTCTAGTCCTCTTAATCTCTGCGTCACCTCCGAGGTTCGGTCCGGCGGTGTGCGCACACCAGGACCCCGACACGACCCACCCCCTTTTGCCAGTTGTGTTCTGCCGACCTCCCCAGGAGGAACGACCACATGCTGTCCCCCACCCGAGCGAGAGCCACCCTGCTCGCCGCCGGCGCCGCCGTCGCCGGACTGCTGATGAGCTCACTCTCCGCAAGTCCGTCGGCCGCCGCCGACCAGACCTCCTGTCGCCCCGACGGGCTTTACCAGACCCCCGGCGTCGACGTCCCGTACTGCTCCGTCTACGACGCCGACGGCCGCGAGATGATGGGCGCCGACCACAAGCGCCGCGTGATCGGCTACTTCACCAACTGGCGTACCGGCAAGGACGGCAAGGACGCCTATCTGGTCCCGGACATCCCGTGGGACAAGGTCACGCACCTCAACTACGCCTTCGCGCACGTCGACGGCTCCAACAAGCTCTCGGTCGGCCCCGACAGCGCCGACAACGCCTCCACCGGTATGACCTGGCCCGGTGTCGTGGGCGCGGAGATGGACCCGGCGCTCCCCTACAAGGGGCACTTCAACCTGCTGACGAAGTACAAGAAGAAGCACCCGAACGTGAAGACCCTGGTCTCCGTGGGCGGTTGGGCCGAGACCGGCGGCTACTTCGGCCCCGACGGCAAGCGCGTCGACTCGGGCGGCTTCTACTCGATGGCGACCAACGCCGACGGGTCGGTCAACCAGGCGGGCATCAACACCTTCGCGGACTCGGCCGTCGACTTCATCAAGAAGTACGGCTTCAACGGCGTCGACATCGACTACGAGTACGCGACGACCATGAAGGACGCGGGCAACCCGCTGGACCACACGCTGTCCAACGGCCGCCGCGCCGGGCTGGTCAAGGGCTACGACGCCCTGATGAAGACGTTGCGCGAGAAGCTCGACCGCGCGGGCGCCGCCGACGGCAAGCACTACCTGCTGACCGTCGCCGCCCCCTCCTCCGGCTACCTGCTGCGGGGCATGGAGACGTACCAGATGCAGAAGTACCTGGACTACGTCAACATCATGTCCTACGACCTGCACGGCGCCTGGAACGAGTACGTCGGCCCGAACGCCTCCCTGTTCGACGACGGCAAGGACGCCGAACTGGCGCAGGCGAGCGTGTACTCCACCTCGCAGTACGGAGGCACGGGCTACCTCAACACCGACTGGGCCTACCACTACTTCCGCGGCTCGATGCCGGCCGGCCGGATCAACATCGGTCTGCCGTACTACACCCGCGGCTTCAAGAACGTGCAGGGCGGCACGGACGGCCTGTGGGGCAGGGCGGCCACGACCGACTGCCCGGCGGGCGCGGGGCTGACCAAGTGCGGTGACGGCGCGGTCGGCATCGACAACCTCTGGCACGACAAGGACACCAACGGCAAGGAATCACCTGCCGGTTCCAACCCGATGTGGCACGCGAAGAACCTGGAGAAGGGCATCGTCGGCGACTACGTCACCGACTACGGCTTCCCCGCGAACACCCAGCTGACCGGCGCCTACGTCCGCAAGTACGACTCGACGCTGGTCGCGCCGTGGCTGTGGAACGCCCAGAAGAAGGTGTTCCTCTCCACCGAGGACGAGCAGTCGGTGAAGGCCAAGGCCGACTACGTCGTGGACAAGGGCATCGGCGGCACGATGATCTGGGAGCTGGCGGGCGACTACCGGTGGAACGCGGCCAAGGGCCAGTACGAGACCGGCTCGACGCTGACCACCGCGATGTACGACGCCTTCAAGTCGGCGACCCCGTACGGCGCGAAGCGCTCCACGATCGACCTGCCCACCCAGGCCGTGAACATCGACGTCTCCTTCGGGCAGTTCCCGCTGGGCGACTCCAACTACCCGATCAGCCCCAAGCTGAAGATCACCAACCGGACCAAGGCCACGCTGCCCGGCGGTACGGAGTTCCAGTTCGACTACTCCACCTCCGCCCCGGCCAACGCCAAGGACCAGTCCGGCTTCGGCACGACGATCATCCGCAGCGACCACACGGCGGCCAACAACATCGGCGGCCTCAAGGGCGACTACAACCGCGTCTCGCTGAAGCTCCCGGCCTGGCAGACGCTGGCCCCCGGCGCCTCGGTGGAGCTGGACTTCGTCTACTACCTGCCGACCTCCACGCCGTCGAACTGGACCGTGACCTTCGGCGGGAAGTCCTACTCCCTCGCCGGTGACCTGGCCCGGGGCACCACCCTGGTCGAGCCCGGCGCCGGGACCGACCCCACGCCGACCCCGACGCCGGACCCGACCGGCCCGACGCCGACCCCGACCCCGACCCCGACGCAGCCGGGCGGCAGCTGCACGGCCCCGGCCTGGAGCGCGGCCACCGAGTACGGCGGCGGCTCCACCGTCAGCCACGGCGGCCACCAGTGGAAGGCCTCGTGGTGGACCAAGGGCGAGACGCCCGGATCCGCCGGCCAGTGGGGCGCCTGGAAGGACCTCGGCGCCTGCTGATCCCTTCTCCGACCGCTCGGTGGTGAGCAGCTCCACCTCTCCGTTCACCACCGGGCGACCGGCCCTGTCGTCCCCGGCCCCGGCGCCCACCGCCGGGGCCGGGGGCGTTGTCGGCGGCCGCTGACAGGCCCCGGGCGCTGCCCGGCCTGAGCCGGACCGGTCCGCCGCCGCCTACGCGGAGCTGTAGGCCGCCGGTCGGCCCTCCGGCGCGAACAGCGCGTCCTGCGCCGCGTCCCGGGCGGTGATCAGCGCACCGCGCAGCACCGCCCCGTCGCCCAGCGAACCGGCCCGCACCTCGGTCCGCAGGGGTGACATCGCGGCCAGCCGCTCCTCGACCCGGGCGGCGAGCGCGGGACCGCCCGCGTGGCCCACGGCCCCCGCGAGCAGGACGCAGCCGGGGTCGAGCACCGAGACGACGGCGGCGGCGCCGAGGGCGAGGCGGTCCGCCAGCTCCTTCAGGAAGGGCTCGCCCGCCTCCCCCGCTCCCAGGGAGGTTCGCACCGCGTCCACGGCCGCCGCCTCCTCGCGGCCGCAGGTCACCTCGCCGGGGTCCACGAGACCGTGCGCGACGGCGAGTTCGCACAGCGCGGCGGAGCCGGCCAGGGAGTGGAAGCCGCCCTCGCAGTTGACCGCCGATGGCAGCCCGCTCACGCCGGGGACGGGGAGGAAACCGATCTCGCCCGCGCCGCCGGACGCACCCTGACGCAGCTTGCCGTCCAGCATGACGGCGGCTCCGACCCCCTGGCCGAGCCAGAGCAGGACGAAGGTCTCCCGGTCGCGGGCGGCGCCCGCCCGGTGCTCCGCGACGGCCGCGAGGTTGGTCTCGTTCTCCACCAGGACGGCGGCGGGAAGCCGCCGCTGGAGCTCCCGGACCAGGCCCCGGTGCCAGGCGGGCAGGCCGGTGCTGTCGCGCAGTTCGCCGGTGCCGGGGTCGATCAGCCCCGGCGCTCCGACCCCGACGCTGTGCAGCGGGACGGCCCCGGCCGCGCGGGCGGTGCGCTCCAGAAGGGCGGCGGCCCGCTCGACGGCCGGTCCGGTGCCCGTGTCGCTGCCGATGGGCAGGGAGCCCTCGGCGAGCGTGGCCCCCAACAGGTCGGTGACGACCACGCTGACGCTTCCGAGCCGTACGTCCAGCGCCGCGAGATGGGCCCGGTCGGCGACGATCCCGTACAGCCGGGCGTTGGGTCCGCGGCGGACGGCCCCGGACTCGCCCACGACCTGGATCAGCCCGGCGCCCTGGAGTCGTTCGACGAGGTCGGCGACGGTCGGGCGGGAGAGTCCGGTCAACGTCTTGAGCTGGGAGGCCGTCAGCGGGCCGTCCTGCTGGAGCAGCCGCAGGGCGAGCCGGTCGTTGATGGCCCGAGCCGTGCTCGGTGATGCGGGCATACCGGGATCCTTCCAGATCGCCGCCCCGCCGCTTTCCGGGGCCGCTCAGTAACGACTATTTATCAGGCAGGGTTCCTGATAGTTTACGGCCCGCATCGTCGCACGGAGGCGCCGGGACCGCCGGCCTCCGAGAATTCCCAGGGGAGGGACACGACGGCATGACGAACGACTCGACCGTCACGGTCTACAGCACGGAGCAGGTGAAGCGGGCGCGGATCGCCATCGCCGCGGTCTTCACCGTCCACGGGGCGGTGACCGGCAGTTTCGCGACCCGGGTGCCGTGGATCCAGGACCACGCCGGAGTGAGCGCGGGCCAGCTCGGTCTGGCGCTGGCCTTCCCGGCGATCGGCGCGTCGATCGCGATGCCGCTCGCGGGCCGGGTCAGCCACCGGTTCGGCGCGCGGACCGCCCTGCGGGGGCTGCTGGCGCTGTGGACACTGGCGCTGATCCTGCCCGCGCTCGCGCCGAGCCTGGTCACGCTGTGCGCGGCGCTGTTCGTCTACGGGGCGACGGCCGGGATGTCCGATGTGGCGATGAACGCCCTGGGCATCGAGGTGGAGAACCGTCTCGACAAGTCGATCATGTCGGGCCTGCACGGCATGTGGAGCGTGGGCGCGCTGATCGGTTCGGCGGCGGGCACCGTCGCCGCGCACACCGCGACCGATGCCCGTCTGCACCACGCCATCGCGGCCCTGGTGCTCACGGCACTGGGGCTGATCGCCTGCCGGGGCGTCCTCGATCTCCAGAGCCGCCCGGACGAGGAGCCGCCGCCGCGTTTCACGCTGCCGCCGAAGTCGGCCCTGATCATCGGGGCGGTCGGGTTCTGCGCGGTGTTCGCGGAGGGCGCGAGCCTGGACTGGTCGGCGGTCTACCTGCGGGACGTCCTGGACAGCTCGGACGGTCTCGCCGCCGCGTCCACCACGGCGTTCACCCTGACGATGGCGATAGCCCGGATCGCCGGGGACCGGATCGTCGACCGGTTCGGCGCGGTCCGCACGGTGCGCACCGGCGGACTGATGGCCACCGCGGGCGGGCTGCTGGTCGTGTTCTCACCCTCCGCCGCGGCCGCGATGTGCGGCTTCGCACTGCTGGGCCTCGGCGTGGCGGTCGTGGTCCCGCTGGCCTTCGCGGCGGCGGGGCGCAGCGGGCCGAACCCGAGTCAGGCCATCGCGGGCGTCGCCACCATCACGTACACCTCCAGCCTGATCGCTCCCTCCGCGATCGGCTCGCTGGCCGAGGCCACCTCGCTGGTCGTGTCGTTCGGCGTGGTGACGGCACTGGCCTTCGGCCTGGTGCTGGGCGCCGGGGTGCTGCGGTCGGCCGACCGCAAGGTCACCGGCTCGGCGGCCGGAAGCGGTACGACGGCGAAGAGCTCGACGGGGAGCTGACAGAGCGGGCGGTGGTGCGCACGGGCGGCGGCGCGGACGCGGTGCGGCGGCTCGGTACGGCAGGCCCGGACGCGGTACGGCGGCGCGCGGCGGGTGACCTCCGCGCGGCCGCCGACCGCCGCACCACTACCATGGCGCTGATCTTTTCCGCAGGTGAACACCGAACAACCGGGTCGCAGACCGGCCGGCACACCGAGCAGACCTTCAGGGAGCAACCATGAGCCTCGGCGTGCGCTGGACCTTGCACGGCGACGGGAAGACACCGGCGCCCGGGGCGGTGGTGCGGCCCGACGAGCGGCTCTCCTGGCCCCGTACGTTCGGACTCGGCGCACAGCACGTGGTCGCGATGTTCGGGGCGTCGTTCGTCGCTCCGGTCCTGATGGGCCTGGACCCGAACCTCGCGATCATGATGTCCGGCGTCGCGACCGCGATCTTCCTGCTGGCGACCAAGGGCCGGGTACCCAGCTATCTGGGCTGCTCGCTCTCCTTCGTCGGCGTCGCGGCAACGATCCGGGCGAGCGGCGGCGATGTCGCCACCATCACGGGCGCGGTGTTCGTGGTCGCGGTGGTCCTCTTCCTCGTGGGTCTCGCCGTGCAGCGGTTCGGCGCGCGGATCATCCACGCGGCGATGCCGCCGGTGGTGACGGGCGCGGTGGTGATGCTGATCGGCTTCAACCTCGCCCCGGTGACCGCCTCGACCTACTGGCCGCAGGACCAGTGGACGGCGCTCGCGGTGATGCTGTTCACCGGGCTCGCCGTCGTCTGTCTGCGCGGCTTCCTCTCCCGGATCGCGATCTTCCTGGGACTGGTCTTCGGGTACGCGCTGTCGTGGGTCCTGGACCTGGTCCTCGGCAAGATCCACTCCCCGGTGGGCGGCGCGGAGGCCGTGGACCACTGGCGTCTGGACCTCTCCGCCGTCGGGCAGGCCGACTGGATCGGGCTGCCGTCCTTCCACGCGCCGAGCTTCGAGTGGTCCGCGATCCTGGTGGCGCTGCCCGTGGTGATCGCGCTGGTCGCGGAGAACGCCGGGCACGTGAAGGCCGTGGGCGAGATGACCGGCGACCCGCTGGACGACAAGCTCGGCACCGCCATCGCGGCGGACGGCGCGGCGTCGATGCTCTCCACCGCCGTGGGCGGGCCGCCCAACACCACGTACTCCGAGAACATCGGCGTGATGGCCGCGACCCGCGTCTACTCCACCGCGGCGTACTGGGCGGCGGCCTGCTTCGCGCTGCTCTTCGGCCTGTGCCCGAAGTTCGGCGCGGTCGTCGCCGCGATCCCGGGTGGGGTGCTCGGCGGAATCACCGTGATCCTGTACGGGATGATCGGCCTGCTCGGTGCGCAGATCTGGCTCAACGGCCGGGTGGACCTGCGCAACCCGCTCAACCTCGTCCCGGCCGCCGCGGGCATCATCATCGGCGTGGGCGGGGTCAGCCTGAAGATCACCGACAACTTCGAACTGGGCGGCATCGCACTCGGCACGATCGTCGTGATCACCGGGTACCACGTGCTGCGGGCCTTCGCCCCGGCCCATCTCAAGACGCAGGAACCGCTGCTGGACGCCGGCACTTCCGCGTACGACGAGCCCTCGGACGACGAGGGCGCGTCGGACGGGGGTTACGGCGACCAGGGCGCGGGGCCCCGGAAGTCCTGATCCGGCGGGCGCTGCTCCGGGACCACGACCGCCGAGTCCCCGCCCGGGTCCCGCTCAGTCCTCGGGGAGTTCCACCGGGGCGATCTCGTCGAAGACGTCGCCGGGCCCGGGGTTGGTCGCGTCGGTCGCCCCGCCGAACTGGTGCATGACGCCCCATACGGCGTTCAGCGCGGTCTGCACCGCGCCCTCGGCCCAGCCTGCCGTCCAGGAGATGTCGTCGCCCGCCAGGAACAGGCCCCGCTTGTCTGCGGGCAGCGCGTCCTGCATGAAGTGGGTGAACAGCCGCCGCTGGTAGCGGTAGTGGCCGGGCAGGTTCGCCTTGAACGCGCCCATGAACCAGGGCTCGTTCTCCCAGGAGACGGTGACCGGGTTGCCGATGATGTGGCTGCGGACGTCGACGTTCGGGTAGATCTCGCCGAGCGACTTGAGCATGACCTCCATGCGCTCCTTCGGGGAGAGCGGCAGCCACTTCAGGCTGTCGTCGCACCACGTGTAGGAGAGGCAGATGACGGCGGGCTTGTCGGGCCCGTCGTCCAGGAGGTACGTCCCCCGGGTCATCCGGTCGGTGAGCGTCATCGACATGGTGTCGCGGCCGGTGGTCTCGTCCTTGTCCAGCCAGAACGGCCGGTCGACCGGCACGAACAGCTTGGACGACTCCATGTAGTGGGTGCGCTCCATCGCCGTCCAGTGGTCGATCGGGAAGAGCGCGTCGTCGCAGTCGATCTTGGAGAGCAGCAGCCAGGACTGGCCGGTGAAGACCGCGGCCCGGAAGGTGCGGATGTCGCCGGTGGCGTCGGTGACCGTGATGCGGTTGCCCGCCGTACGGGTCAGCCGGGTCACGGCGCCACGGGGCTCGCCGCCGTGGAGGGAGGACAGCGAGGTGCCGAGCGGCCAGTGGACGATCTTCCGCGGCTCGCGGTCCCACAGGCGCAGCGGGAGCTGCTGGCTGCCGCCGACGATGCCGCGGTGGTGGTCGTCGGCCTCGGTGTAGACGACGCGCAGGATCTCCAGGATGGAGTTGGGGAAGTCGGTGTCCCAGCCGCCGGTGCCGAAGCCGACCTGGCCGAAGATCTCGCGGTGCCGGAAGGACCTGAACGCGTCGGAGTCGCAGAGGAAGCCGTAGAACGTCTGGTTGTCCAGCCGCTCGACGAGCTGCGACCAGATCTCCCGGATGCGCGGCACGTCGCGCTCGCGCAGCGCCCGGTTCATGTCGGAGAAGTCGGCGCCCTCCTCCAGAGCGGCGCTCCACGCCTCGGCCACGTCGCGGTAGACCTGCGGCAGGTCGTCGATGGTCTCGGCGTAGTGCGACTCCCCCTTGAGATCGACGACGGTCGAGGGTGTGGCCGGGGAGAGCGGATTGGGGAAGGGCCGGGTCTCCAGGCCCACCAGGTCGATGTAGTGCTGGAGCGCCGTGGAGGAGGGCGGGAAGCGCATGGCGCCCATCTCGGCGGTGAGTGCGGGGTCGCAGCCGTCGAAGCCGACGGTGCGCAGCCGACCGCCGATCCGGTCGGCCTCGTAGACGACGGGCTTGAGGCCCATCTTCATCAGCTCGTACGCGGCGATGATCCCGGAGAGCCCGCCGCCGATGACGGCGACCTCCTGGCCGTGCTCGGTCGCCGGTATCTGCCCGAGGCCCGCCGGGTGGGCGAGGAAGTCGTCGTACGCGTACGGGAAGTCCGGCCCGAACATGGTGATCGGCGGGGCGGCCGCGTCGGTGTGCTGGACTGCGTTGGGCACCGTGGACGTCATGGGGTACGGACTCCTTGCGCTGTACGGGGAAGTTCGGGAGGAGGCGGGTTCAGGCGAGGGAGCCGTACAGGCCCGGGCGGCGGTCGTGCAGATACGGGTTGGCGGCGCGCGAGGCGGCCAGGAACTCCGGGTCCACCTCGCCGACGACGAGCTCCTCGCCCCGACCGGCGCGGGTGCGCACGGTGCCGTCGGGGCCGGCCAGGCAGCTGAGCCCGACGAACTCGAACTCGCCTTCCGGGCCGGTGCGGTTGACGTACGCCACGTACATCTGGCTCTCGAAGGCCCGTACGGGGACGACGGATTCGGCGACGAACTGGAAGGGGTGCATCTGCGCGGTGGGCACCAGCAGCAGATCGGTGCCGGCGAGGGCGTGCGCCCGGACGTTCTCCGGGAACTCGACGTCGTAGCAGATCAGCAGGCCCACGCGGATGCCGTCGAGGTCGGCCTGGACGACCGCCTGGTCGCCGGGGGTGAACCACTCCTGCTCGAAGCAGCCGAACAGGTGGGTCTTGCGGTAGTTCGCGAGCCGCCCGCCGTCGGGGCCGATGAGCTGGGACGCGTTGAAGATCCGCTCCCCGTCGCGCTCCGGGTAGCCGTAGAGGACCGCGAGGCCGTGGCGTACGGCGATCTCTGCGACGGCCCGGGCACCGGGGCCGTCGGCGGGTTCGGCCAGCTCGGGGACGGCGTCGCCGATGGCGTATCCGGTGAGGAACAGTTCGGGCGAGACCAGCAGCCGGGCCCCCGCTCCGGCGGCCCGCGCGGCGGCCTCGTCCAGCGCCTTCAGGTTCTCGGCGACGGCACCCGGGCGTCCGGAGCTCTGGAGCAGGGCGGTGCGCAACGACGGCATGGCTGACCTCGGGCGGTGCGGGCGGGGTGGGGAGACGTATCGAAGGTACGTGGCCCCGATCGGCGCGGACAAGGCGCGAGTGTTGCGCACCAACCGTTGAATCGTTGCGCGGGGAGGGCCCGGCGCGGCGAATCGTTGCGTGGGGCGTGTTCGCAGGTCAGCGGGGTGACGTGCGCCACTGCCGGGGGAAGGAGTCCATCAGCGCGGGTCCTGGGCGGGCGGGCCCTCCGCCGAGTACCGCCGCAGCAGCGGCGAGAGCACCAGGACGGATTTGGTGCGCTCGACGTACGGCTCTCCCGCGATCCGCTCCAGGACCTGTTCGAAGTGGCGCATGTCGGCGGCGAAGACCTGCACCACCGCGTCCGCCTCGCCGGTCACCGTCGAAGCCGAGGCGACCTCCGGATAGCGGGCGAGGCCCTGCTTGATGGCGTCCGGGGAGGTGTTGCGACTGCAGTAGATCTCGATGAAACCCTCGGTCTCCCAGCCGAGCGCCGCCGGGTCGACCCGCACGGTGAAGCCGGTGATCGCCCCCTCGGCCCGCAGCCGGTCGACCCGGCGTTTCACAGCGGGGGCGGAGAGGCCGACGATCGCGCCGATGTCGGCGTACGAGCGCCGGGCGTCTTCGGCGAGGGCGTGGACGATGCGTTCGTCGAGGTCGTTCAGGCGCACGTCGGGCGGTTCACTTCTCTGCGATGGGTCGGCTTGTGGGAGGCGGAGCGTGCCGCCTCCCGCAGTAGACCATGCGCCGCCGTCCGGGCGTGCCCGGCGTGACGGGGCCGAGGGCCGGCCCGGACCCGGCCGGGCAGGCCCTCAGAAGGGGAACTGCGAGCGGCCGTGCTGGATGGAGATCCACTTCTGGGTGGTGAAGGCCTCGACCATCGAGTCGCCGTTCAGCCGACCGAGGCCGGAGCTCTTCTCCCCGCCGAAGGGGACGATCGGCTCGTCGTGGACGGTGCCGTCGTTGATGTGGATCA
This sequence comes from Streptomyces sp. NPDC021019, assembly GCF_044333295.1. Classification (NCBI taxonomy): domain Bacteria; kingdom Bacillati; phylum Actinomycetota; class Actinomycetes; order Kitasatosporales; family Streptomycetaceae; genus Streptomyces; species Streptomyces sp. NPDC021019. The sequence continues at coordinate 72,983 of NZ_JBIRQR010000007.1, forward strand.
TTCCGGTGTGGATGCGCTGGCCGATCCGCACCCCGCGCTCGATGTTGCCGGTGTGGACGGCGCCGCTGAGGCCGTACGGGGTGTCGTTGGCGATGCGGACGGCCTCGTCCTCACCGTCGAAGGGCACCAGCAGGGCGACGGGGCCGAAGATCTCCTGGTGCAGGACGGGCGAGTCGGCGGCGAGACCGGTCAGCACGGAGGGGCTCACCAGGTTGCCGTCGGCGCGGCCGTGCAGCAGCGCCGTCGCCCCGGCCGCCACGGTCTGGTCGACGAGCTTGGAGATGGACTCGGCCTGCGAGGAGTTGATCAGCGGGCCGATCTGGGTGGCCGGGTCGGCGGGGTCGCCGACGGTGAGCGAGGCCACCTTGGCGACGAACTTCTCGGTGAACTCCGCCTCCACGGCGCGGTCGACGAGGATGCGGTTGGCGGCCATGCAGACCTGGCCCTGGTGGACGTACCGGCTGAAGACCGCCGCGTCGACGGCGTAGTCCACGTCCGCGTCGTCGAGCACGATGAGGGCGCTGTTGCCGCCGAGTTCGAGGACGACGCGCTTGAGGTTCCGGGCACAGACGGTGGCGACGTGACGGCCGACCTTGTCCGAGCCGGTGAAGGAGATGACCTGCGGAACGGGGTGCTCCAGCAGCGTGTCGCCGATCTCCGCGATGTCGGTGATCACGACGTTCAGGAGCCCGGCGGGCAGCCCCGCGTCCTCGAAGATCCTGGCCAGCAGGGTGCCGCCGCAGATCGGGGTGTTCTGGTGCGGCTTGAGGACGACTGCGTTGCCGAGGGCCAGCGCGGGGGCGACGGACTTGAGGGAGAGCAGGAACGGGAAGTTGAACGGGCTGATCACGCCGACGACCCCGACGGGCACGCGGTAGACGCGGTTCTCCTTGCCCTCGGTCGGCGACGGGAGGATCTGTCCGGCGGGGCGCAGCGCCAGCTGGATCGCCTCGCGGAGGAACTCCTTGGCCAGGTGCAGTTCGAAGGCGGCCTTCAGCCGGGTGCCGCCGAGCTCGGCGACGATCGCGTCGCTGATCTCCGGCTCGCGCTCCTCCACGAGGTGCAGCGCCTTCTCCAGGACGGTCCGCCTGCTGTACGGATTGGTGTCCGCCCACGCCTGCTGGGCACGCTCGGCGGCGCGGTAGGCCTGGTCGACCTCGTCGGCGGTGGCGACCGGGATCGAGGCGAGCTTCTCCCCGTCGAACGGGTTGAAGTCGATGATGTCCCAGGACCCCTTCCCCGGCCTCCACTCGCCGTCGATGTACTGGTGGGCCAGGTCAGTGAAGAAGGACATGAGATCCCTTACCGCAGAGAGGCAGCAGCTGAGTGCGCTTCATATTACTTACCACTCAACGAAGTTGAAGCGCACCCCCGCCCCGCCTCCGGAAGCCCGGAAACGACCCTGCCCTCTCCGGCGCGAAATGCCGGAGAGGGCAGGGTCGTTGCGGTAATTCGGGATCAACTCCAGCTGGCGTGGAGCGGCTTGCCCTCGGCGTAACCGGCGGCGCTCTGGACGCCGACGACCGCCTTCTCGGCGAATTCCTCGAGGGAACCGGCGCCGGCGTACGTGCAGGAGGAACGGACACCCGCGATGATCGAGTCGACGAGGTCCTCGACTCCCGGGCGTGTCGGGTCGAGGAACATCCGCGAGGTGGAGATGCCCTCCTCGAAGAGCGCCTTGCGGGCGCGGTCGTACGCGGACTCGTCCGAGGTGCGGTTCTTCACGGCGCGGGCCGAGGCCATCCCGAAGGACTCCTTGTAGAAGCGGCCGTCGGCGGACTGCTGGAGGTCGCCGGGCGACTCGTACGTCCCCGCGAACCAGGAGCCGATCATCACGTTGGACGCGCCGGCGGCGAGCGCCATCGCGACGTCGCGCGGGTGCCGGACGCCACCGTCCGCCCAGACGTGCTTGCCGTGCTTCTTCGCCTCGGCGGCGCACTCCAGGACGGCGGAGAACTGCGGGCGGCCGACGCCCGTCATCATCCGGGTGGTGCACATGGCGCCGGGGCCGACGCCGACCTTGATGATGTCCGCGCCCGCCTCGATCAGGTCGCGCACGCCCTCGGCGGCGACGATGTTGCCCGCGACGATCGGCACCCGCGGGTCGAGCGCCCGGACGGCCTTCACCGCGCTGATCATGGACTCCTGGTGGCCGTGGGCCGTGTCCACGACGAGGACGTCGGCGCCCGCGTCCAGGAGCTGCTTGGCCTTGCCGGCCACGTCACCGTTGATGCCGACGGCGGCCGCGATGCGCAGCTTGCCCTCGGCGTCGGTGGCGGGGGTGTAGAGCGTGGCGCGCAGGGCGGCCTTGCGGGTGAGGATGCCGACGAGGCGTCCCTGCGCGTCGACCGCGGGGGCGAGCTTGCGGTTGGCGCCGTCGAGCTTGTTGAAGGCGTCGCGCGGGTCGATGTCCGCGTCGAGCAGCACCAGGTCCTTGGACATGACCTCGGAGAGCTGGGTGAAGCGGTCGACACCCGTGAGGTCGTGGTCGGTGACGACGCCCACCGGACGGCGGTCGGCGTCGACGACGACGCCCGCGCCGTGGGCCCGCTTGGGCAGCAGGGACAGCGCGTCGGCGACGGTCTGGCCGGGGGCCAGCTCGATCGGGGTGTCGAGGACGAGGTGGCGCGTCTTGACCCAGGAGATGACGTCGGTGACGACCTCGATCGGGATGTCCTGGGGGATGACGACGAGGCCGCCCCGACGGGCGATGGTCTCGGCCATCCGACGGCCCGCGATGGCGGTCATGTTGGCGACCACGAGCGGGATGGTGGTACCGGTCCCGTCGGGCGACGAGAGGTCCACACCCTGCCGGGAGCCGACCGCGGAACGGCCCGGGACCATGAAGACATCGTCGTACGTGAGGTCGTACGGAACCGCGGGGGACTCTGTGTAGCGACCGGTGCCCGGCTCAAGAAAACGCATAACACTCATTTTTTCATACGAAACGGTGCAGGTCGTTTCCACGAAGACACAACAAAGGGCCCCCACGTTCGTCTCTTCCTCCGAAGTGGCACGAAGAGACGGGCCGGGGGCTCCGGGCAAGTGGAACCTGCCTTACCCACGGACCCTACCCGAACAGGATTCGAATCATTCGTGATCACCATCCCTGGACCGGGTGACAAGGGGTCAGGTAGCTTCAAACCCGCAGGTCCCGTTGGTGTCCGAAGCGCCGATCCGGCTTCTCGGCACCCCTGGGCACACCGTTTGACCGGAGAGGATCCCGATCCGCCTGTGGACAGCGAACTGCCGGACATCTACTGCCCGTTCCCACAGCGGACCAACCCGCACGTGGCACACACCCGTCGGCATCTGGACAGCTGGACCAGACGGACGGGCCTGGTCCACCGCGAGTCCGCGAGGAACCGATTCGAACAAGCCGATTTCGGAGCGTTCGTCGGCATGGTCTATCCGACGGCCGACGAGGAGCACCTCGATCTGGTGGCCGACTGGTTCGTCTGGCTCTTCCTGGTCGACGACCAGCTCGACGACGGCCACCTCGGACGTTCGCCCGACCGGGTGCGAGACGTCGTCGACCGGATGCGCGCGGTGGTCGACGGCTCCGCCCCCGAGCCGCTGCCGGGCGAGAACGTCCCGGCTGCCGTGACGGCCCTGGCCGACCTGTGGAAACGTACGATGCCGAACGCCGCCCCGCATTGGCGGACCCGGTTCGCCTGGCACCTGGTCACCTACCTCACGACCGCCACGACCTGGGAGGCGGGGAACCGCGCCGAGGACGTCGTGCCCTCGGAGGACACGTACATCGCCAAGCGGCGGCACACCGGGGCCATCCACGTCTGCATGGACCTCATAGAGATCGTGGCGGGCATCGACGCCCCGGAGTCGATCCACAACGACCCCCGCTTCATCACCGCCCTGGAAGCCGCGTGCAACCACGTGTGCTGGGCCAACGACGTGTACTCCTTCGAGAAGGAGCAGGTGCTCGGCGAGATCCACAACCTCGTCCACCTGGTCCGCCACCACCGGGGCCTCGGGGAGCAGCAGGCGCTGGACCACGTCGCGGAGCGTCTCGCGATGGAGACCGAGCGGTTCCTGACGGCCGAGGACGAGCTGCTGGAGCTGTACCCGGAGCTGTCCGGGATGCTGGTGCCCTACCTCGACGGGATGCGGAGCTGGATGCGCGGCAACCTGGACTGGTCCCGCCGGACGCCGCGCTACAACCCCGCCGACGTGGGCCAGTACGAGGAGCCCGAGGAGTATCTGGAGGAGACCGTGCTGGGCGTGCCGTCCGCGCGCACCGGGACCGCCGCCCCCGCCCCGTGCGCGGCCAAGGCCCCGCCGACGGGCTAGGGGGTGTCCGGGCACCCCCTGGACACGGGGCGGAACACACCGAGGGCCGTGCACCGCATCGGGTGCACGGCCCTCGGTGTGTTCCGCCCCGTCACTCCCCGTCGGGGTCGGCCCGCTCCAGTGCCGGACGGACGCCCGCGGGGGACTCGGTGAGCAGGAAGTCGGCCGCGGCGGTGTCCGTCACCAGGCTGGTGACGAGTCCGGAGCGCAGCACCGCGCCGATCGCCGCCGCCTTGCGCAGACCGCCCGCGATCGCGACCACTTCGGGGATCCGGCGCAGCCGGTCCGCCTCCACGGTGATGCAGCGCTCCCCCAGGTCACGGCCGACCCGACGGCCGTCTGAGTCGAAGAGGTGCGCGGACATTTCGGCGGCGACGCCGAGCGAGGCGTAGTGGGCGCGTTCGGCGTCCGAGAGCATGTCGTGGACCGTGGAGATGCCCGGCTCCCAGGAACCGATGGAGACGGCGGCGACCGTCACCTTGTCGAAGTACTCGAAGGCCCGGGCGATGCCGGTCTGCTCGCGCAGCGCGGCGGCCGTCGCGGGATCGGGCAGCAGCATCGGTGCGTAGATGGGGTGCGCCTCGCCACCGGAGACCTGCGCCGCCCGGCGGACCGCCTCGACCGAGCCGCGCTCGGCGGTGCCCGCGTCGTACACGCCGGTCAGCTGGACGACCGTGCACGGCGGGAGCCGGTCGAGGGCGGCCGCCATGTGGATGGTGGAGCGGCCCCAGGCCAGGCCGAGCACATCGCCCTCGGCGACCAGCTCGCCGAGGAGGTCGGCCGCGACCTCGCCGAGGTTCTCCGGGTCGGGGGCGTCCTCCTGTTCCTCGGCCGGGGACTCGACGACCACCGCGTGCCGCAGCCCGTAACGGGCCCGCAGGGCGTCGGAGCGTTCGGCGTCCAGCTCGGCCGGTACCCGGATCTCGATGCGTACGAGATCGCGTTCGAGGGCTGTCTCCAGGACCCGGGCCACCTTGAAGCGGCTCACGCCGAACTCCTCGGCGATCTGGATCTTGGACTTGCCCTCCAGGTAGAACCGGCGGGCCATGGCCGCCGCCTGCACCAGCTCCGCGGGTCCCATCCGCATGGCTGACCGACCCGCCGAGATGCCAGACACCGCGATCTCCTCACTGCTGTTCACACGCCCGATACGCCGTTCATCCTGTCAGATCCGGCGATCCTTGATCGGCCCTGTCGGACCGCGTTCATCTGCCCTTGGTTCAGTGTCCGCACACCCAGGGGGCGACGGCCGTGGCCGCGTCCGCCTGTGCCCGCAGCTCCCGCACCGCCACGGCCGGGTCCTGCGCTCCGTAGACCGCGGAGCCCGCCACGAAGACGTCGGCGCCGGCCTCGGCGCAGCGCTCGATGGTGGTGGCCGATACTCCGCCGTCGACCTGGAGCCACAGTTCGAGACCGTGCTTGCTGATCAGCTCCCGGGTGCGGCGGATCTTGGGCAGCATGATGTCCAGGAAGGCCTGGCCGCCGAAGCCCGGCTCGACCGTCATGATCAGCAGCATGTCCAACTCGGGGAGCAGGTCCTCGTACGGTTCGATGGGCGTCGCGGGCTTGAGCGCCATCGAGGCGCGCGCCCCCTTCGCGCGGATCTCCCGGGCCAGGCGCACCGGAGCCGCCGCGGCCTCCGCGTGGAAGGTGACGGACCCGGCCCCCGCCTCCACGTACTGAGGGGCCCAGCGGTCCGCGTTCTCGATCATGAGGTGGCAGTCCAGCGGGGTGTCCGTGGCCTTGCTGAGCGCCTCGACGATCGGCACGCCGAGGGTCAGGTTGGGCACGAAGTGGTTGTCCATGACATCGACGTGGAGCCAGTCCGCGCCTTCGACGGCCTTCGCCTCCTCGGCGAGACGCGCGAAATCGGCGGACAGGATGCTGGGGTTGATCTGCGCCATGACCCAAGCCTGCCACGTCTCCCGCCCGTTCCCCGCCTCGATGCGCTCCGAAGCCTCACAGGGCCATCACACTTCGCACATTCTGCGCATTTTGCCAGCGCTTTACTGTTCCTTTGCCGTTCTCCACGGTTATCGGGGAAGACCGGGCGGTGCGGGGCCGACGACCCGTCACGGCCGCCCGTCCACGTGCGGGACGCTCAGCCGGTCCGGCGCAGCAGCGCCAGATACATCGCGTCCGTGCCGTGCAGATGCGGCCACAGCTGGACGTCTGGGCCCTCCCCCAGGGCGGGCACCCCGGGCATCAGCGGGCGGGCGTCGATCCACTCCGCCTGCACCGGCTCCCCGCCCCGGCCCTTGAGGACGTCCTCGACCACCACACGGGTCTCCGCGAGATGCGGCGAGCAGGTCGCGTAGCCGACCACGCCGCCGACCCGTACGGCCTTCAACGCCTCACGCAACAGGCCTCGTTGGAGTGGGGCGAAGGCTTCCAGGTCCTCGGCCCGACGCCGCCAGCGGGACTCCGGACGACGCCGCAGAGCGCCCAGGCCGGAGCAGGGCACGTCCATCAGGATCCGGTCGAACGTGCCGGGCAGCCACGGCGGACGGGTGCCGTCCGCGGTGATCACCTGATACGGGCCGGGGTTGCCGGCGAGCGCCCGCTCGACCAGCCGGGCGCGGTGCGGCTGCTTCTCGGCGGCGAGCAGGGCGGCGCCCCGCCCGGCGGCGAGGGCGGCGAGCAGGGCGGCCTTGCCACCGGGGCCCGCGCAGCCGTCCAGCCAGCGCGTGTCGCGGCCCTCGACGGGTGCTGCGGCCAGGGCGGCGGCGACGAGCTGGCTGCCCTCGTCCTGGACGCCAGCCCGGCCCTCCTGGACGGCCTCCAGCGCGCCGGGCTCGCCGCCCTCGGCCATCCGGACCGCGTACGGGGACCAGCGGCCCGGCAGGGAGTTGTCCTCGCCCAGGGCCTGCGCCAGCTCCTCGGTGGTGGAACGGCCGGGGCGGGCCGCCAGCGTCACCTCGGGCCGCTCGTTGTCCGCTTCCAGCAGGTCCTCGATGCCCGCCCGGCCGCCGCCCAGCGCGTCCCAGAGGGCGGAGACGATCCAGCGGGGGTGGGAGTGGACGACGGACAGATGGTCCTCGGCGTCCTCGTCGTACGACGGGGCGACCTTCTCCACCCAGCCGTCGAGGTCGTGGGCGGTGACCTTGCGCAGCACCGCGTTGACGAACTTCGCGCGCCCCTCCCCCAGCACCACCCGGGCCAGCTCCACACTGGCGGAGACGGCCGCGTGGGTGGGGATGCGGGTGCCGAGCAGCTGGTGGACGCCCATGTTCAGGACGTCGAGGACCGGCGGGTCGACCTCGCGCAGCGGCCGGTCGACGCAGGCCGCCACGATCGCGTCGTACGTGCCCTGCCGGCGCAGCGTCCCGTAGACCAGCTCGGTCGCCAGCGCCGCGTCCCGGCTGTCGAAGTCACCCTTGGCGCGGGCCTTCTTCAGCAGCGGGGGCAGCACGAGGTTGGCGTACGCGTCACGCTCGTCGACGGCCCGGAGCGCCTCGAAGGCGAGGAAACGGACCGGGTCCTTCTGCGGACGACGGTGGGGCTTGGCGGGACGGCGACGCGGCTGGTCGTTCACGTGAAAGGTGCTCCGCTGATGGTGAGAGGTGCGAACCCTCCCAGCGTACGTCGCCGCCCCCGGGCGCCCGAACGGCAGCCCGGGCCCCTGGGGCCCGACCGTCCCCGCCGCTCGGGGCGCCTCCCTACGGGCCGAGCAGCTCGCCGTGGACGATGCGGACGCCGCGCGCCCAGTCGGCGCCCTTCATCGGCTTCTTGCCCTGCGGCTGGACCCAGAGCAGTTCGACCGCGTGCGATCCGGTGCCCACGTACACGTTGTTCTTGGCGGCCGACAGCTCGCCGGGGGCCAGGTCGGTGCGGTCCAGGACCGGCGTGGCCTGGACCAGCTTGAGCCGCTCGCCGCGGAACAGGGTCCAGGCGCCGGGGGCCGGGGTGCAGCCGCGCACCACCCGGTCGACCCGCAGGGCGGGCGCGGACCACTGGACCTGGGCGTCCTCGACGGTGATCTTCGGGGCCAGGGTGACGCCGTCGTGCGGCTGGGGCACGGCGTGCAGCGTGCCGTCCTCGATGCCGTCCATGGTGGCGGCGAGCAGCCCGGCGCCCGCGAAGGCGAGCCGGGTGAGCAGGTCGCCGCTGGTGTCGGTGGGGCGGACCTCCTCGGTGAGGACACCGTAGACCGGGCCGGAGTCCAGTCCCTCCTCGATCAGGAAGGTCGACGCGCCGGTCACCTCGTCCCCGGCCATCACCGCGTGCTGGACCGGTGCCGCGCCCCGCCAGGCGGGCAGCAGCGAGAAGTGCAGGTTGACCCAGCCCCGGGCGGGCACGTCGAGGGCGACCTTGGGCAGCAGGGCCCCGTAGGCGACGACCGGGCAGCAGTCCGGGGCGATCTCGCGCAGCCGGGCGAGGAACTCCTCGTCCCGGGGCTTCGCGGGCTTGAGCACCTCGATCCCGGCCTCCTCCGCCCGCTCGGCCACCGGACTCGCGACGAGCCGACGGCCCCGCCCGGCGGGGGCGTCCGGGCGGGTCACGACGGCGGCCACCTCGTGGCGGCCGGAGGCGATCAGGGCGTCCAGTGCGGGGACGGCGACTTCGGGAGTGCCGGCGAAGACGAGCTTCATGGGTGGCTGACTGCCTCTCGGGCCAAGACGTACGGTGACGAGCAGCACACCAGTCTAGGGGTGCTGCCGATCGGGGCCCGGCCGCTCCCTTGCGCGGGGGCGGCGACCGGGGGGCGTACGCGCGCCGCGCACGCCCCGTGCATATGCACATACGCCCCGATGGCGTGACCACATACCCGGCTCGGGCGTTGGTCAAAGGAGATTGACCGAAGCGGGCCGCCCCGACATGCGGCCCGATCCCTTTCAACGCCGGTTCGAGAGGCTTCTTCATGGCCGACCACGCAACCCACGACGCCCAAGCGCGGGCCAGCCTGCATCTTCTGGTGCGGGACATCGAGCGGGTCCGGCGGCAGGTGGACGCGCTGCGCACCCTCACCGCCCAGCTGGGCAACGTCTACCGTCCGCGCCGCTCCGGCCCCTCCGCGGGCTTCGTCGTCTACGGCAGGGCCCCGGCCCCCACCGTCCGCCTCGCGCAGGAACTGCGGGACAGCGTCGAGACCCTGGTCACGGCCGCGGTGGACTTCGACCGCTCCCTGGGCTTCTCCTGGGACGCGGTGGGCTCCGCCCTCGGCGTCACCAAGCAGGCCGTGCACCGCCGTTACGGAACGCGCCGGGCCACGCCGCCGCCCACCACCGAAACGGGCGGCGAGACCGCGGCCGTGGCACGCCCGGTCTCCGTCGGGAGCGGGTCGGCCGGTTCCTCCGCCGGGGAGTCCGGCTCCGCGGTGCCCTCGGTCCCGGCGGCCCGCTCGATGCCGCCGCAGCCTCTCGCGGACCGGCCGGTCCGCGAGGAACTGCGTCCCGGCGCCTTCCCGGGCCCCCGCAACGGCTGACCGGACGCCGCTTCTCTGCCCCACCGTGCCGGTCGCACGGCGGGGCAGTCCCCTGCCCGGGGCCCGCGGCCCCCGCAGGGCCGCCCGCGGTCTCAGCCGATGTCGGGCGGGTCGATCCTGATGCGCACCGGGTCGGTCGCCCCCTTGGCCATGCGGGCCGCGAGCGCCGTCTTCAGGGCGCGGGCGAGCGCCGCCCCCCGCCCCGGGGCCACCCGGATCAGGACCCGCTCCCAGGTCTCGCCCGGCGGGGCGTCCCCCGGTCGGCGGGGCCTGCCCGGCTCGGCCGACGGGACCGGCACCGGACCCAGGATCTCGGCCTCCGGCGGCAGCCCGGCGGTCCGGAGAAACGCGGCCAGGGCCTCGGCGGGGCCGGTCGCCGAGGCCATCCGGGAGACCGGCGGGAAGCCCAGCTCGGCCCGCTCCGCCAGCTCCCGCCGGGCGAATCCCGCCGGGTCCCAGCGGACCAGCGCCTGTACCGCGCGCTCCGTCGGCTCGGCCACGATCACCACCGTGCCGCCCTCGTCCTGGCCCCGTACCAGCGCCCCCGCGGCCGTCCACCGGCGCAGCGCCTCCTCCCCCGCGCGCAGATCGGGACGGCCGAGCATGGCCCAGCCGTCCAGGAGCAGGGCCGCCGCGTAGCCGCCTTCGGCGACGGGCTCCGCTCCGGGCGTGCTGACGACCAGGGCCGGGGTGTCCGGCACCGCGTCCAGGACGTGGTCGCGGCCCGAGGTGCGGACGGGCACGGCGGGAAAGGCCCGGCCCAGCTCCTCCGCCGTGCGGCGGGCGCCGACGATCTGAGCGCGCAGCCGGGCGGAGCCGCACTCCGCGCAGTGCCAGGCCCGCTCGGCCCGGCCGCACCAGGCGCAGTTCAGATCCTGCTGGTCCGGGGCCTGGAGCGGGCCCGCGCAGTGCCGGCAGCGGGCGGGGGTGCGGCAGCGTTCGCAGGCGAGGCGGGGGGCGTAACCCCGGCGGGGCACCTGGACCAGCACCGGACCGCTGCGCAGACCGTCACGCACGGCCCCCCAGGCGAGGCTGGGCAGCCGGGCGGTACGGGCGGCGCCGTCCCGGGCCAGCTCACCGTCCCCGACCGTACGGATGAGGGGCGCGGCCCGGCGCAGCCGCTCGCGGTCCGCGAGAAGCGGCAGCGCCCAGCCGCTCTCCACGAGCTGGGCGGCCTCGACCGTGCAGCTGGTCCCGCCGAGGAGGAAGCCGCAGCGACCCTGTGCCGAACGCAGCTCCAGGACCTCGCGGACATGCGGGAAGGGGGCGTTGTCGTCGCTGTGGCTGGAGTCCCCGTCGTCCCAGACGACGACCAGGCCGAGGTCCTGGACGGGGGCGAACATGGCGGCCCTGGTCCCCACGACCGCCCGCACCGAGCCCCGGCGCACCGCGAGCCACTGCCGGTAACGCTTCTCGGGGCCGGATTCGGCGGTCAGCAGGGCGTGACGGCCCGCGCCGAGCGCCTCGGTCAGGGCCGCGTCGACCCGTCCGGCGGCCCGTCCGTCCGGGACGACGACGAGCGCGCCACGCCCGGAGGAGAGCGTCGCGGCGACGGCCCCGGCGATCTCGGCGGGCCAGTGCGGGCCCGGCAGGGCGGTCCACACCGCGCGCGGAGCGCCGCCCTCGGCCAGCGCGCGCAGGAAGGCCGGGCCCTGGCCGTACCGCTCCCAGGTGCCCGGCTCCGGGGCGGGGGGCGGGGGCAGCGGGTCCGGGGACGGCTTGGACTCGGCGCGGCCGTTGCGGGGCGGGACGGCGAGCTGGAGGACATCGGCGAGGCTGCCCGCGTACCGGTCGGCGACGGCGCGGCAGAGGGCGAGCAGGTCGGGCCCCAGGACCGGCTCCGGAGAGACCACGGAGGCGAGGGCCGCCAGAGCCCCCCGGTAGTCGGAGTCGGCGCGGCGCTCGACGATGAAGCCGTCGATCAGCCCGCCGCCCTCGCGCCGCCCGCCCTGGATATTGCGCCCTCCCGCCCCGAACCGGACCCGCACCCGGACACCCGGCTGCGCGTCGGCGTCCAGCTCCTCGGGGACCGCGTAGTCGAAGTACTGGTCGAGGTGGAGGACGCCCTTGTTGACCAGGACGCGGGCGACGGGCAGCTCCTCGGCGAGGGCCGCGCCGCGCCAGGTGCGCGGCTTGGCACGCGGCACCTTCGCCCGGCGCACGGTCTCCCGGATCAGCGCAAGCTGCTCCGGCGCCCCGGCACCGGGTTCGGCGGACTGCTCGTTCTCGCTGCTCACAGCTGAATTCCTACCAGAGAGCACTGACACCGGCGGGGACACGGCAGCGGGGCCCGGCCACCGCGTTCGGTGTCCGGGCCCCGCTGTCGTACTCGATGACACCCGCCCCGCTGTTGTCGTACGCGGGCGGATTCGCTACAGACCGGCGGCGGCGCGCAGGGCGTCCACGCGGTCGGTGCGCTCCCAGGTGAAGTCGGGGAGCTCGCGGCCGAAGTGGCCGTAGGCGGCGGTCTGGGCGTAGATCGGGCGGAGCAGGTCGAGGTCCCGGATGATCGCGGCCGGGCGGAGGTCGAAGACCTCACCGATCGCGTTCTCGATCTTCTCGGTGTCGACCGCGGCGGTGCCGAAGGTCTCGACGAAGAGTCCGACGGGCTCGGCCTTGCCGATCGCGTAGGCGACCTGGACCTCGCAGCGCGCTGCGAGACCGGCGGCCACCACGTTCTTGGCGACCCAGCGCATCGCGTACGCGGCGGAGCGGTCGACCTTGGACGGGTCCTTGCCCGAGAAGGCGCCGCCGCCGTGCCGGGCCATGCCGCCGTAGGTGTCGATGATGATCTTGCGGCCGGTCAGGCCGGCGTCGCCCATCGGGCCGCCGATCTCGAAGCGGCCGGTCGGGTTCACCAGCAGGCGGTAGCCCTCGGTGTCCAGCTTGATGCCGTCCTCGACGAGCTGTGCGAGCACGTGCTCGACGACGAACTCGCGGATGTCGGGGGCGAGCAGCGAGTCCAGGTCGATGTCGGAGGCGTGCTGCGAGGAGACGACCACCGTGTCCAGGCGTACCGCCTTGTCACCGTCGTACTCGATGGTGACCTGGGTCTTGCCGTCGGGGCGCAGGTAGGGGATGGTCCCGTTCTTGCGCACCTCGGACAGCCGCCGGGAGAGGCGGTGCGCCACGTGGATCGGGAGCGGCATCAGCTCCGGGGTCTCGTCGCAGGCGTAGCCGAACATCAGGCCCTGGTCGCCCGCGCCCTGCTGGTCGAGCTCGTCGACCTCTCCCCCCGCGGCGGCACCCCCGACCCGATTCTCGTACGCGGTGTCGACGCCCTGCGCGATGTCCGGCGACTGCGCGCCGATCGATACCGAGACGCCACAGGAAGCACCGTCGAAGCCCTTTTTGGAGGAGTCGTAACCGATCTCCAGAACCTTGTTGCGCACGAGGTTGGGGATGTCGGCGTAGGCCTTGGTGGTGACCTCGCCCGCGACATGCACCAGACCAGTGGTGATCAAGGTCTCGACGGCGACGCGCGAGGAGGGGTCCTCGCGCAGGAGCGCGTCGAGAATCGTGTCGCTGATCTGGTCAGCGATCTTGTCGGGGTGACCCTCGGTGACGGATTCCGAGGTGAAGAGACGGCGGGACACATCGCTCCCTGGGGTTGCAGCGGCTGCTGGCTGATCATGGGTGGCACGACCGAGAGCTGCGCTCGGCACGTACCGTCGGCCAGTTTATCGGTCGCATCGGGCCGCCGGGGCAGCTGTCTCGCCCTTTGGGAGGTTCGTGACGTGCGCCACACAGGGAACCAGTAGGGCAATCCACCCTTTTCGACCTGCGTTTCATGCCTTATGAGGCGTTTTCGCCCGCTCGGAGGGTTGATTGTGAAATCGGCCGGAACCTGCCCGAAACCAGATCCCAGACCGTGTCGGCGAGCGCTTCCTTGGGGCCGTACGGCACCGGTGTCTCCTGGCCGTCGGCGGCGAGGACGACCGCTTCGCTCTCTTCCGCGCCGAAGGTCTTGCGCTCCCCCACCTCGTTGACCACGAGGAGGTCGCAGCCCTTGCGGCGGAGCTTCGCCCGACCGTTGACCAGCACGTCGTCGGTCTCGGCGGCGAATCCGACGACGATCTGGTCCGGGCGGGCCCGCTCGCCGGAGACCTCGGCGAGGATGTCGGGGTTACGGACCAGCGTGACGGCGGGCGCCTCCTCGCCGTCCTTCTTCTTGATCTTGCCGGAGGCGTACGCGGCAGGGCGGAAGTCGGCCACCGCGGCCGCCATCACGATGACGTCGGCGTCGGGTGCGGCCTTCAGCACGGCCTCGCGCAGCTGGACGGCCGTGCCGACGCGGAGGACATCGGCCCCGGCCGGGTCGGGCAGCCCGGTGTTGGCCTCGATCAGCGTGACCCGCGCCCCGCGGGCCACCGCGGTGCGCGCCAGCGCGTACCCCTGCTTGCCGGAGGAGCGGTTGCCAAGGAAGCGCACCGGGTCGAGCGGCTCGCGCGTGCCGCCGGCGCTGATCACCACGTGGCGCCCCGCGAGGTCGGGCTCGGTGACCCCGCGCACCAGCACCCGGCGGCAGACCTCGAAGATCTCGCCGGGGTCGGGGAGCCGGCCCTTGCCGGTGTCGACGCCGGTGAGCCGCCCGACGGCGGGCTCGATGACGACGGCTCCCCGGCGGCGCAGGGTGGCCACGTTCTCCTGGGTGGCCGGGTGCTCCCACATCTCGGTGTGCATCGCGGGGGCGAAGACCACCGGACAGCGGGCGGTCAGGAGCGTGTTGGTGAGCAGGTCGTCGGCGAGCCCGTGGGCGGCCTTGGCCAGCATGTCCGCGGTGGCCGGGGCGACCACCACGAGGTCGGCGCCCTGCCCGATCCGCACGTGCGGGACCTCGTGGACGTCTTCCCAGACCTCGTCGGACACCGGGTGCCCGGAGAGCGCGGACCAGGTGGCGGCTCCTACGAAGTGCAGCGACGCGGCGGTCGGGACGACCCGTACGTCGTGGCCGGACTCGGTCAACCGGCGCAGCAGCTCGCACGCCTTGTAGGCGGCGATGCCCCCGCTGACCCCCAGGACGACCTTCGGCTTGTCCACTGCGTCTCCCCGCACTCGGCAACGTAAGGCAACGTACGCGTCCCATACGTACGCGTCCCATGCTGCCTCACCGCACAGAACGCGTTCACCCGGCCCCGGACACACCTCAGGCCCGGCGGACGGGCCGCCGGGCCTGGAGTGAAGGTGCCGTGGTGCTCCTGCGTTACTGCGCGGGGCCCTCGATGGCCTCGGAGGTCAGCAGGCCGGCGTTGATCTCGCGCAGTGCGATCGAGAGCGGCTTCTCGTGCACGTGGGTGTCGACGAGCGGACCGACGTACTCGAGGAGGCCTTCACCGAGCTGCGAGTAGTACGCGTTGATCTGGCGGGCGCGCTTGGCCGCGTAGATCACCAGGCTGTACTTCGAGTCGGTGGCTTCGAGGAGCTCATCAATCGGCGGGTTGATGATGCCCTCGGGCGTGGTGATGGAAGAGGACACTCTCTGCCTTCCGAAGGGGATGTAGATCAAAGATCAGAGCAGTCTGAGCGACTGTGGAGATCTAGGCCTGAAGCATCAACGTTAGCAGCTCACGCGCCACGTCCTCGACGGAGGTGTTGACGAGCGTCGTATCGAACTCGGCCTCGGCGGCCAGTTCGATCTTCGCTGCGGCGAGCCGGCGCTCGATGACCTCGGGGGCCTCGGTGCCCCGGCCGGTGAGCCGGCGCACCAGCTCCTCCCAGCTCGGCGGGGCCAGGAAGACCAGGCGTGCGTCGGACATCGACTGGCGGACCAGCCGGGCGCCCTGGAGGTCGATCTCCAGCAGGACCGGTTCGCCGGCCTCCAGGCGGTCGAGCACGGCGCGCCGGGGCGTGCCGTAGCGGTTGCCCGCGAACTCGGCCCACTCCAGCAGTTCGCCGTTGGCGACGAGCTTGTCGAACTCCTCGTCGTCCACGAAGAAGTAGTGCACACCGTTGCGCTCCCCGGGGCGCGGCTTCCGTGTCGTCGCCGACACGGAGAGCCAGACCTCGGGGTGCACGGTGCGCATATGAGCGACGACCGTGCTCTTGCCGACCCCTGAGGGGCCGGAGAGCACGGTCAGCCGCGGACGTACGTCCGGGGGCACGGGGGACGTCCCCCGGGATGTTGCAGCCATGGGGCGATTATCCCCGTTCTCAGGAGTGCCTGAGAACGTCAGGCGGGGCTGCCGCCGAACTCACGCTCCAAGGACGCGATCTGATTGGAGCCAAGACCCCTGACCCGGCGGCTCTCGGAGATGCCGAGACGCTCCATGATCTGCTTGGCGCGGACCTTGCCGACGCCCGGCAGGGATTCGAGCAGTGCGGAGACCTTCATCTTCCCGATGACGTCGTTCTCCTGGCCCTGCTTGATGACCTCGTGGAGGGAAGCACCGGAGTGCTTGAGTCGATTCTTGACCTCGGCCCGCTCCCGGCGAGCCGCGGCGGCCTTTTCGAGCGCGGCTGCGCGCTGTTCAGGGGTAAGGGGCGGAAGAGCCACGCCTACGTCACCTCGGATGTCGATCTGTCGGATACGGACCGGCGGGGAAGCTGGACGCCACCCACCAGGTGAGCGGAGAACACACTGTGTTCTGCCGCTCCCGACGGAGACTAGCGGCAAGGGCCGCTGTAGTCAGCGAGAACAGACGAAAAGTCCTGGTCAGCTGTGGCCGACCAGGATTTTCGCGACATATCGACCAGGTTTCTCGTCAGTATTTCGTCAACACGCTGTAAACGTGTCAGGGTCAGCTGCCGGATACGGCCCCGCGGACCTCGTCCGAATACCGTTCGGCGGCCTCGCGCAGCCCGGACACGTCCGGGCCGTGGCGCAGCACGCCCCGGCTCACGCTGGGGACCACGTTGCCCACCGCGTCGCCGAACACCGCCGGAAGATCCGCCGGGGTCGCGCCCTGGGCCCCGATGCCGGGCGCGAGGAGCGGCCCGTTGATCGCCAGGTTGACCCCGGCGTCGCCGAGCGTCGCGCCGACCACCGCGCCGACCGAGCCGAGCGGGACGGCCCCGGCGTTCTCGGCGGCCATGTGGTCGAGCATCAGCTGGGCGAGCGAGCGGCCGTCGGCCGCCGTGGCCCGCTGGACCTCGGCGCCCTCCGGGTTGGAGGTGAGGGCGAGGACGAAGACGCCCGCGCCGGAGACGGCGGCCGCGTCGAGCGCCGGGCGCAGCGAGCCGAAGCCCAGGTACGGGGAGACGGTGACCGCGTCGGAGAAGAGCGGGGAGTCCTTGTCCAGGTAGGTCGCCGCGTAGGCGCCCATGGTGGAGCCGATGTCGCCGCGCTTGGCGTCCATCAGGACGAGCGCCCCGGCGGCGCGTGCCTCCTCGACGGCCTTCTCCAGGACGGCGACGCCGCGCGAGCCGAAGCGCTCGAAGAACGCGGACTGCGGTTTGAGGACGGCGACCCGGTCGGCCAGCGCCTCCACCACGGTCCGGGTGAAGCGCTCCAGGCCGGCGATGTCGTCGTTCAGGCCCCAGGAGGTGAGCAGGGAGGCGTGCGGGTCGATGCCGACGCAGAGCGGCCCGCGGGTGTCCATGGCACGGCGCAGGCGGGCGCCGAAGGGTTCGGGCGTCACAGGGCGGCCTTCTTCCGGGTCTCGGCGCCGACGGCCTCGGCGAGGGTGGCGTACGGAGAGGTGGCGAGCCGGGCGGCGAGGCCCTTGTGGATCGCGCGGGCGTAGAAGGGTCCTTCGTAGATGAAGGCGCTGTAGCCCTGGACGAGGGTGGCTCCGGCGAGGATGCGCTGCCAGGCGTCCTCGGCGTTCTCCACGCCCCCGACGCCCACCAGGGTGATCCGGTCCCCCACACGGGCGTACAGGCGGCTCAGGACCTCCAGCGAGCGCTCCTTGAGGGGTGCGCCGGACAGTCCACCGGTCTCCTCCACCAGACCGGGGGCCGACTTCAGGCCCAGGCCCTCGCGCGCGATGGTGGTGTTGGTGGCGATGATGCCGTCCAGGCCCAGCTCCACGGCGAGGTCGGCGACGGCGTCGACGTCCTCGTCCGCGAGGTCCGGGGCGATCTTGACCAGCAGCGGGACGCGCCGGGTGGTGACGGTGCGGTCGGCTGCCTCGCGCACGGCGGTGAGCAGCGGGCGCAGCGACTCGGTGGCCTGGAGGTTGCGCAGCCCGGGGGTGTTGGGCGAGGAGACGTTGACGACCAGGTAGTCGGCGTGGCCGGCCAGCGCCTCGGTGGACTTCACGTAGTCGGCGGCGGCCTCGGCCTCCGGGACGGCCTTGGTCTTGCCGATGTTGACGCCGACCGTGGTGCGGAAGACCGGGTTGCGGGCGGCCAGGCGGGCGGCGACGGCGGCGGAGCCCTCGTTGTTGAAGCCCATGCGGTTGATCAGCGCGCGGTCCGCGACCAGCCGGAAGAGGCGCTTCTTGGGGTTGCCCGGCTGCGGTTCGCCGGTGACGGTGCCGATCTCGATGTGGTCGAAGCCGAGCATCGCCATGCCGTCGATCGCGACGGCGTTCTTGTCGAAGCCGGCGGCGAGCCCGAAGGGGCCGTGCATCCGCAGGCCGAGGGCCTCGGTGCGCAGTTCCTTGTAGCGCGGGGCGAGGGCGGCGGCGACGAAGGTGCGCAGGACGGGGATCCGGGCGGCGAGGCGGATCCAGCGGAAGGCGGCGTAGTGGGCCTGCTCGGGATCCATCCGCTTGAGGACCAGCCGGAAGAAGAGCTCGTACATGAAGAGGTGTCCTTGGTGCTCGGTGTGCTCGACAGGGCTCGCGAAGAGGGGGACACCGTTCTCGGTGTCCCCCTCTCCGGGCGGCTAGTCGCGCGCCGCGATCAAGTGTTCCGCGTGTTCCTGGAGGGAACGGACCCCGACGTCGCCGTGGTTGAGGGCGTCGATGCCCTGGACGGCGGCGGCGAGCGCCTGGACCGTGGTCAGGCACGGTACGGAGCGGGCGACGGCCGCGGTGCGGATCTCGTAGCCGTCGAGCCGGCCGCCGGTGCCGTACGGCGTGTTGACGATGAGGTCGACCTCGCCGTCGTGGATGAGCTGGACGATGGTCTTCTCGCCGTTCGGACCGGCGCCCTCGGACTGCTTGCGCACGACGGTGGCGTTGATGCCGTTGCGCTTGAGGACCTCGGCCGTGCCGGAGGTGGCCATCAGCTCGAAGCCGTGGGCGACCAGTTCGCGGGCCGGGAAGATCATCGAGCGCTTGTCGCGGTTGGCGACCGAGATGAACGCGCGGCCCTTGGTGGGCAGCGGGCCGTAGGCGCCGGCCTGCGACTTGGCGTACGCCGTGCCGAAGACCGAGTCGATGCCCATGACCTCGCCGGTGGAGCGCATCTCCGGGCCGAGGACCGTGTCGACGCCCCGGCCGTGGATGTCGCGGAAGCGCGACCACGGCATCACGGCCTCCTTGACGGAGATCGGCGCGTCCAGCGGCAGGGTGCCGCCGTCGCCGGTCTTCGGCAGCAGGCCCTCCGCGCGCAGCTCGGCGATGGTCGCGCCCAGCGAGATGCGGGCGGCGGCCTTGGCGAGCGGGACGGCGGTCGCCTTCGAGGTGAAGGGGACCGTGCGGGAGGCGCGCGGGTTGGCCTCCAGGACGTAGAGGATGTCGCCGGAGAGCGCGAACTGGATGTTGATCAGTCCGAGGACGCCGACGCCCTTGGCGATGCCCTCGGTGGAGGCGCGCAGCCGCTTGATGTCGAAGCCGCCGAGTGTGATCGGGGGCAGGGCGCAGGCCGAGTCGCCGGAGTGGATGCCGGCTTCCTCGATGTGTTCCATGACGCCGCCGAGGTAGAGCTCGGTGCCGTCGTAGAGGGCGTCCACGTCGATCTCGATGGCGTCGTCGAGGAAGCGGTCGACGAGGACCGGCCGGGTGGGGCTGATCTCGGTGGACTCGGAGATGTACGAGGCGAGGCGCGTCTCGTCGTACACGATCTCCATGCCGCGCCCGCCGAGCACGTAGCTCGGTCGGACCAGGACCGGGTAGCCGATCTCGTCGGCGATGGCCTTGGCCTCGCCGAAGGTGGTGGCGGTGCCGTGCTTGGGCGCGGGCAGTCCGGCCTCGGCCAGGACCCGGCCGAAGGCGCCGCGGTCCTCGGCGGCGTGGATGGCCTCCGGGGAGGTGCCGACGACGGGCACGCCGTTGTCCTTGAGGGCCTGCGCGAGGCCGAGCGGGGTCTGGCCGCCGAGCTGCACGATGACACCGGCGATCGGGCCCGCCAGCGATTCGGCGTGCACGATCTCCAGGACGTCCTCCAGGGTGAGCGGCTCGAAGTAGAGCCGGTCGGAGGTGTCGTAGTCGGTGGAGACGGTCTCCGGGTTGCAGTTGACCATGACGGTCTCGTAGCCCGCGTCGCTCAGGGCGAAGGAGGCGTGCACACAGGAGTAGTCGAACTCGATGCCCTGGCCGATGCGGTTGGGGCCCGAGCCGAGGATGATCACGGCCGGCTTGGTGCGGCTCGCGACCTCGCTCTCCTCGTCGTAGGAGGAGTAGAAGTACGGCGTGTTCGCGGCGAACTCGGCGGCGCAGGTGTCGACCGTCTTGTAGACCGGGCGGATGCCGAGCGCGTGCCGGACCTCACGGACGACGTCCTCGCGCAGCCCGCGGATCTCGCCGATCTGGGCGTCGGAGAAGCCGTGCCGCTTGGCCTCGGCGATCAGGTCGGCGTCCAGGCGCTCCGCGGAGGCCAGCTCGTCGGCGATCTCCTTGATCAGGAAGAGCTGGTCGACGAACCAGGGGTCGATCTTCGTGGAGTCGAAGACCTCCTCCTGGGTGGCTCCGGCCCGGATCGCCTGCATGACGGTGTTGATGCGGCCGTCGGTGGGGCGGACCGCCTCCGCGAGCAGCTCGGCCTTGTCGCCGACCGGGCCGGTGAAGGCGAACTGCGAGCCCTTCTTCTCCAGGGAGCGCAGGGCCTTCTGGAGGGCCTCGGTGAAGTTCCGGCCGATCGCCATGGCCTCGCCCACCGACTTCATGGTGGTGGTGAGGGTGGAGTCGGCGGAGGGGAACTTCTCGAAGGCGAAGCGCGGGGCCTTGACGACGACGTAGTCGAGGGTCGGCTCGAAGGAGGCCGGCGTCTTCTCGGTGATGTCGTTGGGGATCTCGTCCAGGGTGTAGCCGACGGCCAGCTTGGCGGCGATCTTGGCGATCGGGAAGCCGGTGGCCTTGGAGGCGAGCGCCGAGGAGCGGGAGACGCGCGGGTTCATCTCGATGACGATGACCCGGCCGTCGGCGGGGTCGATGGCGAACTGGATGTTGCAGCCGCCGGTGTCGACGCCGACCTCACGGATGATCGCGATGCCGACGTCGCGCAGCCGCTGGTACTCGCGGTCCGTGAGCGTCATCGCGGGCGCGACGGTGATGGAGTCGCCGGTGTGGACGCCCATCGGGTCGAAGTTCTCGATGGAGCAGACGACCACGACGTTGTCGTGCTTGTCGCGCATCAGCTCCAGCTCGTACTCCTTCCAGCCGAGGATGGACTCCTCCAGGAGCACCTCGGTGGTCGGGGAGAGCGTGAGGCCCTGTCCGGCGATGCGGCGCAGTTCCTCCTCGTCGTGGGCGAAGCCGGAGCCGGCGCCGCCCATGGTGAAGGAGGGGCGGACGACGACGGGGTAGCCGCCGAGGGTGTCGACGCCGGCGATGACGTCGTCCATGGTGTGGCAGATGACGGAACGGGCGGACTCGCCGTACCCGATCTTCTCCTTGACGGCCGCGACGACGCCCTTGAAGAGGTCGCGGTCCTCGCCCTTGTTGATCGCCTCGACGTTGGCGCCGATGAGCTCGACGCCGTACTTCTCCAGGACGCCGTTCTCGTGCATGGAGATCGCGGTGTTCAGCGCGGTCTGGCCGCCGAGGGTGGGCAGGAGCGCGTCGGGGCGCTCCTTGGCGATGATCTTCTCGACGAACTCGGGGGTGATCGGCTCGACGTAGGTGGCGTCGGCGATCTCCGGGTCGGTCATGATCGTCGCCGGGTTGGAGTTCACCAGGATGACGCGCAGGCCCTCGGCCTTGAGGACGCGGCAGGCCTGGGTGCCGGAGTAGTCGAACTCGGCGGCCTGGCCGATGACGATCGGACCGGAGCCGATGACCAGGACGGACTGGATATCGGAGCGCTTAGGCACGCTGGCCCTCCATCAGGGTGGTGAAACGGTCGAAGAGGTACGCGGCGTCGTGCGGGCCCGCGGCCGCCTCGGGGTGGTACTGGACGCTGAAGGCGGGCCGGTCCAGGAGCTGGAGGCCCTCGACCACCTGGTCGTTCAGGCAGACGTGGGAGACCTCGGCGCGGCCGAACTCCGTGTCGGAGACCTGGTCCAGCGGGGCGTCGACGGCGAACCCGTGGTTGTGCGCGGTGACCTCGACCTTGCCGGTGGTGCGGTCCTGCACCGGCTGGTTGATGCCGCGGTGGCCGTACTTCAGCTTGTAGGTGCCGAAGCCGAGCGCGCGGCCGAGGATCTGGTTGCCGAAGCAGATGCCGAAGAGGGGCGTGGACCGCTCCAGGACGCCCTTCATGAGGGCGACCGGGTGGTCGGCGGTGGACGGGTCGCCGGGGCCGTTGGAGAAGAAGACGCCGTCGGGGCTGACGGCGTACACCTCCTCCAGCGTGGCGGTGGCGGGCAGCACGTGCACCTCGATGCCGCGTTCGGCCATCCGGTGGGGGGTCATGCCCTTGATGCCGAGGTCGATCGCGGCGACGGTGAACTTCTTCGTGCCGATCGCGGGGACGACGTAGGCCTCCTTGGTGGCGACCTCGGCGGAGAGGTCGGCGCCCACCATCTCGGGGGCCTGCTGGACCCGGGCCAGCAGCGCGGCCTCGTCGGCCAGCGCCTCGCCGGAGAAGATCCCGACGCGCATCGCGCCGCGCTCGCGCAGGTGGCGGGTGAGGGCGCGGGTGTCGACGCCGCTGATGCCGACGACGCCCTGCGCCGCCAGTTCCTCGTCCAGCGAGCGCTGGGAGCGCCAGTTGGAGGGCTTGCGGGCGGGGTCGCGGACGACGTAGCCGGAGACCCAGATGCGAGCGGACTCGGGGTCCTCGTCGTTCACGCCGGTGTTGCCGACGTGCGGGGCCGTCATGACGACGACCTGGCGGTGGTACGAGGGGTCGGTCAGCGTTTCCTGGTAGCCGGTCATGCCGGTGGAGAACACCGCTTCGCCGAAGGTCTCCCCCACGGCCCCGTAGGCACGGCCGCGGAAGGCGCGGCCGTCCTCCAGGACGAGTACGGCGGGGGCCTGGGCCCCCCGGGTGGAGATCGTCATCGTGCGGTGCCTTCCGTAGTGGTGCTGGTGAGTTCCGTGGCGGCAGGTGCGCCGGTGAGCCGGTTGACGGCGTCGACCCAGGCCTGGTGCTCGGCGGCGTGGTCGGAGCGGAAGCCGGAGTCGATCAGCGTCTCGCCGTGCGCCCAGGTGATGATCAGCAGGCCGCCCTCGGGGAGGACCTTGCCCGCGAGCGCCTTGTCGAGGCGGGCCTCGCGCAGGGCGTCGGCCGGGATGAAGAAGTCGGTCGCCCCGGGGCGTACGACGTCCAGGCCGCGGGCGGTGAGCGTGAGCTCGGTGCGGCTGCGGGTGCCGAGGCCGTGCGCGACGATCCGGTCGAGCCACTGCCCTGCGGTGGTGGAGGCGTGGTAGCGCCCCCGAAGCGTCAGCAGCGTCTCGTCGTCGGCGAGGTCCTCGGGGGTGGCCGGGAGCTCGGGCAGGCCGGACTGGAGGCTGGCGCGCCACTTCCAGCCCTGGCGCATCAGCCAGTAGACGAGGGCGATGAAGACGAACAGGCCGACCACCCAGGCGATGCGGGCGGCCCAGTCCGTCACTTCCGCCGACTTCTGCTCGGCGGCCAGGTGGTACAGGGGGGTCAGAGTTGTCACGCGAGCTTCCCGTCGACGACCGTGGCACGGCCCCGCAGGAAGGTATGGGTGACGCGGCCCGGCAGCTCACGGCCCTCGTAGGGGGTGTTTCGGCTGCGGGACGCGAAGCCCGCGGGGTCCACGGCTCCACGGTATGCCGGATCGACCAGAGTGAGGTTGGCGGGCTCACCCGCCGAGACGGGGCGGCCGTGTCCTTCGAGCCGGCCGATGGCCGCGGGGCGGAAGGACATGCGGTCCGCGACGCCCGCCCAGTCCATGAGCCCGGTGTCCACCATCGTCTGCTGGACGACCGAGAGCGCGGTCTCCAGGCCCACCATGCCCATGGCGGCCGCGGCCCACTCGCAGTCCTTGTCCTCGTGCGGGTGCGGGGCGTGGTCGGTGGCGACGCAGTCGATCGTGCCGTCGGCGAGCGCCTCGCGCAGGGCCAGGACGTCGGCCTCGGTGCGCAGCGGCGGGTTCACCTTGTAGACCGGGTTGTAGGTGCGGACCAGCTCGTCGGTGAGGAGGAGGTGGTGCGGGGTCACTTCGGCGGTGACGTTCCAGCCCTTGGACTTGGCCCAGCGGACGATCTCCACGGAGCCGGCCGTGGAGAGGTGGCAGATGTGGACGCGGGAGCCGACGTGGGCGGCGAGGAGGACGTCGCGGGCGATGATCGACTCCTCGGCGACGGCGGGCCAGCCGCCGAGCCCGAGTTCGGCGGAGACGACGCCCTCGTTCATCTGGGCGCCCTCGGTGAGGCGGGGCTCCTGGGCGTGCTGGGCGACGACGCCGTCGAAGGCCTTCACGTACTCCAGGGCGCGGCGCATGATCACCGCGTCGTCGACGCACTTGCCGTCGTCGGAGAAGACCTTCACCCCGGCGGCGGAGTCGTGCATCGCGCCGAGCTCGGCGAGCTGCTTGCCCTCCAGGCCGACGGTGACGGCGCCCACGGGCTGCACGTCGCAGTAGCCGGACTCCTTGCCGAGGCGCCAGACCTGCTCGACGACGCCGGCGGTGTCGGCGACGGGGAAGGTGTTGGCCATGGCGTGCACGGCGGTGAAGCCGCCGACGGCCGCGGCCTTGGTGCCGGTGAGAACGGTCTCGGAGTCCTCGCGGCCGGGCTCGCGCAGATGGGTGTGCAGGTCGACCAGGCCGGGCAGCAGGATCTGCCCCTCGGCCTCGATCACGGTGGCGCCGGCGGCGTCGAGGCCGGTGCCCACCTCGGTGACTGTCTCGCCGTCGATCAGCACGTCCCTGGGCTCGCCGCCGAGGATCCGCGCACCGCGGACAATGATCTTGCTCATGGTTACTTGTTCTCCTCGGTACGGGCGGGGGCGGCGGACAGTGCGGTGTCGGAGCCGCCGAGCAGCAGGTAGAGCACGGCCATGCGGATGGAGACGCCGTTGGCGACCTGCTCGACGACCGTGCAGCGGTCGGAGTCGGCGACCTCGGCGGTGATCTCCATGCCGCGGACCATCGGGCCGGGGTGCATGACGATGGCGTGCCCGGGCATCTTCGCCATGCGCTCGCCGTCCAGGCCGTAGCGGCGCGAGTACTCGCGCTCGGTCGGGAAGTACGCGGCGTTCATCCGTTCACGCTGCACACGCAGCATCATCACCGCATCGGACTTCGCCAGCACGTCGTCGAGGCTGTAGCTGACGTCGCAGGGCCACTTCTCGACGCCCACGGGGACCAGGGTGGGCGGGGCCACCAGCGTGACGTGCGCGCCGAGCGTGGTGAGCAGGTGGACGTTGGAGCGGGCGACGCGGCTGTGCAGGATGTCGCCGACGATCGTGATGCGGCGGCCGTCCAGGTCGCGTCCCAGCCCGGTGTCGGCGCCGACGAGCCGGCGGCGCATCGTGAAGGCGTCCAGCAGGGCCTGGGTGGGGTGTTCGTGGGTGCCGTCCCCGGCGTTGACCACGGCGCCGTCGATCCAGCCGGAGGTGGCGAGCCGGTAGGGGGCCCCGGAGGCGCCGTGCCGGATGACGACGGCGTCGGCGCCCATCGCCTCCAGGGTCAGCGCGGTGTCCTTCAGGGACTCGCCCTTGGAGACGGACGAGCCCTTGGCGGAGAAGTTGATGACGTCGGCGGACAGCCGTTTGGCGGCCGCCTCGAAGGAGATGCGGGTGCGGGTCGAGTCCTCGAAGAAGAGGTTGACGACGGTACGGCCGCGCAGGGTGGGGAGCTTCTTGATCGGCCGGTCCGCGACCCGGGCCATCTCCTCGGCGGTGTCGAGGATCAGGACGGCGTCGTCGCGGGTGAGGTCGGCGGCCGAGATGAGGTGACGCTTCATCTGGGGGTTCTCCGGGTTGCTGGAGGGAGTTTCAGGCATGCGGGCACACGGGAGCGGCCGTACGTCCCCGAAAGGCCGTACGGGAGGGCTCAGGGCTACTGCGTGTCCGCGGGGGTGGCCTGCTTGACGCCCAGCAGCACGGCGTCGCGGCCGTCCTCCTCGGCGAGCTGGACCTTGACCGTCTCCCGCAGCGACGTGGGGAGGTTCTTGCCGACGTAGTCCGCGCGGATCGGGAGCTCCCGGTGGCCGCGGTCGACGAGGACCGCGAGCTGCACCGCGCGGGGGCGGCCGATGTCGCCGAGCGCGTCGAGGGCGGCGCGGATCGTGCGGCCGGAGAAGAGCACGTCGTCGACCAGGACGACCAGGCTGCCCTCGATCCCCTCACCGGGGATGTCGGTACGGGCCAGGGTGCGTGCCGGGCGCATCCGCAGGTCGTCGCGGTACATGGTGATGTCGAGAGACCCGACCGGCGTCTTCCGGCCGGTGATCTCCTGGAGTTTCTCGGCCAGCCGACGGGCGAGGAAGACGCCCCGGGTCGGGATGCCGAGCAGGACCACGTCGTCGGCGCCCTTGGCGCGTTCGACGATCTCGTGGGCGATACGGGTCAGAACACGGGCGATGTCGGGGGCCTCGAGAACGGGGCGTGCCGCGTTGCCGGTGTCGTCGTGCTGTGCGTCCATAAGAAACGGACCTCCTTCTCCGCCTCACGGGACGGATCGTTAAAGGACGTCGAAATTGCGTCATCCACGCTACCAGGGCTTGCGCCCGGCCCTGGCCCCGCCCCCGGGAGGCACCGGTCCGGACCATTCGGCTTGACGCATCCAAGTAACGCTGCGTAACCTCACAGTGAGTTACCAGCCACGCGGCGGAGCCGCACACTGTTCCAGCGTCCGGGGAGCCATATGTCCAGCGAATACGCAAAACAGCTCGGGGCCAAACTCCGTGCCATCCGCACCCAGCAGGGCCTTTCCCTCCACGGCGTGGAGGAGAAGTCACAGGGTCGCTGGAAGGCCGTCGTGGTCGGTTCGTACGAGCGCGGCGACCGTGCCGTGACCGTACAGCGCCTCGCCGAGCTGGCGGATTTCTACGGGGTCCCCGTGCAGGAGCTGCTGCCCGGTACGACGCCGGGCGGGGCCGCGGAGCCGCCGCCGAAGCTCGTCCTGGACCTGGAGCGCCTCGCTCACGTGCCGCCGGAGAAGGCCGGTCCGCTGCAGCGTTACGCGGCGACCATCCAGAGCCAGCGCGGTGACTACAACGGCAAGGTGCTCTCGATCCGCCAGGACGACCTGCGCACGCTCGCCGTCATCTACGACCAGTCGCCTTCCGTGCTCACGGAGCAGCTCATCAGCTGGGGCGTGCTGGACGCGGACGCGCGCCGCGCGGTCTCCCACGACGAGGGCTGAGCGGGCGGGGCAGGGCCCCACAGCAGAAACGTACCGCCGGGTGGGCGGGGACCTTAGTGCCCCGCCCTCCCGGCGTTTCCGTGTCCGCGTCCCCGGTCGGCACGGCGGGCCCGCGCCGGCTCCCGGGTACGACGGAAGGGGCCCGCGGTCGGCTGACCGCGGGCCCCTTCGTGGCGTGTGCGACCGAACCGTCGCGGCCGGGGCTACTGCTCCCGGCGGAGGTTCGGTTTCAGGTCCTTGAAACGGGCCAGCAGGCCGTTCACGAAGGATGGGGAGTCATCGGTGGAGAACTCCTTGGCGAGCTGGACGGCCTCGTCGATCACCACGGCGTCCGGAGTCTCGTCCATCCAGATCAGCTCGTACGCGCCGAGCCGCAGGATGCTCCGGTCGACGACCGGCATGCGGTCGATCTCCCAGTCCACGGCGTAGGTGACGATGAGGTCGTCGATCCGGTCCGCGTACTGCGCGTACCCCTCGACGAGCTCCATCGTGAATTCACCGACCGGCGGCTGACGGTCGTCGGTCCGCGAGAGCCGAACCCAGTCCGCGAGGACGCTCTGCACGGACTCACCGCGCTGGTCGGCCTCGAAGAGGATCTGGAAGGCGCGCTTGCGGGCCTTGTTCCGGGCAGCCACGGTTAGCTGTTCACCCGGCCGAGGTAGTCGCCCGAGCGGGTGTCGACCTTGATCTTCTCGCCGGTGCTGATGAAGAGCGGCACGCCGA
Source organism: Streptomyces sp. NPDC021019 (assembly GCF_044333295.1). Classification (NCBI taxonomy): domain Bacteria; kingdom Bacillati; phylum Actinomycetota; class Actinomycetes; order Kitasatosporales; family Streptomycetaceae; genus Streptomyces; species Streptomyces sp. NPDC021019. Next base: position 100,933 of record NZ_JBIRQR010000007.1, read on the forward strand.
TCTCGTAACCGGTCTCCAGGGTGGCGGGCTTGGTGCCGCCGGTGGAGCGGTCGCCCTGGACGCCCGGGTCGGTGTGCTGGATCGTCAGCTCGACCGCAGCGGGCAGCTCGACGTAGAGCACCTCGCCCTCGTGCTGGGCGACGGAGGCGGTGAAGCCCTCGATCAGGAAGTTGGCGGCGTCGCCGACTGCCTTGCGGTCGACCATCAGCTGGTCGTAGGTGTCCATGTCCATGAAGACGAAGTACTCGCCGTCCATGTACGAGAACTGCATGTCTCGGCGGTCAATGGTGGCCGTCTCGACCTTCACGCCGGCGTTGAACGTCTTGTCGACGACCTTGCCGGAGAGCACGTTCTTGAGCTTGGTGCGCACGAAGGCGGGGCCCTTGCCGGGCTTGACGTGCTGGAACTCGACGACGGACCAGAGCTGGCCTCCGTCGAGCTTGAGCACCAGGCCGTTCTTGAGGTCGTTCGTGGAAGCCACGGTTGCGGAATCTCCTGGACTGAAGCTGGTGGAACGACCGAGGATGCGCGCTAGAGCGCGAGCAGCTCCTTGGTCGTCATGGTGAGTAGCTCGGGTCCGCCGTCCGCCTCGGGGCGCACGACGAGCGTGTCATCGATCCGGACACCGCCCCGGCCCGGGAGGTGGACCCCCGGTTCGACGGTGACCGGCACACAAGCGTCCAGTTTACCCATGGCTGTCGGTGCAAGTTGCGGGTCCTCCTCGATTTCCAGGCCCACACCGTGCCCGGTCCTCGGCTGAAGCCCCTCTCCGTGCCCCGCCGACTCCAGCGGATGTCGGGCCGCACGGTCCACGTCCCGATAGGCCGCCCCCGGCGCCAGGGCTTCCCGGCCGGCCCGCTGAGCGGCGAAAACGAGGTCGTAGAGCTCGATCTGCCACGCGGCGGGGGCGGTGCCGATGACGAAGGTCCGGCCGATCTCGCAGCGGTAGCCGTGGTAGCTCGCGCCGAGGCGGACGGAGAGGAAATCCCCCTCCTCCACCCTGCGGTCCGAGGGCCGGTGGCGGCCCTGGCCGGAGTTGGGGCCGGTGGCCACGGAGGTGGCGAAGGCGGGACCGTCCGCCCCGTGGTCGACCAGGCGGCGCTCCAGTTCGAGGGCGAGGTGCCGTTCGGTGCGGCCGACCAGGATCGATTCGAGGAGTTCGCCGAGGGCCTGGTCGGTGATCTCGGCGGCGATCCGGAGGCAGCCGATCTCCTCCTCGTCCTTGACGATCCGCTGCTGCTCCACGGTGAAGCCCAGATCGGCCAGCCGGAGCCGTGGGGCGGCCTTCCCCATGGCACGGTGCCGGGCCACGGTCAGATCGTGCTCCTCGACGGCGAGCGAATCGGCGCCCGCCGAGGCGGCGAGGCCCGCCGCGGCGACCACCGGGTCCCCGTCCGGGGCGGGCAGGAGGTCGATCCGGAGCGCCTCGTCGGGCCGCCCGTGGGCGGGTTCAGCGGTCGGGGCGCGGGGACAGAGCAGAACGTCCTCGCCGGGGCCGAGCAGCAGCACGGCGCCGGGCGGCGCTCCGCCCGCGAGATAGCGGACGTTGGCGGGGCGGGAGACCAGGGCGGCCGCGGAGCCCGCGGCGGCGCACCGGTCGCGGAGCAGCCCGCGTCGGACGGCGTGCACCTCTGACATGGTTCGAGCGTACGAGCGAGGACGGCTCCCCGCCCGGTCAGCGCACCCGACCGGGGTTCCGGGCCCCGGGGCGCCACGCGGTCGCCCGCCGTCGGGGCCCCCGACGGCTACCAGGCGGGCGGGCTCGCGATGGAGCGGGCCAGTACGTCGTCCAGGACCCGGGCGGTGGTCTCGACGTCGTACGTGGAGTTGTCGATGATCGGGAGGCCGGAGCCGTACCAGCCGGCCATCCGGCCGTGGATACGGGCGACCTCCTCGTCGGAGAGCCTGCGGTTGCCGCTGCGGGCGGCGTTGCGCTCCAGGACGATCTCCAGGCCGGGCAGCAGGACCACGGGCAGCAGGCCGGGGCCCACGTGGCGCTTCCAGCCGCCGAGGCCGACGACCGGGCGGTCGGGGAAGACGGCGTCGTCGAGGATGCAGGAGATGCCGTTGGCGAGGAAGTTGCGGGCGGCGAAGCCGCAGGTGCGGCGGGCCAGCCGGTACTGGGCCTCGGAATGGTCGTTCCAGCCGGCCTGCGGGTCGGCGAAGCCGGAGCGGACCCATTCGCGGACGTCGTCGAGGGAGACGTGGGCGGTGGGCACGCGGCGGCGGGCCGCCCAGAGCTTGGCGACCGTGGTCTTGCCCGCCCCGGCGGGACCGATGAGCAGGACGGCGAGCGTCGCACCGCCGGTGCCGGCCCCGGCGGGCGGTGCGGGCAGCGGAACGGGGCCGCCCGGGGGCAGTTGGACGTGCCCGGTGACCTGCCCGGCGGGCGGCGGCGTGGGTCCGGTGCCGCTCCAGCCCGGCTGCGGGGCCTGGCCGGGGGCGGCGGGCTGCTGGGGCCGGCCCTGGGCCGGGGGCGGAGCCTGGGGCGCCTGGCCGGGAGGGGGCGGAGGCGGGGCCTGGCCGGGCGGCGGGGATATCGGGGGCGGGCCGGGGTGGCCGGCGTGCTGGGCCTGGTACGGCCGGCCGACGTTCCCGATACCGGGGCCGTGGGGCGGCGGCAGCGGGGCCCCCACTGCGTGCTGCATCCGGTGCCACTCCGTCTCGTAACTGCAACTGACGCTGATGGGACGGCCACCGTACCTTCCCGGGCCGTCTCGGGGTGAACGGCCCGGGAGGGCGCGAAGTGCCCGTCGGCCGTGCGGAGGGCGGACGGGCATCCGCGAGGTGTCAGTCCGTCAGTTCGTCGGCCAGGGCGCGCAGGGCGAGCCGGTAGGAGCCGATGCCGAACCCGGCCACCGTGCCCGTGGCCACCGCGGCGACCACGGACGTGTGGCGGAACTCCTCGCGGGTGTACGGGTTGGAGATGTGCACCTCGATCAGCGGGGCGGTGCGCTGGGCGGCCGCGTCCCGCATGCCGTACGAGTAGTGCGTGAAGGCCCCCGGGTTGAGAACGACCGGAATCGATCCGTCCGCCGCCTCGTGGAGCCAGCGGATCAGCCGGCCCTCGTCGTTGGTCTCCCGCACCTCGACGTCGAAGCCGAGCTCCTTGCCGAGGGTCGTGCAGGCGTCGACGAGTCCGGCGTAGGAGGTGGCCCCGTAGACGTCGGGCTCACGCGAGCCGAGCCGTCCGAGGTTGGGGCCGTTCAGGACGAAGACCCTTCGCCTCACGCGGAGACCTCCCCGTAGGCGGCGAGCAGCACGGCCGGGTCGGGACCCTCCAGGACGGTGGGCCTGCCGATGCCGTCCAGGACGATGAAGCGCAGCAGGTCGCCGCGCGACTTCTTGTCGACCTTCATGTTCTCCAGCAGCTTGGGCCACTGGTCGCCGCGGTAGGCGAGCGGCAGTCCCACCGATGCGAGGACGCTGCGGTGCCGGTCGGCGGTGGCGTCGTCGAGGCGTCCGGCGAGCCGGCCCAGCTCGGCGGCGAAGACCATGCCGATGGAGACGGCCGCGCCGTGGCGCCACTTGTAGCGCTCGTTCTTCTCGATGGCGTGGGCCAGGGTGTGGCCGTAGTTGAGGATCTCGCGGAGTCCGGACTCCTTGAGGTCGCTGGAGACGACCTCGGCCTTGACCCGGATGGACCGCTCGATGAGTTCGGCGGTGTGCGGCCCGGCCGGGGTGCGCGCGCCCTCGGGGTCGGCCTCGACCAGGTCCAGGATGACCGGGTCGGCGATGAACCCGGCCTTGATGATCTCGGCCATGCCGGAGACGTAGTCGTTGACCGGCAGCGAGTCCAGCGCGGCGAGGTCGCAGAGGACCCCGGCGGGCGGGTGGAAGGCGCCCACCAGGTTCTTGCCCTCGGCGGTGTTGATGCCGGTCTTGCCGCCGACGGCCGCGTCGACCATGCCGAGCACGGTGGTCGGGATCGCGATCCAGCGCACCCCGCGCAGCCAGGTGGCCGCGACGAACCCGGCGACGTCCGTGGTGGCGCCGCCCCCGATGCCGACGATGACGTCGGTGCGGGTGAAGCCGGTCTGACCGAGCGCCTTCCAGCAGTAGGCGGCGACCTCGGCGGTCTTGGCCTCCTCCGCGTTGGGCAGCTGGACGGCGATGGCCTCGTACCCCTGGTCGGCGAGGTCCTGACGGACCGCCTCACCGGTCTCGGCGAGGGCCTCCGGGTGCAGTACGGCGACGCGTCGCGCGCGGTCGCCGATCAGCTGGGGCAGCTCGCCCAGGAGCTGGTGGCCGACGAGGACCTCGTACGGGTCGGAGCCCGCGGAGCCTGCGACCTGGATGCGGGTGGGGCCCTGCTGCGTCATACCGGTGTTCTCCACGCCGGGGGCGGCTTGGCCCTCCGGCAGTTCCAGTGCGTCGATGATCGCCTGGGCGACCTCTTCGGGGGTGTGCTCGTCGGTGGCGACGACGGTGCGGGCGACCTCTTCGTAGAGGTGACGACGGGCGTCCATCAGATCGCGCCATTGCCGGCGCGGGTTGACCGCGAGCAGGGGGCGGGCGGCGCCCAGGCCGACGCGGCGGACGGCCTCGTCCACGTCCATGGAGAGGTAGACGACCGGACGGCCGGCCAGCAGCTCCCTGGTCGCCGCGTCCAGGACGGCCCCGCCGCCGAGGGAGAGGACGCCCGTGTGCCCGGCGACGGCCGCCGCGACGGCCCGGCGCTCCAGGGCGCGGAAGTGCTCCTCGCCCTCGTCGTAGAAGATCTCGGCGATCGGCTTGCCGGCCGCGGCGACGACGTCCGCGTCGGTGTCCCGGTAGGTGGTGCCGAGGCGGGCGGCGAGCAGTTCGCCGACGGTGGACTTGCCGACGCCCATCGGGCCGACGAGGACGACCAGGGGGCCGCTCATCGGATCTGGAGGTGGTCGAGGTACGACTGGACGTTGCGGTGGGTCTCGGGGACGCTGTCGCCGCCGAACTTCTCCGCGACCGCGTCGGCCAGGACGAGGGCCACCATGGCCTCCGCGACGATGCCCGCGGCCGGGACGGCGCAGACGTCGGAGCGCTGGTGGTGGGCCTTGGTGGCCTCGCCGGTGACGACGTCCACGGTGGCCAGGGCGCGCGGCACGGTCGCGATCGGCTTCATCGCGGCGCGGACCCGCAGCAGCTCACCGGTGGTGAGACCGCCCTCGGTACCGCCGGAACGGCCCGAGGTGCGCCTGATGCCGTCCTCGGTGGAGACGATCTCGTCGTGCGCCTTGGAGCCGGGGACCCGGGCCAGGTCGAAGCCGTCCCCGACCTCGACGCCCTTGATGGCCTGGATGCCCATGAGCGCGGCGGCGAGCCGGGCGTCCAGGCGTCGGTCCCAGTGCACGTGCGAGCCGAGCCCGACGGGCACGCCGTACGCCAGCACCTCGACGACCCCGCCGAGGGTGTCGCCGTCCTTGTGGGCCTGGTCGATCTCGGCCACCATCGCCTTCGACGCGTCGGCGTCCAGGCAGCGGACCGGGTCGGCGTCCAGCTTCTCCACGTCGGCGGGGACGGGAAGGACGCCGTACGGGGCCTTCGCGGCGGCCAGCTCGACGACATGACTGACGATCTCGATGCCCGCGGTCTCCTTGAGGTAGGACCGGGCGACGGCCCCGAGGGCGACGCGCGCGGCGGTCTCCCGGGCGCTGGCACGCTCCAGGACCGGCCGGGCCTCGTCGAAGCCGTACTTCTGCATCCCCGCGAGGTCGGCGTGGCCGGGCCGGGGGCGGGTCAGCGGAGCGTTACGGGCGAGCTTCGCCAGCTCCTCGGGGTCGACCGGGTCGGCCGACATGACCTGCTCCCACTTGGGCCACTCGGTGTTGCCGACCATGACGGCGACCGGGGAGCCCATGGTGAGGCCGTGGCGTACGCCGCCGAGGAAGGTGACCTCGTCCTTCTCGAACTTCATGCGCGCGCCGCGGCCGTAACCGAGCCGTCGCCGGGCCAGCGCCTCCGCCACCATCTCCGTGGTGATCGGGACACCGGCGGGAAGGCCCTCCAGCGTCGCCACCAGTGCGGGGCCATGCGACTCCCCCGCGGTCAGCCAGCGCAACCTGCTCAACGGTGCTCCTCATGCTCGCGCCTGAAATCCAACGGCGCCACCGGGTGCGCGGCCCTGGCCCGCCGCCCCCGATCCTCCCATGACCGGGGCACGATTCCGCCGCCGGTCCAGCAGACGGACGGGCGGCGCCGTCCGGCGGACCCGTCAGCGGGCCGCGAGCGCGGCTTCCCCGGCCTGCCGCATGGCGGCCAACGGCGCCGGGATCCGGCCGGTCATCTGCTCGACCTGGAGCAGCGCCTGGTGAACGAGGAGGTCGAGTCCGCCGACGACGGCCCCGCCGTGCGCAGACCAGGCGGCGGCGAGCGCGGTGGGCCACGGCTCGTACAGCACGTCGAAAAGGATGCCCGGGGCCGTCGGCACGGATCCGGCCAGGGAGTCGGAGGCACCGGCCGGGGTGGTGGCGATGACGAGCGGCGCGGTCAGTGCCGCCGCCGCGTCCGCCCAGTCGGCGATCACGACGTCGACGCCGAGCCGCTCCCCCCAGGCCCGCATCTCGGCCGCGCGCTCGGGGCCGCGCACATACGCCGTCACGGGTCCGGCGCAGACCGCGGCGAGCGCGGCGAGCGCGGAGGAGGCGGTGGCTCCGGCGCCGAGGACGGCGGCGGAGTCGACCCTGTCGATCCCGCGCTCCCGCAGGGCGGCGATCATGCCGGGGATGTCGGTGTTGTCACCGACCCGCCGCCCGTCCTCGGTGAACACGACCGTGTTGACGGCCTCCACGGAGGCGGCCGTCGCGCTGATCTCGTCGAGCAGCGGGATGATCGCCCGCTTGAGCGGCATGGTCAGCGACAGCCCGGCCCAGGAGGCGTCCAGTCCCGCGACGAAGCCCGGCAAGGCGGCCTCGTCGACCTCGAACCGGTCGTAGGACCAGCGGTCGAGGCCGAGTTCGGCGTACGCGGCGCGGTGCAGGACCGGGGAGAGGGAGTGGGCGATGGGCGAGCCGAGGACGGCCGCCCGGCGCTTCTCCGTCGAGGGCATCGCATCAGTCGAGGGCATCGAACTTCTTCTTCAGCCTGAGGTGCTCGTCGTAGGTCTTGGCGAACTCGGTCTTGTGCTGACCGTCGGTCGCGACGAAGTACAGCCAGCCGTCCGTGGTGGGGTTCAGGGCGGCGCCGAGGGCGTCGGCCCCGGGGTTGCTGATGGGCCCCGGAGTGAGGCCCGGCTGCCTGTACGTGTTGTACGGGTCCTTGTTCTCCCGGGTCTCCGCCTCGCTGATCTTGATGTTGCTCTGGTTCTTGAGGTAGTTCAGCGCCGAGTCGAACTGGAGCAGCTGGTTCGTCTCCGTGTTGGACGGCTTGAGGCGGTTGTAGACGACCTCGGACATCTTGCGGAAGTCGTCATGCGTCTTGCCCTCCACCTGGACCAGACTCGCCACCGTGATCACCTGCCACGGCCCGTCGAGATCGTACTTCCTGGCGGCGGCTTCGAGGTCGTGCTTGCCGTACTCCTTGTTGGCCCGCGCGACCATCCGCTTCAACGCGTCCTCGGGCTTCGACCCCTTGGCGACCGGATAGGCGGCCGGGTACAGGAAGCCCTCCAGCGGGTCCTTCACCTCCGGGTCGTCGACCACCCAGTCGGGCAGCCCCAGGGACTCCGCCTTGGTCTTGGCGATCTTCGCCGTGGTGCCCTTCTCCAGCTCCAGCCGCTCGTCGATCTTCTTGTAGACCTCGGAGTTGCGGGTGCCCTCGGGGATCACGAAGGCGTTCTGGCTCTTGGGGTCGAGCATCAACTCGATCGCGCTGGCGGCGGACATCTCCTTCTTCATGAGGTAGACGCCGGCCTGGAGCAACTTGCCCTTGGGGTTGTCGTTCTGCGCCGCGACGAAGGCGTCGGAGGACTTGATGACGCCCTTCTTGCGCAGGATGTTGGCGATGTCGTAGCCGAGCGACCCTTCGGGGATCTCGACCTCGACCTGGCCGGTACCCGCCCCCGCGTAGTCGGCCGGGGCGCCGAACTGCTTCTTCCAGAAGGTGTAGCCGACGTAACTGACCCCGCCGAGGCCGCCGATCAGGACGACGGAGACCACCAGACAGGCCACGCCGCTGCGGCTCTTCTTCTTGCCCTTGCCGCCCCGGCGGTCGCTGCCGCCGCGGTCGCGGCGCGAGCCGCGCGAACCGTCGTCGTCCGGGTCATCGTCGTCGTCGCGCGGCTCGCGGCCGGCCGGTTCGTCCGCACCGGTGAAGAAGGGGTGCGTCTCCTCCTGCGGCTCGTCCGGGTCCCACTCCGTCGGCTGTTGCTGCTGCTGCTCGGCTGTGGCGTCGCGGCGGCCCGGAGGCTGCGGCGGAGGGTAGGCCTCAGGGGTGCCGTAGTAGTCCTGCGATGCGTCGTAGCCACCGGACTGCTGGGCGTACGGGTCCTGGGGCTCGGCCCCGTACGGCATGGCCGTCTGCTGCCCGGTGTCCCAGCCGCCGTTGTACTGCGGCTGGGCGCCCGACTGCTGGGCGTACGGCTCCTGCCGAGGCGTGCCGTACTGCTGCTGGTTCTGTTGGTCGTACTGCTGCTGGTTCTGCTGGTCGTACTGCTGCTGTTGCTGGTTCTGCTGCTCGTACTGCTGCTGCGGGTACTGCTGGTGGTTCTGGGCGTACGGGTCCTGCGGATAGGACTGCTGCTGGGCGTACGGGTCCTGCGGAAAGGACTGCTGCTGGTCGCCGTACTGGCCCTGGCCGTGGGCGGCCTGCTGGCCTCCCCATCCCTGGTCCCCGTACGAGGGGTCCTCGGGATGCCACGGTTCGGAGCCGGGGCCCCGGCCATACTCAGTCATCGATCCCCTAGAGCCGCGAGACGACGTTCCGTCTCTTCGCTGTGCGGTGTTTGTTCGAACACCGCCGCATCGCGCGGAACGTTACCGTATCGCGATCAGACAACCACTTCGACGCCCTCGCCCGGGGGGTTGCCTGACGCCCGTTCGGACTCCAGAGCGTTCTGAAGGATCACCACAGCGGCAGCCTGGTCGATGACAGACCGGCCCTTCTTGGACTTCACGCCCGAGGCGCGCATCCCCTGAGCGGCCGTCACTGTGGTCATCCTCTCGTCCACCAGTCTCACCGGAACGGGTGCGATCGAGCGGGCGAACACCTGGGCGAAATCCCGGACCTTGACGGCCGCCGGGCCCTCGCCGCCGCCGAGGGAGCGCGGCAGGCCGAGGATGACCTCGATCGGCTCGTACTCCTCGACGAGTTGGCGGAGCCGCCGGTGGGCGGCCGGGACGTCGCGTCCCGGCACGGTCTCCACCGGCGTGGCCAGGATCCCGTCGGGGTCGCACGAGGCGACCCCGATCCGGGCGTCCCCGACGTCGACGGCGAGCCGTCGGCCCCGGCGCATCGGCGTCATCCCGCTCGTCACGCGGTCTCGGTGACGAGGCGTTCGACGGCGGCCACGGCGTCGCCGATGGCGGCCGGGTTCGTGCCGCCGCCCTGGGCGACGTCCGGCTTGCCGCCGCCACCGCCGCCGAGGGTCTTGGCCGCGGCGCGCACCAGGTCACCGGCCTTGAGACCGCGCTCGCGGGCGGCCTCGTTGGTGGCGATGACGGTGAGCGGGCGGCCGTTGGCCGTGGTGAACAGGGCCACGACGGCCGGCCGGCCGCCCTGGATGCGGCCGCGGACGTCCAGGACCAGCTTGCGCAGGTCGTCGGCGGAGGTGCCGTCGGGGACCTGGCCGGTGACCAGGGCGGTGCCGCGGACGTCCTTGGCGGACTCGACGAGTCCGGCGGCGGCCGCGAGGACCTTCTCCGCGCGGAACTTCTCGATCTCCTTCTCGGCGTCCTTGAGCTTGCCGAGCATGCCCGCGATCTTCTCGGGGAGCTCCTCGGGGCGGCCCTTGACCAGCTCCTGGAGCTGGGCGACGACCGTGTGCTCCCGGGCGAGGAAGTTGTACGCGTCCACGCCGACGAGGGCCTCGATACGGCGCACGCCGGAGCCGATGGAGGACTCGCCGAGCAGCTTCACCAGACCCAGCTGGGCGGTGTTGTGGACGTGGGTGCCGCCGCACAGCTCCTTGGAGAAGTCTCCGATGGTGACGACCCGGACCCGCTCGCCGTACTTCTCGCCGAACTCGGCGATGGCGCCCTGCTTCTTGGCCTCGTCGATGGACATGACCTCGGCCTGGACGTCGAGTTCCCGCGAGAGGACCTCGTTGATCCGCTGCTCGACGTCGGTGAGGACCGTGCCGGGGACGGCGGCGGGCGAACCGAAGTCGAAGCGGAAGCGGCCGGGCGAGTTCTCCGAGCCGGCCTGGGCCGCCGTCGGGCCGAGCGCGTCGCGCAGTGCCTGGTGCGTGAGGTGCGTGGCGCTGTGGGCGCGGGCGATGGCGCGGCGGCGGGTGCTGTCGATGGAGGCGAAGACGGGAGCCCCGACCGTCACCTCGCCGACCTGGACGACGCCCTTGTGCACGTGGACGCCGGGGACCGGCTTCTGGACGTCGCGGATCTCGATCACGGCGCCGGTGTCGAGCCGGATGCGGCCGGTGTCGGCGAGCTGGCCGCCGCCCTCGGCGTAGAAGGGGGTGCGGTCGAGGACGACCTCGACCTCGTCGCCCTCGGTGGCGGCGGGCGAGGGCACGCCGTCGACCAGCAGGCCGACGATGGTGGACTCGCCGGCGGTGGCGGTGTAGCCGGTGAACTCGGTGGCGCCGGAGGTGTCGGCGACCTCGCGGTAGGCGGAGAGGTCGGCGTGACCGGTCTTCTTGGCGCGGGCGTCGGCCTTGGCCTTGTCCCGCTGCTCCTGCATGAGGCGGCGGAAGCCGTCCTCGTCCACGGAGAGCCCCTGCTCGGCGGCCATCTCCAGGGTGAGGTCGATCGGGAAGCCCCAGGTGTCGTGGAGCAGGAACGCCTTGTCGCCGGCGAGGACCTGGCCGCCGGCGGCCTTGGTCTCGGTGACGGCGGTCTCCAGGATGTTGGTGCCGCCCTTGAGCGCCTTGAGGAAGGCGGCCTCCTCGGCGAGCGCGACCGTCTCGATGCGCCTGCGGTCGGTGATCAGCTCCGGGTACTGGAGGCCCATCGTGTCGATCACGACGTCGACCAGGTCCTTCACCACGGAGCCGGTGGCGCCCATGAGACGCATGTTGCGGATGGCGCGGCGCATGATGCGTCGCAACACGTAGCCGCGGCCCTCGTTGCCGGGGGTGACGCCGTCGCCGATGAGCATCACCGACGTACGGATGTGGTCGGCGACGACGCGGAGCGAGACGTCGGTTCCCTGCTCGGCGCCGTAGCGGACGCCGGTCAGCTCGGTGGCCTTGTCCATGACGACGCGCAGGGTGTCGGTCTCGTACATGTTCTGTACGCCCTGGAGGATCATGGCGAGGCGTTCGAGGCCGAGACCGGTGTCGATGTTCTTCGACGGCAGGTCCCCGAGGATCGGGAAGTCCTCCTTGCCGTCGCCGGCGCCGCGCTCGTACTGCATGAAGACCAGGTTCCAGATCTCCACGTAGCGCTCGTCGTTGACGGCCGGGCCGCCCTCGACGCCGAACTCGGGGCCGCGGTCGTAGTTGATCTCCGAGCACGGGCCGCAGGGGCCGGGGACGCCCATGGACCAGAAGTTGTCCTTCTTGCCCAGGCGCTGGATGCGCTCGGCGGGAACGCCGATCTTGTCACGCCAGATCTGCTCGGCCTCGTCGTCGTCGAGGTAGACCGTGATCCAGAGCTTCTCGGGGTCGAGGCCGTAGCCGCCGTCCTCGACGGAGTTGGTCAGCGCCTCCCAGGCGAGCTGGATGGCGCCTTCCTTGAAGTAGTCCCCGAAGGAGAAGTTGCCGCACATCTGGAAGAAGGTGCCGTGGCGGGTGGTCTTGCCGACCTCTTCGATGTCCGGCGTACGGACGCACTTCTGCACGCTGGTGACGCGCGGGGCGGGCGGCTTGACCTCGCCGAGGAAGTACGGCTTGAAGGGGACCATGCCCGCGGGGACCAGCAGCAGAGTCGGGTCGTCCGCGATGAGCGACGCCGAAGGCACGGCGGTGTGACCGCGCTCCTCGAAGAAGCTCAGCCAGCGGCGGCGAATTTCAGCCGACTCCATCAGTGGTCCTCATTCCGGTTGTTCGAGTTGTAGGGGAGCGTGCGGTACGTGGTCGCGTTCGCGCGCGGTTCGGCCGCTTCGACGGCGAAGTGCGGCTGTACGGGAAGGTCGGGGTCGACCGGCGCTTCCAGGCCCAGGGCGCCGCCCAGTTCGGTTTCGCGCCGGATCATGCCCTCGCGCACGTCGAGGGCGAAGTCCTTGAGCCTGTGACCGGTCTCGATCGCCTTGTCCGCGGCCTGCGCCGCGAGGCTCTCGGGGGTCAGCTGCTTGAGCTTGCGGTTGACCTTGGTGGTGGCCCACACACCGGCGGCTGCGCCGGCGGTGAACCAGAACGTACGGCGGAACATCGCTCGATCAGTCCTTCTGTCCGCGGGCGTTTCGGCGTTCGCGCCTGCGTCCGCGCGCCGAGGGTACGGTCCGGCCGACGATCACCGTGCGGCGGGCGGAGCCGCGGCCCCGCGCCGGTTCCGGTGTGGGCTCGGGTGCGGTGCGACGGCCGAGGGCCTGCCGTACGCCGTAGCCGAACGCGGCGACCTTGACGAGGGGGCCGCCGAAGGTGGAGGCGACGGTCGTGGAGAGCGCGGAGGCGTTGGAGGTGACCTCCTGGACGTCGCTCGCGATGGCGTCGACCTTGTCCAGCTGGGTCTGCGCGGAGCGCACCGTCGCCGAGGCGTCGGCCAGCAGCGGAACGGCCTGGTCGGTCACGTCCGCCACGAGCTTGGTGGTCGCTCTGAGCGTCTGGGCGAGCCTCACCAGCACCACGGCGAGGAACGAGACCAGGATCGCCCAGAAGACGGCCACGAGGATCCCGGCCACCTCTCCACCGGACACTGTGCACCGCTCTCTGCTCGTCGCTCGCGCCCTGCCGGGCCTTGTCTCCGTCGGTCGCGTCCGGGCCCCGGCCCGGACGCCCGATCGTCGTCGTACGAGCCTATCGCGCCGCGCATCTCCTCCCCTACCGCATTCCGCGCGGGCCGGGCGGGAGTTGCCCCGACGAGATTGTACGGAGAGCTTTCAAGCCAGTACGCTCCGTGTTTCATGCGACGCCTGCACGACCCCTGCCCGAATCCCGACGATCCGGACGCCCGCCCCGCACCGGCGCCCGGCAACCTCCCGGCCGAACTGAACCCCTTCGTCGGGCGCGAGGACGAACTGGCCGAGCTGGGCGGGCTGCTGGAGGAGTCCAGGCTCGTCACCGTCGCCGGAGTGGCGGGCGTGGGCAAGACCCGGTGCGTCATTCGGGTCGCCGCGCTTCGGGAGAAACGGTACTGCGACGGGGTCCTTCTGGCCGAGCTCTCCGCCGTCCGCCACCCCGATCTGCTGGAACACGCCCTGATCGACGCCCTGGGCCTGACCGATCACACCAGCAGGCCCCCGCGCGCCACCCTCGTCGAACATCTCTCCGAGCGCCGGACGCTCCTGGTGATCGACGGCTTCGAGCACCTTGTCGACGCCTGCGCCGACCTCGTCACCGAACTCCTGCGCCGGGCCCCGCGCCTCCAGGTACTCGCGGCCGGGCGCTGCCCCCTCCGGGTGGACGGGGAGCGGACGTTCCCGCTCGCCCCGATGTCCGACGGGGACGCCGTGGAGCTCTTCACCGAGCGGGTGCGCGGGGTCCGGCCGGGCTGGGAGCCGACGGCGGGCGAGCGGGCGTCCGTGCTGGAGCTCTGCCGCCGCCTCGACGGCATTCCCCTGGCCCTCGAACTCGCGGCCGGGCGGCTGCGCGCCCTCTCGGTGGAACAGGTGCTCCTGCGCCTGGACGACCGCTTCCGGCTGTTGACCGGGGGCCGTCGCGGCGCGCCGCCCCGCCACCAGACCCTGCGTACGGCGATCGGCTGGAGCCATGAGCTGTGCACGCCCGAGCAACGACTGCTGTGGGCGCGACTCTCGGTGTTCGCGGGATCGTTCGATCTGGAGGCCGCCGAGTACATCTGCGGCGGGCCGGAACTGCCGGCCGACTCGGTGCTCGATGTGCTGGACGAGCTGCTCGCCCAGTCGGTGGTCGAGGGCGAGGACGGCCCGACCGGCGCCCGCTACCGGCTGCTGGACACGGTCAGCGAGTACGGGGCGCAGTGGCTGGCGGCCGCCGGGGACACCCCGCGGCTGCGACGGCGGCACCGGGACTGGTTCCTGGGGCTCGCGACCTGGTGCGAGCTGGACTGGTTCAGTCCGCGCCAGGCGGAGGTGGCGGCGCGCATCGACAGCGAGCTGCCCAATCTCCGCCGGGCGATGGAATGTTCGATGGAGAGCCCCGACGAGGTGCATCTGGCGCAGTATCTGGCGGGCACGCTGTGGTTCTACTGGGCCGGCTGCGGGCGGCTGTCCGAGGGGCGGCACTGGCTGGACCACGTCCTGGAGGAGCCGACCCCGCACGACGCCGCACGGCTGAAGGTGCTGTGGGTGCTGGGCTACGTGGCCGTGCTGCAGGGTGACGCGGTCGGCGCGATCTCGGCGCTCCAGGAGTGCCGGGAGGAGGCCGAGCGCTCCGGGGACGCGACGGCACTGGCGTACGCGGTGCACCGCACGGGGTGCCTGGCGATCGTGACGGACGACCTGCCGCGCGCCGAGGAGCTGCTCCGTGACGCGCTCGGCAGGTACCGCGACGTCGGCGAGCTGAACAGCAATGTGCTGATGGCGCGGGTCGAGTTGGCCATGGCGGTGGCGTTCCTCGGTGATCTCGACGCGGCCGCGGCGATCTGCGACGAGGTCCGGGAGGTCTGCGAGGACCACGGGGAGCGGTGGGCGCTGGCGTACGCGCTGTACGTCCTGGCGTACGCGGCGCTGCGGCGGGGGCGGCCGGCCCGGGCGCGGCAGATGCTCCGGGAGTGCCTGGCGATCGGCCGGACCTTCAACGATCTGCTGGGCACGGTGCTGTCGCTGGAGCTGCTTGCCCTGGTGACGGCGGTGGAGGGGGACGCCGGGGAGGCCGCCGTACTCCAGGGCGCGGCGGAGGGCATCTGGCCGTCCGTGGGTCTGCGGCTGTTCGGCTCGGCGTTCTACGGGCGGCCGCGGGCGGAGTGCGAGGAGCAGGCGCGCCGGGAGCTGGGGAACGCGGCGTACGAGGAGGGGCTGCGGGCGGGCCGGCGGCTGGATCCCGCCACCGCGGTCGACCGGGCCCTGGCCGGCGGCGGACCGGCCGCGGCGATGGACGGACGGGGCGCGGGCGGCGCGCCGACGGCGGGCGGACCCAGGGGAACGCGAAGGCCCGCCGCCTCCCGGATGACAGGGAGGGGCGGGCCGGAGCGCTGGTGAGAGCGGCTACGCCTGGATCAGCGGGCGTAGTACTCGACGACGAGCTGCTCGTCGCAGATCACCGGGATCTCCTTGCGGTTCGGGTCCCGGTCCAGGCGGAAGGCCAGGGCCTTCAGGTTCACCTGGAGGTAGCGCGGGGTCTCACCGTCGGTGTCGTAGCCACCCTCGCGGGCCACCTGGAAGGGGACCTTGGAGCGGCTGCGCTCGCGGACCATCACGACGTCGTCGGGACGGACGCGGAACGACGGCTTGTCGACCTTGCCACCGTTGACCTCGATGTGGCCGTGGACGACCATCTGACGGGCCTGGTAGATGGTGCGGGCGATGCCCGAACGCAGGACCAGGGCGTCGAGGCGGCGCTCGAGCTCGACGACCAGCGCCTCGCCCGTCTTGCCTTCGGCCTTCTTGGCACGGTCGTAGGCGCGCGCCATCTGGCGCTCGCTGATGTCGTACTGCGCACGCAGGCGCTGCTTCTCCAGCAGACGGACCTTGTAGTCCGAGTTCTGCTTGCGGCCACGGCCGTGCTCGCCCGGCGGGTACGGACGAGCTTCGAAGTACTTGACAGCCTTGGGCGTCAGAGCGATGCCGAGGGCACGCGACTTCTTGACCTTGGGACGCGACTGGTTAGGCACGTTCTCCAGACCTCCGTTGTAGGTTAGGTTAGGCTTACCTTACTCAAGGAGATCGCATGTCTCGCCCTGGGAACACCACTCACGTCACGGACAGCACAGACAGCGGCAGCACACCAGAAGGTGCTGCTACGACGGAAGGCCGATCTGATCGTGGTCAGCCGCGTCCCAGCGGGCTTGAAAACACTCGGATGCCGTCAGCAGCCGAGCGCACACGAACTCTCGTACAGAGTACCTGCTCCGCGTTGCTCGTCGTACCGGGGCTGGATGTCGCCCGCACCCAACCCCTGATCGCGGACAGCAGGAGCGTGGGCCCCGAGGGCGACCTGTTCCTCGAGTTCCCCGCGGATTCCCCGGCCGTCCGGGCCGCCACGCACGCGCAGGGCGACGAGCTGACCGCCGTGCTGGAGATCACGGACGTCGCCCCGGTCTCCGTACCGCACCGGATCCGCGGCCGCGCGTGGGTCTCCGGCTGGCTCACCTCCATCCCCGGGCTGGCCGAGCCCGGCCGGATGACGCTGCGCCTGGAGTTCGGCGAGGCGTACGTGGACGACCTCTGGGGCGCCGAGGACGTCGAGCCGGAGGACTTCCGGGACGCGACGCCCGACCCGCTGGTCCTCCACGAGCCGGAGCTGCTCCAGCATCTGCACTCCGCCCACGACGAGCAGATGCGCCATCTGTGCGGTCTGCTGGGCGAGCGCACCGCCCGCGCCCGCTCCTCCCGCCGGCCCAGGGCCGTGCCGGTCGCCCTGGACCGCTTCGGGCTGCGGGTCCGCTTCGTCGAGGACCGGGGTTCCTGCTTCGACGCCCGCTTCGAGTTCCCGGAGCCGGTCCGCGACGTCACCGAACTGCGCCGCGCCATGCACACGCTCTTCGAGGCGGCGGCCTCCTGATCCGGCGGCGCTCCCGGTCAGCGGCTCTCGCGGTCGGGAGGGGCGCTCAGCAGACGGTGGACGAGGACGCTCCAGCTGTCGGCCAGCGGGCGGCCTTCGGCCGAGGAGAGGGGCTCATCGGCCTCGGGCATGGCCAGGAACAGCAGCAGCGGGCCCTCGAGGGCGCCGGTCAGCTGGACGGCCAGGCTGTCCAGGTCGGGGAGATCGACCTCGGCCTGCCCCAGCAGGACGCGCAGGTGCACACGTGTCATCGACGCCGCACCGGCGGGGGCGGGCTGGTTCCGGTCGAGAGCGGCGCGGGCGACGCCGTGATGGTCCAGCAGGAAGGCGATCCTGGCCTGCCCGTAAGCGACCATGCGGTCGAGCGCCGGCGCTCCCGGGCCCAGGGGGGGCGGGCCCTTGAGCACCTGTTCCTGGAAGGCGCGGTCGTCGGCGTCGAGCAGGGCGCGGAAGATACCGGCGCGGGTGCCGAAGCGCCGGAAGACAGTGCCCTTGCCCAGGCCGGCACGTTCGGCGAGGGCGTCCATCGTGACGCTGCAGGCGCCCTCGTCGGCCAGCATCTCCCGGACGGTCGCGAGGAGCAGCTCGCGGTTGCGCACGGCGTCGGCGCGTTCGGGGCGGGGCCGGCCCAGGGGGACGAGGGATCCGTTCACCTGTCCAACCTACCGCCCCCACGCTAAGCGGGGTATAGTCCGTTTATGGCGGCGGCGAGGAGCCCGCCCCGGACGTTTCCGTCGGCCGCCCTCTACGACTGCCCCTGAGGAGTTCCGCCATGAACCTGTTCCGTCTGGACGCGAGCATTTTTCCGACCACTTCGGCCAGCGCCGAACTGGCCTCCCTGGCCGAGGCCGAGTGGACTGCCGCACACCCCGGCGCCACCGTGACGCGACGGCACGTCGCCACGGATCCCCTTCCCTCCGATGCCTGGGCCCTGGCGACCGCGGCCGGCTTCACCCCCGAGGCGGACCGGAGCCCTGCCCAGCGCGACGCGGCGGCCCTCGCGGCCACGCTCGTGGAAGAGCTGCGCAACGCGGACGCGGTCATCCTCGCGGTGCCGTTCTACAACTTCGGCGTCTCCCAGCACTTCAAGGCCTGGGTCGACCTCGTGATCGCCGGAGCCGGCCCCACCGACCCGGTGCTCAAGGGCAGGCCCACCACCCTGATCACCACCATCGGCGGCGGCTACGGCCCCGGCGCGCCGCGCGAAGGATGGGACCACTCCACCTCGTACCTCGAGCGCATCGTCCGCGACGTGTGGCAGGCCGACCTCACCCTGGTCAAGCGCGAGCTGACCCTGGCTGCCACCACACCGGCCATGGAGCAGCTGCGGGACCTCGCGGACCAGCACCACTCCGCCGCCAAGGAACAGGCGCGCGAGGCCGGACTCGCCATGGCCGGCAACTGACGCGGCCCTCGGCCCGCGTGATCACCAGGGCCGGCCGGGCTCATCCGTCGCCGGGTGCTCGGCATGGTCCTCTCGCTTGCCGCGTGCAGTGAGCGGGGGTCCGAGCGGCCGGCCGCGTTGACGCTCTTCGCCGGCCCCGGCGAAGACGACCGCGCCGTGGACGGCGAGGTCCTTCGCCCCGCTCAGGACCGTCTGATCGCCGAGTCCTCCCAGGAGCCGGCGGCCTTTCAGCGCCTCACGACACGATCCGCTGCGAGAGCGCTAGGACGGCTCCGCACTCTCGCCGGAACGGCCCAGGCGCTCGCGAACACGCTCGACGACGTCCGCGTACCGCGCCTCGGCGCCGTAGCGGGTCGGGGTGTAGTACCGCCGGTCGCGGACCGCGTCCGGGGCGTACTGCTGGGCGGCGATGCCCCCCTGCACGTCGTGCGGATAGACGTACCCCTGGGCATGGCCGAGCTTGGCGGCGCCCTGGTAATGGCCGTCGCGCAGATGGGCCGGGACGGGTCCCGCGAGCCCCTTGCGCACGTCCTCCCGCGCGGCGGAGATCGCCAGGGTCGCCGCGTTGGACTTGGGGGCGAGCGCCAGTGCGATGGTGGCGTGGCTGAGGGTGAGCGCCGCCTCCGGGAACCCGATCAGGGCCACCGCCTGGGCGGCGGCCACAGCGGTCGGCAGCGCGGTGGGGTCGGCCAGGCCGATGTCCTCGCTGGCCGAGATCATCAGCCGGCGGGCGATGAACCGCGGGTCCTCCCCCGCCTCGATCATGCGGGCCAGGTAGTGCAGTGCGGCGTCCACGTCGGAGCCGCGGATGGACTTGATGAGCGCGCTGGCCACGTCGTAGTGCTGGTCACCGTCCCGGTCGTACTTCACGGCGGCGCGGTCGACGGTCGTCTCCACCGTCTCCAGGGTGATCTCCGCCTCGCCCGTGGCGATGGCCGCGCCCGCCGCGGCCTCCAGCGCCGTCAGAGCCCGGCGCGCGTCGCCGCCCGCGATGCGCAGCAGATGCGCCTCGGCGTCCTCGGGCAGGGTGACCGCCCCGCCGAGCCCCCGCTCGTCGGTCAGCGCCCGGCGCAGCAGATCACGCAGGTCGTCGTCGGTGAGCGATTCCAGGGTGAGCAGCAGGGACCGCGACAGCAGCGGGGAGATGATCGAGAAGTACGGATTCTCCGTGGTGGCGGCGATGAGGGTGACCCAGCGGTTCTCCACGGCGGGGAGCAGGGAGTCCTGCTGGGCCTTGGAGAAGCGGTGGATCTCGTCGAGGAAGAGGACGGTCTCCTTGCCGAAGCCACCGGTGGCGCGACGCGCGCTCTCGATGACGGCCCGGACCTCCTTGACGCCCGCGGTGATCGCGGAGAGCTCGACGAAACGCTTGTTGGTCGCCTTGCTGACCACGTACGCCAGGGTCGTCTTGCCGGTACCGGGCGGGCCCCACAGGATGACCGAGGACGCGCCGGCCGGACCGCCGCCCCCCTCGCCCACGAGGCGGCGCAGCGGCGAGCCCGGCTTCAGCAGATGCTGCTGGCCGACGACCTCGTCGAGGACACGAGGACGCATCCGGACAGCGAGGGGGCTGCTGGACGGGTCCTTCTCCTGGCGGTCTTCGGCGGCTGCGGTAAAGAGGTCGGGCTCCACGTCATGAAGCCTATGCGACCCCACTGACAGTGCCGCCGGTCACCTACCGGATCGGTAGGTGAGGGTCAGCTGGTCCAGAAGTCCCACCAGCGGGTCAGGATCAGCATGCCGATGATCCCGATCCACATCACCGGCAGCACCCACGGGAACTCGGTGAGCCCGCTGCGCAGCCAGGCGGGGGCCGGGAGGATGCGGTGCTTGACGTTGTGCGTGGTCACGTAGCAGAACATGACGATGGTGGCGACCCAGGCCAGGCAGCACCACAGGCAGAGCGAGTTGATGTTGTACAGCGACTGGTACTGGAGCCAGGTGCAGAAGCCGACGCCGAAGAGCGTCCCGGCGTTCAGCCCGAGCCAGAACCAGGCGCGGAAGCGTGCGCCGGCGAGGAGCCCCACGCCGATCGCGATGACCATGCCGTACGTGACGAGGCCCAGCATCGGGTTGGGGAACCCGAACACGGAGGCCTGCTCGCTCTTCATGATGTTGCCGCACGCGACGACGGGGTTGAGGCTGCACCCGGGGGTGAAGGAGGGGTCCTCCAGCAGCTTGAACTTGTCGAGCGTGATGACCCAGGCGGCCAGCAGTCCGGCCGCGCCGGTGATCACCAGGAGCAGGGCGAGACCGCGTCCGGCCCCGAAGGTGCGCTTGCGGCCACCCTCGTCCTGATCGGAGGAGAGGTCGTGGTCTACCGCTGCAGTCGTCATATCGCCGTTCCATCACCGAGTGGTCAGCCGGGCATGGTCATTGTGCCGCACCCCCGTACGGATCAACCGTTCGATGGACGTACAGACGCGCGCCCGCGAACACTCTTCGGGGCGGGCCCCCGGGGTGGCGGGGCCGGGACGACGGGAGATGTACGAGTCCCCTGCGCCGGTCCGGCGACGCCGACCGCGCGGGCGGCTCCAAGTCGGGGTCACCGACCAGGATGAAGCCCGTCCCGCCGGGTTGACGGCGGACGGGAAAGGCGCGGGCGGCGGGAGCTCATGTCCTTCCGCCCGCGCCCCCTCACGGCTCGGTCAGCCGAGGCGCTTCGTCAGCTCCGCCGCGACCTCGGCCAGCTCCACCGGGCCCTGCTCGCCGGACTCCATGTCCTTGAGCTGGACGACGCCCTCGGCGAGATCGCGCTCGCCCGCGACCAGGGTGTAGCGCGCGCCCGAGCGGTTGGCGCTCTTCATCGCGCCCTTCAGGCCGCGGCCGCCGAACGCGAAGTCGGCGGCGATCCCCGCGCGGCGCAGTTCGGTGACGACGCCGAACAGCACCCGGCGTGCCTCCTCGCCGAGCGGGACCGCGTAGACGCTGGTGGTGCGGGGCAGGTCGAGCTCGATGCCCTCGGCCTCCAGCGCGAGTACCGTGCGGTCCACGCCGAGCGCCCAGCCGACGGACGGCAGCTCGGGGCCGCCGATCATCTCGGACAGTCCGTCGTAGCGGCCGCCGCCGCCCACCGCGGACTGGGCGCCGAGACCGTCGTGGACGAACTCGAAGGTCGTCCGGGTGTAGTAGTCGAGGCCGCGCACCAGCTTCTCGTCGTCCTCGAAGGCCACCCCGGCGGTCGTGAGGAGCGCCCGGACCTCCTCGTGGTACGCCTTGCACGTGTCGCAGAGGTAGTCGCGGAGCTTCGGGGCGTCGGTGAGCTGCTTCTGTACGTCGGTCCGCTTGTCGTCCAGGACGCGCAGCGGGTTGATCTCGATGCGGCGGCGGGTCTCCTCGTCGAGGTCCAGGTCCCGCAGGAAGGTCTGGAGCGCCTCGCGGTAGACCGGGCGGCACTCCTTGTCGCCCAGCGAGTTCAGCAGGATCCGGAACCGGCGCAGTCCCAGCGAGCGGTACGCCTGGTCGGCGAGGATGATCAGCTCGGCGTCCAGGACCGGGTCCTCGGTGCCGATGGCCTCGGCGCCGACCTGCGAGAAGTGGCGGTAACGGCCCGCCTGCGGGCGCTCGTAGCGGTAGTACGAGCCGGAGTACCAGAGCTTGACGGGGAGGTTGCCCGCCTTGTGGAGGTTGGCCTCCAGGGCGGCGCGGAGCACGGACGCGGTGCCCTCGGGGCGCAGGGCCAGCTGGGAGCCGCCCTTGGTGGTGAGGGTGTACATCTCCTTGGTGACGATGTCGGTGGACTCACCGACACCGCGGGCGAAGAGCTCGACGTTCTCGAAGCCGGGCGTCTCGATGTAGCCGTAACCCGAGTCCCGCAGCGGGGCCGCGATGGCCTCGCGCACGGCGAGGAACGTCGCGGAACGGGGCGGGGTCAGGTCGTACGTGCCCTTGGGGGCCTGAAAGGTGCTCACGATTGCGTCTCTCGTCTACATTCCTCGGCGCGGCGCCGCGTCCAGACCGTTCAGGAACGGGTTGGAGGCGCGCTCGCGGCCGATGGTCGTCTGGGGGCCGTGGCCGGACAGCACCACGGTCGAGTCGTCGAGCGGCAGGCACACACGGGCCAGCGACTCGAGCAGCTCGGCGTGGTCGCCGCCGGGCAGGTCGGTGCGTCCGACGGAGCCGGCGAAGAGCAGGTCGCCCGAGAAGAAGACCGGCGGAACGTCCGCGGTCTCGGGCATCCCGAACGTCACCGACCCCTTGGTATGGCCGGGCGCGTGCGAGACGCCGAACTCCAGACCGGCCAGGGTCAGCTTCGAGCCGTCGGTCAGCTCCTTGACGTCGTCCGGCTCCCCCACGGTCAGCTCGCCCATGAGCGGCATCCCGATCGAGCGGCCGAGCGCCTTCTCCGGGTCGCTCATCATGTAGCGGTCCTCGGGATGGATCCAGGCGGGGACGTCATGGGCGCCGCAGACGGGGACGACCGAGGCGACGTGGTCGATATGGCCGTGGGTGAGGACGACGGCGACGGGCTTGAGCCGATGCTTCTTCAACGTTTCCTCGACGCCCTGGGCGGCCTGGTGGCCCGGGTCGATGATCACGCACTCCTCACCGGCGGCGGGGGCGACCAGATAGCAATTGGTCCCCCAGGCCCCGGCGGGGAACCCGGCAATGAGCACGATCGTCCTTAATGTTCGTCCGGAGGATGCGGCAACGGCGAAGGATGCGGCAGATCAGAGCCTACCGGCGCTCCTCATGACACAGGTAACCCATATACGGTACGGGCAACTCAGGCCCTCACCCCACGACGTAACAAGGAGCCCAACCGGTGTCCAGCAGCGAACAGCGGCGGCGGCAGCTCGCCCGGGAAAAGTTCGAGCGCCAGCAGAAGCGCCGGGAGGAGGCCCGCAGCAGGACGAGGCGTATCACCGCGATCGTCGCGGCCTCGGTGGCCGTGGTCGCCGTCGTGAGTGTGAGCGCCTTCGTCGTGGCGGGCAAGGACGACGACAAGGACAAGAAGAGCGACGCGGCGTCGAGCCAGAGCCCCGCTCCGGATCCTTCGGAGAGCGAGAGCAAGGCTCCCACACCGCCGATGAAGATCGACAAGAAGGCGAAGTACACGATGTCGCTCAGGACGAGCCAGGGCGACATAGCGTTCTCGATGGACGCGGCGAAGACTCCGGAGACGGTGAACTCCTTCAAGGCGCTGGCCGACAAGGGCTACTTCGACGACACCAAGTGCCACCGGCTGACCACCCAGGGCATCTTCGTGCTCCAGTGCGGCGACCCCAAGGGCGACGGCACGGGCGGTCCCGGCTACAACATCCCGGACGAGAACCTGGACGCGCTCGGCAAGGCGGGCGCCGACGGCACGGTCGTCTATCCGCCGGGCACGGTGGCGATGGCCAATACCGGTCAGCCGAACTCCGGTGGCAGCCAGTACTTCCTGGTCTACAAGGAGACGAAGCTCCCGCCCACCTACACCCCGTTCGGCACGATGGACGACGCCTCGCTGAAGGCCGTCCAGAAGGTCGGCGAGGCCGGTGTCGAGGGCGGTGCGGGCGACGGCGCCCCGAAGAAGGCCGTGACGGTCGAGAAGGCTTCGGTCGAGAAGGGCTGAACCGTCGGGACGGGACCCGACGGTACGGCGACCGGCCGGGCGGCCACCGGCGGGCGGAGCGCTGCCGGTGGCCGGAGCGGAGAATTTCAGCCGTGCTGAGTGCGGACAGCCGGGTGGCCGGTCGCCTAGATTGGCGTTGTGCAGGGCGGGCGATGCCCGCCCCAGGAAACTGTGGACGATGCCCGGGGGGCGAACCCCCTCGCAGGCATCAGGTGGAGGAGGCGCTGTGAGCAGCGACCCGTGGGGCCGCGTCGATGAGACGGGCACCGTGTACGTGCGTACAGCCGAGGGCGAGCAGGTCGTCGGATCGTGGCAGGCCGGTTCGCCCGAGGAGGCTCTGGCCTATTTCGAGCGCAAGTACGACGGCATTGTGGTCGAGATCGGCCTCCTCGAACGGCGGGTGAAGACCACCGATCTGTCGGCGAAGGACGCGACGACGGCCATCGACCACCTGCGGCAGCAGGTCGACGAGCACCACGCGGTGGGCGACCTCGACGCGCTGAGCAAGCGGCTGGACGCCCTTGTCGCGACGGTCGAGGCGCGGCGCGAGGAGCGCAAGGTCCTCAAGGCGAAGCAGACCGACGAGGCCAAGCAGGCCAAGCAGGCACTGGTCGCCGAGGCGGAGGAGCTGGCGCAGAGTGAGCAGTGGCGCTCGGCCGGCGAGCGGCTGCGGGCGCTGGTGGACACCTGGAAGGGTCTCCCCCGCCTCGACCGCAAGTCGGACGACGAGCTGTGGCACCGCTTCTCGCACGCCCGCTCGGCGTTCTCCAAGCGGCGCAAGGCCCACTTCGCCGCGCTGGACGCCCAGCGCGAGGACGCCCGCAAGGCCAAGGAGAAGCTGGTCACCGAGGCCGAGGCGCTGTCCGGCTCCACGGACTGGGTGACCACGGCCGCGCGCTACCGCGACCTGATGACCGAGTGGAAGGCGGCGGGCCGCGCCCAGCGCGAGTCCGAGGACGACCTGTGGAACCGTTTCCGCGGTGCCCAGGACGTCTTCTTCGCCGCCCGCGGCGAGGTCTTCGCGGAGCGGGACGCCGAGCAGGGCGAGAACCTCAAGCTGAAGGAGGAGCTCGCCGCGGAGGCCGAGAAGCTGGTGCCGGTGAAGGACCTCAAGGCGGCCCGGGCCGCGTTCCGGTCCATCAACGAGCGCTGGGAGGCCATCGGCCACGTACCGCGTGACGCCCGCCCGAAGGTCGAGGGCCGGATGCAGGCGGTGGAGCGGGCGCTCCAGGAGTCCGAGGAGTCGGAGTGGCGCCGGACGAACCCGGAGGCGCGGGCCCGCGCCGCGGGTCTGACGGGTCAGCTCCAGGCAGCCGTGGACAAGCTGCGCGGCCAGATCGACACCGCGCGCGCCCAGGGCAACAACGCCCGTGCGGACAAGCTGGCCAAGGAGCTGGAGGGCCGCCAGGCGCTGCTGGACCAGGCGCTCAAGGGCCTGGAGGAGTTCGGCGGCTGAGAGGCCGCTGTGAGAAGGCCCCGGTGCGCGTCGCGCGTACCGGGGCCTTTCCGTTGCCGGTGCTCAGGGCCTGCGGGCCGAGGTGACCCGGTAGACGTCGTAGACGCCCTCCACGCCGCGCACGGCCTTCAGGACGTGGCCCAGGTGCTTGGGGTCGCCCATCTCGAAGGTGAAGCGCGAGGTGGCCACTCGGTCACGGGAGGTCTGGACGGCCGCCGACAGGATGTTGACGTGCTGGTCGGAGAGGATCCGCGTGACGTCCGAGAGCAGCCGGGAGCGGTCCAGCGCCTCGACCTGGATGGCGACCAGGAAGACGGAGGACTGGGTGGGGGCCCACTCGACCTCCAGGATCCGTTCGGGCTGCTGGGAGAGCGACTCCACGTTGACGCAGTCGGCGCGGTGCACGGAGACGCCGCTGCCCCGGGTGACGAAGCCGATGATCGGGTCGCCGGGGACGGGCGTACAGCAGCGGGCCAGCTTGACCCAGACGTCCTCGACGCCCTTGACGACGACCCCGGGATCGGCGTTGCCGCGGCGTTTGCCGCGACCGCCGTGCGAGGGCGGGGTGGACTCGGCCAGGTCCTCGTTGGCCTCGTCGTGGCCGCCGAGCGCCTGCACCAGCTTCTGCACGACGCCCGCCGCCGCGACGTGGCCCTCGCCGATCGCCGCGTACAGCGAGGAGATGTCGGGGTAGCGCATCTCGTGGGCGAGGGTGACCAGGGAGTCGCCGGTCAGGATGCGCTGGATCGGCAGGTTCTGCTTGCGCATGGCGCGCGCGATGGAGTCCTTGCCCTGCTCGATGGCCTCGTCGCGGCGTTCCTTGGAGAACCAGGCGCGGATCTTGTTGCGGGCGCGCGGCGACTTGACGAAGCCGAGCCAGTCCCGGGAGGGTCCGGCGCCGGCCGCCTTCGAGGTGAAGACCTCGACCAGGTCGCCGTTGTCGAGCGTCGATTCGAGCGGGACGAGCCGCCCGTTGACGCGTGCCCCTATGGTCCGGTGGCCGACCTCGGTGTGGACGGCGTACGCGAAGTCGACGGGGGTCGCGCCCGCGGGCAGCGCTATCACGTCGCCCTTCGGCGTGAAGACGAACACCTCGTTGCGCGAGAGGTCGAAGCGCAGGGACTCCAGGAACTCGCTGGGGTCCTCGGTCTCCTTCTGCCAGTCCAGGAGCTGGCGCAGCCACGCCATGTCATTGACGGTGTCCTGCCCGCGCCCGGTGCTCCGGGGTACGTCGGTACGCACCTTGGAGGCGCCGGCGGAGGGCTCCTGCTTGTACTTCCAGTGGGCGGCGATGCCGTACTCGGCGCGGCGGTGCATGTCGAAGGTGCGGATCTGGAGCTCGACGGGCTTGCCACTGGGGCCGATCACCGTGGTGTGCAGTGACTGGTACATGTTGAACTTGGGCATCGCGATGTAGTCCTTGAACCGCCCGGGCACCGGGTTCCACCGGGCGTGGACGGTGCCGAGCGCCGCGTAGCAGTCGCGGACGGTGTCGACGAGGACGCGGATGCCCACCAGGTCGTAGATCTCGGCGAAGTCGCGGCCTCGCACGATCATCTTCTGGTAGACGCTGTAGTAGTGCTTGGGGCGGCCGGTGACGGTGGCCTTGATGCGGGCGGCGCGCAGGTCGGCCTGGACCTCGTCGGTCACTATGGCGAGGTATTCGTCGCGCTTGGGGGCCCGCTCGGCGACGAGCCGGACGATCTCGTCGTACATCTTGGGGTAGAGGATCGCGAAGGCGAGGTCCTCCAGCTCCCACTTGATGGTGTTCATGCCGAGCCGGTGGGCCAGCGGGGCGTAGATCTCCAGCGTCTCGCGGGCCTTCTTCTCCTGCTTCTCCCGCTTGAGGTAGCGCATGGTGCGCATGTTGTGCAGCCGGTCGGCGAGCTTGATGACCAGGACCCGGGGGTCCTTGGCCATGGCGACGACCATCTTGCGTACGGTCTCGGCCTGCGCGGCCTCGCCGAACTTGACCTTGTCCAGCTTGGTGACGCCGTCGACGAGGAGGGCGACCTGGTCCCCGAAGTCGCGGCGCAGGGTGTCCAGGCCGTACTCGGTGTCCTCGACGGTGTCGTGCAGGAGGCCCGCCATCAGCGTCGCCGGGTCCATGCCCAGCTCGGCGAGGATCGTGGTGACGGCCAGCGGGTGGGTGATGTAGGGGTCGCCGCTCTTGCGCTTCTGCCCGCGGTGCCAGCGCTCGGCGACCTGGTAGGCCTTCTCGATCTGGCGGAGCGTGGCCGACTCGATCTTGGGGTCGTTGCCCCGGACCGTACGCAGCAGGGGTTCCAGGACCGGGTTGTACGGGCTGGAGCGCTGGACGCCCAGTCGGGCGAGGCGGGCCCGCACCCGGTTGGAGGAGCCACCGGTGCGGGAGGCGGACCCGGCGGTGGCCCCGGTCCTCGCGGGAGGCCCGGGGGCCGGGGGCTTGGGCGCCTCAGGGGCCGGCTTCCTGGCCGGCGGCTGCGCGGGCCCGGTCGTTCCGGCCGGTTTCGGCGGCGTCTCGGGGCCTGCGGGCTTCGCGGGGGGAGCGCCCGGCCCGGCGGGCTTCGCGGCGGCCGGGGGGCGCGCGGCGTCGGCGGCGGGCGCGGGCTCCGGCGCGTTCGAGGGCGCGGCCTTTTCCGGCGTGGCGGGGGCCGCCACGGGCTTGTCGGGCTGCGGGGCGGCGGCTGACTGGGCCTCGTCTGGCAAGAGCGCTCCTCGTGCGGATCCGGGGTACCCGGAGAGCCCATGGTATCGATCCTCCGGCGGGACCTCGCCCGGGGACGGTGGGAGCCCGCACAACGAGGGATGGGCACCCGGTGTTCCCGGGTGCCCATCCCTCGTGCTCGGTGTCCGTCGCGGAATGTGGACCGGCGGTTCAGACCGTGATCAGAGCCTCCAGCGGTGCGCCTGCGAGGCCCCGTTCCAGACGGGCCCGGCCCGCGAGGAAGCCGAGCTCCATGAGGACCGCGACGCCCGCGACCTGGGCGCCGGCCCGGCGAATGAGCTCCAGCGAGGCCTCGGCGGTACCGCCGGTGGCCAGGACGTCGTCGATGATCATGACGCGGTCCTCCGCGTCGAGGTCCTCGGCGTGGATCTCGATCTCCGCGCTGCCGTACTCCAGCTCGTAGGACTGGCTCAGCGTGGCACCGGGGAGCTTGCCGGCCTTGCGGACCGGGATGAATCCGATGCCCGCCCGGACCGCGACGGGCGCGGCCAGGATGAAGCCGCGCGCCTCCAGGCCGACGATCTTCGTGGCGCCGTGCCGTACGCACAGCTCCGCGAGGGCGTCGGTGAGCGCCGTGAAGGCCACCGGGTCCGCGAGCAGCGGGGTGATGTCCTTGAACATCACGCCCGGCTTCGGATAGTCCGCGACATCGCGGATCCGGCTGAGCAGCAGTTCTCTGGTGGATTCGGTGGTGCTCGTCATCGCTCAGCGCTTCCCGGGGGTACGGCCGTGCGACCGGGGGCGGCCGATCGTCGTGCCCGCCGTCTCGGTGTCGTCGCGCAGGTCCTCGGGGCCGTCGTCGTCGGGGGACTCGCCCTTGGCGGCCGCGGCGGCCCGCTTGGCGAGGATCCGCTTCTTCAGCGCCTTCATCTGCGGCTCGCGTTCCTTGAGGTCGGCGACGAGCGGCGTGGCGATGAAGATCGAGGAGTAGGCACCGGCGGCGAGACCGACGAACAGCGACAGCGAGATGTCGTTCAGCATGCCCGCGCCGAAGACGCCGCCGCCGATGAACAGCAGACCGGCCACCGGCAGGAGCGCCACCACGGTGGTGTTGATGGAGCGGACCAGGGTGCTGTTGATGGACCGGTTGGCGATCTCGCTGTACGTGAAGCGGGTCTGCTTGGTGATGTCCTTCTGGCCCTCCTTGAGGCTGTCGAAGACCACCACCGTGTCGTACAGGGAGTAACCGAGAATGGTCAGCAGACCGATCACCGTGCCCGGGGTGACCTCGAAGCCGACGAGGGCGTAGACGCCGACCGTGATGGTGATGTCGTGGATCAGCGCGATGAGAGCGGCGACGGCCATCCGCCACTCGAAGGCGATGGCCAGATAGATCACCACCAGGATCATGAAGACCCCGAGGCCGGTCCACGCCTTGTTGGCGATCTGCTCGCCCCAGCTGGGGCCGACCAGGTCCGCGTTGATGTCGTTGGCGGGGATGCCGAGCTCGTCGGAGAGCGTCTCCTTGATCTCGTTGGCCTTGGCGGTGTCGACCTCGGTGATCTGGATGCGCAGACCACCGTTGCCGAGCTCCTGCACGATCGCCATGTGGCCGGAGGCCTCGGTCGCCACGTCCGTGGCCTGGGCGGTCGAGATCTGGGCCTTGGTGTCGGTCGTGAAGACCGCGCCGCCCTTGAACTCGATGCCCATGCGCAGACCGCCGACCGCCACGCCGATGATGGCCGTGATGGTGATCAGGATCGAGATGCCGTACCAGATCTTGCGGTTACGGATGAAGTCGTAGCCGACCTCGCCGCGGTAGAGCCGGGCGCCGAGATTGCCGAGTCGCGACATCTCACGCCTCCTTCGGTTCGGTGGGGGCGTTGACACGGCGCGAGCGGCGCAGCGGCGGCTGGGCGCCGAGCCGCTTCGGGTCCAGCCCGGACCACGGGCCGCCCCTGGAGAAGAACTTCGTCCGGCCCATGAGCGTCATGAGGGGCTTCGTGAAGAAGAAGACCACGACGACGTCGAGGAGCGTGGTGAGGCCGAGCGTGAAGGCGAAGCCCTGCACCTTGCCGACGGTGACGATGAAGAGCACCGCGGCGGCCAGGAACGACACGAAGTCGGAGACCAGGATGGTGCGCCGGGCGCGCGGCCAGGCGCGCTCGATGGCGGGACGGAGCGTGCGCCCCTCGCGGATCTCGTCTCTGACGCGTTCGAAGTAGACGATG
Source organism: Streptomyces sp. NPDC021019 (assembly GCF_044333295.1). Classification (NCBI taxonomy): domain Bacteria; kingdom Bacillati; phylum Actinomycetota; class Actinomycetes; order Kitasatosporales; family Streptomycetaceae; genus Streptomyces; species Streptomyces sp. NPDC021019. The sequence goes on from NZ_JBIRQR010000007.1 coordinate 131,057, forward strand.
AACGAGTCCGCTGTGATGCCGATGGCGACGATGGCCCCGCAGACCGCCGGCAGGTTCAGCGCGAAGCCGATGGCCGGGCCCAGCAGAGCCATGATCGTGTATGTCAGTGCGCCGGAGACCAGGAGGCTCAGGAGCGCGATGAACGCGAGCCCCCGGTAGTAGACGACCAGGTAGACGACGACCAGTGCCAGACCGATGGCGCCGGCGATCAGTCCGCCCTTGAGCTGCTCGCTGCCGAGCGCGGCGGTCACCGTGGTGACGCTGACTTCCTCGAAGGTCAGCGGCAGTGCGCCGTAGGAGAGGATGTTGCCGAGGTCCTCGGCCGACTGCTGGTCGAAGCTGCCGGAGATCTGGGCGTTCTTGCTGAGCGCCGTGCGCACCGAGGGAGCGGAGACGACCTCGCCGTCGAGGACGATCGCGAACTGGTTCATCGGCGGCTGCTGCTGCGAGAGCCGGCTGGTGATCTTCTGGAACTTCTTGGCGCCGGCGGAGGTGAACTCCATCGACACGATCCACTCGCCGGTCTGCTGCTCGATGGCGCCCTTGGCGTCGTCGACGTCGCTGCCGGAGACCTCGGCCGGGCCGAGGATGTACTTCTCGTAGCTGCCCGGGACGTTCGAGCCGCAGGCGACGATCGTGTCGGTGGGCTTGGCGTTCTTGCCCGCGTCGGTCCGCTGCTTGGGGTCGGCGCAGTCGAGCTTGGCGAACTCCTCCTGGAGCTTGGCCGTGGCCGGGTCCGCGGGAGGCGAGGCCTCGGGGGAGTCGGACGGCTTCGGCTTGTCGGAGGCGCCGGGGGTCGGGTCGTCCTTCGTCAGGGCGCCGGTGACCGCGCGGCCCTGGGTGGTGGCGCTCGCCGAGGGGGTGGCCTCCGAACCGGTGGCCTCCTCGTCCTTGGGCTTGTCCGCCCCTTCGGCGGACTCACCGGGCTTCGGGGTGGCGCTGCCCGAGGAAGTCGCGGAACCGGAGGGCGTGGGCTCTGCGGGGCCGCTGGCCTGCACCGTCAGAACAGGCCGGAAGTAGAGCTGGGCGGTGGTGCCGACCTGCTCCTGGGCCTGCTTGGAGTTCGTCCCCTTGGGGATGTTGACGATGATGTTCTTCGAGCCCTGGGTCTGGACCTCGGCCTCGGAGACGCCCAGACCGTTGACACGCCGCTCGATGATCCCGACCGCGGTGTTCATGTTGGTCGGGTTGATCGCGTTCGGCTTGCCGGGCTGGTTCTGTGCCTCCAGCGTGATCGACGTCCCGCCGGCCAGGTCGATGCCCAGCCGGGGCGTGGTGTGCCCGGACAGGAACAACCCGCCGGTGAGCGCGACCATGGCGATGAGGATCAGAGCCAGGGCCCGCCCCGGCCTGCCTTGACCGCCGGACGGCCCTCGGCCCTTCTTGGGTGCTGCCACCTTCTCGTTTCTCCCTGTCCAACCGCCCCGCGCCGGGTACGCGCCCGAGCGGCCACGAAGTGTAGTGGGGACCCTGCCCCCGCAGACGACCGCACGGTCCCGGGGACGCCGCGCGCCGGTGGGCGCGCGACGTCCCCGGGATCGTGAGAACTACTTGGAGTCGGCGTCGCCGTCGGTCTTGCTCTCGTCCTTGGCGTCCTTGACGTCCTTGACTTCCTCGGCGTCCCTGACCGCGTCGTCGTCACCCGCGTCGTCCTTGGCCAGGTCGATCTTGGCGACCTCGGCGGAGTCGGACTCGCCGGTCAGCGAGGAGGCGTCGTCGGGAACGACGGTGCCGTCCGCGTCCAGCTCCGGGTCGTCACCGTGCACGATGCGGTTGTACTCCGCGTCGTCCAGGACGGCGCCGATGGAGTTCTTCGCGTAGATGGCGTGCACGCCGGGAGCGACCTCGAGGATAACGGTGTCGTCGTGGACTTCCTTGACGGTGGCGTACATGCCCCCGATCGTCCGGACGCCGGTGCCGGGCTGCATGTCGTTGCGCATCTGCGCGGCCGCCGCCTGCTTCTTCTTGGCGGAGCGGGTCATCAGGAACATGGCCCCGATGAGCACGATGAAGGGGAGGAGAGTCAAGATATCCACGGGACGGGAATTCCTTCGCACGACCGCGCTGGAATGCGGCCTGTATATACGGGGGTGGGTACACCGACCGGTAAGGGCGGCATCGGCGGAGTCTAAGCGAGTCCGCATCGATGGAACAACGCCCAGCATGGCACCGGGGTTCCTGTGCACGCGAACCTGTGACGCTTCACGCCCCGAACAGGCCCTGTTGTCCCTTTGCTCCGTGCTGCGGCGGGACCAGTCCCAGATGCGCCCAGGCCGCCGGGGTGGCGACGCGGCCGCGCGGAGTCCTGGCCAGCAGTCCTTCCCGTACGAGGAAGGGCTCGGCGACCTCCTCGACGGTCTCCCGCTCCTCCCCCACCGCGACCGCCAGCGTGGACAGCCCCACCGGGCCGCCGCCGAAGAGCTTCAGCAGGGCGCCGAGGACGGCACGGTCCAGCCGATCGAGTCCACGGGCGTCAACCTCGTACACCTTGAGGGCCGCCATCGCGATCTCCCGGTCGATCGTGCCCTCCGCCTTGACCTGGGCGTAGTCGCGGACGCGGCGCAGCAGACGGTTGGCGATACGGGGGGTGCCCCGGGAGCGTCCGGCGATCTCGGCGGCGCCCTCCACGTCGATGCCGACGTCGAGGAGGCGGGCGGAGCGGTGGATGACGCGCTCCAGCTCGGCGGGGGCGTAGAACTCCATGTGCCCGGTGAAGCCGAAGCGGTCGCGCAGCGGGGGCGGCAGCAGTCCGGCCCTGGTGGTGGCCCCGACCAGGGTGAAGGGGGGCAGTTCGAGCGGGATGGCGGTGGCGCCGGGGCCCTTGCCGACGATGACGTCGACCCGGAAGTCCTCCATCGCCATGTAGAGCATCTCCTCGGCGGGCCGGGACATGCGGTGGATCTCGTCGAGGAAGAGGACCTCGCCCTCCTGGAGGGAGGAGAGGATCGCCGCGAGGTCGCCGGCGTGCTGGATGGCGGGGCCCGAGGTGATTCTGATCGGGGCGTTCATCTCCGCCGCGATGATCATCGAAAGAGTGGTCTTGCCGAGGCCGGGGGCACCGGAGAGCAGCACGTGGTCGGCGGTGGCCCCGCGGGCGAGAGCGGCCTTGAGGACCAGGTCGAGCTGCTCGCGGACCTTCTCCTGGCCGACGAACTCCTCCAGGTCCTTGGGGCGCAGCGCCGCCTCGACCGCGGTGTCCTCGCCGTCGAGATGGCCGGCGTCGACCAGCCGGTCGTCGAAGACCGGGCCGGTGGCCTCGTCGGTCTCGGGTCCGGTCTCGTCCCAGTTCATCAAGGGCCTCTTCGGTGGTTCGGTGCCGGTCAGCGTGCGCGGTTGAGAGTCTGCAGGGCGGCCCGCAGCAACTGCGGCACGGGGGGTGGCGTGCCTTCGGCGACGGCGGCCTCCGCCTGCGGGGCGACGGCGTTGACGGCCTCGTCGGCCTCGCGGCTCGCGTAACCGAGGCCGATGAGGGCGGCCTGGAGCTGGTCGCGCCAGCCGGAGGTGACGGGGGTGCCGATGCCCTGCTGGCCGATGTGCGCGCCTACCGGTTCGCCGAGCCGGTCCTTGAGCTCCAGGAGCAGCTTCTGCGCACCCTTCTTGCCGATGCCGGAGACGGCGGTCAGCGCCTTCTCGTCGCCGGTGGAGACCGCGAGGCGCAGGGCGTCGGGGCTGTGGGTGGCGAGCATCGCCTGGGCGAGGCGGGGGCCGACGCCGCTGGCGGTCTGGAGGAGCTCGAACACCTGCCGCTCGTCGTCGTCCGCGAAGCCGTACAGCGTGAGCGAGTCCTCGCGGACGACCAGCGAGGTGGCGAGCTTGGCCTCCTTGCCGACGCGCAGGTCGGCGAGGGTGTGCGGGGTGCACTGGACCGCCATGCCGATGCCGCCGACCTCGATGACGGCCGTGGTCGGGGCGAGGGCGGCCACCGGGCCGGAGACGAAGGCGATCATGCGGTGCGGCCTTTCAGCGTGCGGGACGTGCCGGGGGGCCCGGGCGGGCCGGGTGTACGGGAGACCCCGGGCGTACGGGAGGCGCCCGGAGCGCCGGCCGCCCCGGATGTGCGGGACGCGCCGGATGTGCGGGACGCGCCGGAGGTGCGGTGGGCGGCGACGGCCCGCTGGAGCCGGTTCTGCGCGGGGGCGCGCCAGATGTGGCAGATGGCCAGGGCCAGGGCGTCGGCGGCGTCGGCGGGCTTGGGCGGTGTGTCCAACCGCAGCAGCCGGGTCACCATGGCGCCGACCTGGTCCTTGTCGGCGCGGCCCGATCCGGTGACCGCCGCCTTGACCTCGCTGGGGGTGTGCAGGGCGACGGGGATGCCGCGGCGGGCGGCGCAGAGCATGGCGACCGCGCTGGCCTGGGCGGTGCCCATCACGGTGCGGACGTTGTGCTGGGCGAAGACGCGCTCGACCGCGACGAAGCCCGGGGAGTGTTCGTCGAGCCACTGTTCGATACCGCGCTCGACGGCGACGAGCCGGTCGCCGAGCTCCGCGTCGGAGGAGGTGCGCACGACGCCGACGCCGATCATGGTCAGGGGTCTTCCCGCGACTCCTTCGACCACGCCGACGCCGCACCGGGTCAGCCCCGGGTCGATGCCCAGCACCCGCATGGAGCCCCCTGTCCTCAGCCCGTCGCCGACGCGCGCCGCGCCCGCTCGATCATCTGTTCCCGCAGGCTATCGGCTCGCACTGACAATCCGTCGCAACCACGGACGACGGGCCGACGGGGAGTGCCCCGTCGGCCCGTCGTGTGAGACCTGTCGGCCGCGCCGTCAGGCGTCGACCTTCTCCATGACCTCGTCGGACACGTCGAAGTTGGCGAAGACGTTCTGCACGTCGTCGCTGTCCTCCAGCGCGTCGATGAGCTTGAAGATCTTGCGGGCGCCCTCTTCCTCCAGCTCGACCTGCATGGTCGGGAGGAAGTTGGCCTCGGCGGAGTCGTAGTCGATGCCCGCCTCCTGGAGCGCGGTGCGCACCGCGACCATGTCGGTGGCCTCGCTGACCACCTCGAAGGTCTCGCCGAGGTCGTTGACCTCCTCGGCGCCCGCGTCGAGGACCGCGCCGAGGACGTCGTCCTCGGTCAGCTCGCCCTTGGGCACGATCACGACGCCCTTGCGGTTGAACAGGTACGAGACGGAGCCCGGGTCGGCCATGGAGCCGCCGTTCCGGGTCATCGCGACACGTACGTCGGACGCGGCACGGTTGCGGTTGTCGGTGAGGCACTCGATGAGCACCGCGACACCGTTGGGGCCGTAGCCTTCGTACATGATCGTCTCGTAGTCGGCGCCGCCCGCTTCGAGACCGCCACCACGCTTGACCGCGGAGTCGATGTTCTTGTTCGGGACGGAGCTCTTCTTCGCCTTCTGGATGGCGTCGACGAGCGTGGGGTTGCCGTCGGGGTCCACGCCGCCGGAGCGCGCCGCGACCTCGATGTTCTTGATCAGCTTCGCGAAGAGCTTGCCGCGCTTGGCGTCAATCACGGCCTTCTTGTGCTTCGTCGTAGCCCATTTAGAGTGGCCGGACATCTGCCTTCTCCTTCGCGTCACCAAAATCGAGTCGAACCCGAGAGATCCTACCGGGGTCCGCTCAGTTCACCGCGCGCACCATGTCCACGAACAGAGCGTGTACGCGATGGTCGCCGGTCAGTTCGGGATGGAACGAGGTGGCGAGGGCGTTTTCCTGCCGGACGGCCACGATATGCCCGCCGTGTTCGGCGATGACCTCGGTCTCGGCCCCGACGGACTCGACCCACGGCGCGCGGATGAACACACCGTCCACCGGGCCGCCTTCGACACCGCCGACCTCGACCGCGGCCTCGAACGACTCGTTCTGCCGGCCGAAGGCGTTGCGCCGCACGATCATGTCGATGCCGCCGACGGTCTCCTGGCCCGAGCGCGGGTCGAGGATCTTGTCGGCCAGCAGGATCATTCCGGCGCAGGTGCCGTAGACGGGCATCCCGGCCCGGACCCGCTCGCGGAGCGGCTCCATCATGCCGAAGAGCACGGCCAGTTTGGACATGGTGGTGGACTCACCGCCCGGTATGACCAGGCCGTCGACCTCGGCGAGCTCCTCGGGGCGCCGGACCGGCCTGGCCAGGGCGTCCGCCGAGGCCAGGGCGATCAGGTGCTCCCGTACGTCGCCCTGGAGAGCCAGCACGCCGATCAGGGGGGTGTCGCTCATCAGTGGTTACCAGCCGCGGTTGGCGTAGCGCTCGGACTCGGGCAGCGTGTCGCAGTTGATGCCGACCATGGCCTCGCCCAGGTTGCGGGAGGCGTCCGCGATGACCTTCGGGTCGTCGTAGAAGGTGGTGGCCTTCACGATGGCGGCGGCGCGCTTGGCCGGGTCGCCGGACTTGAAGATGCCGGAGCCGACGAAGACGCCCTCGGCACCGAGCTGGCGCATCAGCGCGGCGTCGGCCGGGGTGGCGACGCCACCGGCGGAGAACAGCACGACGGGCAGCTTGCCGAGCTCCGCGACCTCCTTGACCAGCTCGTAGGGGGCGCGGAGGTCCTTGGCCGCGGCGTACAGCTCGTTGTTGTCGAAGCCGCGCAGCCGGGCGATCTCGTTCTTGATCTGGCGCAGGTGGCGGACGGCCTCGACGACGTTGCCGGTGCCGGCCTCGCCCTTCGAGCGGATCATGGCCGCGCCCTCGGCGATGCGGCGCAGGGCCTCGCCCAGGTTGGTGGCGCCGCAGACGAAGGGGGTGGTGAAGGCGAACTTGTCGCTGTGGTTGACCTCGTCGGCCGGGGTGAGGACCTCGGACTCGTCGATGTAGTCGACGCCGAGGGACTGGAGCACCTGGGCCTCGACGAAGTGGCCGATCCGGGACTTGGCCATGACGGGGATGGAGACGGCCCCGATGATCTCCTCGATCATGTTGGGGTCGGACATCCGGGCCACGCCGCCGTCCTTGCGGATGTCGGCCGGGACCCGCTCCAGGGCCATGACGGCGACGGCGCCCGCGTCCTCGGCGATCTTCGCCTGTTCGGCGTCGACGACGTCCATGATCACGCCGCCCTTGAGCTGCTCGGCCATGCCGCGCTTGACGCGGGCGGTGCCGGTGGCGGGGTACTCGGCGGACTGCGGGGTGCTGGGAAGCGTGGACACGGGACCTCACTCGGTGAAAAAGACGCTGGAGACGGCAACGCCGAGCAAACGCCCCGGGACCAGTCCACAGCAAGGGCCAATGGTCAGGCCGTGGATCGTTCTGGCCCTGAACCGACCTCCGTCGCGGAGGCTGTCAGGTGCCGGGCCGGTCCGCGAGAGCCACCGGCGGGGCGTCGTCCATCTCGAAGGCGAGCGGGAACGGCGCGTGCCCGGCCAGCCGGAAGAGCCGGACGGTACGGTGCCGGCGCAGCGCGCGGGCGGCGCGCACGGAGTCGTTGTGGAAGCGCCGGGCCATGGGGACGCGGCGTACGGCGGCGGCCAGTTCGGTGGCCGCCTCCTCGCCGCCGGGGATCTCCTTCACCGCGTCGACCTGGGCGGGTTCGCCGAAGACGGCGCGCAGGGCCGTGCTCAGTTCGCTCTCGGCGACCTCGCGGTGGTCCTCCTCCGCCTGCCGGGCGGCGTGCGCCGCCTCGTACAGGACGATCGAGGCGGCCGGGTCCAGGACGCCCGAGGTGGCCAGCTCCTGGGTGACCGAGGCGCGGCGCAGCAGTTGGGCGTCGAGGGCGGCGCGGGCGGCGTCGATCCGGGAGTGCAGCCGGTCGAGCCGGCCGGCGGTCCAGCTGAGGTACACGCCGACCGCGATGAGGGCGACGACGATCCAGACGATGAGGGTTACGGTCACGGGCCCACACGCTACCGTCGCCGGGGGCCCCCGCTTCAACAGGAGCCCCCGGGTCTCAGTCCCGGGCCAGCCCGAACCGGGCCCGCAGCCCGGAGCGTTCGTCCGCCGCGACCGAGGCGGCCCCGTCGGTCACCGTCTCGTACACCGCGAGGATGTCGGCCCCCACCGTCGTCCAGTCGAAGCGCCGTACGTGGGCCTCGCCGCGCTCGCGCAGCCCGGCCCGGCGCTCGGGGTCGCCCAGCAGCCGGATCGCGGCGGCGGCCAGCGCGTCGGCGTCCTCGTTGGCGAACAGGTCGCCCGCCGCGCCCCGGTCCAGCACCTGTGCGAAGGCGTCCAGGTCGCTCGCCAGCACCGGCGCACCGGCCGACAGCGCCTCGACCAGGATGATGCCGAAGCTCTCGCCGCCAGTGTTGGGGGCCACGTACACATCGACGCTGCGCAGCAGCCGGGCCTTGTCCTCGTCGCTGACCATGCCGAGGAACTCGACGCGCTCGCGCAGTTCCTTCGGCAGGGTCTGAACCGCCTCCTCCTCGTCGCCGCGCCCGGCGACCAGCAGCCGGGCTTCGGGGTGGGCGGCGAGGATCGCGGGCAGCGCCTTCATCAGGACGGGCAGGCCCTTGCGGGGTTCGTCGATGCGGCCGATGAAGCCGAGGGTCCCGCCCTGCCATGCGGCCTTCGGCTCGGCCTTGGCGAAGAAGCCGACGTCGACGCCGTTGGGGATGACGACGGCGTCCCCGCCGAGGTGCTCGACCAGGGTGCGCCGGGCGTACTCGCTGACGGCGATCCGGGCGCTGATCTTCTCCAGCGCGGGCTGGAGGATCGGGTACGCGGCGATCATCGCCCGGGAGCGCGGGTTGGACGTGTGGAAGGTGGCCACGATCGGCCCCTGCGCCGCCCAGCAGGCCAGCAGGCCCAGCGACGGGGAGGTCGGCTCGTGGATGTGGATGACGTCGAACGTGCCGTCGTGGAGCCAGCGCCGCACCCGGGCCGCCGAGAGGAAGCCGAAGTTCAGCCGGGCGACGGAGCCGTTGTACGGGACGGGGACGGCCCGGCCCGCCGAGACGACGTAAGGAGGCAGGGGCGTCTCGTCGTCGGCGGGGGCCAGGACGGAGACCTCGTGGCCGAGCCGGATCAGGTGTTCGGCGAGGTCCCGGATGTGGAACTGCACGCCGCCCGGTACGTCCCAGGAGTACGGGCAGACGATGCCGATCTTCACGCGGGTTCCCCCCGGGGGTCCAGGTCGTCCAGCCAGAGTCGCTGGAGCATGTGCCAGTCCTCCGGGTGTTCGGCGATGCCGCCCGCGAAGGCGTCGGCCATCGCCTGGGTCATGGCGGCGGTCTTCTCGGCGCGGGTGCCTTCTGCCGGCGCCTCGACCGCCGGGTGGATGCGCCCCTTCATCACGGATGCGCCGTCGTACCAGAGCGTTACCGGCATCAGCAGCGCACCGGTCTGCTGGGCGAGCAGCGCCGGGCCCGCGGGCATCCGGGCGGTGGCGTCGAAGAACGACACCTCGACGCCGGAGGCGGACAGGTCCCGGTCCGCGACCAGGCAGATCAGACCGCCCGCGCGCAGCCGCCGGGCCAGGGTTCCGAACGCGGCCCCGCCGCTGTGCGGCAGGACCTCCATGCCCAGGCCCTCGCGGTAGGCGACGAACCGGTCGTAGAGCGTCGCGGGCTCCAGGCGTTCGGCGACGGTGGTGAAGGGGACCTTGAGGTCGGTGGTGACCCAGGCTCCCGCGAGGTCCCAGTTGGCCAGGTGCGGCAGGGCGACGATCACGCCCTTACCGGCGTCCAGGCCCTCGGTCAGGTGGTGGACGTCGGCGATGTCGATGCTGTCCTTGATGCGCTCCGGGCTCCAGGCCGGCAGCCGGAACGACTCCATCCAGTAGCGCATGTAGGAGCGCATCCCGGCCCGCGACAGTTCGGCCAGCCGCTCCGGACCCGCGTCGGGGACGACCCGGGCCAGGTTCGACTCCAGGCGCAGCACGCTCTTGCCGCGCCGCTTCCACACCTGGTCGGCGATGGTACGGAAGAGCCGGGCGGCGGCGGGCTCGGGCAGCTTCTTGACGGCGCCCCAGCCCAGTCCGTAGAGCCCGTCGGTGAGCCGCCCCTTCAGGTCGGACGCGCCGGCGCTCACCGGTCGCCCTCGCTCCCGTGGCCGACCTGACCGACCTGACCGGCGGAACCGGCGGCGGACGGGTCCACCGGGGCCGGTCCCGAGGCGGTCTCCGCGGCGTCCGCCTCGGCGGATTCACGGCGTACGGTCACGACGCGCTGGATCAGCGTCACGAGGCTGCCCGCGGCGACGATCCACAGCGCGATCGGCAGCAGGATGTCGATACCGGGGACGCCGAAGGCGTGCAGTCCGGCGAGACCGGCGGCGACCAGCGAGATCACCAGGCGCTCGGCGCGCTCCACGAGGCCGTTGACCGCGACCGGCAGGCCGATCGACTCGCCGCGCGCCTTGGTGTACGAGACCACCTGGCCGCTGGCCAGGCAGAAGATCGCGACGGCGCACAGGATGGAGTCGTCACCGCTGCCCGCGTACCAGAGGGCGAATCCGGCGAAGATCGCCCCGTCGGCGACCCGGTCCAGTGTCGAGTCGAGGAACGCGCCCCACCGGCTGGAGATCCCGGCCTGCCGCGCCATGTTGCCGTCGACCAGGTCGGAGAAGACGAAGATCGTGATGACGATCGTGCCCCAGAAGAACTCCCCCATGGGGAAAAAGACCAGCGCACCTGCCATCACTCCGGCCGTGCCGACGAGAGTGACCGCGTCGGGGCTGACCCCGAGGCGGAGCAGCAGAGCGGCGAACGGTGTGAGGACACGCGTGAAAAATGCACGCGCGTACTTGTTCAGCATGGCCTTCCCGAGGGTTCGGTTCGCCGGGCGGCCCCTTCGGCCACCGGCTGGCCCATCGTAGTCACCGCCGGTGCCTTCCACCGGACGGGCACCCGCCGCCGGGTGTCACACCGCCCCCGCCACGGGCCGGGCGCGTACGCGACGCCATGGCCCGAGCCGGTGCCCGGCCTCCGACGGCGTGCCGGTGCGCGGCGTACGCACCCTGCCGCGCGCGACGTACGAACCGCGCCGTGCGCGACGTACGAGCAGGGCCCCCTCCGTACGAACCGCGCATCGCGCGACGTATGGACGGGACCCCGTCGCGGTGCCAAGCTCGAAGGACCGCGGGTGTCGCCGAAGCCGCCGCGGCGGCCTCTCCCCGCCCGTGACCACCGCTGCTCCGCGCGCGGTCGCCCTCCCCCGCACCGCGCCGTCGACCGGGAGGCACGCACCATGGGCGACAAGGCACACGCACACCCCGGGGCCGCCGGAGGAGTACCGACGGCCGGCCACCCCTCCGCCGTACGGAACGTGGTGCTGGTCGGCCCCAGCGGATCGGGCAAGACCACGCTGGTCGAGGCCCTGGCCCTGACTGCGGGAGCCGTGAACCGGGCCGGGCGGGTCGAGGACGGGGCGACCGTCTCCGACCACGACGAGATCGAGCGGCGCCGACGGCGCTCCGTACAGCTCTCGCTGGTCCCGGTGGCCTGGGAAGGCTGCAAGATCAATCTGCTGGACACTCCCGGCTACGCGGACTTCGTCGGGGAGCTGCGGGCCGGTCTGCGCGCGGCGGACGCGGCCCTCTTCGTCGTCTCCGCGGCCCAGGACGCGGCGACCGTGGCCGCGACCACCCGGGCCGCCTGGGAGGAGTGCGCGCTCGTCGGCATGCCGCGCGCGATCGTCGTGACGCACCTGGACACCGCCCGCACCTCCTACCGGGAGATGACCCGGATCTGCGCCGAGGCCTTCGGGGGCGAGGACCCCGACGCCGTACTGCCCCTGTACCTGCCCGTGCTGGGCCCCGAGGGCGCCGACGGACACGCCCCGCTGACCGGGCTCACCGGCCTGCTGAGCCGGCGGATCCTCGACTACTCCTCGGGGGAGCGCGCCGAGCGGCCCCCGGCGCCCGACCAGGAGGAACCCCTGCGGGCGGCCCGGGACCGGCTGATCGAGGGGATCATCGCCGAGAGCGAGGACGAGTCCCTGATGGACCGCTATCTCGCCGGCGAGGACCTCGACGTCGCGACGCTGATCGCGGACCTCGAACGGGCCGTCGCCCGGGGCTCCTTCCACCCCGTGCTCACCGCGGCGCCCGCGGCCGATGGCGCCCGCCAGGGCATCGGCACCGTCGAACTGCTGGAGCTGATCACCCGCGGCTTCCCGACCCCGCTGGAGCGCACCCCGCCCGCCGTCACCACCCCGTCGGGCGAGCCGCGTCCCGCCCCGGTCTGCGATCCCGGGGGCCCGCTGGTCGCCGAGGTCGTCAAGACCGCCTCCGACCCGTACGTGGGCCGGGTCTCGCTGGTCCGCGTCTTCTCCGGCACCCTGCGCCCCGACGACCCCGTACACCTCTGCGGCCACGGCCTGGACGCGACGGGACACGCGCCGCGCCCCTGTCACGAGGCGGAGATCCGCGTCGGGGCGCTCACCTCACCGTTCGGCCGCCACCAGCACGCCATGGACCGGTGCGTCGCGGGCGATCTGGCGTGCGTGGCCCGGCTCGGCGAGGCGGAGACCGGCGACACGCTCTCCCCGGCCGGCGACCCCGTCCTGATCGAACCCTGGTCGACGCCCGACCCGCTGCTCCCGCTGGCCGTACGGGCGCACGGCAAGGCGGACGAGGACAAGCTGTCGCAGGGCCTGGCCCGGCTGGTCGCCGAGGACCCCACGCTGCGCCTCGAACAGAACCCGGACACCGGTCAGGTCGTCCTGTGGTGCCTGGGCGAGGCCCACCAGGAGGTGGCCCTGGAGCGGCTGCGCAGCCGCTACGGTGTCCAGGTCGACGCGGAACCGCACCGGGTGCCGCTGCGCGAGACGTTCGCCGGGCGGGCCGTCGGGCGCGGACGACACGTCAAACAGTCGGGCGGGCACGGCCAGTTCGCGATCTGCGAGATCGAGGTGGAGCCGCTGCCACCGGGCTCGGGCGTCGAGTTCGTCGACAAGGTTGTCGGCGGTTCGGTGCCGCGTCAGTTCGTTCCCTCGGTGGAGAAGGGCGTGCGGGCCCAGGCCGCCCGGGGGCTGGCCGCCGGGCGCCCCCTGGTCGACGTGCGCGTCACGCTGCTGGACGGCAAGGCGCACTCGGTGGACTCCTCGGACGCCGCCTTCCAGACCGCCGGGGCGCTCGCGCTGCGCGAGGCCGCGTCCGACGCCCGTGTCCAGCTCCTGGAACCGGTGTGCGAGGTGAGCGTCCTGATCCCCGACGCCTACGTGGGCCCGGTGATGAGCGACCTCTCGGGACGGCGAGGGCGTGTCGTGGGCACCGAGCAGAGTCCGGGCGGGCGCACTGTCGTACGGGCCGAGGTGCCGGAGATCGAGGTCGGCCGGTACGCGGTGGACCTGCGCTCCCTGTCGCACGGCACCGGCCGCTTCGACCGCGCGTACGCCCGGCACGAGGCGATGCCGCCGCAGGTGGCCGACCGCGTCCGTGCGGAGCGGGCGGACGGGCCGCCCGGCGCGTGACCGGCGCACTGTCGCACACGCCGTTCCATGCACGCGGGTGACGGGCAGTGGTGTGATCCGGACGATACGCTGTGGTCGCAGCTCAGAAGGTATGCCGCGTACGGTAGTTGGGCACACCGCAGGAGCAGACGTGCGGCGAGTGGGGGCGACAGGTGGCCAACGACGGATTCGACTTCTCACCCGGGGCCCAGATCCCGATCCAGGGCTCGGGCGGCCAGACCGTGGCGACCAATGCCCTGGCCTCGGCTGCGTATCGGGACAGTCCGGTGGAGACGATCCTCGACGCCAACAGCGAGTGGCACAAATCGGTGGTGAAGCCGGGCTCATCGAAACTCTTCAAGTCCGACTACTTCAAGCCGAATCTGGGCGAGGCGTTCGCCCGCGCCGTTCAGGAGCGGATGCTCGGCGGCGCCCGCAAGGCGCTCATCCAGTCCTTCGGCACGGACCCGCAGACCGTGGTGGAACACTGCCTGTCGGCGAACAACCTGCGCAAGGCGCGTGACACCCGGCTCACCCTGGTGACCGTGGTGTTCGGCGTCCTGTTCCTGCCCGGCATGCTGGCCTGGGTGATCGCCTTCCGGGTCCGTGACGCGCTCAACAAGTCCAAGGACACGGCGTTCCGGGCCGTCGGCACGGTCCTCCTGGCCGCCTTCGGGATCGGCGCGCTGGTCCTGATGGTCAAGCTCCCCCTGGACGGGCTGCTCGCACTCTACGTCCGGGGCGCGCTCATCGCCCCGGTGATCGGCTGGCTGATCGCCAAGCGGATCGCGGAGACCTCGGCCAAGGACATGCGGGCCCGCTGGGAAGGCCTGCTCTCCGGCACCGGGGTGATCGCGAAGATCCCCGAGGCGGTGCCGAAGAACCCCAACGAGACCGCCCGCGAGGCCCTCCGCCAGGGCCTGGAGAAGCTGTCGGCCGAGCAGCAGTCGAACGCCGTCTTCTACGCCGGTCCCAAGGGCGTCCTCGGGATGGGCACCCGCTGGGGCAGCTGGCAGCTGGCCGAGGAGCTGCTCCCCAAGGACCCGACGAGGGAGATCCACCAGTTCCGCAGCTGGGACCTGATCCGGATCATCCACGACCAGTTGAAGATGCTGGAGCGCGGGCCGCTGAACACCGGCGGCTTCCCGAAGCCTTCCGTGAAGCACTGGATCGTCTCGCCCATCGGGGAGAACGCCGACTCCGTCACCCGTCCGGAGGGCGAGGACGTCGCCACCTTCCAGGTGAAGCCCCACGAGATACAGCGGATCTGCAATCACCAGCAGTTCGGCAGCGGTGACCGGCACTACCTGGGCGTCCAGTTCACCCTGTGGGACGGCCAGCTGGTGATCACCATGATGATCACCGTCACCGTGCTCCACGAGACCCTGCGGATCGAGGTCACGGGCCACGCGCTGGGGCCGGTGCACGGCCTGTTCCTCTCCAAGCCCGCGGCGAAGACGAAGACGGTCAACAAGACCGTCCGCTTCTGGGAGACCCGGGACATCCAGCTGGCGCTGGTGGACGCCAAGGAGGTCGTCCGGCTGGCCCTGCGGGCCCCGCTCACCTGGTATCCGCCGCTGCTGGACTACCTGGGCGGGAAGATCGTGCTGCCCGAGCCGTTCGGGCTGCGGCACGCGTGGGCGGCCAAGCCGTGGAACCACCGCTTCATGGCGGACGACGCGATGCGCGCCGCCACCCCGGTACTGCGGGCCGTGCACACGGCGGCGATGCGGGTCCTCGCGGAGAACGGCGTCGACACGGAGCGCTTCGACAACCGCTCGATGATACTGAGCGGCCTCGTCCAGGACCCGGCCCCGCGCAAGGCCGACGTCTACGACGCCTAGGAGCGCACGAGAGAGGGGAGGACCGGGCCGGTCCTCCCCCCTTTCACGTACCGCGCTCAGCGGGCAGGCAGCTCGCCCTTCGGCCAGGCGTCGGCCAGCATCGCCCGGGTGTCGCCCAGCAGCTGGGGCAGCACCCTGGTGTGGCCGATGACCGGCATGAAGTTGGCGTCCCCGCCCCAGCGCGGCACCAGATGCTGGTGCAGATGCGCGGCGATCCCGGCGCCGGCCACGGAGCCCTGGTTCATGCCGATGTTGAAGCCGTGCGCCCCGGAGGCCGCCCGCAGCGCGACCATCGCCCGCTTGGTGAGGTCCGCCAGCTCCGCCGTCTCCGGGCCGTCCAGTTCGGTGTAGTCGGCCACATGACGGTAGGGGACGACCATGAGGTGACCACCGTTGTACGGGTACAGGTTCAGCACCGCGTAGACGTGCTCGCCGCGTGCCACGAGGAGCCCGTCCTCGTCGGATTTGGCGGGGATCGAACAGAACGGACAACCGTCCTCGGCGCCCGGGCCGCTCGGCTTGTTCTCGCCCTGGATGTACGCCATCCGGTGGGGAGTCCACAGGCGCTGGAATGCGTCGGGCGTCCCCACGCCGATCTGCTGCTCCGGCTCACTCGTCATGCCGATCAGCATATTGCGTCACCCCGGCGGAGCGTGTCGCCGGGGCCGCACCGCCCGGCCGCCCACGATGCTGAGGCGATGAGCGACCGACCTGCCCCCGAGCCACCCGCCCGGCTGACCCGCTGGGAGCGGCGCACGGAGGTTCCGCTCTTCGCCGCGGGGCTGCTCTTCCTGGCCGGGTACGCGGTCCGGGTGCTGACCCCGCACGACGACGGGCCCTGGAGTGACCTCGCCCTGATCCTCGTCCGATCGACCTGGCTGCTGTTCCTCGTGGACTACGGGGCGCGGCTGCGCCTCAGCGGACTGGGCGCGCGCTTCCCGCGCACGCACTGGCTCGACACGCTGGTCCTGCTGCTGCCCCTGCTGCGCCCGCTGCGCATGGTCAAGGTGTACACGGCGGTGCAGCAACGCCGCGACCGCCCGCGGCTCGGGCTGTACGCGCGAGTGATCTCGTACGCGGGCCTGACCGCCGCCCTGCTCGGCTTCGCCGCGTCACTCGCGGTCTACCACCTGGAGCACACGGCCCCCGGCGCCTCGATCCGCACGTTCGGCGACGCGGTGTGGTGGGCGTGCGCGACGCTCACGACGGTCGGTTACGGGGACGCCGCACCGGTCACGTTCTGGGGCCGGACGGTCGCGGTGGGGCTGATGGCCGGAGGCCTGGCGCTGCTCGGCGCGGTCACGGGGTCGTTCTCGTCCTGGCTGATCCAGGTGTTCACCCGGGAGGACGACAAACGGCCCCCGGAGCGCGGGTAGCGCTCCGGGGGCCGTGTCTGCCGCACGGATCCTGTCGTACGGATCAGACCTGTACGCGGTCCTCGACGGCCTTCGCGATCTTGGCGAGGGCCTCGTCGACCGGGATGCCGTTCTCCTGAGAACCGTCGCGGTAGCGGAAGGAGACGGCGCCGTTGGCCATGTCCTCATCACCAGCGATGATCATGAAGGGCACCTTGGCCTTCTGCTGGTTGCGGATCTTCTTCTGCATCCGGTCCGAGGAGGCGTCCACGTCCACCCGCAGCCCCTGCTTGCGCGCCTTGGCGGCGAACTCCTGGAGGTAGGGGATGTGGGCGTCGCCGATCGGGATGCCGACCGCCTGCACCGGCGCGAGCCAGACCGGGAACGCGCCCGCGTAGTGCTCCAGGAGCACGGCGAAGAAGCGCTCGATGGAACCGAACAGGGCACGGTGGATCATGACCGGGCGCTGCTTGGAACCGTCCGGGCCGGTGTACTCCAGGTCGAAGCGCTCCGGCAGGTTGAAGTCGAGCTGCACGGTCGACATCTGCCAGGTACGGCCGATGGCGTCTCGGCACTGCACCGAGATCTTCGGGCCGTAGAACGCGGCGCCGCCCGGGTCCGGGACCAGGGGCAGCCCCTGCTTCTCGGCGACCTGACGCAGCGTCTCGGTGGCCTCTTCCCAGGTCTCGTCGGAGCCGACGTACTTCTCCGGGTCCTTGGTGGAGAGCTCCAGGTAGAAGTCGGTGAGCCCGTAGTCGCGGAGCAGGTTGAGCACGAAGGTGAGCGTGCGGTCGAGCTCCTGGGCCATCTGCTCCTTGGTGCAGTAGATGTGCGCGTCGTCCTGCGTGAAGCCGCGCGAGCGGGTCAGGCCGTGCACGACGCCCGACTTCTCGTACCGGTACACGGTGCCGAACTCGAAGAGACGCAGCGGCAGTTCGCGGTACGAGCGGCCCCGCGCGTCGAAGATCAGGTTGTGCATCGGGCAGTTCATCGGCTTGAGGTAGTAGTCCACCCCGTCGTCGAGCTGCATGGGCGGGTACATGCCGTCGGCGTACCAGTCCAGGTGGCCGGACTTCTCGAAGAGCTTGCCCTTGGTGGCGTGCGGGCTGTAGACGAACTCGTAGCCCTCCTCCTCGTGACGGCGGCGCGAGTAGTCCTCCATGGCCCGGCGGATGACGCCGCCCTTGGGGTGGAAGACCGCGAGGCCGGGGCCGATCTCGTCGGGGAAGGAGAAGAGGTCCAGCTCGTTGCCGAGCTTGCGGTGGTCGCGCTTGGCGGCCTCCTCCAGGAACTCCAGGTGCGCCTTCAGCTCGTCCTTGGTCGGCCAGGCGGTGCCGTAGATGCGCTGGAGCATCGGGTTCTTCTCGCTGCCGCGCCAGTACGCCGCGGCGTTGCGCATCAGCTTGAACGCCGGGATGAACCGGGTGGTGGGCAGGTGCGGACCCCGGCAGAGGTCCTTCCAGCACAGGTCGCCGGTCTTCGGGTCGAGGTTGTCGTAGATGGTCAGCTCGCCGCCGCCCACCTCGACGTCCGCGCCGTCGTCGGAGGAGGCGGAGCCCTTGATGCCGATGAGCTCCAGTTTGTACGGCTCGTTCGCCAGCTCCTCGCGGGCGGCCTCGTCGGAGACCACGCGGCGGGAGAACTTCTGGCCCCGCTTCTGGATCTCCTGCATCTTCTTCTCGATGGCCTTGAGGTCCTCGGGCGTGAACGGCTTCTCGACGTCGAAGTCGTAGTAGAAGCCGTCCTTGACCGGCGGGCCGATGCCGAGCTTGGCGTCGGGGAAGAGCTCCTGCACGGCCTGGGCCATGACGTGCGCGGTGGAGTGGCGCAGGATGTTCAGGCCGTCCTCGGAGGAGATCTCCACCGGTTCCACGGACTCGCCGTCCTGGAGCTCGTAGGAGAGGTCCTTCAGCTCGCCGCCGATGCGCGCTGCGACGACGGTGCGCTGACCGGGGAAGAGCTCGCCGGCCGTCGTGCCCGTCGTCACCACGTGCTCTTCCCGCTCGGAATCGCGTTGGATGATCACACGGACGTCTGACACCGGTCTCTCCTGACTGAGGGGGTCGCCTGCCTTCGTATGGCTAAGCAATGCGAATCGTACCGAGCCGTACGCCCCCGACGCGAACGCCTTCCTGCGCGCTACCCCTCCTCCCCCGCGCACGCCTCCTCGAAGAAGTCCACGTTCTCCTGGAGGGCCTTCATCAGCCGGTCCCGTTCGGCCTCGTCGACCTGGACGGGCGCGACCTGCGAGGCCCCGGTGAGCCGCCGGAAGCCACCCCGGTTCTCCAGCCGCCCCTCCACCCGGAGCGGCAGCCCGACCAGGTGCGCGTGGCCCGCGATGCGGTACGCCTCCTCGTCCAGCTCCACCCGGACGTGCGCGACCTCGGCCCCGGCCAGCACCCGCAGCCGTACGATCCCGGCGCCGCGCGGCCCCGAGCGGCGCAGTCGGACCACCGCGCCGGTCAGCCGCACCTGCACGGCGGGTTCGTCGCGGAGGTAGCGGGCTCCGGCGGCGCGCAGGGCGGGCAGGTCGCCCGGGGAGAACTCGACGGGCGCGGGGCGGGCCGGGCAGCCTTCCGGGGTGCCCGCGGCGGGCGCCCACCGCAGGTCGATCCGGGCCCCCTCGGAGCCGCGCACCAGGGCGATCAGCGCCTCGGTCAGCTCCCGGCCGACGCCCGCCGCGACCGCGCTGTCGAAGGCCTCCATGCCGCCGGTGGCCCGCTGGTAGTCCACCGCCTCGCGGGTGGCGTGCAGGGCGTGGCAGAGCCGCACCGCGACGGCGCGGCCGGAGTCGACGGGGACGTACGCGGTGAGGCTCCGTCCGTCCGATGCGGGCCCGATCAGGGCGTCGTCCAGGGCGGCACGTGCTTTCCGGCGGTGCCGGGCCCCGTGGTAGCCGGCCCGGCCGCGTGCCGCGAGGGCGCCGGCCATGAGGACCTGCCGGGCGGCCGAGCGCAGCTCCTCCGCCTCGGTCCAGCCCGAGGCGCCCGCGGCTCCGGCCGCCGACTCGGGGACCTCGCGCCACCAGCGGATCTCGTCGCTGGGCACGGCGAGGGAGACCAGGATGTCGCGGGCGGAGGGGTCGGCGCTGCGACCGAGGGCGAGAAGGGCCTCCTCGGTCAGCTCCCCGCTGTCGGGAAAGGCCGCGCTCTCGGGCACCAGCAGGCTCGTCGTCCCGGCGGCGGGGCCGGGCGGGGTCCAGCGGCCGTAGCGTCCCGGCGCTCCCCCGCGCCGCTGCCAGCCGTGCCGGCGCAGAAGGGCCCCGAGGACGGCGGGGTCGGGGAGTTCCTCACCGGCCCCGGCGAGCGGCGGGGGCCCGGGGCGGGCGGTGGGATGCGAGCGTGCGGCGGGCAGTCCGGCTCCGCCCGCGGGCTCGTCCGTCGACCGGTGCATCAGGGTCTCCCTCCGGCCCCGACCCGGGCCATGATGTCGCAGAGTGCGCGGTCGTCGAAGATCCGTGAGGTCGGGATGCGCACAGTGGTCCGGTGCCGGCCCGTCACCGCGTGGCCGGCCAGGTTGGTCCAGTAGCAGCAGTGGCGCAGGTCGAGGCCCCCGGGCCCGGCGCGCAGCCAGTCGTCCTGGCTGCGGGGGACGATCATCGCGACCAGGATCTTGTGCACCGACACCGGGCTGCGGGCGAGCTTGACGAGGTGGGCGTTGTCGAGCGTGAAGGAGAAGGCTCCGCCCGCCGGGTGCGGTGGTATCTGGTAGGTGCATTTGAGCTGCACCTTGATGGTCACTTCGTCGTCGACGATGTGGGCCGGGGCGCCGTGGCTGACGTGCCAGTCGATGCCGGTGTCGGGGAAGGGCTGGGACAGGGAACATCCGGCCGCCGCCGCGACGGCGTGCAGATAGCCCACCTGAAGGGTCTCCATGCAGGCGGTGGTGGCGAGGGAGCCGCGCAGCGGCGTGTCGAGCTGCTGCGGCGGCCGGGGCCCGATGGCCTCGGCGCGGGCGGTTCCCCCGGGGTCGGGCTGCGCGAGCGCCATGGCTCCGTGTGCCTTCCGGGCGTGCCGATCGATGGCAGGTGGCCTGCCGACGGGTGTCGTGGGCTGGACGGATCGACGGACGCCGGAGGCAACTTCCCGGCGTCTCAACTGTGTTGTCACCGCATCGGACCGCCCGCAAACGGCGTATCAGGCAAACAGCCCGGGTATCACCGATATCGGGCAGAGGAATCACTCCATCTGCCGTGCGGGTGCGAGGAGTTCGGGGATGATGCACTGGTTCGAGGGGCCACTGGCCGCTTTTGACACGGAGACAACAGGCGTGGACGTCGAGCAGGACCGGATCGTTTCGGCCGCTCTCGTCGCGCAGGACACCGCGGGCGGTCGCGTCCGCGTCACGCGCTGGCTGGTCAATCCGGGGGTTCCGGTCCCGCCGGGGGCGACCGGGATCCACGGCCTGACCGACGATCACCTTCAGCGCAACGGGCGTTGGCCCGCCCCGGTGATGGACGAGATAGCCCGGGCGCTGGCGGAGAGCTGCGCGACCGGGCGGCCGCTGGTGGTGATGAACGCCCCCTTCGACCTGACGCTGCTGGACCGGGAGCTGAAACGGCACCGGGCGTCGTCGCTGGCCGGCTATCTCGACGGGGTGCCGATGCGCGTGGTGGATCCGCGGGTGCTGGACAAGCACCTGGACCGCTACCGCAAGGGCCGTCGTACGCTCACGGACCTGTGCGCGAGTTACGAGGTGGTGCTCGACGGCGCCCATGACGCTGCGGCCGACGCGACGGCCTCGCTGGAGCTGGTCCGGGCGGTGTGCCGGCGCTTCTCGGCCCGGCTGGAGCGGCTGTCGCCGTCCGAGCTGCACGCCCTGCAGGCGACCTGGCACGCGGCCCAGGCGCGGGGCCTGGAGGCGTGGTTCGCGGAGAGCGGGACGCCGGAGAAGGTGGACCCGGCGTGGCCGCTGCGCCCGGAACTGCCCGCGGCGGCGTGAGGGGTTCGAGGCGTGGGACATACGAAAGCCGGTCCGCGTGATGGTGGCGGACCGGCTTTCCCCGGTGGGCGATACTGGGTTCGAACCAGTGACCTCTTCGGTGTGAACGAAGCGCTCTCCCACTGAGCTAATCGCCCGGGAACGGGTTGAACCATACAGGCCTCCGAGGGCTTCGTTCAAACCGCTTCCGGGCGGGGCTCTACTCAGGGCGGTACGGCCGGTAAGTGAGTATCCGAGCGCATGTACGGGCCGGGAGGCCGGGCCCACACTCCCGTACATGGAACACGTGCCCCCGCCCGCCGAGGAACTGGCCCTCCTCGACCGAGAACTGGCCGAGCTGGACGCCCGCCGGGCCCAGCTGCTGACCCGGCGCAGCTGGCTGCTCGCCGCGCTGCGACCGCCCGCGCCGACGGCCGCCCCCGGCTGGAACCCGTCCGGCTGGGGAGCGCCTCCCGGCGCCTACGCGCAGCCGTGGGGCTATGTGCCGAAGCAGCCGTCCGCCCCGCGCGGCGCGCAGAACGTCCTGCTGACGCTGGGCGGTCTGCTGCTGACGGTCGCGGCCGTCGCGTTCACCCTGGTGAGCTGGGGTTCGATGGGGATCGGCGGCCGGTCGGCGGTGCTGGCGGCGGTGACCCTGGGGGCGCTGATCGCCCCGGCGGTGCTGCTGCGGCGGGGGCTGGCGGCCACCGCCGAGGCGCTGGCCGCCCTGGCCCTGGCGCTGACGCTGCTGGACGTCTACGCGGTCCACGCGGTGGCCGCGCCGGACGCCGACGGGCTCGGCTTCACGGCCGTCGCCTCGGCGGTGCTCGCGGCGCTGTGGACGGCGTACGGGCTGGCGCTGGGCACGCTGCGCCTGCCGTTGCCGGCCGCCGTGGTGCTGGCGCAGTGGCCGCTGCTGTTCTGGGCCTGGGCCGCGGGCGCACCCGCGCTGGTGGTCGGGTGGGCGCTGCTGGCGACCGCGGTGCTGGACGGAGCGATCGCCCGGCGGGGCAAGGGTGCCGGGGTGCGGGTCACGGCGTGCGTCGGTGGATCGGCGATGGGGTTCTCTGCCCTGATGGTGGGCCTGGCGCTGTCCACGACGGCTTCCGGGCCGTTCGGGGCGGTGGCTCCGGGCGCGCTGCTGCTGGCCGCGGCCGCGGCGGCCCTGACCGGGGCGTGGCGCGCGCCGAAGGGTTTCGCCCGGACGGGCGGCGTGGTGGCGGGGCTCGCGGCGGTGGCCGCGGTGGGCGGCGTACCCGCCGCCGAGCTGCCGGGCGGCTGGCGAGTGCTCGCGTATCTGCTGTGCGGCCTCGCCCTGACCGGGGTCGTACGGGCGGGGGTGCCGAGGGACGCGGCGCGCGGGGTGCTGGCGGCGTCGGGGGTGGTGGTGGCCGGCGCCCTGGTGTGGGCGCTGCGGCCGCTCGCGGTGGTACTGCTGGGGCCGGGGACGCTGCTGTCGGACGTGTGGGCGGGGTCGCCGGAGGGCTTCCGGGCGGCACTGGGGACGACGCTGCCGTGGTCGGAGCTGGCCGCGGCCCCGGTGGTGCTCGCGCTGGTGGCCGGGCTGCTGGGGGCGGCGCACCGGTGGTGGCCGTCGGTCGTGCGGATCTCGGCGCCGTTGGCCGCGCCGAGGACGGCGGACACCGGCACGCCGGGAGCGGGAGCGCCGGGAGCGGTCGGGGCCGCAGCGCCTTGGCCCGGCTGGTCCGGCTGGACCACCTGGTCCGGCGCCGGGGCCGGTGTCGGCAGGCGGCCTTCCGCGGCCACGCTGCGCGGGGTCGTCGGTGCCGGGGCGGTGGCTCTCGGCTGGGGCGCGTTCCTGCTGGCCGGGGCGCTGCTGGACGTGCCCTACGCGCTGGCGGTGGCCGGGGAGACGGCTCTGGTGGGCGGTCTGCTCGCCCTGGCGGTCCGGGGCACCGGACGCGGCCGGGGCGAGACCGCGATGCCGGTGACCGCCCTGGTGGCGGCGGTGGCCGGGGCGGTGAGCGTCGGGGTGCTGTCGCTGGCGTCCGAAGGGGCCTCCTACGCGGTGTTCGGCGCGCTGGCGGCTCTGTTCGCCGGGGCGGCTGTCCGGGCGGCGGGATCCGAGTTGCCGCGTGCGGTGTTCGCGGTCGCCGCAGTGGTCTGGGGCACCGTGCTCACGGGGCTGGCGGGCCGGTCGCTGGGCCTCGCCCCGCAGGAGACCGCGCCGCTGGTGCTCGTGGTGCCCGCGCTGACGGTGCTGCTCGGGGCACGGCTGCGGCGGAACCCGGTGGCGTTGCCGGTGGAGCTGACGGGCGCGCTGGGCGCGCTGGTCGCCGTGGGGCTCGCGGCGTCCGAGGCCCCGTTCCTGGCCCTGGTGCTGGCGTTGTGCGGGGTGCTGGCCGCGGGGGCGGCGGTGCGGCCGGAGCGGCGGCCGGTGGCGGGTTACCTGGCGGCGGCGCTGTTCGTGCTGGCCACGTGGGTGCGGCTGGCGGCCTCGGAGGTGTCGTTCCCGGAGGCGTACACGCTGCCGGTGACCGTGCCCGCGCTGGTGGTCGGTGTGCTGCGGCGGCGCCGGGACCCGGAGGCCTCGTCGTGGACGGCGTACGGGCCGGGGCTCGCGGCGACGCTGCTGCCGAGCATGGCGGTCGCCTTGACCGACACGGACTGGCTCCGGCCGTTGCTGCTGGGGACGGCGGCGCTGGTGATCACCCTGCTCGGCGCGCGCTACCGCCTCCAGGCGCTGCTGCTGCTCGGTGGGGCTGTGCTGGCACTGGACGGGCTGCACGAGCTGACCCCGTACGTGGTGCAGGTCGCGGGCGCGCTCCCCCGCTGGCTGCCGCCGGCCCTGGCCGGGCTGTTGTTGCTGGTGGTGGGAGCGACGTACGAGCAGCGGCTGCGCGACGCCCGCCGGCTCAGGGACGCGCTGGGGCGGATGCGGTGAGCCACGCCCCGTCCGGGAGCACACACGCTGGTCACAGCGGCTCCCGGGCCGGGCCCCGACGGGCAACGCAGAGGGCCCGGGAGACGGATTCCGTCTCCCGGGCCCTCTGTCCGGGTGGGCGATACTGGGTTCGAACCAGTGACCTCTTCGGTGTGAACGAAGCGCTCTCCCACTGAGCTAATCGCCCGGGCGCACCGCAAACATTACCCCATGTCAGCGGTGCTCCTGGACCGTCCTCCGGGCTAGTCGCTGATCTTCCACGGCATGGTGAGCCCGAACTTCCAGACGTAGATCCCGGCCAGCACCGCCATGATCACGAGCCCCAGCGTGGTGAGGATGATGTTGCGTCGCCGGACCTTGGGATCCATGGCCCGCTGGGCCGCCTCGGTGACCTTGCGCTTGGTCCAGCGCAGCACCAACTGCGCCCAGACGAACTCGGTCGCCCAGATCGCCATACCGCCGAAGATCACCAGCCAGCCGGGGCCCGGCAGCACCAGCATGAGCACGCCCGCGATCACCACGCCGAGCCCGACGATGAAGACGCCGACCTGCCAGCTCAGATGGAGCGCTTTCGACGCCTTGATGAAACCCGGCGCCCGCGAGCCCAGCTCGCGCTCCGCCCGGTCCGCTTCCCCCGTGGCGGATGCCGGTGCCGCCTGGTCGGCGACCTTGCTCCGCTCGTCACTCTCCGCGTTCATGAAGCTCAACTTACCCGACCTGTCCTCGTCACTGGAATGGGCGCATAACTCAAAGTTACACGCCGCTGAGCGAGGGACCCGAAGCATCACAAATGGGTCAGAGGGGTTTACAACGCCACCGTAGGTGGCATGTCGATTTCGCCGACGTGCGAATCCCCGAGCGCACACTGAGCGAAAGGCCCTGGCGCTTATGAACACCACGGTCAGCTGCGAGCTGCACCTGCGCCTCGTTGTGTCGAGCGAGTCCTCACTGCCTGTACCCGCGGGCCTGCGGTATGACACGGCCGATCCCTATGCCGTGCACGCCACCTTCCACACCGGAGCGGAGGAGACGGTCGAATGGGTATTCGCCCGCGACCTCCTCGCCGAAGGGCTGCACCGGCCCACCGGCACCGGAGACGTCCGCGTCTGGCCATCTCGTAGTCACGGTCAAGGCGTCGTATGCATCGCCCTGAGCTCCCCGGAGGGAGAAGCCCTGCTCGAGGCCCCGGCGCGAGCCCTGGAGTCGTTCCTGAAAAGGACCGACGCCGCGGTTCCGCCCGGCACCGAGCATCGTCACTTCGATCTCGACACGGAGCTCTCCCACATCCTGGCCGAGAGCTGAGCCAGGCAGAGAGCCGCTCTACGCCGTCCGACTCGGGGCGACGGCGTCGTGCTGACAACCGCATAGGGCAGACACCGGCGCCGTCGTCGCGGAAACCACCGCGACGACGGCGTCGGCGCGCCCGGCCGCCGCGGCTCCCCCTCCCAGGGGCCGGAGGGGCCCGTTCCGCTCCTTGCGGGGCCCGCACCGGGCCTGGCGTCGGGGGGCCGAGCCAGTAGAGTCAGCCGCCATCGGCAGGGGACCCGCCCGCCGGAAGGCCAGGGAGCGAAGCGTGCTGATCCCTCACGACACCCGGATCGCCCTCGACACGGTGGTCGATCTGGTGAACACCGCACCGGAGAACGAGCTGCCGCGGGACGCCCCCGGGGGCGGACTCGCGGGCGGATCCGAGGACGGCCTCGCCGACGTCGCCGCGCTGTACGCCTTCGCGGAGCGGCATCTCATCAGCGGGGTCGGCACGCTCGGCGAGAAGGACCTGACCGCCGTACGCGACGTCCGGGCCCGTTTCGCCGAGGTCTTCGCGGCACCCGACCCCCGCGCCGCCGCCGACCTGGTCAACCGGCTCGTCGCGGCGGCCGGGACCACCCCGCAGCTCACGGATCACGACGGCTACGACTGGCACGTGCACTACTTCGCCCCGGACGCCTCGATCGCCGACCATCTCGCGGCCGACTGCGGCATGGCGCTGGCCTTCATCATCGTGGCGGGCGAGCAGGAGCGACTGCGGCGCTGCGAGGCCCCGGACTGCGGGCACGCGTTCGTCGACCTGTCGCGCAACCGCTCCCGCCGCTACTGCTCCAGCCGTACGTGCGGCAACCGCCTCCACGTCGCGGCGTACCGGGCCCGGCGCAAGGAAGCCGCGGGCTGAAGCTCCGCGCGGTGGCGCGAGGCGTCACAGCACGAAGAGATCGTGCAGGGCGGCCATCAGCAGCAGGCCCCCGATCACCGTCAGGAAGATCATCAGGGGCGGCTGGGAAAGCGCGAAGAGACAGCCGCGGGGCTCTTCGGCGGGGGGTGCGGGGGCATCGCCCCGGGAAGTGTCCACCATCTCGGAGTGATCATGACGCACCCGCGGCCGTGTTGGCGATCAACCGACTTCATTCCCCCGGGAGTTCACCGTCCCGTGGCCATCGATAATCGCTTCGGCGTACGGGGGGCCGTCAGACGTTCGGGCCGGTGGCCCGAGCACGCGCGCCCGCGGGGGCCGGGCCGCCGTCTCGAATGCCGCGCTGCTTTCCGATACCGCGCTGCTTTCAGATGCCGTGCTTCTTGAGGATCGCCTCGATGTCGCTGAAGTCGTCGCCGGGCGCGGCGGCCTCCTGCTTCTTCCTCGGCTGCGGCTTCGCGGCCGCTGCCGCGGGTCCCGCCGCACCGCCCGCGCCGAGCGAGGGAGCGGAGGCGGCCGGAGCCACCGCCCCGTTCCGTCCGGCGGCCCGCGCGGCCTTGCGTTCCGCGCGGGTGGTGCCGCTGCGGCGCTCGATGGCGCGGGTGGTCATGAACAGCAGCCAGGAGAGGCCGAGCACCCCGAAGCCGAGCCAGACGCTCGGCTTGAAGGCGATCCCGGCGACCCACTCGACGACCCCGGTCAGCACGAGCCCGACCGGGACGAGGGAGTAGGCGGCGATCCTCGTCGCCGTGAGGAACCGCTTTCGGTACGCGGTCACCGCGGCGATGCCGAGGCCGGCCGCCGACACCGCGGAACAGATGGTCTCGGCAAGCATCAGGGCCTCCAGGCGCAGGGGATACGTCCCTTCCATCCTGCACCGGCGACCCCCGTCGGGGCCACGGTGGTCGCCCACCTCAGGGACATTTCAGGGCCGGACTCCTTCCCGGGGGGTGGCCGAGGGCTGTCCCGTCATCCCTGGTGGATCAGCGCGCGGCGTCAGATGCGGTGCATCGCAAGGCGGAGGGACGTCCGCATACTGGATATATGGGGATGTTCCGACAACGCGGCGAGGTGCCGTAGCTGTCAGCGTACGCCCGCCAGGGACGACGGGACAGCCCTCAGGTCCCGGTTGGGTCGCGCCCGCCCGGCCTGAAAGACTGGGCACATGAGCGATTCCTCCCCCGCGGCACCGGTCGTCCTCGACCTCTGGTGCGATCTCGAATGCCCCGACTGCCACCAAGCCCTCGACGATGTGCACGCCCTGCGCGCCCGGTACGGGGACCGCGTCGCGATCCGGTTGCGCCATTTCCCGCTGGACAAGCACAAGCACGCCTACGCCGCGGCCCAGGCCGCCGAGGAGGCGACGGACCAGGGGAAGGGCTGGCCGTACATCGAGGCGCTGCTGTCCCGCACCGCCGACCTCGGCCGCACGGGCGAGCCGGTGCTCCTCACTGTGGCACGGGAACTGGGCCTGGACACCGAGGAGTTCGACACCGCGCTGATCGACGGCCGGCATCTGCTGATCGTCGACGCCGACCAGGCGGAGGGCAAGGCGATCGGCGTCACCGGCACGCCCACGTATGTGATCGGCGACGAGCGGCTGGACGGCGGCAAGAGCCAGGAGGGGCTGCGCGAGCGGATCGAGGAGATCGTCGACGGCATCCTGGCCGCACGGGACCGCTAGCGGACGGCCGCGGCCACCGGAAAGCGGGCAGAGCGGCTACAGCGCCTTGGCCAGGTTGTAGCGCGTCGTGGCGTAGCCGAGGGACTCGTACAGCCGCAGAGCCGGCGTGTTGGAGGCGAAGACGTGCAGGCCGAGCCGGTCCGCGCCCCAGGAGCGGGTGAGGTCCTCGGCGAGCAGCATCAGGGTTCTGCCGTGGCCCCGTCCCCGGTGTTCCCGACGCACCTCGACGTCGAAGACGAACCCGGCGTCGCCACCGGGCGGCAGCTCCCGGCGGGCCACCCACACATGGCCGACGACCTCACCCCCGTGCACCAGCACCTCGAAACGCACCCCGTCGGTCGCCAGTCCGTCCGGCAGGAGGGTGGCGTGGTCGGCCTCGGACTTGAGCCGGGCCTGCTCGGGCGGCACGCCGCGGGCGGCCCAGTCCTGTGCGTACGTGCGCACCGCGTCCTGCCGCCAGGCGGCGAACTCCTCGTCGTCCATCGCGCGCGAGGTGAGGCCCGCGGGAAGCCGGACGGTGTCCGGGCCGAGGTCCTTGACCATGTTGCGGCTGCGTTCGGTGTAACCGAGGGGGGCCGCGAGGCGACGGGCCGGGTCGTTGTCGGCGGGGACCTCCACCCGTACCCGGGTGCACCCCCACCCCCGCAGCACCTCTTCGGCGGCGAGCGCGGCGATGGTGCCCCGGCCGCGCCTGCGCCGGGGCTCCTCGACGCTGAGCGAGCGCAGCACCCCGGCGGTCGCGCCGAACGCGTCGTCGGTGCTGATCGCGACGGTGCCGACGGGCCGCCCGTTGTCGCACACGTCGTACTGGCGGGCCCGCGCGCCGTCGGCGCCCTGCTGAAGCGGCCCGGACGGCCGGAGTGTTGTGGTCATCAAGGGTTTGTATCCCCTGTGCGGGGCCCCGTCACGCGCTTTCGGGGGCCCCGGGGCCCGTTACGGGTCGAGGTCGTCGCCGGACCGCTCGGCGAAGATCCGCATGGCCTTCGCCGTCACCGGTCCGATCTCCGGGAAGAGTTCGCGATCGTCCACGCGGTGCACGGCCTGGACGTCGCGGAGCGTCGAGGTCAGGAACACCTCGTCGGCCTCGGCGAGAACGCTCATCGGCAGGTCGGTCTCCTCGGCCCCGGTCCACTCCACGGCCAGCGCGCGGGTGATCCCGGCGAGGCAGCCGGAGGCCACCGGCGGGGTGTGGACGCGGCCGTCCAGGACGACGAACACGTTGGAGCCGGTGCCTTCGCAGAGGCGGTCCGCGGTGTTGGGGAACAGCGCCTCGGACGCGCCCCGTTCCCGCGCCCGTGCCAGGGCGACGACGTTCTCGGCGTACGAGGTGGTCTTCAGGCCGGCGAGCGCGCCGCGTTCGTTGCGCGTCCAGGGGACGGTGATCACCGCCGTGCTGTCCGGGCGGCGCTTCACCCCGTCGAGGGCGACGACGAGGCTCGGCCCGTCGGTCCCCCGGTCCGAGCCGAGCGGGGACAGCCCGCCGGTGTAGGTGATCCGCAGGCGTCCCAGGGCGACGGGGTTGGCGTCGATCACCGCGGCGGCGGCGCGGCGGATCTCGTCGTGGTCCGGATCCGGCAGCCCCAGGCCCCGGGCGGACCGGGTGAGCCGGTCGAGGTGCCGGGTCAGCGCGAAGGGGCGCCCCTCGCTCGTACGCACCGTCTCGAAGATGCCGTCGCCCACGGTCAGCCCGTGGTCGAGCACCGACAGCCGGGCGTCGTCGGCGTCCCGCAGTCCGCCGTTGACCCAGATCCTCATAGCGCGGTCCTTCCTGTCTCCGGATACGCGCCCGACGCTACAGCGAGCAGCCGGGAGGCCTTGAGTTCGGTCTCGTCCCACTCGCGATCCGGGTCGGATCCCCAGGTGATCCCGGCCCCGGTCCCGAACCGCAGCAGCGGCGCGGGCCCGGCCCGGTCGATCCAGAACGTCCGTATCCCGACGGCGAGCGAGGCCGTACCCCGGTCGGCGTCGACCCAGCCGATCGCACCGCAGTACGGCCCGCGCGGGGCCCGCTCCAGCTCGGCGATGATCCGCAGCGCGCTGGACTTCGGCGCTCCGGTGACCGAGCCGGGCGGGAAGGCCGCCGAGAACAGTTCGGGCCAGCCCGCTCCGTCGGCCAGCCGGCCCCGGACGGTGGAGACCAGGTGGACGAGGCCCGGGTGCTTCTCGACGACGCAGAGATCGGGCACGCTCACGCTTCCGGTGGCGCAGACCCGGCCCAGGTCGTTGCGGACCAGGTCCACGATCATCACGTTCTCGGCGTGGTCCTTGGCCAGCAGGTCGTTCTCGGTCCGGCCGGTGCCCTTGATCGGCCCGGACTCCACCGTCCGCCCGTCGCGCCGGAGGAAGAGTTCCGGCGACGCGGTGGCGACCTCCACGCCGTGGCCCGGCAGGCGGATCGTTCCCGCGTACGGGGCGGGGTTGCCGCGGGCGAGCAGGGAGGTCAGGGCGTCGACGTCGGCCCCGCCGCCGGGGAGCGGTGCGGACAGCACCCGGCAGAGGTTGGCCTGGTAGACGTCGCCCGCCGCGATGTGTTCACGGATCCGCCGTACGCCCGCCGTGTAGGCGTCACGGTCCAGCGAGGAGGTCCAGTCCCCGGTGGCGGGCCCGCGCCATGCTCCGGGTACCGGAGGGGGCACTGTCTCCTTGCGCACATCGGAGAAGCGGGCGCAGACGATGCGCCCTTCGAAATCGGCGCATACCGCCCAGAAGCCGGATGAGTCGAGGGCCGCGGGATCGTGGGTCACATCCTGCAGACCGGAGGCGATGAGGCCGTCGAAACGGGCCAAGGGGGCGAGGTCGGACACATGAATGAGTCTAGGACGGCGTGCGGTGACCTGCGGCGGGGCGAGGTCACCGCAGCACGCTGCACAAACGCGTTTTTGTACTGGCCCAGGAATCCGCTAGAGTTCAACACGTCGCCGGGACGCGCAAGCGGGCCGGAAACGACAAGCGGACGTAGCTCAGTTGGTAGAGCGCAACCTTGCCAAGGTTGAGGTCGCCAGTTCGAACCTGGTCGTCCGCTCGCAGAAGGTGGGGGATTCTTCCCGAGCCCCCACCCCTGGTGGAGTGGCCGAGAGGCGAGGCAACGGCCTGCAAAGCCGTCTACACGGGTTCAAATCCCGTCTCCACCTCCAAGGACGATTAGCTCAGCGGGAGAGCGCTTCCCTGACACGGAAGAGGTCACTGGTTCAATCCCAGTATCGTCCACTGATCCGCAAGGATCACCGGTCCGCAAGGATCCCCGCGCGATTAGCTCAGCGGGAGAGCGCTTCCCTGACACGGAAGAGGTCACTGGTTCAATCCCAGTATCGCGCACGCAGTACAGGCAGTTCACCCCGCGCGATTAGCTCAGCGGGAGAGCGCTTCCCTGACACGGAAGAGGTCACTGGTTCAATCCCAGTATCGCGCACCGCCGAGAACCCCCGGTCGTCTCCACGACCGGGGGTTCTCTCGTCGTACGGTCCGTGCCCCGGCGGCACGAAGGCCGCCGGGGCACGGAGGGACGATCGGAACGGTCAGGACGAGAACAGCATCCGGCCGAAGCCCTTCTGGCGGTGGTGGCCGTAGTGCCCGCCGTGCCCGCCGTGCTGCGGCGCGCCCCAGGCGGGGGCGGGGGCATGGGCGGCAGGCGCGGCCGGGTAGGCCTGCGGGGCGGGGGGCGCGGGCGGGGCCTGCTGGGACCACTGGGACTCCAGGCGGGTGAGCGACTCCAGCTCGCCGTAGTCGAGGAATATCCCCCGGCAACCGCTGCACTGCTCGATCTGGACGCCGTTGCGGTTGTACGTGTTCATCTGCGCGTGACACTTCGGACACTGCATCATCGGCTCGGCTCCTCGCCCTCGTTGTGCCGTCGCCGGAATGTCTGCCCGGCGGCGGTCCGTTCACCCTACGACGCGTGGTCGGCGGCCAACTCGGGCGGCAACGTAGCGATTCGGGCACAGGATTCGATCATCAGCTGTTCGAGCTCGTCGGGATCCCGTTGCTCCACGGCGCACTTGACCAGGGCGAGCGCCGCCGTCTGCACCGTCAACGCGCGGGCCGGGACGTCCAGTTCGGGCCAGGGGTCCCCGTCGGCGGGCACCGCGGGCCCCCCGGCGGACCGGTAGGCGTCCAGGAAGGCGGACCAGTCCTCGGGGGGCAGGAGTCCGGCGGCGTACCAGGCGGCGGGCCGGCCGAGGTCCCATGCCGGATCACCGGCCCCCGCGTCGTCCACGTCGATGAGCAGCCAGGGCCCGTCCGGAGCGGGGTGGCGTACCAGCTGGCCGAGGTGCAGGTCCCCGTGGCACAGGAAGCCAGCCCTTTGGGCGGGTGCCGGAGCCTCGCCCCGGGCCCAGGCCGGCAGGGCCCGCCAGCCGGCCAGCACGGGCAGGGCGGCCGGGTCGCCGGAAAGGGCGGCGGACATCCTGGCGACGGCCCGCGCGGCCTTGGCCGGTCCACGCATGGGCGGGAGCCGGAACGGTGGCTCCGTCCGGTGGAGGCGGGCGAGCAGCACCGCCGCCTCGGCCCACGGGGCCGCGTCGGGGTCGGTGGGGTCCACGGGCGCGCCGAGCGGCCAGAGGGTGACCGGACGCGGGGCGGGTGTGGAGTGCCCGGAGGGATCCGGGTACCCCGGGACGGTGAGCGACTGCCCGGGGCCGGTGAGCGGCGGGAGCAGGATTCCGGTGAGTTGCGGGGCGGCGGCCAGCGCGATCCGGGCCGCCAGCGCCTCGCGGTCGATGTCGGCGGCGTGGGCCTTCGCGACGATCGCGCCGCTGCGGACCACCGTGCCGTCGGACCGGTCCGCGAGGACCTGCGGCGGCTCGCACACGCAACGCGCCCCGGCGGGGTGGGAGAGGCGGTGCGCCAGGGCGCCCAGGTCATGGACGACTGAGATCTGGGTGGTGGTCAACGGCTCCCCCGGCGGCGGTCGGCCCGGCCGTGGCACCGGTCCCGCCGTGAGCGTAACGCGAGAGCCCACCCGGTCGGGACGCCGCTGCCCGGGCCGGAGCTCCGGGGCCGGCACGCCGGGACACGGTCCCGGGGCGGTCGGTGCTGTGTGTCGGTCCGATACGGAAACGCACGGGCCCGGACAGCGCGATGCCCGGTCAGCTCCCCAGCTGACCGGACAAACGCTGCCGTCCGCCGCACCCCCGTCCCCACGGGGCTGTTGGCCGGATGTGTGGGTCCGGACCGCTCTTCCGGACCCCGGGCGCCGCTCAGCGCCCCAGCATCACCGCCACGGACGACGCCTGTGTGACCACCGCTTCCCAGCCGCCGAACACGACCGCGAGCAGGGCCGCCAGGGGAAGGACCATCGCCGTCGCCACCAAGGGGTGACGGGTGCCGGACGAACGGGTGCCGAACGCGGCGTACGCCCTGCGTCCCTGCGTACGGACCATGGTCCGTGTTGCCGTGTCCGACATGGTTCCTCTCCTGACCTGATGGGGAGCGGCGGGCGTGTGACCTCGGGGGACGAGTGCTGCGCCCGCCGCTTGACCTCAACATTAGGTAACCGGCGAGCACAGGGCGTCATGCCCGCGTACCTAATCCCGGGCCTCCCGGAGGATGAGCCGTCGTCGATCGGCGTACTCCCCTGGGTGGAGACGGACCACCGGAGGTTGGGGTCATCCCGGAGGGGACGCCCGGGCCCGTCCGGGACACTTCCGGTACTTGTCCTGCCTGCCCCGGGGCCGTGCGCGCCGGGTGACTTCACTCACGCCCACCACCCCGGGGGGCTGCCGCCCCGGCGGAGGGCGCCCTGCGGGACACCACCAGCCCGTAGGCCCGGGCGGTGGTAGCGGCCTCCGTGACGGCCGCGCCCCGGCGTGCCCGCGGTGATCCAAACTCCCCTGCCCTGCGGCCCTTTGGGCGGACCGGCCGACCGAGGGGCCCGGATTCCCCGCCCCCCGCCCCCTCTTCACCTCTCCCGCCCGGCACGGACAATCGGATCCCCCGCGAGGGCGCGGCCTCTGAGCGCGCCGGGCGCGGGGTACGTAAGCTGTGCCTCGTCAGGCGGACCAGGCAGCGGGGATGGGCAGACGATGGCGATGATGCGGCTCCGGCGCGAGGACCCGCGTCTCGTCGGCTCGTTCCGGCTGCACCGACGGCTCGGCGCGGGCGGCATGGGCGTCGTCTACCTCGGCTCCGACCGTCGCGGTCAGCGGGTGGCGCTCAAGGTGATCCGGCCCGACCTGGCGGAGGATCAGGAGTTCCGTTCGCGGTTCGCGCGCGAGGTGTCGGCCGCCCGGCGGATCCGCGGCGGCTGCACGGCCCGGCTGGTCGCCGCCGATCTGGAGGCGGACCGCCCGTGGTTCGCGACGCAGTACGTGCCCGGCCCCTCGCTGCACGACAAGGTCGCCGAGGAGGGCCCGTTGGCCGCCGCCGAGGTCGCCTCGATCGGGGCCGCGCTCTCCGAGGGTCTGGTGGCGGTGCACGAGGCGGGGGTGGTCCACCGCGACCTGAAGCCGTCGAACATCCTCCTCTCCCCCAAGGGCCCCCGCATCATCGACTTCGGCATCGCCTGGGCGACCGGGGCGAGCACCCTCACCCATGTCGGTACGGCGGTGGGGTCGCCCGGCTTCCTCGCGCCCGAGCAGGTCCGGGGCGCGGCCGTGACGCCGGCGACGGACGTCTTCTCGCTCGGCGCGACCCTGGCGTACGCGGCGATGGCCGACTCCCCCTTCGGGCACGGCAGTTCCGAGGTGATGCTGTACCGCGTCGTGCACGAGGAGGCGCAGCTCCGCGGGGTGCACGACGCGTTGGCCCCGCTGATCAGCGCCTGTCTGGCGAAGGACCCGGAGGAGCGGCCCAGCACGCTGCAACTGTCCATGCGGCTCAAGGAGATCGCGGCGCGCGAGGCGCAGGGGCTGCACGAGAGCCGGCCGCCCGCCCAGCGCTCGGCCCAGGACGCCGACCGGCCGACCGGCCGGATGGCCGACCCGTACGCCGATCAGCACACCCGCCGCTCGGAAGGCCCCTCCGCCTCGCGCCCCCAGCCGGGCAGGCGCGGCGCGCCCGCGCGTTCGGGGCCGCCGCGCACCGGTGGCTCGCGCCCGCAGCAGGCTTCGCGGGACACGACGCGCTCCGGGAAGCGGCAGGGCTCCCGGGCCGGGACGAACGGCCGACCGGGAACCCGCTCCGGGGGGCGCACGACCTCGGCGGGACGGCGTCCGGCCAATCCGCGGCTGCTGCGCCAGCGGCTGGTGGTGTTCGTCGTGGTGACGCTGCTGGTGGCGCTGGGCATCGCGGCGGCGCAGGGCTGCCAGGGTCCGGCGCGTGGACTGGGCGGCGGGACCGGCACCGAGCAGCAGTACCGGATGCCGCAGGCGTCGGCACAGGCGCAGGCCGTGCAGGAGCCGCGGTCGTCCTGACGCCGCGGCCGGCGGCGCTCAGCTCTCCGGGCGTCCCGTGGCCACCGCGTAGAAGGCGACGGCCGCCGCCGCGCCCACGTTCAGTGAGTCGACGCCGTGCGCCATCGGGATGCGGACCCATGCGTCGGCGGCCATCAGGGCCTGCGTGGACAGCCCGTCGCCCTCCGCGCCGAGCATCAGCGCCACCCGGTCCAGTCGGTGCGGGGCCGCCTCGTCGATGCTGGTGGCCTTGGCGTCCGGGGTGAGGGCGAGCAGCCGGAAGCCGGCCTCCCGTACCCCTTCCAGCGCCTTGGGCCAGGCTTCGAGCCGGGCGTAGGGGACGGAGAAGACCGCGCCCATGGAGACCTTGACGGAGCGCCGGTAGAGCGGGTCGGCGCAGTCCGGGGAGAGCAGGACCGCGTCCATGCCCAGGGCCGCCGCGCTACGGAAGATGGCGCCGATGTTGGTGTGGTCGTTCACCGACTCCATGACCACCACCCGGCGCGCGGTGGCGAGCAGTTCGTCGGATGCGGGCAGCGGCTTGCGCTGCATGGAGGCGAGCGCACCGCGGTGGACGTGGTAGCCGGTAACGCGTTCGGCCAGTTCGGGGGCGACGGCGTACACCGGTGCCGGGACCTCGTCGATGACGTCGCGCATGACGTCGACCCACTTGGCCGAGAGCAGCATCGACCGCATCTCGTACCCGGTCTGTCGGGCGCGGCGGATCACCTTCTCGCCCTCGGCGATGAAGAGGCCTTCGGCGGGTTCGCGTCGTCGTCGCAACTCGACGTCGGTCAGGCCGATGTAGTCGCTCAGCCGCGGGTCGTCGGGGTCGTCGACGGTGATGAGTTCTGCCACAGGGTGATACTGCCTTGTCCGGTGTGTGGTGCCAACGCCTGGGGTGAAGATGGGTAACCGCGGGTTACTTCACGGCCGGCCGGTTCCGGCCGGTCCCGGGTGCGGAGTGCGGGCCGACGGCGACGACCTCGCCGATGACGACCACGGCGGGCGGGCGCACGTCCTCGGCGACCGCGCGTTCGCCGACGTCCGCGAGGGTCGCGTCGACCCGGCGCTGGGCGGCGGTGGTGCCCTCCTGGACGAGGGCGACCGGGGTGGCCGGGTCCTTGCCGTGGGCGATGAGGGCGGCGGCGATGGCGCCGATCTTGTCGACGGCCATCAGCAGGACGAGGGTGCCGCGCAGCCGGGCGATGGCCTCCCAGTCGACCAGCGAGCGCGGGTCCTCGGGGGCGACATGGCCGCTGACCACGGTGAACTCATGGGCCACACCCCGGTGGGTGACCGGGATTCCGGCCGCCCCGGGGACGGAGATGGTGCTGGAGATCCCGGGGACGACCGTGCAGGGAATGCCCTCGGCGGCCAGTGCCTGGGCCTCTTCCATGCCGCGGCCGAAGACGAACGGGTCGCCGCCCTTGAGCCGGACCACGGACTTGCCCGCCTTGGCGTGCTCGATGAGCGCCTGGTTGATCGCCTCCTGGGCCATGAACCGCCCGTACGGGATCTTCGCGGCGTCGATCACCTCGACGTGCGGCGGGAGTTCGTCGAGCAGGTCGCGGGGGCCGAGGCGGTCGGCGATGACCACGTCGGCCTCGGCGAGGAGGCGGCGGCCGCGCACCGTGATCAGGTCCGGGTCGCCGGGGCCGCCGCCGACCAGCGCGACGCCGGGGGCGCGGGTGCGGTGGTGCGGGGCGGCGAGGGTGCCGTCGCGCAGGCCCTCGACGATGGCGTCGCGGATGGCGGCGGAGTGCCGGGGGTCGCGGCCCTGGGAGGTGGTGGTGAGCACGGCGACGGTCACGTTCTCGCTACGGCCGGTGGCCGGGGTCCAGGCGGTGGCGGCCTCGGCGTCGTCGGCCCTGACGCACCAGGTCCGGGTGCGCTCGGCCTCGGCGGAGGCGGCGTCGTTGGCCGTGGTGTCGGAGGAGGCGATCAGGGCGTACCAGGTGTCGGCGAGGTCGCCGTCCCGGTAGCGGCGGCGCTCCCAGCGGATCTCCCCGGCGTCCGCCATGGCCTCGACGGAGGGCGTCGCGGAGGGGGAGACCAGGGTGATGACCGCCCCGGTGGCGATGAGCTGCGGCAGCCTGCGCTGCGCGACCTGGCCGCCGCCGACGACGACGACGCGACGGCCGTGCAGACGCAGTCCTACGGGGTACGCGGGGTGGTCGGCGTGACCTGCGCGGTCGGCGTGACCTGCGTGCTCGGCGTGGTCTGCGTGCTCGGCCATGGCGGTACGGGCTCCTCGTGCGGGTGCTGCGTAGGGCCGCTGCGGCGGTGGAGCGGCTGTGACGTGCGGAAAGCTGAGGTCTGGGTCGGGAACACGATACGGGGTGGGGTGCGCCCACGGCAGGCCCGTCCCCTCCCCCGCCCCTTCCCGGGACCGGGGCGCCGCCCCGGTCCCCCTTCGTCCTCGAGCGCCGGACCGGCTGGATTCGGGGCCCCGCCCCGGACCCCGCTCCTCAAACGCCGGAGAGGCTGGTTGGGCGGCTACTTCTCCGTCACGCCCGCCGAGTCGAACGTCGCCACCTCGTGCATCGCGCGCGCCGCGCTCTGCACGATCGGGAGCGCCAACAGCGCGCCGGTTCCCTCGCCCAGTCGCAGGTCGAGGTCGACCAGCGGGCGCAGGCCCAGCTTGTTGAGCGCGGCTACGTGGCCCGGCTCCGCGCTGCGGTGGCCGGCGATGCATGCCGCCAGTGCCTCGGGGGCGATGGCACGGGCCACCAGGGCCGCCGCGCCCGCGCTCACGCCGTCCAGGATCACCGGCGTACGCAGGGAGGCTCCGCCCAGGAGGAAGCCGGCCATCGCCGCGTGCTCCAGACCGCCGACCGCCGCGAGTACACCGATCGGGTCGGCCGGGTCAGGCTGGTGCAGGTCGAGGGCGCGGCGGACGACGTCGACCTTGCGGGCGTGCATCTCGTCGTTGATCCCGGTCCCCCGGCCGGTCACCTCGGAGGCGTCGATCCCCGTGTACACGCAGATCAGGGCGGCCGACGCGGTGGTGTTGGCGATGCCCATCTCGCCGGTGAGCAGGGCCTTGTTGCCTGCCGCCACCAGGTCCCGGGCGGTCTCGATGCCCACCTCGATCGCCGCGAGGACCTCTTCCCGGGACAGTGCGGGGCCCGTCGTGAAGTCCGCTGTTCCCGCCCGTACCTTGCGGGGCAGCAGCCCCGGGGTCGCCGGCAGGTCCGTGGCCACGCCCACGTCGACGACACAGACCTCGGCGCCGACCTGGGCCGCGAAGGCGTTGCACACGGCTCCGCCGCCCAGGAAGTTCGCCACCATCTGGGCGGTGACCTCCTGCGGCCAGGCGGTGACGCCCTGGGCGTGCACCCCGTGGTCGCCGGCGAAGATCGCGACGGCCGCGGGCTCCGGGATCGGCGGCGGGCACATCCGGGAGAGCCCGGACAGCTGTGCGGAGATGATCTCCAGCATGCCGAGCGCACCGGCGGGCTTCGTCATCCGCTTCTGGCGTTCCCACGCTTCGCCGAGCGCCTTCGCGTCCAGCGGGCGGATCGCGGAGATCGTCTCCTGGAGCAGGTCGTGCGGCTCGGCGCCGGGCAGCGCGCGACGGCCGTACGTCTCCTCATGGACGACCCAGGACAGCGGGCGGCGCTTGGACCAGCCCGCCTGCATCAGCTCGGGCTCCTCGGGGAACTCGTCGACGTAACCGACGCAGAGGTAGGCCACGACCTCCAGGTGCTCGGGGAGGCCGAGCGCGCGGACCATCTCCCGCTCGTCGAAGAAGCTGACCCAGCCGACACCGAGGCCCTCGGCGCGCGCGGCGAGCCACAGGTTCTCGACGGCGAGGGCCGAGGAGTACGGGGCCATCTGCGGCTGAGTGTGCCGACCGAGGGTGTGGCGGCCGCCGCGGGTGGGGTCGGCGGTCACCACGATGTTGACCGGGGTGTCGAGGATCGCCTCGATCTTCAGTTCCTTGAACTGCTTCGCCCGGCCCTTGGGCAGCGACTTGGCGTAGGCGTCGCGCTGGCTCTGGGCCAGTTCGTGCATGGAGCGGCGGGTCTCCGCGGAGCGGATGACGACGAAGTCCCACGGCTGCGAGTGGCCGACGCTCGGCGCGGTGTGCGCCGCCTCCAGCACCCGGAGCAGGACCTCGTGCGGAATCGGGTCGCTGCGGAAGCCGTTGCGGATGTCCCGGCGCTCGCGCATGACCCGCAGGACCGCTTCCCGTTCGGCGTCGTCGTAACCGGGGGCGGGCGGGGTGAACGGCTCGGCCTGTCCGGCGGGTTCCGCGGCTTCGGCGGGCCCTTCGAGCCGCTGTGCCGCCTCCGGCTGCTGCGGTGTTTCGATGTGCTGCGGTGCCTCAGCCGTCGCCTGCCGGTCGGCGGCGGGTGCCTGGTGGTCGGGCGCCGGCGGCTCCGGGAGCTCCGGTGTCTCGATCACCTCGGGTCCGGTGCCGTCCTCGGCTTCGGGCGCGGCCAGGCCGTCCGCGGCTGCCGCCGGTGCGCCGCCGGGCTCGGAGGCGGGGGCCGGAGTGGATTCCCGCTCCCTTGCGGGCAGTTGCTGGGCCGTCGGCTCCTGGGCCTCCGTTCCCCCCGTTCCCTCGATTCCTTCCGCTTCCTCCGTCGCGGGCTCGGCGGACACCACCGGTCCCACGGGCTCCGCGGGCTCCCCAGCGACGGGCTGCACGGGCTCGGGAGCGATCGGCTCGGCCGCCGGCTCCGGCGCAACCACTTCCGGGGCCACAACCGCTTCCGGAACGGCGAGGGCTTCCGGGCTCTCGGCCACTGTTGCCGCCGGGGCCGGCTCAGGAGCAGGCTCGACGGGCCGCTCCTGCTCGGGCACCACGGCCACGGGCTGTACCACCGGCTCGACGACAGGCGTTTCCGGTGCCGGGGCCTGGGGTTCGGGGGCTGCGGCCTCCACCGGGACGGCCTGGGCCTCGGGCTCCGGGGCCGTGGCGGCACCGTGCTGCGCCGCCACCGGCTCCGGCGGCCCGGATGCGGCCACCTCATCGGCCGGAGCCGGAGCGGGAGCGGGTGCCTCTGCCGGAGCCTCCGGCCGGGCTGCCTCGGGCTCCGGGGCGACGACGGGGTCGGCGGGGGGCGTCTCCACGGCGGCCGGCTCGGGAACGACCGTTTCTGCCGGGGCGGTCTGCGGGGCCGGCTCGGGCTGCGCAGCGGCGGCGGGCTGCTCCGGCTGCACCGACTGCTCGATCGGGGCCGCCGGAACCTCCGCCGGGGCGGGCACGGCCACCGGCTCGGCCGGCTGTACCGCCTCAGCCGCCTCGACCGCCTCGACCGGCGGTACCTCCTGAACAGGCTCCTCGGCCTCGACCACGGCCTCGGTCTGTTCAACCGCCAGGGCCTGCTCGGCCACGACGGTCTCGACCGCCGGCTGCTCGGCCTCGACACTCCGAACCTGCTCGGGCTG
Source organism: Streptomyces sp. NPDC021019 (assembly GCF_044333295.1). Classification (NCBI taxonomy): domain Bacteria; kingdom Bacillati; phylum Actinomycetota; class Actinomycetes; order Kitasatosporales; family Streptomycetaceae; genus Streptomyces; species Streptomyces sp. NPDC021019. The sequence goes on from NZ_JBIRQR010000007.1 coordinate 171,964, forward strand.
CCGAGCCGTATCGGCCGGCACCGGCTCCGCGACGACCTGCTCCGGCTGCGGCGGCTGGGCCCCCCATGGGGCGCCGGCCTGCGGCGGGATCTCGCCCAGCTGCGGGCCGGGCAGGGTCGAGGGGTCCTCGGCCGGGACGTCGACGTACTCGGGGCCGGCCGTCGGCGGGCCCGCGTGGCGTGCGGGGGCGGCGGCCCGGGTGGCTCCGGCGGGGCCCCGGTCGGCCAGCGAGCGCACGACGCCGCCCTGCGTACCCCTGTACGTCGGGGCCTCGGCGGAGGCGGGCCCCCGGTGCAGCGGGCGGCGTGCGGGGGCTGCGGCCGTGTGCGCGGCGACCGGTGCGGGCGCGGGTTTGCGGACGCCGTCGAGGTCCACGGAGCCGGGGTCGCGGCCACCGGACTCATGGGTGCTGTGCGTCTCGGCGGCGGGAGCGGCCTGGCCCTGCTGCGCGGGGAACGGCTGCTGGGCCTGGGTGTGGGGCGCACCGGGTTCGGGAGCGGCGGGCTGCGCCACCGCGGTCTGCGCGGCGGGCTGGCCCTGCGCGGGGGCCGGGGCGGCCTGCGGGTCGCTCCAGGCGCCCTGGGAGGTCGGCATCAGCAGAAGGTCGTCGTCCTCGGGGGTGTGCTCGGAGGGGTCGAGGAAGGTGTACGCGTCCGGGGCGGGGATGCCCGGCTGCTCCACCATGCCTGCGTTCTCCGGCAGTCCCTCGCCCGGGATCTGGCCGGTGTCAGTCATGCGTACCCCTCGCCCATCGTCAGTGCTCCTTCGGCCCTTCGCCCGGGACGCCGAACCACGGCACGCCGGTGCTCGTCAACAAGAACGAGCGGGCTCGCCGCGCGGCACGAAACGCCCGCGGGGCTTCCTATTCTCGCGGCCGTTCGCCGCCGCGACAGGCAGTTCTGCCACGGCTCACTGTGGACTGCGCCACGTTGCGCGTCCCCCGGGTTGTGCCGTACCACAGTGCGGACCAAAACGGTCCACTTTTCCGGACATTGACGAACGAAGCGACGAACGGCCGGGCGCGGTACAACAATCGGCCAGCCTACCTTCCGCACCGGGCCGAGCGGGTCAGGGGGCGAGGTCCGAACGGCGTCCGGACAGCAGGAACACGACCGACCTCTCGCGCTCGGTCCAGGCGGTGGTGTCCAGGTCGACGGACTGGAGCAGCGCGCATTCGACCGTGTAGCCGTTGCCGGTGAGCGCCCCGCCGAGGGCCTCGGCCTCGTCGCGGGTCGAGGCGTGGGTCACGATGCGTTCGGGGCGGCGGTCGGCGACCGCGGTGGCCACCGGGACTCCCCCGCCGCCGATCCGTACGACGTCGGGTTCGGGCAGCCGTTCCAGGACGTGCGGGGCGCGGCCGCGGACGACCTGGACGGGGACGCCGAAGGCGCGGGCGGCGGCCTCGGTGCGGGCGCAGGCGGCCGGGTCGTCGTCCACGGCCAGGACCGCCGCGCCGAAGCGGGCCGCCTCGACGGCGAGGGCGCCGCTGCCGGAGCCGATGTCCCAGACCAGGTCGCCGGTGCGGGGGCCGAGGCGGGCCAGCTGGGCCGCGCGCAGGCCGGGGAACTCGCCCTCGCCGGACTCCTGCATCCGCTCGGCCCCGGCGGCCCGGTAGGCCTCGGCGGGCAGGGCCCAGCCCCGTATCCCCTGGGGGTAGGCGGGCTGGCGGCCGGCGATCCAGGCGCCGGCGGCGGTTGTCTCGGGGCCGCCGCCGATGACGATGACGACGTTGGGGTCGCGCCAGGCGTGGTCGGCCGCCTTGTCGGAGGTGAGGACGGTGACGCGCTCACGGGCGGTGCCGAGTTCCTCGCAGATCACGAAGGTCCGGTGGACGCCTTCGAGGAGCAGGGCCAGTTCGGCCGGTCCGGCGCCCGGTGAGGTGAGGACGGCGACCTTGTGGTGGGCCCGGCAGACGTTGACCGCGCGGCGCAGGGTGCGGGGGTGGGCGACGACGACCTGGGCGTCGTCCCAGGGCATGCCGGCCCGGGCGAAGGCGGTGGCCACGGCGGAGACGGCGGGGACGACCTCGACCTCCAGGCCGTGTTCGCGGGCGCGCAGGGTACGGACGACGCCGAAGAAGCCGGGGTCGCCGTCGGCGAGGACCACGGCGCTGCCGCGGTGGCCGGCGATCCTGCGGGCGGCGAGGTCCACGCTGCCGAGGCGGATGCGTTCGGCCTGCGGGGGCACTTCCGGCAGGGCGAGGTGGTGGGCGGCGCCGGCGACGAGCGTGGCGGCCGAGAGCGCGGCCGTGGCCGCTCTGGTCAGTGGCGAGCCGTCCCAGCCGATCACCGTGACCCGGTCGGCCATCGTCGTCTGTCTCCTGAGGTGTCGGAGGGGGCGGGGCGTTGCCCGTGCGGTGGCGGGCAGGGGTGAGAGTACCCGGTCCGGACCTTGGGCTCGCGGGTGGCCTCGGGCTCTACTTCCAGGTGTTGTACGTGCCGTAGTCGCCGGCGTCGGCGAGCTGTTCCGCGACCCCTTCGAGGTCCTCGGGGAGGAGTCCCCAGACGATCAGGTCGGTGCGGATGTCGGTCCAGCCGCCGTCGGTGCCGTTCTCGGTCCGGGTGCGGGCGATGCGGGCGTTGCGCAGGACGCCCTCGCTGATGCAGCCGAGCTTCTGGGCGACCTGCTGGGAGGCGGTGTTGTCGGCGGGGGTGCGCAGCTCGATGCGTTCGAAGCCCTGGTCGCGGAAGAGCCACTGGGCTATGGCGAGGACGGATTCGGTGGCGTACCCCTCGCCGCGCGCCCAGGGTGCGGTGATGTAGCGGACCTCGGTGGAGCGGGTGCGCCAGTCGGTGTTGAGGAGGCGGACGCTGCCGACGAGCCGCTGGGTGAGGAACTCGGTGACGGCGAGGGCGATGCCGTGGCCCGCGGTGCGTTCCGCGGGAGCGATTCTGCGGACCCACCGTTCGGCGTCGACCTGGGTGTACGGGTTCGGCCCGTCCATCCACGCGGTGACCGTCTCGTCGTTCATCATCTCGATGTGCGCGGGGATGTCGGCCATCTCGAAGGGGCGCATCACCAACCTGTCCGTGCTGATGGAGATGGACGGAAAGGTGGTAGTCATGCGCAGCTCCATGCCGAAGACCGGGTAAAAGCACAGCATGCAGCATCGGGTCCGCCTTGTGCATGGGCGGGTCGGCACGACGGAGCCCCGCGCCTCCGGGAGGGAAGTGCGGGGCTCCGTCGGCAAGTGCCGGGTGGGCGTCAGGACGTGGCGGGGGCGCCGAAGGCCGGGATGATCGAGCCCTGGTAGGTGTCCTCGATGAACTTCTTGACCTCGTCGGAGTTGAGGAGCTTCGCGAGCTTCTCGACGCGCGGGTCCTTCTCGTTGCCGCCCTTGACCGCCAGGAAGTTGGCGTACGGGTTGCCCTCGGCCTTCTCCAGGGCGAGGGAGTCCTTTCCGGGCTTCAGGTCGGCCTCGATGGCGTAGTTGCCGTTGATGACGGCGGCGTCCACGTCGCCCAGGGCACGGGGCACGGTGGCGGCCTCCAGCTCCTTGAACTCCAGGCCCTTCCTGTCGGTGATGTCGCTCAGCTTGGCGCTGGTGCCGACGCCGTCCTTGAGGGTGATCAGGCCGTTCTCGGCGAGCAACTGGAGGGCGCGGCCGCCGTTGGTGGTGTCGTTGGGGACGGCGACGGTCTGGCCGGCCTTGATGTCCTCGATGCCCTTGACCGTCTTGGAGTAGAGGCCCAGCGGCTCCAGGTGGACGTCGACCACGGGCACGATGGTGGTCTTCTGCTTCGCGTTGAAGTCGTCCAGGTAGGGCTTGTGCTGGAAGAAGTTGGCGTCGACCTGGCCGTTCTGGGTGGCGGTGTTCGGCAGGACGTAGTCCGTGAACTCCTTGACCTCCAGGTTCAGGCCCTCCTTCTTCGCCAGGTTCTTCTTGACGAAGTTCAGGATGTCGGCGTGCGGCGTCGGGGACGCGGCGACGACCAGGGCCTTGGAGGTGTCGGCGTTCGCGCCGGTCCCGCTCTTGGACGCCGGGTCGGAGGCCGTACCGCAGGCGCTCAGGCCCAGGGCGAGGGCGGCGGTGGAAGCGACAGCTGCGGTGATCTTGATGTTCTTGCGCACGAAAAGTGCCTCTTTCTTGTGGTGGTGCGCCCGGACAAGGAGTTCGGGCTCGGTGGGACAGAGAGTTCTGGGGGCCGGGCCTCAGGAGGCGGTGCGGCCGCGGCGGGTCAGCAGCCGGACGGCGATGTCGCCGATCAGCTGGATCACCGTGACGAGGACGACCAGCAGCGCGACGGTGACCAGCATGAACCGGTTGTCGAAACGCTGGAACCCGTTGGTGATGGCCTGGGAGCCGAGCCCTTCGCCACCGACCGCGCCGGCCATCGCGGAGTAGCCGATGAGCACGATGAGGGTGGTGGTGACACCCGAGACGAGCGAGGGCAGGGCCTGCGGCAGGAGCACCTTGCGGACGATCGTGGGGATGGAGCCGCCCATCGACTGCACCGCCTCGACGAGTCCGTGGTCGACCTCGCGGATGGCCGTCTCGACGAGCCGGGCGAAGAACGGGATGGCTCCGACGGCGAGCGGCACGATCATCGCGGTGGGACCGATGAAGGTGCCGACGACCCAGGTGGTGAAGGGGATCAGGGCGATCAGCAGGATGATGAACGGCAGGGAGCGGCCGATGTTCACGATCACGCCGATGACCTTGTTCACCAGGGTGTTCCGCAGCAGTCCGCCCTTGTCGGTGAGGACCAGCAGAACGCCGAGCGGCAGTCCGCCGGCGACGGTGACCAGCGCGGACCACAGCACCATGTAGAGGGTGTCGACGGTGCCCTGGGCCAGCAGGGGCTGCATTTCGGACCAGGTCACTTGACGACCTCCTTGGTGAGCGCGGCGGACTCCTCGGCGAGGGCGGCGGACGTCTGCTCCGGTACGACGGTGGCGGGCGCGTCGGTCCCGGCACCGGCCTCCGGGCCGGTCGCGTCCTCGACGACCTCGGCCTGGAGGCCCTGCTCGCGCAGGAAGCCGATGGGAACGACGTTCTCCTCGAAGCGGCCGGGCAGCTCGATGCGCATCCGGCCGATCTGCTTGCCGCCGACGGTGTCCATCGCGGCGCCGAGGATCGAGATGTCGATGTTGTACGTACGGGAGAGCTGGGAGATGACCGGCCGGGAGGCCGATTCCCCCTGGAAGGTGACGTCGACGACCGTGCGGTCGGGTCCGGAGGCGGTCCCGCCGACCGGGAACAGCTCGTGGGCCAGTTCGGAACCGGGGGTGGCGAGGAGTTCCGCGACGGTCCCGGACTCGACGATCCGGCCACGCCGCATGAGCGCCGCGGAGTCGCAGACGGTCTTGACGACGTCCATCTCGTGGGTGATGAGCAGGACGGTCAGGCCGAGCTGCTGGTTGAGGTCGCGCAGCAGTTGGAGGACGGAGCGGGTGGTCTCGGGGTCGAGTGCGGAGGTCGCCTCGTCCGAGAGCAGCACCTGGGGGTCGCCCGCCAGGGCGCGGGCGATGCCCACACGCTGCTTCTGACCTCCGGAGAGCTGACCGGGGTAGGCCTTCGCCTTGTCGGCGAGGCCGACCAGGTCGAGGAGTTCCCCGGCCTTGCGGGTGCGCTCCCGGCCGGAGAATCCGAGGATCTCCAGTGGCAGTTCCACGTTGTCCAGCACGGTGCGGGAGTCCAGCAGGTTGAAGTGCTGGAAGACCATGCCGATGCGGGTGCGGGCCCGGCGCAGCTCGGCGCTCGCCCGTCGGCCGCGACCGGCGAGGGCGATGAGGTCCTGGCCGGCCACCGTCACGGTGCCGGAGGTGGGGCGCTCCAGGAGGTTGACGCAGCGGATCAGGGAGGACTTGCCGGCGCCGCTCTGTCCGATGACGCCGTACACCTCGCCTTCGCGGACGTGCAGGTCGACGCCGTCGAGTGCGGTGACCTCACGGTCGCGCGACTGGTAGACCTTCGTGAGGCCCGTCGTGGTGATCACAGGGTTTCCGTCACTGTCGAGTGCGCGGCGCGGTGTCCGCCGGGCACGGGGCATTCGTCTGAAGAGACTTTTCGGGCTGGTCGGCCGGGTGTCTCGGCATGGCTGTACGCGGCGGTCGGCCGTGCTGCGCATGCGCGGGCGCGCTCGTTCCGCAGGGTGCGGACGGCGCAGGCTCGGTCTCGCTTCGGGGCGCGAGGCTCAGGCGGGGGCCCTCAGAAGGCGCGCATTCGACACATACAACGAGCACCGGGCGTGCTGATCGCCTCGGTCGCAAGGGTGCGGCTGCTCGTCGTGGTCATGGGCCAAGTAAAACAGACGTGAGGTCTTCGCGATCCCGAGTGTCCGCATAGCGGACAGTGCTGGATGACCGGATGCCAGCCTTCGGGTTACCCCGGAAGGTGCGCGACGCACGGCTGTGACCTGCGGTGACAGGGTGATCGCACGGGCGGGTCCAGGGGGGAGCCGATGGCCGGAGAGCGGAACCTTGGCCGCCGGTTGTGGCCAAGGCCACGATGTGCGCCCCGGTGCGGTGGCCGCCTCCGTGGTGGCCGGGGCCGCACGCGGGCGGGCGTTCCGTCCGTAATACCCTCGACTCATGCTTGACGCCCTGACGGTCGCGGTCGCCGTGACCGCGCTCGCCCTCGCCGCCTGGTGCGGACATGCCGCCTACCGGGACCAGCCGACGAAGGACTGGCACTTCATCGGGATGGCGGTCGTCTCCGTCCTGGCGTTGGCCCAGTTGGTCGTGGGCGTCGTGCAGCTGGCGCGCGGGGAGCGGCCGGAGCAGGGAATGGCGGTGTTCATCGCCTATCTGGTCGGTTCGTTCGCCGCCGTGCCCGCGGCCGGATTCCTTTCGTTGACCGAGCGGACCCGTTGGGGTTCGGTCACGGTCGCGGCGGGCGCGGTCGTGCTGGCGGTTCTGGAGGTCCGGCTCTATGACATCTGGGGAAACTGACGTGAGCGACACCGACCGCCCCGAGGTGGCCACGGTCCCGAAGCCGTCCTTCGAACTGGGCACCGGTCCCGGCCGGGTCCTGGTCTGGTTCTACGGGGTGTTCACGGTCGCGGCGGCCTCGCGGACGATCGTCGAGATGGTCAGGGGTTTCGACCACGCGCCGCTGGCGTACGGGCTGTCGGCCGTCGCGGCCCTGGTGTACGGCTTCATCACGTACTCGCTGGTGCGCGGCGGCGAGAAGGCCCGCCGGGCGGCGCTGGTGTGCTGTGCCGCGGAGCTGCTCGGTGTGCTGGTCGTCGGCGCGTGGACGCTGGTCGAGCCGGCCGCCTTCCCGGACTCGACGGTGTGGTCGGACTTCGGGATGGGTTACCTCTTCATCCCGGTGATCCTGCCGGTCACCGGGATGATCTGGCTGCGCCGCGCGAGAACGGTGGCGGTGTAGCGACGCCGTTCGGGCCCCGCCGCGCGCGGCGCACGGTCAGGCGCTGGCCACGTAGTCCCGGTCGGCCGCGTCCTTCTCCAGCAGGACCATCCGGACGCCGTCGGCTCCGGTGACGGCCCCGACCTGGGCGTATCCGGCCCGCCGGTAGAGCCGCAGATTGCCCTCGCTGCGGTGTCCGCTGTGCAGCCGGAAGCGGGTCGCCGCCCGCTCGGCGGAGAGCGCCGACTCGGCGGCGAGCAGCAGCCTGGCCCCGAGGCCGTGGCCCTGGAGCCGGGGGTGGACGCAGAGCTTGCCGATGAGGCCCGTGCCCTCCTGGTCGGTGCCCCCTCGGACCGAGCCGACGACCTCGTCCCCGAGCCGGGCCACGAACACCAGGTCGTCGGCGACTTCGGCGCGCAGGGATTCGAGGGTCTGGACGAGCGGGTCGATCCGGTAGTTGTCGTACAGCTCCGCCTCGCGCTGGAAGCAGAGGTACTGAAGTCTGAAGATCTGCTCGACGTCCCGTGCCGTCGCCGCCGAGATGGTCACGCTCATGCCCATGTGTGCACGCCTCCCGCTCACCTGTTCGCCGATTGCCTACCGCTCCCTTCCCGCACGGAAGGAGCGACAATCTCCGCAGCCAGCATTCTGCGCAGACATCCAAGGCAACGGGAACGGATCGGGCCCAAGCTCCCCTGTGACATACCCAACTCCCCTGCGATTTCCCGGTAGGTCGGGTCGCTGGGGGCGAGCATCGCCTCCAGCAGCCGGGGGCAGCGGCCGGGCAGCCGGGCCAGCGCGGAGCGCAACGCCCGGCGTTCGGCGGCCCCGAGGGCGGCGCGTTCCGGGCAGTCGGCCGGCCCGGCGGCGGGCTCCGTTCCGGCGTACGGGCGTTCCCGCCGGGCCGCGCGGCGTCCGCGGCGGGCCTCGCCCCGCACGGTGTCGCGCACCCATCGGGCCGCGTCGGCGGGTGGTCCGGCGGCGGCCGGGCGCTCCAGCAGCCGCACCCAGACGCTCTGTTCGAGGTCGGCGGGGTCGAGCCCGGCGGCCGGGGCCTCGGCCCTCGCCTCCGCGCGCACCAGAGGTTGTAAGGCGCGGACGACGAGGGCGGTGGAGGCGGCCGGGTCGGGGTCGTGATCGGGAAGCGTCATGCCACGGCGGACGTGCCGGGACGGCCGCCGGTTGCCCCGGGCGATGCTCCACCACCCGACCGGGGGACGCCGGGGCGGGCGGCTGACGGCGCACCTCCTGTACGAGTGGTGCGCCGCGCCCGCCTCCGTACCGGGTCAGCGCCCGGCGTGGTCCGCCGCCGCGAGCAGCGCCGTGTCCGGATGGTCGGCGAAGATCCCGTCGATGCCGGTGGCGAGGTAGGCGGCGCAGGCGCCGAACACGTCACCGTAGGCGTTGGGGTCGGTGCCGCGCCGGAAGTCGGCGGGCAGGAAGCTGTTCTCGTTGCGCAGCGTGTACGGGTGCAGCCGCAGGCCCTTGGCGTGGGCGTCCCGCACCAGCGTGGTCGGGGTCGTGAGCCGTCCCGAGGCGTCCTTGGGGATGACCAGATCGAGGGTGGGGCCGATGCCCTGGGCGAAGGAGGCCATCCACGCCAGCCCGGCGGGGGTCACCAGGTCGGCGACGGTGCGCGGGTCGCCCGACTCGACGAAGTCCCAGGGACGCTCCTTCGGGCCGGAGAGCAGCACGATGCGCGGGGTGTCGACGAGGCGCGCGAGGCGCTGGACGGAGCCGGGCTCGAAGGACTGGAGGATGAGCGCGGAGTTCCGGCGGTCCCGGCCGTAGCGGCGCAGCAGCCGGGCGAGCGGCTCCTCCAGGCCGAGGCCCAGCTTGCGGAAGTAGGTGGGGTGCTTGGTCTCCACGTACAGCCAGACCGGCTGGGAGCGCTTGCGGCCCTCCTGCTCCGCCCAGCGCAGCACCTCCTCGAAGGTGGGGACCGTCCAGCGGCCGTCGTAGAGGGTGTTGTCCGGACGGTTGCCCGGGATGCGCTCCTTGGCCCGCAGGGTCTTCAGTTCGGCGAGGGTGAAGTCCTCGGTGAACCAGCCGGTCAGGGAGAGGCCGTCGATGCTCTTGGTCGTCCTGCGGCCGGCGAACTCGGGGTGGTCGGCGACGTCGGTGGTCGCGGTGATGTCGTTCTCGTGACGGCAGACGAGGTGGCCGTCCTTGGTCGGCACGAGGTCCTGCTCGATGATGTGCGCACCCATGTCCAGGGCCAGCTGGTAGGAGCCGAGGGTGTGCTCGGGGCGGTAGCCGCTGGCCCCGCGGTGGCCGATCACCGTCGGCACGGGCAGATCGCGCAGCGATCCGTGGCCGCCGCCGTGGCCGCGGCCCCGCTCGGCCGCCCGGGCGGTGGCGGGCAGGCCGAGGGCCGCGGTACCGAGGGCCGCGGCGCCCAGGAGGCTCCGTCGGCCAGGTGTCTTCCGCGCACGCTCCGTCATGAATGCTCCTCGCTTGGTGATGTCCGGGACCGGTCGAGCGAGGCCCGATCGTAGGCTGGGAGGTGTACGGGAAGGCGGACCGTCGGCCAACATGGCGGAAACACACGTCAACACCGCGTATCCGCTTCGTGAACCCGATGTGCGATCAGCGCGTACCCGCGAGTATCGTCCTCACCTGCACCGACCATCACCCGTCGGCACCGGCCACCGCCCGTACGACCCATTCCATCGCGGCCGGCCAGGCCACGACACCGGAGGAACCGTTGTCCCGTCTCACGGTCATCAAGGCAGTGCTCGGACCGATTCTGCGCCTGATGTTCCGCCCACAGGTGGAGGGCGCCGAGAACATCCCCGGGACCGGGCCGGTGATCCTCGCGGGCAATCACCTCACGTTCATCGACTCGATGATCATGCCGATCTGCTGCGACCGGCCGGTGTTCTACATCGGCAAGGACGAGTACGTGACGGGCAAGGGCCTCAAGGGCAAGCTGATGGCCTGGTTCTTCACCGGCTGCGGCATGATCCCGGTGGACCGGGACGGCGGCCGGGGCGGGGTCGCGGCGCTGATGACGGGGCGCCGGGTGCTGGAGGGGGGTCAGGCCTTCGCCATCTACCCGGAGGGCACCCGCTCCCCCGACGGCCGGCTCTACCGGGGCCGTACGGGCATCGCGCGGCTGACACTGATGACGGGCGCTCCGGTGATCCCGTTCGCGATGATCGGGACCGACAAGCTGCAGCCGGGCGGCGCCGGCCTGCCCCGGCCGGGCAAGGTCACGGTGCGCTTCGGTGAGCCGATGGAGTTCTCGCGCTACGAGGGCATGGACCGCGACCGCTATGTGCTGCGGGCGGTGACCGACTCGGTGATGGCCGAGGTGATGCGGCTGTCCGGCCAGGAGTACGTGGACATGTACGCGACGAAAGCGAAGGCCGCCTGACCCGTACGGCGGTTACGGCGAAGGGCCCGCGTCCCCTGGGGGGTGCGGGCCCTTCGCCGTACCGGTCGGGCGCGGTCGACCGCCCCTACGGGTGCTCGACGCCGTCCTCCAGCTTCTGGCCCCGCAGCAGGAACCAAGCCGCGACCGCCGCCGCCAGCAGTACCGCCGCGCCGAGGCCCGCGGCCGACCGCAGTCCGTCGACGAACGCCTCCTGGGCCGCCGAGACCAGCGGCCCGGCCTGGGCGGCGGGCAGCGTCCCGGCGGCCTCGACCGCGCCGCCCAGTGACTCGTGGGCGGCCGACTCGACGTCGGCGGGGATGCCGGACGGGGTCGGGAAGCCCCGGTAGACGCCGGTGACGATGGAGCCGAGCAGGGCGATGCCGAGGGCCGCGCCCAGTTCGTACGCGGTCTCGGAGACGGCGGACGCGGAGCCCGCCTGCTCCTTGGGGACGCTGGAGAGGATCACGTCGGCGGTGACGGTGAAGGCGAAGCCCGCGCCGACGCCGACGACCAGCAGCATGGAGCCGAGCAGCGGATACCCCGTGTTCTGGTCGAGCAGTGTCACACTGCCCAGGGCGAGACCGACCGCTGCCAGGCCGCCCGAGACGACGGAGCGGACCGAGAAGCGACGGGCGGCGAACCCGGCCAGCAGACCCGCGGTCACCGCGCCGATGGCGGCGGGCAGTTCGGCGAGCCCGGCCTCCAGCGGTCCACGGCCCTGCACCAGTTGCAGGAACTGGGAGAGGAAGAAGACCAGACCCGACAGGCCGAGGATGGTCAGCAGGTCGGCGAGGACCGCGCCGGAGAAGCCCCGGTGGTGGAAGAGCCGCATGTCCAGCAGGGGCGCGGGCAGCCGCAGTTGCCTGCGGACGAACCAGGTGAGCGCGCCGACGCCGACGACGGCCGCCGCCCCGGCCCCCCAGTTTACCCCGTGCGCGGCCGCCTCCTTGATGGCGTACACGACACCGATCATGCCGACCAGGGAGAGCCCGACGCTGAGCATGTCCCACGGGCCGGGAGCCGGGTTCTTGGACTCGGGGATCAACTTGATGCCCACGACGACGAGGACGGCCATCACGGGCAGGTTGATGAGGAAGACCGAACCCCACCAGAAGTGTTCGAGCAGGGCCCCGCCGACGACCGGACCGACGGCCGCGCCCGCCGAGGCCATCGCGCCCCAGATCCCGATGGCGAGGCTGCGCTCGCGCGGGTCGTGGAAGAGGTTGCGGATCAGAGCCAGAGTGGACGGCATCAGGGTGGCGCCCGCGACACCGAGCAGCGCCCGGGCCACGATCATCATCTCGGGCGAGGTCGCGTACGCGTTGAGCACGGAGACCGCGCCGAACGCGACGGCGCCGACCAGCAGCAGCTTCTTGCGGCCGATGCGGTCGCCCAGGCTGCCCATCGAGACGAGCAGACCGGCGATGACGAAGGAGTAGACGTCACCGATCCAGAGCAGCTGGGTGCCGGTCGGTTCGAGGTCCTCGCTGAGGAACGGGGTGGCGAGACCGAGGACGGTCGCGTCCACGGCCACCAGCAGCACGGCGAGGACGAGGACGGCGAGCGCGATCCACCGCCCCGGGCGGCGTACGGCGTCCGGGGTGTCCGGGTTCTGGTCGATGCTGGTCATTGCTCTACGCTCCGGCGTGCTCCGCCGAGCAGCAACTCGACGATCATGTGCTGGAAGTCCTGTGCGGCGACCCGTCCCGCCTGGACGGCCCAGGCGCCGGTGCCGACGAGCCCGTAGAGGGCCTCCGTCAGCCAGGCGGGGGTGAGGTCGATACGGAACTCGCCGCGCTCCTGCCCGCGACGGAAGAAGGCGGAGACACGGGCGTCGGCCCGGCCCCAGCCCTCGTTGATCTCGTCGCCCTCGAAGAGCTGGTTCTCGTTGACGAGGAAGGACAGCAGGCCGGCGCTGGGCTCGACGGCCGCGATGAGGCGGCGCAGCCCCTCCTCGGAGGGGCCCTCGTCGAGCCGGGCGGTGTCCAGGGCCGCCTCGAACTCCTGGATGCCGAGATTCTCCAGCGCCCCCACCAGGGCGTCGCGCCCGGCGAAGTGACGGTGGAGGGTGGCCCGGCCGATGCCCGCCGCCCTGGCGACCTCGTCCATGGTGGCGGTCGATTTGCGGGTCAGCAGGGCGGCGGCGCTGCGCAGCACCTGCTCACGATCGAGAGTCATGAGACAACCATAACCCACGTGAGACAACATCGTCTCACCACAGGGCATGGGCGGGCCTGCGGCAGGAGAGCGGGGAGGCAAGGGCGGGGGAACGACCAGGGCGGCCGGAGGCAGGGCGGGACGGGAAACGAAAAAAGTGGCCGGAGGTGAAACCACTCCTTGCCACTCTCAACTTATAGCGCACGGGGGGCCTTGCGGCAAGACCCCCCATCTGCCGCAGAATCGTCCGCCGTAGCCGGGGCGGTACGCCGCCCTCCGTACGCACCGCAGATCGGAACCGATGCCGTGACACCCCTGACCGCCAGCGCGTTCGACCTCCCCGACCGCCTCGCCCCCAAGGCCGACCCGGCGCTGATCGCCGACGACGAGCAGCACTTCGCAGCCGTCGCCCACTGCCTGGAGCAGTCGGTCGCCGAGCTGACCGACCGGCTCGCAGCCGAACGCAGGGCGCCCGGCGGAGCGAGCCGGCAGGCGATGGACCGGGATGCGGAGATCCACCGGCTGACCGGCCGGCTGCGCGCCCTGCGGCGGTTCGGCCTCGACCTGTGCCTCGGGCGCATGGTCGCCGCGGACGGCTCCGGACCGCTGTACGTGGGACGGCTCGGGCTGACCGACAGCACGGGCCGCCGACTGCTGCTCGACTGGCGCTCCCCCGCCGCCGAGCCGTTCTTCGGGGCCACCCACGCCGATCCGATGGGGCTGGCGAGCCGCCGCCGCTACCGCTGGACCGGCGGCCGGATCAGCGACTACTGGGACGAGGTGTTCGCGCCGGAGGGCTTCGCCGGTCATGCCGCGCTGGATGACCAGTCCGCGTTCATCGCCAGTCTGGGCGGCAACCGGTCGGCCCGGATGCGCGATGTCCTGGGCACCATCCAGGCCGACCAGGACGCCATCATCCGGGCGGGCTCCCGGGGCGCGCTCGTCGTCGACGGAGGGCCCGGCACCGGGAAGACCGTCGTCGCCCTGCACCGCTCCGCCTACCTCCTCCACTCCGACCCGCGCCTCGGGCACCGTCGCGGTGGCGTGCTGTTCGTCGGGCCGCACGAGCCCTATCTGGGGTACGTCGCCGATGTCCTGCCCAGCCTCGGGGAGGAGGGCGTGCAGACGTGCACCCTGCGGGACCTGGTCGCCGAGGGAGCGCAGGCGGGCGCCGAGACCGACCCGGAGGTGGCGCGGCTGAAGGCGTCGGCGGAGCTGGTGAAGGCGGTCGAGCCGGCCGTCCGGTTCTACGAGGAGCCGCCCGCCACGGGCGTTCGGGTCCAAACGCACTGGTCCGACATCTGGCTGAGCGCCGCCGACTGGGCCTCGGCGTTCGGGGCGGCGGACCCGGGCACACCGCACAACGAGGCGCGGGAGGAGATCTGGGAGGAGCTGCTCACGATCCTCGTGGACAAGCACGACGGCGACGCCCCGGAGGAACAGCTGCGGGCCTCGCTGCGGCGGAACAGGGAGCTGTTCGCCCTCTTCGACCGCGCCTGGCCGCTGGTCGAGGCGGCCGACCTGATCGGCGACCTCTGGTCCGTACCCGCCTATCTCCGCACGTGCGCCCCCTGGCTGACCTCGGAGGAGGTCGGGCGGTTGCAGCGCCCGGACGCCCACGCGTGGACGGTGTCCGACCTCCCTCTCCTGGACGCGGCACGGCAGCGGCTCGGCGACCCGGAGGCGTCCCGGCGCAGGCTCCGTCACGAGGCCGCGGCCGCCGCCGAGCGCGAGCAGATGGACCGGGTCGTCGAGAGCCTGCTCGCCGACGAGACCCTGGCCGACGCGGACGCGGACGGCGAGGGTGCGCTGGTGATGCTGCGCGGGGCGGATCTCCGGGAGTCCCTGGCCACCACCGACCGGCCGAGCGGCACCGAACGCGACCTGCTGGCCGGGCCGTTCGCGCACATCGTCGTGGACGAGGCACAGGAACTGACCGACGCCCAGTGGCAGATGCTGCTCCAGCGGTGCCCGTCGCGGAGCTTCACCGTCGTCGGGGACCGTGCGCAGGCCCGGCACGGGTTCACCGAGTCGTGGCAGGAGCGGCTGGAGCGGGTCGGGCTCGACCGGATCACCCTGGCCTCCCTGACCATCAACTACCGGACGCCGGAGGAGATCATGGCGGAGGCGGAACCGGTGGTCCGGGCCGTGCTCCCCGACGCCAACGTGCCGGTCTCGGTCCGAAGCAGCGGCATGCCCGTCAGGTACGGCTCCGTCGCGGACCTGGACGCCGTCCTCGCCGGGTGGCTCGCCGCGCACGACGACGGGATCGCCTGTGTCATCGGCGACCCCGCGTTCCGGGCGACGCCCCGCGTGCGGTCGCTGACCCCGGAGCTGTCGAAGGGCCTGGAGTTCGACCTGGTCGTCCTCGTCGAGCCGGAGGACTTCGGCGCGGGTGTCGCGGGGGCGGTGGACCGCTACGTCGCGATGACGCGGGCGACCCGGGAACTCGTCGTCCTGACGGGCTCCTGAGGTGTCGGGGCCGGGCCGTCCGGGACGGCCCCGCCTGCGGGGTTCAGTGCCAGGGCAGTCCCGCCCGGTGCCGCCAGTAGGCCTCCGGCTCCTCGACCAGGGCGTCGAGGCCGGCCCGCTGCTCGTCGTCCAGGTCGACGACGGCGGCGTGCAGATTGCCGGAGAGCTGGCCCACCGTGGCGGCGCCGGAGAGCACGACGTCCGCCCAGGGCTGGTGCAGCACCAGCGCGAGGGCCACCGCGTCGCCGCCCACGCCCGCGGCGGCGGCGATCTCCTGGAACACGGCGGGGGCCTCGTCCCCGGCGAGGCGCCCGTTGGCCATGCCCTCCTTGACGATCACGGTGAGCCCGGCGTCGTGGGCCTCGGCGAGCGCGGGCGCGGCCGAGGTCTCCAGGGCGTTGTAGGTGGCCTGGACCGTACGGAAGAGGGGTTCGCCGTCGACCGTGACGGCGAGGGCGGCCCGGATCGCGTCGGCCTGGGCGGGCCCGCTGGTGGAGAGGCCTACGGTGACGCCGTCGGCGGCCAGGGCGGCGAGCCGGCCGAGCAGTTCCTTGTCGGCGAGCGCGGGGCTGTCCGGGGTGACCGAGTGGACCTGGTAGAGGCTGAGCCGGTCGCCGACCAGGGCCCGGGTCTCGGCGTACTGGCGTTCGAAGGCGGCGAGGCTGTGGTCCTTGACCTCGTGTGCCTCGGCCTCCACGTCCCAGTCGGCGGTGTAGGTGTACCCCCACTTGCTGCCGACGACGAGGTCGGTGAACGAGGGCCGGGCGTCCAGCCACTCCGCGAGGAACTCCTCGGCGCGGCCGTAGGAACGGGCGGTGTCGACGTACCGGACTCCCTGGGCGTAGGCGGCGTCCAGCAGTTCGTGGGTGCGGGCGCGCAGGGCGGCGGGGTCGCGGTCGGCGGGCAGGTCCCGGTCTCGGTGCAGATTGATGTAGCCGGGCCTCCCGACGGCGGCAAGGCCCAGCCCGATGTGGGCGGTCGGGGTCGTCGCGGCGGCCAGGGCGGCGAAGGGCATCGCGGGCTCCTCGGGGTCGGGTTTCGGTTACTCCTACCCCGGTGAGCGCGCGATGCCCTTCGTCCATCCGGTGCGGCACGGCTCCCCGCGCGCACCTGGCCGGCCTTCCTACTGGCGGGCGGTCGCCCAGGCGTGCTGCGCGGCCAGGTCTTCCTTCACCTCGGCGAGCTGTACGGCGACGGCGGAGGGGGCCGTACCGCCCCGGCCGTCGCGAGAGGCGAGGGCGCCCCGCACGTTGAGCACGGTGCGGACCTCGGGGGTGAGGTGCTCGGAGATCCTGGCGAACTGCTCGTCGGTGAGCTGGTCGAGCTCGATGCCCTGCTGCTCGCACTCCTTGACGCAGGCGCCGGCCACCTCGTGCGCCACCCGGAACGGAACGCCCTGCTTGACCAGCCATTCCGCGATGTCGGTCGCGAGCGAGAAGCCCGCCGGGGCCAGCTCCTCCATGCGCTCACGGTTGACGGTGAGGGTGGCCATCATCCCGGTGAAGGCGGGGAGCAGGACCTCCAGCTGGTCGCAGGAGTCGAAGACGGGCTCCTTGTCCTCCTGGAGGTCCCGGTTGTACGCGAGCGGGAGCGCCTTGAGCGTGGCGAGCAGGCCGGTCAGGTTGCCGATGAGGCGGCCGGACTTGCCCCGGGCCAGCTCCGCGATGTCCGGGTTCTTCTTCTGCGGCATGATCGAGGAGCCGGTGGAGAAGGCGTCGTGGAGGGTGACGAAGGAGAACTCCTTCGTGTTCCAGATGATGACCTCCTCCGCGATCCGGGAGAGGTTGACGCCGATCATCGCGGTGATGAAGGCGAACTCCGCGACGAAGTCCCGCGAGGCGGTGCCGTCGATGGAGTTGGCGACCGAGCCGTGCTCGAACCCGAGGTCGGCGGCGACCGCCTCCGGGTCGAGGCCGAGCGAGGATCCGGCGAGCGCCCCGGAGCCGTACGGGGAGACGGCGGTGCGCTCGTCCCACTGGCGCAGCCGCTCGGCGTCCCGGGAGAGGGACTGGACGTGGGCGAGCACATGGTGGGCGAAGAGGACGGGCTGGGCGTGCTGGAGGTGGGTGCGGCCGGGCATCGCCACGTCCGGGTGGGCCTCGGCGAGGCCGACCAGTGCGCTCTGGAGGTCGGCGATCAGGCCGCCGATGGTCCGGGCGTGGTCGCGCAGGTACATCCGGAAGAGCGTGGCGATCTGGTCGTTGCGCGACCGCCCGGCCCGCAGCTTGCCGCCGAGGTCGGCGCCGAGCCGCTCCAGCAGCCCGCGCTCCAGTGCGGTGTGGACGTCCTCGTCGGCGATGGTCCCGGTGAAGGAGCCGTCGGCGACGTCCGCTTCGAGCCGGTCGAGACCGGCGAGCATCCGGGTCAGCTCGTCCTCGCTGAGCAGGCCCGCCTTGTTGAGCACGCGCGCGTGGGCTCGGGAGCCGGCGATGTCGTACGGCGCGAGCCGCCAGTCGAAGTGGACGGACGCGGACAGCTTGGCCAGCGCCTCGGCCGGTCCGTCGGCGAAACGCGCGCCCCAGAGCCGGACGTCACCGTTGTTGCTGCTCACTGCGTGCTCCTCAAAAAGGCGAAGGCAAAGGCCGGAATGTAGGCCGAGGTGCGGATATGCGGCCGCCTCCCTGCCGCGTGACGACGGGGAGGCGGCTGTTCAACGAGGGAGGGTCAGGCGAGGTCGCGCTTGGCCGCGATCTTGGAGGAGAGGCCGAAGATCTCGATGAAGCCCTGCGCCTTGGACTGGTCGAAGGTGTCGCCCGAGTCGTAGGTGGCGAGGTTGAAGTCGTACAGCGACTCCTCGGACCTCCGGCCGGTGACGACGGCGCGGCCGCCGTGCAGGGTCATCCGGATGTCGCCGGTGACGTGCTGGTTGGCCTCGTTGATGAAGCCGTCCAGGGCGCGCTTCAGCGGGGAGAACCACAGGCCGTCGTAGACCATCTCGCCCCAGCGCTGCTCGACCTGCCGCTTGTAGCGGGCCAGCTCGCGCTCGACGGTGACGTTCTCCAGCTCCTGGTGGGCGGTGATCAGCGCGATGGCGCCGGGCGCCTCGTACACCTCGCGGGACTTGATGCCCACGAGCCGGTCCTCGACCATGTCGATCCGGCCGACGCCCTGCGCGCCGGCCCGCTCGTTGAGCTGCTGGATCGCCTGGAGGACGGTGACGGGACGGCCGTCGACGGCTACGGGCACGCCCTCCTTGAAGGAGATGACGACCTCGTCTGCCTCGCGCTGGACGGCGGGGTCGTCGGTGTACTCGTAGATGTCCTCGATCGGCGCGTTCCAGATGTCCTCCAGGAAGCCCGTCTCGACAGCGCGCCCGAAGACGTTCTGGTCGATGGAGTACGGGGACTTCTTGGTGGTCGCGATCGGGAGGTTCTTCTCCTCGCAGAAGGCGATCGCCTTGTCCCGGGTCATCGCGTAGTCGCGGACCGGGGCGATGCACTTCAGGTCGGGGCCGAGCGCGGAGATGCCGGCCTCGAAGCGGACCTGGTCGTTGCCCTTGCCGGTGCAGCCGTGGGCGACGATCCCGGCGTCGTGCTTGCGGGCGGCGGCGACGAGGTGCTTGACGATGGTCGGCCGGGAGAGGGCCGAGACCAGCGGGTAGCGGTCCATGTAGAGGGCGTTGGCCTTGATCGCCGGGAGGCAGTACTCCTCGGCGAACTCGTCCTTGGCATCCGCGACCTCGGCTTCGACGGCACCGCAGGCGAGCGCGCGCTTGCGGATGACGTCCAGGTCCTCGCCGCCCTGGCCGACGTCCACGGCCACGGCGATGACCTCGGCGCCCGTCTCCTCGGCGATCCAGCCGATGGCGACGGAGGTGTCCAGGCCGCCCGAGTAGGCGAGAACGACGCGCTCGGTCACGGGTTTCTCCTTACGGTGCAATCACTGATGGGTATAACTATGCAGTCCACCGTATGGTTTGTCAAAGGCCCTTCCCGGGGGCCAGTCCAAGGGCCGCCGGACATCGTGCGCGTGCACGGCCGGGGTGAGCCGGTCTTCCGTGACGCCCCCCCGGTCCCCGGGCCGCTCGCCCGCTTCCCCGGTGTCGGCCCTGCCCCGCACGGGCTGCGCCGATCATCGTGGTGACCGCCGACCTGGTCCGCGACACCCGTGGGTTCGGCGTGCCGTTCCTGAGTTACGACGAGGACGGCACGCCGCACGCGGACCGGTTCCGGCGCGGCGACGAGAAGAGCCTCGGCGCCTGCTTCGCGAAGAGGAGGACATCGCGACGGGCATCGATGGGCTGCCGGGCCTGCCGCTCCCGCTGCCGCCCCTGCCGGCCGCGCTCCCGGGGTGAGCCGCTGGGCCGTACGGAGCAGGTCCGGTGGGACGCGCCCGTCGGCCGCCGTACGGTCCGGAGCATGCGCAGATCACTGGTGACCGCCGCCGTACTCCTCGCCCTGGCCGGCTCCCTCGGGGCCGGGCCCGGCCGAACCGATGCCCCTCCCCTGCCGTACCGGCTCGCGGACACGGGCGGCGGCTCCCAGCTGATCACCGCCGAGGCCCCGGGCACCGGCTCCACGACGGGAACCGTGACCTGGTGGGAGCGGCGTGGGGGCCGCTGGACGGAGGCCGGGTCGGCGCCCGCCCGGTTCGGGGCGAACGGGCTGGCCGAGGGGGCCATCCGGGAGCAGGGCACCAGCACCACGCCCACCGGCCTGTACGACCTGCCGTACGCCTTCGGCACCGAGGCCGCTCCGGCCGGCACGACGTACCCCTACCGCGAGGCCACCGAGGACTCCTGGTGGTGCCAGGACAACGACTCGCGCGCGTACAACCGCTGGGTGGAGCCACGTCCGGCGGACTGCCGGGCGGCGGAGGCCGAGCACCTGGTCTCCTACGGCACGCAGTACGCCCACGCCCTGGTGATCGGCTTCAACTACGCCCGTCCGGTACGGGGCAGGGGCGCGGGAATCTTCCTGCACGTGAACGGGCGCGGGCCGACGGCCGGGTGCGTCTCGGTCCCGGCCGACGCCATGGCGGAGATCCTCGCCTGGGCGGACCCGGAGAGCGGACCGCACATCGCGATCGGCACCTCCTGGGGCCCGACCGCGATCACGCGCTACTGAACGGGGCTGTTCAGCGGTCGTTCTGAGCGAGCCTCAGCAGGTGGTCGGCGAGCGCCTGGCCGCCGTTCGGGTCGCGGCTGATGAGCATCAGCGTGTCGTCGCCCGCGATGGTGCCGAGGATGTCGTGCAGTTCGGCCTGGTCGATGGCCGAGGCGAGGAACTGGGCCGCGCCCGGCGGGGTGCGCAGCACCACGAGGTTGGCCGAGGCCTCCGCCGAGATGAGCAGTTCGGCCGAGAGCCGGCGCATCCGCTCCTCCTTGGCCGAGCCGCCCAGCGGGGCCTGCGGGGTGCGGAATCCGCCCTCGCTCGGCACCGCGTAGATCAGTTCGCCGCCGGTGTTGCGGATCTTCACCGCGCCCAGCTCGTCCAGGTCACGGGAGAGCGTCGCCTGGGTGACGCTCAGTCCGTCGTCGGCGAGGAGCTTGGCCAGCTGGCTCTGCGAGCGGACCGGCTGCCGGTTCAGGATGTCCACGATCCGGCGGTGGCGGGCGGTGCGGGTCTGCGGCACGGACGGCCCGCCGTGCTCGGATTCCTGCGCCTCGGTCATCGTCGTCGCCTCATTCTCCGGAGGGTCATGCTCCGGATCGTCCGTCCCCGTATGCCGCGTCGAGAGCGCTCGGCAAAACCTCCAGGAACGCGTCCACCTCCGCGTCACCGATGATCAGCGGCGGCATGAGCCGTACGACATCGGGGGCGGGCACGTTCACCAGGAGGCCGGCTCCCTGGGCCGCCTGCTGCACCTGCGGTGCGAGGGGTCCGGTGAGCACGATACCCAGCAGCAGGCCCGCGCCGCGGACGTGGGAGACGAGCGGGTGTCCCAGCGCCTCGACGCCGTCGCGGATCTTCTCCCCGAGCCGCTTGACGTCGGCGAGCACGCCGTCGGCCGCGAGGGTGTCGATGACGGCGAGTCCGGCGGCGCAGGCGACCGGGTTGCCGCCGAACGTCGTGCCGTGGTGCCCGGGCTTCAGCAGGTCGGCCGCCGGTCCGAAGGCGACCGTCGCGCCGATCGGCAGTCCGCCGCCGAGACCCTTCGCGAGGGTGACGATGTCCGGTTCGACGCCTTGGTGCGCCTGGTGCTCGAACCACTGGCCGCAACGGCCGACGCCGGTCTGGACCTCGTCCAGGACGAGCAGGGTGCCGGTCGCCCGGGTGATCTCCCGGGCGGCCTCCAGATAGTCCTCGGGCGGGACGACGACACCGTTCTCGCCCTGGATCGGCTCGATGATGACCAGCGCGGTGTCGGTGGTCACCGCGGCCTTCAGCGCGCCGACGTCTCCGTACGGGACGTGGGTGACGTCACCGGGCAGCGGGCGGAAGGGCTCCTGCTTCCCGGGCTGGCCGGTGAGGGCGAGCGCGCCCATCGTCCGGCCGTGGAAGCCGCCGTCGGTGGCGACCATGTGGGTGCGCCCGGTGAGCCGGCCGATCTTGAAGGCGGCCTCGTTGGCCTCCGCGCCGGAGTTGGCGAAGAAGACCCGCCCCTGACGGCCGAACAGCTGGAGCAGCCGCTCGGCGAGCGCGACGGGCGGCTCGGCGATGAACAGGTTCGACACGTGTCCGAGGGAGGCGATCTGGGTGGAGACGGCCTCGACGACGGCGGGGTGGGCGTGGCCGAGGGCGTTGACCGCGATACCGCCGACGAAGTCGAGGTGGCGGTTGCCTTCCGCATCCCAGACATAGGCGCCCTCGCCGCGGACGAGCGGCAGCCGGGGTGTGCCGTAGTTGTCCATCAGTGCGCCCTGCCACCGCTGGGTGAGTCCCGCAGCCTCTGTGCCGGTCATGATTCCCCCTGTTCGGGCCCTGTGTGTACGGCGATGGGGGCGTCGGGCACGACCATCGTGCCGACGCCCTCGTCGGTGAAGATCTCCAGCAGGATCGAGTGCTGGACGCGGCCGTCGATGACGCGGGCGGTCTCGACGCCGTTGCGCACGGCGTGCAGACAACCCCGCATCTTGGGGACCATGCCGCTGGACAGCTCGGGCAGCAGCTTCTCCAGCTGGCTCGCGGTGAGCCGGCTGATGACGTCGTCGCTGTTGGGCCAGTCCTCGTACAGGCCCTCGACGTCGGTGAGGACCATCAGCGTCTCGGCGTTCAGCGCGGCGGCGAGCGCGGCGGCCGCGGTGTCGGCGTTGACGTTGTAGACGTGGTGGTCGTCGGCGGAGCGGGCGATGGAGGAGACGACCGGGATGCGGCCGTCGTCCAGCAGCGCCTGGATGGCGCCGGTGTCGATGGCGGTGATCTCGCCGACCCGGCCGATGTCGACGAGCTCGCCGTCGATGGTGGGCCGGTGCTGGGTGGCGGTGATGGTGTGGGCGTCCTCGCCGGTCATGCCGACGGCGAGGGGGCCGTGCTGGTTGAGGAGCCCGACGAGTTCGCGCTGGACCTGTCCGGCGAGCACCATCCGGACGACGTCCATCGCCTCGGGGGTGGTGACCCGCAGCCCGGCCTTGAACTCGCTGACCAGGCCCTGCTTGTCGAGCTGGGCGCTGATCTGCGGGCCGCCGCCGTGCACGACGACGGGCTTGAGGCCGGCGTGCCGCAGGAAGACGACGTCCTGGGCGAAGGCGGCCTTCAACTCCTCGTCGATCATGGCGTTGCCGCCGAACTTGATGACGACGGTCCTGCCGTGGTGCCGGGTCAGCCACGGCAGCGCCTCGATGAGGATCTGCGCCTTCGGGAGTGCGGTGTGCTTCCGCGCGGTGCTCATGAGCTGTACGCGCTGTTCTCGTGGACGTAGTCCGCGGTGAGGTCGTTGGCCCAGATGACGGCCGACTCCGTGCCGGCGGCGAGGTCGGCGGTGATCCTGACCTCCCGGTAGCGCATGTCGACGAGGTCGCGGTCCTCGCCGACGCCGCCGCTCTTGCAGACCCAGACGTCGTTGATGGCGACGTTGAGCCGGTCCGGCTCGAAGGCGGCCTGCGTGGTGCCGATCGCGGAGAGGACGCGGCCCCAGTTGGGGTCCTCACCGTGGATCGCGCACTTGAGGAGGTTGTTGCGGGCGATGGACCGGCCGACCTCGACGGCGTCGTCCTCGGTGGCCGCGTTGATCACCTCGATCCTGATGTCCTTGGACGCGCCCTCGGCGTCGCCGATGAGCTGCCGGGCGAGGTCCGCGCAGACGGCGCGTACGGCTTCGGCGAACTCGGCCTGTTCCGGGGCGGTTCCGCTGGCGCCGGAGGCGAGCAGCAGCACGGTGTCGTTGGTGGACATGCAACCGTCGGAGTCGACCCGGTCGAAGGTGGTGCGGGTGGCCTCGCGCAGTGCGGCGTCCAGCGCGGGGCTCTCGACATCCGCGTCGGTGGTGAGCACGACGAGCATGGTGGCCAGGCCCGGGGCGAGCATGCCCGCTCCCTTGGCCATGCCGCCGACGGTCCACCCCTCGCCGCCCGCGACGGCCGTCTTGTGCACGGTGTCGGTGGTCTTGATGGCGATGGCGGCCTTCTCACCGCCGTGCTCGCTGAGGGCCGCGGCGGCCTGCTCGATGCCGGGGAGCAGCTTGTCCATGGGAAGCAGGAGACCGATGAGCCCGGTGGAGGCGACGGCGATCTCGCCGGCGCTGTGACCCTCCAGCACCTCTGCGGCCTTCTCGGCGGTGGCGTGGGTGTCCTGGAAGCCCTGGGGCCCCGTACAGGCGTTGGCGCCACCGGAGTTGAGGACGACGGCGGTGACCTCGCCGCCCTTGAGGACCTGCTCCGACCAGAGCACCGGGGCGGCCTTGACGCGGTTGGAGGTGAAGACGCCCGCGGCGGCGCGGCGCGGCCCGTTGTTGACCACGAGGGCCAGGTCCGGGTTGCCGCTCTCCTTGATTCCCGCGGCGATGCCCGCCGCGACGAACCCCTGTGCTGCCGTGACGCTCACGGTGCCACTCCGATCGTCGAAAGACCTGTGTCCTCGGGAAGTCCGAGGGCGATGTTCATGCTCTGGAGGGCGCCACCCGCGGTGCCCTTGGCGAGGTTGTCGATGGCGCTGATCACGATGATCCGCCCGGCCGCCGCGTCGTACGCGACCTGGAGCTGGGCGGCGTTGGAGCCGTACACCGCGGCGGTGGCGGGCCACTGCCCCTCGGGCAGCAGGTCGACGAACGGCTCGTCCGCGAACGCCTTCTCGTACACCCCGCGCAGGCTCTGGGCGCTCACGCCGGGCCTCGCCCTCGCGCTGCACGTGGCGAGGATGCCGCGGGGCATGGGCGCGAGGGTGGGCGTGAAGGAGACGGTGACCGGCTGCCCGGCGGCGGCGCTGAGGTTCTGGATCATCTCGGGTGTGTGGCGGTGCCCGCCGCCGACGCCGTACGGGGTCATGTTGCCCATCACCTCGGAGCCGAGCAGATGCGGCTTGGCCGCCTTGCCCGCACCTGAGGTGCCGGACGCGGCGACGATCACGGCCTCCGGCTCGGCGAGGCCGGCCTCGTACGCCGGGAAGAGCGCGAGAGAGACGGCGGTCGGGTAGCACCCGGGCACGGCGATCCGCCGGGTCCCGGCGAGCGCGGCCCGCCCGCCCGGCAGCTCGGGCAGCCCGTACGGCCAGGTCCCGGCGTGCGGAGACCCGTAGAACGCTTCCCAGTCCCCGGCGTTCTTCAGTCGGAAGTCGGCCCCCATGTCGACGACGAGGACCTCCTGTCCCACCTGTTCGGCGACGGCGGCGGACTGCCCGTGCGGAAGCGCCAGGAAGACGACGTCGTGGCCGGCGAGCACCTCGGCGGTGGTGGGCTCCAGCACCCGGCCGGCCAGGGGCCGCAGATGCGGCTGGAGCGACCCGAGCGTCTGCCCGGCGTTGGTGTGCCCGGTGAGGGCGCCGATCTCGACGTCCGGGTGCGCCAGCAGAAGACGGAGCAGCTCCCCGCCGGCGTAGCCGCTCGCCCCTGCCACTGCTGCTCGTACCACCATCGGTTACCCTCCTGATCGATGGCATGACTATACGCATAGCCGCACGTTTATGCAAAGGCGTATCGGCTGCGGGCAGCAGCCCCTCTTCCCCCGACCTCCACCCGGAGAGGCCGCCCCAACCCCTCACCAGAAGAGGCCGCCTCGACCCGCGCACCGTCCCAGACCCCCTCCTCAACGTCTGGGCAGGCACGTTGGACAGGCTGGACGGCGAGTGCGCACCCGGCAGAAGCCGCCAGTCGACGCCGTGGCATACCAGGCCGCCCTGCGGCACATCGCGGAGATCATCATGGCTGCCCCACGACAGGGATGAAGCGCACACACGCCACCCGCGGCCGCGGGAGAAAGGGAGGTGCTGTCCCCTGGCCTGCACAGGCAGGATCGCTCCGCGTCGACCGATGTCAGCGGAATGATCGAATGCCGGCCCGGGGCCCGCATATGGGGCCCCGACGACGAAGACTCCGTGGGGGAGGTCGGCATCGATCTCTTCCTCCTCAACCAGGGCAACGCCTACGACGGCCTGGCCTGCCTCTCCGGAGTCCGGAACTCCTACGGCTTCCGCCCCCTGGCGGAGGACCGGGGCTTCCCGGCTGATGCCTCGCCCGGGCTGCAAGGGGAGTTCGCCGGCTTTGGCCCCCACGATGTGCACGGGACTACCTGGCCGACCTGGGCGGAGCTGAACACCACGGACGGACGCGGTGCACCGGCGGGTCGTCGCGGCTGGAGGCGGGGTCCTCGAACCGCCGCCCGAGGCCCGGTTCGGGTCGGGTGCGGCGGCGTTCGTGTGCACGGTGCGGGAGCCCGAGGGCAGCCCGTGGACCTTCGGCGCCTACCGCGGCCCTTCGGCTGGAGCAGAGCCTCGGGAACGCCCGGGGCCCGGCGCTGATGCCGGGGCCCTGGGCTGCGAGGTTGGTCGGTGTGGAGGAGTCAGTGGCTGGTGAGTTCGCCGGTGAGCTTGGTGTGGAGGTCGGCGCTCGGGTCGTTCAGGCCGATGATCTCCACGGTCTTGCCGCGTTGCTTGTACTTGGTCTCGATGGCGTCGAGGGCGGCGACGGAGGAGGCGTCCCAGATGTGGGCTGCGGAGAGGTCGACAATGATCCGGTCGGGGTCGCCGTTGTAGTCGAACTGGCCGACGAGGTCGTTGGAGGAGGCGAAGAACAGCTCGCCGGTCACGGAGTAAACGACGCTGCTGCCGTCGGGGGCGGTGACGGCGCTGACGCGGGCGAGGTGGGCGACGCGCTTGGCGAAGATGACCATGGCGGTGACGGAGCCGACGACGACGCCGATGGCGAGGTTGTCGGTGGCGACCACCACGACCACCGTGATGACCATGACGGCGATCTCACCGGCGGGCATGCGCTTCAGTGTCTTCGGGGAGACGGAATGCCAGTCGAAGGTCGCGAAGGCCACCATGACCATGACGGCGACGAGGGCGGCCATGGGGATGTCGGAGACGACCGGGCCGAAGACGATGCACAGCACCATCAGGAACGCGCCCGCCAGGAACGTGGAGAGGCGGGTGCGAGCGCCGGACACCTTCACGTTGATCATGGTCTGGCCGATCATGGCGCAGCCGCCCATGCCACCGAAGAAGCCGGTGACGATATTGGCGATGCCCTGACCGATGGACTCCCGGGTCTTGGAGGAGTGGGTGTCGGTGATGTCGTCGACCAGTTTCGCGGTCATCAGCGACTCCATCAGCCCGACCAGGGCCATCGCGAACGCGTAGGGGGCAATGGTGGTCAGGGTGTCCAAGGTGAAGGGTACGTCGGGCAGCCCCGGCACCGGCAGGGACGAGGGGAGCTCACCCTTGTCGCCGACGGTCGGCACGGCGATCCCGGCCGCGACCGTGATGACGGTGAGGATGACGATGGACACCAGAGGGGCCGGGACGACCTTGGTGATCCTCGGGAAGAACACCATGAGCGCCAGCCCGCCGATAATCAGCGGGTACACGGCCCAGGGGACGTCCCGCATTTCGGGGACCTGGGCCATGAAGATCAGGATGGCCAGGGAGTTGACGAAGCCGACCATCACCGAGCGCGGGACGAACCGCATCAGTTTCGCCACACCGAGGGCGCCGAGGGCGATCTGGATGATTCCGGCGAGGATGACGGCGGCGATCAGGTGGCCCAGGCCGTGTTCGCGGTTCAGAGGGGCGATGACGAGGGCGACGGCGCCGGTGGCGGCGGAGATCATCGCGCGCCGGCCGCCGACGACCGAGATGACCACGGCCATGGTGAACGAGGCGAACAGTCCGACCGCCGGGTCGACACCGGCGATGATCGAGAACGAGATCGCCTCGGGGATCAGGGCCAGTGCGACGACCAGGCCGGCCAGAATCTCGGTGCGCCAGACCTTCGGATTGTTCAGCCAGTCCGGGCGCAGGCCGCGCAGCCGTCCGGCGGGAGTCGTTACGGAAGAAGACAAGGAAGCAGGCACCTGTCGTGCTCGGGCACAGTCCGCGGGAAGGCCGGGGCGTGCGGGAAGGACACGCAGGGGCCGGAGCGGAACCCTGCGGACGGCCCGCGGGGCGGACCGGAAGCCGAATGGGAAGGGAGCCTGGCGCGAGGTGCGGCCGGCGGGTCACATCGGGGTGCGAAGGGTCACGGCGGGCAGGCGGCGGCGATCGGCGTCATGGGCTCGCGCACGCTCTCTCCTGCAAGAATCGGGAATCTTCGCCGGGGGGCGTCTTCGACCCCGGGAACGGCAGCAACGGCGCGGATCAGCCGCACCAGCAACTCTACCCTAACGTTAGAGTGGGGTTCGGTGGATCGCAGGGAACGCGACCGCCGCGACGAGAAGGGCCAGGGCCACAGGCGTGGACGACGAGCACATGCAGATCGGCGAAGTCGCCGCACGGACCGAACTGTCCCTGCGCACCATCCGCCACTACGAGGAAGTCGGGCTCGTCATCCCCTCCGCCCGCTCCCAGGGCGGATTCCGTCTCTATACCGAGGCCGACGTCGCCCGGCTCATGGTCATCCGCCGGATGAAGCCCCTCGGCTTCACCTTGGACGAGATGCGCGATCTCCTTGACATCACCGACCGCCTCGACACCGCCCCGCGGGCCGACAGCGGCGAACGCGAAGCGCTCCTGGAGCGCATGGGCGTCTACGAGCAGGCCGCCGCCCGGAAGATCGAGGACCTGCGTATCCAGCTGACCCGCGCGGAAGACTTCGCGGCCACCCTCCGCGCCCGCCTCCGGGACGCTCCCGGCGTGGACACCGCCGCCCGCGCTGCGGCAGCCCGCGCTTGACCCGACGTCTGTCCTCAGCGCGGAGGCGCCGGAGCGGGGTGTGACAGGTAGCCGTGGAGGAGCGCCTGCACCCCGACGGTGACGATCGCGGCGCGGGCCGGGGCGGAGAGGGCGGCTGCCCCGCAGAAGAGCTGAGCAGGGCCGGACCGCTGCTGGAGCGGAGCAACCGTCCGGCACCTCCGCTGTTCGAGCGGAGGTGCCGGACGGTTTCGCCCACCCGCAACCGCCTTCGCCGCTACCTTCCCGAAGGGAACATGGATGCCCCCAGCACGCCCGGCCGCCCGTGGCTCCTCAGGGGGCACGGGCGGCGTGTGCAGCGGTGGCGCAGAGGCGTGTGGCGGCTCGGTGTGCGGCAGCGCGTCAGTGGCGCAGGAGCGTGTGGCGGCTCGGTGTGCGGCAGCGCGTCAGTGGAAGACGACCGAACGCACCTTCAGCCGCTCCGAGGCCCCGCCGGTGTGCGGGCGGAGGGGGAAGGAAGCACCCTCGCAGTCGACGTCCGCGAAGACCTCCGCCCAGGCGTCCGTGCGGTTCTTCGGGGAGTGTCCGGGCTCGGGGTTCTCCAGGCCGACGCCCGGGAGGTTGACGCACTCACCACTGGGCGGGCTGTTCAGGAAGCCGGACGCCTCATACCCCTCGACGGTCACATAGTCGTAGCGGAACTGCCCCTCGGCGGCCGAGGCGGAGGAGGGGACGGCGGCGAGCAGCAGAGCGGCGCCGAGAACGGCGGCAAAGGTGGTGCGGAGGCGCATGGGTGCAGTCCTTCTGGTGATGGGGGTGTTGCCGTGGCCCTCTTCCTGGCAGGCAGGGCCGGTCGCGGGTGGGGCCGGGCAGGGAGACGTGTTTCCGCAGGCGCGCCGACGCACGGGTCACCGAGGTGAGAGCGTCGTGACACTGCGCACACATGGTGACACACACAGCGACCGACCATGATCACGAGACCGCCGCGGGGCTCGGCGAGCAGGGGCACAACAGGTGCGGCGACGCCCGGCGGATAACCGCGCCGGGCCCGCCCGGCGTCCCCCGGGACATGACGTGGCCGTGCGGTACGGAACGGAGAACGCGGAGGGAGGCCGTCCCATGCACCCACCGCACGACCGTCCCGCGTCACCGAGGAGCGGGAGCCCTCGACCCGGCCTCGCCGCGGCGACGTCCGCCGTCCTGCCGCGGCACCGGGGCGCCCTGGGGGGTGACACGGCGCGCGTCGTCGGTCTGTCCAGGCCGACCGGGCTGGCCGGGCTGACCGGGCTGCTGGTGACCGCCGCGATCTTCGCACTCACCCGGCCCGTCTTCACCCGTATGCGCGACCAACGCGTCGGGTACCGACACCCCCGAGGACTCCCGCGTGCGCGACCACACCGACCTCGCGTCGGTCGCCCTCAGCACGCTCCCGCTCTTCCTGCTTCTCCTCGGCATCCGGCAGCGCGGCACTACAGGCGGTGTGCTCCCGGGCCGGCGCGGCGGAGTCGGCGGACTCCTGCGCGCCTACCCTGTTCATCGCCGTGTCGCTGCGCCTCGCGCTCGCCCTCGCTCCGGCCGCCGCGGCCGCTGGTCTCGGCCCTGCGCCGTTCCACGGCCACCCCTCCCTACGGCACGTCGAACCGGACGAGCGCCTTGGCGACCGGCGTGCCGCTGCGCCGCGCGTACGTCAGCCGCTCGCGTACCTCACGCGGGGTCCGTGGACGGAATCCGGGCCCGCCGCAGCAGCTCTTGTGGAACCCCACGCCCGCGTTCAGCAGCACGGCGAGGGCCCGCCAGGCCGCGACGTCCCGCCTTCTCGGAGCCGCGAACGCCGATCCCACGTGGATCATCGGCTCCGCACAGCGCGGACAGTTCCGCTGCCTTGCCCGATCGTGGGGCTGCTTGAAGGAGACCCGGCAGGGAGGCAGACGTACGAGGTTTTCCCATGGCTCACCGGCTCAGCCCAGGGATCACACCGGGAGACGGCCATCGACTTCTTCGGACCTGACGCCGGACCCGCCCCCGGCCCAGGCCGGACGGCCCGGGCGGGGGCGATACTGGTCGCAGCAGTCGCCCCGCCGCCGACCCGGCTCCTGGCCGGGGCGGCCGACGGGGCCCGCCTTGCCGATGCCTCTGAGGGGAGCCGTTCATGACCACGGCGAAAGACCTGTTCATCATCGCCATGGATCCGGTACCGGAGCACACCGTGGGGCAGGGCGACCTGTCGCTCGCCCTCGCGGGAGCCGAACTGCTCGACCTCATCGGTGCGGGAACCGTCACCGTGGACGGCGACCTCATCGTGCCGGGCGGGCCGTCGACGCCGGACGACCGGCTCCTCGGCGAGGCCGCCGCACGGATCACCCGGCAACCGCCCTACGAGCGGATCGAGGACTGGCTGTGGCGCCGCGGCCGGGATCTTTCGGCCACCTACCAGGACGCGCTGGAGAAGGACGGCGAGCTCACCCAGAAGAGGAGCGGCCTGCTGCCCTTCGGCCCCCGCCGCGTGGAACTGGTCGACACCCCCGGCCGCCGCCGGGCCATCGGCCGCCGGGAGGAGGGGGAACCCGTCCTGGCCGCCCTGGCGTCGGCCGTGGGCATCGACGGCGGACGGTCCGGCGACGACGAGCCCCGCATCGACGACGAGACGGTGACGGCCGTGGTCGCCACCGTCCATGAAGCGGTGATGGAGCTGGAGGCCGTACGCCAGCGGCGGACCATCGAGAACACGGCCTTCGCCAACGTCTGGCGCGGACCGTGAGCCGGGCCTCCGGCCGAGGCACACGGCAGGGTTGACCTTGACACGGTGACAAGCTCTTCACTGCTTGCCGAGGAGGTGGTCTCGATGACAGTCACGGGAAACGACACGGACACGGACATGGTGCGAGCGCTCCGGGGGCTGGAGGACGACCGTGCGTCGGTACGGCTGCGAGCCGCTCTGGCGGTCGGCTCGACGCCGGACCCGCGCTGCGTCGGCACGCTCGTCGAGCGGTGCGCGGTCGAGCCGGAGTTCTTTGTACGCGACATGCTGACCTGGGCGCTCACCCGTCACCCGGTGTCCGTCACGCTTCCCCGGCTGATCCGCGAAGTCCGCTCCGAGGGGGCGCGGGCGCGGAGCCAGGCGCTGCACACGTTGTCCAAGATCGGGGACCGGCGGGCGTGGCCGGCGATCACCCGGGCGCTCCTGACCGACGCCGACGACGAGGTGGCGCGGAGTGCCTGGCGGGCGGCGGTCGTCCTGGTACCGGAAGGGGAGGAGGCCGCGTTGGCCGCGCTGCTGGCGACGCAGCTCGGGCGCGGCGGGCGGGAGACCCGGCTGAGTATCAGCCGGGCGCTGGTCGCGCTGGGGGATGCGATGACGCCGGCCGTGGACGCCGCGACGAGGGCCCCCGAGCCGCTCGTCCGCGCGCACGCGCTCGCCACGCAACGGCTGCTGCGCGAGCCGGACGCCGGATTCACGCTCGCCGTGGAGGAGGCGAAGCGCGTCGTGGCCCTCGGCGGCCATGGCGGCTCCCATGGCTCCGGCCGCCCCGGTGACTCCGCCGGCTCCGTCCGCTCCGGCGGAGTCAGCGGCTCCAGTGACTCCAGTGGCTCCAGTGGCTCCAGTGGCTCCATCGAGGAAGGTCCATAGGCCGTGCTGATCGGCGAAGTCGCGCGACGCTCCGGGGTCAGCGCCCGCATGCTCCGGCACTACGAGTCGCTCGGTCTGGTGCGGCCCTCGGGCCGCACCGGGTCCGGCTACCGGGAGTACGCCGGAGAGGACATCCAACGGATCTTCCATGTCGAGAGCCTTCGGGCGATGGGGCTTTCGCTGCGGGAGATCGGGCGCGCCCTCGACGATCCCGGCTTCGCGCCCTCGGCACTCGTCGACGACCTGATCCGTCGGACGCGTGAACGCATCGCGGTGGAGACCGAGTTGCTCACGCGGCTGCGTCGGGTCCACGCCACGGACCCAGCAGGCTGGGAGGACGTCCTCCAAGTCGTCACGCTCCTGGGGGCGTTGGGGTCCAAGAGCGCCGACGCCCGTCAGCGCGCGGCCCTCGCCTCGGTCGACGAGGTGCCGGTGGAGGCCCTGGTCGAGGCGGCGCTCGGCGAGAGCGACCCGAATGTGGCCGGGGCCCTTCGATGGGCACTGGCCCGATCGGGCGACGGCGGCCCCGCACTGCTGGCGGAGGGGCTCGGCGCACCCGTGGCCGCGGTACGGGAACGAGCCGTACGGTCCCTCGCCGAGATGCCCGGCGGTACGGCCACCGCGCTGCTGCGGGACGCCCTGGCGAGCCCCGATGACCTGGTCCGCGGCCACGCCGCTCTGGCCCTCGGGACTCGGGGCGAGGCGGACGCGGTCCCGGTGCTCGTCGACCTGGTCGTGGCGGGGACGAACGACACCGACGCGGCCGACGCGCTGAGCCTGCTGGCCGGCGACGACGCGGCGGCGGACCGGATCGCGGCCGAGCTCGTCGACCGCCTCGCCCGCGACACCACCGGCGCGTCGGCGCGCGGGCGGCTGGCCCAGGCGCTGGCGGGCGTCCCGGGGGCGGGTTCCTCACGCGCCCTCCAGGGGCTTCTGCACGACGAGGACCGTGCGGTCGCGCTGACCGCCGCGTACCTTCTTCAGTTGCGCGACGTGGGGTGACGGACCTCGCCCGGGGTGTCGCCCGCGGGGACCGGTGCGGCGTGTGCCGTCATGTCGGACGGCTCCTCCGCTTCCGCCGGGCCCCGTGACGCCTCCTGGGGCGCGGTGTCGGTCGGCGGCCGGTCCAGGAGCAGCGGAATCGCCAGGGCGGGCAGCAGCCAGACGAACACGATGAGGCGGTAGCCGAGCAGCTGGTCGAGGTTCGGGTGGCCCGCCTGGTTGAGGAGGCCCGCCGCCCCTGCCGCCAGCGCGATCGGCAGCACCACGGAGCGCCGTTTCAGCAGCGCCCAGGCCGAGAGCGCGAGCAGGACGGGGAGAACCGGGTAGGTGGCCTGGCGCCGGAGCCACGCCGTCCAGAAGACCCGCTCCTGGACGAAGAACTCGGGCCAGGGGTCGGGCCGGTCCGGGCGCTGGTAGTGGTGGGTCAGCAGGTCCTGGGCACTGTCCTGACCCATCGGCCAGGACAGGAGATGCGCCCCGGCGTAGACGATCGCCGCCAGCGCACCGCACAGTCCGGCCGCCCGGAGTACAGGGGCGGACCCGCGCCGCTTCAGGCGGAGCAACCCGGACCAGGCCAGGAAGACGCCCGCGAGAGCGGCCGCCAGCAGCAGGGCCTGGGAGTAGCGGACGAGGAACATCAGGGCGAGGCCGCCCGCGACGAGCGCCGCGCCCGTACGGGGCCGGTCCCGCAGCAGCAGGACACAGCCGAGGAGGACCACCGTGCCGAGCGCCAGGGAGAGCCCGTCGCTCAGGGGGTTCATGGCGACGGTGCCGGTGGGCAGGGCGAGGTACAGGGCCTGCCCGGCCAGCCCGGCGCGCCGGGAAGCTCCCGCGGCCCGGAGGGTGAGCAGGACGCAGACGCTGCCGGCCAGCGCGACGGCGAGCCCGGCGAGCCAGAGACCCCAGGTGGCTCCGAAGGCGGCCACGAACGGGACCAGGAACAGCGGATAGCCGGGCCTGGCCTCGAAGATGGCCATGAAGCGCTGGTTGGCGAACGGCGCGGTCATCCCCGACGTGTTGCCGTGGTCCGACCAGTACGCGACCGAGTCGTTCAACCGGCCCACGCACTGCTCCTCCGACTCTCCCGCGGCCTTCCTGCTGGTCCAGGGGATGAAGTCCAGGGGTGCGCGCTGCCCGCTGGCACAGGAGTAGCCGATGGCCAGCCGGCCCGCCTCCTGGCGGTCCGCGCCGCTGAGGCTCAGGGCGTAGGAGAGGTAGTTCTTCGTGTCGGGCGAGGCCCGTCCGGTGACCGCTGTCAGCTGGACCCCCGCGAAGGCCACGGCGATGAGCAGCATCCCGACGAGGCCGAGGCGCTGGGTTCTGCGGGTGCTCGGCGACGGCCCGCGCGCGGTCGGCGACCACCTGCGGATGTTCGGCATCGATCTGCGGACGTTCGGCATCGGACGGACGCTCCCCTGCATACGGCGGTTGCTCCATCAACGAGACAACCGGCGTGTGGTGGCGTTCACGGGCCGGATCCGGATGCGACGGGCGCGGGCCCGAGCTCGGTGTGCTACCGGCCTCGCGGCTTTCCGCGCTTACCGCCCTGGCCGCCGGTCCGGCCGCCCGACTGGGGCTTCCTGCCCGCCGCGGCCCTGTTGCGGGTGCCGCCCGCCCCGGCCCGCTTGGCCTTGTCGCCCTTGGCCTTGTCCTTCGCTTTGTCCTTCGCTTTGTCCTTCGCCGGACGCGGCGGGGTGGCCGCTCGGCCACGGGTGCTGTTGACGGTGCGCCCCCGGACGATGCCGATGAACTCCTCCACCAGGTCGGGGGTGGACTCCGCCTCGGGCCAGGACAGGGCGACGCGTGACTCGGGGGCTTCCGGGACCGGACGGTAGGTGAGGTCCTTGCGGTG
This sequence comes from Streptomyces sp. NPDC021019, assembly GCF_044333295.1. NCBI lineage: Bacteria > Bacillati > Actinomycetota > Actinomycetes > Kitasatosporales > Streptomycetaceae > Streptomyces > Streptomyces sp. NPDC021019. The sequence continues at coordinate 206,929 of NZ_JBIRQR010000007.1, forward strand.
GTGGAGGCGGGCCAGGGACTGCGGGACGAGGAGGACGCCCACGCCCGCCGCCACCAGCTCGATCGCGTCCGCCGTGGTCGCCGGGCGCTCGACGGCGGGGCGGCCGGGCAGGGTCTCCCAGGCGAGGAGGTCGTCCAGCGGGTGCAGCACGATCTCGTCGGACAGCTCGGCGAGCGACACCTCCTCCGCGGCGGTCGCGACGTGGTCCTTGGGGATCACGACGACGGTCGTCTCGGTGTAGAGGGGGATCGCGCTCAGGACGTCCCGGTCGACCGGGAGCCGTACGAGACCGGCGTCCGCCCCGCCGTCCGCCAGCAGCTCCGGCGCCTCGGCCGCGGTGGCCTGGACGAGTTCCAGAGAGGTGTGGGGCAGCCGCTCGCGCCAGACCCTCACCCACTTGGTGGGCGTCACGCCGGGAACGTACGCGAGCCTGAAGGATGAGGGGATGTCCGAGCCTGTCACGGAACCAGGCTACCGGCAGGTGGTCGGAGGTTTGTCCCATGGTCGATACCCTGGACCCATGACGTCGCACAAGACCGCCCAGACCATGAAGCCCGCCACGGCGGCGAAGAAGCTGGGTGTGTACCTCCAGGCCACCCCCGCCGAGTTCCAGGAGGGTGCCGTCTCCCGCACCGAGCTCAACGCCCTCCAGACCGACCCGCCCGCCTGGCTGGTGGAGCTGCGCCGCACCGGCCCGCACCCCCGCCCGGTCGTCGCCGCGAAGCTCGGCATCTCCATCGCGGGGCTCGCCCGCGGCGGGGTCACCGAGGCGCTCACCACCGAGCAGATCGACGCGCTGAAGGACGAGATGCCCGAGTGGCTCGAGAAGGAGCGCGCCACGCAGGCCGAGGTGCGCAAGGAGTCCGCACGGATCAAGGAGCGCAACGCCGAGCGGGCCGCGCAGTCCGGTCGGCAGTAATCCCGAATCCCGTCATCAGTAGTCCGGCCATCAGCAGACCGGCGGACGAACGCGCCCGGTGTCAGGGCCGACGGCCCCGTCCCTGAGGGAACTGGCCCGGGTTCACCGCACGGTGAATCGTCTCGGCCGGTTCCCTCGCGTCCTCGGTGAACGTGTCCACCCGGATCCTCCGCGCGTCGTGCGGTTCGATGACGAAGCCGAAGACCGTCCCCCGGCCTCGGTCGGCGGGCGTCCGTCCTCGACCGAGGCGGAGCCGAGTGCGGCATCGGTGCGTCGCATCCCGCCTCCCCCGTGTGGACACGTCGAATCGTGCCCGAGTCCGGGGCGCGTGGCAGGGAAACCGGCGGCCGCACGCCACAGGCCCGCGGCCGGGTTCCGCCCCGCCGACGCGCACGTCGGTGGAACGGCCCTGCCACGGGCCCGTCGGGTTATCGGACCGGTCAGAGAACGCCGGACTTGTCGATGGTGACCTTGGCGCGGGTCTTGCCGCTGGAGGAGCCGAGCGCCTCGATCTTGCGGACCAGGGCCATGCTGTCGTCGTCGGCGACCTCACCGAAGACCACGTGCTTGCCGTCCAGCCACGGGGTGAGCACCGTGGTGATGAAGAACTGCGAACCGTTGGTGTTCTTCCCGGCGTTGGCCATCGAGAGCAGGCCCACACGGTCGTGCTTGAGCGTGAAGTTCTCGTCGGCGAACTTCTCGCCGTAGATGCTCTTGCCGCCGGTGCCGTCACCGCGGGTGAAGTCGCCGCCCTGGAGCATGAAGTCCGTGATGACGCGGTGGAAGGATGAGCCGGCGTAGCCGAAGCCCTTCTCGCCGGTGGCGAGCGCGCGGAAGTTCTCCGCCGTCTTGGGGACGACGTCGTCGAACAGGTTGAACGTGATCCGCCCTGCGGGCGCGTCGTCGATGGTGATGTCGAAGTAGACCTTGGTTGTCATGGTGACATCCTCACATTCCTGGCAACCGCAGGCGAAACCCGGGTTGGGTCGGCACGTCGGACGCCCTGTTCCGCTCACCTCCCGGCGGTCGCCTCGCCGGCCGCGCAGACGGCGTTCACCAGGGCCGTCCCGCGCGGGTCGTCGGCGAGCCGGGAGCCCCTGCGGTTCACGACGTACCCGACGGCGATCGAGGCGTCCGGACCGGCGGGACCGCGGGAGCAGCCGACCTCCGGTCCGCGGCCGAGCGCCCGCGGTCCGGAAAGAAGGGGCGGCACGCCAGGCACCGGCCTCCCCCCGCCCGCCCGCGATCCCGCCCCTCCCCCTCCCCGGTCAGCGGATGCCCGCCTCCAGGCTCAGGCTCCAGCGGCCCGGCAGGCCGATCAGCGTGATGGTGGACAGGGGACGGACGTCGACGTTCCAGTACGCGGAGGGCGGGGCGTTCAGGGCGTAGACGAGGGCGGCCCGGATCACGGCGGGTTCGGCGACCGCGACGACGAGACCGTCGGCGGCGGGGCGGGTGTCCAGCCAGCCGCCGACCCGCCCGATGAAGCCGAGCATCGACTCACCGCCGTGCGGCGCGCTGCGCGGGTCCGCCAGCCAGTGGTCCACGGCGGCCGGTTCCCGGGCGGTCACCTCGCCCAGCGTCAGCCCACGCCAGCGGCCCATGTCCCAGTCGCGCAGGGCCGGTTGCGCCATCGGCGCGAAGCCGAGGGCGTCCCCGGTGGCACGGCTGCGCGGAGTGGGCGAGCAGTAGCGCAGTTCGGCGGCGCCGAGCGGCACGAGCGTGTGGGCGACGAGCTGCACCTCATGCCAGCCGGCCTGGTCGAGCGGCCGGTCGTCGTCGAAGCGTTCGGCCAGCCGGGAGGAGCTGCGCGCCGCTGCGACCAGGGAGACCCGAAGCGTCATGGCGGGATCGTGGGGCCGAACGCCTGTTTGGTCAAGAGGGCGCGCAAGTCGAGCGCCGCGTTCAGCCGCCCAGGAGCCCGTCGAAGGCGGTACGGAGGCGGCGGACGCCCTCCGCGATCTCGGCCGCCCCGGAGACCGCGGCGAAGCTCAGGCGGACGTGGCCGGCCGGGGGTTCGGCGCAGAAGTAGGGGCGCCCGGGGGCGATGGCGACGGAGGCACGCAGGGCGGCCGAGACGACGGCCGGCTCGCCGGTGGCCGTTCCCGCGCCGCCCGGGAGCCGGAGCCAGAGGCTGCCGCCGCCCGCCGGAAGATGCGGCAGCGCGAGTTCCGGCAGCTCGCCGCCCAGAGCCGCCGCCATGGTCGTACGGCGGTGCCTCAGCTCGGTGGCGACGGCGGCGAGGTGGCGGCCCCAGGACGGGGAGCCGACGAGTTCCAGCGCGGCTTCCTGGAGCGGCCTGGGTACGAAGAAGCTGTCGACGACCTGGATGGCCCGCAGGCGCTCCAGTACCGGCCCGCGGGCGGCCAGGGCCCCGACCCGCAGGCTGGGCGAGGTGACCTTGGTCAGCGAGCAGACGTGGACGACGACGCCGTCGGGATCGTCGGCGGCCAGCGGCGCCGGAAGCGGCCCGGCGTCGTCGTGGACGAGCCGGCGGGCGAAGTCGTCCTCGACCACGAACGCTCCGGCCGCACGGGCGATGGCCAGGATCTCGGGGCGGCGGGCGGGGGCGAGGACGGCCCCGGTGGGGTTCTGGAAGAGCGGCTGGGTGACGAAGACCCGGGCGCCGGTGGCTCGGAAGGCGTCGGCGAGCAGCTCGGGACGTACCCCGTCGGCGTCCATGGGCACGGGGACGGGGCGCAGCCCGGTGGCGCGGGCGGCGGCGAGCATGCCGGGGTAGGTGGGCGACTCCACGAGGACCGGGGCACCGGGCGGGGCGAGCGCGCGCAGCGCGGTGGCCAGGGCGCTCTGGCCACCGGCGGTGATCAGGACATCGGTGCCGGAGACGGCGGGGCCGATCTCGCGGGCGAACCAGGAACGCAGTTCGGGCAGCCCGTCCGTCGGGGGGCGGCCCCAGGCGCCGGGCCTGCGGCCCGCGCGGGCCAGGGCCGCGGAGAGCGCCCGCTCGGGCTGGAGGGAGGCGTGGAGGTAGCCGCCGTTGAACTCGATGACGCCGGGCGGCGGTGCGGGGAGGGTGACCAGCACGCCGGAGGCGTCCACGGTGCGCGGCACCACCTCGGGCCCGCCGTCGCCGCTCAGCGACACCTCCTGCCAGGACGTGTCGCCCGGCGCGGGCGGCGCGACGCGGGGATGCGCCCGGAAGGCGCCGGAGCCGGGGCGGGTGACGACGAGCCCCTCGGCGGCGAGCTGGGCGATGGCGCGGGAGACGGTGACGGGGCTGACCCGGAACCGCTCGACGAGCGCACGACTGGACGGCAGCTTTCCACCGGGTGAGTAGCGGTTGAGATCGGCCCGCAGGGAAGTGACCAGTTCGGCGACGCTGCTACGCTCTTGCATGAGAGCAGACAATAGCGCTATCCCGCCTTCATCGATAGCGGTTGCCGAGCCGGTCGGCACCCCTCGGACCGCTCGGGAGATCCCGTCGGAAGCGGCTGCGGCTTCGGCCACGGACAGGTCGGGAAGCACGCCCGCGCCGGAGCCCTCGGCCGGTCGGAGCGGCACCGTGCTCGCCGGGCTCGGCGTGGTGGCGTTCTCGCTCACCTTCCCGGCCACGGCCTGGGGCCTGGAGAGCTTCGGCCCCTGGTCCCTCGTCGCTCTGCGCAGCGTGCTCGCCGCCCTGATCGCGGGCAGTGTGCTGCTGGCCGCGCGCGTCCCGCTGCCCCAACGCCGGCACTGGGCCGGTCTCGCGGTCGTCGGGGGCGGGGTTGTGGTGGGCTTCCCGCTGCTGACGACGCTGGCTTTGCAGACCTCCACCACCTCGCACGCGGCCGTGGTCGTGGGCCTGCTGCCGTTGACCACGGCGGTGCTGGGAACCCTGCGCACCGGTGAGCGCCCTTCGCGCACGTTCTGGACCGCGGCTCTCGCCGGGGCCGCCGTGGTGATCGCCTTCACCATGCAGCAGAGCGGCGGGGCTCTCGCCCCCGGCGACCTCTACCTGTTCGGCGCGCTGCTCGTGTGCGCGGCCGGGTACACCGAGGGCGGCCGGCTGGCCCGGCTGATGCCGGGATGGCACGTGATCGGCTGGGCCCTGGTCCTGTGCCTGCCGCTCGCGGTGGCGGGCGCCCTGGTGGCCGTGCCCCTCGAACCCGTGCACCTGAACGCCCACGGCGTCCTCGGCCTGGTGTGGGTCGCCGCCGGGTCGACCTTCCTCGGACTGTACGTCTGGTACCGGGGCATGGCGGCGATCGGTGTCGCCCGGGCCAGCCAGCTCCAGCTCGCCCAGCCACTGCTGACGCTCGTGTGGTCCTTCCTCCTGCTCGGCGAGGAGATGTCCGCCGCGGCTCCGGTCGCGGCGGTGGCCGTGCTCCTCTGCATCGCCGCCACTCAGCGGGCCGGCCGCGGCGCAGCGGGGGAATCCCGGCGCGTACGGTCATAGACTTGTCGACACGGACACCGTCTCCCCCTGTGAGGAGGTCGCTCCCGATGGAGGCACACACGGGCGACCGGCTGCTGATGCACGGCAGGACCGTGGGACAGCACGACCGGGTCGCCGAGATCATCGAGGTGCTCGGCGACGGGGGCGCTCCCCCGTACCGGCTCCGCTTCGAAAACGGCCACGAACACCTGATGTCACCGGGCCCCGACAGCGTCGTCCAGCACCGGAAGGCGCCGAAGGACGGGCAGTAGCGGCAGGAGCGCGTGGCGGGTGCTCGCACACCCGGGCCCCGGCCACCGCGCGCCCCTCAGCGGTGCGCTGTGCTGCCCCGACCCGGTCGGGGCAGCACACCTCCGGAGACCGGACCCGGAACCCGGATCACCACGCCGAAGGGCGACCGCGGTGCGGGTACGTGCGGCCCCGGTCCGGATAGAGCCGGACCCGGTTCGTGTAGTGGTCGGCCACGACGCGCCGCATCGCGCCGATCCGGTCCGCCATCACGCTCTTCCCCGAGAAGAAGACATGGCCGCCCACCTCCGCGTGATCCCGGGCGAGGGTGAGGTGGCGGGAGAGCTCCGCCGGGTCCTGCCAGGGATCCGCCTGGGCGGGGTCACCCGCCTTGTACAACGCCTCGCCCACGTACAGATCGACGCCCGTACCCCGGACGGTCCGGCTCCACCAGGCGAGGACCTTGGCGTAGTCGGCGGCGGCCTGGCCGACATACCAGTAGATCTGCGGGCAGATGTAGTCGATCCATCCTTCCCTGACCCACTTGCGCGTGTCGGCGTACAGGTCGTCGTAGGTCTGCACGCCCGCCCGGGTGTCCGAACCCGACGGGTCGGTCCCCGCGTTGCGCCAGACGGCGAAGGGGCTGATGCCGAAGCGGACGTGGGGCTTGATCTGCCGAATCCGCTCCCCCGTCTCGCGCACGAGCCGGTCGATGTTGTCGCGCCGCCAGGCCGCCCGGTCGGCGAAGCCGCCGCCGTACCGCTCGAACTCCGCGTCGTCGTCGAAGGTCTGACCGGCCACCGGGTACGGGTAGAAGTAGTCGTCCCAGTGCACCGCGTCGATGTCGTAGCGCCGCACGGCGTCCAGCATCGCGTCCTGGACGAAGCGGCGGACCTCCGGCAGCCCGGGGTTGTAGTAGAGCTTCCCGCCGTACGGCACCACCCAGCTCGGGTTCAACCGGGCCGGGTGGGAGGCGCTGAGGCGGGTGGGGTCGGTGTGGTTCGCCACCCGGTAGGGGTTGAACCAGGCGTGCAGCTCCAGGCTCCGGTCGTGCGCCGCGCGCACCGCCGTGCCGAGCGGGTCCCAGCCCGGGTCCTTCCCCTGGGTCCCGGTGAGGCAGGCGGCCCACGGCTCGTGCGGCGAGGGCCACAGGGCATCGGCGGTCGGCCGGACCTGGAACACCACCGCGTTGAGCCGCAGCTCGACGGCCCGGTCCAGATACGCGAACAGCTCGCTCTCCTGTCGCGCCGCCGTGAGCCCCGGCTTGGACGGCCAGTCGATGTTGGCGACCGTCGCGATCCACATGCCGCGCACCTGACCGGGCGCCGCGGACCGTCCGCCGCCCCTTCTCCTCCCCGCCGGAAAGGCGACCGCGTCGCCGGCCGACGTCATCGCCGCCAGCAGTCCGGCCGCACCCAGCACGAACGCCCTTCTCGCCACTCCCGTACGCCGCATCCTGGCCCACCTCTCTCCGCCACGTCCCACTCCGACTCCGATAGCTCTACGTAACCGCATCCTTCCCATCCGTGGCCGCTATGACCCGCGGGCCGTCCCCATCGGCATGCGGAGTAACGTCGTGGGGTCGAGGCGGGCACCGGAATCACACGGGACCCTGCGATACGGAGAACGGCGAAAGGCACGAGGTGACGGACTCTATGGCCGACATTGCACGCGTCGGAGTGGTGGGCTGTGGCCAGATGGGCGCAGGTATCGCGGAGGTGTGCGCGCGCAGCGGCCTCGAAGTGAAGGTCGCCGAGACCACCGGCGAAGCGCTGGAGATCGGCCGCACCCGTCTGTACAACTCCCTCTCGAAGGCCGCCGAGCGCGGCAAGATCAGCGCGGAGGAGCGGGACGAGACCCTCGGCCGGCTGAGCTTCACGACCGACCTCGGGGAGTTCGCCGACCGCGATCTCGTCATCGAGGCCGTCGTGGAGAACGAACAGGTCAAGACCGAGATCTTCCAGGTGCTCGACCAGGTGGTGACCCGGCAGGACGCGATTCTGGCCTCCAACACCTCCTCGATCCCGCTGGTGAAGCTGGCCGTCGCCACCTCGCGCCCGGACCGGGTCATCGGCATCCACTTCTTCAACCCTGCCCCGGTGCAGAAGCTCGTCGAGCTGATCCCGGCGCTGACCACCTCGGACGAGACGATCGCCCGCGCCGAGGCCGTCGTGCAGGACGTGCTCGGCAAGCACCCGATCCGCGCCCAGGACCGGTCCGGCTTCGTCGTGAACGCGCTGCTGATCCCGTACCTGCTCTCCGCGATCCGGATGTTCGAGTCGGGCATCGCCAGCCGCGAGGACATCGACAACGGCATGGAGATGGGCTGCGCCCACCCGATGGGTCCGCTCAAGCTGGCCGATCTGATCGGCCTGGACACCGTGGCCTCGGTCGCGGACTCGATGTACGCCGAGTACAAGGAGCCGCTGTACGCCGCTCCCCCGCTGCTCCAGCGGATGGTCGACGCGGGGCGCCTCGGCCGCAAGACGGGGTCGGGGTTCTACGCCTACTGAGTGTCCTTCTGGCGGGACCGGCACTCACGCAGCCGGGCCCGCCGGCGCACGTTCCCCCGAGGTCAGGACCGTGTGCGGCCCGAAGAGTTTCGTCCCTACTGCCGACCCGCCGCCGTTTCGGAGCGCCACGGAGCGGCGGCGCGGATGCGCGAGCCCGAAGCCCTGGGCCTTTCAGCGCTGTCGCAGCCTTCCGTGCTTGTCCTGCGAAAACTCCCTCGCCCGTCCCTCCGACAGAGCTGAAAGTCCCTGAAAAGTTTCTGCGACTCGGACCTGGGACCTACGCATTGCGAGTACACGAGCGGTCCTGACACACCGCGCCCGGGAGTGCCGCCAGATGTTGTTTCGCCTGTTCAGAAGGCACTGGTTGGGTGCGCTCATGTTGTCCCGTGTCGGCATGTTCCAGAGGGGTCCGCGCCTCCTTCGCCCTCACTGACTGGCATCGAGTGGAGACGCGGTCGCCCTGGCGTACGGGCTCAGTCAGGCAGCGCCGGGATCCTCCAGCACCACCATGACCATCACCGGAAGATCGGTGTCATGCTGGATCACACCGGCGGTCAGAATCCGGCCGCCGAGGGTCCACTTCCTCAGCTTGATGAACTCGTCCCTGTCCGCCTCCGTCACCTCGGCCTCGATGAGGTGGCCGGCAAGCGGGGACTCCTCGATCTCGGGGAGGAAGTCGGCCAGCATCTGCTCCCCCTCCTCGTAGACGGCTTCCACGTCGTCGAAGTAGCCCGACTCGTCGACGTCGCGGATCCAGACGAAGAACGAGACGCTGACCGCCCCACCTCCGAACGACTGGATCCACCCCCCGACGCTGCCCTTGTCCCACGACGTCTCCACGCCGTCACGGATCTTGCCCCCAGGCGTCCACTCCTGAGCCGCGAACCGCGCCGCCGCAGCCTCGGCGGTCAGCGGGGTGATGCTCCTGAGCTCTTCCAGCATTGCGATCACTTCAGCCATGAACTCATTCCACTCATGCCGTTGCCGGGCACGTGATACGCCTTCAGCTGCCCGCTGCCCACACACAGGGCCAGCCACACACGGTCGCCCTCACCTGGGACCACTGTGGCCTGCGTGGGGCTGTTCGCGGGCCTGGGCGAGGAGTTCCTGCGCGTCCTGCATGATCGATTTGCCGGGGTCGTCGAACGTCGGCGCTGGGCAGGGTGGCAGAGTGCCGGGGTTGCGCTCCTCGGGAGCCTGCGCGTTGTAGCGGTTCACGGCCTTGTTGTAGTCGTCGATCCGCTTGCGGTGTCCGTCGGCCGCGCCCTGGGAGGCTTTGACGCCTTCCTTCCACATGTCGATAGCCGTCTGCGCCTGGTGCTGTGCCCAGGTGACGGTGTAGGCGAACGCCTCCAGCGCGGCAGCAGCCTTCTCGAAGGCATCGGCACCGGTGAACCACTTCGGCGGTTGGGTACTCACCGCCGTGCGCAGGGCATTGGCCGTCTCGCCCTTCAGCCGCGAGGAGTCGAGGCCCTTCAACCCGCCCCCGGCGTCGTCGAACGCCTTCTGAAAGGAGCGAAGTTGTTCTGCCGTGGCATGGAGCTTGCTGGGGCTTCCGTACACCAGCTTGGCCTTGTCCTCGGTCTGCCCGAGGTCCATTTCCTCGACATCGGCGCCCATCCGGTTCGCAAGCGAGCGCGACTGCTCCCGCACCCAGTCCGAATCGGATTCCCAGCCCACGTCGTCCAGCCGGTCCGCCGTCCAGTTCCCGGCGCCCTCGACCCGGTTGCCGGCCCACTCCACACCGTCCTCAACCACGTCCTCGACCGAGTCGGGCGTGATGTCCCTGATGAAATCGTCGACGCCCATCCTCAGTCGTCCTCGCCTGCGTTCGCGTCGCCCTGTTGCGGTGTCTGCTGGGCGCGTTCCTCGGGCGACGGCCCGAACGTGTCGTCCAGTGCCCGGTCCCACTGACCGTCGCTGAGGGCGAGCTCGGTCTTGAGCCTCTCCGCCTCCCGACCGCCCTGTCCCTCGGTGAGAACGGTGCGGCCGGTGTCCTTCCAGGTCTGCTCCACGTCCTGGCCGGCCTTCTCGAACGACTCGGCACTCCAGTCCGGGTCCAGGTAGTCGGGAGTCAAGATGTCGCCCCAGCCCTGCTGGGAGATGTCCTCCTCGCTGGCGTGTGGGTTGCCGCCCATCGCCGCGCTGACGCCGACCTTGAAAGAGCCCTCGACGTACTGGTCGTGCTCCCGCTGCGTGCCCGCCGCCAGCCCGAGACGGTCCGCGAGCGCGCTCGCGTCGCTCACCAGGGCGCGTACTTCCCACTCCCACCGTTCGCAGAAATCCTCGAAATCCACCGACAGCCCTCGATGCCCTGCCTCCATGCCCGTCATGGCCAGACCCGAGAACCCCTTGCCCATCACCGACCCGGTGGCGCCACCGAGTTCGCCGAGTTGATCGATGGTCGCGCCCACGCCCTGCGTGAACTTCGCCACCGACGTCTGATCGAAGGCGAGGTCCGATCCGTCCGTGCTCACGGCCGTCCCCCCTCCTGCCCCGCGCCGGAATCGACAGCGACGCCGTCCGGGACGACGCCGATGACCGGCGGGAAGAACATCGCACCGTCCTCGTCGGCGATGTCCACCGCGAGTCCGGCGGGTTCGTCCAGAGTCGGCACGATCTCATCCACGATCCGCGCCCCGAGCAGCGCGACGTAATCCATCAGACGATCACCCGGGCCGCGATGAACAGCTAAGCGGGCCAGCGCCGTCTCGTCCGTGAACGCGCAGATCCACCCACCAACGCCCGTGGATCGTCAACCCCCGCCCGTTGCTCGGATATTCGTTGAGCGAGCATCGTCCTCGACTGTCCCACGGGTCCCCCCCTCGTCCTGGTCGGCTGATGGCACCGTAAGGCAGAACAAGTATGCGGGTGGGCCGGTTCTCGCAGGTCCAAGTGCCCCCGTCCGTCCGCCTCATGGGCATGGGCACCTCCTGTACGTCCCGCCGAGACCGTCGAGTGGGAGCGTCACCGGCCTCCGGCGACAGAATGTCCCGTCCCCTTGAGTATGAAAGGAGCCGGGCCGTGATCCACCGGCGAAGCCAGGGCGGAGGAGGCGATTCTCCACGCGGGCGTCCGCAGCTGGTACGAAGGCCATGTCCAAGGTGAGGACGAACGCCCGGGCGCGACTTCCGGGGCAGGCCGCCCAAGAACACCGACCGCGGCTGAACCGTCCCTTGGTCGCCTACTTCAGACGGACGCCGTCGAACCGAGCGCGGTCAGGCGGTCCTCGACGCTTGGGTAGGTAATCTCTCCCCGATCACCGACCACCGACCAGGGCGCCAGGCGCCGACCAGTTGTACGCGAGTACAAGGAGCCGCTGTACGCCGATCCCCCGCTGCTCCAGCGGATGGTCGACGCGGGCAGGCTGGGCCGCAAGACGGGGTCGGGGTTCTACCCGTACGCCTGACCGCCCGTTTCGGGGCCCGGCGCTCACGCCGCCGGGCCCGCCAGGGGACTTTTTCGAACTCAGGACCGCGGGCGGCCCCGAAGTTCCTCTTCTTCTACTGCCGACCCGGCGCCCTGCCGGAGCGCTACGGAGCGGGCGCGCGGGCGCGCGAGCCCGAAGCCCTGGGCCTTTCAGCGCTGTCGCAGCCTTCCGTGCTCGTACTGCGAGAACTCCCTCGGGTACGCGTGCGATCCTGACACACCGTGCGAGGGAGTGCCGCCAGGTGTCGTTTCGCCTGGTCGGGAGAGACTAGCCAGAGGCGCCCATGGCGTCCCGTGTCGGCACGTCCAGAGGGTCCGCGCTCCCCTTCACCGTCACTGACTCCGCGACGGCCCCCTCCGGGCGGCGCGGCGACTCACCACGGCTGGCCGCGCCTGGGGAAGCAGGACACCTCGGTCCGTCAGCCACGCAGCAGGATGCGCGTCAGCATCGGCGGGTCGGGGTGTCCCCGACTGGATGCGGCGTGACTACCGGCGGCCAGGACAAGGGATCGTGGCCGTGCGGAGGCCGTCAGGACGCTGCTGACGAGCGGTAGCCGGTCGGGGACAATGCTCCGTGCTGACGCGGCTGCCCGTCTTGGGCCGCGTTGAATTCGCGTACCTCCGCGATGAAGCGGAATGCGTCGTTCACGCCGACGGTGGCAGGAATTCTCTTGCCGGTCAGGTTCAGGTTCCCGGTGTTGACGTCCTCGTACTTGAAGGCCGGGCCGATCGTCGTGTTCGACCCCTCGTCGCCTGGGCCCAGAAGGAAGTCGTAGCGGGTCTCGAAGTCACCGTGGGGCGCCATGTGCCTGATCGAACCGTTGAACGCGACCGTCCGGCCCTCATACCTGGTCGCGAAGTCCAGGTTCACGTCATCGCACGAGTCCGCCTTCAGCGATGCCGCGAACTCCGGTCTGTTCTCGGGCGTGATCAGCTCGGCGGCAGCCGACTTGGCCGCGGCCGGCTTCGGCGTAGTGGCAGGCTTCTCGGTCGCCGCAGTCATCGACTTGCCTGCATCGTCCTTCTTCCCGTCTCCGTCAGTGAGCACCGAGGCAGCGCCGATGACGATGGCCAGGATCACGAGGACGCCGGCTGCCGAGCCGATCAGGAGCCACGGCTGCGGCTTCTTCGGCCGGCGAAAGGTGAGGGTGGAGCGAAGCACGCCCTGGGTCTGCTCAACGAGATCCAGCCGTCCTTCTCCAGCTTCGAGATCGCGCCAGGTCAGTGCTCCTGCCACTCCCTGCGCGCCTGCCGATCGGTCGACGACCACCGGCTTCGGCGTGCACAGAATCGAGTGGGAGTTCGCACTGCACCTGGAGCCGGCCCCGGTCACCCCGGGACCGGCTCCTCGCGCGTGGGGGGGCGCGGCCGGGTCAGCCCAGTCTCAGGTGGTGCAGCATCAGCAGGGCGGCCGCCATGTTCGCGGCGGGCACCTCACCCCGGGCGATCATGTCCGGGACCACCTTGAGCGGTATCCACTCGCGGCGCGAGGACTCGAAGGCGTCCCCGGGATGCCCGGTCCAGTGCGCCTCGTCCGACCAGAAGAGGTGGTGGCGGGCGTCGGTGAGGCCGTTCGACGGTTCCACGGTGAGCAGCGGGCGCAGCTCGCCGGGGCGCCAGCCGGTCTCCTCCTCCATCTCGCGGGCCGCCGCCACCGCGATGTCCTCGCCGTCCTCGACGACGCCTGCGGCCAGTTCCCACCCCCAGCTGTCGGTGATGAACCGGTGCCGCCAGAGCAGCAGCACCTCGTTCGCCTCGTTGACGACGGTGGCGGCCGCGACGGGGCGCAGCCGGATGACGAAGTGGTCGAGGTGACTGCCGTCGGGAAGCTGGACGTCCGCCAGATTCACCCGGAACCACGGGTTCTGATACACATTCCGTTCGCTCAAGTTCGTCCACTGCATGGTTCTGCCGCCTTTCGACATGTTGGGGTCAACATGTCAGCAGGCTCGGTTGTCACGGGGAGCTGATGACGGGGCGTCGGCAGAGCTCACAGAGGCACGCGGAGCGCCTCGTCGATGAGGTCGGTGGTCCCCACCGCCTCGGAGCAGCCGCTCGCGGCCAGTTCGCTCCGGACCTGCCGCAGCCGGTCGCGCAGCCGCTGGGACTCCATTCCCCGGGCCCTCATCGCCATTTCGGCAGCTGTACCGGCCGCGCGGTCGGCCTCGCCCTGAAGCAGCTCGATATGACTCAACATCGCGAGACGGTGCACGCGCCCCCGGTCGTGCGCCGGGGCGCGCACGGCGGAGGCCGCGTGCTCCCGGGCCGCGGGCAGGTCCCCGAGACCGAGCAGCGCCTCCGCCACCTGGACGTCGACCAGGCCCGGCTGGACGTACCCGGTCTCGTCCGGCTCCCGTCCGGTGTGGATCCGGCCCGCCTGCGCCTCGGCCCGCCCGATGCAGGCCCGGGTGCCCGCCGCGTCGCCCAGCCGGGCGTACGCCTTGGCCTGCATGGCGTGCAGATCGGCGGCGAGGGCGGGGGTGATGTGACCGCCGGCGGCCCGCAGCGCGGCCTCGGCGAAGGCGATGGAACGGCGGTAGTCGCCGAGGAACAGCGACTGGGTGACCAGCAGGGCGATCACATAGCCGCCGAGCCCCCGGTCGCCGCTGGACTTGGCGAGCCGCAGCGCCTGGTGGAAGTAGCGCTGGGCGAGTCCGTGGGCGTCGGAGTCGTAGGCGCAGATGCCCGCCACCGCCACGAGTCCCGCCGTCGCCCGGTGCAGGCTCCGGCCCAGGACGTCGCTGTAGCCGCCACGCAGCAGCGGCGCCGCCTCGGCGTTGAGGAAGCGGACGATCCGGGATCTGGTCGCGAGGCCGCCCGTCTTGCGGTACATCTGCTCGTAGTGGTCGCGGGCCGACTTGAGCATCGCTATGTCGGCCGCGCTGACCCGGCCCGGTCCCGGCCGCGAGACGTCGGTGTCCTCCGGGGGGTTCTCCCACTCCCAGACCGGCATCACCGCCGGGGTGCCGGTGACGGCGGGCACGGTGGCCAGGTGCGGGCGCCGTTGTTCGTCGGAGCTCCACAGGGCGGTGGCCCGCTCGACGAACCCGCGGAGGGAGCCGCTCCCGTCGCCGGCGTCGGTCCCGGCGGAAGCGGCCGACGCGCCCATCCCGACGTCGTCGAGTCCGACGGGCCGCCCCAGCCGGGCGGCCAGCACCTCGCAGATCAGGTCGGGCACCTGCCCCCGCGGGCGCTGGCCCTTGAGCCAGCGGGAGACCGCCGTGTGTTCGTACCGCAGGCTCAGCCCACGGGCCAGGCCCGCCCGGTTGACATGACCGGCGAGGCCCGCGCGGGACACACCGGCCTCCTCGATCAGGGCTTCGAGCAGGACATTGGGCTCCATCGTCCCCCCAGGTGCGTGTCGCAATGAGCCTAGTGGAGCACGATTCACACGGGGTGTGAACGGAATGCCCGAACCCTCCTGCTGTGCGCTCTGCCGCGTGGGTCCCGGGCTCGGTTGAATGAGCTCCCTCGCAAGAGGCGGCCGGGTCGTCGGCTCCCCCTCGTAACGGCCCACGACCCGCACCCGCGCCGTCCGCGCTGCTGACCTGCCCGACACTCCGAGGCAGCGCGGACGGCGCCCGGACCGCACGGCCCACTGACCGACGACGAAGGAGGGTGGCTGCGGAACGGACATCGGAACCGCGTTCCTCCCGGTTCCGATTCCTGCTCCGGCGTGTGGTCCCTCCGTCGCTCGGCGGGATGGAGAAGGGGCGTATCCGGTGGCCGGATACGCCCCTTCTCAACGCCGCCGCACGGGCTACGCGCCGCGCAGCACCGCGCCCGTGCGCTCGGCGGCCAGGGCCACCGCGCTGTCGCGGGCGGCCGAGGCCTCCTCGACGGTCAGGGTGCGGTCGGCGGCGCGGAAGCGCAGCGCGTACGCCAGGGACTTGTTGCCCCCGCCGATCTGCTCACCGGTGAAGACGTCGAACAGCCGCAGCGATTCGAGGAGTTCGCCCGCGCCCTCGCGCAGGGCCCGCTCCACCTCGGCGGCCGGTACGTCCCCGGCGACGACGAGCGCGACGTCCTGGGTCGCCACCGGGAAGGTGGAGATCCGGGGCGCCTGGAGCGCTCCGTCGACGGCCTGTTCCAGGACGTCCAGCTCGACCTCGGCGGCGCAGGTCCGCTCGGGCAGGTGGAGCGCCTTGGTGACGCGCGGGTGCAGTTCGCCCGCGTGTCCGAAGAGGGTCTCCTCGCCGTTCACGGTGACGTACAGCGCGGCGCAGCGGCCCGGGTGCCAGGGGGCGTGCTGGTCGGCGCGGACGATGACCTCCACCCCGGCCTCCGCGGCGATCGACCGAGCGGCCTCGACGGCGTCCGCCCAGGTCGCCGGGGCGCCCTTGCCCCACCAGCCGGACTGCTCGCGGGCGCCCGCGAGGACGACGGCGGCGCGGCGCGGCTGACGCGGCAGGGCCGCGTCGAGAGAGGCGATCTCCTCGTCGGTGGGCCGGCGGTCGACGGGCAGCCGCAGGGCGGGCGTCTCCTCACCGGTCAGTGGGGCCTCCCCTGCTCGAACGGAGCTGAGAGCTTGGGGAAGGAAGACCAGACCGGTCTCGAAGAGCGCCAGGTCGTGGCTGCCGCGGCCGTCGTTGCGCCGCAGGGCGCCGAGAAGGCCCGGCAGCAGCGTGGTGCGCAGCGCCGGCTCCTCGTCGGAGATCGGGTTGACGAGCTTGACCGTGCGGCGACGGGCGTCGTCCGCCTCCAGGCCGAGCTGGTCCAGGACCGCGTCGCCGATGAACGGGTAGCTCAGCGCCTCGACGTAACCGGCTCCGGCCAGCATCCGGCCGATGCGGCGGTGCAGCCGCTGGCGGTCGGTGAGACCGCGGCCCGAGGGGGGCGTCGGCAGGGTGGAGGGCAGGTTCTCGTAGCCCTCCAGCCGGATGACCTCTTCGGCGAGGTCGTTCGGCTCGTTCAGGTCGGGCCGCCAGGACGGGACGGTGACGATCAGCTCGTCCTGCCCGTAGACGTCGCAGCCGACCTGCTGGAGGCGGCGGACGACGGTCTCCCGGCCGTAACCCGTACCGGCGACCCGGTCCGGGTGATCGGCGGGCATCGCGATGGTGCGCGGCGCGGACGGGGCGGTGATCTCGGTGACCCCGGCCTCGGCGGTGCCGCCCGCCAGGAGGACCAGCAGGTCCACCGTGCGCTGCGCGGCAGCGGCGGCGGCCTGCGGGTCCACGCCGCGCTCGAAGCGCTTGGACGCCTCGGAGGACAGCTTGTGGCGGCGCGCGGTACGGGCGATCGAGATCGCGTCGAAGTGCGCGGCCTCGATGACGACCTCGGTGGTGAGGGCGTGCTCGCCCTCCGCGTCGGCGATCTCGGTGTTGGCCCCGCCCATGACGCCCGCGAGGCCGATGGGCCCGCGGTCGTCGGTGATGACGAGGTCCTCGGCGTCCAGCACGCGCACGGTGCCGTCCAGCGTGGTGAGCTTCTCGCCCTGCGCTGCGCGGCGCACGCCGATCGGCCCCTCGACCCGGGTGCGGTCGTAGGCGTGCAGGGGCTGGCCGAGCTCCAGCATCACGTAGTTGGTGATGTCGACGGCCAGCGAGATCGGCCGCATCCCGGCCTTCTGGAGGCGGCGCCGCATCCAGATCGGGGAGCGGGCCTCGGGCTGGAGACCGGTGACGGTGCGCGCGGTGAAGCGGTCGCAGCCGATCGGGTCCGAGATCTTGACCGGGTAGCCGTACGCGTTCGGCGCGGGAACGTCCAGGAGCGCCGGGTCGCGCAGCGGCAGCCCGTACGCGATGGCGGTCTCCCGGGCGACACCGCGCATCGAGAGGCAGTAGCCGCGGTCGGGGGTCACGGCGATGTCGAGGACCTCGTCGACGAGCTGGAGCAGCTCGATCGCGTCGGTGCCGACCTCGTGCTCCGGCGGCAGCACGATGATGCCGTGCGTTCCGTCGTCGCCCATGCCGAGCTCGTCGGTGGAGCAGATCATGCCGTGCGAGGTCTTGCCGTACGTCTTGCGGGCGGCGATCGCGAAGTCGCCGGGCAGGACCGCGCCCGGGAGGACCACGACGACCTTGTCGCCGACCGAGAAGTTACGGGCGCCGCAGACGATCTCCTGCGGTTCGCCGGTGCCGTTGGCGGTGCCGACGTCGACCGTGCAGAAACGGATGGGCTTCTTGAAGCCCTCCAGCTCCTCGATGGTCAGGACCTTGCCGACGACCAGGGGGCCCTTGAGGCCCGCGCCGATCTGCTCGACGGTCTCGACCTCGAGCCCGACGGAGACGAGCTTGGCCTGTACGTCACGGCCGGTCTCCGTCGCCGGCAGGTCGACGTACTCCCGCAGCCAGGAAAGCGGGACGCGCATCAGATCTCCATCCCGAACGGCCGGGTGAACCGGACGTCGCCCTCGACCATGTCTCGCATGTCTTCGACGTTGTGGCGGAACATCAGCATCCGTTCGATGCCGAACCCGAAGGCGAATCCGCTGTACTTCTGGGGGTCGACGCCGCAGGCGACGAGCACCTTGGGGTTGACCATGCCGCAGCCGCCGAGCTCGATCCATCCCTCGCTGCCGCAGGTGCGGCAGGGGCGGTCCGGGTTGCCGACGGACGCGCCGCGGCAGACGTAGCAGACCATGTCCATCTCGGCGGACGGCTCGGTGAACGGGAAGAAGTTCGGCCGCAGCCGGGTCTTCATGTCCGGTCCGAAGAGCGCCTGGACCATGTGGTCGAGGGTGCCCTTGAGGTCGGCCATGGTGAGACCCTCGTCGACGGCGAGCAGCTCGATCTGGTGGAAGACCGGGGTGTGCGTGGCGTCGAGCTCGTCGGTGCGGTAGACCCGTCCGGGGCAGACCACGTAGACGGGGGGCTTGCGCGCCAGGAGCGAGCGGGCCTGGACCGGGGAGGTGTGGGTACGCAGCACGACGCCGGACTCGTCGCCCTCGGTCGCCTTCCCGTCGGGCGTGGCGCCCTGGACGAAGAAGGTGTCCTGCATCTGGCGGGCCGGGTGGTCGGGCACGAAGTTCAGGGCGTCGAAGTTGAACCACTCCGCCTCGACCTCGGGGCCCTCGGCGATCTCGTAGCCCATGGCCACGAAGACGTCCGCGACGCGCTCCATGATGGTCGTCAGGGGGTGGCGGGCGCCGGCCGGAGTGCGGTCGTAGGGCAGCGTGACGTCCACGGCCTCCTCGACGAGCACCCGGGCGTCCCGCTCGGCCTCGAGCTCCGCCTGGCGGGCGGCGAGCGCCTTGGAGACGGCTCCGCGGGCCTGGCCCACGCGCTTGCCCGCCTCGGCCTTGGCCTGCGGGGGCAGGGCGCCGATCTCGCGGTTGGCGAGGGACAGCGGCGAGGTGCCTCCGGTGTGCGCGGTCTTCGCCTGGGCGAGCGCGTCGAGGTCGCCGGCGGCGGCGAAGGCGGCGAACGCCTCGTCCCGCAGGCGCTCGATCTCTTCCGGTTTCAGTGCCTCGACCTCGACTGGGTCGTACGACTTGTTCGGTGCCGACATCTCTTCCCGTGCTTCCGATTGGCTGGTGGCGCGACCCGGCTCGACGACCGCAGGACGCAAAGGTGCCAAAGGTCGAGTCTAAAGGGCGCAGGACGGTCGGGGAGCCCGCGGGCCGCTCACACCAGGTAGGCGGGCATGCTCACGGGCAGAATAAATCGGAACTCGGCTCCGCCGCCGGGTCCCCGGTCGACGGTGATGGTGCCGCCGTGGGCCTCGACGATGCCCTTGACGATGTAGAGGCCCAGGCCCGTGCCGCCGCGCTTGCTCCCCCGCCAGAAGCGGGTGAAGACACGGCCCATCGACTCCTCGGGGATGCCGGGGCCTTCGTCGCTCACGGTGACAGCCGTTCCCGTCTCGTCGTCCGCCCCCGGCGCGGGTGCCGGGGCGATCTCAATGGTGACGGTTCCCTCGCCGTGGCGCACCGCGTTTTCCAGGAGGTTGCCGAGGACCTGGTCGACCTTGTCGGGATCGGCCCACAGGGCGGGCAGGGGCCCCCGGGCCCGGACCCGGAAGCGGTCGGGTGCCTGGCCGCCCGTGATGAGCGCCTGGATGTGCCGCGCCACGGCGGCGGAGACGTCGACGGGCTGGCGGCGCAGCTCCAGCCGGCCGGAGTCGATGCGGGAGATGTCGAGCAGCTCGGCGATGAGCCGGGTGACCCGGCCGGCGTCGGCGTCGACGGTCTCCAGCATCAGCCGTTTCTGGTCGTCGGTGAAACGTTCCCACTTGGCGAGCAGCGTGGCGGTGAACCCCTTGACGGAGGTCAGCGGGGAGCGCAGTTCGTGGGCGACGGTGGCGATGAGCTCGGCGTGGCTGCGTTCGGTACGCCGGCGGGCCTCGGTGCCCCGCAGCGAGACCACGACCCGTCGCACCGGGCCGAGCGGGTGCTCGCGCACGTAGCGGGCGGAGACCAGCACCTCGCGGCCGCCGGGCAGCAGCAGGTTGCGCTCGGGCTGGGCCTTGCGGGTGGCGAGACCGCCGTACGGGTCGGTCAGCTCCCACCAGCGCTTCCCCTTGAGGTCCTCCAGCGGGAGGGCGACGTCCAGGGGGCGTCCGATGGCGGCGGCGCGGGGGGTGGCGGTGATGCGGGCGGCGGCGGCGTTGAAGCAGACGACGCGCCCGCTCGCGTCGGCGACGACGAGACCGTCGGGAAGGTCGTCCGGGTCGATGCCGGGAGCGTCCTGGCCGAGGCCGTCCGGCGACCCGTCCGGTTCCTTTTCCGCAGCGCGTGCCGCGGTGGTGTGCGCCGGTCGCGACGAGCTCATGCCGACAGCCATCTTCCCGTATCCCCACCTCTCGAACCGGTGCAGTGGGCCCCCGAGTTCGTCACCCTACTAGGCGGTGGTGAACCGGCGACACCCTGTGGGGGCGCGGAGGGGAGTGCGCCGGTGGAAGGGGCGCGGGAATGGCTGGGATCGTGTGCTGACGGGTCGTCGGAGCGGCGCCGCGTTACGCGTCGGGGGTGCGGCGGGGGCGCTGCGCGCGGGCGGAGGCGTACAGGCAGACGGCGGCGGCGGTGGCGAGGTTGAGGCTCTCCGCCCTGCCGTGGATGGGGACGCGGACGACGGCGTCGGCGAGCGCGCGGGTCTCCTCGGGGAGCCCCCAGGCCTCGTTGCCGAAGACCCAGGCGGTGGGGGTGCCCATGGTGCCCGCGTCCAGCTCGTCGTCCAGGTCGTCGGCCCCGGCCCCGTCGGCGGCGAGGATGCGCACCCCGGCGTCCCGGAGGCCCTGCACGGCCTGTTCGACGGGGATGCCGACGGCGACGGGCAGGTGGTAGAGCGAACCGACCGAGGCCCGTACCGACTTGGGGTTGTAGAGGTCGACCGAGGCGTCGGTCAGGATCACCGCGTCCGCGCCCGCCGCGTCCGCGCAGCGCAGGACCGTCCCGGCGTTCCCGGGGTCCCGCACGTTGGCCAGAACGGCCACCAGGGTGGGCTTCGCGGCGAGGATCTCCTGGAACGGGGTGTCCAGGAAGCGGCAGACGCCGATGAGGCCCTGCGGGGTGACGGTCTGCGAGACGTCGGCGAGGACGTCGTCGTCGGCCAGGTGCACCCGGGCGCCCGCGGTGTGGGCGGCCTCGACGATGTCGGCGTACCGGTCGGCGGCCTCGGGCGTGGCGAACAGCTCGATGAGGGTCGGCTCGCCGTCACCGCCCCGGTGGGCGGCTGCCTCGCGTACGGCCTGGGGCCCCTCGGCGATGAACCTGCGCTCCTTGCCGCGGAAGTTGCGGCGGGCCAGCCGGCGGGCGGCGGCGACACGGGGGGAACGCGGGGAGATCAGTTCGGGGGTGCCCATGGTCGGCGGCGAGCCTCTCTGCGTACGGCTGTGGCGGTGTGGGGTGTCGGCGGCGGGGTGGGGCGGCGGGTCAACGCACCGGACCCGCAGGCGGCGTGCGCCTGCGGGTCCGGTTCGCGTACCTGGAAGGGGGTGCCTGGATCAGGCGGCCTTCGGGGCGTTGACGTCGCTCGGGAGGGCCTTCTGAGCGACCTCGACGAGGGCGGCGAACGCGTTGGCGTCGTTGACCGCGAGCTCGGCCAGGATCTTGCGGTCCACCTCGATGTTGGCGGCCTTGAGACCCTGGATGAGGCGGTTGTACGTCATGCCGTTCTGGCGGGCAGCGGCGTTGATGCGCTGGATCCACAGCTGACGGAAGTCGCCCTTGCGCTTCTTGCGGTCGTTGTAGTTGTAGACCAGGGAGTGGGTGACCTGCTCCTTGGCCTTGCGGTACAGACGCGAACGCTGCCCGCGGTAGCCCTTGGCCGCCTCGAGAATTGCCCGGCGCTTCTTGTGGGCGTTGACTGCCCGCTTGACGCGTGCCACTTGTTAACTCCTTGTAGCGGGGCCGTGGGTGTCTTCACACGGCCCGGAAACGAATCGGTCCCGGTGTGATCGAGGTCGTGCCTCCGGGGCGAGCCGGAGGCCGAGCCTCACTTGCCGAGAAGCTTCTTGATCTTCTTGGCGTCGGCCGGAGCCACGACGACCGTGCCGGTCAGCGAGCGGGTCTTCTTGGACGACTTGTGCTCGAGCAGGTGGCGCTTGCCGGCCCTCTCGCGGAGCACCTTGCCGGAGCCGGTGATCTTGAAGCGCTTGCTGGCACCGCTGTGCGTCTTGTTCTTCGGCATCGCGCCGTTCTCTCCTCGTCAGTGGCGCCCCTCACGGTGCGGGGCACCGGACTGCAGGGGCGTCAGATCTCTATGGGATTCCGGGGGGACCCGGGGGCCGCCTGGATGGCAGCCCCTGAGGTCACGCCTCGGAAGGTGTCTCGGCCGGAGCCTCGACCGCTTCGGCCGGAGCCTCGGCGGTGTCGCCCTCGGTCGGCGCGTCGGTCGTACCCTGACGCTCGGCCTTGCGGGCGGCCTGGGCCTCACGGGCCTCGGCCATGGCTTCGGTCTTCTTCTTGTGCGGGCCCAGAACCATGATCATGTTCCGGCCGTCCTGCTTCGGGTTGGACTCGATGAAGCCCAGGTCCTCCACGTCCGAAGCGAGACGCTGGAGCAGTCGGAAGCCCAGCTCGGGGCGGGACTGCTCACGACCACGGAACATGATCGTGATCTTGACCTTGTCGCCCTGCTTGAGGAACCGGACGACGTGACCCTTCTTGGTGTCATAGTCGTGCGGGTCGATCTTCGGCCGGAGCTTCATCTCCTTGATGACCGTGTGCGCCTGGTTCTTGCGCGCCTCACGGGCCTTCATGGCCGACTCGTACTTGAACTTCCCGTAGTCCATGAGCTTGCACACGGGCGGACGGGCTGTCGCCGCCACCTCGACCAGGTCGAGGTCATACTCCTGTGCGAGTTCCAGGGCCTTGGCAAGCGGAACAATCCCGACCTGCTCGCCGCTGGGACCGACAAGTCGGACCTCGGGAACGCGAATCCGGTCGTTGATGCGGGGCTCGGCGCTGATGGATCCTCCTCGGTAGCACCACGCGACCGCCTGGCGGACAGCCGCGTAACGTCTTATAACGTCAAGACCAACCGAGCCGGGAGCGCAAAAATGCCCCGGACGGGACACAGGCGGGGCTCCAGGAACTACCGGAGCACCGCCGCGGTCAACCGCGGGGCGCATCGGACGGCTCCATCGTCCGTACGGAACGATGGGGACCGTCTGACCGGTGACCCGCCGTCCGGTGAGGACGGTCAGGTGGGAGATCGGAGCCTCCACTTGTGGGCCGGGCACATAGATGTCCGGCCGGTCGTTACACAAGGCTAGCAGCCCGGCCCCGGGGGCGCTAATCCCGCGTCTCCCCCACTATCGTCCTCCTCTCCGCCCCGGCGGTCCCGAAGCGGCTCCCGCGCGCGGGAGGGCGGTGGCCTGGCCTTATCGTGTGGGCATGAGTGACGCGACCCCCAGCAGTGAGAACCCCGGCTTCGACGACATGGCCCGCGACATCGCGGAGGTCCCCGCGGTCGAGGTGATCGTGACGGTCGCCGTCAACCTGATGAGCGCAGCCGCCGTGAAGCTCGGCCTCACGGAGGAGGGCGAGGAGCACAAGGACCTCGACGAGGCCCGCAAGCTGGTCCAGGCGCTGGCCGGACTGCTGGACGCGAGCGCCACGGAGATCAGCACCTTCCACGCCTCCCCGCTGCGCGACGGCCTGAAGTCCCTCCAGCTCGCCTTCCGCGAGGCGTCGCTGGTGCCGGACGAGCCCGGCCACGGCCCCGGCGAGAAGTACACCGGTCCCGTCTACGGCTGACCGCCCGCACCCCCTTCCCCGTACGTCAGGAAGCCCGCCGTCCCCCCGTGGGACAGCGGGCTTCCGCGTGTGCGGTCGGGCGGGAGCGGTTCGTCAGATGGCGTCCTCGGTCTCCGCGGGCAGGACGTTGGGGCAGGGGTGGGTGAGCCGGTGGGCGTAGGCGGCGATCGCTCCGCCGACCAGCGGCGCGACGATGAACAGCCAGAGCTGGGAGAGGGCCGCGCCGCCCGCGAAGAGCGCCGGGCCGAAGCTGCGCGCCGGGTTGACCGACGTGCCGGTCAGCGGGATGCCCACCAGGTGGATCGCGGCGAGCGCCAGCCCGATGGGCAGCCCGTCGAAGCCGGTGACCGCCACCTTGTGGGTCACCGCGAGGACCACGTAGACGAGCAGGAACGTCAGGATCACCTCGGCGAGGAACGCGCCGCCGATGTTGATGCCGACGGCCGACCGGTCGCCGTAGCCGTTGGTACCGAACTCGCCGCTGGTCTCCAGGTCCGGGATCTGCTTCGCCAGCAGGAACAGCAGGGCCGCGCCGACGACCGCTCCGAGGAACTGGGCCACCCAGCGCTCGACGGCCGTACGGATGCCGATCCGGCCCGCCATATACATGCCCAGCGTGACCGCGGGGTTGACATGGCAGCCGGAGATCGGGCCGAGGGCGTAGGCCAGCGCGAGGAGGGTGAAGCCGAAAGTGAGGGCGATGCCCACCGTGCCGAGGTAGTCGACCGCGACCACCGCGGACCCCACGGCGAAGAACACCAGCAGCACGGTGCCGAGGAACTCTGACGCCACGATCCGCTTCTGCATGGAACCACCTCGCAAGCTTGATCGGTTGGTCGGATTTCTCCGAATTCCCGACAATTCTCACGGCGGCGGGCACGTGGCGCGCGTCGACCGGGTCATCCCGGTTGGGCCCGATACGTCAGCGGGCGAAGAGAGGCTCTCCCGGTGTGGGCGTGCCGGCGGGGAGAACGGCCAGATCCAGGCCGCTCACCAGTCGGGCCCGCAGCACGTCGCTGGCCGACAGCGCCTGCGCGATGCGGCGGGCCGCCTCGGCGGGCACGGCGTCCGGGGCGAGGACGAGGGCGAGGGTGCCGTCCGCGCTGCCGGGGCCGAGGTGGGCGCGGACCACGGCGGGGTCGGCGGCCACGGTCTCCCGCACGGCCTCGATGACGGCGGGGTCCTGGAGCGGGTCGGTGCTGGTGCGGTTCTCGGCGAGGGCCAGGAGCGCCTGCCCGCTCAGCTCGAAGGCGACGGGCCCGGCGAGGTCCAGCACGACGGTGTCGGCCTTCTCGTGGGCGGCGGCCTGGAGCGCCTGGTGCAGCGGTACGGCCACGGGGCGCGCTTCCGGGTCCCAGAGCGCCAGCGACGCGGTCGAGGTGAAGGCGGGGAGCGCGCGCCGGTCACCGGCTCGGAGAGTGGGCACGGCCATGTCGCTGGTCTTCTCGCGCCGGAGCCCGTTCTCGTCCTCCTCGACCTCGCCGAGCACGGCGACGACGGGGACCAGGAGCCGGGCGTCGCGCAGGGCCGCGAGGACCGGACCGACGGCGCTCCGGTCGCGGGACCAGGCCTCCAGGGCCCTGGCCAGGGCGGGGGACGCCGAGCCGTCGTCGTCGGAGAAACCGGGGTCCGGGATGTTCTTGAGCTCCACGGGACGAGCGTAGTGCCTGGGGTTCGGCCGCCCGCCCGCAGGTGGGCGGGCGCGGGGCTCGGCGCCCGGTGGCCCCGGCCGGCAGGGCGGCCGCCTCCTCGCGGGCGTGGGCGAGGGGGTCCGGGAAGACCTTCGGTCCGTGGGCGACCAGGGCCCCTTCGTCCAGCAGCGTGAGCGTCCGGCCCAGTCGGTCGGCGGCGTCGGGGCCGAGCTCCCCGACGCCTCGGGCGAGCCGGGTGAACGGTCCGGCAGCTACCGCTTCTGGCCGGTGATGACCGCGTGCGCCGGGCGGGAGGGATGGACGCCCCGGTCGTGGAAAGGGCGCCCGGCGGCGGCCAGGGCCAGTCGCGCGGCAGGCGTCATGGTGATCCGTCGCAGCTCCTCGGAGCTCCTCATGACGGCGAGGCGGCCACGCGTGACCGGTCGGACGCGGCGTCCGGGGCGACCCGGTGAATCGGCGCGGGCCGGTCCGGGCGCGGTGCGCTCAGCGGCGGCCGGGGGCGTTCCGGCCGCGCCACAGGACGACGGCCGCGGCCAGTAGCGCCGCGCCGAGGCCGCCGGCGAGTGGGGCGGCCCAGTTGGCCGTGGCGTCGGCGGCATGGGCCGGGGCCGGGCCGTCGCCGAAGTACCGCCCCCGGTGTCCCGCCGGGGCGGCCTTGGCGTCCAGGTCGGCCGGACGCAGCCGGGAGCCCGCCTCGATGGCCTCCGCCGGATCGACGATGCCGTAGCCCCGGGCGTCGTCACGGCCCTCGGCGGGGGCGTCGCGGGCGGTGTCGGCGAGGAGCTTCTTGATCTGGGCCGGGTCCAGGCCGGGGTGGGCGGCCCGGACCAGGGCGACCGCGCCGGAGACGAAGGCGGCGGCGGCCGATGTGCCCCACTCGATGTAGTAGTGCCCGTCGGGGTTGGCCACCACGATGTCGACGCCGGGGGCGCTGACGGTGGCGTACCAGCGGCGGGTGGAGAACGAGGCGTGCGTGCCGTACTCGTCGACCGCGGCGACCGCGATCACCCCGGGGTAGGCGGCGGGGTAGGAGATCCGGTCCCCCTTCTCGCCGCCGTTGCCCGCCGACGCGACGACGGGGACACCCTTGGACAGGGCGTACTGGATGGCCGCGTCCTCCCCGGGGTCGGGGTGGGCGGACTCGCTGTCGTCACCCAGGGAGAGGTTGATGACGTCGGCTCCGTTGTCCGCGGCCCAGCGGATGCCGTCGGCGAGGGCGGTGCCGCGGGACTTGCGGGCCTTGGCCCGGGCGGGGTCCTTGGACTCCAGAATGACCCGGACCGGCAGGATCCGGGCCTCGGGGGCTATGCCGAGGATGCCGTCGGAGCGCCCGGGGCCGTTGCCGCGTCCGGCGATGATGCCGGCCATCGCGGTGCCGTGCAGGGCCCAGGAGGAGTCGCCCCGGGCGGCGCCGAAGCCGACGAGGTCCTTACCGGGGAGCACCTGGCCCGTCAGGTCGGGGTGGGCGTCGTCGACCCCGGTGTCCAGGACGGCGACGGTGACGCCCTGGCCCCGGGTGGTCTCCCAGGCCCGGTCGGTGTGCAGGGCCTCCAGGGCCCACTGCTGGTCCCGGATGGCGTCCGCGTGGGCGGGCGCGGCGGGGGCGAGCGCCAGGACCGCGGCGGCGCTGACCGCGGCGGCGCTGACCGCGGCGAGGGCGCGGTGGGGTCGTCGGGTCATCCGGGCTGCTCCGTGAGTTCGGCGACGTGCGTGCGCAGCCCGCGCTCCACCCGGTCCGCGATGCCCTTCGCCTCGTGGCCGAGCCCGGCCTGGGCGATGTCCGTCGTGGCACCCGGGGCCATGGCGGCGGGCGCGGGCTGCGGCTCGGCGACGGTGCGGCCGTCCGCGAAGCCGGAGACGGCGAGGACGACGACCGGGATCTCGGTGAGCGGGTTGACCGTCCAGCTGGCGCGCTGCCCGTCGCCGAAGGAGGCCGCGGGCGTGCCCTCGGGAGCGTACGTACGGGGCATCAGGTCCTTGCGCGCGCCGAGCCTCTGCTCGGTGAACCGGGTGTGCAGGGCCCGCATGCCCGGGGCGTCGGCCTCGGTGAAGACCAGGCCGACGGTGGTGACGGCGGAGCGGGTGGCGTCGGTGTAGGTGGCGCGCACCAGCCGTTCGCAGCCGACGGAGCGGAGCGTGGTCAGGAGCAGCGGGTCGAGCCCGCTGCGGCACGTGCTGTCGGCGGCGACGGCGATCCGCGTCCAGGTGCGGTGGGTGCCGCCGGGGCCCGCGCCCTTGCCCTGGAGGGCGCGCGGGAACAGGGTGTCGACGGGGACGCTGTGCCAGGCGCCGCGAGCCGCGGCGTACGGGTCCCCGGTGGTCTCGGCCGAGGAGTCGCCGGTCAGCCACGCCCCGGTGACCGCCCCGCCGATCAGCCCGAGGCCGAGCACGACGCAGGCGGCGGCCGCCGCGGTACGCCACCGTTGCCGGGGACGGACCGGCCGCAGCCGGGTGGTGGTCTCGGCAGGCGTCTCCGGGTAGCCGTAACGGACCGGAGTCCGGTAGCCGCCGGGGGGCGGCGGAACGGCTCCGGGCGCGGGCGTCAGATCGACGGCCCCGACGGGCCTGCGCCGGGTGACGGGCGGTGGGCCGTCGGGCGGACCGGGAAACGTCGGGCCCGCCGAACCCGCGGGGTGCGGGCCCGGCCGCGTCGGGGCGGGGCCCGTGGAGGGCGGCGCGGGCGCGGACGCCCTGGCGGGCGCGGGCCGCTGGGGCGGTGGGGCGGGGGCTGCCGAGGCTGTCTGCGGGGCGCGGGATGCCGGTACGGCCTGATTCCCCGGTGCGGCCTGCGGGGCGGGGACCGCCGGTGCCGCCTGCGGGGTCACCCGGGCGGAAGGGGCGGAAGGGGCCGGGGCTGCCGGCGGGGTGGGACGGGCCGGTGGGACGGCACGGGCCGCCAGGGTGAAGCGGGTCGGCGGAGCCTTCGGGTCCACCGGGGCCGGTGCGGCAGATGGGGCCGGTGCGGCAGGCGCGGCCGGTGCGGCCGGTGCGGCAGATGGGGCTGGTACGGCAGGCGCGGCCGGTGCGGCAGGTGCGGCAGATGGGGCAGGCGCGGCCGGTGCGGCCGGTGCGGCCGGCTGCATCGGCGGAGCCGGTGCGACCGGGCGGGGCGGGGAGGGGGACTGGGCCGACTGCTGGGCCGGAGCGGCCGGGGCCGGAGACGCTTCCTGCGGGGCCGGTGCGACCGGGCGGGCCGGTGCGGCCTGAGCCGCCTGCAGGGTGACCGCCGGCCGAGCCTGCTGAGGCGGCGCGGTCCGTGAGGCGGGCGGGGGCGTGGAAGCGGGGGCCGGAGGGGTGGGGGCGGGTGTGGAAGCGGGGGCCGGAGGGGTGGGGGCGGGCGTGGAAGCGGGGGCCGTGGGAGGAGTGGTCGGGCGGGGCGGCACAGGGGCGCGCTGCGCTTCGGTACTCATCCGGCCCCCTGCATACACGTCCTCGTACCGACCACGGATCACCGCCGCTGACAGGCCCGTTGGTGCTCGCGTGCACGTCACTCTACGGGCTGCGGGCGGGCGGCGGGGAACGGGACGCCCCGGTCGGCGGGCGATCTGCCCCGATCATCCCCCTACCCATCCGTAGCGGCTCTCTGGCAAGCTGCGGACATGACTGCCCGCGCGGCTGACCGGGCCCGGTACAACCGGGCCACCGCCCATCTCGACGCCCCGATCGCGATCGTCGATCTTGAGGCGTTCGACGCCAACGCTGACGATCTGGTGCGGCGGGCGGCCGGGAAACCGGTCCGGGTGGCGAGCAAGTCGGTGCGGTGCCGGGCTCTGCTGGAACGGGTGCTCGCGCGTCCGGGGTTCGCCGGGATCATGTCGTACACGCTGGCGGAGTCGCTGTGGCTCGCACGAGCCGGGTTCGACGACGTCCTGCTGGCCTACCCGTCGGCCGACCGGTCCGCGTTCGCCGCGCTGGCGGCCGATCCCGAGCTCGCCGGGGCCGTGACCGTCATGGTCGACGACCACGCCCAACTGGAGCTGATCGACGCCTCCCGGGCGGGCGGCCGGGAGGAGATCCGGGTCTGTCTGGAGCTGGACACCTCACTGCGGATGCTGGGCGGCCGGGTCCGGATCGGGGCGCTGCGCTCCCCCCTGCGCTCCCCCGCGCAACTCGCGGAGCTGGCCCGCTCGGTGGTCCGCAGACCGGGCTTCCGGCTGGTGGGGCTGATGGCGTACGAGGGGCATGTCGCCGGGGTCGGTGACGCGCTGGCGGGGCAGCCGCTGCTGTCCCGGGCGATCCGGCTGATGCAGTCGGCCGCCCGCAAGGAGCTGGCGGTGCGCCGGGCCGAGGTGGTCCGGGCGGTCCGGGCGGTCGTGCCCGAGCTGGAGTTCGTCAACGGCGGCGGGACCGGCAGTGTGCAGCACACGGCGGCCGAGGCCGCGGTGACGGAGATCGCGGCGGGTTCGGGGCTGTACGTGCCCCGGCTCTTCGACAACTACACGTCGTTCACCGGCCGGCCGGCGGCCCTGTTCGCGCAGCCCGTGGTGCGCCGGCCCGGCGTCGGCGTGGTGACCGTGCTCGGGGGCGGCTATCCGGCGTCCGGCCCGGCCGGCGCCGACCGCTCGCCGGTGCCGTATCTGCCGGAAGGACTGCGCTACGACGCCCGGGAGGGCGCGGGCGAGGTGCAGACACCGCTGCTGGGCTCCCCCGCCGACGATCTGCTGATCGGCGACAAGGTGTGGTTCCGGCACGCCAAGGCCGGGGAACTGTGCGAGCGCTTCGACGCACTGCACCTGATCGAGGGCGACCGGGTCACGGCGAGCGTTCCGACCTACCGGGGCGAGGGTCAGACCTTCCTCTGACCTCGGGGCCCGTGGGCGTCGTGGGCTTCAGGGGCCGATGGACGCGCCCACTCCGCCGCTCGTAGCGGTGTCGCCGAGCGGGCGGATGCCCCGGGTGATGGTGTCCATCAGGGACATCGGCAGGCCGGGCGCCTCGGCGTCGAAGGCGAACCGGACGATCACCGGTGTTCCGGCGCCGACCGTGGAGGGGAAGACCAGGGACTGCACGTACCCGCCGGGCCCCTTGCCGGTGGTGACCTGCCAGCGCACCAGGTATCCGGTGCGGCCGGCGACGGTCAGCTCCTGGGACTTGAGCACCTTGTGGGACGTGATGCCGCCGTGGGTGCGCCGGCCGAGGCTGTCCTCCTCGTAGGCCTTGTCGGCCGCGGTGACGATGTCGGCCTCGGCCAGGGTTCTGACATCGGTCTCGCCGCCCCGGGCGGTTCGGGTGGTGACCGTGCCGTGGTAGCAGAACGACGCGCCTCCGGGGCAGTCGTAGGACTGCTCGGTGCGGATGGTGGGAGCGTCGTCGGAGGTGCTCTCCGGCTTCTCCCAGCCCTCGGGCACCGGCAGGGTGACCCCGTTGAGCTGGTCGACGAGGAGGGCGGGGTTCTCGTCCGGGTCCGGCGCGGCGGAGGAGGCGGTGGCCGCGGGAGCGGTGACGGGCGCCGGGGGCGAGGCCGTCGTCGTCGGAGCCGTCGGCGTACCGCCCTCGTCGCGGCCCAGCAGCACGGCCCCGGCGACGGCCGCGCCCAGGACCAGCACCCCGGAGAGCGTGATCGCCAGGACCTTCGTCCGGCTCGGCCCACCGGCCTCGCCCCGCGGATCGCGCTGGTGCGGGAGCGGAAGCAGCGGCGGGCCGAACGCCGCGGGTGCGGGCGGCTGTTCCGGCGCGGCGGGGGCGGCGGCCGTGCGGGTGTGCGCGGTCCAGGCCGTGCCGTCCCACCAGCGCTCCAGGCCGGGTGCGCCCGTGTCCGGGTACCAGCCGGGCGGCGTCGCGTAGCTCATGCCCCCACTCTAGGTGCGGCTCCGACACGGCGGCCGGGGTCGGGAGGGTTCGCGCAGTCAGGCGTCGCGGCCGGTCAGGGACAGCAGATCGCGGGCGGGGCCGGTGGGGCGGTGGCCCCCGGGCCAGACCGCTCGCAGTTGGCGTCGCAGCCGTACGCCCGCGATGGGGACCTTGACGAGGCGGCGGGAGGACAGTTCCTCGCCGAGGGCCAGTTCGCTCAGGACGCAGGGGCCCGCGCCGCTCTCCGCCGCGCCCTTGACCGCAGTGGTCGAGGAGAGCTCCAGCAGGGGCTGGGCCAGTCCGCCGTGCACGGCGAGCGCCGCGTCCAGGACCTGGCGGGTTCCGGAGCCGTGTTCGCGCAGGATCAGCGGAGTGGCGGCGAGTTCGCCGGGCAGCAGCGGGCTGCGGCGGCGGGCCCAGGGGTGGCTGGGGGCGACCACGACGACGAGGCGGTCGTGGGCGATGACGGTGCCGTCGAGGCCCTCCGGTATCGACAGACCCTCGACGAAGCCGAGGTCGGCCTCGCCGGTGACGAGGCGTCGGGCGACAGCTGCGGAGTTGCCGACGAGGAGCGAGACCGCGGTGTCCGGCCGCTCCCCGCGCAGGGCGATCAGCCAGCCCGGCAGCAGGTATTCGGCGATCGTCATGCTGGCGGCGACCCGCAGCCGGGAGTCGCGGCGGTCGCGCAGCGCCTGGGCGCCGGCGTCGAAGGCCTCCGCCGCCTCGACGACCCGGCGCGCCCAGTCGGTGACCAGCGCCCCCGCGTCGGTGAGCCGGGAGCCGCGCGGGGAGCGGTCCAGGAGGGCGACGCCGAGCTGTCGCTCCATGGACCGGACGCGGCTGGAGGCGGCGGGCTGGGTGATGCCGACGTCCCGGGCGGCCCGCCCGAGGCTGCCGTGCCGGGCGACGGCGAGGAGCAGCTCCAGCGCCCCGAGGTCGGGGACCCGGTGGGAGAGGGGGACGTGGGGTGCGTGTGGGTCGTCGCCGGTCATCAAGCCAGCTTATGACCTCATAGGGGCGGGCTCCCTGGTGGGCGGGGGCCCGGCCGCGGAGAATCGTGGCATGGCCATCTTTCCGCAGACCCGGACCGCCGTCCCGTCGCCGCCCGCCGCGCTTGCGACCCTCCCGGCGGAGGCGTCCGGCGACGCGACGCGGCTGCCGTCGCTGCGGCACGTCGGCCCGAACTGGTACGCGAGCGTCATGGGCACCGCGATCGTCGCGAGCGCCGGCGCGATGCTTCCGGGGGACGTTCCCGGGCTGCGGGCCGCGTGCACCGTGGTGTGGGCGCTGTCGGCCGTCCTGCTGCTGACCGTCATCGCCGCCCGTACGGGGCACTGGCTCTGCCACCGCGACCAGGCCCGCGCCCATCTGCTGGACCCGGCCGTCGCCCCGTTCTACGGCTGTCTGTCGATGGCGCTGATGGCCGTCGGCGGGGCCACGCTGACGGTGGGCCAGGACGTGGTGGGGGCGCGGGCCGCGCTCGCGGTGGACGTGGTGCTGTTCGTGGCCGGTACGGCGATCGGTCTGGTGGCCGCCGTCGTGGTGCCGTATCTGATGGTCGTACGCCACCGTCCCGCGCCCGGGACCGCGTCGCCGGTCTGGCTGCTGCCGCTGGTCGCCCCGATGGTGTCGGCCTCGCAGGGGGCGCTGCTGGTGCCGCACGTCGCCGCCGGACAGGGGCGCGAGGCGCTGCTGCTGGCCTGCTACGCGATGTTCGGCCTGTCCCTGCTGGCCACACTGGTGGTGCTGCCGCTGGTCTTCTCCCGGCTGGTCCACCACGGTCCGCTGCCGCTCGCGCTGACCCCGACGCTCTTTCTGGTGCTGGGGCCGCTGGGGCAGTCGACGACCGCCGTCAACCAGCTGGCCGACGTCGCCCCGGGGGCGGTCGGGGCCCCCTACGCCTCCGCGTTCGGCGCGTTCGCCGTGCTGTACGGGGTGCCGGTGATGGGCTTCGCGCTGCTGTGGCTGGCCCTGGCGACCGCGATGGTGGTGCGGGCCACGCGGAACGGCATGGGGTTCGCGATGACGTGGTGGGCGTTCACCTTCCCCGTCGGTACGTGTGTGACGGGCGCGGCCGGTCTGGCGCGGCACACCGGGCTCGACGCGCTGACCTGGCTGGCGGTGGGGCTGTACGTCCTCCTGGTGGCGGCCTGGGCGGCGGCCGGGACGCGGACGGCGCTCGGGGTGCTCAGCGGAGCGCTGACGGCAGCGCCCGTGCCGCCTCGGCCAGCGACGGCCCGTACCACGTGAGCAGCCGCCCGTCGACGAGGGCGGCGGGCAGGGCGGGGAAGGCCTCGGGCCCGTCGTCCGCGGTGAAGCGGTAGGGCTCGTCCGGCAGCACGATCAGCTCGGCCCCGGAGGCGTTCAGCCCGTCGAGCGGGATGCGCGGATAGCGCTCGGCGTGGTCGGCGTACACGTTGCGGATGCCGAGGCGGGCGAGGAGGTCGCCGGCGAAGGTGTCGCGGCCCAGCACCATCCAGGGCCTCCGCCAGATCGGTACGGCGGCGGGGCGCGGGCTCCCGGAGGGCGCGGGCAGGGCGGCCCAGGCGGCTTCGGCCGTGTCCAGCCAGCGGGGCCGGGCCAGCCCGCAGCCGTCGACGAGGACGCGGTGCAGTTCGGCGAGCGCCTGGTCCAGCGTGCGGACCTCGGTGACCAGGACGTCGAGCCCGGCCGCCCGGAGCGCGTCGAGGTCGGCGGCCCGGTTCTCCTCCTCGTTGGCGATCACGAGGTCGGGGGCGAGGGCGGCGATCGCGGCCACGTCCGGGTTCTTCGTGCCGCCGACGCGGGCGGCGGTGAGGTCCGCGGGGTGCGTGCACCAGTCGGTGACGCCGACGAGCAGCCCGGGTGCGGTGACGGCGACGGCCTCGGTGAGCGAGGGGACCAGGGAGACGACGCGCACGGACGGGCCTTTCGCGGGTGGACGGGCGGGGTCGCCCCTGTACGGACGGCCCTGTACGGGCTCGGCCCCGTACGGACGGCCAAGGGGGTCAGCGGCGCGAGTCGAACGTGGCGTCGATGTGCTCGGCCACCGCGACGACCAGCAGCCGGGTGTCGGGCACGGTGGCGCGCCAGCGGTGGCGGACCCCGCCGGAGAGGAACAGGGTGTCGCCGCGCTCCAGGCGGTGGACCTGGCCCTCGGCCTCGACGTCGACGGCGCCCTCGACGACGTGCATCAGCTCGTCGTTGCGGTGCTGGAACTCGCGGCCGAGGTCCGGTTCGCCGGTGAACTCCAGGGCGCTGAGCTGGTGCCGGCCGCGCACCAGGCGGCGTACGCCCTCACCTCCCTCGGCCTCCTCGGCCCGGACGACGTCGACGGCGCGCGCGGAGTCGGCGGCGGCCCGCAGACGCCCGGTGGTGGTCTCCAGCGCCTCGGCGACCCGGTCGAGCGAGCGGGCGCTGGGGCGGGCGCGCTCGTTCTCGATCTGGCTGAGGAAGGGCACGGAGAGGCCGCTGCGCGAGGCGACCGCGGCCAGCGTGAGTCCCAGGGATCTGCGTCGTCGGCGGACGGCGGCGCCCACCCTCGGTGTGTCCTTGTCGTCCATGTGCCGGCTCCCTCCCGCCTCAGCCATCCTCCCGGTTGCCAGCACCTTACGCACATGGTTGCGCACGACGTCCGGTAAACGCCCCTCGGGCAGCCGGAAGGGGTGGCCCCGCCCGAAGGCGGGGCCACCCCTGACGACCTGCTGCTTTCGTGCCCGTGGGCCCTTACTGGGGCGCCATGGTGTCCGCGATGCCCGGGTTGTCGTCCATCCAGGCCTTCACGGCTTCCTCCTCGTGACCCACGCCGCGCTTCTGGATCTCGTTCTCCAGGCCGCCGAGCTGCTTCTCGGTGAGCTTGAAGTCCTTGAACCACTTCGTCAGCTGCGGGTACTGCTGCGGGAACTCCTTGGAGGCGATGGTGTGCAGGCGGTCGCCCTCACCGAACGCCTTATTCGGGTCCTTCAGCTTGGTCATGCCGTACTCGTTGTACGCCCAGTGCGGGGTCCACAGCAGGACCGCGATGGGCTCCTTCTTGGCGTACGCGCGCTTCAGCTCGGCCAGCATGCCGGGCGTGGAGGAGTCGAGGACCTCGTACTCCTTG
The DNA here is from genome assembly GCF_044333295.1 of Streptomyces sp. NPDC021019. Lineage (NCBI taxonomy): Bacteria > Bacillati > Actinomycetota > Actinomycetes > Kitasatosporales > Streptomycetaceae > Streptomyces > Streptomyces sp. NPDC021019. The sequence continues at coordinate 242,079 of NZ_JBIRQR010000007.1, forward strand.
TCCAGGCCGTAACTCGGCAGGACGTTCTTCTTGAGGTTCTCCATGGTGGCGGTGCCGGGCTCGATGCCGACGATCCGGCCCTTGAAGTCGGAGCCCTTGCCCTTGAGGTCGTCGAGGGTCTTGACGTCCTTGACGTAGTCGGGGACGGCGACCTCGATGGAGGTCGGCCCGTACCAGGAGCCGATGTCGGTCAGCTTGTCGCCGTACTTGTCCCAGTAGTTCTTCTGGGTGTACGGCAGCCAGCCGTCGAACTGCACGTCGATCTGGCCGCGTGACATCGCGGCGTACATCGGACCGACCTCGAACTGCTTGAGGTTGATCTTGTAGCCGCGCTCCTCCAGGACCGCCTTCCACAGGTACGTGGCGGCGATGTCCTCCTCCCAGGGGAACCAGGCGATCTCGACGGCACGGTCACGCTCGTCCTTGCCGCCGTCGGCCTTGGCGTCCTTGGGGACCGGCGACCACGTGTCGGCGACGCCCGGGTTGGCCTTCAGCCAGGTGCGCACGGCTTCCTGCTCCTTGCCGGAGCCGGACTTCTGGATCTCGGCCTCAAGGCTGGTGAGCTGCTTCTCGCTCATCTTGAAGTCCTTGAGCCACTTGCTGACCACGGGGTTCTCGGCGGAGAAGCCCGTGCGCGCCAGGGTGTGGACGCCGTCGCCCTTGCCCCAGAGACCCTTGGGGTCCTTCAGCTTGGTGAGGTCGTACTCGTTGTAGGCCCAGTGCGGCGACCAGAGCGGAACCACGATCGGCTCCTTCTTGGCGTACGCGCGCTTCAGCTCGGCCAGCATGGACGGCGTGGAGCCGTCGATGAGCTTGTACTCCTTGTCCAGGCCGTAGCCCGGCAGCAGCTTGTCCTTGAGCAGGCCCATCTCACCGGCGCTCGGCTCGATGCCGACGATGCGGCCCTTGAACTCGGACGCCCGGCCCTTCAGGTCGTCCATCGTCCGGACGTCCTTCATGTACGCGGGGACGGCGAGCTCCAGCGAGGTCGGGGCGTACCACGCGCCGAGGTCCTCCAGGCGGTCCTGGTACTTCGCCCAGTAGCTGGCGTGGGTGACCGGCAGCCAGGAGTCGGTCTGGAAGTCGATCTGCCCGTTGGCCATACCGGTGTACAGCGCGCCGGCCTCGTACTGCTTGACGTCGACCTCGAAGCCGCGCTGCTCCAGCATCTCCTTCCAGAGGAACGTGGAGGCGATGCCCTCGTCCCACGGGATGTAGCCGATGCTGACCTTCTTGCCGTCGCCGATCAGCGCGGCCCTGCCGGCCGTGTCGTCCTTGGAGCCGCCGCCGAAGACGCTCATGCTGCCCGCGACGAGCGCGAGGACGACGATGCCGACGGCCGCGATGCGGGGCTGCGGACGGTAGGTCCAGATCTTCCAGCCCTCGGCCATGGCCTGGGCCTTGGCGACCGCGCGGCGGCCCAGCGGGGAGACCTCGGTGCCGAGCGCGCCGGTCATCCGGTCCAGGTACATGGCGAGGATGACGATGGAGATGCCCGCCTCGAAGCCGAGGCCGACGTCGACGTTGCCGATGGCGCGGTAGACGGAGCCGCCGAGGCCGCCGCCGCCGACCATGCCCGCGATGACGACCATGGACAGGCCGAGCATGATGACCTGGTTGATGCCGGCCATGATCGTGGGCAGGGCGAGCGGCAGCTGGACGCGCAGCAGGGTGTTGCGCGAGGTGGTGCCGAAGGCCTCGGCCGCCTCGACGAGTTCGCCGTCGACCTGGCGGATGCCGAGTTCGGTCATCCGGACGCCCGGGGGCAGCGCGAAGATGATGGTGGCGATGATGCCGGGGACCACGCCGACGCCGAAGAAGATGACGCCGGGGATCAGGTAGACCATGGCGGGCATGGTCTGCATGAAGTCCAGGACCGGCCGGGTGATCGCGCTGACCGTCCTGGACCGGGAGGCCCAGATGCCCAGGGGTACGGCGATGACCAGGGTGACGAGTGTCGCGACGAGCACCAGGGTGAGGGTGTCCATCGCTTCGTCCCACAGTTCGACGGAGTCGATGAGGGCGAACCCGACGAAGGTGAGCAGCGCCGCGGGCAGGCCGCGCAGCCACCAGGCGATGACGGCGACGATGCCCGCGAAGAGCAGCGGTGCCGGGGCGGACAGCACGGCGGCTATGCCGTCGAACATGCCGCTGACGATGGAGCTGATGGCGTCGAAGAGCCAGGCGAGGTGGGTCTGCAGCCAGTCGACCGCGGAGTCGACCCATTCGCCGAGGGGGAGCCTAAACACTGGCCACCTTCTTCGCGCCGCCCGCTGCCGCGGGTTCGGTGTCGCGGGGGGCCTCGGCCGGGGTCATCGGCTCACCGAGGACGGCGAGCAACCGGGAGCTGGGGACGACGCCGACGAGCTTGCCCTTGGCGTCGGTCACGGCGACCGGGTTCGAGCTCTGCGAGCAGGGCGTGAACAGGTCGATGATCGGCGTGGACTCCGGGACCGTGGCGGGGGCCGCGGCCAGCACGTCCTGCGGGGTGCGCAGTTCCCTGCCGTCCGCCGCCCTGGTGCCCATCACGGTGTGCGCCTCGGCCATGATCGCGCCCGCGGTGAGGACCCGGGAGCGGTCGACGTCCTGGGTGAAGGAGGCGACGTAGTCGTTGGCCGGGGTGACGAGGATGTCCTCGGCCGTGCCGAGCTGGACGATCTCCCCGTCGCGCATGACGGCGATCCGGTCGCCCAGGCGCATGGCCTCGTTGAGGTCGTGGGTGATGAAGACGATGGTCTTCTTCAGGCGCTTCTGGAGCTCCAGGAGCTGGTCCTGCATGTCACGGCGGATCAGCGGGTCGAGCGCGCTGAAGGACTCGTCCATGAGCAGCAGGTCGGCGTCGGTGGCCAGCGCGCGGGCGAGGCCCACGCGTTGCTGCATACCGCCGGACAGCTCGTCGGGCCAGGACTTCTCCCAGCCTTCGAGGCCGGTCAGCCGCAGCGCCTCGGTGGCGCGCACCTCACGCTCCTCGCGGGACACGCCCTGGACCTCCAGGCCGTACGCGGCGTTCTCCAGGACGCTCCGGTGGGGGAAGAGCGCGAAGTGCTGGAACACCATGCTGATCTTGGTGGAGCGGACGTGCCGCAGGTCGCGGGGGCTCAGGGCGGTCAGGTCCTGGCCGTCGAAGAGTACCCGGCCCGCGGTGGGGTCGAGCAGACCGTTGAGCATCCGCAGCAGGGTGGACTTGCCCGAGCCGGACAACCCCATGACGACGAAGATCTGCCCCGGCTCCACGGTGAACGAGGCGTCGATCACCGCTGCGGTCGTTCCCTCGCCGCGCAACTCGTCGCGGCCGGAGCCGCTCTCGAGCTTCCGCACGGCCTCATCGGGTCGTCTTCCGAAGACTTTGTACAAGTGTTCGGCTTGCAGCCTGGACACATACACCTCACGCGTTGAACCGAAAAACGGTCTGCCACCCCCTCCGGCAGACCGTGGAGCGGTGCGGGCTCTGTCCGCGTGGCACATGCACTAGTTGAAAATGCGACGTGGTTCGCTCCGGTGGCGCGCCTGCCCTCACTTACACAGCCCAAACACAACAGTGATCCACGTCACCGACCTGCGACGGAGCGACAGTGAGCGGTTACTCGGAGCGACTGTGGGTGCGGTGGGGCATCATCGGGTCTGTGACGCGACGCCTGATGCTCCTCGACACCGCCTCCCTCTACTTCCGCGCCTACTTCGGGGTGCCCGATTCGGTGCGCGCACCGGACGGCACGCCCGTGAACGCCGTGCGCGGACTCCTCGACTTCATCGGCCGCCTGGTGCAGGACCACCGGCCGGACGATCTGGTCGCCTGCTGGGACAACGACTGGCGCCCGCAGTGGCGGGTCGACCTGATCCCGACGTACAAGGCGCACCGGGTCGCCGAGGAGAGGCCCGCCGGACAGGCGGACGAGGAGGAGATCCCCGAGACGCTGTCCCCGCAGGTCCCGATCATCGAGGACGTGCTGGCGGCCCTCGGGATCGCCCGGGTCGGCGTCACGCCGTACGAGGCGGACGACGTCATCGGCACCCTCACGGGGCGGGCGACGGGGCCGGTGGACATCGTCACCGGCGACCGCGACCTGTATCAACTGGTCGACGACGCCCGCCAGGTGCGCGTGCTCTACCCGCTCAAGGGCGTCGGCACCCTTCAGGTGACCGACGAGGCCTGGCTCCGCGAGAAGTACGGCGTGGACGGCGCGGGCTACGTCGACCTGGCACTGCTCCGCGGCGACCCGAGCGACGGACTCCCGGGCGTCCCCGGCATCGGCGAGAAGACGGCGGCGAAGCTGCTGGACGCGTACGGCGATCTCGACGGGATCATGGCGGCGGTGGACGATCCGAAGGCGAAGCTGACACCCTCGCAGCGCAAGCGGCTGGACGAGTCGCGCGCCTATGTGGCCGTCGCCCCGAAGGTGGTCCGGGTGGCCGGGGACGTCCCCCTGCCCGATTTCGACCCGGCGCTGCCCCGCGAGCCGCGCGACCCGGCCGCCCTGGAGGCCCTGGCGGAGCAGTGGGGGCTGGGCGGAGCGCTTCAGCGGCTCCTGACCACCCTTCAGGCCTGAGGTGTTAACTTAGGCATACCTAAGCTCACATTTTCGAACCAGGGAGTACCTCGTGGCAGAGCGGCCGGCCCGGCAGGGACCCACGGCTCGGGGGGCGCAGGTCGTGCGCACCGAGCAGATCACCCCGCACATGGTCCGGGTGGTCCTCGGCGGCGAGGGGCTCGCGGACTTCGCCCTCTCCGGCTTCACCGACCACTACATCAAGCTGTGCTTCGCGCCCGAGGGCGCGGACTACGCGCACCCGTTCGACATGGCCGCGATCCGGGAGCGGTACCCGCGCGAGCTGTGGCCCACCACCCGTACGTACACGGTGCGCTCGTGGGACCCGGTCGCCCGGGAGATGGCCGTCGACTTCGTCGTGCACGGCGACGCGGGACTCGCGGGACCGTGGGCGCAGCGGGCCCGGGTGGGCGAGCAGGTGACCTTCCTCGGCCCCGGCGGCGGTTACGGTCCCGAGGCGTCGGCGGACTGGCACCTGCTGGTAGGCGACGAGAGCGCGCTGCCGGCGATCGCGGCGGCGCTGGAGCAGATGCCGTCGGGTGCGCTGGTGCACGCCTTCGTGGAGGTGTCGGACGCCTCCGAGGAGCAGAAGATCGTGACGCCCGACGGGGTGGCCGTGACCTGGCTGCACCGCGGCGACCGGCCCGTCGGCGAGCTGCTGACCGCCGCCGTGAAGGGGCTGGACTTCCCGGAGGGCGAGATCCAGGCCTTCGTGCACGGGGAGGCGGGCTTCGTGAAGGAGATCCGCCGGTACCTGCGCGTGGAGCGGCAGATCCCGCTGGCGCGGCTCTCGATCTCGGGTTACTGGCGTCTCGGCCAGAACGACGACGCCTGGCGTGCCGTCAAGCGCGAGTGGAACGAGCAGGTGGAGCGCGAGCAGGAGAGCGGCACGACCGCCGCCTAGCTCCTGCCGTCGGGCCGCTGCCGTCGCGAGCTGACCACCGGACCCCGTCCGCCGCACCCGCGGCGGACGGGGTCCGCGCATCGGGGGAGGTGCAGCGGGTGAGGCCGCCGGGCCCGGGCCGCCACGCCCGCCGACCGGGCCGCGCGCCGGGTTCATCCCGCGGGTCCCTCCGCCGGGCCCGCCCCCGGCCTCAGGCGCCCGGAGGGCGCGTCCTGGCCGCCCGCCTCCACCCCGCCACCAGCCCCGGCGTCACGTGCCCCGCCTCCCTCCGCGCCCTCTTCCGTGGCGTGGGAGCCCTGGGAGCCCTCCGGACCGACCGGCCCCGAGAGGTTCTGCGGGGACTCGAAGCGCCGGAAGGACACGTCGATGTGCGCCAGCCTCCGCAGCGCGCCGAACATCGCCTCGCCGAGGACGGTGCCCACGACGACGCTCTCGACCAGGTCCTCGCGGGCCACCCGCCGCTGTACGTAGTCGAGGTCGGCGCGGGCGACCGGCTCGGCGGCATCCGCGTAGACGTCCAGCAGGTCGATGTACCCGCCGTGCCCGGCCCTGCGCAGCGCGGACAGCACCCCCGCCAGCGACTCGGCGGCGGGGCTCCGCTCGTCGGCCTGCCAGCCCCGCCGCCGCAGCAGTTCCGCCACCTCCTCCCGCGCATCCTCCAGTTCGGGACCCGCCCCCTCCTCACCGGCCGGCGTGACGCCGTCCGCCGCGACGCCGAGCACCTTGTGCACGGGCTGTTCGGGGTCGTCCATCGCTTCCAGGACCTCACCGATGGCGGCGAGCGAGAGGCCGCCGACGTCCAGCAGCGCCCGGATCAGGCGCAGCCTGCGCTCATGCCCGGGGCCGTAGCGCGCCTGGTTCGGGCTGGTCAACTCCCCTGCCGACAGAAGCCCTTCACGTAGGTAGTACTTGATCGTCGGCACCGGAACTCCGGACCTGCGACTCAATTCACCGATGCGCACCGCGTGTTCGCCCTTTCGCCCTTGCCAGAAACCGCACTCATCATAGATAGTCCCTCTATCGGATAGCGGACAGTGCGACTATCCATATAGATCACATCATCACAGGGGGTCTCTCATGTCGTCATGGCGTTCCTGGCATCGCCCATTAGTCGTCTTCTCCGCCGCGATGGCCATTCTGGCCCTCGTCTCCGCCGTGGGCCTCGTGGTCGACGACCGGGTCCTGGTGGGCGCGCCGATCTGGGCGAAGCCGTTCAAGTTCGCCGTGTCCTTCGCCGCGTACTGCCTGACCCTGGCCTGGATGCTGACCCACCTCACCCGGGGGGTGCGGACCGGCCGGTGGGCGGGGCACGTCGTCGTGCTGACGAGCCTGGGCGAGATGGTGCTGATCACGGTGCAGGTCGTCCGGGGCCGGCGCAGCCACTTCAACTCCGCGACCCCCTTCGACGCGGCGCTGTTCGACGCGATGGGCAAGACCGTCGTCGTCCTGTGGGCGGCGACCCTGGTGATCGCCGTCCTGCTGCTGCGCACCCGTATCGCCGACCGCGCGACAGCTTTGGCCGTCCGGGGCGGGGTGCTGATCGCCCTGGCCGGCGCGGCCCTCGGCTTCCTGATGACGCTGCCGAGCGAGAGCCAGCGGGCGGCGGGCAACCTCGACACCGCCGACATCGTCGGCGCGCACTCCGTGGGCGTCCCGGACGGCGGCCCGGCCATGCCGCTGACCGGCTGGTCGACGACCGGCGGCGATCTGCGGGCCCCGCACTTCGTGGGCATGCACGCCCTCCAGCTCCTTCCGCTCCTCGTGATCGTCCTGGTGCTCCTCGCGCCCCGCTTCGCCCCGCTGCGCGACGCCGGGGTGCGGCTGCGTCTCGTGCGGGTCGCCGTGGCCGGCTACGCGGCGCTCGTCGCGCTCATCACCTGGCAGGCGCTCCGGGGACAGCCGCTGATCCACCCGGACGGCGCCACGCTGGCCGCCGCCGGAGCCGTCCTCGCGGCGGTGGCGTGCGGAACGTGGAGCACGCTGCGCACGGCCGCCCCGGACCGCCCCTCCTCCAACACCGCCGACGACAGGGAGCCCGTGGCATGACCGGCGCACTGTTCGAGATCACGTTCTATCTGGCCGCCCCGTTCTGGCTGCTGATGATCTTCGCCCCCACCTGGTCCGGCACCGCCCGCGTCGCCGCCTCACCGCTGACCGTGCTGCCCGTGCTCGCCGTCTACGTCGTCATGGCCGTGCCGGTGTTCCCGGAGCTCTGGACGGCGGTGAGCAGCCCGGACGTCGACGCGTTCCGTGATCTGACGGCGCTGGCCGGCGGCGCGGGGACCATCTGGGCGCAGGTGCTCGCCTGGGACCTGCTGCTCGGTCAGTGGATGTACCTCCAGAGCCGGAAGCTGGGGCTGTCGCCGCTGCTGATGGGACCGCTGCTGGTCCTGACGATCCTGCTGTCGCCGTTCGGGCTGATGATCTTCCTCGCCGTCCGCGCCGTCCGCGCCGTCCGTCTGCGACGGCGCGAAACGCCCACCGGCTGAGTCGCGGCCTCCGGGGTCCCGGTCTGCGAAGATCGCGGGCATCCGACCAATCCGTACGGCCGTCGGCTCCGAATCACTGCCGGAAGCGACGATCGTCCCGGGAGGAAACCCGCGTGAAGGAAGCCGTACACATCAGTGGGGTGCCCTCGCCCGGCCCCGACCTCCAGGAGCTCCTGGTGCGGGTCGCGCGGGGCGACCAGAACGCGTTCGCCGCGGTGTACGACGCGGTGAGCGGGCCCGTGCTCGGCCTGGTGCGCAGCGTGCTCCGCGATCCGGCCCAGTCGGAGGAGGTGGCGCAGGAGGTGCTGGTGGAGGTGTGGCGCACCGCGCCCCGTTTCCGGGCCTCCCGGGGCAGCGCGATGAACTGGGTGCTGACCGTGGCCCACCACCGGGCCGTCGACCGGGTCCGCTCGGCGGAGGCCGCCGCCGCCCGGGAGCACAAGGCGGCGCTGCTGGACCGGACGCCCGCCTTCGACGAGGTGTCCGAACAGGTCGAGACCCGGTTGGAGAGAGAACAGGTACGGCGCTGTATGCGCACCCTGTCCGAGCTGCAACGGGAGTCGGTGACCCTGGCCTACTACCGGGGCCTGACCTACCGTGAGGTCTCCGAGCTGCTCGCCGTGCCGCTGGGCACCATCAAGACACGACTCCGCGACGGCCTCATCCGCCTGCGCGACTGTCTGGGGGTGAGCGCATGAGCACGGCCGAACTGCACACGCTGACCGGCGCCTATGCCCTGCACGCGCTGCCGGACTCCGAACGGCAGGCGTTCGAGCGGCACCTGGAGGAGTGCGAGGCCTGCGCCCAGGAGGTGCGGGAGCTGTCGGCCACCGCCGCCCGGCTCGGCCTCGCCGTCGCCGAGACCCCGCCGCGCGAGCTGCGCGAGAGGGTGCTGCGGGAGATCACGACCGTACGCCAGGAGGCTCCGGCGCCCGTCGGACGGACGCGGACCGGCGGAGGCGGACGCACCGGCCGGTGGTACGCCTACGCGCTCGCCGCCTGCGTCGCCGCGGCCGCCGCGTTCGGCGGGGTCGCGGTCTGGCAGAACCAGGTGGCGCAGGACGCGCGGCAGGAGGCGAACCAGGCGCAGCGGCAGAACGAGCAGCTGGCCCAGGTGCTCTCGGCCCCGGACGCGAGGACCACGTCGAGTGAGCTGACGGGCGGCGCGCACGGCGCCGTCGTCGTCTCGCGGAGCCACAACCGTGCCGTCTTCCTGGCCTCGGGGATGGACCGGCCGCCGAGCGGCAAGGTCTACCAGCTCTGGTTCAACGACGAGGGCACGATGCGCTCGGCCGGTCTGATGGATCCGAAGGCGAACGACGACGCGGTCCTGCTGGACGGACCGGTGGACCGGGCGTCCGGGATGGGCATCACGGTCGAGCCCGCCGGAGGCTCCGACGAACCGACCTCGTCCCCGGTGGCGCTGATGGACTTCCCGACCGCCTGACCGCTCACCTGACCACTCACCCACGAACCATGCAAGGGAGCGTCCGTTCCATGAGTGTCGCAGTGGTGCTCTTCACCTCCGATCTGCGGCTGCACGACAACCCGGTGCTGCGTGCCGCCCTGCGGGACGCGGACGAGGTCGTCCCGTTGTTCGTCCGGGACGCCGCCGTCCACCGCGCCGGGTTCGACGCGCCCAACCGGCTGGCCTTCCTCGCCGACTGCCTGGCCGCCCTGGACGCCGGCCTCCGCCACCGGGGCGGCCGGCTGGTCGTCCGCCGGGGCGAGGTGGCCGCCGCGGTGAGGCGGGTGGCCGAGGAGACCGGGGCGGCCTCCGTACACGTCGCGGCCGGGGTCAGCGGGTACGCGACGCGGCGCGAGCAACGGATCCGGGAGGCCCTCGCGGGCACCGGCGGCGAGCTGCGCGTCCATGACGCGGTGGTCACCGCGCTCGCTCCGGGCCGGGTGGTCCCGGCGGGCGGCAAGGACCACTTCGCGGTGTTCACCCCGTACTTCCGCCGTTGGGAGGCGGAGGGAGTACGGGGCACACTGACCGCTCCCCGCACGGTGCGGGTGCCGGACGGCGTGGCGAGCGACCCACTCCCGGACCGGGACAGCGTGGAGAACATCTCCCCCCGCCTCGCCCGGGGCGGCGAGGAGGCGGGCCGCAAGCTGGTGACGACCTGGCTGAACGGGCCGATGGCCGACTACGAGGACGGCCACGACGACCTGGCCGGCGACGCGACGTCCCGGCTCTCCCCACATCTGCACTTCGGTACGGTCTCCGCCGCCGAACTGGTCCACCGTGCCCGGGAGAAGGGCGGGCCCGGCAGCGAGGCGTTCGTGCGGCAACTGGCCTGGCGCGACTTCCACCACCAGGTACTCGCGGACCGGCCGGACGCCTCCTGGTCCGACTACCGGCCGCGCCAGGACCGCTGGCGCTCCGACGAGGACGAGATCGACGCCTGGAAGTCCGGGCGTACGGGCTATCCGCTGGTGGACGCGGCGATGCGGCAGCTCGCGCACGAGGGCTGGATGCACAACCGGGGCCGGATGCTGACCGCGAGCTTCCTCACCAAGACGCTGTACGTGGACTGGCGGGTGGGCGCCCGGCACTTCCTGGACCTGCTGGTCGACGGCGATCTGGCGAACAACCAGCTCAACTGGCAGTGGGTGGCGGGCACCGGCACGGACACCCGGCCCAACCGGGTGCTGAACCCGGTGATCCAGGGCAAGCGCTTCGACCCGCGCGGCGCCTACGTACGGCGCTGGGTGCCGGAGCTGGCGGAGCTGGAGGGGGCCGCGATCCACGAACCCTGGAAGCTCCGGGGCCCGGACCGGGCGGGCCTGGACTACCCGGACCCGGTGGTGGACCTGGCCGAGGCCCGGGCCCGCTTCGAACGCGCCCGGGGCCTGGACTGACCGGACGACGGCCACGACGCGAAGCGGCCCGTCCCGCGGAGATGCGGGGCGGGCCGCTTCGGCTGTCAGCCCCGGCGCGGCGGCCGGGGGAAGAAGCCGCTCGTCCGCGCCACGTAGGCGTCGAACCCGGGCCGGTCGGCCATATGACGCTCCAGCAGGGCCGCGCCACTGCCCTTGGTCAGCAGGAAGCTCATCACCAGCGGGGCGACGACGGTGGCGGCAGCGGCGGCCGGGGCCTGGCAGACGAAGAGGAAGAGGCCCCACCAGACGCAGAAATCGCCGAAGTAGTTCGGGTGGCGGGTCCAGGACCACAGCCCCCGGTCCATGATCTTCCCCTTGTTGGCGGGGTCGGCCTTGAACCGGGCGAGCTGCGCGTCGCCGATCGCCTCGAAGGCGAGACCGACGGCCCACAGGAGCGCCCCCGTCCAGGCCCACCATGCGAGCGGAGCGGTGAGGTACTGCGCGGCCTGGACCGGGAGCGAGACCAGCCAGACCAGCGCCCCCTGGAGCAGGTACACCTTGCGCAGGGCGTAGAGGTTCGGACTGCCGGGGGCCTTGGCCAGCATCTTCTCGTAGCGCGGGTCCTCTCCGTGGCCCCGGCCGCGCCGGCCGATGTGGACGGCGAGGCGCAGCCCCCAGATCACGGTCAGCGCGGTGACCAGGAGCCGGCGGCCGTCGTCGCCGTCGCCCGCCGACAGTCCGTAGGAGACCAGGGCGACGGCGGCGAACCCGAGGCCCCAGGCGACATCGACGATCCGGTGCACGCCCTTCTTCAGGGCGACGGCGAAGGTGACGAGCATGACACCGAGCGCGGCGACGGCCGCGCCCACGAGCCCGCTCGCGAACGCGGACCAGACGAAGCCGCTCACGGGCTCTCCTCCGGGGCGGCCGGCGCGTACCAGTCGCGCCGGGTGGGCGGCATCGCGGCGGAGCCGACCGGGTCGGGCCGTACGGCGAGGATCTGGTCGACGCCCATCCGGCGTTCCTCGAACGCGAGCGCGCCGCCGACGAGGTAGAGCCGCCACACCCGCGCGGTCTCCTCCCCCACCAGCGCGACGAACTGGGCCCAGCGCTCCTCCAGGGTGCGCCGCCAGGCCTCCACCGTCCGCACGTAGTGCTCACGCAGCGATTCGACGTCACGGACCTCGAGCCCGGCGCCCTCCAGCAGGGCGACGGTCTCGCCGAGCGGCCGCATGTGCATGTCGGGGGCGATGTACGACTCGATGAACGCGCCGCCGCCCGGCGCGGTCGTTCCCCGGGACATCTGCTGGACCAGGGCCCGGCCCTTCGGCCGCAACGCGTCGTGCAGGATCGCGGTGAACGCCGGGTACTCGGCGTCCCCGACGTGCTCGCCCATCTCGATGGTGGACACGGCGTCGTACGCGCCCCGGTCCTCCCGCCGCCCCGCGATGTCCCGGTAGTCGATGTTCAGCACCTCGACGCGATCGTCGAGGCCGCGCGCGGTGACCTGCTCCCGTACGTACGCGGCCTGTTCGGCGGCGAGGGTGACGGCGGTGACACGGACACCGTGGCGCTCGGCCGCGTACAGGGTCAGCGCACCCCAGCCGCAGCCGATGTCCAGCAGCCGTGCGCCGGGCCGCAGTCCGAGCTTGCGGCAGATCAGCTCCAGCTTGTCGCGCTGCGCGTCGGCCGGGCCGTAGCCGGGCGCCTCGCTGGTCCAGTAGCCGCAGGAGTACGCCATCGTCTCGTCGAGGAGCAGCGCGTAGAAGGCGTTGGACAGGTCGTAGTGGTGGCTGATCGCCGCCCGGTCCCGGGCCTTGCTGTGCGGGGTCCCGCTCAGGCCGGCGCGGGCGGCGGGGACCGGGGGCCGGGGGCCGACCGCGCCGAGCCGCAGGGCGAGGCCCGCCGCCCTGAGCCGGTCGGCGAGGGCGGGCGCGGGCGCGGTCAGGCCTCGGTCGCGCGCGGCGCGGCGCATGGCGCGCAGCCCGTCGCCGAGATCGGTGTCGAGGTCGATGTCGCCGGTGACGTAGGCCTCGGCGAGGCCGAGTTCGCCCGGCTCCCACAGCAGGCGGCGCAGCGCTCTGCGGGTCCGCACATGGACGGTGGGAGCGTCCCTGGGTCCGGTCTCGCTGCCGTCCCACATCCGTACCCGGACCGGCGGCGGGCCGCCGAGGAGCCGCTCGATCAGCGGTTCGACGCGCTGGGCGGCCCCGGTCGGGACGCGCCGGGCGCGGGGCTCGGGTGCGGTGGTGGTCACGCGGTCTCCTCGCGGGTCAGAAGCAGTTGCTGCACATCGAGATAGCCGGAGCGGAAGCCCGCTTCGGAGTAGGCGAGGTAGAAGGTCCACATCCGGCGGAAGACGGCGTCGAAGCCGAGGGCGTCGACCTCGGCCGCCCGCTCGGCGAACCTCTCCCGCCACAGCCGGAGCGTCTCGGCGTAGTGCGCGCCGAAGCGGATGCACTGGGTGGTGCGCAGGCGGGTGTGACGGGTGGTGATCCGCTCCACGGCTTCGGTGGAGGGCAGGAGCCCGCCGGGGAAGATGTACTTGTGGATCCAGGTGTACGTGGAGCGGCTGGCGCGGAGCCGGTCGTCGGGCATGGTGATGGCCTGGAGGGCGATCCGGCCGCCGGGGGCGAGCAGCCGGTCCAGGGTCTCGAAGTAGACCGGCCAGAACTCCTCGCCGACCGCCTCGACCATCTCGACGCTGACGATGGCGTCGTAGTCGCCGGTGACGTGGCGGTAGTCGCTCAGCCGCACCTCGACGCGGTCCTCGTACCCGGCCTCGCGGACCCGGGCGCGGGCCAGTTCGCGCTGTTCGCCGGAGAGGGTGACGGTGACGACCCGGGCGCCGCGGGCGGCCGCGCGGACGGCCAGTTCGCCCCAGCCGGTGCCGATCTCCAGGAGACGGGTGCCCCCGGTGACCCCGGCGGCGTCCAGCAGCCGGTCGATCTTGCGGTGCTGGGCGGCGGGCAGCAGGCCGTGTTCGGCGGGGAAGCCGCGGAAGACTGCGGAGGAGTAGGAGAGCGTCTCGTCGAGGAAGAGGGCGAACAGCTCGTTGGACAGATCGTAGTGGTGGCTGATGTTGTCCCGGGAGCCTTCGGGGGTGTTCAGCTGTGCGGCGGGCCTGCGCGGCGCCCAGATGCCGCGCAGGCGTTGCAGCGGTCGGGGGACGAGGCCGGCCGCGTTCGCGGCCAGCACCGTCAGCACGCCGACCAGGTCGGGCGCGTCCCACTCCCCCGCCATGTAGGACTCGCCGAAGCCGATGAGTCCGCTCGCGCCGATCCGCCGGAAGAAGGCGTCGGGGTCGCGGATGTCCATGAGCGGCCCGCCGAGGCCTATGTCGTCCCGGCCCGCCAGGCGGGCACGCAGGGGGAGCCGGGCGAGCGCGTGGCGGACGAGGCGCTCGGCGACGGCGGTCCGGGCGCGGGAGACCCGGGGCTGCTCGATGATGTCGGGCCAGCGTTGCGGGTCGGTCCCGGGGGTGTGCTCTGCCGGCGGCGCGGAGGTGGGCGCGGTCACTGCATGCCTTCCTGTGGGCGGTGCGGGGGGCGGGGCTGCACGGGGAGGCCGCGCAGGTAGAGCCGGATGCCGTGCAGGCGGATCGCGGCGGAGACGAGGACGGTGGAGAGGGGGTGGCGCAGGGCGAGCCGCACCAGCTCCCGGGGGACGGCGGGCCGACGCCGGCCGCGGACGGTCGCGGTGAACGGGCGGGCCCCGTCGCGCTCCAGGTGGATGCTCAGATCGAGGCTGAGTCCGGGCTCGGGCAGCCGCATCCGGTAGCCGCCGTCCACGGGGAAGAACGGCGAGACGTAGAACTCCTTGTCGGCCACGGAGCGGTCATGCGTGTCGGGGCGCAGGAGATAGCCGTGCCGTCCGCCGTACGTGTTGTGCACCTCCGCGACGACGCAGAGGGGGCTCCCGTCGGCCCGGTGGCACCAGTAGACGGTGATCGGGTTGAAGACGTACCCGAACGTCCGGGCCTGGGTGAGCATGGTGACGGTGCCCTCGCCCAGCTCCACGTCCCGCGCCCGCAGGAAGCGCTCCAGCCCGGCCCGGACGGTGGGGGCGGTGCCCCCGAAGTGGTCGCGGGGGTCGAACCGGGCCAGCGGTCGCAGGAGGCGGGGCAGCCGGGGCGGCCGGTCGGGGTCGATGAGCCACAGATACGTACGGTGCCGGAAGGCGTATCTCGTCGGCCGGTTCCGCACGTGCGTGATCGTGCACGGATAGAGGGCGTTCACCACCTCACCCCCAGGGCCGCCGCGGCGGCGACCCCCGAACGGCAGCCGTCCTCGTGGAACCCCCAGCCGTGGTACGCCCCCGCGTAGGCGGTGACGGGACCGGAGAGGGCCGGCAGGCGGTCTTGGGCGGCGACGGATTCGGGGGTGTAGACGGGGTGCTCGTAGACCGCGCGGGCGCGTACGGAGGCGGGGTCGACGCGGTCCGAGCCGTTCAGCGTGACGACGAAGGCCTCGGGCGCGTCGAGCCGCTGGAGCCGGTTCATGTCGTAGCTGACGGTGACGCGGTCGGCGTCGGCGGCGCACGAGGGCATCAGGTAGTTCCAGGAGGCCCTGGCCCCCCGGGCGCGCGGCAGCAAGGCGGTGTCCGTGTGCAGCAGGGTCGGGTTGCGGGAGTACCGGAACGCGCCCAGCGTGCCGCGCTCGGCTTCGGTCGGGTCGGTGAGCAGCCGCAGCGCCTGGTCGGGGTGGGTGGCGATGACGACGGAGTCGTACGGGGTGCTCGTGCCGTCCTCGGTGGTGACCTCGACACCGTCGGCGTGCCGGGTGATGGCGCGTACCGGGGTCGAGGTGTGCACGGCGGTGAGCTGCTTGGCGAGGAGGTCGACGTAGCTGCGCGACCCGCCGGTGACGGTGCGCCAGACCGGGGAGCCGCTGATGGCGAGCATGCCGTGGTGGGCGAGGAAGCGGAAGAGATGGCGGGCCGGGTAGCGCAGGGCGGTGACCGGGTCGCAGGACCAGACGGCGGAGACCATGGGCGTGAGGAAGTGGGCGTGGAAGTAGGGCGAGAAGCGCCCGCGCCGGGCGAACTCCCCCAGTGTCATCCCGCTCGCCCCGATCGCCCCGCCCGTCCCTCTGGCCCCGCTCGTCCCGCTCGCCCCGCCCGCCCCGCTCTCCGGCAGTTCCAGGAGGGCCCGGGCCGCGCGATGGAAGCGCGGCACCTCGGCGAGCATCCGCAGATAGGGGCCGCGCACGACGGAGCGCGGCTGCGCGAAGAGCCCGGCCGGGCCGCGCGCCCCGGCGTATTCGAGGCCGCATCCCTCGCACCGTACGGACATCGACATCTCGGACTCCTGGGTGGCGACGCCCAGTTCGTCGAAGAGCCGCAGCAGGTGGGGGTAGGTCCGGCGGTTGTGCACGATGAACCCGGAGTCCACGCGGTGCACCCGGCCGTCGGACGCGGTCAGGTCATGCGTATGCGCATGGCCTCCGAGGCGGTCGTCCGCCTCGTACAGCGTCACCTCGTGGGCGTCCCGGAGAACGTGGGCGGCGGTCAGTCCCGCCACTCCGGATCCGACCACCGCCGTCCGCCGTCGTTCCCCTGCCATTCCGGCTCCCTCCGGTCCCTCAACACAGGTCGGAGCACTGCTGGAGTGCTCCTCACTCTGCATTCGTGGCCGGTGGCCGGATGGATTGGTCGATCAGTGGATCTAACCCGAACGGGTGAATGAGGGTCCCGGACCAATCCGCCGACCGACCGGCGTCGAACCCCTTGTGTGAGAGCAGACCGGAACGACGCGCGGTTGGCCGGGGCACTTCCGCCCCGCTGATCCCGCCGACCGCATGCCCCACTCCCCTTTTCTCTTCTCTTTCTCTCTTCGCACCAGACCTTCGATCCAGGAGAAACACCATGAACACGCTCCTCTTCCGCCGGGCAGCCGTCGCCGTGTCCGCAGCGGCCGTGCTGCCGCTCGCCCTGACCGCCTGCTCGTCGGACGACTCCTCCAAGGACTCGGCGGCAGGTTCGACGCCCAGCTCGTCCGCCCCGGCGAGCCCCTCGGCCGATGACTCGGCGACCATGGACGAGCCGTTCGGTCCGGCCTGTTCGTCGGTGCCGACGGAAGGCGCCGGCTCGTTCGACGGCATGGCGAAGGACCCGGTCGCCACGGCCGCCTCGAACAACGAGGAGCTGTCGACGCTGGTGGCCGCCGTGAAGCAGGCCGGCCTCGTCGACACGCTCAACAACGCGGAGAACATCACGGTGTTCGCCCCGACCAACGACGCCTTCGCCAAGATCCCGAAGGCCGACCTGGACGCACTGCTGGCGAACAAGGCCGAGCTCACCAAGGTCCTCACCTACCACGTGGTGGGCGAGAAGCTGACACCCCAGCAGCTGGAGAAGGGCTCCTTCGACACGCTGGAGAAGAGCAAGCTGACCACGGCCGGCTCGGGCGTCGAGTACACGGTGAACGACGCCTCGAAGATCGTCTGCGGCAACGTCCCGACCGCCAACGCCACGGTCTACATCGTCGACTCGGTCCTGATGCCCCCGAAGTAGCCTGCACCGATCCCCATGGACGAGGGGCGGCGGGACGCGGTACGCCGCGCCTCCCCGCCCCTCCTCGTGCGCGGGCGCTGCCTACCGTCGGATCGCGGCGCCGACCCACGGCGACCGGAGGGCCCGGGAGGCACCGCGGTCTTCCACGAACTGATCCAGGTCGCACCGGCGGGAGCGGTGTACGGCATCGGAACGATCCCCGGCCGGTCGGCTGGACTGCGAAGGGCCTCGGAACACCTGAGAATCCCCAACAAAAAAATCGCCCGAAAAGTACACATAAGCGCCATATAAGAGCACTATGGGGATGAGGGTGCCCGCCGTATCCATCCGCACGGCGGCGGGGCCCGCGCGACGAAGGAGACGAAATCCCATGAGCAACGTCTCACACGCGAGGAGTGACATAACGGGCCACCCCGACGCCTCCGAAATGCGTGCGCGGTACGACCGGGTGATGGGTGGTCGCGATGTGGCGCTGGTGGACGCGCCGGTGTTCCTCGTCGGCCTCTACTGCGCCGTTTCCCCGTGGGTGCTCCACTTCACGGCCAGCCAGCCGGCCCTGGTCACGCACAACCTGGTGATGGGCATCGCCATCGCGGTACTGGCTCTCGGCTTCACGGCGATGCCGGAGCGCATGTACGGCCTGAGTTGGGCGATCTGCGCGATGGGGGCGTGGATCATCGTGTCGAGCTGGGTGGTGGGCAGCAGCCCGGACGCCGGAATCGTGATCAACAACATCATCGTCGGCGGCTTGACCGTACTGCTGGGCATGGTCTGCGCGGGAGCAGCGGCCAAAACCCGCAGGACCTGACCCCGCGGCCCCCCGACAGCCCCACCCCTCGTCGAGCCCGCTCCAGCCCCTCCCGCGCTTGAGGAGCAGCTCTTTTGCAGCCCCTGCGGCGCTTGAGGAGCGGGGCCCGCGGGGCGGAGCCCCGGTTCCGGGGAGAGTGGGGTCTCCTCTGCTCGAACGAAGTCGAGAGCTCGGGGGTGGGGAGGGGAACAAGCCCGCCGCAGGCGCACCCGCACGACCTGCCCCACCCCGCCCGCGCGCCCAGCACCGGCATCAGCCGACAGAGCTGTACGCCACGACCCCCCGCAACACCGCGTCCACGGCCTTGCGCGCGTTCTTCGCCACAGAACTCGCACCCTCCCCCGCATCCCGGGGAGCCGCGGCGGCCACCTGCCCCAGTACGTCGATCACTTGCTTGCACCACCGTACGAAGTCCCCCGCCGGCATCTCCGCCTCGCGCAGCACCTCGTCCAGCGTCCGGCCGGAGGCCCACATGTAGACCGCCCAGGCGAAGCCGAGATCGGGTTCGCGCTGCCCGACCCCTTCCGTCTGGTTGATCTTGAAGTCCTCCTCCACGGCGTCCAGCCGCCCCCAGATCCGTACCATCTCGCCCATGGCGACCTTGGCGGGACCGGACGGCAGCTTCGGCGCGACCGCGTCATCGGCCTGCCGCGCCTCGTACACCAGCGCGGAGACACAAGCCGCCAGTTCAGCGGGGTTGAGCCCCTCCCACACACCCTCCCGCAGGCACTCGCTGGCGAGCAGGTCCAGCTCCCCGTAGAGCCGGGCCAGCCGCCGCCCGTTCGCGGTGACCTCGTTGCCCCGGAGGTAGTCCAGCTCGGTGAGGAGCGCGACGATCCGGTCGAAGGTCCGGGCGATCGTGTTCGTCCGCCCCTCGATCCGCTTCTCCAGCTGCCGGGTGTCCCGCTGCAGCCGGTGGTAGCGCTCGGCCCACCGCGCGTGGTCCTCCCGCTCGTCGCACCCGTGGCACGGGTGGGCGCGGAGCTCGGTACGCAGCCGGGCGATCTCGCGGTCGTCGGGGGCCGGCGCCTGCCCCTTGCGGTGCCGGTCGGGCACGATGTGCCCGGCCTTCGTCCGCAGCGCGGAGGCCAGATCGCGCCGGGACTGCGGCGAGCGCGGGTTGAACGACTTCGGGACGCGCATCCGGTCCAGCGCCTCCACCGGCACCGGGAAGTCCATCGAGGCCAGCCGCTTGACCTGGCGCTCGGCGGTCAGCACCAGCGGACGCGGCCCGTCGTGGTGGTCGAGGCCCCGGTGTCCGTTGGCCCGCCCGGCGGGCAGCCCGGGATCCAGCACCAACGCCAGCCCCGCGAACTTCCCCGTCGGCACGTGGATGACGTCGCCGGCCTTCAGCTTCTCCAGTGATGAGGCCGCCGCCGCCCGCCGCTGCGCCGCGCCCTGCTTGGCCAGCTCCGTCTCGCGGTCCTTGAGGTCGCGCCGCAGGCGCGCGTACTCCTCGAAGTCACCGAGGTGGCAGGTCATGCCCTCCCGGTAGCCCTCCAGGCCCTCCTCGTTCCGCTGCACCTGACGTGAGATCCCCACGACGGACTTGTCCGCCTGGAACTGGGCGAACGAGGTCTCCAGCAGCTCCCGCGAGCGGTGCCGCCCGAACTGCTGCACCAGGTTGACCGCCATGTTGTACGAGGGGCGGAAGCTGGAGCGCAGCGGATACGTACGGGTGCCCGCGAGGCCGGCCAGCGCCGTCGGGTCCATGCCGCGCTGCCACAGGACCACCGCGTGGCCCTCGACGTCGATGCCGCGGCGTCCGGCCCGGCCGGTGAGCTGGGTGTACTCGCCGGGGGTGATGTCGGCGTGCTGCTCGCCGTTCCACTTGACGAGCTTCTCCAGCACCACGGAACGCGCGGGCATGTTGATGCCGAGCGCCAGGGTCTCCGTGGCGAAGACGGCCTTGACCAGCCCCCGTACGAACAGCTCCTCGACGACCTCCTTGAAGGTCGGCAGCATGCCCGCGTGGTGCGCGGCGATGCCCCGCTCCAGACCTTCGAGCCACTCGTAGTAGCCCAGGACGTGCAGGTCCTCCCCGGGGATGGACGCGGTCCGCTCCTCGACGATCTCCCGGACCAGTCGGCGCTTGTCCTCGTCGTTGAGCCGCAGACCGGCGTAGAGGCACTGCTGGACGGCGGCCTCGCAGCCGGCCCGGCTGAAGATGAAGGTGATGGCGGGGAGCAGGCCCTCGTTGTCCAGCCGGTCGATGACCTCGGGCCGGCCGGGCGTCCAGATCCGGCCGCGCTGACGCCTCTCGCGCTCACGGTCGGCCTCGCGCACCATCTTGCCCCGGCGGCGGTCACGCGGGTTGTAGACGTTCTGGCTCTCCTGCCGGGCGAGCCGGACCAGGTCGGGGTTGACCTCACGCCGTCCGGCGCCTCGGCCGCCGTGGTCGGTCGCCTCCTCGAAGAGGTCGTACACCTTCCGTCCGGCCATCACGTGCTGCCAGAGCGGCACCGGGCGGTGCTCGGAGACGATCACCTCGGTGTCGCCGCGCACGGTGTCCAGCCAGTCGCCGAACTCCTCCGCGTTGGAGACGGTCGCCGACAGGGAGACCAGCGTCACCGACTCCGGGAGGTGAATGATCACCTCCTCCCACACCGCGCCCCGGAAGCGGTCGGAGAGGTAGTGCACCTCGTCCATGACCACATAGCCGAGGCCGGACAGCGACTGGGAGCCCGCGTACAGCATGTTCCGCAGGACCTCGGTGGTCATCACGACCACCGGCGCCTCGGAGTTGACACTGTTGTCGCCGGTCAGCAGACCGACCTTGTCGGCGCCGTAGCGCTTGACCAGATCGGCGAACTTCTGGTTGGAGAGCGCCTTGATCGGTGTGGTGTAGAAGCACTTGCGGCCCTGCTCCAGAGCCAGATGCACGGCGAACTCGCCGACGATCGTCTTGCCCGACCCGGTGGGGGCCGCGACCAGCACCCCCTTGCCCGCCTCCAGGGCCTGGCAGGCCTCGATCTGGAACGGGTCCAGACCGAACTCGTACATCTCGCGGAAGGGCCCGAGGGCCGTCGCCATCTCGGCCGCACGGACCTGAGAAGCCTGGTATCGCTCAGCTGGTGAGAGGTCCTCTGTCATCTTGCATACGAGCCTACCCGTCACCTCTGACACTCAGCGCGATCTTTAACGCCCTCGGTCGTTCGCTCGCCCGGGGCCGGCCGGCGCCTGCTCAGCCGCCGGTGAGCACCCGCACGGCACCCGGTACGCAGGTGGCGGTGAGCGGCAGCGCGCCCAGCGGTTCACCGTCCGCGTACGCCGTGACCCCGGCCGCCGCCAGCTCGATCGAGGAGACCCGGTGCACGGTGACGGCGGGGTGGCCGAGGTGCGTGCCCCGGTAGACCTTCGGGAAGACCTTGAGGAGCGTGGTGCGGGTGCACCGTCCCACCACGGTCACGTCGAACAGCCCGTCGTCCATCTCGGCTTCGGCACAGATCCGCATGCCCCCGCCGTACGTGGTGCCGTTGCCCACCGCGATGAGCGTGGCCTCGATCTCGCGGACCTCTCCCCCGTCGAGCCGGATCCGGTACGGGATCGGCCGGAAGGCGGTCAGTTCGGCGAGGATCGCGAGATCGTAGGCGAACCGACCGCCGACGAACCGCATCCGGTTGCCCCGGTCGTTGACCCGGGAGTCGAAGCCGGAGGCGAGGACCGAGCCGAACCAGCGCTCCCCGACCCGACCGAGGTCGATGGCGCGGTGACCGCCCTCCTTGAGCACCCGCGCGGCCAGCCGTCCGGCGGCGGCCGGGTCACGTATCGGCAGCCCCAGCGCCCGGGCGAAGTCGTTGCCGGTGCCGACGGCGACGACACCGAGCGGGGTTGCGGTCCCGGCGACGGCCTGGAGGGCGAGGGACATCAGCCCGTCCCCGCCCACGGCTATCAGCGCCCCGGTCCCCGCCGCGACGGCCCGGCGAGCCCGACGCAGGGCGTCGTCGGCGTCGTGGCCCAGCACGGTACGGACGGAGAATCCGGCGTCCCGCAAAGCGGAAGCGGCCGGCTGCGCGGCGTGCGCGCCCCGGCCGCGTCCTGCGGTGGGATTGACGAAGAGGGTGATCTCGCTGGTCACCCTTCCGGACCCTACAAGGTCAGGTGATGTCGTCGTAACCGTTCAGCCGGTGTGCTCCAGGCCCGTCCGCCTCGCCGGACGCCTGCCCCGGAAGCGCGGGGCGGGAGCCGGAGACACGCTCCACGCTCCCGACGGGCTCGGGTGTCAGATCCAGGTCGGAGGCCTCGTCGTCGCCGAGCTCGGCGTCGGGGTTGTTGCGGTTGCGCCGCTTGTCGTTCAGCAGGGAGAAACCGACGGCGATGAAGTAGAGGACCGCGAGCGGGCCCGCGAGAAGCAGCATGGAGATGGGCTCGCCACCGGGGGTCGCGATGGCCGCGAATCCGGTGAGGCCGACGATCATGCCGCGCCACCAACGCAACATGCGGGTGCCGGTGAGGACCCCGGTCATGTTGAGGGCGATGAGCAGCAGGGGCAGCTCGAAGGCGAGGCCGAAGACGATCACCATGCGGGTGATCAGGTCGAGAAAGTCGTCGAGCGGCAGGAGGTTCGTCACGTTGTCCGGCGTGAAGCCGAGCATGATCTCGGCCGTCTGCGGCAGGATCGTGTACGCGAGATAGGCACCTGCGGCGAACAGCGGAACCCCTGCGGCCACGAAGCCCAGGGAGTACCGCTTCTCCTTCTGGTGGAGACCGGGAGCGACGAAAGCCCAGAGCTGGTACAGCCAGACAGGCGTGGCCAGGAGAACGCCCGCCATGAGGGACACCTTCAGCGCGATGGTGAAGGGCGACAGCAGGCCGTTGGTGGTCATCTCCGCGCACGGGCGGCCGTTGACCATCGTTTCGACGCCGTTCTTGCAGCCGACCGAATCAAGGATCGGCTTCATCAAGAACTCGAAGATCTCCTTATGGAAGAAGGCGGCCCCGATGACGGCGATCAAGATCGCCAGCACGGCCTTCAGCAGCCGGTTACGCAGCTCACGCAGGTGATCGAGGAGAGGCATCCGCCCCTCGTCGTCCTTCTCCTGCTTGCGGGCAGACTTGAGCAACCCACTTCCCTCGTCTCGTGCGGCGGCTGTCGGCGGAGCGCGTCAGCTGTCAGCTCTGGGTGGTGGGCTTGGCCTCGCTGACCGGGCGGGAGCTGGTGACGTCTCCCGGAGCGGCCTGGATGGTACGCGCGGTGGTGGACTGCGGGGGCTTCGGGTCCTCGACGGTCTCCGTCGTGGGCGCCGCGGCCGGCGCGTCGTCCTTCTTCATGGCCTTGGCCTCGCTCTTGAGGATGCGGGCCGACTTGCCGAGCGAGCGCGCCATGTCGGGAAGCTTCTTGGCACCGAAGAGCAGCAGGATGACAGCGATGATCAGAACGATCTCGAGGGGCTTCAGATTGCCGATCATGTGCGACTTCCTTCTCACTGAGGCGGCTGGAGGGTGGGCTCGCTACCCGTTCGACCGGGCATACGTCCGATCGTTGCGCTTGGCAGCGATCGTAACCCGCAGGGGTAAACGCGAGGCAATGCCCGTGCGTACTCCTGCTTGCGACCCGCACCCCCTGCCTGGGCCGACCCATGCAGCGTACCCCCCGGTGCGGTCGAGCATCAGGTCTCAGGGGCCGTTATCGCAGGCCTTCGCCGGTGGTCGCGAGGCGGGTGGCCGCCCGTTCGAGGTCCTCGGACGCCCGGTTGATCCGCTCCGTGGTGACCGTGACCTGTCGGCCGAGACGCCGGGCCTCGACGAAGACCTTGATGCCCAGGACGCCGAGCACGGCGATGCCCAGGAATCCGAGGGCGATGGCGAGCATGGGCCAGAACATACGGCGGTCCCTCTTCCTACGGGTCTTCCTACAGGGCTTCCGACCGGGCTTCGAGCGGGCGCGGCGGTCGGGTCGCTACAGGGCGGTGTGCAGGCGCAGCGTCCGTACGCCGCCGCCGGTGAGCAGTTCGATGATGCGCTCCCCCGCGGGCTTACGGACCGAGGCGCCGCACTCGGGGCAGGTGAAGGTGTAGAAGGTGGTGCGGCTGGTGGCGCCGATCGCGAGGCGCAGTGCCGCGGCGGCCAGCTCGAAGCGCCCGCGGCAGTCGGGGCAGGCGGCCCGGAAGCGTACGGCGGCGGGTACGGGCACCGGCACGGGTCCGGCGCCGGGCAGGGGCGCCGGGCGGGCCCCGGGAGTGGTGGCCGGGAACAGGGGCGTCCGGTTCATCGTCGTCTCCCCTCCTCGGGACTCAGAGCGCGTCCTCGTAGGCGGCGAGTGCCTCGCGGGCGGCCTCGCGGGCACTGTCCGCGAGCTCCGGCGGGGTGACGATGCGTCCGTCGCCGCCGAGGCGCAGGGCGAGCCGGCGCAGGGAGGCCGGGTCCGGCGTGCGCAGGGTGATCCGCAGGCCGCCGTCGGGGAGCTCGTCGGCGGAGTCGTGCGGGTAGTACTCCGCGACCCAGCGGCCGCCGGTGCCGACCTCGATGACGACTTCCGGGTCCTCGGCGGCGGGCTGGACGAGCCCCGCGGACAGGTCGCGCAGCTCCAGCTCGGGCGGGGCGGCGGGGGCGTCGAGGAGGCGGATCTCGGCGACCCGGTCCAGCCGGAAGGTCCGGCGGGCCTCGGAGAGCCGGCACCAGCCCTCCATGTAGGTGTGGCCGACGGCGAAGAGCCGGATCGGGTCGACCTCGCGCTCGGTGAGTTCGTCGCGGGCGGGCGAATAGTAGCGCAGCCAGAGCCGACGGCGTTCGGAGATGGCCCGGTCGACGTCGGCGAAGACGCCGCCCTCCGCCTCGAAGGTCACCGAGAGGCGGGAGCTGGCCGCGCCGGACTCGCCTGCGGCCGTCTCCAGCTTGGCGGTGGCGCGGACGAGGGCGAGCCGGTCGCTCTCGCGCAGACCGGGCAGGGTGGCGACGGCGCGGGCCGCGACGAGCAGTGCGGTGGCCTCGTCGGCGGCGAGGCGGAGCGGCTCGGCGACGTCGTCCGGGTTGTGCCACCAGATCCGGTCGCCGTCGGTGTCGATGTCGAGGAGGTCGCCGCCGCGGAAGCTGGTGCCGCACATGGGCAGGACGTCGAGGTCGGAGATCAGCTCGTCCTCGGTGATCCCGAAGGCCCGTGCCACGTCCTGGACGTGGGCGCCGGGGCGCTCGCGCAGATACGTCACCAGGGACAGCATCCGGCGGGTCTGGTCGATCGCGTTCGTGGCCATGGTTTCCCTGTCCCTAGTCCTTGGCCACGGCACGGAGCCGGTCCACCACATCGGCCCGCAGATCGGCGGGTTCCTCCACGACGACGTCCGGGCCGAACTCCACGAGCCAGGCGTCGAGTCCGTGCCCGTACGGGATCTCCAGCTCGTCCCAGCCGTCGCCGCGTTCCCTCACGGCTATCGCCCGCGACCGCAGCGGGTAACCGGCTCCGGCGCGCAGCCTGATCCGGGCGGTACGGGTCGCGGTCTCGCCGGCCCAGCTCTCGACGGTCTCGCGGACGGTGACGACGTCGGGCACCGCGGCGTCGAAGGCCCCGGCGCGGGAGCGGACCTTACCGGTGATCCGGGAGAGCCGGAAGACGCGTTCGGCGCCGCGCTCGCGGTCCCAGCCCGCCAGATACCAGTGGCCGCGCCAGCATTCGAGGGTCCAGGGTTCGACCTGGCGCTGCTCGGGGCGGGCGGAGTTGGCCTTGCGGTAGTCGAAGGTGACGGGGCGCCGGTCGCGGCAGGCCAGCATCAGGGGCTCGAACGCTGCCTCGTGGACGGGGATGCGGGGTTCGAGGGCGCTGTGGACCTCGTAGGCGTCCTCGGCCTCCGGCATTCCGGCGGCCCGGAGCTTCTGGAGGGCGCCGCTGGCGGCCCCGGCGAGGCGGGCCTGCTGCCAGACTTTGGCGGCGAGGCCGAGGGCCGCGGCCTCCTCGGCGTCCAGAGTGATGGGAGGCAGTCGGTTACTGTCGCGGCGGGCCAGGTATCCGGTGTCGCCGTCGAGGTTCTCGACGGTCTCGATGACGAGGCCGAGCTCACGCAGATCGTCCTTGTCGCGCTCGAACATCCGGTTGAAGGAGTCGTCGGAGCCCGCCTCGAGGTAGGCCTCGATGGATCCGCGGAGTTCGCGTTTGCTGAGTGGGCGCCGGGTCCCCAGCAGGCACAGCGCGAGGTTCATCAACCGCTCGGCCTTGGCAATCGCCATCGACGCCCTTTCTCTTGTTGCTCTACGACCGTCGACCGTACCGCCCCGGGGTGTGGGGACCAAAAGGCGGGCCGCCGACCGGAGAGCGGTGACGGGACCCGCCGGAGAGCGATGAGGGCCCCCGCCGTGCGGCGGGGGCCCTCATCGCGCAACCGGAACGGATCAGACCGCTACGAGGTCGCAGACGAAGATCAGCGTCTCGCCCGGGGCGATCTTGCCGCCGGCGCCGCGCTCGCCGTAGGCGAGGTGCGCGGGGATGATCAGCTCGCGGCGACCGCCGACCTTCATGCCCTGCACGCCCTGGTCCCAGCCGGAGATGACCTGACCGGCGCCGAGCTGGAACTTCAGCGGCGTGCCGCGGTTCCAGGAGGCGTCGAACTCCTCGCCGGTGGAGAAGGCCACGCCCACGTAGTGGACGGAGACGGTCTGGCCGGCCTGGGCCACCGGGCCGTCGCCCTCCCAGATGTCCTTGATCTGCAGGTCGGCCGGCGGCTCGCCACCCGGGAAGTCGACCTCGGGCTTCTCGATGCTCACGGAAACTGCTCCTCTAAATGATGAACTGGACAACCGGGACAGTCTTACACCTTGGCGAGGATGTCCACGGCGAAGACCAGGGTGGAGTTCTTCGGGATGGCCTGCTGCTGCTGGTCTCCGAAGGCCTGGTCCGGCGGGATGACGAGCAGCACCCGGCTGCCGACCTTCTTGTCGACCAGGCCGTTCTTCAGGCCCTTGAGGGTGACCTGGGACAGCGGGAAGGTCTGGGTCTTGCCCGTGGTGTACGTGTTGTCGAACTCCTTGGCGCCCTTCCAGATCATGCCGACGTAGTTCACGACGACGCTGTCGGACTCCTTGACGACCTCGCCGTCGGACTCCAGGACGTAGTTGGAGACGAGCTTCTTCGGCGGGTCGCCCTTGGGGATGGTGACCGTCGGGGCCTTGCCGTCGGTCTTGACGCCGACCTTGGGCAGGTCGACGTTGTCCTGGGCGACCTCGGTGCCCTTGGCGGAGGCCGGGATCTGGGTGGCCTTCAGGATGTCGACGACGAACACGAGCGTGGCGTTGGGCTTGATGTCGCCCTGGCCCTGCTCGCCGTAGCCGAGCTCCGGCGGGATGACCAGCTCGACGCGGCTGCCGACCTTCTGACCGACCAGGCCCTTGTCCCAGCCCTGGATGACCATGCCCGCGCCGAGCGTGAGGTCGAAGGGCTGCTTGCGGTCGAAGCTGTTGTCGAAGGGCTTGGTGGAGTCCCACGCCTGACCGAGGTAGTTGAC
This sequence comes from Streptomyces sp. NPDC021019, assembly GCF_044333295.1. Taxonomy (NCBI): domain Bacteria; kingdom Bacillati; phylum Actinomycetota; class Actinomycetes; order Kitasatosporales; family Streptomycetaceae; genus Streptomyces; species Streptomyces sp. NPDC021019. Next base: position 269,594 of record NZ_JBIRQR010000007.1, read on the forward strand.
CTGGATCGCGTCGCCGTTCTTGAGCTTCGCGCCGTCCCCCTCGCTGAGGACCTCGGTCTTCAGCTCCTTGGGCGGGTCGCCCTCCCCCTTGGAGAGGGTGGGCTTCTCGCCGAACTTGGCGCCCGCGGTGATCGCGGGGACGCCGTTCTTGGACGAGGCGGAGTCGGAGGCCTTGTCGTCGCTGCCGCACGCCACTGCCGACAGCAGCAGGAGGGGGGCGAGAAGAAGGCCGGCAATTCGGCGCACTGGTTCCTCAGATCTCAGGGGGCACGGTGAATCGGTCCCGCAACACTCTAGGCCCTTTGATTCGGTTGGGGCCGGACCCCGCACGCACGGCCCCGGCCCCCAGGACCGGTGGGTCCTGGGGGCCGGGGCCGTGCTGCGGTGACGCCGGCTCACATGCCGGCGATCAGCTTCTCCACCCGCTCGTCCACGGAACGGAACGGGTCCTTGCACAACACCGTGCGCTGCGCCTGGTCGTTGAGCTTGAGGTGGACCCAGTCGACGGTGAAGTCCCGCCGCTGCTCCTGGGCCCTGCGGATGAAGTCGCCGCGCAGCCGCGCCCGGGTGGTCTGCGGGGGCACCGACTTGCCCTCGAAGATCTTCAGGTCGTTGCAGATGCGGGCGGTCTGCCCCTTGCGCTCCAGGAGGTAGAAGAGGCCTCGGCGACGGTGGATGTCGTGGTAGGCGAGGTCTATCTGGGCGACCCGCGGGTTCGACATGGTCATGTTGTGCTTGGCCCGGTACCGCTCGATGAGCTTGTACTTCATGACCCAGTCGATCTCGGTGTCGATCCGGTCGAGGTCCTCGGCCTCGATCGCGTCCAGGGTGCGGCCCCACAGCTCCAGGACCTGGTCGACGGTGCCGGTGCGGATGCCCCGGCGCTCGACGAAGTCCACGGCCTTCTCGTAGTACTCCCGCTGGACCTCGATGGCCGAGGCCTCCCGGCCGCTGGCCAGGCGCACCTTGCGCTGACCGGTGAGGTCGTGGCTGACCTCGCGGATCGCCCGGATCGGGTTCTCCAGGGTCAGGTCGCGCATCACCGTGCCCGCCTCGATCATGCGGAGCACCAGGTCGGTGGCGCCGACCTTGAGCAGCATGGTCGTCTCGGACATGTTCGAGTCACCGACGATGACGTGGAGGCGGCGGTACCGCTCGGCGTCGGCGTGGGGTTCGTCGCGGGTGTTGATGATCGGCCGGGAGCGGGTGGTCGCGGAGCTGACGCCCTCCCAGATGTGCTCGGCACGCTGGCTGACGCAGTAGACCGCGCCGCGCGGGGTCTGGAGCACCTTGCCCGCACCGCAGATCAGCTGCCTGGTGACCAGGAACGGAATGAGGATGTCCGCGAGCCGGGAGAATTCTCCGTGGCGGGCGACGAGGTAGTTCTCGTGGCAGCCGTAGGAGTTTCCCGCCGAGTCGGTGTTGTTCTTGAAGAGATAGACGTCGCCCGCGATTCCCTCCTCGTGCAGGCGGCGTTCGGCGTCGACGAGCAGGCCTTCGAGAATGCGCTCGCCCGCCTTGTCGTGCGTGACCAGTTCGGTCACGTTGTCGCATTCGGGGGTTGCATATTCCGGATGCGATCCCACGTCGAGGTAGAGGCGGGCGCCGTTCCGCAGAAAGACATTGCTGCTGCGGCCCCATGACACAACACGGCGGAAGAGGTAGCGCGCCACTTCGTCAGGTGACAGTCGGCGCTGTCCCCTGAACGTGCACGTGACGCCGTACTCGTTCTCCAGCCCGAAAATGCGGCGGTCCATGACTGAACATTACGCCTTATGGCCTGAGCTGAAACCGGGTTCGACGGCTCCGTTTCGATCATTTTCCGATCCCGTCACGACGGAGGGCGTACGGGAGGGGGTCGCGAGGACGTTCCCGGTGGCCAGGAGGACCACCAGGGCAGCCACTCCCCCGGCCGCGGCGACGGCGAAGCTCCAGGCGGTCGAGCCGAGTTCGACGGCCGGTCCCGCGACGGCCGTGCCGGCCGCCGCGCCCACGCCGAACGTGGTGACGAGCCAGGAGAACGCCTCGGTCACCGTGCCGCGCGGGGCGTGCCGGTCGACCACGATGAAGGAGCAGGCGATGGCCGGTGCGAGGAACACTCCGGCGAGGGCCGCGAGGGCGGTCATGACCGGCACCGAGGGGGTGAGCGCCAGCGGCAGATAGCCCAGTGCCAGCAGCCCGACGATGACCCGCAGCCGTTTCTCGGGGGCGCCGGCCCACTGCCGCGCCCCGTAGCCGAGTCCGCCGATCAGCGCGCCGAGACCGAGGGCGGCCATCAGCCACCCGTACACCGATTCCCGGCCGTGCTCGTCCGCGTACGCCACCCCGGCCACCGTGATGGAGCCGAGGGCGAGCCCGACGAAGAAGAACGCGCCGAGCAGGGCGAGGAGTCCGGGCGAGCGCAGGGCGCCGAGCCAGTGCGCTTCACGGGGCGCGGAGCGCCAGGTGCGCGAGGGCTCGGACAGGACGACGGAGAGGGCGCCGAGGACCCCGATGGCGTTGATCACGAGCAGTGCGGCGGCCGGCGACCAGAGCGATACGAGCAGCGTCACCAGGAGCGGGCCGACGGTGAACATGATCTCCTGCGCCACGGCGTCCATGGCGTAGGCCCGGTGCACCTGGCCCTCGCCCTTGAGCACGCTGGGCCACAGGGCACGCAGACCGCCCTCCAGCGGCGGAGTGGCGACTCCGGCGATGACGACGGCGAGGTAGGCCAGCGGGAGCGAGGAGAGGCCGGTGACCGCCAGCAGCGACATGCCGAGCGCGGAGACCACGGCGGCCGGGAACTGGACGCGGGGCTGCCCGTAGAGGTCGACCGCCCGGCCGAGCAGCGGCTGCCCGACGGCGGTGGCCAGTCCGTAGGCGGCGGCGAGCGCGCCGGCCAGGGTGTAGCTGCCGCCCTCCGCCCGGGTGAACAGCACGATCGCGATGTGCGCGGTGCCGTTGGGCAGCCGCCCCACCAGGGTGCCCGCCAGCAGCCGGGCGGCATGCCGCGCCCGGAGGATCTCCAGATATCCCGCGGCCATCTCCGCCCCTCTCCGCCCCGACCGGCTGCGCCGCCCCCGAGGTGTTACGTATAACGTCGAGGTTCATACGTACCATGTGCGCAGTTCGCGGGTCCACCTCGCGGCGCTACGGAGACATCCCGCACGGAGGCACGAGTGACCAGCGCGCAGCAGCCCGTCCCCGCCCGGCCCACCAGCCGCGACGTGGCCCGTGCGGCGGGCGTCTCCCAGGCGACGGTCTCCCTGGTGCTCGGCGAGAAGTGGCCGGGCCGGGTGTCGGAGGCCACGGCCCAGCGGGTCCGGGACACCGCGGCGGAGATCGGCTACCGGCCCAATCTGGCGGCGCGCAGTCTGCGGCTCGGCCGCACCAGGACCGCGCTGCTGGTGGTGCCCGCGCTCACCAACGAGTTCTTCGCGCGGGTGTACGCCGGGGCGGCGGACCTCGCCGCCGAGCACGACTTCGGCGTGGTGCTCTACCCGTCGCCCGACGGCACGGGCCCGGCCCGGGACCCGTTCGCCTCGGCCCGCGCCGCGCTCGACGGGGTCATCGCCTCCTCGATGGCAGCCGACGCGCTGGGCGCGCTGCACGGGGCGGATATGCCGCTGGTGATGCTGGACAGCGACCCCTCGGACGCCGGACCCGCCGCCCATGTGAACCTCGACATCGCCGACGGGATGCGTCAGGTGACGGACCATCTGCTGGGGCTCGGCCACCGCCGCTTCCTGCATCTGGCGTCCGCCGTGGACACCTGGACGTTCGCGGTACGCGCCGGGGCGCTGCACGACGCGCTGGGGGCGGGCGGGGACGCGACGGTGCGCACGGTGCGCGCCCCGCTGAACGTACGGGCGGGGCGCGAGGCGGCCGAACAGGCCCTGTCGGCCATCGGGGACCGGCCCACCGCGATCATCTGCGACGACGACATTCTGGCCGCCGGGGCCTGCAAGGCGGCCCGCAGGCTCGGGCTGCGGGTGCCGGACGAACTGTCGGTCACCGGATTCGACGACCTGGCCCTGGCCACCGCGCTGGAGCCGGAGCTGACCACGGTGCGGCTGCCGGCGGAGCAGGTCGGGGAGCGGGGCATGGAGGCGCTCCTCGCGGTACTGGACGGCCGCCCCGTCCAGCGGGGCGGTCTGCCGGTCCGGCTCGTCGTACGCGGCTCCACGGCGCCGCCGCCCGCCGCCCGGACATGACGGTGCCCCCGGGCCGGGACCCGGGGGCACGGCGCTCCGAGGGGCGCCGCTCGTCCCCTACTTGTCCGTCTCCTCCGTGGAGTCGGGAGCGCTGTCGGCACTGCCAGTGCCGTCCGTGGTGTCGGTGTCCTCCGTGTCGGACGGGGCGTCCGTCGGCGTGCTGCCGGCGGTCTCCGTGTCCAGCAGCCGGGCCAGCTGACGGCCGACGATCCGCTTGAACTTGCGCTGCTGGGGGCGGGTGCGGTCCAGGACCGCGACCTCCAGGCGCTCCGCGGGGATCTCCCGCTCGCCGCCGCCCGGCTCCCGCGAGAGGGCCTGGACGGCGAGCTTGAGCGCCTCGGCCAGCGTCATCCCGTCGCGGTGGCGCTGATCGAGGAAGGTGCTGATCTGTTCGGAGTTGCCGCCGACCGCTACCGAGCCGTGCTCGTCCACGATCGAACCGTCGTGCGGCAGCCGGTAGATCTGGTCGCCCTCGGCCGCGCTGCCGACCTCGGCGACCACCAGCTCCACCTCGTACGGCTTCTCGGCCGCGCTGGAGAAGATGGTGCCGAGCGTCTGGGCGTAGACGTTGGCCAGCCCACGGGCCGTCACATCGTCCCGGTCGTAGGTGTATCCCCGCAGATCGGCGTAGCGCACACCGCCGATACGGAGGTTCTCGTACTCGTTGTACTTGCCGGCGGCCGCGAAGCCGATCCGGTCATAGATCTCGCTGAACTTGTGCAGAGCGCGGGACGGGTTCTCGCCGACGAACACAATGCCGTCGGCATACTGCAGCACAACGAGGCTGCGACCACGGGCGATGCCCTTGCGGGCGTATTCCGCCCGGTCGGCCATGGCCTGCTGGGGTGAGACATAGAACGGCGTCGACACCGGCTATCCGTCCCTTTCTGTCAGTGACGAGTGCGTCTGGAGGCTAGAGGTCCGGATCAGAGCAGCGCGGCGCGCGGGCCGTCGGGCTGCTCGAGTCGGCGTTCCAGGATGGAGCGCGCGATCTCGGAGGACTCCTGGTCGGTCAGCCTCCGGAAGCCTTCGTCGGTGATGACGGTGACGATCGGGTAGATGCGGCGGGCCACGTCGGGGCCGCCGGTCGCCGAGTCGTCGTCCGCCGCGTCGTACAGCGCCTGCACGACCAGGGTGAGGGCCTGCTCCTCCGTCAGGTCCTCGCGGTAGAGCTTCTTCATCGCGTTGCGGGCGAAGATCGACCCGGAGCCGGTGGCCGCGTAGCCGCTCTCCTCGGTACGGCCGCCGGTGACGTCATAGGAGAAGATGCGGCCCTTCTCGCGGTCGACGTCGTAGCCGGCGAAGAGCGGCACCACGGCGAGGCCCTGCATGGCCATGGCGAGGTTGCTGCGGATCATGGTGGAGAGGCGGTTGGCCTTCCCCTCCAGGGAGAGCTGGGCGCCCTCGACCTTCTCGAAGTGCTCCAGCTCCAGCTGGAACAGCTTGACCATCTCCACAGCCAGTCCGGCGGTGCCGGCGATGCCCACCGCGGAGTACTCGTCGGCCGGGAAGACCTTCTGCATGTCGCGCGACGCGATCATGTTGCCCATCGTGGCGCGCCGGTCGCCGGCCAGGACCACGCCACCGGGGAAGGACGCCGAGACGATGGTCGTCCCGTGCGGCGCCTCGATGGCCCCCTGGAGCGGCGGCAGGCTCCGGTTGCCCGGGAGCATCTCGGGCGACTGGTCGGACAGGAAGTCCATGAACGAGGACGAACCCGGCGTCAGGAAGGCAGCTGGTAGACGCCCGGTGCTACGAGTGTTGGCTTCCACGCGTTTCCCTCCAGGTATGCGATGGCCCTGCGCAGGAGAGTCAGGATCATCCCCCAACTTGCCGATGGCCGAATTGCCGTTGAAGCAAGTACGTACGTCACGGACCCTACCCGCCCGGCGGGAGTGATCCACATGTTCGGAGGGGGTTATCCGCACCGATCCGGCGAGACCGGGAAACGGCCCCGGATCGGCGGGCGGGGGTGACGACGCACGCCGTGGCGAACGCCGTCACCCCCTCCCCCATTGTCCGCGCATATCCGCGTGAGCACCCGGAACACTTCCGGGCGTTCACAGGGGTGAACTACTGTCCACCCTTTTGAACGAAGGACCGAACGAAGTCTTCGGCGTTCTCCTCCAGGACGTCGTCGATCTCGTCCAGGACCGAGTCGACGTCGTCGCTCAGCTTCTCCTGGCGCTCCGCGAGGTCCTCGGACGCCTGCGCGTCCTGCGCCTGCTCCTCGACCTCCTCGGTGGAACGTGTCGCCTTCTGCTGTCCGCCGCCGGTGTCCTTGGTCGCCATGTAGCTCACCCCGCTCGGTTCGAAGCAATCGAAGCTCTTGATCAGACCCTACCCACGGGGTCCGACATTTGACCCGGTAGTTGGTGCAACGCCCGCGCCTCAAGGTGATTGATTCCCAGCCCGGAGGCCTTTCAGCCGCCCGACAGCGCCCGGACCAGCTCCTCCGCCGTCCGGCAGCGGTCCAGCAGGTCCTTGACGTGTTCCTTCGTGCCGCGCAGCGGTTCCAGGGTGGGCACCCGCTGCAGGGAGTCGCGGTCCGGCAGATCGAAGATCACCGAGTCCCACGAGGCCGCCGCGACGTCGTCGGCGTACTGCTCCAGGCAGCGCCCGCGGAAGTAGGCCCTGGTGTCCTCCGGGGGCTTCGCGCGGGCCCTGGTGACCTCGTCCTCGTCCAGGAGGCGCTTCATCTTCCCGCGGGCCGCCAGGCGGTTGTACAGGCCCTTGTCGGGCCGTACGTCCGCGTACTGGAGGTCCACCAGGTGCAGCCGGGACGCGTCCCAGTCCAGCCCGTCGCGGCGGCGGTAGCCCTCCATCAGCTCCCGCTTGGCGATCCAGTCCAGCTCGCCCGACAGGCTCATCGGATCGGTCTCCAGCCGGTTGAGGGTGTCCTCCCAGCGGACCAGGATGTCCTTGGTCTGCTCGTCGGCGTCCGCGCCGTACCGCTCGTCGACGTACTTGCGGGCCAGTTCGAAGTACTCCATCTGGAGCTGGACCGCGGTGAGCGTCCGGCCGCTGCGGAGCGTGATCAGCTGCCGCAGGTCCGGGTCGTGGGAGACCTGGTGCAGGGTGCGCACCGGCTGGTCGACCGCGAGGTCGACGCCGATGAAGGCGTCCTCGATCATGGACAGCACCAGGGACGTGGTGCCGAGTTTGAGATAGGTGGAGATCTCCGAGAGGTTGGCGTCGCCGATGATCACATGGAGCCGGCGGTACTTCTCCGCGTCGGAGTGCGGCTCGTCCCGGGTGTTGATGATGGGGCGCTTGAGCGTGGTCTCCAGCCCGACCTCGACCTCGAAGTAGTCGGCGCGCTGACTGATCTGGAAGCCGTGCTCGTTGCCGTCCTGGCCGATGCCGACCCGGCCCGCGCCCGTGACGACCTGGCGCGAGACGAAGAACGGCGTCAGATGGCGCACGATGTCCGAGAACGGCGTCTCCCGCTGCATGAGGTAGTTCTCGTGCGTGCCGTAGGAGGCGCCCTTGTTGTCGGTGTTGTTCTTGTAGAGGTGGATCGGCTGCGCGCCCGGGATGGCGGCCGCCCGCTCGGCCGCCTCCGCCATGATCCGTTCGCCGGCCTTGTCCCAGAGCACCGCGTCGCGCGGATTGGTGATCTCCGGGGAGCTGTACTCGGGGTGCGCGTGGTCGACGTACAACCGTGCGCCGTTGGTGAGGATGACATTGGCCAGGCCGATGTCCTCGTCGGTCAGCTGGCTGGAGTCGGCGGTCTCCCGGGCGAGGTCGAAGCCTCGCGCGTCACGCAGCGGGTTCTCCTCCTCGAAGTCCCAGCGGGCGCGGCGCGCCCGGTGCATCGCCGCCGCGTAGGCGTTGACGATCTGGGACGAGGTGAGCATGGCATTGGCGTTGGGGTGGCCGGGGACGGAGATCCCGTACTCCGTCTCGATGCCCATTACTCGCCGTACGGTCATGCGGCCCTCCTTGCCCGGCGTCGGCCCCCTCCGGGGACGACGCTCAAGTACCGCTGCTGTGTCCGGTGCGTGTGCGGTGCCCGTCACCGCACTGCGCGACTCGGCGGTACCGCAGAGCCTAGAGCGCCTCTGCGCCGGTGGGGAGCTCCATTACGACATTGCTCCGGCACGGCCGGAACGGGGGAATGAAACCGGCTGCGGAGGCCCTTGAGGGCTTCCGCAGCCGGTCCGCGTATTACAGGTACTGGCCGGTATTGGCCACCGTATCGATGGAGCGCCCGGTGTCCGCACCCTGCTTTCCGGTGACGAGTGTGCGGATGAAGACGATCCGCTCACCCTTCTTGCCGGAAATCCTGGCCCAGTCGTCCGGGTTGGTCGTGTTCGGCAGGTCCTCGTTCTCCTTGAACTCGTCCACGCAGGCCTGCAGGAGATGAGCGACCCGCAGTCCCTTCTGGCCCTGTTCCAGGAATGCCTTGATGGCCATTTTCTTCGCCCGGTCGACGATGTTCTGAATCATCGCGCCGGAGTTGAAGTCCTTGAAGTAGAGGACTTCCTTGTCGCCGTTGGCGTACGTGACCTCCAGGAAGCGGTTCTCCTCGGACTCCGTGTACATCCGCTCCACGACGGACTGGATCATGGCATGGGCGGCGGCCGGCCGGGAGCCGGCGTGCTCGGCCAGATCGTCCGCGTGCAGCGGGAGCCCCGGGGTCAGGTACTTCGCGAAGATGTCCTTCGCCGCCTCGGCGTCCGGACGCTCGATCTTGATCTTCACATCAAGACGGCCGGGTCGCAGGATGGCGGGGTCGATCATGTCCTCGCGGTTGGAGGCGCCGATGACGATGACGTTCTCCAGGCCCTCCACACCGTCGATCTCGGCGAGCAGCTGCGGGACGATGGTGTTCTCCACGTCCGAGCTGACGCCGCTGCCGCGAGTGCGGAAGAGGGACTCCATCTCGTCGAAGAAGACGATGACGGGGGTGCCCTCGCTCGCCTTCTCCCTCGCACGCTGGAAGACCAGGCGGATGTGCCGCTCGGTCTCGCCGACGTACTTGTTGAGGAGCTCGGGGCCCTTGATATTGAGGAAGTAGCTCTTCCCCGTGGGCTGCCCGGTGACCTCGGCGACCTTCTTGGCGAGCGAATTGGCGACGGCCTTGGCGATGAGGGTCTTGCCACAGCCGGGCGGACCGTAGAGCAGAATGCCCTTCGGCGGGCGGAGCTCGTGCTCCTTGAAGAGGTCGGGGTGCAGGTACGGAAGCTCGACCGCGTCGCGGATCAGCTCGATCTGGTCGCCCAGGCCGCCGATCTTGCCGTAGTCGATGTCCGGGACCTCTTCGAGGACGAGCTCCTCGACCTCGCTCTTGGGGACCACCTCGTAGACGTAACCCGACCTGGAGTCCAGGAGCAGGGCGTCGCCGGAGCGGATGGTGATGTCCAGCAGCGGCTCGGCGAGCCGCACCACCCTCTCCTCGTCGGTGTGCCCGACCACCAGGGCGCGCTCGCCGTCCTCGAGGATCTCCTTGAGGGTGACGATGTCCCCGGCGCGCTCGAACTGCATGGCCTCGACCACGTTGAGCGCTTCGTTGAGCATGACCTCCTGGCCACGCCGGAGGTCCTCCAGCTCGACGCTGGGGCTGACGTTCACCCGGAGCTTGCGGCCCCCGGTGAAGATGTCGCACGTGCCGTCCTCATTGGCCTGCAGGAAGACGCCGAAGCCGGCCGGGGGCTGCGCGAGCCGGTCGACCTCCTCCTTGAGGGCCACGATCTGGTCACGCGCCTCACGGAGCGTGTTGGCGAGCCGCTCGTTCTGTGCGGACACGCCTGCCAGGTTCGTCTGCAACTCGACGATCCGCTCTTCGAGAATCCTCGAGTGACGCGGAGAGTCGGCGAGCTTACGTCGCAGGACGGCGATCTCCTGCTCGAGATAGGCAACCTGGCCGGCTGGGTCCTCTGACCCTCGCGCGGGCCGGATGCCGCGGTTGATGTCGTCGTCGTGGGCTGCCACGGTCCTCACCTCCTCCATGGGGAGCTGGACGCTTCCTGACCCTACCTGGGTGGGTGGTGATTGAAACCCCTAGATCACAAAGACTGCGGGGCGTGTCCGATCTTCACCCTTGCGCTCTCCCTCACGTCAAGGGAATACCCACCCTGCGCCACCGGAAAGCCGCCGGTTGTATCGTCGAACTGTTCAACACCCGTCAGGGCTGGCTCCAATTGGTTCAGATACGCAGGAACGGCAGGACACATGACCGTGCAGCAGGACTCGCCGGGCGACAGTGACACGCAGGACCTGGAGGTCTGGATCGACCAGGACCTCTGTACGGGCGACGGCATCTGTGTGCAGTACGCCCCCGACGTCTTCGAGCTGGACATCGACGGCCTGGCCTATGTGAAGAGCGGCGACGACGAGCTCCTGCAGAGCCCGGGGGCGACGACGCCCGTGCCGCTGCCGCTCCTCCAGGACGTCGTCGATTCGGCCAAGGAGTGCCCCGGGGACTGCATCCACGTGCGGCGCGTCAAGGACAGCGTCGAGGTGTACGGACCCGACGCCGGCTAGCCGGTACGGGGGCTCGCGCCCCGACGTCGGCCGGAGCCCCGCGGAGCGCGCTCAGACGCTGCGCGCGAGGTCTCCGGAGGTGCGGACGAACGCCTTCCCCTTCCACCGCCACGAGGCCTGTTCCTCCTGGTCGGGGCAGCAGCGGGGCACGTCGAGCGAGGAGTAGCCGAGCAGGGTCGCCGAGACGAGACCGTCGCGTACGGCGAAGTCCCCGACGGTCTTCCCGTCAGCGGGGTCCACCAGGGTCGCCACGACCCGGGGCGCGGCCCCGCTGCTCCGTGTCAGGACGTAGATGCCGCCCGGCGGGGTCCCCGATCCGGCGGCGCAGTGCACCACGGCGACGGTTTCCGGCCGTCCGTCGCCGTCGAGGTCCCCGGAGGCCTTCTTCGCGACGGTCGTCCCGGCACCGCCGCACTCCAGCGGGAACTCCACGCCGGCGGGGTCGGGAGCGGGCGCGGGGACGCCGTGCTGCGTGGTGGTCCGCTGCTCGGGGGCCGTGGCGGTCGCGGTGGCCGTACGGGGCTGGAGCAGCCCGGCCAGTGCGACGACCCCGGCCATCGCCGCGGCCGTGGCGAGCCAGTGCACCGGCTTGGCGGCGGTGTGGGCGAGGTCCGGGAGCGCGGGGGTCTGCACGCGGTCTGTCTCCTGATGGTTCCTGGAAGCCCGGTGAGGGGTGGGAACACCCTGAGGGGTGGCCAGCATCGTGCCACACCTCACATCCGGGCGGAACGGCGGCGCCGGTGCGTTGGGCGGGTCAGCCGCGGGAGGCGGCGGAGCCGCTCTGGCTGCCCGGTCCGTCGTAGTCGTCGCCGTAGGCGCCCTTGGACGGGCGGCGGCGGCGCAGCGGCGGCTCGACGCCGTCCGCGAGGCGGCGGGCGGTGACCAGGAAGCCGGTGTGGCCGATCATCCGGTGGTCGGGGCGGACGGCGAGCCCCTCCACGTGCCAGTTGCGGATCATCGACTCCCAGGGCTGCGGTTCGGCGAAGCAGCCGATCTCACGGATGGACTCGACGGTGCGCGAGAGCTGGGTGGTCGTGGCCACGTAGGCGCAGAGGATGCCGCCGGGCACCAGGGCCTTGGAGACGGCCTCCAGGCACTCCCAGGGGGCGAGCATGTCCAGCACGACGCGGTCGACGTCGGTGTCGGAGAGGTTGTCCTGGAGGTCGCCGACGGTCAGCTGCCAGGCCGGGTGCGGGGACCCGAAGTAGCGCTCGACGTTCTGCTGGGCGATCTCGGCGAAGTCCTCGCGGCGCTCGTAGGAGTGCAGCATGCCCTGCTCGCCGATGGCGCGCAGCAGGAAGGTGCTGAGCGAGCCGGATCCGACCCCGGCCTCCACGACCCGGGCGCCGGGGAAGATGTCGGCGAAGGCCAGGATCTGGCCGGCGTCCTTGGGGTAGACCACGGCGGCACCGCGGGGCATGGACAGGACGTAGTCGGGGAGCAGGGGGCGCAGCGCGAGATAGGCGACGTTTCCCGTGGTGCGGACAACACTGCCCTCGGGAGCACCGATCAGCTCGTCGTGCGGGAAAGAACCCTTGTGGGTGTGGAAGTTCTTTCCGGCTTCGAGCGTGAAGGTGTAGTGGCGGCCCTTGGGGTCGGTGAGCTGTACCTGGTCCCCGACCTTGAAGGGCCCACGTCGGCGGGCGGCACCGGTCGGTTCAGACATGTGACCAGCCTACCGGTGATTCCCCGGCCGCCGACCGCCCGGGCCGCGGCCGTCGACCGTCCGGGAGGGCCGTCAGGCGCCGGGGCGGGCCATGGCCTTGACGAAGGCGCGCTCCACGTCGGCGGTGGAGAGGACTCCGTAGATCTCGCCGGTCTCCTCGACGACCAGGTACTCGGTGGCGGGGGTGGCCTTGAGCCGGTCCAGGAGGGCTTCGCCGGCCAGTTCCGCGGGGACCTTCATGCCGTCGGTGAGGTCCTGGGCGAGGCCGCTGACGGCGACCCAGGGGCGGCGGTGTTCGGGGACGCCGACGATGGCGGCCTCGCGGACGACGCCCTTGGGGTTGCCCTGTCCGTCGACGACGACGAGGGCGCGGGCGCCCGCCTCGTTGGCCCGGCGCAGCGCTTCGGAGAGCGGGGTGGCGGACTCGACGGGGACGGCGCGACGGGTCAGGGTGCGGGCCCGGAGGTCGGGCAGGTGCTCGCGGAGGCGGGCCATGCGCAGGCTGTTCCCGGCGCCGGTCCAGATGATGCCCGCGAGGATCGCGGCGAGCAGCGCGTCCATGACGGTCTCGACGCCGCCGATCTTCTGGGCGGTGCCGCCGAGTACTCCGGTGTGGGTGAGCAGCGGCAGTCCGACGAGGACGACGACGGCGAGGCCGCGGCCGACCCAGGCGGCGGCGATGGTGCCGCTCATGGGCTTGCCGGTGATCTTCCAGACGACGGCGCGGAGCATCCGGCCGCCGTCCAGCGGCAGGCCGGGCAGCAGGTTGAAGGCGGCCACGATGAGGTTGGAGATCATCAGGCCCGCGACCAGGACGCCGGGGACCGTGCCGGGCTCGACGAGCTGCATCGCTCCGTAGAAGACGCCGCCGAGGACCAGGGACAGGAGCGGTCCCACGAAGGCCAGGACGAACTCGCGGCCGGGTGTCTCGCTCTCCTTCTCGATCTCCGAGACTCCGCCGAAGAACTGGAGCTGGATGCGGCGGACGGGGAGCTCGTAGCGCAGCGCGGCGACCGTGTGGGCCAGTTCGTGGACGAGCACGGAGGCGTAGAAGGCAATGGCGAAGAACAGGGCGACGAGGTAGCGGGCGGCGCCCAGCTCGGGCAGCACACGGTCGAGCTGGCCGCCGAACACCCAGGTGATCAGCGCGGCGACGACGAACCAGCTGGGGGCGACGTAGACGGGCACGCCGAAGGGCCGGCCCATGAGCAGGCCGCCGCCCGGCTCGGCGGGGCGTTTCGGCTTGCCGTTGTCGGGATCGGCGCCGGGGGCCGTTCCCCCTGCGCCGGGCTGCGGCCGCCCGCTGTCGCCGCTGTCGTCCACGGGGTCCCTTCGGTTCGGTGAGTGGCGTTCGCCACGATCATGCAGTGTGCGAGGGTCTGCCGTCGATGGTATGCCGCTCGCTGTCAGTGGCGGGCCGTAGGGTCTTCAGACATGACTTCCGTGCCGCGGCCGCCCCAGCCGCCTTCGTCCCTGTCGCCGTCGCGGGCGAGCGATTTCATGCAGTGTCCCTTGCTCTACCGCTTCCGCGTCATTGACAAGCTGCCGGAGAAGCCCAGCGAGGCGGCTACCCGCGGCACGCTGGTCCATGCGGTGCTGGAGCGGCTCTTCGACGCACCGGCGGCCGACCGGACGGCGCCGCGGGCGCGGGCGCTCATTCCCGGCCAGTGGGACCGGCTGCTGGAGTCGAAGCCGGAGCTGACCGAGCTGTTCGCCGGGGACACCGGGGGGGAGCGCCTGACGCGCTGGCTGGGTGAGGCGGAGCGGTTGGTGGACCGGTGGTTCTCGCTGGAGGACCCGACGCTCCTCGAGCCGGCGGAGCGTGAGCTGTTCGTCGAGACGGAGCTGGAGTCGGGGCTGCGGCTGCGCGGGGTGATCGACCGGGTGGACGTCGCGCCGAGCGGCGAGGTCCGGATCGTCGACTACAAGACGGGGAAGGCGCCGCGGCCGGAGTATTCCGACGGTCCGCTGTTCCAGATGACGTTCTACGCGCTGGTGATCTGGCGGCTGAAGGGCGTGGTGCCGCGCCGCCTCCAGCTGGTCTATCTGGGCAGCGGCGACGTGCTGACGTACGACCCGCTGGTGGCGGACCTGGAGCGGGTGGAGCGCAAGCTGCTGGCGCTGTGGGAGGCGATCTCGCTGGCGACGGAGACCGGTGACTGGCGGCCCCGGCCGACGAAGCTGTGCGGCTGGTGCGACCACCAGGCGGTGTGCCCGGAATTCGGCGGGACTCCCCCGGTATATCCGCTGTCGGTCCGCCCTGCGGATTCGGGCGAGGATGGCCAGGGCAGAATGGGACCGGTCCGGGCCGAGGCCGGCCGTGCCGTGGCCCTTGAGGGCCCTTAAGGAGTTCCTGTGGCGATCCGCGTCCTTCTGGTCGATGACCAGCCTCTGCTGCGCACCGGTTTCCGGATGATTCTGGAGGCCGAAGGCGATCTGGCGGTGGTCGGTGAGGCCGGTGACGGTCTGCAGGCCATCGATCAGGTGCGGGCGCTGCAGCCCGATGTGGTGCTGATGGACATCCGGATGCCACGGATGGACGGCGTGGAGGCCACGCGTCAGATCACCGGCCCCGGGAAGGACGGCCCGGCGAAGGTGCTGGTGCTGACCACCTTCGATCTCGACGAGTACGTGGTGGAGGCGTTGCGTGCCGGGGCGAGCGGCTTCCTGCTGAAGGACGCTCCGGCGGCGGAGCTGGTGCAGGCGATCCGGGTGGTGGCGGCGGGCGAGGCGATGCTCGCGCCGAGCATCACGCGCCGTCTGCTGGACAAGTACGCGGACCACCTGCCGTCCGGTGAGGACCCGGTGCCGGACGCCCTGCACACGCTGACGGACCGTGAGGTCGAGGTGTTGAAGCTGGTGGCGCGGGGCCTGTCCAACGCGGAGATCGCAGCGGATCTGTTCGTCAGCGAGACGACGGTCAAGACGCATGTGGGCCACGTGCTGACGAAGCTGGGCCTGCGCGACCGGGTGCAGGCCGCGGTGTACGCGTACGAGAGCGGGCTGGTGCGTCCCGGCGCGCAGTAGCGGCCCCGAGCACCCGCACCACAACGCACACGCACCCGCACACGACGAAGCCGTCCGGCCCGTCCCCCTCCTGTTCCAAGGAGGGGGACGGGCCGGACGGCTTTCCGGTCGGGTCTCAGACGCTGGGCCGGTTGAGCTCCCACAGTTGGAGTTCGGAGGTGGCGCTGACGGAGCGCTCCACGCCGGCGATCCCGTCGCGGGAGGCCACGTACTGCTTGCCCTGCCAGATCGGCAGCACCGGGACATCGGTGGCGACGATGTCCTGGAGCTTCTCGTAGGTGGCGCCGGCGGCGGTGCGGTCGGTCTCGCGGCGGGACTGCGGAATGAGGACCTTCTGCGCCTCGCGCGAGCGGTAGGGCGAGTTGAGGAAGTTGTTCTCGTCCAGGAAGGGCGCGGTGTAGTTGTCCGGGTCCGGGAAGTCGGGGAACCAGCCCATGCCGTAGGCCGCGTAGTCGCCGCGCTTCTGCTCGGGACGGTACTGCGACCACTCCTTGCCCTGGACGGAGACGTCGAAGAGGCCCGAGCTGTTCAGCTGCCGCTGGATCGCCTTGAACTCCTTGGCGGTGGCCGGGCCGTAGTGGTCGCTGGTGTAGTGCAGGGTGAACTTCACCGGCGTCCTGATCCCGGCGTCGTCGAGGATCGCCCGGGCCTTGGCGGTGCTGGGCTCGCCGTACTTGTTGAAGAAGGCGTTGGTGTGCCCGGCGATGCTGGACGGGATCAGCGAGTAGAGCGGCTCGGCGGTGGTGCCGTACACCTTGCCCGCGATCGCGCCCCGGTCGACGATCTGCGCGATGGCCTGCCGGACGGGCTTGCTGACCGCCGGATCCTTGGTGTCGAACCCGATGTAGCTGATGGCCAGGCCGGGCAGCTCGGTGAGCTCGACGCCCTCCTCCGGCTCCACGAGCATGTCGCGGGCCTGCTGGGGCGACATCGCCCGGGTCATCATGTGGATCTTCTCCTCGTCGAGCGCCTTGCCCATGGCCTCGGCGTCGGGGAACAGTTCCATCTCGACCTTGTCGTTGAGGACCTTCAGTTCGCCCTTGTACGAGGGGTTCTTGGTGAAGGCGATCTCGGCGACCCGGCCGTCCTCGACCCGCGGCTTCATGGTGTACGGGCCGGAGCCGTTCACCTGGAAGCCGGTGCGCCCCTCCTTCGCCGGGTAGTGCGCCTTCGGGACGATACCGGCGGCGGGGGTGGCGAGCTTGTACGGGAAGGTCGCGTCGGGCGCGTTCAGGTGGAAGATCACCTGGTCATCGCCCTTGGTCTCGATCATGTCGATGTTGGCGAGCAGTCCGACCGGCCCGCTGTCCGCGTCGATGTCGATGACGCGCTGGATGGAGTGCTTCACGTCCTCGGCGGTGACGGCCGTCCCGTCGGCGAAGGTGAGGCCCGCCCGCAGGGTGCAGCGGTAGCTCTCGTTCGCGGTGTCGGTGAAGGTGCAGCTGCGGGCGGCCTCGGGCACCGGCTCGCCGCCGCCGCTCGGCACCGTGGTCAAGGTCTGCACGGTCTGCCGCAGGACGTTCCAGACGCCCGCCTCGTAGCCGATGGCCGGGTCGAGCGGCGCGGGGTTCTCCTTGGAGGCGACGAGCTGGTCCGTGGTGCCGACGACGATGGCTCCCTTGCCACCGGCGCCGCTGTCCGTGCTGCCGCAGGCGGCGAGCACGGGGGCGAGCAGGCCGACGACGGCCGGCAGCACCAGGGTCTTGCGGTTCATCTGGACGTTCTCCCTCATCCCGGCAGGTGAGGAATCAAAGCTAGTAGCCGGGGGTGACACCTCCGACCGTCCGGCCGGTGGCTCCCGCGCCTCCGGCGACCGGGCGGGGTGACATACGCCCACCATTACGGACAGCTCCCCCGATCCCGGCAGCCCTCCGGAGGCCCCCGGGTGAGGAAGGTCACTTGACGGACCTCTTCACAGATGCGACCCGCAACTGATCCACATCCACGGAACGTTGCCGGAACGCACACGGGGACGACCAGAAAATCCGCGGTTCGTTCACAAGTGCGCGGCGGGCGCGGGCGCACCCCCGGTGCGGGTCAGCCCGTTCCGCCCGCCTGGGTGATGAGCTTGCGCAGGAAGGCGAGGTCGACCTCTTCTAGGGAGCCGACGACCACGCGTCCGGCCGCGGGCGCGATCGGGGCGACGGACGGCACGGCGACGACCCGGCAGCCGGCGGCCTCGGCGGCGGCCACCCCGGTCGCCGTGTCCTCGATGACGGCACAGCGCCAGGGGTCGGCGCCGAAGCCCGCGGCCGCGGTGAGGTAGGGCTCGGGGTGGGGCTTGGTCCGGGCGACCTCGTCCCCGGCGACGGTGAGCGCGAAGTGGTGGCGGCCCACCGATTCCAGCACCCGGTCGATGATCCGGCGGTGCGAGGCGGAGACGAGCGCGGTGGGCACCTCGTACGCGGCCAGTTCGGCGAGCAGCCGCTCGGCGCCCGGCATCAGCGGCACCCCGCGCTCGATGCGCTTCTCGAATCCGTCGTTGAGCAGCACCGTCAGCTGGTCCAGCCGGATGTCGGCGCCGGTGACGTCGATGAGGTAGCCGGCGCTGCGGGTCATCGGACCGCCGACGACCACGTCCCGCCAGGCCTCTTCCAGCCGGTGCCCGAGGCCTGCGAAGACCTCCTTCTCGACGTCCCACCAGAAGCCCTCGGTATCGACCAGGGTTCCGTCCATGTCGAGAAGGACCGCCTGCAGGGCGGCGCCTTCGGCCGTGCGGGTCAAGGACGCGGGGACCGTACTGGTCATCCGGCACACCTTCCGTAAGGGACGAGAAGGCCGGCCGCCATTCCCGGAGAACGGGAGGGCGACCGGCCTGCACTGGACCGACCAGTGTACGACGTGTCCGGCCGCGGTGCGCGAAGGGCGCGAGGCCGCGGCGGGAGTACGGGCGAGAAGCCCCCTCAGCGCGCGTTGAAGTACTTCGCCTCGGGGTGGTGGATGACGATGGCGTCGGTGGACTGCTCCGGGTGCAGCTGGAACTCCTCGGAGAGGTGCACGCCGATGCGTTCCGGCTGGAGGAGGTCGGCGATCTTCGCCCGGTCCTCCAAATTCGGGCACGCCCCGTAACCGAGCGAGAACCGTGCGCCGCGGTACTTCAGCGCGAACATGTCCTCGACGTCCGCCGGGTCCTCCCCGGCGAAGCCGAGCTCGCTGCGGACCCGCGCGTGCCAGTACTCGGCGAGCGCCTCGGCCAGCTGGACGGAGAGGCCGTGCAGCTCCAGGTAGTCGCGGTAGGAGTTCGCGGCGAACAGTTCGGCGGTGGCCTCGCCGATCCGGGAGCCGACCGTGACGATCTGGAGGCCGATGACGTCGGTCTCGCCGGATTCCTCGGGGCGGAAGAAGTCGGCGAGGCAGAGGCGGCGGCCGCGGCGCTGGCGCGGGAAGGTGAAGCGGGTGCGCTCGGAGCCGTCCTCGTGGAGGAGGACCAGGTCGTCGCCCTTGGAGACGCAGGGGAAGTAGCCGTAGACGACGGCCGCTTCCAGGAGGTTGTTGGACTGGAGGTGGTCGAGCCAGCCGCGCAGGTGCGGGCGCCCCTCGGTCTCCACCAGCTCCTCGTACGTCGGTCCGTCCCCGGTCCGGGCCTGCTTGAGGCCCCACTGGCCCTTGAAGAGCGCGCCCTCGTCGAGCCAGGAGGCGTAGTCCTTGAGCGGGATGCCCTTGATGACTCGGGTGCCCCGGAACGGCGGCTCGGGGACGGGGTTGGTGGTGGAGACGTCCGAGCGCACCGAGCCCTCGGGTTCCTCGACCTCCAGGACCGCGGTGTCGATGTCCTTCTTGGGGACCCTGCGCTGCTTGAGCTCGGGCAGGACCGCGCCGGGCACTCCGCGCTTGACACCGATGAGCGCGTCCATGAGGCGCAGGCCTTCGAAGGCATCGCGGGCGTAGCGGACCTCGCCCTCGTAGATCTCGTGCAGGTCCTGCTCGACGTAGGCCCGGGTCAGCGCGGCGCCGCCGAGGATCACCGGGAAGTCGGCGGCCATCTTGCGCTGGTTGAGCTCCTGGAGGTTCTCCTTCATGATCACCGTCGACTTCACCAGGAGGCCGGACATGCCGATCACGTCCGCGCGGTGCTCCTCGGCGGCTTCCAGGATCGCGGAAACGGGCTGCTTGATGCCGAGGTTGACGACGGTGTAACCGTTGTTGGAGAGGATGATGTCGACGAGGTTCTTGCCGATGTCGTGGACGTCGCCCCGGACGGTGGCCAGCACGATGGTGCCCTTGCCGTCGTCGTCGGTCTTCTCCATGTGCGGCTCCAGATGGGCCACCGCGGTCTTCATGACCTCGGCGGACTGGAGCACGAACGGCAGCTGCATCTGGCCGGAGCCGAACAGCTCACCGACCACCTTCATGCCTTCCAGCAGCGTGTTGTTGACGATGTCGAGGGCCGGGGTGTCCTGGAGGGCCTCGTCCAGGTCGGCCTCCAGGCCGTTCTTCTCGCCGTCGATGATGCGGCGCTGGAGGCGCTCGTCCAGCGGCAGGGCCATCAGCTCCTCGGCCTTGCCCGCCTTCATCGACTTCATGTTGACGCCCTCGAACAGCTCCATGAGCTTCTGGAGGGGGTCGTAGCCCTCGGCCCGGCGGTCGTAGATCAGGTCGAGGGCGACCTTGACCTGCTCCTCCTCCAGCCGGGCGATCGGCAGGATCTTCGAGGCGTGCACGATCGCGGAGTCCAGGCCCGCCTTGACGCACTCGTCGAGGAAGACGGAGTTCAGCACGACTCGGGCGGCAGGATTCAGGCCGAAGGAGATGTTGGAGAGGCCCAGCGTGGTCTGGACGTCCGGGTGACGCCGCTTCAGCTCGCGGATCGCCCCGATGGTGGCGATGCCGTCGCCGCGGGACTCCTCCTGACCGGTGCAGATGGTGAAGGTCAGGGTGTCGATGAGGATGTCCGACTCGTGGATGCCCCAGTTGGTGGTGAGGTCCTCGATCAGCCGCTCGGCGATGGCGACCTTGTGCTCGACCGTACGGGCCTGGCCCTCCTCGTCGATCGTCAGCGCGATCAGGGCGGCGCCGTGCTCGGAGGCCAGGGCGCTGACCTGCGCGAAGCGGGATTCGGGGCCGTCGCCGTCCTCGTAGTTCACCGAGTTCAGCACGGCCCGGCCGCCGAGCTTCTCCAAACCGGCGCGGAGCACGGGCAGTTCGGTGGAGTCCAGCACGATCGGAAGGGTGGAGGCGGTCGCGAAGCGCCCGGCCAGCTCCGCCATGTCGGCGACGCCGTCACGGCCCACGTAGTCGACGCAGAGGTCGAGCATGTGCGCGCCCTCGCGGATCTGGTCGCGGGCCATCTCCACGCAGTCGTCCCAGCGGGCCTCCAGCATGGCCTCGCGGAACTTCTTGGAGCCGTTGGCGTTGGTTCGCTCCCCGATCGCCAGGTAGGCGGTGTCCTGCCGGAAGGGGACGGTCTGGTAGAGCGAGGCCGCGCCGGGCTCGGGGCGCGGGTCCCGCTCGGTCGGCGTGAGCCCCCGGGTGCGCTCGACGACGGCCCGCAGGTGCTCCGGAGTCGTGCCGCAGCAGCCGCCGATGAGGGAGAGGCCGTAGTCCCGGACGAAGTTCTCCTGGGAGTCGGCGAGACCGTCGGGGCCGAGCGGGAAGTGCGCGCCGTCCTTGGTGAGGACGGGCAGGCCGGCGTTGGGCATGCACATCAGGGGCGTACGGGAGTGGCGGGCGAGGTAGCGCAGGTGCTCGCTCATCTCGTCCGGGCCGGTCGAGCAGTTCAGGCCGATCAGGTCGATGCCCAGCGGCTCCAGGGCGGTCAGGGCGGCGCCGATCTCGGAGCCCAGCAGCATGACGCCGGTCGTCTCGAAGGCGAGGGAGCAGATCAGGGGCACGTGGACGCCGAGGGCGTCCATCGCCCGGCGCGCGCCGATGATGCTGGACTTGGTCTGCAGCAGGTCCTGGGTGGTCTCGACGATCAGGGCGTCGGAGCCGCCCGTGAGGAGGCCTTCGGCGTTCTTCTGGTAGCCGTCGCGCAGGACGTCGTAGGAGATGTGGCCGAGCGAGGGCAGCTTGGTGCCGGGGCCGATCGAGCCGAGGACCCAGCGCTGGCGTCCGTCCTTCCGCGCGAACTCGTCCGCGACCTCTCGGGCGATCCGGGCGCCGGACTCGGAGAGCTCGAAGATCCGGTCGGCGATCTCGTACTCGTTCGCGGCGGAGTGGTTCGCGCCGAAGGTGTTCGTCTCGACGCAGTCGACACCGACCGCGAAGTACTCCTCGTGGACCGAACGCACGATGTCGGGCCGGGTGACGTTCAGGATCTCGTTGCAGCCTTCGAGGTTCTCGAAGTCCTCCAGCGTGGGGTCCTGCGCCTGGAGCATGGTGCCCATCGCCCCGTCGGCCACCACCACACGGGTGGCGAGTGCCTCTCGGAGTGCGTCTGCGCGGGTCCGGCTGTCGGCGGCGGATGTCGGCAACGAGGCCATGGATGATCTCCCAGGGATGCGACGGCTGTCGGCTTTGCGTCCTTCTTGGGGAAGGCGCACCTCGCCAGCCTAGCCGGACACCGCCCGGGGCCGTAGGGGGCGTCCATGGGGCGGACTGCATGCTGTGCGGGTGCGGCGGGTGCGGCTCGGTAGCGGAGACTTTCCCTCGGAGTCCGGCGCAGGTCGGCATCGACCGATAGTGTTCAGCATTGTCGAACCGAGGTGGAGGAGTACGGCGCGATGGCGAAGAACATCCAGTCGCTGGAGCGGGCGGCCGCGATGCTGCGTCTGCTGGCGGGCGGCGAGCGCCGGCTCGGGCTCTCCGACATCGCCTCCTCGCTGGGGCTGGCCAAGGGCACCGCGCACGGCATTCTGCGCACGCTCCAACTGGAGGGCTTCGTCGAGCAGGACGGGGCGTCGGGCCGCTACCAGCTGGGCGCGGAGCTGCTGCGGCTGGGCAACAGCTATCTGGACGTCCACGAACTGCGGGCGCGCGCCCTGGTCTGGACGGACGACCTGGCCCGCTCCAGCGGCGAGAGCGTGCACCTCGGTGTGCTGCACCAGCACGGCGTCCTGATCGTCCACCACGTCTTCCGGCCCGACGACAGCCGCCAGGTGCTGGAGGTCGGGGCCATGCAGCCGCTGCACTCCACGGCGCTGGGCAAGGTGCTGTCCGCGTACGACCCGGTTGCCCACAGCGAGGTCATGGAGGCGGAGCGCCGCTCCTTCACCGGGCGCACCGTCACCGCCGCCGACGCCTTCGAGTCGATGCTCGACCTGATCCGGGCCCAGGGCTGGGCCGCCGACGCCGAGGAGACCTGGGAGGGCGTGGCCGCGGTGGCCGCCCCGATCCACGACCGGCGCAGGATGCCCGTCGGAGCGGTCGCCGTGACGGGCGCGGTGGAGCGGGTGGCCCCGGGCGGGACGCTGCGTCCCGAGTTGATCGCCGCCGTACGCGACTGCGCCCGCGCGGTCTCCCGGGATCTGGGCGCCGGCCGCTTCTGACGGCCCGCACGAGCCGCCCGCCCGCTCCCCGCGCCGCCGCGGCCTCCGCCCCCGTACACCTGACCCCGCAGGCGGCCGCGTCCGCCCCCGCCGCCCGGCGCCCGGGCGGTCACCCCGCTCTCGCCCCGGTGTGTCCGAGCCCGCCCCTGGCCGCCCCGTCTGCTCGCGGTAACGATCGCGTCGCGCACCGAGTCATGGACCACAGAACCCTTGACGCTTCCTTCACTCGGGGGAAACACTGCCGTTCAACGGTCGGCATTGTCGAACGCCTAACGGCAATACGCGTTAGGGTGTGACAGTGCCAAGGGCCGGTCAAGCCCTTACAGGTGGGCTGCCCACGCTTCGTGGATACCCATCTGGGGCGCGGATCACCGGCAGGGACCGGTGCTCCGCTCTCCCCTGGACGAAGGACAAAGGAGTCGCGGGTGTCCAGCTCCGACATTTTCATCGGCGAGACCATAGGTACCGCCGTACTCATCCTGCTCGGCGGCGGTGTCTGTGCCGCTGTCACGCTGAAGAGCTCGAAGGCCCGGAACGCGGGCTGGCTGGCCATCACCTTCGGGTGGGGTTTCGCCGTGCTGACGGGCGCCTACCTCGCCGGCGGCGTATCGGGCGCCCATCTCAATCCCGCGGTCACGGTCGGCCTCGCCATCGAGGGCGGCACCGCGTGGGGCGACGTACCCCTGTACCTCGTCTCGCAGCTGCTCGGCGCGATGATCGGGGCCCTGCTCGTCTGGGCGGTCTACTACGGCCAGTTCCACGCGCATCTGACCGACCCGGAGATCGTCGGGACCAAGTCCACCGACGAAGGCATGGTCGACCGGGCCGCCGCCCCGAAGGCCGGCCCGGTGCTCGGGATCTTCTCCACCGGTCCGGAGATCCGCAACGGCGTCCAGAACGTCGTCACCGAGATCATCGCGACCGTCGTGCTGGTCCTCGCGATCCTGACCCAGGGGCTCAACGACGAGGGCAACGGCCTCGGCGCGCTCGGCGCGCTGATCACCGCCCTGGTCGTCGTCGGTATCGGCCTCTCGCTCGGCGGCCCGACCGGCTACGCCATCAACCCGGTCCGCGACCTCGGTCCGCGCATCGTGCACTTCCTGCTGCCGCTGCCGAACAAGGGTGGTTCGGACTGGGGCTACGCGTGGGTACCCATCGTGGGTCCGCTCGTCGGCGGCGCACTCGCCGGCGGGCTCTACAACCTCGCCTTCGCGTAGCCGTCCCCAGCCCGAGCCGCACCTCTTCACATCACAGACTTCCGGGAGCACACCGTGACCGACGCACACACCACCGGCACCCACGGCACCGGGCCGTTCATCGCGGCCATCGACCAGGGCACCACCTCCAGCCGCTGCATCGTCTTCGACAAGGACGGCCGGATCGTCTCTGTCGACCAGAAGGAGCACGAGCAGATCTTCCCGAAGCCGGGCTGGGTCGAGCACGACGCGACCGAGATCTGGGAGAACGTCCAGGAGGTCGTCGCCGGCGCCATCGTCAAGGCCGGCATCACCTCCGCCGACGTCAAGGCGATCGGCATCACCAACCAGCGCGAGACCACGCTGATGTGGGACAAGAACACCGGTGAGCCGGTCCACAACGCGCTGGTCTGGCAGGACACCCGCACCGACGCGCTCTGCAAGGAGCTCGGCCGCAACGTGGGCCAGGACCGGTTCCGCCGCGAGACCGGGCTGCCGCTCGCCTCGTACTTCGCGGGGCCCAAGGTCCGCTGGCTGCTCGACAACGTCGAGGGGCTGCGCGAGCGCGCCGAGGCAGGCGACATCCTCTTCGGCACCATGGACTCCTGGGTCATCTGGAACCTGACCGGCGGCACCGACGGCGGGGTGCACGTCACCGACGTCACCAACGCCTCGCGCACCCTCCTGATGAACCTCCACACCATGGCGTGGGACGAGAAGATCCTCCACTCCATCGGCATCCCGGCGGCGGTACTCCCCGAGATCCGCTCCTCCGCCGAGGTGTACGGCCACGCCAAGGGCGGCATCCTCGACGGCATCCCCGTCGCCTCAGCGCTCGGCGACCAGCAGGCGGCGCTCTTCGGCCAGACCTGTTTCGCCGAGGGCGAGGCCAAGTCCACGTACGGCACCGGCACCTTCATGCTGATGAACACCGGCTCCACCCCGGTGAACTCGTACAACGGGCTGCTCACCACCGTCGGTTACCAGATCGGCGACAAACCCCCGGTGTACGCCCTCGAGGGCTCCATCGCGGTCACCGGCTCGCTGGTGCAGTGGATGCGCGACCAGATGGGCCTGATCAAGTCGGCCGCCGAGATCGAGACGCTGGCCTCATCGGTCGAGGACAACGGCGGCGCGTACTTCGTGCCCGCCTTCTCCGGTCTCTTCGCCCCCTACTGGCGCCCGGACGCCCGTGGAGTGATCACCGGTCTCACCCGCTACGTCACCAAGGCGCACATCGCCCGTGCCGTCCTGGAGGCCACCGCCTGGCAGACCCGCGAGATCAGCGACGCCATGACGAAGGACTCCGGCGTCGAGCTGGCCGCGCTCAAGGTCGACGGCGGCATGACGTCCAACAACCTGCTGATGCAGACGCTCGCCGACTTCCTGGACGCGCCCGTGGTGCGCCCCATGGTCGCCGAGACCACCTGCCTCGGCGCCGCCTACGCCGCCGGTCTCGCCGTCGGTTTCTGGCCGGACACCGACGCGCTGCGCGCCAACTGGCGCCGGGCCGCCGAGTGGACACCCCGCATGGACGCGGACACGCGTGCCCGCGAGTACAAGAGCTGGCTCAAGGCCGTCGAACGGACCATGGGCTGGGTCGAGGACGAAGAAAGCTGACGAGGAGCATCACCATGACCACCCTGCAGAGCGTTCCCGCCCTCGGAACGCACCCGGCCTCCGGCTCGCTGCCGAGCCGCGCCGAGACCCGGGAGCAGCTGTCCCGGGCCACGTACGACCTCCTGGTCATCGGCGGCGGCATCCTGGGCATCTCCACCGCCTGGCATGCCGCGCAGTCCGGGCTGCGGGTGGCTCTGGTGGACGCCGGCGACTTCGCCGGCGCCACCTCCTCCGCCTCCTCCAAGCTCCTCCACGGCGGCCTGCGTTACCTCCAGACCGGTGCGGTCAAGCTGGTCGCGGAGAACCACTTCGAGCGCCGCGCGGTCTCCCGCGAGGTGGCCCCGCACCTGGCCAACCCGCTCACCTTCTACCTGCCGGTCTACAAGGGCGGCCCGCACGGCGCGGCCAAGCTCGGCGCGGGCGTCTTCGCCTACTCCGCGCTCTCCGCGTTCGGCGACGGCGTCGGCCACGTCATCTCCCCGGCCAAGGCGCAGCGCGACGTCCCCGAACTGCGCACCGACAACCTGAAGGCCGTCGCCGTCTACGGCGACGACCAGATGAACGACGCCCGCATGGCCCTGATGACGGTCCGCGCGGCCGTCGACGCCGGCGCGGTCGTCCTGAACCACGCCGCCGTCACCGGGCTGCGCTTCACCCGGGGCCGGGTCACCGGCGCCGACCTGAAGGACAGCACGGACGGCACCGAGTTCGGCGTCACCGCCCGGCTCGTGCTGAACGCCACCGGCCCCTGGGTCGACCACCTGCGGAAGATGGAGGACCCGAACGCGGCCCCCTCCATCCGCCTCTCCAAGGGCGCGCACCTGGTCCTCAAGCGGACCCGCCCGTGGCGGGCGGCGCTGGCCACCCCGATCGACAAGTACCGGATCACGTTCGCCCTGCCCTGGGAGGACATGCTGCTGCTCGGCACGACGGACGAGGAGTACGAGGGCGACCCGGCGGACGTCTCGGTGACCGAGGCGGACACCGCGCAGATCCTCGACGAGGCGGCGTTCTCGATCAAGGACCAGCAGCTGTCGCGGGATCTGATCACGTACTCCTTCGCGGGTCTGCGGGTGCTGCCCGGCGGTCCCGGCGACACGTCGAAGGCCAAGCGCGAGACCGTCGTCACCGAGGGCCGCGGCGGGATGCTGTCGGTCGCCGGCGGCAAGTGGACGACCTTCCGCCACATCGGCCGCACCGTCATGAACAAGCTGGCCGCCCTGCCCGGGCACCCGCTGGCCGAGGACATGGAGCCGATGAACCGCCTGCCGCGGAAGCTCCCGCTGCCCGGGATCGCCAACCCGAACGCGGTGGCGCACCGGCTGCTGATCGACGGCGGCACACCCGGCCCCCGGATGGCGCCGGACACCGCCCGGCACCTGGCCACGCACTACGGTTCGCTCGCCTTCGACATCGCCCGGCTGGCGAACGAGAGCCCGGAGCTGGCCGAACGCGTCCACCCGGACGCCCCGGAGATCTGGGCCCAGGTCGCCTACGCCCGGGACCACGAGTGGGCCGAGACGGCGGACGACGTGCTGCGCCGCCGGACCACGCTGACGATCCGGGGCCTGGCGACGGACGGCGTCCGCGCCGGCGTCGAGAGGCTGCTGGCCGAGAAGGACTGACCTGGTCTTGCCCGTCCCGCGTGGACGGGCGACGGGGGCGGCTTCCCGCGGGAGCCGCCCCCGTCGGCGTGCGCCAACGCCCCGGCGCACGCGCACTCGACCATCGCGGAGGGCCATGATGCACTGATCCGCCCGATGATCCACTCCCGGTGGCAGGGTTCACCCGCCCGTGCAAGAGGGCTGCGGCGGGGGCCCCCGGAAGCCGTAAGGTTGCTCCGTACGTATGGAGACATCGGAAGGAGGCCCGGGTGATCGAGCTCGAGTCGGTGCCCGAGCTGATCGACCCGGTCATGGTGGCCGCGTTCGAAGGCTGGAACGACGCCGGGGACGCCGCCTCCACAGCGGTCGGTCATCTGGACCGGGAGTGGAAGGGCGAGGTGTTCGCGGCGCTGGACGCCGAGGACTACTACGACTTCCAGGTCAACCGGCCCACGGTGTGGCTGGACGGCGGTACGCGGAAGATCACCTGGCCGACGACACGGCTGTCCGTGGTGCGGGTGGGCGGGGAGAAGCCCCGGGACCTGGTCCTGGTGCGCGGCATCGAACCATCCATGCGCTGGCGCTCGTTCTGCAACGAGATCCTCGGCTTCGCCCATGAGCTGGGCGTCGAAATGGTCGTCATCCTGGGCGCGTTGCTCGGCGACACCCCGCACACCCGGCCGGTGCCGGTGAGCGGAGTCACCTCGGACGCGGACCTGGCGCGGACGATGGACCTGGAGGAGACGCGGTACGAGGGGCCCACGGGCATCGTCGGGGTCCTCCAGGAGGCGTGCACCCACGCCGGGGTGCCCGCGGTCAGCCTGTGGGCCGCGGTACCGCACTATGTGTCGCAGCCGCCGAACCCGAAGGCGACGCTGGCTCTGCTGAACCGTCTCGAGGACCTGATCGGGCTGCGGATCCCGCTGGGCGAACTGCCCGAGGACGCACGGGCCTGGCAGCTCGGGGTGGACCAACTCGCCTCGGAGGACAGCGAGGTCGCCGAGTACGTGCAGACACTGGAGGAGGCGCGGGACACCGCGGAGCTTCCCGAGGCGTCCGGCGAGGCCATCGCCCGGGAGTTCGAGCGCTATCTGCGACGGCGGGACGGCGGCCCCGGGCAGGGTCCGGGCGGCCATGCGACGGAGTCCGGGGACGTGCCGTATCTGCGCGACCCCTCCAGCGGCCGCACCCGCCCGCCGAAGCCGCCGCGTCCGGAACCGGGGCGGGGGAAGGCCGCCGGGGACCAGGGCGCCAAGGGTCCTGACGAGGTGCCGGGTAACGAGGCGGGCGACGGCTCCGGGGACACCCCCGACGAGGACTGACCGGACGCCGGTGGCGAACAGCGGAGCGCCGCACGGGAGACGATCCCGTGCGGCGCTCCGTTCGTGTGTCCGGAGTCGCGCTCCGTCCTACAGCGCGACGCCCAGCAGGGCGTCGACCGTACGCGATACGACGCCGGGCGCACCCTCGTCCGTGCCGCCCTCCGCGCCCTGGAGCGCGGCCCAGCGGTCCACCGCGGCGAGCGCCGCGGGGCTGTCCAGGTCGTCCGCGAGGGCCTCGCGGACCTCTTCGACCAGCGCGTCGGCGGACGGCCCGTCGGGGCGCGAGACGGCGGCCCGCCAGCTCGCGAGGCGCTCCACGGCGTCGGCCAGCACCTGGTCGGTCCACTCCCAGTCGGACCGGTAGTGGCGGGAGAGCAGGGCGAGCCGGAGGGCCGCCGGGTCCACGCCGTCGCGGCGCAGCGTCGAGACGAACACCAGATTGCCGCGCGATTTGGACATCTTCTCGCCGTCCAGGCCGACCATTCCGGCGTGTACGTACGCCTTGGCGAACGGGTGCTCGCCGGTCAGCGCCTGGGCGTGGGAGGCGCCCATCTCGTGGTGCGGGAAGGCGAGGTCGGAGCCGCCGCCCTGGATGTCGAAGCCCATGCCCAGGTGGTCGAGCGCGATGGCGACGCACTCGATGTGCCAGCCCGGGCGGCCCTCGCCCAGGGAGGCCCCGACCCAGCTCGGCTCGCCCGGGCGGGCGGCCATCCAGAGCATCGGGTCGAGGGGGTTCTTCTTGCCGGGGCGCTCCGGGTCGCCGCCGCGCTCGGCGGAGAGCAGCCGCATCGCCTCGGCGTCGAGGCCGGAGACCTCGCCGAAGTGCGGGTCGGCGTCGACGGAGAAGTAGACGTCGCCGTCCAGGTCGTAGGCGGCGCCCGCGTCCCGGAGGCGTTCGACGAGGGGCACGATGCCCGGTATCGCCTCGACCGCTCCGATGTAGTGCTGCGGGGGCAGCATCCGCAGGGCGGTCATGTCCTCGCGGAAGAGCGCCGTCTCGCGCTCCGCGAGTTCGGTCCAGTCCTGACCGTCGCGCACGGCCCGCTCCAGCAGCGGATCGTCCACGTCGGTCACGTTCTGGACGTAGTGGACCTGCCGCTTGGTGTCGAGCCACACGCGTTGGACGAGGTCGAACGCGTTGTAGGTCGCCGCATGACCCATATGGGTCGCGTCGTACGGCGTGATGCCGCAGACATAGATGCGGGCGACGGGACCGGGGTCAAGGGTGATCCGTCCGCCGGTCGCGGTGTCGTGGATCCGAAGGTCGCGGCCCTTGCCAGGCAGGGCGGGGACCTCAGAAGCGGGCCAGGCATGCATGTCAGAAGCGTAACCGGACGTTGCTTCCGGATACGAACCGGCATCGGAAACCTGTCCGAAGGGACCCTCTTGCGGGAAACACGGGGCAGGCGGTAAAGCCTGGCCCGGGCGCGAGGAGGAGCTCTTACACCGGCGGCCAGGGAATGGGCGGCCACTGGCCGCTCGGCTGCGGGTGCACGGCGCTCTTGACCAGCCCGGCGACCCGCTGCCGCAGGGCCTCCAGTTCGGCCGATGTGATGAGCTCGGCCATCCGGGTGGCGAGGGCGGTCCCCGGCGCCAGCTCGCCGGCGAGCCGGCCCAGCACGGCCAGCGCCTCCTCGGTCAGCGGCTCGCCCGCCCAGCCCCAGAGCAGGGTCCGCAGCTTGTCGTCCATGTTGAAGGTGACGCCGTGGTCGATGCCGAAGAGCCGTCCGCCGGGGGCGGTCAGCAGGTGTCCGCCCTTGCGGTCGCCGTTGTTGATCACCGCGTCCAGCACGGCGAGCCGCCGCAGCCGGACGTCGTCGGCGTGCACCAGCAGCGCGGTCTTCCCCTCCCCCACGTCCGCGAAGCCCACGGCCTTCCAGCCGTCACCGGGCTCCTCGCCCTCGACGAGCGCCAGCAGCTCGGGGGCGTCCTCCTCGGAAGGGGGGCCGTCGATCCAGAGCTGGCACATGCCCTGCCCGTACGGCCCGTCCCGCAGCACGGTCGGCGGCACGAGGTCCCAGCCGGTCGCCCGGGAGACCTCGTACGCGGCGACCTCCCGCTGGGCGAGGGTCCCGTCGGGGAAGTCCCACAGCGGCTGTTCCCCCGCGACCGGTTTGTAGGCGCAGAGGCGCTCCTCGCCCTCGTACGCCACCGTGCAGTGCAGCACCGCGTTGGACGCCCCGCCGACCTGCCCGAGGACGGTGATCGTGCCCTCGGTGAGCAGGGTGAGCGGGTCCGCGTCCGTCAGGCTCCGCGACGGTATCCGTTCTGGCGCGGGCATACGTGTCCTTCCGGATCAAGGGGCAGGCTGCACAGCGGACACGGCGGGCGGCCGGCGTTGACGACGTCCAGGGCCCGCTTGGCGAAGGCGCGGGCCTGGGCGCCGCTGAGCCGGACGCGGAGCATCGGCGGGCCGTTCTCCTCGTCCTGGAGGAGCTTCTCCTCGGCCTCCGCGAGGTCGTCCTCGGAGCCGGCGTCGAGTTCGACGAGGGCCTGCGCCTCGACGATCATGCGCTGTTCCTCGCCGTCCCAGGCCAGGGCCATGGTGCCGACCCGGAACTCCTCCTCGACGGGCACGTCGAGCGGCGCGGTGTCGGAGACGTCGGTGGGGGCCACCGCGGGCACCGGGGAGTTGCCCCCGGTGCGGCGTACGACCTCGTCGAGCAGTTCGTCGATCCGCTCGGCGAGAGCGGTGACCTGGGCCTTCTCCAGGGCGACGCTGGTGACCCGGCCCTGGGAGGACGCCTGGAGGAAAAACGTACGGCGGCCAGGCAACCCGACCGTACCGGCCACGAATCGGTCCGGTGGGTCGTAGAGGAACACCTGACGGGACACGTCCTGCTCCCTTGAGCTTCGATGGTGGTTGAACGGCGCTACGGCGCGTCCACCCTACTGCCCGGAGCGATCACGGCGCGCCCGCACCGCCCCCGACCGTCGCGTCCGCCGAGCCGTCGTCCGTGGGGGACGCGGCGGCGTCCGCCCCGACGGAGTGCTCGCGGGGAGCGAGGGAGGCGAGGTCGCCGGTGTCGCCGAGCCTCAGGACGAAGGGGCGCAGCCGGGTGTAGCGGATCGCGGTGACCGAGCAGGGGTCGACGTGGACACGCTGGAAGAGGTCCAGGTGCATGCCCAGCGCGTCGGCGACGAGGGACTTGATGATGTCGCCGTGCGAGCACATGACGTAGGTGGCGTCCTCACCGTGCTCCGCCTCGACCCGGTCGTTCCAGTCGCGTACGGCGTCGACGGCGCGGGTCTGCATCGCGCGCATCGACTCGCCGCCCGGGAAGGCCGCGGCGGAGGGGTGCTGCTGGACGACGGACATCAGGGGCTCGTCGGACAGCTCGGCCAGCTTCCGTCCCGACCATTCGCCGTAGTCGCACTCGCTGACGCGGTCCTCGGTGTGCAGGGGCAGGCCGGGGCGGGCGTCGAGGAGCGGCTGGAGTGTCTGCCGACAGCGCTCCAGGGGGCTGCTGACGGCGAGGACCGGGACCACCGCGGAGAGCCGCGCGGGGAGGGCCGCGGCCTGCTCGGCGCCGCGCTCGTCGAGGGAGACACCGGGGGTGCGGCCCGCGAGCACTCCGGCGGTGTTGGCGGTCGAGCGTCCGTGGCGTACGAGGATCAAGGTGGGCATACCCGCCAGCGTAAAGGGGTGGCGAAGGTGCGCGGGAGCCGGTCAGGGGGAAGAATGCCCGCCGTGATCGTGGACTGTGCCATCTACCGGGACGGGCGCCGCACCGAACGGCCCGACGACTTCTCCGCTGCCCTGGACGAGGCGCGGGACGCACGCGACGCCTTCCTGTGGATCGGGCTGCACGAGCCGACGGAGGAGGAGTTCGACCTCGTACGGGAGGAGTTCGGGCTGCACCCGCTGGCCGTGGAGGACGCGCTGCGGGCGCATCAGCGGCCCAAGCTGGAGGTGTACGACGACTCCCTGTTCGCGGTCCTCAAGCCGGTCGTCTACGAGCCCGAGAGCGACACGGTCAGCGCCGACGAGCTGATGGTCTTCATAGGCGAATCGTTCGTGGTGACGGTCCGGCACGGCGAGGGCGCCCCGCTGGCGGCCGTGCGCCGTCGGCTGGAGGCCGAGCCCGAGGTGCTGAGGCATGGCCCGACGGCGGTGCTGTACGCGGTCAGCGACGCCGTCGTGGACCACTACATGGACGTGTCCGGTGAGCTCCAGCTCGACCTGGAGGAGCTGGAGGCGCAGGTGTTCGCCCCGAGCGGCGGCGACTCGAAGAACACCGCGGCCCGCATCTACACCTTCAAGCGGCAGGTGCTGGAGTTCCGCCGGGCGGCCGGGCCGCTGACCGCTCCGATGGCCCGGCTCTCGGGGGCGGGCGTGCCGTTCGTCCACGAGCACGCGCAGCCGTTCTTCCGGGACGTGGCCGACCATCTGACGCGCGCCAACGAGCAGGTGGAGGGGTTGGACCGGCTGCTTTCGGACATTCTGTCGGCGCATCTGGCCCAGATGGGTGTGCGGCAGAACGACGACATGCGCAAGATCTCCGCCTGGGCGGCCATGGCCGCCGTCCCGACGATGGTGGCGGGTGTCTACGGCATGAACTTCGACCACATGCCGGAGCTGCACTGGGTGTGGACCTACCCGGCGGTGGTCGCGGCGATGGGCTGCGCCGTGTTCGGTCTCTACCGGCAGTTCAAGCGGCGCGGCTGGCTCTGAGCGCCCGGCGCCCGCGGGGCGCCTGCCCTCAGGCGTACTCGCGTTCCGGTGCGGCGGGGCTGCCCAGCGCGTCACGCCGACGCGGCATCTCCAGGCTCACCATGCGCCGCCAGCCGACGAGGCGCTCGTACGCGTACACCGCGTGGATGCCCGCGGCGAGAACGGCCGCCTTGGGCCGCGGCCAGCCGAGCACCCGGCCCATGGCCGCCATCACGGCGAGGCTGACGTCGCGGTAGACGCGGATCTCGGCCAGGGCGCACTCGCGCAGGGTCCGCTGGATGGTGCGGCCGTGCCCGGCGCGGGCGAGGCCGAGGAGTTCCTCGTGGCAGTAGGCGAGGTGGTTGTCCTCGTCGTGGGAGATCATCCTCACCGCGCGGCCGATGTCGCGGTGGTCGGCGAAGTACCGGCACAGCAGGCGCATCTGCTCGGAGGCGCGCTGCTCGGTGACGCGGCTGTGGGCCAGATAGGTGATGACGTCGCGCTCGGTGAGTCGCTGCTCGCCGCGCAACCGGGAGTGCGCGAGCCCGATTCCCTGCTGTTCCAGGAGCATCGTGTAGTCGGTCTCCGGCGGGACCTCGACGGGCGGCAGTCCGCGCTTCTTCAGGAGCGCGTTGAAGATCCGGCCGTGCTTGTCCTCGTCGGCGCCGTGCCGGACGATCCTGGGCGCCAGGTCGCGGCTGCTCTCCGGGACGAGTGCGGCGATGCGGGCGTTCTCCCAGCCGCCCTGGGCCTCACCGCTCGCGGCGATGGAGCAGAAGAGCCGGTAGGACTCGTCGTTGTCCAGAATCTCCTGGAACAGAGTCTGCGCTGAGAGCATGACAGCCACCTCCGTACCCGTTGCCCGCGGACGCGAGGTCCGCGGGGCAGTAGCGCGCAGGAAGAGTCAAGTGCGCCGCGGGGCGGTCGGCAACCGGAGCGGGCGGCGCCCCGGCGCGGCGGCCGTAACCCTTGGGCGCGCGGCGCGTTGTTCCGGGTGACGGCCGTGGCGGGGAGGACCCCCGAGCCCCCACCACGGCCGTAGCGCTGTCCCGGTTGTCCGGTGTCGCCCGTCAGGCGAGCCCGGAGCGCTCCAGGGCGTCCGTGCCGGCGCGCAGGGCGGTGAGCCGCTCCTCCAGTGTGAAGCCGGCCGGGGCGAGGTTGAGCGTGGTGACCCCGGCGGCGGCGTAGGCCTGCATCCGCTCGGCGATCCGCTCGACGGGGCCGAGCAGCGCGGTCTGGTCGATCAGCTGGTGCGGCACGGCCGCGGCGGCCCCCGCCTTGTCCCCGCCGAGGTACTTGTCCTGGATCTCGGCGGCCTCCTTCTCGTACCCCATGCGCTGGGCGAGCTGGTTGTAGAAGTTCTGCTTCCGGCTGCCCATGCCGCCGACGTACAGCGCGGTGTACGGGCGGAACATGTCGGCGAGGCCGGTCACGTCGTCGCCGACGGCGAGCGGCAGCGTCGGGCTGACGTCGAAGCCCTCCATCGTCTTGCCGGCCTTCTCCCGGCCCGCGCGCAGCGGCTGGATCGCGGTCTCCTCCAGATGCTCGGCGGAGGGGAAGATCAGCAGGGCGCCGTCGGCGATCTCGCCGGTCTGCTCCAGGTTCCTGGGGCCGATCGCGGCGATGTAGAGCGGGATGTGCTCGCGCTGGGGGTGCACGGTGAGCCTGATCGGCTTGCCCGGACCGTCGGGGAGCGGCAGCGTCCAGTGCGCCCCCTCGTACGACACGCGCTCGCGGGTCATCGCCTTGCGGACGATCTCCACGTACTCCCGGGTTCGGGCCAGCGGCTTGTCGAACTTCACGCCGTACCAGCCCTCGGAGACCTGCGGGCCCGAGACCCCGAGGCCGAGGCGGAAGCGGCCGCCGGAGAGCGAGTCGAGGGTGGCGGCGGTCATCGCCGTCATGGTGGGCTGGCGCGCCGGGATCTGCATGATCGCGGAGCCGACGTCGATCGAATCGGTCCGGGCCGCGACCCAGGTCAGCACGGTCGGGGCGTCGGAGCCGTACGCCTCGGCCGCCCAGCAGACGTCGTAGCCGAGCCGGTCGGCCTCCTGCGCGACGGCGAGGTTGTCGCCGTCCATGCCGGCGCCCCAGTAACCGAGATTGATGCCGAGCCGCATAGCCGCTCCCCTTACTGATCAGTAACGTGCCTTTCTCCGGACTCTAGCGCGGGTGACGGAGATCCGGCAGGCCCGGCGGACCTCCGGTTGTCCACAGGCCTCCACCCGGTGGGGTCGTGGCCAGTAATCTCAGCGCCCATGGAGCAGAGGCATCTCGGCCGTACCGGCCTTCGCGTGTCCCGGATCGGGCTCGGCACCCTCACCTGGGGCCGGGACACGGACGAGCACGACGCCGCCGACCAGCTCAAGGCCTTCTGGGACGCGGGCGGCACCCTGGTGGACACCGCCGATGTGTACGGGGGCGGCGAGGCCGAATATCTGCTCGGGCGGCTCGTCGGGAGCCTGGTCCCCCGTCAGGATCTGGTCCTCGCCACGAAGGCCGGCAACGTCCCGGACCCCTACCGCCGCTTCAACGGTTCGCGCGGGCACCTCCTGGCCGCTCTGGACGCGTCTTTGGAGCGGCTCGGCACGGATTACGTGGATCTGTGGCAGATACACGCCTTCGACCCGGGGACCCCGTTGGAGGAGACCCTCCAGGCGGTGGACCTCGCCGTGTCCTCCGGCCGGGTGCGGTACGCGGGCGTGTCGAACTTCTGCGGCTGGCAGCTGGCGAAGGCCGCCACCTGGCAGCTCGCCGCGCCCGGGGCGCGCACCCGGCTGGCCAGCACGCAGATGGAGTACTCGCTGCTCCAGCGGGGCATCGAGCGCGAGGTGCTGCCCGCCGCGCTGGACCTCGGGATCGGGCTGCTGCCGTCCTCGCCGCTGGGGCGCGGTGTACTCACCGGCAAGTACCGCCAGGGGACCCCGTCCGGCTCCCGGGGCGCGTCGACGCGGCTCGCCCCGTTCGTCGAGCCGTATCTCGACGACGCGGCGGCCCGCATCACCGACGCGGTGGCGACGGCGGCGGACGGGCTGGCGACGAGTCCGCTCCAGGTGGCGCTCGCCTGGGTCCGGGACCGGCCCGGGGTGGCCGCGCCGATCGTCGGTGCGCGCAACGCCGGGCAGCTCGCGGAGGCTTTGTCAGTGGAGGCGCTTAGTCTTCCCTACGAGATCTGCCAGGCGCTCGACGATGTGTCGGCGCCCGTGCACCGCTATCCCGACCAGGACTGGAGCACGCTGTGACTGCGCTTCCCGGGGAGACCCCCGGCACCGTCGGCCCGGACACGCCACAGGACACCGTGTCCCCGCCGGAGGCCGGCGCCGAAGGCCCCGAGCACGCCGAAGCGCCCGACGCTCCCGACGCTCCCGAGGCTTCTGGAGGCACCGGTCCGTCGGACACGTCGGCGGACGTCGAGGAGGGCGCGCGCGAGGACGTGGAGGGCGATGCGGAGGACGCGGAGACCGAGGCGGCCGCTGACGCCGCGCCCGCGGAAGCGGCGCCCGCCGCCGAGCTCTCGGAGGCGCAGGCCGAGCTGGCCGCCCAGCGCGAACTGCGGGAGCGGATCGAGAGGCGCAAGGCGGAGAAGGCCGCACCCATCGCCGCCGGCACGGGGCTGAGCGGCACGGCCGCCGAGCTGCTCGCGGCCGTCCGCGCCGTGGAGAGCGGTGAGAAGGCGGGCACCGCGTTCTTCGACCGCCCCGCCCCGGCCCCGGCCGCCCGGCGCCCCGCGTCGGCCGCCGCGCAGCCGTCCCGGTCCCCCGTGCCCGCCGCTGCCCCGACGGCGCAGACCGCCTCCCCCGAAGCCCTGGACGCGGTGCGCGCGGTACTCACGGGGGGCGGGGCCCCCGAGGCGCTGGCCCACCCGGCCGTCGGCGTGCTGGGCGAGCAGGCGGCCGAGCTGCTGCGCAGCGACCCCTGGCGGCTGCTGGCGGTGCCCGGGGTGCGGCCCGAGCAGGCCGACGGCTTCGCGCGGGCCGTGCTGGGCGCCGCATGCGGACCGGACGACGGCCGCAGGACGTCGGCGCTGGTCGGCTGGGTGCTGCAGCGTGCCGCCCTCCAGGGCCACACGGCCCTGGACGCCGGGACCGTACGGGCGGCGCTCGCCGAACGTGCGGTCGGCGACCCGGAAGCCGCGGTGCGGGACGCCGTCGAGGAGGGCGTCGCCCTGCTCTTCCAGGAGGGCGACGAACCGACGCCGGGCGGCACCGGGGCCGAGGACGGCGAAGCGGATGAAGCGGGCCTCGCGGAGGAGGCCGACGTCGCGCGGGAGCCGGTCCAGATGCTGCTGGGTCTGGACCGCTACGCCCTGGCCGAGGAGAGCCTCGCCGAAGGCCTGGCCCGGCTGGTCAACGCCTTCGAGAAGGCCGCCGACTGGGCGGAGGCGGCCGCCGCGGCCCCCGGCCCGTCGGCCGCGGAGCTGATCCGTACGGCCGCCGCGGCCGGACTGGTCGCGCACAGCGGCGGCGAGGCGGCCCGGGCCGAGCCCGCCGCCCTGATCGCGGCGGCGCGCGGCCTGGGGCTGCGGGCCCTGGGCGCCACCCACAGCGAGGACGGCCGCCGGCGGCTCGCGGCCGCCACCGGCGATCCGGACACGGCGGTCACGCTGTCCGGCCTGCTCTCCGGTGCGCAGGGCCCCGGCCGGGACGAGGACGGGGCGCTCGCCCTGGATCTGCTGGTCGTGCTGGACGCCCCGCAGCTGGACGTGGAGGGTGCGGCGGTCCTGGTCGAGGCGCTGGCCGACGGCGCCCGGCTGGTGCTGAGCGGCGACCCGGGTGTGCTGGGTTCCGCGGGCGCCGGGCGGGTGTTCGCCGATGTGCTGGCGTCCCGCGCCTGCCCGCAGGTCGTTTCCCGGACCCCGGACCCCGGGCCGATCGGCGAGCTGGTCTCCGGTATCGGCATCGGCGAGCTGCATCAGGTCGACGCCCCGGGCAAGGAGGTGGTGATCGTCCCGGTCCGCGACGCGGGCGAGGCAGTCCACCGCACCGTGCAGCTGGTCGCCGACTCGGTGCCCCGGGCGTTCTCCATCCCCGCCGAGGAGACCCAGGTGATCACCGTGGGCCACGGCGGGGCCGCCGGGACCAGGGCGCTGAACGAGGCGCTGAAGCAGCGGCTCAACCCGGGCCCCGGCCGGTTCGGCGGTTTCGACCCGGGCGACCGCGTGGTCCATGTGCCCGCGCCCGGCCGGGCGGTGCCCGGGGTGGTGCGCTCGGCCGACGCCGAGGGGCTGCGGCTGGACTGCGGCGGCGTCCCCGTCGTCGTACCGCAGGAACGGGTGGAGTCGTCGGTGCGGCACGGCTGGGCCCTCAGCGCCCATCAGGCGGCCGGGATGCGCTGGCCGGCCGCCGTCGTGGTGCTGCCGGGCGACGCCGCGCAGGGGCTGAGCAGGCCCTGGGTGTACACCGCGTTCGGCCGGGGCGAGCGGCATCTGTCCGTGGTGCACGGGGTGGACCAGGCGCTCCCGCACGCGGTGGCGCAGGTTCCGGCCCAGGAGCGGACGACACGGCTGCGCCCGCTGCTGGAGGCGCTCCCGACGCCCGACGCGTCGTCCTGAGCGTTGAGCGATCCGGACAGCGGTGGGGCCCCGGTGCGCTGTGCGCCGGGGCCCCACCGTCACGTCCGGTGCGGGAGGAGGGAGAAGGGAGAAGGGAGAAGAGTCAGAGGCCGCCCGCCGAGGGCCCGGCGAAGTCCTCGTCCGACTCGTCCTCCTCGTCGAAGACCGCGCTGACGTCGAAGCGGCAGACCACCAGTTCGGGGTCGGCGTCCTCGAACGGGGCGCCGAGCCACTCCCCCGGCTCCGGCGGCGCTTCCCCGGCCGAGACCCAGAGGGTGGAGTCTCCCTCCTCCAGGCCGAATTCCTTGTGCCGGGAGGCGATCTCGTCCGGTTCGTACTCGCCGAAGAGCACGCCGAGCGCGGCGTGGACGCTGGTGCCGACCACCGGGGCCGTGTCCTGTCCACCGCCCGGACCCGTGTCGAGGTCGGCGAGGCGCTGAGCCTGGGCGAGCAGCCGCGGGGGCTCCGCGACCACGTAGTCGCGCCGGATCAGGACGCTGAGCGCGCTGGGCTCGGCGGGTCCGGCGTAGGGAGGCAGGGAGTCGTCGGCACCGGGGATCTCGAAGGGGGTGACTTCGTCGTAGCGCTCGTAGAGGAGTTCGTCGTAGACCTCGGCGGCAGCGGCAAGGGCGTTGAACGCGTCGTAGACGGCGGGGTCGTCGTCCCCGGTACGGCGTTCGACCGCGTCGAGGTGACGGTCGATCGCGGCTTTGACCGCCTCGGCGGCGGCACGTACCTCGGCAGCGGTGGGCTGCGCAGCATCAGACATAGTGCAGACGCTATCCGTACCGGGGCTCTGCCCGCACAATAGATGCGATGCCGGAATACGAATTCGTCGACGTGTACGTGCCGCGCGGGGTCTCCCGCAAGGAAGCGGCCCGACTCCTGACCGACCACGCCGAGTACGGACACTGGGAACTGGACCGCCTGACGCTCCGCAGGGACGGCAGTCGCAGGGTGCGGCTGCGCAGACGGATCATCCGTCAGCTACGGGCCACCTGGTGACAGGGAGCGGGCCCCGCGGTCGCGGGGCCCGCTCTCTTGTCTGGGCTGTGCCGTGCTGCGCGCGCCCGGATCAGGCGGCGCTGCGCGAGCGGCGGTAGAGCACCGACCCCGCGCCGGCGAGCAGCAGTCCCGCGCTGGCCGGGATGAGCAGTTCGAGCCCGCCCCCACCGGTCTGCGCGAGCTGCTCCCCGGGGATGTGCTGGGGCTCGGGGACGTTCGGCTCGGGCGGCTGGTTGGCCGGCGGGATGACCGGCTTCTCCGGCGTGACCGGGGGCTTCTCCGGCTGCTCGGGCGGCGGGGGCGGAACCTCGGCGTTGTTGGAGCAGCTGTTGCCGAAGACGGGGTTCAGCAGTCCGCCGATGGTGACGCTGTTCCCGCAGAGGTTCACCGGGATGTCGATCGGCGCCTG
This sequence comes from Streptomyces sp. NPDC021019, assembly GCF_044333295.1. Classification (NCBI taxonomy): domain Bacteria; kingdom Bacillati; phylum Actinomycetota; class Actinomycetes; order Kitasatosporales; family Streptomycetaceae; genus Streptomyces; species Streptomyces sp. NPDC021019. The sequence continues at coordinate 309,760 of NZ_JBIRQR010000007.1, forward strand.
GATCAGGTTGCCGGAGAGGATGCCGGGCGAGCCCTGGGCGGTCCCCTCGGCCGTGGCTCCGCCGCCCGGGGCCCGGTGACGGCCGGTGCCGGGTTCGGCGTGCCGGTCCGACGTGTCGGTGTGCCCGTCCGAGGCGGTGGTGTCGCCGGCCCGGGCGCCGTTTCCGGAGCCGCCCGGGGCCGAGCGCTCCTGGGGAGCTGCCGAGCGGTCCCCGGAGCGGTCGGACTCTGCTGATCCGTTTCCGCAGTCGTTTCCGTTGGCGGGGTTCAGCAGACCGCCGACGCTGACGGAGTTGCCGCAGACGTTGACCGGGATGTCGATCGGGATCTGGACCGAGTTGCCGGACAGCACGCCCGGTGAGCCGGAGGCGGTACCGGCCGCCCCGGAGTCGGCGTGGGCGTATCCGCCACTCAGCGCGAGCACTCCGCCCGCAGCCGCCATGGTGATCAGGCCTTTACGAGTGACCTGTCGCATAGGTTCGTTTCCTGCCTTCTGGCTTCCGAAAAACCCCCGGACATGACCGTGCGGGAGCCGAATGCCGAACGGTCCCGGAGTGCATGGAGTGCACTCCGGGACCGGTCGAGCTCAAACCCTTATGGGTTGACCTTCAACGTCAGGCGTTGACGCAGGTGTTGCCGAAGGCGGGGTTCAGCAGACCGATCACGGAGACGGTGTTGCCGCACACGTTGATCGGCACGTGGACCGGAACCTGGACGACGTTGCCGGAAAGCACGCCAGGGCTGCCGATGGCAGCACCCTGGGCGCCCGCGTCGGCGGAAGCCATGCCCGCACCCGCGAGAACGAGGCCACCCGTAGCAGCCGCAACTGCGACGACCTTCTTGATCATGATTCCTCCTAGTTGGAAAACGCGGTCCCAGCCGCGGACCGCAAACCTTGTAACGAGGAGGATGTGGCGGGGCTACGTGTGAACGGCTCGTTTCACTCGTTCGGACATGTCCGTACAGGTGGACGATTCAACGGTGAATCGTCCGGGGAGCGGTCAGGAGTGGTCGATGAACCGGTCGAGCACCCGCACGCCGAACTGCAGACCGTCGACCGGGACCCGCTCGTCGACGCCGTGGAACATCCCGGCGAAGTCCAGCTCCGGCGGCAGCTTCAGCGGGGCGAAGCCGAAGCCCCGGATGCCGAGGTCGTCGAAGGACTTGGCGTCGGTGCCGGCCGAGAGCATGTACGGCACGGCACGGGCGATGGGGTCCTCGGCGACCAGCGCGGTCTGCATGGCGTCGACCAGCGCGCCGTCGAACGTGGTCTCCAGGGCCTTGTCCGCGTGCACGTCCTCGCGCCGGACGTTGGGCCCGAGGATCCGGTCCAGGTCCGCCAGGAACTCCTCCTCGTACCCGGGGAGGTACCGGCCGTCGACGTGGGCGGTCGCCTGGCCCGGGATGACGTTGACCTTGTAGCCGGCGCCGAGCTGCGTGGGGTTGGCGGTGTTCTGGAGGGAGGCGCCGATGAGCTTGGCGATGCCACCCAGTTTGGCGAGCGTCTCGTCCATGTTCTCCGGGTCCAGCTCGGTGCCCAGCGCGTCGGAGAGCTCGTCCAGGAAGTGCCGCAGCGTCTTGGTGACCCGTACCGGGAACTTGTGCCGGCCCAGCCGCCCCACCGCCTCGGACAGCTCCGTGATGGCGTTGTCCTTGTGGATCATCGAACCGTGCCCGGCGGTGCCGTCCACGGTCAGCTTCATCCAGTGCATGCCCTTCTGGGCCGTCTCCACCAGATACAGCCGCAGGTTCTCGTTGACGGTGAAGGAGAAACCGCCGACCTCGCTGATCGCCTCGGTGACGCCCTCGAAGAGCCCGGGGTGGTGGTCGACGAGGTAGCGCGCTCCGTACGTCCCGCCGGCCTCCTCGTCCGCGAGGAAGGCGAGCACGATGTCGCGCGGGGGCTTGCGGCCGGTGCGCATGCGCTCGCGGACGACCGCGAGGGTCATCGCGTCCATGTCCTTCATGTCGACCGCGCCCCGTCCCCAGACGCAGCCGTCCGCGATCTCCCCGGAGAACGGGTCGTGCGTCCAGTCCGCCGCGTTGGCCGGGACGACGTCGGTGTGCCCGTGGATGAGGAGCGCCGGGCGGGAGGGGTCCTCGCCCTCGATCCGGGCGACCGTGGAGGCCCGCCCCTTGTGCGACTCGAAGATCTTCGGCTCCAGGCCGACCTCCGCGAGCTTCTCCGCGACGTACTCGGCCGCGAGCCGCTCACCGGGGCCGGAGTGGTCGCCGTAGTTGCTGGTGTCGATCCGGATCAGGTCACGACAGAGGTCGACGACCTCCCTCTCGGCGTTGCCGCCGGTGACGGCCTTGCCCGTGCTGCTCTCACTCACGTTGGTTCCTTCCACTGTCGCTGTGGTGCTCTCCCTCATCCTCCCGCGCCCACGGCCCGCGCCCAAGGCCGCGCACCCCCGGTCACGCACCGTTCACAGCCATCGGGGGGTGATCGAGCACCCTCGAAAGTTTGCTATGGTTTTCCACGTCGGAACGGGCACGGCCCGCGAGACAGACACCTTGTCCGGGTGGCGGAATGGCAGACGCGCTAGCTTGAGGTGCTAGTGCCCTTTATCGGGCGTGGGGGTTCAAGTCCCCCCTCGGACACCAGCAGGAGCCCCACTTCGGTGGGGCTCTTTTGCGTCACCGGCCGACCACGGAGAGGGGCGACGATGCGAGGGCGCAGGAAGCCGCCTCCCGTTCCGCTCCCCCAGCGGAACGGAATCGACGCGGTGCGGGTGCGGTTGCCGGAGGATTCCGAAGGGCTCTGGGGCTGTGTCGGGGACCATCTGGTCGGGCGGTTCGGCGGGGCGATCGGGGCGGCCCGGGTGGCGGAGATGCTGGGGGCCGGGCGGTTCGTGGGGGCCGACGGGGTCGCCGTGCGCGGCGACGAGCCCTATGCCGCGGGACGGTGCCTCTGGTTCCACCGGGACTTCGCACCGGAGGAGACGGTTCCGTTCCCGGTCGGCGTCGTGTACCGGGACGATCGGCTCGTGGTCGCCGACAAGCCGCATTTCCTGGCGACCATGCCCCGGGGGCGGCACATCACCGAGACCGCGGTGGCCCGGCTGCGGCGGGAGCTGGACCTGCCCGCGTTGCAACCCGCGCACCGGCTGGACCGGCTGACCGCGGGGCTCGTGCTGTTCGTGGTGCGGCCGGAGGACCGGGGCGCGTACCAGACGCTGTTCCGGGACCGGCTGGTGCGCAAGGAGTACGAGGCGGTGGCCCCGTACGACCCGGAGCTCGTCCTGCCCCGGACCGTGCGGAGCCGGATCGTGAAGGAGCGCGGGGTGCTCGCCGCCCGCGAGGAGCCGGGTGAGGCGAACAGTGAGAGCCGGGTGGAGCTGGTGGGGCACCGGGGCGGGATCGGGCGGTACCGGCTGTTGCCCGCTACCGGGCGCACGCATCAGCTGCGCGTCCATATGAACGCGCTGGGGCTGCCCCTCCTCCACGATCCGCTGTACCCGGTGGTGGAGGGGGAAGCGGCCGCTGACGACTTCTCGCGGCCGTTGCAGTTGCTGGCCCGGGTGCTGGAGTTCACCGATCCGGTCGGCGGGGAGCCGCGCCGCTTCGTGAGCGGGCTGCGGCTCTCCGCCTGGCCGGAGGGGTGAGGCGCGCGGCCCTCAGTGACCGCGCTTGATCCACTCGTCGAGCTGCGGGGCTTCCGCTCCGATGGAGGTGGGGTCCCCGTGGCCGGTGCGGACGGCGGTGTCGCCGGGGAGGGTGAGCAGCCGGTCCCTGATCGAGTCGATGATCGTGGGGAACGACGAGAAGGAGCGGCCGGTGGCGCCGGGGCCGCCCTGGAAGAGGGTGTCGCCGGTGAAGACCGTGGCCAGCTCGGGGGCGTACAGGCAGACCGCGCCGGGGGCGTGGCCCGGGGTGTGCAGGACCGTGAGCGTGGTGCCCGCCACGGTCAGTTCCTGGCCGTCCGAGAGGGTGCCGTCGGGGGCGCGGTCCGGGTGGGTCTGCTGCCAGAGCGGCAGGTCGTCCGGGTGGAGCAGGATCGGGGCGCCGGTGGCTGTCGCGAGGGCGGGGGCGGCGTCGATGTGGTCGTTGTGCGCGTGGGTGCAGACGATGGCGCGCAGCGTCCGGCCGCCGAGCGCGGCCTCGATGGCGGCGGCGTCGTGGGCGGCGTCGATGACGATCGCCTCGGTGTCGTCGCCGACGATCCAGACGTTGTTGTCGACGTCCCACTCGCCGCCGTCGAGGGCGAAGGTGCCGGAGGTGACGAGGTGGTCGATGCGGGCGGACATCAGAAGACCACCACCGAGCGGAGGACGTCGCCATCGTGCATCCGGGCGAAGGCCTGCTCGACGTCGCCGATGCCGATGGTCTCCGTGACGAAGGCGGCGAGGTCGAGGCGGCCCTGCTGGTGGAGGTCGACGAGCATCGGGAAGTCGCGGGAGGGCAGACAGTCGCCGTACCAGGAGGACTTGAGCGAGCCGCCGCGGCCGAAGACGTCCAGGAGCGGCAGTTCAAGCTTCATGTCCGGGGTCGGGACGCCGACGAGGACGACCGTTCCGGCGAGGTCACGGGCGTAGAAGGCCTGCTGGTAGGTCTCCGGGCGGCCGACGGCCTCGATGACGACGTCGGCGCCGTTGCCGTCGGTGAGGGCGCGGATGGCCTCGACCGGGTCGGTGGAGCGGGAGTTGACGGTGTGGGTGGCGCCCATCTTCTTCGCCGTCTCCAGCTTGCGGTCGTCGATGTCGACCGCGATGATCTTCGCCGCGCCGGCCAGCCGGGACCCGGCGATCGCCGCGTCGCCGACGCCGCCGCAGCCGATGACGGCGACGGAGTCGCCGCGGCCGACCTGGCCGGTGTTGATGGCCGCGCCGATGCCCGCCATGACGCCGCAGCCGAGCAGTCCGGCGACCGCCGGGGAGACCTCGGGGTCGACCTTGGTGCACTGGCCGGAGGCGACGAGCGTCTTCTCGGCGAACGCGCCGATGCCCAGCGCGGGCGACAGCTCCGTGCCGTCGAGCAGCGTCATCTTCTGCTTGGCGTTGTGGGTGTCGAAGCAGTACCAGGGGCGGCCGCGCAGACAGGCGCGGCACTGTCCGCACACGGCACGCCAGTTGAGGACGACGAAGTCGCCGGGGGCGACGTCCGTGACGCCTTCGCCGACCGACTCCACGACGCCCGCGGCCTCGTGGCCGAGGAGGAAGGGGAACTCGTCGTTGATGCCGCCCTGCTTGTAGTGCAGGTCGGTGTGGCAGACGCCGCACGCCTGGATCTTCACGACCGCCTCGCCGGGGCCGGGGTCCGGGATCACGATCGTCTCGACCCTGACCGGTTCGTTCTTCCCCGGTGCGATGACCCCTTGCACCTGCTGCGCCATAACCGTGTTCTCCCTGCTCCTGAGCTTTCGCGACGATCGATCGCGGACCACCGTACGCCTTGGGGGACCCGCTACGGAGCGAGCACGTCCAGTTCGTGCAGGGCTCCGACCGCGATCTCCTTGGTGATCCGTTCGGCGGCCTCCGGGTCTCCCTCGCGGACCGCCTCGGCGAGGCGGACATGGAGGGTGACGGCGGCCGGGTCGGGGTCCTCGAACATCACCTGGTGGTGGGTGCGACCCGCGAGGACCTCGGCGACGACGTCCCCGAGCCGGGCGAACATCTCGTTGCCGGAGGCGTTGAGGACGATCCGGTGGAAGGCGATGTCGTGTTCGAGGTAGCCCTCCAGCTGCTGGCCTCGCGAGGTGGCGACCATGCCGAGGGCGCGTTCGGTGAGCTCGGCGCACTGGGCGGCGGTGGCGTGGTGGGCGGCGAGGCCCGCCGCGACCGGTTCGATCGCGGAGCGCAGCACGGTGAGGGAGCGCAGCTGGCGGGGGCGGTCGGCGCCGGCCAGGCGCCAGCGGATGACCTGGGGGTCGTAGACGTTCCAGGTCTCGGTGGGGCGGACCGTCACGCCGACGCGGCGGCGGGATTCGACCAGGTGCATCGATTCCAGGACCCGGACCACTTCGCGGACGACCGTACGGGAGACGTCGAAGCGCTGGGCGAGCTCGTCGGTGCGTAGGACGCTGCCGGGCGGGCACTGGCCGGAGGAGATCTCCAGACCCAGGGTGTCCAGCACATGTGTATGCAGCCCCTGGCTCTGTGTGGTCATGGGTCAAGCCTACGGGGCGACCCTCGGGAATAATAAGTACGACGTTTACGTCACAGGCTCTTGAATAAGTCGTACCTAATAGGTTTCAGTGGCGCGACGGACCGATGTCGAAGAAGACAGCGAGACACCTCCATGAACACGGCACCCCCCATGAGTACCGCCCCCCACGTCGTCGTGGTGATGGGCGTAGCAGGAACCGGCAAGACCACGATCGGTCCCCTGCTCGCCGCCGAGCTCGGCGTCCCGTACGCCGAGGGCGACGACTTCCATCCGCCGGCGAACATCGCCAAGATGTCGGCCGGCACCCCCCTGGACGACGACGACAGGTGGCCCTGGCTGGACGCCATCGGCGCGTGGGCGCACGGGCGGGCGGGGCTCGGCGGGGTCGTCTCCAGCTCCGCGCTCAAGCGGGTCTACCGGGACCGGCTGCGGGACGGGGCGCCGGACGCCGTCTTCCTGCATCTGACCGGTGACCGGGCGCTGATCGAGGAGCGGATGGCGGACCGCAAGGGGCACTTCATGCCCACCGCGCTGCTCGACTCCCAGTTCGCGACGTTGCAGCCGCTCCAGGCCGACGAGGCCGGGGTGAGCGTCGACGTGTCCGGCACTCCTGAGGAAATCACCCGGCGAGCCGTGGCCGCGCTGCGCCGGCTCGACAGTTAAGGACCATCACCGTGACCAGTCTCAGCGTCGAGATCCTGGCAGCGGAAGCCGCCGAACCGATCACCTCGGCAGGCAACGCTCAGTTGGGCATCGCCGTCCTGGCGGGCATCGCCGTCATCGTTCTCCTCATCACCAAGCTCAAGATGCACGCGTTCCTGGCGCTGACCATCGGTTCGCTGGCGCTCGGCTCCTTCGCGGGAGCCGCTCCGGCCGACACGATCCTCAGCTTCACCGCGGGCCTCGGCTCCACCGTCGCGGGCGTGGGCGTCCTGATCGCGCTCGGCGCGATCCTGGGCAAGCTGCTCGCCGACTCGGGCGGAGCCGACCAGGTCGTCGACACCATCCTCGCGAGGGCCAGCGGCCGGGTCATGCCCTGGGCGATGGTCCTGATCGCCTCGATCATCGGTCTGCCGCTGTTCTTCGAGGTCGGGATCGTGCTGATGATCCCGGTCGTGCTGCTCGTCGCCAAGCGCGGCAACTACTCCCTGATGCGGATCGGCATCCCGGCGCTGGCCGGGCTCTCCGTGATGCACGGGCTGATCCCGCCGCACCCCGGCCCGCTGGTCGCGATCGACGCGCTGGACGCCAACCTCGGCGTGACGCTGGCGCTCGGCGTGCTGGTCGCCATCCCGACGGTGATCATCGCCGGCCCGGTGTTCTCCCGTTACGCCGCGCGCTGGGTGGACATCAAGCCGCCGGAGAACATGATCCCGCAGCGCCCCTCCGAGGACCTGGACCGCCGTCCGAGCTTCGGCGCGACCCTGGCGACCATCCTGCTGCCGGTCGTCCTGATGTTGCTGAACGCGCTCGTGGAGATCGTGGTCGACAACCCCGACAACGGTCTCCAGAAGGTCACCGCGGTCATCGGGTCGCCGCTGATCGCCCTGCTCGCGGCCGTCCTCGTCGGGATGTTCACCCTCGGCCGGGCCGCCGGGTTCACCAAGGACCGGCTCGCCGGCACCGTGGAGAAGTCCCTCGCCCCGATCGCCGGAATCCTGCTCATCGTCGGCGCGGGCGGCGGCTTCAAGCAGACGCTGATCGACGCCGGGGTGGGCCAGATGATCCTGGAGTTCTCCGAGAACTGGTCGATCCCGGCCCTGCTGCTCGGCTGGCTGATCGCCGTCGCGATCCGCCTCGCCACCGGCTCGGCCACCGTCGCCACCATCTCGGCCGCCGGTCTGGTCGCCCCGCTGGCCGCCGATATGTCGACCTCGCACGCGGCCCTGCTCGTGCTGGCCGTCGGCGCCGGTTCGCTCTTCTTCAGCCATGTCAACGACGCCGGGTTCTGGCTGGTGAAGGAGTACTTCGGCATGGACGTGGGCCAGACCGTGAAGACCTGGTCGGTGATGGAGACGATCATCTCCGTGGTGGCCATGGCCTTCATCCTGCTGCTCTCGCTGTTGCTGTAGCCCCTCCGTACGGCAATGACGAGACGCCCGCCCCGGTACCGCACCGGGGCGGGCGTCTCGCGTGCGTACAGGAGTAGTCAGCGGCGGGCCGACCCGCTCTCGGCCGCCTTCTCCAGCTGGAACGCCTCGTTGCCGAGGCCGATCCGGGCGTGCACCTCGGGCTTGGCCGAGCGCAGCACCGCCCCGTACACGAGACCTCCGACGAGCGCGAGGATGATCACGCCGGGCAGCAGCCAGCTGAGGGCGGAGCCGGGGCCGGAGCCGACGAGGACGTCGAAGTCGCGGACGGTGAAGACGGCGATCGTCAGGAGCGCGAGACCGGCGAGGCCGGAGGCGACCAGGCGCGGGGCCTGCGCGCGGCCGGCGCCGCGCTTGACGAAGAAGGCGATGACGGCGAAGGAGGCCGCGGCCATCAGCAGGATGACTCCGAGCGCGCCGACGTTGCCCATCCAGGTGAAGAGCCGCAGGACGGGGGCGGTGGGGTCGCCGACCGGCTTGTCGTCGGTGAACGCGAACGCGAGGATGATCACCACGGAGACGACCGTCTGGAGCAGCGAGCCGGTGCCGGGGGCGCCGCTCGCCCGGTTGGTGCGGCCGAAACGGGCGGGCAGCAGGCCCTCGCGGCCCATCGCGAACGCGTAGCGGGCGACGACGTTGTGGAAGCTGAGGAGCGCGGCGAACATCCCGGTGACGAAGAGGATGTGCAGGATGTCGGTGAAGGTGGAGCCGAGCCGGTCCTCGGTGAGACCGAACAGCATGCCGGGGCCCTCCTTGAGGGAGGTGTCGGCGATGGAGCCGGGCCCGGCGGCGACGGTCAGGGCCCAGGAGCTGATCGCCAGGAACAGCGCGGCGTAGCCCACCGCGAGGAACATCACCCGGGACACCACGATCTGCGGGCGGCTGGTCTCCTCCGCGTACACCGGCGCCTGTTCGAAGCCGACGAACGCGGCGATGCAGAAGCAGAGCGCGGTGCCGAGCCCGGCGCCGGTCAGGGTCTCGGGGTTGAACGCGTGCAGCGACAGGCCCTCGGGGCCGGGCTTGCTCACAGCGGCGATGTCGAAGATCACCACGAGGGCGCACTCGATGACCAGCAGGACGCCGAGCACCTTCGCGTTGAGATCGATCTTCAGCCAGCCGAGGACGCCGACGACGGCCGCAGCGACCAGGGCCGGTACCCACCACGCCAGCTCGATGTCGAGATACGTGGCGAAGATGCCGGAGACCTCGAAGCCGAGGATTCCGTAGATGCCGACCTGCATCGCGCTGTACGCGACCAGGGCCACCAGCGAGGCTCCGGCGCCGGCTGTCGGGCCGAGCCCGCGGGCGATGTACGCGTAGAACGCGCCGGCGTTGTGGACGTGCCGGCTCATCTCCGCGTAGCCGACGCCGAACAGCATCAGGACGACGCCCAGGATGAGGTAGAGCAGCGGCTGGCCGACGATGCCCATCACGCCGAAGACCGTCGGCATCACTCCGGCGACCACCATCAGGGGGGCGCTGGCCGCGATCACCGACAGCAGGAGTCCGGGGGTGCCGAGCCGGTTCGCCCGCAGGGCTCGTTCCTCGCCCTTGTAGGTGTTGATCCCGCCGGTATCGGTCGTCCCTCTCGTACTGCCGGTCTCGCTGGAAATCGAACTGCCCCTCGACATGGCGGGATGGGTCCCTTCTTCGTGGCGGGGTGGTGCCTTTCGTGGATCACGGAGTGCTTCACGGGCGCTGCACGGACGCCTTCACCAGGTGCTTCACGGACGACGCCTTCACCGGGTGCTTCACGGGCGCTTCACCGGGTGCCGAGCGCGTAGGCGCGCGCGGCGACGAACGCGGCGTGGGGCTCCCGTCCGGAGTACGACCAGGGCGCGGCGGTGGCGTACGGGCCGATGCGGTGGAACAGGGCGGCGGCCTCGGCGGGCCGGCCCTCGCAGACCTTGGCGTGGGCCAGGAAGTTCAGATCGAGGCGGTGACGCGGGTGGTCCTCGCGCTCCCATTCCAGCCACCAGTCGAAGGCGGCCTTCATCACCTGGCGGGCCCGCCGTCCGGACCAGTGCTCGGAGAGCGCCGGGTCGCCGGGCTCGATGCCGGCGGCGACCAGGACGCGGTAGCGCTCGGCATGGGCGATGACCGGGAGAACGGACAACGGGGAGTCGGCGGGGGCCAGTTCGGCGGCCCAGGCGGCGAAGTCGTACACCTCGTGGAGGGGGTCGTGACCGCTGGCCGGGTTGCTCTCGGCCAGCAGAGCGGTCATCACGTGGTGGGCATGGTGGTGGTCGGGGTGGCGGGAGCGCACCTCCTCGAAGAGCCGGCCGGTCTCGTCCGCCCCGTCGTCGCGGCCCCGGTCCAGGAGGAGCAGCGCGAGCCAGGGGGTGGGGTCGTCGGGGAGGAGACGGGCGGCGGCCAGACAGGCTTCCCGGGCACGGGCGGCGTCGTTCGCCTTGGCCCTGGGCCGCAGCGCGCGGGCGACCCGGGCGCAGCCGAGGAGGGTGGCGGCGTCGGCGCTCTCGGGTTCGACGAGCAGCCAGTCACCGGCCCAGTCGACGGCGGACGGGGTCTCGGCGAGGGCCAGCACACGGTGCCCGCGGCGGTCCCAGTCCCGCCCGGTGCCCCCGAGCAGGGTGCGGGCCTCGGACCATCTGCCCTGGACGAACTGGCTTCGTACGGCGATGAGTTCATCGTCGTCGAGGGCCAGGTCGAAGACGTGGTCCGAGCGGCTGCCCCGACGGCGGGAGCGGCCCAGGGGCGGCGGAGGCGGGGGCATGCCGCAGGCTTCTTTCGATGCGGTGTGCGAGCGGATGATCGCGCACAGCAAAGCGGTAGGCAACGCTCCCCGTCAAGAGGCGATTGATGTCAACTCTGTTCGCTTTTCCGCTACTTGGCTGGATTGCACCCCATCGGGCGCGGTGTTCGCGCAGCGTGCGGCGGGGTCGGTGGGCGCCGAGTGGCGCCTGACACACTGAGGGCATGGAACCTCGCGAACCCCTCAGCCCCTTCCTTCTCGCCTTTCCCGGGCCGTTGCGCGACCAGCTGGTGGCGGCGGTCCTCTCCGGCGAGAAGGTGTCCACATCCGGGCTGTTGGCCGAGTACGAACGGGAGCAGGAGGAGCTTCCCCCCGTGGGCGAACGGTCCGCGCTGATCGACTCGGAAGGGCGGGAGGTGGCGGTGCTGGAGCTGGTCGACGTACGGGTACTGCCCCTCGGGGAGGTGGATCTCCAGCATGCGCTCGACGAGGGCGAGGGCTATCGGTCGGTGGCCGAATGGCGGGCGGGGCACGAGCGGTTCTGGCACAGCGAGGAGATGCGGGAGGCGCTGGGGGATCCGGGGTTCACGGTGAACGACGGGACCCTGATCGTCGCGGAGCGGTTCCGGGTGGTGGAGCGGTTGGGGTGACCGCGGGGTCCGATTCGTCCGCGGGGTGAGGGCGGGGGTCTTCGGCCGGCCGGCCGCCGGAGCGTTGCCCCGGGCCCCGCTCCTCAATCGCCGGAGGGGCTTGAAACGCGGCCCGGAGGGACGTGCGGGGCCCGGTCCCGATGCGGTGCTTACACCGCCTGCGCCGCCGCCCGGCCCGCCGCTCTGCCGGAGAAGATGCAGCCGCCCAGGAACGTGCCCTCCAGGGAGCGGTAGCCGTGGACTCCGCCGCCGCCGAAGCCCGCCGCCTCGCCCGCCGCGTACAGGCCGGGGAGCGGGGCGCCCGCGGAATCGAGGACGCGGGAGGACAGGTCCGTCTCCAGGCCGCCCAGGGACTTGCGGGTGAGGATGTTGAGCCGGACGGCGATCAGCGGGCCGGCCGCCGGGTCCAGGACGCGGTGCGGTTTCGCGGTGCGGATGAGGCGGTCGCCGAGGTAGGCGCGGGCCCCGTGGACCGCGGTGACCTGGAGGTCCTTGGTGAAGGGGTTGGCGATCTCCCTGTCACGGGCGGTGATCTCGCGGCGCAGGCTCTCCTCGTCGATGAGGTCGTCGCCGGTGACCGCGTTCATGCCCCGGACCAGCGCGCCGAGTTCCTTCTCCACGACGAAGTCCACGCCGTGGTCCATGAAGGCCTTGACCGGTGCGGGCACGTCCGCGCGGGCCCTGCCGATCACGTCGCGGACCGACTTGCCGGTCAGGTCCGGGTTCTGCTCGGAGCCGGAGAGCGCGAACTCCTTGCCGATGATGCGCTGGTTGAGCACGAACCAGGTGTAGCCGTGGCCGGAGCCCATGATGTGTTCGAGGGTGCCGAGCGTGTCGAAGCCCGGGAAGAGCGGGACCGGCAGTCGCTTGCCGCGCGCGTCCAGCCAGAGCGACGAGGGGCCGGGCAGGATCCGGATGCCGTGCTTGGCCCAGATCGGGTTCCAGTTCTCGATGCCCTCGGTGTAGTGCCACATCCGGTCGCGGTTGATGTGGTGCGCGCCCGCCTTCTCGGCGATGCCGAGCATCAGTCCGTCGACGTGCGCGGGCACCCCGGACAGCATCTTCGCGGGCGGGGTGCCCAGGCGCTCGGGCCACTGGGCGCGGACCAGGTCGTGGTTGCCGCCGATGCCGCCGGAGGTGACGATCACCGCCTGCGCCTTCAGCTCGAAGGGGGCCGTGGCCTCCCGGCCGCTCGCGGTGCCGCGCTCGGCGGCGCTGGGCTCCAGGATCTCGCCGGTGACCGTGTCGAGCGCCCCGGCGGTGCGGGCGAGACCGGTGACGCGGTGGCGGAACCTCAGCTGGACGAGCCCTTTGGCGACGCCCTCGCGGACCCGCCGTTCGAAGGGGGCGACGACGCCGGGGCCGGTGCCCCAGGTGATGTGGAAGCGGGGTACGGAGTTGCCGTGGCCCATCGCGTCGTAGCCGCCGCGTTCCGCCCAGCCGACGACCGGGAAGATGCGCAGCCCCTGCTGGTGCAGCCAGGAGCGCTTCTCACCGGCGGCGAAGTCGACGTACGCCTCGGCCCACTTCCGCGGCCAGCGGTCCTCGGCCTCCCGGTCGAAGCCCGCCGTGCCGTACCAGTCCTGGAGGGCCAGCTCTCGGCTGTCCTTGATCCGCAGCCGGCGCTGTTCGGGCGAGTCCACGAGGAAGAGGCCGCCGAAGGACCAGTGCGCCTGGCCGCCGATGGACTGCTCGGGCTCCTGGTCGAGGAGGATCACGGAACGGCCGGCGTCGACCAGTTCGGCGGTGGCCACGAGCCCGGCGAGTCCTGCCCCGATCACGATCACATCAGCGTCGTACGCCATGGGTTCCATCCTGTCGGGGTGGCTCGGGTCGCGCGGGGAAGGTCGGCCCACCGGGCCGGCGAAACGTTCAAGTTACTCGTGCGTCAGATCTTGGGTACCTGCCGGGGCCACGTCAACCGTCCGGGTGCTGTTGGATGAAACGTATGACGCCTTCTGACGAGATCCTGGACATCGTCGACGAGAACGACGAGGTCGTCGGGCAGGCCCCGCGCGGCGAGGCGACCGCGCGGAGGCTGCGGCACCGCTGTGTGTTCATCGAGGCGCGCGACGCCGACGGGCGGGTGTTCGTCCATCGGCGTACGCCCACGAAGCTGGTCTTCCCCTCGCACTACGACATGTTCGTCGGCGGGGTGGTGGGGGCGGGCGAGTCGTACGACGAGGCGGCGCTGCGCGAGGCGGAGGAGGAGCTGGGGGTCTCGGGGCTGCCGCGGCCCGAGCCGCTGTTCCGGTTCCTCTACGCCGACGCGGACACCGGGTACACCTGGTGGTCCGCCGTCTACCGGGTGCGGTGCGAGCTGCCGGTCTCCCCGCAGGTGGAGGAGGTCGCCTGGCACACGTTCCTGGACGACGCGGAGCTGGAGCGGCGGCTCGACGAGTGGCCCTGGGTGCCGGACGGGGTGGAGGCGTACCGGCGGCTGCGGGAAATCCGGGCGGCCTGACCTGGCTCGGTCTCTCAAGACCGATTCCGAGCGGGGCTGACCGGGCCTGATCGGCGCGTACCGCCTAGGGTTCCCGTGTGAACAAGATCGTGCAGAGCGTACGGCTGTGGTTCGCGCCGCAGCGGATCCGGGACGAGGGGGACACCCCCGACTACCGGTTCTCGTTGGCCAACGAGCGGACGTTCCTCGCCTGGATCCGGACGGCTCTGGCCCTGATCGGCGGGGGTTTCGCCGTCGACCAGTTTCTGCCGGAGCTGGTGTGGGGCGTCCGGGCCGGGCTCGCGCTCGGGCTGCTCGCGGCCGGCGTGCTCTGCGCGCTGCGGGCGGTCAACCACTGGGTGCGGTGCGAGCGGGCGATGCGGCGGGGCGAGGACCTGCCGGTGTCCCGGTTCCCGACCCTGTTGAGCCTGGTGGTCGCCGTCGTCGCCGTGGCGATGGTGGTGGTGGTCCTCTTCGGCTGGGAGGGCGTGTGACGGCGACGGCGGACCGGGATCCCGGGCTGCAGCCCGAGCGGACACGGCTGGCCTGGCGGCGTACGACACTGTCCGCCACGGTCGTCGCGCTGCTCGCGGTGCGGCAGGCGCTGCTCGGCGGAGCGACGCCGACCGCGCTGATCGCGGTGGCCCTGAGCGCGGCCGCCTGGCTGGGGTTCCTGGTGGTGGCCCACCGTCGGATGCTGCGCATGGAGGTGACACGGCCGGAGCCGCTCGCCCCACGCGGAGCGCTGGCGGCGATGCTGTGCACGGTGGCGCTGGCGGTGTTCGCCGCGGCGATGCTGTTCTGAGAGCCGGGCCGGGTGCGGACGCGATGCCGTTCTGAGAGCGGGCCGGACGCGGGCGCGACGCCGCTTGAGCCGGGCCGGACACGGGCGGCCCGGCTGCCCCTGAGCGGGGGCGGCCGGGCGGTTCCGGCCGGTCTCCTCAGCCGTCCCAGTCCACCGTCACCACGATCTTGCCGCGGGTGCGCCCCTCCTGGTTGAGCCGGTACGCGTCAGCGGCCTGCTCCAGCGGGAACACCCGGTCCACATGGACGGTGACGATGCCCCGTTCGGCCAGTTCCGCGACTTGGGCCAGGTCGTCGGCGTCGGGGCGCACGAAGGCGTAGCGGCCGCCGTAGGAGAAGACCTCGCCGTCCGCGATGGAGGCGAGCCGGCCGCCCGGGGCGAGGGTGTCGGCGGAGGCGCGCAGCGCGTCGCCGCCCACCGTGTCGAAGGAGGCGTCGAAGCCGTCCGGGACCAGTTCGCGCAGCCGCTCGACGAGGCCTTCGCCGTACTCCACGGGCTCCGCGCCGAGGCTGCGGAGGTGCTCGTGGTTGCGGGGGCTCGCGGTGCCGATCACCCGGCAGCCGGCGTGCCGGGCGATCTGGACGGCGATCGATCCGACGCCGCCGGCCGCCGCGTGGATCAGGACGGTGTCGCCGTCGCGGATCTTCAGGATGCGGTGCAGCACCTGGTAGGCGGTCAGCCCGGCCAGTGGCAGGCCCGCGGCCTCCTCGAAGCTCAGGCTCAGGGGCTTGCGGGCGAGGGTGCGCACGGGGGCGGCGACGTACTCGGCGAACGTGCCGCGCGAGAGGAAGTCCTCGCGTACGTAGCCGATGACCTCGTCGCCGACCGCGAACTCGTCCACCGCGACGCCCGGTTGCACGACGACTCCGGAGACGTCCCAGCCGGGGATCACCGGGAAGACGGCTTCGAGGCCACCCTGGAGGTAGCCCTCGCGGGCCTTCCAGTCGACCGGGTTGACGGCGGCGGCCCGTACCTTCACCAGGACCGTGTCGGGGCCGACCTTGGGGTCGGGCCGCTCGCCGTACTCCATGACGTCGGCGGAACCGTACGCGCTGTAGCTGATCGCCTTCATCCCCCGACCTTCCGTGCAGGTCGGGGTTACCGCAACTCAGGGGGTACGGCCGGGGTCCACCCCCTCTCACCAGCGCGGGACCGCCGGTGGCGTCCACTTCGGGTCGGCGGCGCGCATCGCCGCCGCGTCGTCGCGCTCACGGTGGGCACCGGGGAGCGCCTCGGCGAGGGAACGCGCGGGCTCCAGGAAGGCGCCGTCGCCGTACGTCTCCCCCACGCCGGTCGCTCCACCCCGGGTGACAACCTCCACGATCAGGCGCGGCGTGTACGGCTGGTGGACGCCCTGCGTGTTCAGCAGGGGCGGATCGGCCACGAGGGCCGGGGTGAGCCGGATGTCTTCGATCACCAGAGCCGTATTCATACGTGAACTCTATTCAGGGATGCGTTTTCCCGCCAGGCCCTCGCCTGCGCCGCCGGTGAGGTCGCGGGCTTCAGGGGCGGCCGGCGGGCACGGTGTCCTTCGTCAGCAGCGTGTCGCCGGACCAGCAGAGCCGGTAGAGGTCGACCTCGTCCAACAGGTCGCGGCCGGAACGGCAGAACTCGCAACGGGCGCCCGGCGACCGGGGTGCGGAACGGGCGTGGTCGGACGGGTAGGGATAGGCGCGGGCCGGCAGCAGAGGGGCGAGTTCGGTGCGCGGCCGGCCGGTGGTCAACTCGTCGAACCGGGAGGGCGGGAGCACGCTCGTCGTCAGTTGCCACGCCAGATGGACGGCGGACGGCACGAAGAAGACGGCCGCGACCACAGGTGCGACGAAGGCGAGGGCCGAGCGTCGACGGGCATCGCTCCGTACGGAGGCGAGCCGCTCGGCGGACTCCGGCCAAGGAACGCGGTCTGACCGCGGGGCCGGTGCAGGCCGGCGGTACGCGCACCCGGTCCGCCGCCCTGGAAGACCCGGACGGCAACCGGGTCACCCTGCTGGAGAACCCCGCGACCTGACCCCTCCGACAGCGCACCCCGTAGGCCCGCGCCGGCGGCAGGAGCCCCGGGCACCGGCCGACGCCGTCCGCCACGACCCCGGACAGTGCGCACGGTCACAGGGCTCCGCACCGTCGGATCGCGGGAGGGCACTGGACGACATACCGACTGGTCGGCATCATGGTTCCCGGACGTCCAGTCGCCTCGTTCCGTCTTGTTCCGTCGCCGCCCGGAGGTACGCACCATGAGCCCAGTCCCCCCACCAGGTCTCGACCCGGAGCTGCTGCGCGGCCATCTCGACCGCGAGCGGCCGGGGCTGGTGAGCGGACCCCTCGAAGCGCGGCTGATCGAGGGCGGTCGCTCGAACCTGACCTACGTCGTCGGCGACGGGACGGGGCAGTGGGTGGTGCGCAGGCCTCCGCTCGGCCATGTGCTGGCCACCGCGCACGACATGACACGCGAGCACCGGGTGATCAGCGGCCTGTACCCCACCGCCGTCCCGGTGCCCGAGCCGCTGCTGCTCTGCGAGGACGACAGCGTGATCGGTTCCCCGTTCTACGTGATGGAGTACGTCGAGGGCACCCCGTACCGCACCGCCGAGCAGCTCGCTCCGCTGGGCCCCGAGCGCACCCGGGCGGCGGTCCTCGGGCTCGTCGACACCCTGGTCGACCTGCACGCCGTGGACCCGGGGGCGGTCGGGCTCGGCGACTTCGGGCGTCCCGACGGCTTCCTGGACCGGCAGTTGCGGCGCTGGGGCAAGCAGCTGGACGCCTCGCGCAACCGTGACCTGGCGGGCATCGACGAGCTGCACGCCTCCCTCGGCCGCGGGCTGCCCTCCTCCCCCGCGCCCACCGTCGTCCATGGCGACTACCGCCTGGACAACGTGCTGCTCGGCTCCGACGACCGGATCAAGGCCGTCCTCGACTGGGAGATGTCCACGCTCGGCGATCCGCTGACCGACCTCGGGCTGCTGGTGATGTACAGCTCCGACCTCGCCCTGCCCCGGTCGCCCGTCTCCACCACCAGCGGCGCGGCCGGACATCCGTCCCCCGCCGAGCTGATCGAGCGCTACGCGTCCCGCTCGGGCCGGGACGCCTCCGCCATCTCCTGGTACACCGCGTTCGCGTGGTTCAAGCTCGCCGTGATCCTGGAGGGCATCCACTACCGCTACACCCTCGGCCAGACCGTCGGCGCGGGCTTCGATCAGATCGGCGATCTGGTCCCCGTCTTCATCGAGCACGGCCTCACCACCCTCCAGGAAGGCTGAACCCCCATGGACTTCGCATTCGACGCCCGTACCGAGGAGCTGCGGAGCAGGCTGCTCGCGTTCATGGACGAGCACGTGTATCCCGCCGAGGAGGTCGCCGAGGAGCAGCGGGCGCGGCTCGCATCACCGTGGGACACCCCGGCGGTGGTGGGCGAGCTGAAGGCCGAGGCGCGGCGGCGGGGGCTGTGGAACCTCTTCCTGCCCGACGCGGAGTACGGGGCCGGGCTGACGAATCTCCAGTACGCCCCGCTCGCCGAGATCACCGGCCGCTCCCCGCATCTCGCGCCCACCGCGTTGAACTGCGCGGCCCCGGACACCGGGAACATGGAGGTGCTCCTCCAGTTCGCCACCGACGAGCAGAAGAAGCAGTGGCTGGAGCCGCTGCTCGCCGGGGAGATCCGCTCCGCGTTCGCGATGACGGAGCCGGACGTGGCCTCCTCGGACGCGACGAACATCGAGACGCGGATCGTCCGGGAGGGCGGTGACTACGTCATCAACGGGCGTAAGTGGTACATCTCCGGGGCGATGAACCCGGACTGCGCGGTCTTCATCGTGATGGGCAAGACCGACCCGGACGGGGCGGACATCCGCCGCCAGCAGTCGATGATCCTGGTGCCGCGCGACACCCCGGGTCTCGAAGTGCGGCGCGCGATGCGGGTGTACGGGTACGAGGACCACGCGCACGGCGGTCACGCCGAGGTGGCCTTCCACGACGTACGGGTGCCCGCGGCGAACCTGATCGGCGAGGAGGGAGGCGGCTTCGCCATCGCGCAGGCGCGGCTGGGCCCGGGGCGGATCCACCACTGCATGCGGCTGATCGGGATGGCGGAGCGGGCCATCGAGCTGATGTGTCGGCGGGCGGTGGCGCGTACGGCGTTCGGCAAGCCGCTCGCCCAGCAGGGCGTCGTGCGGAACTGGATCGCGGACGCCCGGGTCACGGTGGAGCAGCTGCGGCTGCTGGTGCTCAAGACGGCCTGGCTGATGGACACCGTGGGCAACAAGGGCGCGCACACCGAGATCCAGGCCATCAAGATCGCCACCCCGCGCGCGGTGGTGGACATCCTCGACTCGGCGGTGCAGCTGTACGGCGCGGGCGGGGTGAGCCAGGACTTCCCGCTGGCGGAGCTGTGGGCCTCGGCGCGGACGCTGCGGCTGGCGGACGGTCCTGACGAGGTGCACCAGCGGTCGCTGGCCCGGCGGGAGATCAAGCGGTACGTGTGACGGACAGCGGTGCGGCCCCCTCCCGAGGTGCTCTTCGGGAGGGGGCCGCTGCCGTACGTATACGGCGGGCTCAGAAGGTGAGCTTCCAGCTGTCGATGTAGCCGGTGTCCTGACGGGCGACGTCCTGGACGCGGAGCTTCCAGGAGCCGTTGGCGACCTCGGCGGAGGCGTTGACCGTGTACGTCGTGATGACGTTGTCGGCCGAGTCGCCGCTGCTGGAGTTCTTCAGCCGGTACGCGGTGCCGTCCGGGGCCACCAGGTCGACGACCAGGTCGCCGCGCCAGGTGTGCTTGATGTCGACGCCGACCTGGAGGGCGGCCGGGGCGTTGCCCGTCCGTCCGGTGACCGTGACCGGCGAGGTCACAGCCGCTCCCCCGTCCGGGATGGCGACATCGGCGGTGTTGCTGAACACGTCCCCGGCGGGCGGTTCGCCGGTGCCGGAGGACA
Source organism: Streptomyces sp. NPDC021019 (assembly GCF_044333295.1). NCBI lineage: Bacteria > Bacillati > Actinomycetota > Actinomycetes > Kitasatosporales > Streptomycetaceae > Streptomyces > Streptomyces sp. NPDC021019. The sequence goes on from NZ_JBIRQR010000007.1 coordinate 329,490, forward strand.
GGGTCCAGATGGCGTGGGCGGCGGCGTCGCTGTTGCGGTCCAGGGCGGTGTCGTTGATGTTGCTCGTGGTGTCGCAGGACGAGTGGTAGCAGCGGTCGAAGGCCTGCCCCGCGGTCCCGCCCCACTTCTGCGCCTGGGCGGCGGACTTGGTGTAGCCGGCGCCGGTGAAGAGTCCGCCGACGGGGACGCCGACGTTCTTGAACGGGGCGTGGTCGGAGCGGCCGTCGCCCTCGGTCTCGATCTCGGTGGGGACGTTCAGGCCGGCGAAGTAGTCCTTGAAGGTCTTCTCGATGACCGGGTCGTCGTCGTAGACGAAGTAGCCGGGGTTGGGCGAGCCGATCATGTCGAAGTTGAGATAGCCGGAGAGCTTGGAACGCTCGGCGGACGGCAGGTTGTTGACGTAGTACTTGGAGCCGATCAGGCCCAGCTCCTCGGCGCCCCACCAGGCGAACCGCAGGTGCTTGTCGGGCTGGTACTGGGCGCGGGAGACGGCGAGGGCGGTCTCCAGGACGCCGGCCGAGCCGGAGCCGTTGTCGTTGATCCCGGCGCCGGAGGAGACCGAGTCGAGGTGGGCCCCGGCCATCAGGACCTGGTTCGGGTCACCGCCGGGCCAGTCGGCTATCAGGTTGTAGCCGGTGGCTCCGTTGGAGGTGAACTGCTGGAGCGTGGTGGTGTATCCGGCCGCGTCGAGCTTGGCCTTCACGTAGTCGACGGACGCCTTGTAGCCGGGGCGGCCGTGGGCGCGGTTGCCGCCGTTGTTCGCGGCGATCGTCGAGAGCTGCGTGAGGTGGGCCTTGACGCCTGCCAGGGGGATGTCGGGCGCCGCGGCGGCGGCGGTCGGCGGCGCGGACGCGTCGGCGGCCTGGGCCGCCGGTGCTCCGGCTCCGAGGACGGCGGCGAGGGCGACGGCGACGACGGCCGTCGGGGATCTGCGCAGGGTGAAACGGTTCGGTCTCATTCACTGGCTCCGGATTCCGTTGGGGACTGACGGAACGTGCGGGGGGTCCCCGGCCGCGTGGTGATCCGGCCGGGTCCTGGAGCGTGGGCCCCGACAAGCGGCCCAGAGGTGCGCAATGCGTGACCGATGCTCAAGGAAATGACAGTGCTCCGTCAAGAGCGGAAACCGGACATGGCCGTTCTATTAACGAACAGTGGTTCGCCCGTGGGCTCCGGCGCCTCACCGTGGGGCAGGACATACGTCATCTACCCAGACTCACCCCGACCGGCGGAGCGGGCCAGTGGATAGCGCGATCCGCAGGCCGGCCCCGTCCCCCTCTACGGGCGCAGGGCCCGTAGCAGCAGGTCCGCGAGGTGGTCGGCGACCTCCTGGCGGCTGAGCGGGCCGTCCGGGCGGTACCAGGTGGAGAGGTGGTGGACCGAGCCGAAGTGGTAGTCGACGACCAGGTCGGCGGGGGTGGCCGAGGAGAACACGCCGCTGCGCTGGCCCTCCTCGATCAGGGCCCGGAAGCGCTCGTGGTACCGGCGGCGCTCGACGCGCACCTGCTTGTTCTTCTCGGGGCTCAGGTGGTGCATGGAGCGGAAGAAGATCGACGCGTCGTCCAGGTTGTCGATGGTCGTGACGACCACGTCGGCCGCCGCGTCGCGCAGTCGCCGCTCGATGGGCGCCTCGGCGTCCGCGAAGGCGTCCAGTCGCTCCTGCTGGAGCCGGAGCACCCGGGCGTAGACCTCCTGGAGCAGGTCCTCCTTGGAGCCGAAGTAGTGGTAGAGCGCCCCCTTGGTGACGCCCGCCGCCTCGACGATCTCCTGGACGGAGGTGCGATCGTATCCACGCTCGGCGAAAAGCCGGGTGGCGGCGGCAAGCAGCCTCTGAGGGACGGGAGTGCCGTTCTGGTCCGTCGCCTTGGCCATGAGCCGCCACCTTCCTTTCGTACCGTGCGTGCGCTGTTTCGACGTCGTTCTAACGGGGGGAACGCAGTTCCCGCCTGAGGATCTTCCCACTCGCCGTCTTCGGCAGCTCGGCCAGGATCTCCACCTCGCGCGGATACTTGTACGCGGCGAGCCGTTCCTCGCAGTGAGCGCTCAGCTCACCGGGCTCCACCGTGGCCCCCGGCCGCAGGCTCACGTACGCCCGGACCGTCTCCCCCCGGTACGCGTCGGGCACGCCCACGACGGCCGCCTCGCGCACCGCCGGGTGGGTGTGGAGGACATCCTCCACCTCGCGCGGCCACACCTTGAACCCGGAGGCGTTGATCATGTCCTTCTTGCGGTCGACGACGTACAGCCAGCCCGCCGCGTCCATGAAGCCGATGTCGCCGGTGCGCAGCTCACCGTCCGGGAAGGCGGCGGCCGTGGCCTCGGGGAGGTTCCAGTAGCCGGAGACGACCTGGGGGCCGCGCACCGCGATCTCGCCCTGCTCCCCGAAGGGGACCTCCCGGCCCGAGTCGTCGAGGATCCGTACGAAGGTGTCGGGGCCCGGTACGCCGACGGAAAGGGTGCCCGAGACCGGGTCCACCGGGGCTTCGTGCTCCGGAGGGACCGAGGCGCAGGGGGCCGTGCACTCGGTGAGTCCGTAGCCGTTGCGGAGGTACGGGCCGAAGCCCGCCCGGAACTTCCGCACGAGCGCGGGCGGCAGTGGCGCGCCGCCGGAGGAGATCACCCGGAACGAGGCGAAGTGGTCCGGGGTGGCGTCCGGATGCGCGGCCAGCGCCATGAAGGCGGTGGAGGGGCCGACGGTGTAGGCGGGGCGGTGGGCGGCGAAGGCCTCCAGGACGACGCCCGCCTCGAAGCGGTAGGCCAGGACGAGGGTGCCCACGTTGGCGACGCAGGCGGCGAGCTGGCACACCATGCCGGTGATGTGGAAGAGCGGGGCGAGCGCGAAGTAGGCGGAGCCCTCGGCGATCGGGTGGCCGGTGCGCTGGCGTTCGGCGTTGACCATGATGTTGCCGTGGGAGTTCTTCGCACCCTTGGGGGTGCCGCTCGTCCCGGAGGTGTAGCTGATCAGCGCAGTGTCGGCGGCGGTGAGCTCCCGGCCGGCCGGGAGCGGGTTCCCGGCGCGGGCAGCGGTGAGCAGATCGTTCGCGAGGCCGTCCGGGCCGGGGGCCGGGAGCCGTTCGAAACCGAGGACGCGGGGGTCGTTCACGGTCTGGAGGTCCAGCTCGCAGGCGGTGAGCACGACGGTGAGGTGCGGGGCCGCCGCCGCGGTCTCCCGCAGATACCCCTCCCACGCCCGGTCCGAGCAGATCAGCGCGGTGACCCCGGCGTCCGCGAGGACGTGGCCGACCTCGCCGGACTTGTACATCGGGTTGAGGGGGACGACGGTCGCGCCCGCCTTCCAGGCGCCGAGCAGCGCGAGGACGAAGTGCGGGCTGTTCTGGAGCATGATCGCGACCCGGTCCCCGCGGCGCAGCCCGCGGGCGGCGAGGTGTCCGGCCACCGAGTCGGACAGCTCGTCGGTCTCCCGGTAGCTCAGGCGGCCGTCGAAGTAGGCCAGGGCCGGGTGCTCGGGTGCGCGCCCGACCGCGGCGCGGAAGGCGTGCAGCACGGACGCGGGCGGGGTGACGGGGGCGCGCTGGGCGTCGCTGAGCAGGGCGAGCCACGGCTGGGCCGCGTAGATCGAGCCGCCGGGGGCCGGGGTGGCGGGGGCGGGGGTCGGGTCGTTCACGCGCCGCTCGCCTCCCACTTCTGCTGGAGGCGGTTCATACTGCCCATCCACCGGTCGGGATCGGCGGCGCGGGCATGGTAGTAGCCGGCCACCTCGGGGTGCGGCAGGACCAGGAAGCGGTCGGCGTCCATCGCCTCGAACAGCGCGGCGGCGACCGCGTCCGGCTCGATGGCGCCGGGAGCGAGGACCAGCTCGCCGGCCGAACCGGCGGCGGTGAGCATGTCGGTGCGCACGCCCTGCGGGCAGATCGCGTGGACCTTGACCCCGCGATGGCGGTAGGTGAGCGAGAGCCACTCGGCGAAGGCGACCGCACCGTGCTTGGTGACGCTGTACGGGGCCGCGCCGATCATCGTGAGCAGCCCGGCGGCGGAGGCGGTGGTGACGAACCGGCCGCTGCCGCGCTCCAGCCAGTGGGGCAGGAGGGCCCTGGCCGCGCGGACATGGGCCATCACGTTGACGTCCCAGGCGGCCGCCCAGACCTCCTCGTCGGCGAACACGTCGCCGGGCGAGGCCAGGCCCGCGTTGGCGCAGTAGACGTCCACCGTGCCGTCCAGCGCCTCCCGGGCGGCGTCGACCGCGCCCGAGGCGTCCCCGGCGACGGCGAAGCCGCCGATCTCCTTCGCGAGCGGCTCGATCCGCGCGAGGTCGAGGTCGTTGACGACGACCCGCGCGCCCCCGGCGGCGAACCTGCGGGCCAGAGCGGCGCCGATGCCGCCTCCGGCCCCTGTGACCACTACTCCGGCGCCCTGCACCGTACACATCGTCATCCCGCCCTTCCCATCCGGCTGCACCGGCAGACTAACCGGTCGGTATGTGCTCCGGGAAGGGGCGGGAACGGACCGGCCGGGGCCGGGAGCGAGCACCCGGAAAGGCCGCGAGGAGGCAGGGGGAGGCCGGGAGGAGCGAGGCGCCCGGCTCGGGGAATCCGGCGCGGTCCAGGTCGTTCCGCGCGGCCCCGGCCCGCGCTAGCCTGCGTGGCCATGACAGTCGGCGCGATCATGGAGGTAGCGGAATGAGCCTGTCCCGACGTGGTGTGCTGGCCGCGGGAGGCGCCGTGGGCGCGCTCGCGGCGACAGTGGCCGGCACCGGTCCCGCCGCGGCGACCGCCGCTCCCGTTCGCGGCCCCGGGCCCGGGCGCCGCCGGGTGCTCACCGGTTTCGACCGGCTGGCGGCCGACGGCTACCGGCTGCTGCGGGGCCAGAAGGTCGGGATCGTCACCAACCCGACCGGCGTCACGGCGGACGTCCGGCACATCGTCGACGTGATGCACCCGGACGCGCGGGTGGACCTGACCGCCGTCTTCGGCCCCGAGCACGGGTTCCGGGGCACCGCGCAGGCGGGCGGCTCCGAGGGCCGCTACGACGACCCGGCGACCGGGCTGCCGGTGTACGACACGTACCTCAAGAGCGGGCAGCCGCTCGCGGACGTCTTCACCGCCTCGGGCGTGGACACGGTCCTCTTCGACATCCAGGACGCGGGCGCGCGCTTCTACACGTACATCTGGACGCTGTACGACTGCATGGAGGCGGCGGCGCTCGCGGGCAAGCGCCTCGTCGTGCTGGACCGGCCGAACCCGGTGACCGGACGGGCTGCGCTGGGCCCGGTGCTGGACCCGGCGTTCGGCACGTTCGTCGGCCGCCGGGAGATCGCCCAGGCGCACGGGATGACGGTGGCGGAGCTGGCGTTGTTCTTCAACGCGGAGTTCCTGCTCGAGAATCCGGCGCGGCTGGACGTGGTGACGATGTCGGGGTGGCGGCGCTCGGACTTCTTCGACGAGACCGGGCTGCCGTGGGTGCCGCCGAGCCCGAACATGCCGACGCCCGAGACGGCGCTCGTCTACTCCGGCACCTGTCTCTTCGAGGGCACGAACCTCTCCGAGGGCCGCGGCACCACGCGCCCCTTCGAGCTGCTGGGCGCGGAGGGCGTCGACCACCGCTGGGCGGCCGCCGCGAACGCCCTGGAGCTGCCGGGGGTGGCCTTCCGCGAGGCGTACTTCGCGCCGACCTTCTCCAAGTTCGCGGGGAAGACGGTGGGCGGGGTGCAGGTGCACGTACAGGACCGGGAGGTCTTCGACCCGGTCCGCACCGGGATCGCCCTGCTGGTGACGGCGAAGCAGAGCTGGAGCGGCTTCGCCTGGCGGCCGGACAACTGGATCGACAAGCTCACCGGGAACACCCGGGTCCGCACGATGATCGACGCGGGCGCGGACACCGACACCGTGGTACGGGCATGGCAGCAGGACCTGTCGGCGTTCCGGGCGAAGCGGCGGAGGTATCTGCGGTACGGCGGGTAGCGCGGGCGTCCCGGGCCCGGCCGCCGGGCCCGGGACGGCGGTTCAGCCGGTCAGGTCCAGGTCACCGAGGCACTCGTCGTCCTCGGTGATGCCCCGCTTGCGGTAGCCGAGCCGGAGGTAGAACTCCTCCGGTCCGCCCTCGCCGGGCTTCCAGGTCACGGTCGAGACCGTTCCGCCCCGCCGCCGGATCTCCTCGTTCACCGCCCCCACGGCGAACCGCCCATAGCCCCGGCCCTGCTCGTCGGCGGCGACGGCGAGCCGCCAGAGCCCGGAGCGGGGCGGGGCGTCCGGCGCCCCGGCGTCGAAGTCGAACGGCACGTCGAAGAAGGCCATCACGAAACCGACGACGCGCTCACCGTCACAGATCAGCCGGGGCCAGGCGATGTCGGGATACACATAGGCCTCGGCCAGGGACTGGGCGACCGGGGAGACGAACACGCGCTGCTCTGGGGCGACTTCCAGCCGACAGGCGGCGAGCACGTTGTCGGGGGTCACCTTTTCCAGGCGCGGACGAGCTGTTGTCATGGGGGAACCCAACCGCACGGGACCGTGACACCGCCATCGGATTTCGCCACCCGCGCGAGAAGTGCGCCCTCGCACCCCCCGTCCGCGCGCCGCTTCGCTCTCGCCCGAGGCACCCCTTCCCACATGGGGAGTCTCGGCCAATGGACGGATTCCATCTTTCGATGGAGCCGAAACGGGCAGGCGTACGTCCATTCCTTGACGTCCAAGGACGAGCGACGGAGGTGGCGGTGTCATGGCCGGTTTCCGGAGTCTTGCGAGACAGGTCCGCGATCCGATGGGGGATCTGGCCCTGCGGCGGTATTCGCTGCGCAAGTGTTTGGAGAGGTTCGCCCCGTACGGGCACCGGGCGACCTGGGACCATCTGTGCGCCCGGCACGGGATCGATCCCGAGGACCGGGCGCCCGATCCGGTGCGCCTGGTGGGCGCGCTGGACGAACTGGAGGAGGCGCGGGCGGTGTGGCTCGCGTACGAGGCGGGGTTCGCCGAGCGGCGGCGGCGCGAGAAGCACGCGGGGCTGCGGCGACCCGGGGCGTTCGACGACTGGCACCGCCGCACCTGGGGCGGGCACGGGGTGGCCCGCTGCTCCGACCCGGACATCCATCCCACCGAGCCGCTCGCCGAGGTCCTGCGCCGCCTGATCGCGGCTCTGGGCGCCGACCCCGGCTCCGCCTGCCCGGTCTGCGCGGACACCGGCATCGAGTGGCGGCAGGAGCGGGGCGAGGCGCCTTGGGCGGGCCCGGTGTGCACGGCCTGCGGGATCGCGGTGCCGCAGCCCGCCCTGACCGACCGCACCCTGGCCAGGGCGCGGCTGCCACGGCACCGGAGGCCGGCCACAACAGCGGCGTGAGGCCTCGCGCCCGCGCCCCTGAACTATTTACGCCTGGGTGGCTGCCGGCCCTCGGGCATCAGGCGGGAACCGGTGATCCGCTCACCGACGACGTCGTCGGGGTTGGACAGCACACAGGTCTCCAGTGAGAGACAGCCGCATCCGATGCAGTCGGTCAGATGGTCGCGCAGGCGGTGCAACTGCCCGATGCGATCGTCCAGTTCCTGGCGCCAGACCTCGGAGAGGCGGGCCCAGTCCTCGCGGGTCGGCGTGCGCTCCTCGGGCAGTTCGGCGAGCGCCTCCCGGATCGTGACCAGGGGAATACCGACGCGCTGGGCCGCCCGGACGAAGGCGACCCGGCGCAGCGCGTCCCGCGAGTAGCGGCGCTGGTTGCCGCTGGTGCGGCTGCTGCTGATCAGGCCTTTGGCCTCGTAGAAGTGCAGGGCCGAGACGGCCGCGCCGCTGCGCGCCGAGAGCTGGCCGACCGAGAGTTCGTGGAGTGTCTGTGGAATCTGGGGCACCCCTCGAATCTACTGCCATGTCGTTGACAGGAACGCGCCGCACAACGATGCTGAGCAAGCGCTTAGACATCGCGCCTGATGGTGCGCCGAGCCGGAAGGCAGGAACCGGGAACATGGCAGAGCCGAGGATCTTCACGTCCGCGCAGGAGCTGCGCGACGGAGTGGGCGAGCAGCTGGGACACAGCGACTGGCTGGAGATCGACCAGGAGAGGGTCGACCGGTTCGCCGACGCGACCGGCGACCACCAGTGGATCCACGTGGACCCGGAGCGGGCGAAGGACGGGCCGTTCGGCACGACCATCGCGCACGGCTATCTGACGCTCTCCCTGCTGCCCGCGCTGGTGCCGCAGGTGATGCGGGTCGAGGGCATGAAGATGGGCATCAACTACGGGACCAACAAGGTCCGTTTCCCCTCGACCGTCCCGGTCGGCTCACGGCTGCGGGCGACGGCGGTACTGCGCGACGTCGAGGAGACCGGCGGCGGCGTACAGGTCACGGCGGTCGTCACGGTCGAGCGCGAGGGCAGCGGGAAGCCGGCCTGCGTCGCCGAGTCGGTGTCCCGCTACTACTTCTGACACCCCGGAAACCGTCGGCCGCTTCCGGAGCCGCCGGCTACTTCCGGGCCCGCCCGGCTCCGACCATCCGCAGGACGAGGCCGGCGTACAGTTCGCCGACCTCGTCGGGGGTGCGGGTGCCCCGGGCGTTGAACCAGCGGGCCACGTCGATGCAGAGGGAGAGCACCGCGAGGGCGGTGCCGGGGACGTCGGGGACGTCGAACTCGCCGTCCCGCACCCCTTCGCCGATGATCCGGCGCACCACCGCGTCGCTCCTGCGCCGCAGCGCGACGATCTCGGTGCGGTGCTCCTCGCCGAGCGCGTCGAGCTCGTACTGCACGACCCGGGCGGTGGTGTGGCGCTCCGCGTGCCAGCGGACGAAGGACCGGACGGCTCCCGCGAGGCGTTCGCCGGCCGTGCCGTCGCGGTCGGCCTCGGCCGTGAGCACGTTCAGCGCCCGCTCATGACCGAGCTTGCTGATCCGGTGGAGCAGCTCTTCCTTGGTCTTGTAGTGGATGTAGAGCGCGGCCGGGCTCATCCCGGCCCGGCCGGCGATGTCGCGGGTGGTGGTCGCGTGATACCCGCGCTCGGCGAAGGCGTCCACGGCGGCGACGAGGAGCCGCCTGGCCGCCTCGGGAGTGACCTCGCCCCACGGCGCGTCCTCGCCGCTCGTCTCCTCCGCCGCACACATCGCCCAGGGCCCCTCTCCGTCAGCAGGACGAACACCATACCCCGAACCTGAGCAAGCGCTTAGCGGCCACCCCGCCGATCCCGGCGGTCAGAGCTTCTGGAAGGGGTCGTGCTCGGCGAGGATCTTCTCCAGCCGGGCCTGGTCCACCCGGCTGACGATCTGCCCGGCCTCCTGGCGGTCCCTGATCACCTTGGCGAGCGTGAAGCAGGACGTGACGAGGTAGAGCACACCGATGGCGAGGAAGCCGCGCACCCAGGCGTCGGCGTCGAGGAAGAAGATGCCGAAGGCGACCGCGCCGATCGCCACCATGAAGGAGGCCACGGCCTGCATGTAGAAGGCGGCGGTGCTCTGCTGCTTGACCGATGTCGTGTCACTCATGGGCTCAGCATCCGCTGACGTGGCGCACGCCACATCCGCGCCCGTACTCAGGCTCGTACTCAGACACCCGTACGAAGCCGCGAGCCGGTCAGAAGGCGGAGACGCCGGTCAGCGCGCGCCCGATGATCAGCTTCTGGATCTGGCTGGTGCCCTCGTAGAGCGTCATCACACGGGCGTCCCGCAGCAGCTTGCCGACCGGGTACTCGTCGATGTAGCCGTAGCCGCCGAAGACCTGGAGGGCGTTGTTGGCGCAGCGGACGGCGGCCTCGGACGCGTACAGCTTGGCCTTGGACGCGGCGGTGGCGAACTCCTGCCCCCGGTCGATCAGGTCGGCGACCCGCCAGGTCAGCAGCCGGGCCGCGTCCACGTCCACGGCGATGTCGCTGAGCAGCTCCTGGACGAGCTGATGGCGGGCGATGGCCTTGCCGAACTGTTCGCGCTCGCCGGCGTAGCGCACGGCCGCGTCCAGAGCGGCCTGCGCGATGCCCACGCAGCCCGCCGCGACGGACATCCGCCCCTTGGCCAAAGCCGACATGGCGATGGAGAAGCCCTTGCCCTCGGGCCCGAGGAGGCAAGCGGCCGGTATCCGGACGTCCTGGAGGACCAGTTCGGCGGTGGCCTGGCCGCGCAGGCCGAGCTTGCCGTGGATGGTGCGGCGGGTGAGGCCGGGGGTGTCGGTGGGGACGAGGAAGGCGGAGACACCCCGGTGGCCGGGGGCGTCGTTCGTCCGCGCGAAGAGCAGCACGACATCGGCCCAGGTCCCGTTGGTGATGAACGTCTTGGCGCCGTTGACGACGTAGTCACCGCCGTCGAGCACGGCCCGGGTGGCGAGGTTCCCGGCGTCCGAGCCGGTGCCGGGCTCGGTGAGGCCGAAGCAGCCGATCGCCTCGCCGGAGGTGAGCCGCGGCAGCCAGGCCCGCTTCTGCTCCTCGTCGCCCCAGGACGCGACGGTCTTGGCGACCAGCCCGAGCGATACGGAGACGATGCCGCGCACCGAGGAGTCGCCGCGCCCCAACTCCTCGGTGACCAGGCAGTAGGACAGGTGGTCACCGCCGGATCCGCCGTACTCCTCGGGGACGGTCAGACCGAGGAAGCCGAGGCCTCCGAGCTTCTTCACGATCGACCTGTCGACATTCTCGGCGCGGTCCCACGCGACGACATGGGGGGCGACCTCGCGGGCGACGAAGTCCTCGGCCAGCTTCCGGACGGCTTCCTGCTCCTCGCTGAGCGTCAGGTCCATCATGCCCACCCACTGCCTCTGACGAGCGCCGCTCCGGGCGCTTTGATTAGCACTGCTAGTTTTTGGTTCGCAGGCCCTACTATGAGCCGCATGGCCCGACCGCGCAAGCCCCTCCTGAGCAGAGACCGCATCGTCGGGGCGGCGAGCGCGCTCGTGGACTCCGAAGGGCTGGACGCCGTCTCCACGCGTCGGCTGGCGGCGGTCCTGGGCGTCAGCGGCCCTTCGCTCTACAACCACTTCCGCAACAAGGAGGAGATCCTCGACGCCGTCGCCGACGCGGTCTCCGTACAGGTCGATCTGTCGATGTTCGAGGAGTCGGACCCGCGCGACTGGCGCGAGGCCCTGCACGACTGGGCGCTCTCCTACCGGGCCGCCCTCGCCGCGCACCCGCACATCGTCCCGGTCCTCGCCCGGGGCCCCGGGCGGCGCCCGGCGGGGCTGCGGGTCGCCGACGCGGTGTTCGGGGCGATGGTGGGGGCGGGGTGGCCGCCCGCGCAGGCGACCCGGATCGGGGCGCTCATGCGCTACTTCATCACCGGCTCGGCGCTGGGCTCCTTCGCCGGGGGCTTCGTCGACGACGAGACCGCCTACGACCCCGCCGACTATCCGCACCTCGGCCAGGCCCACCTGCTCGCCGACCACCGCCGCCAGGTCGACGAAGGGGCCTTCGGGACCGGGCTGCGGGCCCTGCTGGACGGGCTGGCGATCCAGTACGAGCAGTACGCGCGGCCCACGGACGAGCGCCCCTCCGGCCCGTCCGGCGTTTGAGAACGGAACCGGTACCGCGGAAAGGCAGCGCCCCGGGGCCCTCCCCGAACACGGGACGGGGCCGGGGTGGGCCGGCCCGGCCGTCGATTGACGGTCCTCGACAATTCGGTGGGGGCCGCAGCGTTCCGGCTCTACGGTCGTGGCCATGACGACGACCTCGACACCCCTGCCGGTCTCCCCGCCGGCCCACCGCTGGCGCGCCACCGCCGCCGCCTGCACCACCGTCGTGCTGTGGGCCTCCGCCTTCGTGTCCATCCGGAGTGCGGGCGAGTCCTACTCCCCCGGCGCTCTCGCCCTCGGGCGGCTGGTGACGGGCGCGCTGGTACTCGGGGCGATCCTCCTCGTACGGCGGGAGGGGCTGCCCGGGCGCGGCGCCTGGCGCGGAATCATCACGTCCGGCGTGCTGTGGTTCGGGCTGTACATGGTGGCGCTCAACTGGGGCGAGCAGGAGGTCGACGCCGGGACGGCGGCGATGCTGGTGAACATCGGCCCCATCCTGATGGCCCTGATGGGCTCCCGCATGCTCGGCGAGGGACTGCCGCGCCGCCTGCTGCTGGGAATGGGCATCTCGTTCTCGGGCGCTGTCGTCGTCGGCCTGGCGATGTCCGGGCACGGCAGCTCCTCCGTACTGGGCGTGGCACTCTGCCTGCTGGCCGCGGTGGTCTACGCGCTGGGCGTGGTCAGCCAGAAGCCGGCGCTCGCGCACGGCTCCTCGCTGCAGATCAACACCTTCGGCTGCGTGATCGGCGCCGTCGCCTGTCTGCCGTTCACCGGGGTGCTGGTCTCCGAGGCGTCCGACGCCCCCATGTCCGCCACGCTGAACATGATCTATCTGGGCGTCTTCCCGACCGCGCTGGCCTTCACCACCTGGGGCTATGCCCTGGCCCGGACCACCGCGGGCCGGATGGGCGCCACCACGTACGCCGTCCCGGCGCTGGTGGTGCTCATGGCGTGGCTGCTGCTGGACGAGGTGCCGACGCTGCTCGGGGTCCTCGGCGGGCTGCTCTGCCTGGTCGGGGTGGCGGTCTCCCGGAGCCGTCAGCAGGCCGGGGGCGCACACGGAGAGCCGGCCCGGCCGGTGGAGGGGCCCCGTCATGACGAGGAGCGCCGAGCGGAACGGACGTAGCGGGGCCTCCCGGCTGTTCGGGGAGGGCGGGATGGACGCCCGGCCGCTGGAGCCCGGTGACGTCGACGTGCCGGGCCACGGACTTCCAGCGGGTCACGGAGTTCCGGCGGATCACGGGAAGACGACCAGGGCGCGGCCCCCCTTGCCCGCGATCATGTTGTCGAAGGCGGCGGGGATGCCGCCGAGGGCGATGTGCTCGGTGACCATCATCGACAGGTCGAAGCGGCCGGCGCGGATGTGGCCGGCGAGGACGGGCAGATCGCGGGCCGGGTCGCTGTTGCCGTAGACGCAGCCCGTCAGGGACCTGCCCCAGTGGAAGATCTCCAGGGCGTTGAAGGTGACCTCCTGGTCCTTGCCGCCGATCCCGACGACCGTGGTGCGCCCGCCTCGCCGGGTGGACTCCCAGGCGGCCCGGATGGACGCGGGCCGGCCGACGCACTCGACGGCGACGTCCGTGCCCCGGCCGCCGGTCAGTCCCCGGATCTCGCGCGGGGTGGTGGCGGAGGCGATGACGTAGTCGGTGGCTCCCGCCTGCCGGGCCAGCTTCTCCTTGGCCGGGGAGACGTCGACCGCGATGATCCGGGAGGCGCCCGCGATCCGGGCGGCCTGGAGCACGGCGAGGCCGACGCCGCCGATCCCCAGGACGACGACGCTCTCGCCCTCGCGGACCCGGGCGCTGTGGTGGACCGCCCCGTAGCCGGTCAGGACCGCGCAGCCGAGGAGGGCGGCGTCGGTGAGCGGGATGCCGTCGGGGGCGCGGAGGACGCAGTTCGCGGCGACGACGGTCTCCTCCGCGAAGGCCGCGACGTTCAGGCCGGGGTGGAGGTCGGTGCCGTCGGCCGTACGGGCGTGGAGGTTGGCGGTCCCCTTCAGGGCGTCGGCGCAGAGCCAGACCTCGCCGATCCCGCAGTGGAAGCAGGCCCCGCAGGAGGGGGCCCAGTTGAGGACCACGCCGTCGCCGGGGGCCACATGCGTGACGCCATCGCCGACCGCCAGGACCGTACCGGCGCCCTCGTGGCCGAGGACGGCGGGGACCGGGACCCGCATGGTGCCGTTGGACAGGGACAGGTCGGAGTGACAGACGCCGGCGGCGGCGAGGGAGACGCGCACCTGGCCGGGGCCGGGCTCCGGCAGGACGATGTCGGTGATCTCCAGCGGAGCTCCGACGGCGGGCAGTACGGCGGCGCGGACCACGAGCAGGCTCCTTGTGCGGAATGGGTTACGGGGATCAGAACTGGAGCGACTTGGTCTGGAGGTACTCCGCCAGACCGTGCGGCCCCAGCTCGCGTCCCACCCCCGACTGCTTGTAACCGCCGAACGGGGCCAGCGGGTTGAACCGTCCGCCGTTGATGTCGACCTGTCCGGTGTCCATCCGGCGGGCGAACGCCACCGCCTCCTCGTCGTCGGCGGCCCACACGGCGCCGGCGAGCCCGTACACGGTGTCGTTGGCGATACGGAGGGCGTCGTCCACGTTCTCGTACCGCAGGATCGAGATCACCGGGCCGAAGATCTCCTCGCGGGCGATCGTCATGTCCGGGGTGACGTCGGCGAAGACGGTCGGGCTGACGTAGTAGCCGGTCTCCAGGGGCGCGTCCGGGCCGCCCGCGACCAGCCGGGCGCCCTCCTCGACCCCCTTGGTGATGTAACCGCGCACCCGGGCCCGCTGCCTGGCGTTGACGAGCGGACCGACCCGCTCGCCGACCGCGTACTTGGTGACGGCGTTCGCCGCGAGCTCCACGGCCTCCTCGTACCGCTCGGCGTCCACCAGCATCCGGGTCCAGGCGCTGCACGTCTGGCCGGAGTTGGTCATCACGTTGGCGATGCCGACGTTGACCGCCCTGGCCAGGTCCGCGCCGGGCAGGATCACGTTGGCGGACTTGCCGCCCAGCTCCAGGGCGACCCGCTTGACGGCGGCCCCGGCGGTGGCGCCGATCCGCCGGCCCACGGCGGTGGAACCGGTGAACGAGACCAGGTCGACGTCCTCGTGGGCGGCGAGCGCCTGGCCGGCGACCGGTCCGAGGCCGGTGACGAGGTTGAAGACGCCCGGCGGCAGACCGGCCGCCTCGGTGGCCTCCGCGAAGAGCTGCGCGGTGAGCGGGGTGTCCTCGGCGGGCTTGAGGACGACGGTGCAGCCCGCGGCGAGGGCGGGAGCGACCTTGGCGACGATCTGGTGGAGCGGGTAGTTCCAGGGGGTGATCGCGCCGACCACGCCCACCGGCTCCAGCAGCACGGTGGAGTTGCCGATCCGCTCCTCGAAGGCGTGGCGGGCGGCCAGTTCGGCGTACGAGGCGGCCACCAGCACGGGCACGCTCGCATGGACCATCTGGGACAGCGGCAGCGGCGAGCCCAGCTCGGCGGTGATGGTCTCGGCCAGCGTGTCCTTGCGGGCCGCCAGCGCGTCGGCCAGCGCGGTGAGCCGGGCGGCGCGCTCGGCGGGCGGGGTCGCGGCCCAGGCGGGGAAGGCAGCCCGCGCCGCCCGTACCGCCGCGTCGACGTCCTCGGCCGTCCCCGCCGGCACGTGGGCGATGACCTGCTCGTCGGCCGGGTTCACCACCGCGATCGTGTCCTGGCCGACGGCGGGGCGCCACGCACCGTCGATGTACATCTGGTCATGGGCCTTCATGGCTGTTTCCTCCCGGACGTGCGGTGCGGAGCCGTGCTGTGCGGAGCGCCGAAGCCGTGCGGCGCGAGGCAGCACGACGCACCCGCCCAAACTAGCGCCGTTAGTTTTCTGACGCCAGGGAGCCTTGGGAGACGCCGGTCACGCCCGGCGCGCACGCCCCGGCACCAGCACCCCCGCCTCGCGCCGCCTTGCCGTTACGGCATGATCCCTTGCCCTGGCGGCAGTGGACCGGCGAAGACTGGAACGAGCACGTGACCCCGCATCCCCAGGAGGTACCCATGACCGCCGAACACCGCCCGCGACGCCGCCGGGACACCCCGCCGCCCCGGACCGGGGGCAGCGAGGCCGAGGTGCTGCGCGGCTTCCTCGACTATCTGCGCGACTCGATCGCCGCGAAGGTCGAGGGAGCCCCGGAACCGGAGGCCCGCGCCGCCGCGGTGCCCTCGGGCACGAATCTGCTCGGCCTGCTCAACCACCTGACGTCCGTCGAGCGGTCCCTGTTCCTCGGGAAGCGGGTCGCCGACTGGCCGGCGACCTTCCACGCCGCCCCCGCGGACGGCGTGGCCGAGGTCGTCGCCCGCTACCGGGAGGCGGTCGCGGAGGCGAACGGCGCACTCGACACGTGCACCGACCTCGGCGCGCCGGTGCCCCGCCCCCGCCCGGACGACCCCGCCCCCAGCGTCCGTTGGGCCCTCACGCACATGATCGAGGAGACCGGTCGTCATGCCGGTCACGCGGACATCCTCCGTGAGCTGGCCGACGGCTCGACGGGGCGCTGAGCCGACCTGGGAATGACGCGCGAAGGTCGGGGCGTGCGGTCCCGGTGGAGCCGGTCAGCCGGGGTTCTCGGCCCCGTTCCGTGCGGACGGCGGAACGGGGGGCCCGCTGCCGGCCGGTGTGTCCCGCGGTACGGCCGCGGGCACCGTGTCCGGCGGGGCGAGGGGGGACCCCGTGCCCGGGGGTGCCGGCGGTGAGGGCTCCGGGCGCCCGTCGCCGCGCAGGCCGAGTCCCGCCGCACCGATCAGGCCCACGCCGAGCAGCACGAACGGGGCGGCCACTCCCACCGCGCCCGCGATCAGCCCCGCCGCGGCGGGGGCGGCGACCTGGCCGAGCCGGTTGCCGGTCAGCCGGAGGGCGAGCGCGGTGGACCGGGCCCGGTCGGGGGCGGCCCGGACCACGGTGGTCATGGACAGCGGCTGGCCGACGCCGAGGCAGAAGCCGAGCACGGCGAGCATGACGGCGAGGACCGGGACGGACACGGGGAGGGCGACACCCGCGCAGAGGAGCCCGGCGAGCAGGCAGCTGGTGGTCAGCAGGGCCCTGCGGCCCAGCAGCCCCAACAGCGGCGACATGACCAGTCGGCAGGCGATCGTGGCGGCGGCCCGCAGGCTCAGCAGCAGCCCGACGGTGGCCGGGGCGATGGAGCGGTGTTCGCCGACGACCGGCAGGTAGGCGGTGAGGATGTCGGTGGCGGACAGCACCGCCATGCTGATGAGGATGCCCGCGGGGACGCCGCGCGCGCCCAGGATCGCGCGGACCGGGACCTTGTCGCCGGACCTGCCCCCGGGGCCGGTCGCCCGGCGGTGCTCGATGCGCCAGAGCGAGGCGAGGGCGACGGCGGCTACCGCAGCCGACACGAGGAGGGCGAGCGCGCTCGTACGCCCCAGGGTTCCGCCCTGCCCGGAGATGAGCGCGCCCGCGGCGACCGGGCCGATGAGCTGGCCGAGCGAGGCCCCGATCGTGAAGTGCCCGAAGTTGCGGTCCTGCTCGTCGGGCGCGGACTGCCGGGCCACGATCGACTGCGCGCCGATCACGAAGCACAGGTGGCCGAGGCCCATCACCCCGCTCCAGGCGGCCATGGCGGGCAGCGAGGAGACGATGCCGCTGAGCGCGCAGCCGCCGGAGATCAGGAGCACGCCGAGCGGCAGCAGGGGCGCGCAGCGTCCGTGGTCGGTACGGCGGCCGAGCGGAACGGCGACGAACAGCGGGAGCAGGGCGTAGACCCCGGCGATGACGCCGACGGCCGCCTCGTCGGCGCCGAGCGCGAGGGCCCGGTAGGAGACGGCGGGCCGCGCCATCGACACCGCCCCCTGCGCGAAGGCGAAGGCGATGACGAGACGCAGCAGCCAACCCCTGCCGGGCCCGGTTCGCGGTTCGGGTGTCATTACATGATGCCGAAGAGGATGCCCGCCCCGAGCACCACGAGCGAGGTGAGGGCGGCCCACTTGACGGTGAAGCGGGTGTGGTCGCCGAACTCGACCTTCGCCATGCCGACGAGGACGTAGACGGCGGGCACGAGCGGCGAGGACATGTGCAGGGCCTGACCCGCCAGGGAGGCGCGCGCGATCTCCAGCGGCGAGACCCCGTGGGCCGCGCCGGCCTCGGCGAGGACGGGGAGCACACCGAAGTAGAAGCCGTCGTTGGACATGAAGTAGGTGAGCGGCAGGCTGAGCAGGCCGGTGACGAGGGCCATGTGCGGGCCCATCGCGTCGGGGACCGCGCCGACGACCCAGTCGGCCATGTTCTCGACCATGCCGGTGCCCGTGAGGACTCCGGTGAAGACGGCGGCGGCGAAGACCATGCCGGAGACGTTGAGGACGTTGTCGGCGTGCGCGGCGATCCGGGCCCGCTGGTCGGGCATGTGGGGGAAGTTGACGGTGAGCGCGAGGGCCGCGCCGAGCAGGAAGAGCACCGGGATCGGCATCAGTTCCATGATCATCGCCGTCAGCAGGGCGGCGGTGAGTCCGGCGTTGAACCAGTAGAGCTTCGGGCGGAGCGTGGACCGGTTCGGGTCGAGGCCCTGGAACCCGTCGTCGTCCCCGTCCGCAGGGCCGGCGTCGGGGCCGGCCCCCGTACCCGTACCGCCTGCGGAGGGGGCGCCCTTGTGGAGGCGGTCGCCGCCGCCGGCCGTGCCGGTGCCGCCCGTGCTGCTGGTCACCGTCACCGTCTCCGGCTCCGGCTCCCGGGCGAGCGCCTCGTCGAGCGTGAGCATCCCCAGGCGCTTGCGCTCCCGGAGGCCGAGCACGTACGCCAGAATGAAGACGGCGAGCAGTCCCATGGCCAGCGCCGGGATCATCGGCACGAAGATCTCGGACGCGTCGAGCTTGAGGGCGGTGGCGGCGCGGGCGGTGGGGCCGCCCCAGGGGAGGGTGTTCATGACGCCGTTGGCGGTGGCCGCGACGCCGGTCATGACGACCAGGCTCATCTTCAGGCGTTTGTAGAGGGGATACATCGCCGAGACGGTGATCATGAAGGTGGTGGAGCCGTCGCCGTCCAGCGAGACGATCGCGGCGAGCAGCGCCGTACCGACGACGATGCGCATCGGGTCGGCCTGGCAGAACTTCAGGATGCCCCGGACGATCGGGTCGAACAGGCCGACGTCGATCATCACGCCGAAGTAGACGATGGCGAACATCAGCATGGCGGCGGTGGGCGCGAGGTTGCCGACGCCTTCGATGACGTAGTCGCCGAGCTGCGCTCCCTGTCCGACGGCGACACAGAACAGTGCGGGGATCAGTACCAGCGCCGCGATCGGCGACATCTTCTTCGTCATGATCAGGACCAGGAAGGTCGCGATCATGGCGAAGCCGAGGATTGTCAGCATGGGGGATACCTAACGTTCATCCTTGAACTCCCACCGGTGTCGGCGGTCCGGATGACGTTAGGGGCGTTCTCTCGGCGTTAACAAGATGTTGACGTGTGAGCAATACGAGCAAAACCCCAGGTCAACACGGTGATGTCAGAGAGCGGGGGGCGCGGGGCCCGGGACGGCGTTCCGTACGGCGGTGCCGGACAGCGGGCCCGGGAGCGCGCCGTCGAGCAGGTGGTCCCCTGCGCGCCCGGGTGGGCGGCGGCGGCCGTCACACGCGCGGGCTCCGCCGCCCGAAGCCCCTCGCTCAGTCGAGCGTCTGGGCGAGGTAGGACCTGACCAGGGTTCGCGTCTCGGCGACGATGGCCGCGTCCCCCGACGGTTCCGTGCGGAAGGCCAGTTGAAGGAGCGCGTCGGCCGCCTCGACGCTCACCAGGATCGCCCGGGACAGCGCCTCGTCGGGCCGTCGGCCGAGGTGGCCGGCGAGCAGCGCGGCGAGCCGGTCCGCCAGCCGCCGGTTGGCGTCGTCCGCCGCGCCGTCGGCGGGGAACGGCGGCCCGAAGTCGACGAGCGCGAAGCCGGGGACGCTCCGCTTCATCGCCAGGTACTCGTCGAGCACCGCGTCGATGGCGGCGCGCCAGTCGCCGGCCGGAAGGCCGGCGAGCCGGGCGGCGATGCGGTCGGCGTAGGTGTCCAGGTTGCGGAGCGCGAGGGCGTCGACGAGCGCCCGCTTGTTGGAGAAGAACCGGTAGACGGAGCCGATGGGCACGTCGGCGCGCTCGGCGACGGCCCGCGTGGTGAGCTGCTCGTAGCCGGTCTCGTCGAGGAGGCCCGCACAGGAGTCGAGTATCCGGGCCAGCCGGTCGGCGCTGCGCTGCTGCACGGGGGCGCGGCGGAGGTTCGGGTTGACTGGGGGCACGGGCCCCATGATGCCGTGCCCCCGGCCGACCCGGCGGACCGCACCCGCCACCGGCGGACGGCGGCGACGCCCGCCCACAGGCCACTGCCCGCACCCGCCACGATCGGCGCGGCACAGGCCACGAATGGCGCGATGTATGCCGTTGACGTGCACCGCCCCTATTCCTACGGTAGTGCATAGGATTCGTCGTCCGGCGGATCCGAGGGCTTTTTGGGCACCGGGAGTGCGGGATGAGCGCGATCGACCAGGCGAGGAAGACGGCCGAAGGGCTGACGTATTCCTCGGGCTTCGGCAACGAGCACGCCTCGGAGGCGGTTCCCGGGGCACTGCCGCACGGCCGTAACTCCCCCCAGCGCGCCCCGCTCGGGCTGTACGCGGAGCAGTTGAGCGGCTCCGCCTTCACCGAGCCGCGCGCGGACAACCGCCGCTCCTGGCTCTACCGGATCCGTCCCTCGGCCGCCCACCCGGCGTTCACCCGCGTCGACAACGGGGGCCTGCGCTCGGCGCCCTTCACCGAGACCGTGCCGGACCCGAACCGGCTGCGCTGGAACCCGCTGCCCGACCCCGCGCCCGGCACGGACTTCCTGAGCGGCCTGTGGACGCTCGGCGGCAACGGCGACGCCGCGCAGCGCGCGGGTATGGCGATCCACCTGTACAACGCCGACTCCTCGATGACGGACCGGGTGTTCAGCGACTCCGACGGCGAGTTGCTGATCGTCCCCGAGCGCGGCGGGCTGCTGCTGCGCACCGAACTGGGCCTGCTGCGCGCCGAGCCGGGCCAGGTCGCGCTGATCCCGCGCGGAATCCGCTTCCGGGTGGAGCTGCTGGGGGAGACCGCGCGGGGATACGTCTGCGAGAACTACGGCCGCCCCTTCGCGCTGCCCGACCTCGGCCCGATCGGCGCCAACGGCCTGGCGAACGCCCGGGACTTCCTCGCCCCCGTCGCCGCGTACGAGGACCACGAGGGTCCGGTGGAGGTGGTCAACAAGTTCTGCGGGAACCTCTGGTCGGCGACGTACGACCACTCGCCGCTCGACGTGGTGGCCTGGCACGGCAACCACACCCCGTACGTCTACGACCTGCGCCGGTTCAACGTGATCGGCACGATCAGCTACGACCACCCCGACCCGTCGATCTTCACGGTGCTGACCTCGCCGTCCGACACCCCGGGGCTGGCCGGGGTGGACTTCGTCGTCTTCGCCCCGCGCTGGCTGGTCGGCGAGGACACCTTCCGCCCGCCGTACTTCCACCGCAACGTCATGAGCGAGTACATGGGCCTGATCGACGGTGCGTACGACGCCAAGGCGGACGGCTTCGTCCCGGGCGGCGGCTCCCTGCACAACATGATGTCGGCGCACGGACCGGATCGGGAGACCTTCGACCGGGCGAGCGCGGCGGAGCTGAAGCCGCAGAAGATCGACGACGGACTGGCCTTCATGTTCGAGACCCGCTGGCCGGTCACGGCGACCGCGCAGGCGGCCGCCGCCGAACACCTCCAGCGCGGCTACGACGACGTGTGGCAGGGTCTGAGCCGCAACTTCCGGCCGTAGGCGGCGGAAGGCCGGAGGCGACGGGACGGGGCGACATGACGGAGAGCCAGGGGAGAACCGGGGCGGACACCCGGAGGCCCGACGGCGACACCACGGGCACGGCCGCCCGGACCGGGCCTGACGGGCACGCTACCGCCGGGACCGGGACCGAGGGCGACACCACGGGCACGGCCCGGGCCGGCGGGCACGCCCGCGCCGTCCCCGCGCCGCCCTCGCCCGCCTTCGCCCCCGACTCCCTCGTCCTGAACCGGAAGCTGCCTCTCTGGTACCAGGTGTCCCAGTCCCTGCGGGCCTCCATACTGGGCCGCCCCCGGGACGCCTCCGCTCGGCTGCCCACCGAGGAACAGCTCGCCGCGCACTACGGGGTCAGCGTGCTCACGATGCGCCAGGCGCTCAAGGAGCTGGAGGCGGAGGGGCTGATCAGCCGGCACCGGCGGCGCGGCACGTTCATCGAGCCGCGCGCCCGGCGGGTCTCCCCGGTCCGGCTGTTGGGTTCGGTCGACGCGATCGTGGCCCAGCAGTCCGGGGAGGCGACGACCGTTCTCGGCCACGGCCCGACGGCGGTGCCCGGTGATCTCGCCGAGTTCTTCCCGGACTGCGCCGAGGTGACCTGCTACCGGCGGCTGCGCCGCGACGGGCAGAGCGACGAGCCCACCAACTGGGCGGAGAACGCGGTCCGTCCCGACATCGCCGCCCGGATCGACGTGGCCGACCTCGAACGCTGGCCGATGACCAAGGTCCTGCGCGACGTCGTGGGGGTGAGGATCTCCCGGATCACCGACACGGTCGAGGCGCGGCTCGCCGACCCCGTCACCGCCGAGCTGCTCCAGGTCCCGCTGCTCAGCCCGATCCTGCACTACACGGGCGTGACGTACGACGAGGAGGGGCGCGTGGTGGACGTGGCCAGGATCCGCTACCGGGGCGACCGGTTCTCCTTCTCCGTGACGGTGGAGGCCCACTGACCCCGCCCACGCGCGCACCGCCCGCCGTTACGATGCGGAAGGGTCACGGCGGACACGGAAGGACGGGCAGGTGACAGCGCACGGGACAGCCGCGGTCGGCGGCGACGGGAACGCCCGGTCCTCGCCTCCGGGGACACCGGGGGCACCCCGGCCCTCGGACGGGTCCCCGTCGCCGGACAGGCTGCTGTCACCGGACGGACTGCTGTCGTTGGACGAGCTGATGCCGTGGTCCGTACGGCCGCTGCGGACCGGCCGTGCCTGGGTGATCGGCCCCGACCCCGTGGCGCTCCGGGCCCGCTGGGAACGGCTGGCCGCCGCCGGCCCCGCCGACCAGGAGCGGCTGTTCGCGCCCAGCCGTTCCCGTACGCCGCACACCTCGGTCGCCGCCCTGCCCGGCCGGTCCGCCGGAACGGGCCGCTTCGCCCGGACCCCGGGTCCCTGCCCCGACCCCGTACGGATCCTCCACGGCCCCTACGACGAACAGTGGCTGCTCCCCGACCACCGGCTGATCGACGCGGCCCGTCCGGAGCTGTGGCGGGTCGCCGACGGGCGGCAGCTCTTCGCGGTCGAGCACAGCTCCGCCCCCGCGGATTCCGGGCCCGCCCTGTCCGTGACCGCGCTGCTGCCCGACGGGCACTCCCCCGCCGGACGGCCCGGCCGGATCAGGCCGCTCTACCGCAGGCCAGGCGGCACGGAACCCAACCTGGCCCCCGGCCTCACGGACCTGCTGCGCGGGCGGCTCGGCGGTGCGGCGGAGCCGGACCCGTTCGCCCCGGAAGCGGTGCTGGCCTGGGTCCTGGCCGCCGCCCGGCCCTCCGCCACCGGCCCCCGGGTCCCGTTGCCGACCGACGCGGAGGTGTGGTCGTCGGGGGTGGCGCTCGGCCGGGAGCTGATGCGGCTCCAGTTGCGCGGGGCCCGGGGCGGGGAGCGGCCCCGGCTGCCGGGCGGGCGCAGACCCTATGTGCGGGCGGCTCTCCCGGCCCGCCCCACCGAGTTGGTCCATGAGGCCGAGGGCGAGGCACTGGTCGTCGGCGATGGCCGGATCTCGCCGGTGCCCGCGGCAGCCTGGGAGTTCACGGTGGGCGGAGTACGCCTGCTGGAGCTCTGGTTCGGGCGCCGGGCCGCGGCGGCGAGGGGCCGGGGACCGGACGGGGCCGCCCCGGACGGACTGGACGCGGTCGGTGCGCGCGGCTGGCCCCGGGAGTGGACCTCGGAGCTGCTCGAACTCATCACCGTGCTCGCCCTGCTGGACGGCACGACCGGGCCACGGAAGAAGCTGTGGGCGGCGCTGGAGGCGGGGCCGCTGATCGGACCCGCCGAGCTGCGGGCGGCCGGAGTGCTGCCGGTGCCGCCCTCGGCACGGCGTCCCGCATCGGTGCTCGGACACCAGGAGGAGGGCCCGGAGGGGCAGTTCGCGCTGCTGTAGCGGCGGGCCGGGGCCCCGGAGCGGCGGGCCGGGGAGTCCGCAGGGCGGCCGGAGGTGGCACGAGCGGCGCTCAGAGGGTAAGCACGGGGTCATGAACACCTTGCCACTCCCCCTCGACGGCATCACCGTGGTGGCCGTCGAGCAAGCGGTCGCCGCCCCCTTCGCCACCCGGCAGCTCGCCGATCTCGGAGCCAGGGTCGTCAAGGTGGAGCGCCCGGACGGCGGCGACTTCGCGCGCGGCTACGACACGGCGGCGCGCGGTCTCGCCTCGCACTTCGTCTGGTGCAACCGCGGCAAGGAGTCCCTCGCCGTCGACCTGAAGGACCCGCGCGGCCTCGCGGTGGTCCATGAACTCGTCGCCGGGGCCGATGTGTTCGTCCAGAACCTGGCCCAGGGGGCGGCGGCCCGGCTGGGGCTCGACGCCGCCTCGCTCTGCGCGGCGCACCCGCGCCTGGTGGCGGTCGACATCTCCGGTTACGGCGCGGAGGGGCCGTACGCGCACAAGCGGGCCTACGACATGCTCGTGCAGTGCGAGGCCGGCCTGGTCTCGGTGACGGGAACGGCCGAGCAGCCGGTGAAGGCGGGCGTTCCGGCGGCGGACATCGCGGCGGCGATGTACGCATTCTCCGGGGTTCTCGCGGCGCTGCTGCGGCGGTCGACCACCGGGCGGGGCGGTCCGGTGGAGGTATCCATGCTGGACGCGCTGGCCGAGTGGATGGGCCATCCGCTGCACCAGGGGACGCACGGCTCCGCGCCCCCGGCGCGCACCGGTCTCGCGCACTCGGTGATCTCCCCGTACGACGCCTACGCGACGGCCGACGGGGAGCGGGTGCTGCTCTCCGTGCAGAACGACCGGGAGTGGCGGCGGCTGACGGAACAGGTGCTCGGGCGGCCCGAGTTGGCCGACGACCCGGACTTCGCGACGAACGCGGCGCGCACCGCGAACCGGGAGCGGACCGACGAGGCGGTGGGCCGGGCGCTGGCGGGCCTGACGGGGCGGGAGGCGCTGGCCGCTCTCGAGGCGGCGGGCGTCGCCTGTGCCCGGCTGAACACGGTGGCCGACGTGGCGGCGCATCCGCAGCTCGCGGCACGGGGCCGGTGGCGGGAGGTGGGGACACCGGTGGGGCCGTTGCGGGCGCTGCTGCCGCCGATCACGCTGCCGGGGAGCGAGGAGGCACGGATGGGTGCCGTACCGGCGCTGGGTGAGCACACCGATGCGCTGCTGCGAGCCCTGGGGATGACGGACGAGCAGACATCGGTGCTGCGCCGGGACGGAGTGATCGTCTGAACCGCCCCGAGCGGGGGGCCGGTCCCGACGGGCGATGCCGTGGGTCAGCGGCGGCTGCCGAAGAGCGAGCGCCGCAGTCGCCGCAGCGGCGCGAAGAGCGACACGCGTGCGCTCCTGCTCCTGCGGGTGTGCGCGGCATCACGCGAGGTCAGTTCACGCATGAGCAGCGTCGCTTCCGCCGACTCGCGCTGCGGGACGACGGGGCCGCCGAGCACCGCGAGATGGCGGTCGAGGCGCGTACTGGTCGCACCGCTCCCGCATGTGATGGCAGGCACACGCGGCCTGCTTCGCACCGTTATCTGTTCCATGTCACTCCCCACCCGTACGAGGGCACCCGGTCCGGGCAGGTTAACCCTATCGTCCCGCGGTGACACCCGTGTATCCCGGCCACAGGATTACGCACACACATACGGAGGTTGACGCCTCGTTACCGAATCCGCGCGATTCCAGGGCGACTTCGGACAGTTCGAGCGGTTCGCACGGTTCGGAGCGGTCGTCGGGCCGTCCCCCGCGCGCAGGCCGCGTGGGGGACGGCGGGGCGGAGCACCCGGGTCGAAAGCGCCGGGCCGCCGGTCAGAGAGCGGAGTTGAGGACGGGAAGGTAGCCGCCCGACTGTCCGGCGGCGGTGGGGTGGTAGGACTCGCCGATATTGAGCCAGTTCACGCTGTGCAGCCAGGAGTTGCCCGAGCAGATCTCGTGGCCGGCGAAGGTCGTCCTGACGTCGCCGAAGGTGAAGCCGTGGTCCGCCGCACGCTTGGCGGTGGCGGTGTTGAGGTGGTCGGACGCCCCGTTGATGGCGGAGCGCTCCTTCTCGCTGAGACCGGCGACGCAGCCGCCGCCGAGCTGGTAGAAGCGGGGGTAGCCGAGGACGACGACCTGCGCGGAGGGGGCCTTGGAGCGGATGGCCGTGTACACGGAGTCGAGCCTGCCGGGCAGGGTGGAGTCGACGTAGGCGCGGGCGGTGGCGACGCGGTTGAGGCAGGTGGCCTCGGACTGAAGGACACAGGTCGTCATGACGTCGGCGAACCCCGCGTCATTGCCGCCGATGGAGATCGAGACGAGGTCGGTCGAGGCGTTCAGCCGGCCGAGCTGACCACCCGTGACGTCTCCGGTCCGGGCGCCGGAACAGGCGGCGAAGTCGAACGAGGAAGGGGAGTTGGCGGTCGCCCAGAGGGCGGGATAGGCGCGACTGCTCCGCTTGCAGCTGGAGCCGTCGTAGCCGCCGGCTCCGACGCCGGAGGAGTACGAGTCACCGAGGGCGACGTAGTCGACGGCCGCGGCGGACGAGTCGGCGCTCGCGACCCCGGCACCGGTGAGGGCGAGGGCGGCGCCGAGCAGGAGCGAGGACGAGAACGCCACGAGTCTGGACATTTTCATGGGACCTCCTTGAGCAGGGGATATCTGCCTACTCCGTAGTAGCAGCACCCGCATCGCACTGGAAGTGTCCATGCCAAAATTAGGGGTGGAGTGCTTCCGTCCGCCCCCGTTCGTTCAACGGGCGCTCCTTGACGTCCCGCTGGCGCCCCGTCGGTTTCGGGACGCGCCGCCGTCCCGGCACACGAGCCCGCTGGGGGGCGGCGGATCAGGACCGGGCAGGCCGCGGCGTCCGGTGCGGTGCAACGCAAGGCGCCGGCACGTCCTCGTCACGGAGCGATGGGGGCGTTTCGGCAACGCGGCGAGGTGCCGTGCCAGGCGGCGCGGCCCCGGTCAGGGTCCGCGCCGGACACGCCCTAAACCCGGGTGCACGGGGGCATCCGGTGCCGGATCATGGGCGCCATGCCTGACTCCCCCGCATCCGCTCTGCCGATCCGGCTCACCGTCGACGACAGCGATTCACCGTCCGACGTCGTCGACGCGCTCTTCCTCGGCCGCTTCGTGACGGGCGAGCAGCCGTACGCGCACAGCTCCTCCCTCGACCGGGTCAGGGCCGGGGCGACGCTGTTGCCGCCGGACGCCACCGTGCTGCGGTCCGCCCGCGACGACGACCGCAGCGCGACGCTCGCGGAGGGCGAGGGCTGGACCCTGCTGGCGTCCCGGTGGAACCGGGGCGCGGACGTCACCGTCACCGCGACCAGCGACGAACTGGCGATGAAGGTCCTCGGCCAGGCCACCGAGGGGGCGAAGGACGAGCCGGAGCCCCAGCCCGACAACGTGACCATGGGCTTCTGGTACGTCTCCCCGCGCCGCGGCCCGTACCGCACCACCCGCCGGATCACCGCCGGAAGCTGGGACGAGGTCCGCCCCAACTACACCGCGCCGGTGGCCGAGGCGATGGGCCGGCTGATGAAGGTGACGCCGGACGACATCGCGGGCCGGCTCCTCCTGCTGCACGGCCCGCCCGGGACCGGCAAGACGTCCGCGCTGCGCACCCTGGCCCGTTCCTGGCGCGACTGGTGCCAGGTCGACTGCGTGCTGGACCCCGAGCGGCTCTTCAACGACGTCGGCTACCTCATGGACATCGCGATCGGCGAGGACGACGGCACGGCGAAGGGGCGGTGGCGGCTGCTGCTCCTGGAGGACTGCGACGAGCTGATCCGCGGCGAGGCCAAGCACACGGCGGGCCAGGCCCTGTCCCGGCTGCTGAACCTGACGGACGGCCTGCTGGGCCAGGGCCGCAACGTGCTGGTGGGGGTCACCACCAATGAGGACCTGGAGCGGCTGCACCCGGCGGTCGTACGGCCCGGCCGCTGTCTGGCCAGGATCGAGGTCGGACCGCTGACCCGTCAGGAGTCGGTGGCCTGGCTGGGCACGGACGAAGGGGTGAGCCGGGAGGGCAACTCCCTCGCCGAGCTGTACGCGCTGCGCCGGGGCATCGGGCCCGCGGCGGTACCGAAGCAGGACGCGGGGTCGGACGCGGGGCTGTATCTGTAGCAGCCGGCCGACCGCTACGGGTGCGCCCGCGGTGATCCGCTTCAGTCCCCGTACGCCGCGCGCAGCGCGTCCTTGGCCAGCGCCAGGGCCTGCTGCCGGGTGAGGCCGAGCCGCTCGGCGGTCTCGGCGTACAGCCGCGCGGCGGTGGCCGCCCGCTGCTCGGCCGCTCCCCCGGCGGCCGCGACGAAGGTTCCGTTGCGGCCCCGGGTCTCGATCACCCCGTCCGCCTCCAGGGCACGGTAGGCCTTGGCGACGGTGTTGGCGGCGAGGCCCAGCTCCTCGGCGAAGCCGCGTACGGTCGGGAGCCGGTGGCCGACGGGCAGCGCCCCGGAACGAGCCAGTTCGGAGAGCTGGGTGCGGAGTTGCTCGTACGGCGCGATGCCGGAGTCCGGGTCGAGGACGATCTTGTCAGTCACGGGCCGATTCTCCCCCACCGGCGAAAAAAGGGGAGGCGTTCGGGGCGCGGCTGCGCATACGGTCCACCGCATGACTGTGATCGTGCGCGATTTCCGGCCGTCCGACGCGGAGGCGTGGACCGAGGCCCGCCGGGCCTCGGTCCCCTGGATGGTGGCCACCCCCGAACAGGTCGTCCACGACCTGGCCCACGCCCATCCGGACCGGCACTACCGGCTGCTGGTCGCCGAGGAGGACGGCGAGATCATCGCCACGGCGCAGGCGGGGGTCGCCCACGAGAGCTCGGAGCCGGGCCAGGGATACTTCACCCCGCAGACGCTTCCCGGCCGGACGAACCGCGGTGCGGGATCGCTGCTGCTGCGCACGGCTGAGGAGCACCTGGCCGAGGTCGGGGCCACGGTCCTGTACGCGTGGGTCCTGGACGACCCGGAGAGCCTGGAGTTCGCCCGCAAGCGGGGCTACCGGCCCAGCCGCTCCGCGCACTTCCAGCGCCTCGACCTCGCGGGCGGCTCCCTGCCGCCGCGCCAGGAGCTCCCGGTCGGCGTCGAGCTGCGTCCCGGCTCCGACTTCGCCGAGGATCCCCGGCCGCTGTTCGAGGCGGACGCCGAGGTGACGGCCGACGAGCCGGGCGACATCAACACCGAGCTGGACGACTACGAGGACTGGCTGACGAACGTCTGGCGGCACCCGGCCTTCGACCAGGGGCTCTCCTCGGTGGTGCTGGTGGACGGGAGGGTGGCGGCGTTCAGCGCGGCCACCACCGACGGCGCGCGCACCTATCTGAGCTCCATGACCGGCACCCTGCGGGACTTCCGGGGGCGGGGCCTGGCGAAGCTCGCGAAGAACGACTCGCTGCACCGGGCCCGGGCGGCCGGATACACCGACGCCTACACCTCCAACGACACCGGCAACGGCCCGATGCTGGCCGTCAACCAGTGGTTCGGCTACCAGGTCTGCGCGACGGAGGTCCGCCATGTCCGCACCCTCTGAGCCCCGCGCGGGCCGCACGAAGGGCCTCGTCGTCGCCCTGTCCAAGGCGGGCCGTACCAAGATCAGGTATTCGGCGGAGCTGGTCCGGGACGACGGCGTCCGCGTCACCGTCCGGGCGCCCTGGGCCGCCCCGGGGGTGCGGGACTTCGGCTTCGTCCGGTTCGAGCCGGGCGACGTCCTCACCGAGCACTACTGGCGGGACCGGTGGTTCGCGGTGAAGGAGGTCCGCACGGGCGACGGCCGGCTCAAGGGCTGGTACTGCGACATCACCCGGCCCGCCGTGCTGGCGGACGGGGTGCTGGCGGTCGAGGACCTGGACCTGGACCTGTGGGTCTCGGCCGACGGCGCTTCGGTCCTGCGGCTGGACGAGGACGAGTTCGAGGAGAGCGGTCTGGCCGGCCGCGATCCGGCGGCGGCCGGGGCGGCGGTCCGAGCCCTGGACGACCTGGAACGCCTGGCCCGGACGGAGGGGCTGACCGCCCTGCTCGGCTGAACGGCCCCGGCGGCGATGGCGGGCGGGGGGCTCGTACGGACCGCCGGGCGCGGCTTCCGTACGGAACTCCGGGCCGCTCAGGGGCGGGGCCGGGAGTCGGCGACCAGCTCCACCTCGTACCCCGCCGGGTCCTCCAGGTAGGCGGCGTGGTGCCCCTCGCCGCCCGCGTACGGATGGCGGTCGGGGAACAGCAGCCGCCAGCCGTGCGCCGGGGCCTCGGCGACCAGGGCGTCGAGGGCGGCCCGGTCCGCGACGTGGAACGCCAGGTGGTTGAGGCCGGGGCGGCGGCGGTCGTGGCCGCCGGCGGCCAGGTCGGGCGACCGCTCCACCACGACGTACGTGTCACCGCGCCGCCAGCTGCGGCCGTGGGCCCAGCGCTG
Source organism: Streptomyces sp. NPDC021019 (assembly GCF_044333295.1). Lineage (NCBI taxonomy): Bacteria > Bacillati > Actinomycetota > Actinomycetes > Kitasatosporales > Streptomycetaceae > Streptomyces > Streptomyces sp. NPDC021019. The sequence continues at coordinate 359,539 of NZ_JBIRQR010000007.1, forward strand.
GTACGGGACGTGGCCGAGCCGGCCCAGCAGCCATCCCCAGCCGCGCTCCGCCTCCGCCAGGTCCGCCACCCACAGCTCGATGTGGTGCACCCGCCCGGTGACCTCCCCGGCGGCGGGCAGCGGGACGGCGCGGCCGGCGCCGCCGGGAACGTACGCGATCGGCTCCCCGTCCCGGTGCCAGTGGATCATGAAGTGCTCGCCCGCCCGGTAACCGTCCAGACCGGCACGGCAGTACGCGACCATGTCGTCCGGCAGGGCGGCCAGCGGGAACCAGCCCAGCTCGGAGCACTTCTCCGGCTCCGCGTTGCGCGGCGGGCGGGCCGGGTCGTGCTCCGCGACGAAGAACCAGCCCATGCGCGCCCCGCCTCCGGGGCCCCGGTGCTGCATCACGAGGGCCACCTTCAGCTCCTCGGGCTCCAGATCGAGGCCGATCTCCTCGGCGGCCTCCCGGATCATCGCCTCGCGGACGTCCTCGCCGTCCTCCGCGTGGCCGGAGGGCATGTGGAGCAGTCCGTCCGCGTACCCGGTGTCGGAGCGGCGGGCCAGCAGGACGTCCGGGCCACGACGCAGGATCAGGTGGACGTCGACGACTTCGGTGTGCCGGTGCGGCGGCATCGCGCGGGCGACCAGCGCATAGCGCTCGTCGTCGACCTTTCTGCCCCAGAGCCGGGAGTCGGGGGCCAGGTCCTCGTGGTGGATGCGCTCGGTGTGCGCGGAGACCAGGGCGGTGAGCGCGGTGGCGGACAGGCCGGCGCCACCCCGCACCCCTTCGACGAGAACGAGCCGCCCGCCCGGCTTCAACAGGCCGAACCAGTGCTCCAGGGCCGCCGCCGGATCGGGCAGCAGCCGGACGACGTGCCGGGCCACGACGACGTCGAACACCCGCTCCCCGACCGGGGGCCGGGCGGCGTCCCCGACGAGGACCTCCGCACCGGTCCCGGCCAGCTTGGCACGGGCCCGGTCGGCCATGCGGGGCGAGCGGTCGACGGCGGTGACGCGGTGACCCTGGCCCGCGGCGAGCAGGGAGAGACTGCCGGTGCCGCACCCCAGGTCCAGCACGTCGGCGCGGGTGCCGGGCAGCCAGCTCTCCAGCCGCCCGGCCCAGGCGTCGCGCACCGCGGGGTCGAGGAGCCCGTGGTCGGGCTCCTCGTCGAAGGATCCGGCAGCCGCGTCCCAGTCGATCGTGGTCATGGAGCCGATGTTCTCAGCCGTCACCGACCGTGCGGGACCCCTCCACCGTTTTCCGTCCACCGCGCAGCCGGACGATCAGCCGGCCGATCAGCGGCCAGGCCACGATCAGCACCACGATCGCGTAGACCGTGACGGAGAACGGGGTGTTGACCAGGCCGGACACACTCCCGTCGCTGATCTGGAGCGCGCGCCGCAGCTGCTGTTCGGCGGCCGGGCCGAGAATCACCCCGATGACGGCGGGCAGCACCGGCAGTCCGTAGCGCCGCATCCCGAACCCGATCAGCCCGATGATCAGGAGGATCACCAGATCGAGGGACTCGCCGCCGACCGCGTACGCGCCGACGGCGGCGAAGAACAGGATGCCCGCGTACAGGTAGGGGCGCGGGATCCGCAGCAGCTTCGCCCAGACGGGGGCGAGCGGCAGGTTGAGAGCGAGCAGCAGCACCATGCCGACGAAGAGCGAGGCGATGAGGCCCCAGACCAGCTCCGGTTCGCGTTCGAACAGCAGGGGGCCGGGCTGGATCCCGTACTGCTGGAAGGCGGCCAGCATCACGGCGGCGACAGCGGTGGTGGGCAGTCCGAGCGTGAGCATCGAGACGAGGGTTCCGGCGGCGGAGGCGGAGGCGGCGGCCTCCGGTCCCGCGACGCCTTCGATGGCCCCCTTGCCGAACTGGTCACGGTGCTTGGAGAGCCGCTTCTCGGTGACGTAACTGAGGAAGGTGGGGATCTCCGCGCCGCCCGCCGGGATCGCCCCGAAGGGGAAGCCGATGACGGGACCGCGCAGCCAGGGCTTCCAGGTGCGCTTCAGGTCGGCGCGGCCGAGCCACGGTCTGCCGACGGGGATCGGCTTTCCGGTGGAACGGCGCAGGTGGGCGGCGACCCAGAGCGCTTCGCCGATCGCGAAGAGTCCGACCGCGACGATGACCACGTCGACGCCGTCGGCCAGTTGGAGCGAGCCGAAGGTCAGGCGCTGCTGGCCGGTCATCTGGTCGAGGCCGACCAGTCCGATGGTGAGACCGATGAGGAGCGAGGCGATGCCGCGGATGCGGGAGGCGCCGAGGACGGAGGTGACGGCGATGAAGGCCAGCACCATGATGGCGAAGTAGTCCGGGGCGCCGATGCCGATGGCGAGGGAGGCGACGGTCGGGGCGAGGACGACCAGCAGGATCGTGCCGATCATGCCGCCCGCGAAGTGACCGATCGCGGCGGCGGCGAGCGCTTGGGCGCCGCGTCCGCCCTTCGCCATCGGGTTGCCCTCGATCGCGGCGACCACGGCCGCGCTCTCCCCGGGGGTGTTGAGGAGGATCGAGGTGGTGGAGCCGCCGAACATCGCGCCGTAGTAGATCCCGGCGAACATGATGAACGCGCCGGTCGGGTCGAGTCCGTACGTCACCGGGAGCAGCAGCGCCACGGCCATCGCCGGGCCGATGCCGGGGAGCACACCGATCGCGGTGCCGAGCAGGACGCCGATCGCGGCCCAGAGCAGGTTCATCGGGGTGAGCGCGGTACCGAAGCCGTCGATGAGGGAGTTGAGGGAATCCATCGGTCAGAGCACCCCCATCAGCGGGCCGCCAGGAAGGGGGACACCGAGCAGGTTGTCGAAGACGAAATAGGTGGCGAGGGAGATGCCGGCCGCGATGAGCGGGTCCCGGCCGTGGTGCCGGCTGCCGAGCGCGTAGGCGGAGCCCCAGAAGAGCAGCGCCCCGGCGATGGGGAAGCCCAGGGGGACGATCAGGACCGCGGCTCCGAGGAAGACCCCGGTGAGCAGGAGGACGGTGCGCCAGTCGGCCGGTTCGTCGAGGTCGACGTCCTCGCCGCCCTCCGCCTCGCCCCGGCCACCGCGCAGGACGTCGCCGGCGAGCAGGACGGAGATGAGGAGGAACAGACCGCCGATGACGAAGGGGACCGTCCGGGGGCCGACGGGACCGCGCTGGGCGATGTCGACGCTCATGGTGAAGGCGTCGGTGAGAACGAGCACGCCGAGCGCGAACAGCAGCACACAGACGCCGAGTTCGGAGTGCTCGCGCAGCCAGCCGAGCTGGGCGTTCCCCTCCTGTGCGGCTTCGGCGCTCGCCCGCGCCGCGGAGCCAGGGGTTGGGATCGATCCGGTCGATGCGGTCGGTCCGGTGCGGCCGGTCGGTCCGGTCGGTTCGGTCGGTCCGGTCGGTCCGGTGCGGCCGGTCGGTTCGGTCGGTTCGGTCGGTCCAGTGGGTCTGGTCGGTTCGGTCGGTTCGGTCGGTTCGGTGGGTCCGGTGGTCACAGCCCCAGCTCCTTGAGAACGGTGGCGACGCGCTGGTTCTGCTCGTCGAGGAAGTCGCCGAAGGGTTCGCCGATGAGGAGGGCGTCGTCCCAGCCGTTCTTCTTCATCGACTCCTGCCACTGCTTCGTGCCGTGGAGTTCGCGGATCAGACCGGTGAGCTTGTCGCGTTCGGCCGACGAGAGGCCGGGCGGGGCGACGACGCCGCGCCAGTTGGTGAACTCGGTGTCGAGGCCGGCTTCGCGCAGGGTGGGGGCGTCGAGGCCCGGCACCCGCTTCGGACCGGTCACGGCGAGCAGGCGCAGTTCGCCCGCCTCGATCTGGTCGCGGTACTCGCCGAGACCGGAGACCCCGAAGCCGACCTTGTTGCCGAGGATGGAGGCGAGCAGTTCGCCGCCACCGTCGAACGGGACGTAGTTGACCGTCCTCGGGGCGATGCCGGCCGCCTGCGCCATGAGCATCGGGGCGAGGTGGTCCGGGCCGCCGGGCGAGGATCCGCCGCCGACCGGGACGCCGGCCGGGTCCTTCTTCCAGGCGGCGAGCAGGTCGGCGATGGTCCGGTACCGGGAGTCCTTGGAGACGACGACGATGTCCGGCTCCTCGGTGAGCCGGGCGATCGGGGTGGTGTCGGCCAGCGTGCTCGGGGACTTGTTGGTGTGGACGGCTCCGACGACGCCGAGTCCCATGGAGAGCGCGAGCTTGCCGTTGCCGTGTTCGCCGACGAGCCGGGTCAGGCCGACCGTTCCGCCGGCGCCCGGCAGGTTGAACACCTCGATGTTGTGGGTGAGTCCGGCGTCCTCGGCGTTCTTGGCCAGGGTCCGGGCGGTGATGTCGTAACCGCCGCCGGGAGTGTTGGGGACCATGAAGCGGAGCCCGGGAATCTGGGTGCCGGTGTCGGAGCCGTCACCGGTGGACAACAGGGGTGGCCCCACCACCACCAGCAACGCGGCCCCGAAGAGGGCGAGGAGAGTGCGCAGTCGCACGGGTTCCGCCTTTCCACTGTGAAGTGGCCCACATGTTGCCCGCGCGTTAAGAAGCTGTCTCCCTTCCGGTATCAACGGACGTTGTGGTCATTGCGGTCGCCGCCTAGCGTGGCGGCGTGACAACTGTGCTGGTGGTGGACGACGACTTCATGGTCGCGAAGCTGCACAGCCGCTATGTGTCCGCTATGGACGGCTTCGCGGTCGTCGGGGTGGCACACAACGGTGCCGACGCCTTGCGGGCGGCCGAGCGACTGCGCCCCGATCTGGTGCTGCTGGACATCTATCTGCCCGATATGGACGGGATCGGGGTGCTGCGCGCCTTGCGTGCGGCGGAGGAGCTGGACACCTCGCGCCCCAGCGCGGACGCCCTGTTCATCACGGCGGCCCGGGACGCGGGGGTGATCCGGGCGGCGCTGCGGGCGGGGGCCCTGCACTATCTGATCAAGCCGTTCAGCCGGTCCGCCCTCCAGGAGCAGATGCGCCACGTCGCCTCGCTGCGCACCCGCCTGGACAGGCTGGGAGAGGCCCGCCAGGAGGACGTCGACCAGATCTTCGGCCCCCGCCCACCCGGCTCGCGCGAGCTGCCGAAGGGCCTGGCCGCCCCCACGGCCGACCTGGTGGAACGCACCTTGCGCGACCACCCCGAGGGCCTGTCCGCTTCGGAGTGCGCCGAGGTGGGAGCACTGTCCCGGGTGAGCGCGCGCCGCTACCTGGAGTACTTCGCCGGAACGGGCCGGGCCGAGGTGACCCTGCGCTACGGAGGCACGGGGCGGCCGGAGCGGCGGTACCGGTGGACGGGGTGAGGCGGCGGGGCCGGGGCTACCTGAGCCCCTGCCTAATCCTTCCTTAACGCCATCATAAGGATGGTCACCACCCCGTCCCACCAGGCTTTTTGGGCCTTCGGAGCGGCTAGCTTGCTGAGCGCAACCCTCACAGCTGTGCCATCTCGAAGGAGATCCATCCATGACCGCTCGTCGCAAGGCCGCCGGTATCCTCGCCCTCGGTTTCGCACCGCTCGCACTGGCCGGGCTGGCCTCCGCCCCGGCCGTCGCGCACGGTTCGCTCACCGACCCGGTGAGCCGGGTGTCCGCGTGCTTCGCCGAGGGGCCCGAGAGCCCGGCGTCGGCGGCGTGCCGGGCAGCGGTCGCGGCCGGCGGGACGCAGGCGCTGTACGACTGGAACGGGGTGAACATCGCCAACGCGGCGGGCAAGCACCGTGAGTTGATCCCGGACGGCAAGCTGTGCAGCGCGGCCAACGACAAGTTCAAGGGACTCGACCTCCCGCGCGCCGACTGGCCGGCCACCGCGATGTCGGCGGGCAAGCACACCTTCCGGTTCCGCGCGACGGCTCCGCACCGGGGATCGTTCGAGCTGTACCTCACGAAGCCCGGTTACGACCCCACGAAGCCGCTGGCCTGGTCGGATCTGGAGGCGAAGCCCTTCGCCGAGGCCACCGACCCGGCGCTGGAGAACGGTTCGTACGTCTTCGACGGGACGGTCCCCGAGCGCTCGGGGCGGCAGCTGGTCTATACGGTCTGGCAGCGCTCCGACTCCCCCGAGGCGTTCTACGCTTGCTCCGACGTGACGTTCGGCGGCGCTTCGGCCGGCGGTGGAGTGGAGAACGAGGAGGGCCGGCAGGGTTCCGGCGGTGACTCCGGCGCCGAGGCCCCGGCGGCGGAGCCCTCCGCGCCGTCCGAGGACGCCATCGCCGAGGGTTCCGAGAAGTCCTCGGTCGAGCACAACGGCCACGGGGACGACGACGCGAACACCGGGGCGAAGGCCACCGCCGCCGCTCCGGCCGCTCCGGCCGAGAAGGCCGAGGGCAACGCCCCGGAGGTCAACGCGGCGGGCTCCGACGAGGTGCTGGCCGAGACGGGCGGTTCCACCAGCAGCACGTATCTGGCGATCGGGGGCGCGGGTGTCCTCGCCGCCGGCGCGGCCGTACTGTTCGCCTCGCAGCGCCGACGGGCCGCCGCCGCGGCGGGCCGCCACAGCCGCTGACCGCCGCAGCGCCCCTCCCCCCTACCCCTGCCGCGTCCCTCCGGGACGTCGGGCGCGGCAGGACATGACGGGCCGGGGTCCGCCGTCCGCACCGTCGGACGCCGGGCCCCGGCCCGTCGTCGCGCGAGGGGTCAGCCGATGACCGAGGCGCAGGTGGTCGGGGTGGCGCGTGCCGGGTCGAGGGCGTTGGCCACTTCGTGGAAGGCGATGCGGTCGATGGTGCCGATCGCCACGTGCTCGGACAGGTCGAGCGGGCACAGGTCCTGGAGCAGCACGTTGCGTACGTTCGGCCCGTCCAGGTACTGCGTGCGGTACGGGGTCACGACCTGGTCGTACTTGGTCGCGATGACGGTGTAGCGGACGCCGGGTACGGTGTCGCCGCCCGCCGTGAGCTTGGTGATGAAGGGCGACCCCGCGACCTGGTCGGCGAGTCCGGGGGTCTTGTCGCTGATGAACCTCTCGACGCCGGGGAAGAACGGCAGCAGCTTCGTGAGGCCGAGCAGCGTGGTGCCGTGGTTGTCCGGGGCGATGCCGACGAGGGCGTTGACCTTGTCGGCGCCGCCGAGGAACTTCAGGTAGTGGTTCGGCATCATGCCGCCCTGCGAGTGGCCGACGAGGTCGGCCTTCGGGGCTCCGGTGGCGTCGAGGACCTCGTCGACGAACACGTCGAGCTGTTCGGCGGACTGGTCGATGGGGCCGAGACCGTGGAAGAACGGCACGCCGGGGAGCTGTCCGTAGTCGAGGGAGAAGACGCAGTAGCCCCGGTTGACCAGGTAGGGGGCGAGGACCAGCCAGTTGTCGATCGAGTTCCCGAAGGTTCCGTGGACCAGGACGACGGGACGGGGATGGGCGGCGGAGGGCTTGCAGGAGTAGTCGTTCCAGCCACGCGAAGTGGCCTCGGCGGCGGCCGGGGTCGCCGCGGTCGCGGTCGCCGTGGGGGCGACGAGGACGGTGAGGGCGAGGAGCAGGACGGCGAACAGACTGCGCGTGCGGGGAACGCGCGCAGCACGGATCCAGGGCAGCATCGTGGGGTCTCCTTGCGGCTCAAGGGAGGTGCGATGGCGGTGCGCCCTGTGGCCCGGACCACAAGCTTTATGTGCTCATGCCAAATTACGCACGAGTAAGGTGGCGAGGGAAGTTACGCGTCGGTAAAAACTGGCGGGGGCGGAGTGCTCGTTCCCGGCCACCGACCCGGCCGGCCACCCGCCTCCCCCGACGAGGGCGACCCATGGCCGGCCGCATGACGCGGGGTCGGGTCACTTCACGTCGACGTCCCCGCCGTGGACGTCGGCTTGCCGACCTCTCCCGCTTCCTCCGCCTCGCCCTCCTGGCCCGCGCCCCCGTCGGCGCGCCCCACGTTCCGGAGCAGCACCGTGGCCGTGATGGCCAGTGCGAGCATGACCGGGACGGCTCCCATCGCGATCCAGGAGAGGCCCTGGGCGAAGGAGCCCCTTGCCACGGAGACGAGTTGGGCCCCTGCCTCCGCCGGCATCCGACCGGCGACCTCCAGGGCCGCGGGGAGGTTGTCGATGACCGTCTCCCGGGCGGGGGCGGGTACGCCGTCCGGGACCGAGCCGGCCACCCCGCTGTGGTAAGCGACGTTCAGCACGCTGCCGAGGACCGCGATGCCGAGGGCGCCGCCCAGCTCCTGGGTCGTCTCCCCCACCGCGGCGGCCGAGCCCGCCCGCTCCGGCGGCGCGGCGTCGACGATCATCCCGATCCCGAGGGACGAGACCGGCATCAGACCGGCGAACAGCAGCGATGCCGCCGTGACGACGGTTCCGATGCCGGAGCCTCCGTCCACCTGGGAGAGCACGGCGAAGCCGACGGCGGCGGTCGTGAGACCGGCGCCAAAAACGTACGCCTTGCCCACCTGGGCCGCCACGCCCTGGGCGATGAACATCGCGAGGGTTCCACTGACGACCATCGGCAGGCTCCACACCGCCGACTCCAGCGGTGCCATGCCCACCACCAGCTGGATGTACTGGGCGATGAGGAACTGGCTGCCCAGCATGAACACCACGGTCAGGGTCAGCGTTCCGAGGGAGACACTGAAGCCGCGGTCAGCGAAGAGCTTCATGTCGAGCAGCGGGTCGGTGAGCCGACGCTGCCGTACGACGAAGAGGGCGCCGATCGCGAGGCCGGCCACCAGGGCGAACAGCGCCGGCCGGGTGACGCCCTCCCCGGCGAACTCCTTCACGCCGAGGACGACCAGCAGGATGGCGGCCAGCGACATCGCGGCGCTGGTCAGATCAAGTCGGCCGGCGTCCGGATGACGGACCTCCGGGAGCACCAACGGGCCCGCCACCAGCAGGAACACCATGACAGGCACGGCCACGAGAAAGACCGAACCCCACCAGAACGCCTCCAGCAGCAGGCCGCCGACCAACGGGCCGACCGCGCCGCCCAGCATGAAGCTCGTCATCCACACCGTGATGGCGAAACCGCGCTGCTTGGCGTCGTGGAACATGGCGCTGATCAGCGACAGCGTCGACGGGCCCAGCACCGCGCCGGCGAGGCCGAGGAGGGCGCGGGCCACGATCAGCGTCTCCGCGGTGGGCGCGTAGGCGGCGAGCACCGAGGCGCAGCCGAAGGCCACGGCCCCGATCATGAGCATCCGGCGACGGCCGATGCGGTCGCCGAGCGTACCCATGGTGATCATCGCGCCGGCGATGACGAACCCGTAGACATCGGTGATCCAGAGCAGTTGCGCCCCTGAAGGCTCCAGATCCCGGCTCAGGGTCGGCAGCGCCAGATGGAGCACGCTCATATCCATGATCACGAGCATCGCGGGCAGCGCCAGGGCCGCCAGTCCGATCCACTCGCGCACCCCGGCGCGCGGCGCGGTTTCCGTATCCACCGAAAGCTCCCTTCCGGGCCACTCGGCCCGTCGGGCTCACCCTAGGTTGTGAGCTTTCGATTAGTAAGGGCTTACCTGTCGGTCAGCCCCCAACCGGGCCGATGGCGCGCAGGCCGGACGGCCGGCCCGGGGAAACATTCGAGAAGTCGCCCGACAGGGAAAAGCGCCCCGCTCCACAGGGAGCGGGGCGCCGGGCGGACAGCGCGTTCACTTCACGTCGTCATGGCGCTCGCGCGCGGCGATGACATCTCCGATCCGATGCGTGATCCACTCGACCAGGCCGCCCAGCGTCACCGCCAGCTCCCGCCCCAGAGGGGTGAGCGAGTAGGTCACCTGGGGCGGCACCGTGGCTTCGACCTCACGGGCGATCAGTCCGTCCCGCACGAACACCCGCAGATTCTGGGACAGCATCTTCTCGCTGATGCCGCCGATCCTGTCCCGCAGCACGTAGAAGCGCATCGGCCCCTCCTGCAGCGCGGCCAGAATCAGCACGCCCCATCGGCTGCTGACGTGATTCAGCACCGTGCGGGCGGGGCAGTCCGCCGTGAATGCGTCGCTCATCGCGACGGCTTTCTCGTCCTTGACCTCAGAGCTCACGTCCACGGCTGGAACTTACCGCAGAGCATGCCCTTACGAAAGGAAAGCCTGAGGCCGGCCCGCCGCCGCGCTACGCCGTTCGGCCCCGCCCCGCCTGCGCGGACGCCGTCACGCCGGGACCGTGGGGGCATGACTTTCGTCGACGAGGTGAAGAACGCCGTCACCCCACGCGCCGCCCTGCTCGTCATCGGTGTGCTCGGACTGCAACTGCTGTTCATCGCCTCCTACGTCGGAGCGCTGCACAAGCCCACGCCGACGGATGTGGCCTTCGGAGTGGTGGCCCCGCGGCAGATGTCCCAGCAGCTCGTCGACCGGCTGGACGGGCTCCCCGGCGGACCGCTCGACCCCCGTACGGTGAGCACCGCCGCCGAGGCCCGCGAGCAAATCATGAACCGCGACATCGAGGGTGCCCTGATCGTCTCGCCGGAGGGCCGCACCGATACCCTGCTGGTCGCCTCCGGGGGCGGGACCGTGCTCTCCGGCGCCCTGGAGAAGATCATCGCCCGGGTCGAGGGCTCCCAGCAACGGGCCGTGCGGACCGTGGACGTGGCGCCGGCCTCCGCCGACGACTTCGACGGACTCTCGTCCTTCTACCTGGTGGTCGGCTGGTGCGTCGGCGGCTATCTCTGCGCCTCGATCCTGGCGATCAGCGCGGGCACGAAACCCGCCAACCGGCAGCGGGCCACGATCCGGACCTTGGTCATGGCGCTGTACGCGATCGCGGGCGGCATCGGCGGCGCGGTCATCATCGGCCCGATCCTCGGAGCGCTGCCGGGCAGTTCCTGGGGCCTGGCCGGCCTCGGCGCCCTGGTCGTCTTCTCGGTCGGCATGATCACGCTCGCCCTGGAGGCGCTGACCGGCATCGTCGGCATCGGCCTGGCCGTCCTGATCATCGTCATCGCCGGCAACCCGAGCGCGGGGGGAGCCTTCCCGCTCCCGATGCTCCCGGACTTCTGGCGGGCGATCGGCCCGGCCCTCCCTCCGGGCGCGGGCACCTGGGTGGCCCGCTCGATCGCCTACTTCCGGGGCAACGCGGTCACCGGGCCCCTGCTGGTGCTCTCGGCCTGGGCGGTCGTCGGCACGGCGCTGACCCTGCTCCTGTCGATGCGGCACCGCGCGGGGCGGGACGACGACGGTGCGGAGACGGCACGTGCGGCAGGCGGATCGACGGCTGTCTGACGCCCGCTCCCGCTCGGTAGAACGTTCATGGGGCCGCCGCAAGGCGGCCCCATCTGACGTGCGCACCCATTCTTGACGTCCGGTCAGCGCGACGCCTAGTCATGACAGGGACATGACGACATGCTGGAGCGGCCTCGTACCACCCGACGAGGAGCACGGCCAGGACCACCCCTTTCACCCCCACGGAGGTCGCTCATGCGTCGTCGATTCACGGTTCCGCTCGCCGCGGTCGCCCTGTCGCTCCCGCTCAGCCTGATCACCGCCGCCTCCGCCGCGGCCGCCCCCGCCGACAAACCCCAGGTGCTCAGCTCCTGGACCCAGACCAGCGCCTCCAGCCACAACGCCTGGAGCGCCGCCCGCAACAACCAGGGCGCCTGGTCGGCGTACGGCTTCGACTGGTCGACGGACTACTGCAGCAGCTCCCCCGACAACCCGTTCGGCTTCCCCTTCCAGACCTCCTGCGCCCGCCATGACTTCGGCTACCGGAACTACAAGGCCGCCGGTACGTTCTCCGCCAACAAGGCCCGCGTCGACTCCGCCTTCTACGAGGACCTCAAGCGCGTGTGCGCCCGCTACTCGGGCGCGACGAAGACCTCGTGCAACGGCACGGCCTGGACCTACTACCAGGCCGTGAAAGCCTTCGGCGTCTCCCCGGCCAAGGCGGACTCCGACCATCTGCCCGAGGCCGCCTGACCTCCCGGCCGGCCACGCCACCCAGCTCCGCCTCGCACCGCACATGGGGAGAGGCCCCCGGGTACCCGGGGGCCTCTCCCTTTCGCCGTGACGCGGTGGAACGTCAGCCGATCTCGGCGCCGTAGGCGGCCAGCGCCTCCGGTACCGGCTGGAAGAAGGTCGTGCCGCCCGAGGAGCAGTCGCCGCTGCCGCCCGAGGTCAGACCGAGCGCGGTGTCGCCCGCGAAGAGGGCGCCGCCGCTGTCGCCGGGCTCGGCGCAGACCGTCGTCTGGATGAGGCCGTTGACGATGTCGCCGTTGCCGTAGTTGACCGTGGCGTCCAGCGCGGTGACCTCACCGTCGTGCACCTGGGTGGTGGAGCCGCTGCGGGTGACCGCCTGGCCGACCGTCGCGTCGCCCGCCTGCGTGATCGCCTGGGTCGAGCCGTCGTAGAGGTTCACCTCGCTCGGGTGCGCGGTGTCCGAGGTGTACTTGACCAGGCCGTAGTCGTTCTCCGGGAAGCTGGAGCCCTCGTTCGCCCCGATCTCCGAGCCGCCCTGGGTGTCCGACCAGCTGGTGACCGACTCGGTGCAGTGGCCGGCGGTCAGGAAATACGGCTCCCCGCCCTTGACCACGTTGAAGCCGAGGGAGCAGCGGGAGCCGGAACCCCAGATCGCGTCGCCGCCCGCGATCAGCGGCGTGAACTCACCTGCCGTCCTGTTGAGTTCGGCCGTGCCGCCGAGACCCTCGACCACGGCCGAGAGCTTCTTCCAGGCCGCGCCGTCGACCGTGCTGTCGGCGGTGACGAGCACCTTGTTGCTCACCGGGTCGATCGCCCAGGAGGTGCCCGGGATCGTCGCCTTGTCGGTGAGGGTCCCCCGGGCCGACTTCAGCTCGGCGAGGGAGTTCTCCACGATTCTGGCCTTGCCGCCCGCCTGGCGGACCTGCTCCGCGGCGGCCTCGTCGACGACGTTCACGACGAGTGTCTTCGCCGTGGTGTCGTAGTACGAGCCTGCGGCGTCCGCGCCCAGGTCACGGTCCAGGGCGGTGGCCAGCTCTCCGGCCGCTTCCGCGTTGAGGGTCTTGGCCGCGAACGTCGGCACGTCGTCACTGGCGTTCGCAGTCTGGAACGTGAATCCCGCTGCGAGCAGGGCGACGACGGCCGAGCCGGCCAGCGTCGCGCGCTTCCTGGATATGCGTCGATGCTTCAACTTCGACCTCCTGTGGGGCCGTGCACGGAGCAAGTGGGGTGCCCGTACACGGAGGATGGGGCGCCCACTATTCCGACGCGGCGAAGCGCACACAAGGTCGGCTTCCAGACGTGCACACGACAGCGACGCTTCGCCCGCGAGGCGTTCAGCACCCTCGGGTCGTACCACGTCGGTCCCGATCGCGAACACCCGGTGCAACCGTTGACGGCCCCTGGGTGAGGACTAGTCCTGTCCGGTATTCGCCGTCGCCGGTCCGGATGGTGTGCCGACCCGTCCGGATGCCGACGGAAATCGTCCGCCGGGAGCCTCCCCGTACCTTCACAGTTCCTGTCGCCCAACAGTCCCGGTAACGCCCCTGATGGGTCATCATCGAAAAGGCAGCACACGCCGGGCACACCGTGCCCGGGCCGGCCGGGTGACCGAGCGGAGGAGGAACGGGTGCGCAATCGGGTGCTCGCGGCGGACGGGCGGCATCTGATGGTGGAGCGGATGGGCGATCCGCGGGGGAGACCGGTCTTCCTCCTCCACGGCACTCCGGGGAGCAGGCTCGGGCCCGCTCCCCGCGGCATGGTGCTGTACCAGCGCCATACGCAGCTGATCACCTACGACCGCCCGGGATACGGCGGCAGCGACCGGCACGAGGGCCGTCGGATCGCGGACGTCGCCGAGGACGTCCGGGCCATCGCCGACGCCTTGGGCCTGAGGCGATTCGCCGTGGTGGGCCGCTCCGGCGGGGCCCCGCACGCCCTGGCCTGCGCGGCGCTGATGCCGGAACGGATCACCCGGACCGCGGCGCTGGTCAGTCTCGCGCCCCCGGACGCGGCCGGTCTCGACTGGTTCGACGGGATGACCGCGTCCAATGTGCTCGCGTACTCCACCGCGGCCGACGACCCGGAGAGCCTGGCGGAGTCCTTCATCACGCGCTCGGCGCAGATCCGCCGGGACCCGGTCAGACTCCTGGACGACCTGCGCCGGGAGCTGACCGAATCCGACCGGATGGTGGTCAACGACGCGGGGATCCGCTCCATGCTGCTGCGCAACTACAGCGAGGGGCTGCGCACCTCGGCCTACGGCTGGATCGACGACGCGATCGCGTTCTGCAGCCCCTGGGGGTTCGATCCCGGCGGGATCACCGGCAGGGTGCTCCTCTGGCACGGGGTGAAGGACGTCTTCTCCCCGGTCGGCCACTCCCGCTGGCTGGCCGGGCAGATACCGGGCGCCACCGCCGTACTGGAGCCGGCGGCGGCGCACTTCGACGCCTTCCCCATGCTTCCCCGCGTCCTCGACTGGCTGCTGGACGAGCGGGAGCACCCGGACGGGATGCGGCCGACCGCCGTGCCGGGAGGATGAGCCCTCCCGGCACGGGCGGTCACACCGACATCGGTTCCAGTTCCCGCCGGAACCGCTCCTCGGTCCGGGCCATCCGGACCAGCGGATGGTCGTCGCCGAGCTGGCGCGACAGCTCGGGGACGATCTCCGCCCGCAACTGCACCGCCTCGTCCTCCCGCCCCACGGCAGCGAGCGTGACCGCCATGTTCGAGCTCATGGCCAGGGTCTCCGGATGGTGCGCCCCGAGCGCCTCGCGCAGCTGCCCGGCCAGCCGCTGCTCGGTCTTCAGCACGATGTCCAGCTCCCCCCGGTCCGCCGTGGCGCTGGCCAGGTTCATCACGCAGAACAGAGTGTTCGGGTGCTCGCGGCCGAACGTCTCCCTCATGGTGGCGACGACCAGCTTCAGCACCCGCTCAGCCGCTTCCGTCTCCCCGGCCCCCGTCAGATAGACGCCGAGGTTGTTCTGCGCCGCCAGCGTGTACGGGTGCCTCTCGCCCGGCACCTTCATGAACTGGTCGACGACCTCCTGCGCCGTGTCCCTCGCCTCGGCGCTCTCGCCCGCCGCGAACAGGTCCGCGGCGAGGTTGAGGTCGCAGGCCAGCGAATCGGGGTTGGCGATGGTGTACTTCGCCCGGTAGCGGGCGCGGGTCGCCACCGTGAGACGGCGGGCGTCCTCCAGCCGGCCCGCCCTGCGCAACGACACCGCGAGGCTCTTCGCGGCGCTCAGCGTGGTGGGGAAGCTGCGGCCCATCGTCTCCTTGAAGCTGTTGTACGTGGTGCTGAGCAGCCCCACCGAGTCCTCGTACCGTCCGACCTCCCGCAGGTCCCGGGCGAGGTTCATGGCGGAGGACAGGCTGTAGGGGTGCTCCGGTCCGAGCACCTGGGAGCGCAGGTCGTAGACGTCCTGGTCGATCTCCCGGGCGCGGGCGTACTGGCCGACGCTGCGCAGGTTCAGGGCCAGGTTGTTGGCGGCGGCCAGGGTCCGGGGGTGGGAGTCGTGGAAGATCTGCCCGAACCCCTCGTGGGCCTCGGTCGCCATCTCGATCGCCCGCCCGTAGTCCCCCAGCAGACCGAGGTCGATGGCCAGGCTGCTGGTGGTCATGTACGTGTGCGGGTGCTCGGGTCCCAGCACCGCCCGCTGCCGCTCCAGGGTGAACTCGTCCAGCTCCTTCGCCTCCACGTAACGACCGCGGGTGCGCAGGATGTTGGAGAGGTGGAAGCAGAGGTAGAGGTACTGCAGGTCCCGCTCCCCCAGTTTCTCCCGCCAGATCTCCCGCAGCTCGTCGCCGAGCGCGCCCGCGGTCCTGATGTCGCCGCGCTTCCAGAGGTAGCGGACCCGGTCGATCAGGAGCCTGCGGGTCTCCGGCTCCTTGCAGTTGCGGGCGTCGGAGGGGCCGAGGTGCGGCCAGATCGTCGCGAAGCGCGGCCAGGTCTCCGGGTTGTCGATCGGCTCGTCGTCGTCGGGCCGGGCGCCGGCCAGGATGCGGTGGACGACGTGCCGGGCCTCGCGCTGCTCCTCCTCGCTGAGCTGCGCCTTGATCACGGCCTGGACGAGGCGGTGGACCTGGATGGAGTTGGAGACCTGGTCGACCTTGGCGAGGGCGAACCGGCCGATCTCCCGGATGACCCGGCCCAGCACCAGCTTCTCCTGGAGCGAGGAGTCGTACGGCTTCAGCGCGTCGATCATCTCCTTGCTGTAGAGGAGGTTCGCGGAGATCGGTTCCGGGGCGAAGAAGGCGCAGAGCTGGAGCAGCCGCACGGCGGCGGGCGAGCGCTCCTTGAGCCGGACGATGGAGATGTTCCAGGTCGCGGCGACCGGTTCCGGGTAGCCGGCCGGCTGGTTCAGTCCGAGGACCTGGGGAGCCTGCTGGGCGAGTTGTTCGAGATAGGCGTCGATGGGAGTGGCGGTCTCCGCGATCCAGGCGGCCGCCTGCTCCACGGCGAGCGGCAGGTCGCCCACGGCGGTCGCCACCTGGTCGGCGTCCTCGTCGCTCAGCCCCGGCGCCCGGCGCTGGAGGTGCTCGATCGACTCCTCGCGCAGGAAGACGTCCACGGGCAGCGCGTCCCCGTGCTGGGACCAGCTCTGGTTGCGGGAGGTCACCAGGATGTGGCCGGAGCCGCCCTGCGGGAAGTAGCGGCGCAGCTGCTCGGGGTCGTCCGCGTTGTCGAAGACCAGCAGCCAGCGGTCCGAGGGCACGCCGCGCCGCAGCAGGTCGACGGCCTCCTGGGAGGCGGCGGCCATGTCGTCGCCGCCCTGGGCGCCGAGCCGGACGGCGAGCTCGGCGAGCGAGGCGACCACGTCGTCGGTCTGCTCGGACGATATCCACCACACCAGGTCGTAGTCGGCCATGAAGCGGTGCACGTACTCCAGGGCCACCTGGGTCTTGCCGACGCCGCCCAGTCCGTACAGGGTCTGCGGCTGCGGCAGGACGACGGCCAGGCCGCCGCCGAGCTGGTCGCGCATCCGCTCCAGGACGAGGGAGCGGCCGGTGAAGCCGGGGTTGCGGGGCGGCGCGTTCCAGATCCTCGGCACGGTGCCGGGGAAGCGGGGCCCGGGCGAGACCCCGTCCGCCACCTGCACCGGGCGGTCCAGGGCCCGCATCACGGCGGTGGTGGCGTGCACCTCGTCCAGCCGGAAGAGGTCGACGGGGTTGCGGTCGATGTAGGGGGCGCTCAGGCGTACGTCCCCGACCCGCAGGGGGACGAGCCGGCGGCGGCCGCTGCCGACGGCCTCCGCGGCGGTCCGCTCCCACAGCTCGACCGCGCGCTGCGACTTCAGGTAGGCGCTGGAGAGCAGCACGACGGTGCGGGCAGCGCTCTCCTCGGTGGTGTCGGCGGGCTCGTCGGGGGAGCGTTCGGCGGAGACGTCGCGCGGAACCACCCGGAAGCCGGCCCGGGTGAGGATCGATTCGAGCCAGTCGGCCCACATCCGGTTCTCCGCCACATAGCTGAGGAAGAGATCGGCGGGCAGGGCGGGCCTGCGCCGGGTGAAGGCGTCGCGGATCCGCAGGCGGACCTCCTCGCCGATCGGGGGCATCGAGGTGATCTCCCGGTCGGTGATGACCGCGACGAGCCGTTCGAAGGCGGAGAGCAGCGAGTTGGAGAGCCCGGCCTCGTCGCCGAAGGTGGCGAGCGTCTCCTCGTAGGCGTAGTAGGGCCGGTAGGGGATCTCCACCGCGCCCCAGTAGGCGGTGAGCTCGTCGCCGGACAGGTTGCGCGGCAGCCGGTCGAACTTGAGCCGGGCCAGCGCCCGCCCGGCGTCCGCCTTCTCCTTCTCGCCCTCGTCGATGCGCATCGGGACGGGGTAGAGGGCGATGGGGCGGCCGGTGTTGCGCTCGGCGATCTGGCGGGCGACGGAGGCCGCGCCGTCGATGGACTGGTCGCTGAGGGTGAAGCAGTCGACGAGCACGTCCGGGAGGTGGACGGTGCAGATGTCGGCGATGTCGCTGAGGCCGGTCCGGCTGTCGATGAGGACGTAGTCGTAGTTGGCCTTCATGTCGTCGCGCAGCGCGTCGAAGAAGTGGCCGCCGCCGAACCGGTCGTAGAAGTTGTCCCAGTCGAAGGTGGAGACTGTCGCGGAGTACTCGCGGTTCTGCCGTCCGGCGGAGACGAAGTCGAGCGTCCCGCCCTGCGGGAACTCCCAGCCGAGCGACTCCGGGGTCAGCGACACGGCGTGCGGCTGGATACGGGCGTAGTCGCGGTGCCAGTCCTCGGGGCGCTGGGCGGGGCTGGTCGCGGCCCAGGCGTACTCGGTGATCAGGTCGATCACGCCGGTGGTGGCGCCGAGGGTGGCCGGGTCGAGGAAGGGGTGGAAGAACCGGTGCAGCCCGGGGGCCTCCAGGTCCCAGTCGACGGCCAGTACCCGCTTGCCGTTGGCCGCGAGGATCCAGGCGGTGTTGGCGAGCGCCATGGTGCGCCCGGTACCGCCCTTGTACGAGTAGAAGGTGACGATGCGCCCGTCACGACCGGCACTCATAGGTCCTCCGCTTCCGTCGCAGGGTCGTGCGGGTCGGGGATGTAGCTCGTACTGCCCATGGGGCCGGTGAGCCGGGTCCGCTCACCGGAGCCGCCGCCGGATCCGGGAGGGTAGGCCTTGGCGTGCTTGAGGTACTGCTGGGCGGCCACCTCGACCACCTGGGGCAGGAGTTGACCGAACGCCTCCATGGTGGGCACTCCTTTCGCCGCGGCCCGGCACAGGGCCCGGCCCTGGCCCATCTTGATCGGCATGGTCGCTTCGAGCGTCTGGGTGAGTTCGCTCTCCGCCGCTCTGCTCTGGTGGTCGTCGCGGCTCCACGGCACGACCATGGTCACCCAGGGCCGGTTCTCGGCGTCGAAGGCGGCGAGCCTGCGGCGGTGGTCCTCGTCCCGGAGGGCCCAGCGGTCGACGAGCAGGATCTCGGGGGTGGTGGGCGGGGTCTTGCCGTCGTGCCGGTCCTCGTCGAACGAGGTGATGACGGCCTGGTAGTTGAGGGAGCGGACCAGCTCCTCCGCCACATAGGCCAGCGGGCGCGCGGCGGCCGGGTAGTAGGGGTTCCAGTCCTGGGGGTGGTCGCCGTAGTGGTCGCTGTTGCGGCCCTCGGGCAGATCGTGGCGCGTCGGCGCCGCGATGGTGATCTGCATCGGCCGGGGGGCGCCGACTCCGCTGCTGGGTGAGCCGAAGGCGCTGGGCGCGAGGCGGTAGTCGACGGGCCGGCCGGTGTCGATGCGGACCGAGTCGGCGACGCTCACGATGCGTTTGGCCAGTTCGTAGACGGCCCGTTCGTACTCCTCGGCGAAGAGTCTGAGCTTGATCAGACCGTACAGGCCGTCGCTGACGTACCGTTCCCCGAAATCACGGTGGTTGAACTGCAACCGCTCGGCGGAGCCGGGCAATTGGCTCGGCGGCACCGGTACCCAGAGTGCCGGGACGATGGCCTCGGCGGGCTGGTTGGAGCGGGCGCGGTGGTGGATGGCTCGCTGTTCGAAGGCGTACCACTCCTTGCCGCACATCTCGCTGGCGAAGTAGCGCGGCGAGAACAGCGGAACGAAGACCCGGCAGGTGGCGAGGACGTCGCCGAGCCGTTCCGACCAGCCCTCTCCGGAACGTATCTCCCGGTCCATGAAGCCCGCCGGCGCGCCCGCGGGTAAGTCGGTCATGGCCATCACGTGGCCGCAGAGGTCCCGGAAAAGCCGTTCGACCCACATATCGGGGTCCGCTCCGCCGCCGTACCCCGGCGTGTGGGCGTAACTCAGAAAGAAATACGGCCGATGGCCCACCGCTCGCTGTTGCGTCGATGCGTGCACACGACCCCCGTCCTGTGTGAGCACTCGCATCCCGGAAGGAGGAAGGGAGTGGAAGCGAACTCATCATTCCGGAGCGGACCGCTTTCCACCCCCCTGCCGTTCGGTCATTCGAACGTCACTTTCTGGTCAGATCCCAGGACGTTCGCCGCATGACCGGACGGCGGGAAGCTCTTGCCGCGATTCTTCTCGGTCGCACTCCGTGTTCCGCTGATCTCCTTGCGGACAGCGGAGATCAGCTGTTTTCCGTCGACCGTCACCTCCGCCGCTTTTTCGATCTTGTCGAGAGCTTCCGGAACACCCGTGAGGAAGCGCGGGTCGTAAAGCCCGAGCCCCGCACGTTCGAATGTCTCGGCCAGTAGTCGGGAGAACGTCACGTGTTCGTTCCCCCAAGGCGTCCGATGTTCCCAGGTACCGTCCAAGGCGTAAAGATCCGTCACTTCACCGAGCGCCCGCAGTTTCGCCCGGCGCAATCCGCTCAGCAGGCCGAGTGCCAACGCGTTCGGCTCGACCGACGGTCCGACGCCGAGCGCGCCGGGCCCGTG
Organism: Streptomyces sp. NPDC021019; assembly: GCF_044333295.1. Taxonomy (NCBI): domain Bacteria; kingdom Bacillati; phylum Actinomycetota; class Actinomycetes; order Kitasatosporales; family Streptomycetaceae; genus Streptomyces; species Streptomyces sp. NPDC021019. The sequence continues at coordinate 379,643 of NZ_JBIRQR010000007.1, forward strand.
GCGCCCCGGCTCGACGTCACCGGTGAACAGCGGCGTCAGTGTGGTCAACGTGAGGGCCGCCTCGGCCGCCTGGCCGGGCACGGCGTCGGCCAGCAGCGACCAGGCTTCGCCGACCCGGTGCGCCCAGGCCTCGGCCTCCTCCGCTTCCAGGCGGTCGGTCGCGGGGGCGTCGAAGCAGTCGCGGAGGGGGTCGAGGTCGTCCAGCAGGAGTACGGGGGCGGGCGCCCGGCGCAGGACGCGTACGGGCAGCCAGTGCGGGCCCTCGGGCTCATCGGGGGCGATGCGCAGCTCCGTGCCGGGCGCGTCCTCCGGCCGGCGGACGCGGAATCCGTCGCCCGTGGCGCGCACCACGGCCGTTCCCCGCTCCCCCGGGCCGCCGAGGAGCACGGTGCCGAGGGTGGGCAGATACAGGCCTCCGTCCCGGTACGCCACCGGCACGGACAGGTCGTGTCCGGCGCGGACGGCGGCGGCGGCCACGGTGGCGCCGAGCCGTTCGGCGGCGGGCCCCGTCAGGCCTCGGCCCGCGTCGACGTCCTCGAGGGCGCCGACGAGCCAGGTGCGGGTGTAGGGGTGGGCGAGCACCGTGTCGAGAGCCTCGGCGCCCGGGGTGGCCGCCTCCAGCGTCGCCGCGAGCCGCCAGGCGTCGTCCCAGAGGGCCCCGCCCCGCCCGTCGAGGGTGTCGTGGAGAGCGGCGAGCAGGGTCCGGGTCAGGTCCTGATGGGCGGCGAGCAGTTCGTCCGGCGCCCGGACGGCGGGCGACTCGGTGGACGCGGCCGTGCGTTCCTCGATGCCCCGGATCAGGGCGGCCAGGTCGGCGCAGTAGACCGACGGGTTGTCGAAGCCGCTGTCGCGGCCTTCGGAGCCGCTGCCGGAGCGGTACCGGTGGGTGTAGAGCCCGCCGCCGCACGAGCGCACGACGGGGCAGCGGCGACAGGTCTCGCTGACCCCGTCCAGACCGAGCTGCCGCGCCCGGACGCCGGGGTGGGCCGCGACCTCGTCGAAGGTGTTGCGGAAGACGTCGAACCCGGTGGCGGCGGCGCCCTCGTAGGCGCTCTTGAGCGAGTCGACCTGTTCCAGCTGCCCGTCGGTCTCGATGACGACGAGGTCGGTGGGGGCCAGGCCGAGGGACTCGGTGAGGCTGGGGCCGCCGTTCAGGCTGGAGAGCACCGAGGCGAACATGCGGACGGGCATGGGGCGGCCCTGCTCCGTCCAGCGGTCGAAGACCGCCAGGAGCCAGTCGGCGTACGCGGTGGGCGATCCGTCCGGTCGTGGGGGCGGGTCGTCCCAGGTGGCGTGCGGCAGCAGGAAGTCGACGAGCGGGGGTCGGAGTCCGGCGAGAGCGTCCTGCACGGCCACCGGGTCGTTGTGGATGTCGACCGTGCACAGCAGGCCGAGGTCCAGGTGGCGGTAGCGCTCCTCGCGGAGCAGCTCGACGGCGCGCAGCACCATCGGGTGGCTGCTGCGTCCATCGGCGAACCGGCGGTGGCGGTCGTTGGCCGCGCGGTCGCCGTCGAGCGAGATCCCGACCCGGACGTGGAACTCGTCGAAGAGATCGAGGTAACGGGGGCTGAGCTGGACGCCGTTGGTGTGGATCCTGAGGTCCAGCTCAGCGATGCCGTTCAGGGCCGCGCCGAGCTCCTCGCAGACCCGTCGCAGTCGCGCGGGCCCCGCCAGGAGCGGTTCCCCACCGTGCAGGATCACTGTTACGGAGGGGAGCGCATGAGTCGTCGCATGCTCGGCCAGGCGCCGGGCAGTCCAGGAAATCGCCTCGTCAGAGATGGTCTTGGGGCGTGTCAGCCAGCTCTGGTCGGCGTGTTCGTAGACATAACAATGATCACAGGCCAGATCGCACCTGCTGTGCACTTTCAGCACGAATTCACGGAAGGGGACCAGGGGTCCTGTCATCCCGTCATTCTAGCCGCTTCTGACGTCGCCTCAGAGAGCCGAATTGAACGTGGAGATCCGGGTGGACCTGGCCGTTGTCGCACCGCATACGCGGTTGATCTTCCTGGCGGCCTCGGCGCTGCGGACGTCGGTCGCCGAGAGGGTCGCGCGGGTCTTCGCAGAGGCGAAGGCGGGGGTGGTTCCGTAGGTCTTCACGGCCGTCCTAGGGGGATCCTGAAGGGGTCTGTTTCCGGACATTGAAACGCTGCCGGATTGCGTGTCATCACACGTCCCGGCACGCGCACTTTACTACCGCGGAGGCTCTTCCACATGCCGGCGGAGCGGCCTTCACACCTGGAATCGAAACTCGATACCCACCTTCCGCTCGACCGCTCGGGTGAGCGCGGGACGAGCGGCGCGACCGGCGGGGCCGGGGGCCTTCCTCGCCGCCGCCGGCCCGCGCAGGTGAGAGGCTTTCCGCAACCGGCGGGACCGCTCACACGGGTGCCGGGCGCGCGCACCGCGCGGGTCCCGGACGGCGGGCGCCGGGAGGCTCCGGCGGGACGGCGGTTCACCCGTTCACCAGCTCCTCGCCAGGGAGGTCGTGTCCCGCCCGGGCGACGCGCACGCGGTCCAGGACGGGTTCGCGGCCCCCGCCCGCGGCACCCGCGACCGGGCGCGCGGCGCGTCGGCCCGCCCGGCGCACCGCGGCGGGAGCACGCCCGCCGTCCCGGTCGCTCTCGATGGCCCCTCCCCGCACGGAGGTGGTCGCGCCCCCGCAGCGGGGCAGCAACTCACGTCTTTTCCAACCCAGTTGGACAACCCTGCCACAGTGTCGCGATGTGAGGAAGGTCACCCGCGCGGAAGTGGCCGAACCCTGTCGTGGTGACCGTCCGAGGAGCCGGGACGCTCTTGCCGCGTCCGGTCCTCCCCCCTACTCTCGTGGCCCGGGCGGGGCAGGCGCCACGACCGGCCGGGTCATACGACAACTGCAGACGGAGGCGTCCATGACGGCGTTGCCCGAGCCGCTGAGATCCATGGTCTTCAGGAACGACGACCTGCCGGCGCTGTTCCACCACACGGACGCGGTCGCCGTGGCCCGCCAGCGTGAGGCCGTGAACACCACCCGGGCGCAGCTCGCGCTGCTCGTGGCGGGCACGGTGCCCGCAGCGCTGCCCTGGCACACCGAGGACGGTCCGGCGGCCCGCGCCCTGTACGGCGCCGCGGTGCTGGCCTATCTGGGCGTGCTCTTCGCGACCTTCCTCGCCTCCCACCGCAAAGCAAAGTCGCACTGGCAACTGAACCGCTCGGCGGCCGAGTTCATCAAGTCCAACTGCTGGCGCTACGCGGTCCACGGCGCACCGTTCGACAGCGCGTCCGAGCACCCGGAGGCGCTGTTCGCCAATCGCCTGGAGGACGGCCTCCAGGAGTTACGGAAAGTGGGCTGGGCCGACCCGCGCGAGGAACTGCCGGATTCCGGGGGCCTCATCACGGAATCCATGCGCGCGTTGCGGAACAAGGCCTACACGGTGCGCAAGGAAACCTATGTACGGGACCGGCTCATCGAACAGCGGCGGTGGTACCGCAGGCGCCAGCAGGCCTCCCGGCGCGGGGCGCTCCTGTGGTCCGGCGCCATTGTCGCGCTGACGCTCCCGGCGCTGGCGCTGAGCGTCTTCCAGGCCTTCGGGGTAGCCCGCTCGTTCGGCCTGACGGGGGCGTTCTCCGCGGCGGCGGCGGCCTGTCTCGCCTGGAACGAGATGCGCCGGCACCATCCGCTGATCTCGGCGCACTCGCTGGTGGAGAAGGACCTGGAGTCGATGCAGGCCGCCATGGAGACCACCCTCACCGAGCGGCACTGGCCGACGGCGGTCTTCGAGACCGAGCGGATCGTGTCGCCCGAGCACACCGACTGGCTGGTCAGACATCGCGTGTGAGCCGGTGGACGCCCGCCGGTCAGGGGCGCCCTCCGGTCAACCGCGCAGTACTCCGTCACGCCAGATCACGGTGACCGGGCGGCCCAGGGTGCGGGCGTACGTCACGATGTCGCCCGTGCCGCCGAGGCCCCGGGCCGGGAGGCCGTCCCAGACGGCGAGCAGCCGGTCGCAGTGGTCGGCGATGTAGGCGCCCGCCGCGTAGTACGCCTCGTCGGTGGAGTGCGCGAAGTCGAGCCGGACCTCCTGCGCCGCGCGCGCCTTGAGCGTCCGGTAGCGAGCGAGGTCGACGGCGTTCTCGAAACAGGCCTCGTAGTCGCCGCTCGGGATCACGGCGGTCAGTTCGGCGCCGCAGGCGAGGGCGAGATCGGCGAAGAGCTGGTCGGCGCCGACCGCCAGGCTGGAGAGCGCGTGCGTCGCGCCGTCGAGGCCGCACAGCGCGGCCCGCAGACCCGCGAGCACATGGGGCTCGGCCTCGGCGGGGATGGAGCGGTGACCGGTCACTCCGATGCGATTCACGGACCTGCTACCCCCTGATGCCAGCGGAGCGTGGCCGGGGGCGCCCGCCCCCGTCGCCCCACCCCCCGTCGCCCCGTAGCGGCGACCCGTCGTGGCGACATCCTCTCAAGAGCTGCCCGGCGAGCGGGAGCCCCCGTCCGGAATTCCGGACGGGGGCACGTTTGTACGGACTGCTCCGTACCCGGCCGGGGTGGGGCCGGTCAGTACACGCTGACGCCGTACGCGCTCAGCGCCTCGGTGACCGGCTGGAAGAAGGTCGTTCCGCCGGAGGAGCAGTTGCCGCTGCCGCCGGAGGTGAGACCGATCGCCCGGGTGCCGGAGTAGAGCGGGCCGCCGGAGTCGCCCGGCTCGGCGCACACGTTGGTGCGGATCATGCCGTAGACGACGTCGCCGCCCCCGTAGTTGACGGTGGCGTTGAGTCCGGTGACCGAACCGCTGTGGGTGCCGGTGGTGGAGCCGCGGCGGGTGACGGCCATGCCGTTGGTGGCGTTGGCGGCGCTGGTGATGTCCTGGCCACCGACCGTGCCGTCCTTGGGGATGGTGGTGTTGGTGTACCGCACGATGCCGTAGTCGTTGTTCGGGAAGCTCGACCCGGAGGTCGTGCCGAGCACGGTGGTGCGGGCCGAGTTCGCCCACCAGGTGCTCGCGCCGTCGGTGCAGTGGCCGGCCGTCAGGAAGTAGTAGGTGCTGCCGCTGCGGACGTTGAAGCCGAGGGAGCAGCGTCCGGTGCTGGAGTAGATCGCGTCGCCGCCGGATATCAACTTGGTGAACTTCCCGGGGGTGCGCTCGATGCGCAGGGCGTCGGCGTTGGCGCCCGCCGACTTCTTGATCTGGTTGATCTCCGCCTTCGAGACCGTGCTGTCGACGGTGACGACGAGACGCTTGGACTGCGGGTCGATGTTCCAGGCGGTGCCCGCGATGTCGGCGCCGAGCACGGCGTCGCTCGCCGCGGTCAGCTGGTTGGCACTGAACGTCCGGGGGGTTTCGGCGTTCGCGGTGGGGATGGCCATCGCCGCGACGGCGGCGAGCCCCGCGAGTACGGCCGTGGTACGGACGCGTCTCGCCGCGTTCGAGCGGTTGCTGGTGCGCTTGATCCTCACTTCGGGTTCCTCCGAGGGGAATCGGGGGCCCTCCTGTGGGGTGGCGGGCCCGTGAGGCGCAGTCGGGGGCCTGTCCGGATTCCGGAGTTGCCGTGCCCCTGACAATCGCTGACCGGAGTATCGAGGCGCTCGGACAGGGGGCGCAAGAATGCCTTTCGGCCACGTGGGTCACACACGCCTCCGGCCGCGGGAGCCGTGGGGCTCCCGGGGCCGGAGCGACCTCTCGCGGGTCAGGCGTCGATCCGGTTCCGCTCCCCCGCCGGGACCGCGACGGAGAGCGTGTTGCCCGGGGGCGGGAACGGGCAGATGAAGTGATCGGCGAAGGCGCACGGCGGCAGCAGCGCGCGGTTGAAGTCGACCTCCACGCGGCCGTCGGCGGCGGGCGCCGCGGGCCGCAGGAAACGGAAGCGGTAGCTGCCGTTCCCGCTGGTCGTGTCGGCGAAGACGGCCCACAGCGACCCGTCGGGTTCGACCGCGACCTGGAGCGTGTGCTCGTCGCCGTCCACCGTGAAGGCGATCTCGCCGCCGAGCCCGAGGCCGCGCTCGACCCCGTCCGCGTTGACGACCCGCACGGTCCGGTCGTCGCCGTAGGGACGGAAGGTCCCCGGCAGCGCCCAGCGGGGGTCGTACGGGGTGGCCCCGATGGTCGAGAAGGCGTGCCGGGCCGGTGCCCCCGGATCGAAGTCCCGTACCGCCCACAGCCCTTCGCGGCGGAGCACCACCAGCCGGTGCTCCCCCCGCGCCACCCGTGAGTCGTCGATCGGCCCACGGTCCGCCCCCAGCCTGACCTCGCCGGTCAGCGGCTTGCCGTCGACGACGACGCCCTCCTGGGCGGCGGCCGTGAGGATCACCGCGTCGCCGTCCTCGCGCCACTGCCCCGGGACGGCCGGAATTCGCCCTTCCGGGTAGTCGGAGAGCCAGTGGGTTCCGGTCAGGGAGAGCGGGCCGTACGGGGCGGCGACGGCGACGACGCGCCCTTCGTGCCACCGCTGCCAGTCCTGTGCGGCGTCCGGCCCGCCACCCTGCTCCTGCTGCTGTGCGTCCGTGCTCATGCGGTCAACCTTTCCATACCGGCTCCGGGAGGCCGAGGCGCGACCGCAGCGTGGAGCCGGTGTGTTCGGAGCGGAACGCTCCGCCCTCCTGGAGGAGAGGAGCGGGACGACCCGGTCGACGAAGTCGTCCAGGCCCCTCGGGGAGAGAGAGGGGGCGAGGACGAAACCGGGGTCGGCGCCCCAGTGGGGAGGTCGGCGCCCCGGAGGTGACCTGACGCCGGTTCCGCCCGCCGCACCGGCGGGCGGAGCCCGTTCAGCAGTCGCAGCCGCAGGACTCCCCGCAACAGCAGCAGCCCTCACCGCAGTCGCCGCAGCAACTGCAGGCCTCGCAGCAGTCGCCGCAGCTCTGGCACGGCGACTGCCGCCGCTCCCGACTCCAGGGGTCCTCGAAGCTCCCGCAGCACATCTGGCAGGTGCAGGCGAGCCCGGCCCAGACCAGGCACCCGGCGACCAGCCCCCGCCGGTCTCGGGGCGGGCGCGGCGGAGGCGGCGAGCCCGGGCCGCCGGGCGGCGGACCGTACGGATGTCCCGGCGTCGGTCCGTACGGCTGACCGGGCGGCGCGCCGTAGGGGTTCCCCGGCGGCGGCCCGAAGGCGCCCTCGGGCAGCTGAAGCCCCTGCTGCCCCTGGTGGGAGCAGGAGGAGGTGCCGAACGCCCGGTCGACCGAGCGCCGCAGCTCATGGGCGAGGAGGACGTGGACGAGCTTGCCGTCGGTGAACTCCGCCTCCCGCAGCGCGAGCCGCACGCCGTGCAGCGCGTCGTCGCAGAGCCGACGCGCCTCGGACAGCGGGGTGCCGGTGGCGGTGAGCGGGTTCCAGGCGCCCGACGCGGCGTCGGCCTCCTGGTCCTCGACGGCGTCCAGGAGATGGGCGAGCCGCCCGAAGAGCCGGCCGGCCTCCGCGAGCGGCGCGGCGTTCCGCGGCCTCCCGGCGAGATGGGCGGTGTGCGCGAAAGCGGCCGCGGTGGCGGTCTCGGTCGGTTCGGTGACCCTCAGCAGCGGGGTGCCGGGCCCGGCGAGCGTCTCGATACCGGTCTGCCGGTCGACCGCGTCGACCAGGAGGGCGGTGTCGAAGCCGAGGGCCGCCCCGGTCCGCGCGCCCGCCCGGTCCCACCCGGCGGCCACCCGGCGCGCGGCGGCGGCGACCGGGCGGCGGGCCAACAACCCGTCCCCGTCGGCGACGTGGTCGCGGACCTTGGCCGAGGCGAGCACGAGGGAGACGGCCGCGGCGAGCCGCGCCCCTTCTCCCGTCGCGACCGGCGCGGTGCGCATGGCCCGCAGCGGGCAGGGACCGGCAGTGCGCCGGCCGTCGGGCGCCCGGCCCGCCTGAGCCTCCGTCAGGACGGAGACGATCAGCCCGTCATAGTTCGTGACGATACGGGCGAACTGTCCGTGATCCGCCCTCAGAGCCAGGCAGAGACCGCAGAGATGGGCCATCCACTCGACTCTGAGACCTTCGGAGAGCCGATGGGTACAGGGCCTGACGATTCCGAACACGACGATCCCCCGTGAGCTGCTCAGCCGGTGCGCGACGCTCGCGCACCGGAGCGTCGTGCATCGTATCGAGCGCCCCGTTCACCCGTACGTCCCCCGGATCACCCGTACGGCCGGAGCATCATATTTTCCTTCTACAAGCCCCCTTACGTAGGAGGAACCCTGACGAATCGCCACATCTTCTGCACCAGTAACGTCACGAATCGCCTGCGGGCCGACTATCCACTTGGCGCGGTATCCGCATCATGGACGACCATAGGGATACGAAAGAGAAGCGGAACACCAAGGAACCGCGGTGAGAGGAGGCGTCCATGGGATCGGTGCGCAAGGCGAGTGCCTGGCTTGGCCTCGTAGAGGACAACGACGAGCGGTACTACGACGACGAGTACGCCGAGGGTGCGGAGACCGGTACGGGCAACCAGGCCTGGGTCACCGACCCGCGGGTGCAGGTGGCCGCGGAGACGGCCGAGGAGCGGGACCGCCGGATCGCGACGGTGACCCCGGACAGCTTCCGGGACGCACGCGCCATCGGCGAGCTGTTCCGGGACGGCGTGCCGGTGATCGTCAACCTCACGGCCATGGACCCCGCCGACGCCAAGCGCGTGGTGGACTTCGCCGCCGGGCTGATCTTCGGCCTGCGCGGTTCGATCGACCGGGTGGCCACCCGCGTCTTCCTGCTGTCCCCCGCCGACACCCAGGTGGTGGCGGGCGAAGCCGCCGGCCGCAAGGCCGGCGGCTTCTTCAACCAGAGCTGAGCAGGGCGCTCGCCGGAAGGATCCGGTCAACGCAACCGGTCGGCGCGCGCGTACCGGCGCGTCCCGCTCACCGGAAGGCGTCGAGACCGGTGAGCGCCTTGCCCAGCACCAGCTGGTGCATCTCCACCGTTCCCTCGTAGGTGAGCACCGACTCCAGGTTCGTGGCGTGCCGCATCACCGGGTACTCCAGCGAGATCCCGTTGGCCCCGAGGATCGTGCGCGAGGTGCGGCAGATCTCGATCGCCTCCCGCACGTTGTTGAGCTTGCCGAAACTGACCTGCTCCGGCCGGAGCCGGCCCGCGTCCATGCGGCGGCCCAGGTGGTGGGCGAGCAGGATGCCCTTGTGCAGCTCCAGGGCCATGTCCGCCAGCTTGGCCTGGGTGAGCTGGAAGCCGCCGATCGGCCGGCCGAACTGCTCCCGGCTCCTCGCGTAGTCGAGGGCCGACTCGAAGCTGGCCCGCGCCGCCCCCATGGCGCCCCAGACGATGCCGTAGCGCGCGTGGCTCAGACAGCTGAGCGGACCGCGCAGCCCGCTCGCGTCCGGCAGCACCGCGTCGGCGGGCAGCCGTACCTCGTCCATGACCAGCTCGCTGGTGACCGAGGCGCGCAGCGACCACTTGTGGTGGATCTCCGGGGCCGAGAAGCCGGGGGCGTCGGTCGGCACGACGAAGCCCCGGATGCCCTGCCCGTCCTCGCCCTCGCCGGTCTGCGCCCAGACGACGGCGACCCCGGCGACCGAACCGTTGGTGATCCACATCTTGCGGCCGGTCAGGATCCAGTCCTCGCCGTCGCGTTTGGCGTACGTCCGCATCCCGGCCGGGTCGGAGCCGTGGTCGGGCTCCGTCAGTCCGAAGCAGCCGATGATCTCGCCGGACGCCATGGCGGGCAGCCACCGCTGCTTCTGCTCCTCGGATCCGAAACGGTGGATCGCGTACATGGCGAGCGAGCCCTGTACGGAGACGAGTGAGCGGATCCCGGAGTCGGCGGCCTCCAGTTCCAGGCAGGCGAGCCCGTACTGGACGGCGCTCGCCCCGGCGCAGCCGTACCCGTCCAGCGACATGCCGAGCGCGCCCAGCGCGCCGAGCTCCCGGGCCAGCTCCCGGATTCCGGGCAGCTCGCCCTTCTCGTACCACTCGGCGATGTGCGGCAGGACGCGGTCGGTGGCCCAGGTGCGGACGGTGTCGCGGATCGCGAGGTCGTCCGCACCGAGCAGGTCGTCGATGCCGAGGGGATCCGACGCGTCGAACGGCGGGAGCTTCGACCGCTTCGGGGACTGGGTGCTGGACATGAGGGCGCCTCCGGCGGCTCGCACGGTGCTCGGAGGGGCCGGGGGACGCCCGCCCTCCGAAAACTAGCAGTGGTAGTCAGGGCGTCGTGCTGACGTTACGGCTCAGCGTGCCGCTCGTCCAGAGCCGGTCGCCTCCGCCGGTTCGCGCCGCGCGGGCACCATCGGGCGCGGGGCCGGGCGGTCCGGCCCGGCCGGCCGGGCGGCGCCGGGGACCCGGTGTTCGTCCGCTCCGTACGCGGAACCCGTCGACGCGGAAGCAGGGGACGCGGCCGTGAACGCGGCGTCGTCCACCTCGCGCCGGTGGCACGCCTCCTTCGGCGGACACTCCATGGCCTTCGGCAGCCGCAGGGCGGCCAGCGCCCCGAGCAGCAGCAGCCCCGCGCTGACGAACAGCGTGACGTGGAGTCCGCCGATGAAGGCGTGCCGGGCCGTGGAGCGCAGCAGGTCGCCCATCGGGCCGCCCAGCTGCGCGGCCACCTGATAGGCCTCGCCCAGCGAATGGGAGGCCTCCGCCCCGGCGCGGGCGGGGACGCCCTTCTCGCGCAGACCGGCGAGGCCGGGGGCGTAGGCGGCGTTCATGACACTGCCGAGCAGGGCGATGCCGAGGCCCGCGCCCAGTTGGTAGGAGGTCTCCCCTATGGCCGCCGCGCCACCCGCCCGCTCCGGCGGGGCGTCGCTGAGCATCGACTCGTACGCCCCGAAGAGCGTGGTCTGGAGGCCGAAGCCGAGCAGGACGAAAGCGCAGGTCAGCAGGGCGGGGCGGTCGTGCTGGCCCATCGACGTGAGCAGCAGCACCGAGGTCGCGGTGAGGACGAAGCCCCAGCCGACCATCCGGCGCGGCCCGACGCGGCGCAGGGTGTGCGAGCCGGTGGCGCCCGCGGCCATCGCCGCGAAGGTCAGCGGCAGCAGCCGCAGCCCGGTCTCCAGCGGGCTGAGGCCGAGCACCAACTGGAGGTACTGGACGGCGATCAGCTGAAGGCCGACCAGCGCCAGCATGGCGAGCACGATGCAGCCGACGGCGGTGGAGAAGGCCGGGCGGGCGAACATCGAGACGTCGATCAGCGGATGCCTGCGGCGCTTCTGACGGCGTACGAAGAGGAACAGGAGCGCGAGCCCGAGGGCCAGCGGGCCCAGCGAGAGAGGATCCAGGAGCCCCCCGCCGCTGCCCAGACGCTTCACGCCGAGGACGACGCCGAGCACACCCACCGCGGCGGTCAACGCGCCCAGCACGTCCCACGGGCCGTCGTCGCCGCCGCGCGACTCGGGCAGCAGCCAACGGCCCAGCGGCAGGATCACGGCCATCAGCGGGATGTTGATCAGAAAGACCGAGCCCCACCAGAAGTGCTCGACCAGGAAGCCGCCGACGACCGGTCCGGTGGCGGCGCCGACCGCGGCGACCGCGGTCCACACGCCGATGGCGAGCGCCCGCTCCCGGCGGTCGGGGAAGACCTGGCGCAGGATCGACAGCGTGGCGGGCATGATCATCGCGCCGCCGACGCCGAGGAGGGCGCGGGCCGCTATCAGGACGGCCGAGGTGTCGGCCGTCGTGGCGAGCGCCGAGGCGACGCCGAACAGCGCGTAGCCGAGGAGCAGCACGCGACGTCTGCCGATCCGGTCACCCAGCGTGCCGAAGAGGATGAGCAGCGAGGCGCAGACGAGGGGATAGGCGTCGACGATCCACAGGAGGGCCGTGCCGCTGGGACGCAGGTCCTCGGTGAGCGCCGGAACGGCGACGTGGAGCACGGTCGCGTCGAGAGCGACGACCAGGAGACTGAGACAGAGGACCACGAGGACGACCCAGCGGTTGGCGTCGTCGGCGGCCTCGCGCAGCCGGACCCCGGCCGTGGTCGTCCCGGACATCTGCGTACCTCCCGATGAGTCCCTCGCGCTCGGCGGACCGACGGTGACGTGGGGTGCGTGTCCCTCGGGCCCGGCATCGACGGGCGAGCGAGCCGTCAGCGTACGCGAGTACGGCGAGGTCACCTGTGGTCCACGTCATACCGCGTTCCGCCGCACAGTCTGGCGCACGCCCTTCCGGAACCGGCCGGGGGCTCCCGTCCGAGGAGCCGTGACGCCCCGCCGTGACGGGGGCCCCGGTGGGCGTCGAGGGGTGCGGCGCGACGGCGCACGCCTCCCCCGAATGGCCGGGTCAATTGCCGCGGATTCCGGTGCGCCTCTTTTTCCGAGAGATCAAACACGCTTACGAACGGAACCGACGGGCAATTGGCCACAAGATCACGGAGGCCCTTCTCCCTGCCCGGAAAAGACGCCGTTCCGAGACAAAGTCCACATCACATCGTCATCACAAAGAGCCCGGATTGGCCTGCTCGCACACTCACTCGCTGTAACGTCGATTGGGTGCGTACCGACATCTTTGCCCGGCTGGACCGGGAGCCGGAACCGCCGAAGATAGTGGCACCGCGGATGAGCCGTCACCGCATCGCCCTCTTCGGCGGGACGTTGGCGTTCTATCTCGCCATCGTCTGGGCGGTGCTGATCACGTCCTGGCTGGTGGCCCTGGACTGGAAGGTCATGCTGTTCCGGCCCTACCAGCAGTGGCCCGAACTGCACGCCTTCCTGGACTACTACGTGGTGCTCGGCCAGCGCGGCCCCACAGCGGTGATGGTCGCCTGCTGGCTGGGCTGGCGCTCCTGGCGTCAGCACACACTCCGGCCGCTGCTGGTCCTCGGCACGTCCCTGCTGCTGCTCAATGTGACGGTGGGCGCGGTCAAGCTGGGGCTCGGGCGGCTCGGCCCGCACTACGCGACGCAGATCGGCTCGGCCGAGATGTTCGCCGGCGGCGATATATTTCCCTCCGGGCACACCGCGAACGCCGTCGTGACCTGGGGAATCCTCGCGTATCTGGCCACCACACCACGCGCCAGGCGCTATCTGTCGGCCGTGTCCGCGACGGTCTCGCTGGGCGTCGGCCTCACCACCGTGTACATCGGTACGCACTGGCTCAGCGACGTCGTGCTGGGCTGGGCGGCCGGGCTGCTCATCCTTCTGGCGCTGCCCTGGTTCGAGCCGCTGATCGCCCGGACCGAGGCCTGGATCTTCGCGATGCGCGAGCAGTGGCGCGAGCGTCGCGACGGCGCCCACCCGGCGCCCGTGGCCGGGACCGGATCAGGGTCGGAACCGCGGCCGGTGCTGCTCCCGCAGTCGATGGCCGCCGACGGCCTCGCCGCCGAGGCCGTGGCCGTCGCGGCCGAGCCGGTACTCCCCGCCGGGCATCCGGCCCCGGGCGCCAGGGCGCGGGCCCACGGCGGGCACGTGCGTCCGGGCTCCATGCCGGTCGCCCCGGCGGGCGTCCGCCGTCCGCCGCCGCACACGGAACGGGGCGCACGCGGCACCGGCAACCCGGCGCGTCCGATGACCGGCGGCTGACCCCGCTCCCGCGCACGCGGGGACGGGCGCGCACCGCCTCACCCGCACACACCGAAGGCCCCGACCGCGGTCGGGGCCTTCGGCCGTCGGGGGCCCGGCGCGGGCGGCGGGTCAGCCCACCCAGCAGCGCGTCACCGTGTCGTCCTCGACCTGGAAGTTGATGCGGCCGTGACGGAACTCCATGGTGAGGAACGCGCCCGGGGGGACGGCCCGGACCGTGTCCCAGCCGCGGCTCCTGGCCTGTCGCTCGGCGGCGTCGGCGGCAAGACCGACGTACGACTCGGCGGCGTCGTCCGGCTGGGCTGGGGGGGTCGGTAGAGATGCCATGCCTTCACCGTAGGCGGCCCCGGACCGTGGCGGAAGTCCGGGCAGGAAGGGCGTTCCCCAGCATCTCCACATGCCGTGGCGGTCACGCTTGTGTCACAGGATCCCCACACGTGTATACGCGGACCTATTCACTCGAACGGTCCGAACGGAAGCATCCGCGCGCATTACCGGGAAACTCCGTCCACGGTGCGAGGGGGTACCGGAGGCCTTCCGGAATCATGGGATGACCTGGTTCTTTTCCGCTCGGCGGGGAGCGTCGCCCGAATGGCCGGGACACCGCGAATTCCCGTCCCCGTAAACCGGCATTCCCTTAACCGCACGCTTCTCCCACCTGCCCGCCGGGCGCGGAACGGCGGGCGCTTACCACACCCGGAGTCGCAGATCCGTCGAGCGCGCGCGTGAGCCGGTCCCTCGCCTCCCGCATGACCTCGATCAGCTCGGGCGGCTCGATCACCTCGAAATCGATCCCCATCATCAGCACGTGGATCACCAGCACGGTGAGGTCCGGCGCGCCCGCGATCAGCCGGCAGGTGTCCGCGTCCACGGCCTCCAGCACCCCGGCGGACGGCGACACCCGCCGCGCGGCCTCCGCCGCCGGTGCCTTCAGCAGGACCACGGCCCGCGCCGCGTACGCCGAGACCGCGACACCCCGGGAGACGTAGGCCGCGAGATCGTCCGCCGGCGGAGGGCGGGGGACGAAACGGGGGCCGTGCGGCGGGGTCGGGGTGATCCGGTCCACCCGGAAGGTGCGCCAGTCCGCCCGGTCCGGATCCCAGGCCACCAGATACCAGCGGTGCTCGGTGCAGACGAGTCGGTGCGGCTCCACGGTCCGGCGCGAGACCTCACCGCCGTGGGCCCGGTACGCGAACCGGAGCCGCTCCGCGTCCCGGCAGGCGGCCGCCAGCTCGGTGAGCACAGCGGGGTCCACGGCGGAGTCGCCCGCCCCGCGAAGCATCGGCACCGTGAACGCGCCGAGCGCGCTCACCCGGCGGCGCAACCGGTTCGGCAGCACCTGTTCCAGCTTGGCCAGCGCGCGTACGGAGGTCTCGCCGATGCCCTCGATGCCGTGCCCGGCGGCCGTACCCAGGCCGACGGCGACCGCGACGGCCTCCTCGTCGTCCAGCAGCAGCGGCGGCAGCTCGGCGCCGGCCCCGAGTTGGTAGCCGCCGCCCGTGCCCCTGCTGGCGTTCACCGGATAGCCCAGGTCGCGCAGCTTGTCGACGTCCCGGCGTACGGTGCGCGGGGTGACGCCGAGCCGGTCGGCCAGATCGGCGCCGGACCAGTCCCGGTGGGCCTGGAGCAGTGAGAGCAGGCGCAGCAGTCGTGCCGAGGTCTCCAACATGCGGGTGAGTCTGCCAGGGATTGCGGACAGCCCCGGTCCGCAATCCCCCGGCCCTCGATCCGCTCCGCCCGCGATGCCTCCATCCGCGAGCGCCGGCCTCAGCGAGGCGCCGGTCCGGGTTCCAGCCGGAGGCAGAGGTCGTTGTCGGCGGTGTAGCAGGGGGTGGCGAGCACTCCGGGGGCCGGCGCCCGGGTCGGGTAGACGAAGGACTTGTTGCGGGACCAGACGTCGTCGAGGATGCGGGAGATCCGGACCCCGGGGGCGCCCGCCGCCGGGACCAGCCACAGCTGCCAGAGCTGCGCCCCGTCCACCGGCCCCTCGGCCGGGGGGCCGTAGGGCAGGGTGAAAGCGAAGGCGCCTGACGGCCCGTCGGCGAAGGTGAGCGGGAAGCGGTGCGCCCGGCCCGGGTCCGCCGGCAGTCGGGCCTCCACGGCGGCCCCCTCCCCCGTGGCGACGCCGTACAGCACGCCCTCCACCGTCATGCCTGCCGGGCCGACGACGACGGCTCCCGCCTCGGCGTGCGGGGCGCGGAGCCAGCAGCGCAGGGCGAGCCGGCCGTCGGCGGTCGGGTAGGGAATCCGGGCGCTGACGCTCGCGGCCCCGGCGTCCGGGCTGCGGTCGACGAGGGCCCGCAGGTCCCGCAGCCCCGGCTCCACGGTCCGGGCGGTCTCGGATCCCGGCTCCTCGACATAGGCGTCCCAGCGCCCCTCGGACAACTCGGTGGAGGCCGGGAGCACCGCCCGCAGGCGCCCCGGGCGGCCTGATCCGCTGAGCGGGATCCGCACCGTGCCGCCGGGCCTGCCGCCTGCGGCGCCCCGGCGCCGCAGGAGCAGCACGGACGCGGGGGCGGGGGCCGGGACGGCCAGCTCGAAGGTGAGCGTCCCGGCCGGATCGGCGGCGCAGTCGGCTCGTACGGTGGTTATGGCGGGGGTCATGCGGCCCTTCCCTTGCGAAGCACGTCGGCGGCTTTGTAGCGCACGGCGTAGGCCCCGTCGAGGAGGCTGCCCCGGGTGCGGTGCAGCGCGGTGCGCAGGGCACCGTGCCCGTGCCCCTGGGCACCGCGGGCGACCAGTTCGGCGAACAGGCTCTCGTGGCGTTCGGCGATCCGCGCCGGGTCGAAGCGGGCCGAGGCGGTGAGCGCGGCCCCGCCCATCCGGTGGCGCAGTTCGTCGTCCTCGATCAGCTGGAGCAGGGCGGCGGCGACCGCGTCCGGGTCGCCGACCGGGACCAGTCGCCCGTCGACGCCGTCCTCGACGATCTCGGCCGGCCCGTGCGGGCAGTCGGTGGCGACGACCGGCAGACCGCCGCGCATCGCCTCGACGATCGTCATGCCGAAGGACTCGCGGTCCGAAGTGACGGCGGCGATCGATCCCTTGGGCCACTCGGCCTCCATCGGGTTGGCCGAGCCCATCAGGAACACGTGGTTGTGCAGGCCGAGTTCGTCGACGAGGGCGCGCAGCGACGCCTGTTCGTCGCCGGTGGCGTCCCCGCCGCCGTAGATGCGCAGCCGCCAGTCCGGACGGGCCGCGGACACCCGGGCGAAGGCCCGCACCAAGAGGTCGTAGCGCTTGACCCGGTGCAGCCGGCCCGCCGCGACGACCCACTTCAGGTCCCCGCTCGCGGGCGGACAGGCAGCGGCGGGAACGGCGTTGGGGATGGCCTCGATCCGCACGCCCGGCAGCTTCAGCCGCCTTCGGTAGTCGTCCGCGTCGGCACGGGTGACGGTGGTGAGCGCGTCGAGCAGGGTGTAGCGGTGCGCGATCTCGCGGCGCAGCCGGTAGTTGTGGCTGTCGAGTGTCAGATGCTCCTGCCCGACGCGCACCGGTCCTCGGCGGGTCTCCCGGCTGAGGTGCACGTTGAGCCCGGGGCGGGTGCCGACGACGACGTCCGCCTCGGTCGCCCGGAGATGGGCGCCGATGCGCGCGTCGGTGAGCCTGCTGTACTGCTTGTGCCTGCTGTCCCCGCGCGGGAACACCGCTGCGGGCCGGGCGTGTTCGGCGTCGTCGCCGTCGTACGTCGCGCTCTTCTTCCGCAGGTCCACGAGGTGCCGCAGCGTCACGCCCTCGGGTGCGCCGAGGACGGGGGCGTCACGGTGCCGGAAGACGGACACGATCTCGACGTCGTGCTGCTCGGCGAGCGTACGGGCGAGCGTGAACGTCGTCCTGATGGTCCCTCCGATTCCGAAGGCATTGTGCAGAAGAAAAGAAATATGCATGGTTTCGCTGTTTCCCCTGTCGGCCCGGCCTTGTCAAGTCTGAACTTCCGGCGATTTTCCGCCCGAAATGCACCGCGAAATCCCGGAGCATCCGCGACACCTCTCACGATATGCCCGCCCCACCACCGAACCGGCCGCTGACCTGCGGGTTCCGGAGGCGCGCAATCCGGATAGCCGCAGACCCGGAAGTAACGTGACCGCCTGTGCGGGCCACCGGTGCGGTAACCCGGACGGCTACCGCCACCCGTTCACCAGGACTTTCCTCCGAGCTTGACGTAGGAGAATGCCGAGAGGTTGCCTGCTCCCCGGTAAAAACTTCCCCGGCGGAACGCGGGAGCCGTACGTCGACTGCTCGACGTACCGATGTGTCGATGTGTGCCGCACTTCCGTGCGCCCCGGTGCGTGACCCCGGCCACGGATCCCGCGTTGTCTCTTCACGGGGCCCGGGAACCGCCCGGCCCACGCACCGAGTTCGAGGAGTCCCCGTGCCGCGCATGCTCGACGTCAGCCAGGACGTACGCGCCGAGATCGGCGACGACGAAGCCGACCGGCTGCTCGTCGGCGACAACGCCCCGGGCAGTTACGACTGCACCTCCTGCCGCACCCCCGGCGACTCCGACCAGGAACGCACCAGCACGGTGCTGTTCATCGGCGACGAGACCGCGGTCCTCGCGTTCGCCCACGCGACGTGCATCCCCTCGCAGGTCGTCAAGGTCGCCGAGGACCAGCTCCAGGGCGCGGTGCGCAGCATCACCGGAAGCGAGCAGCAGGATACGGAGGGGCGCATGCCCGAACAGGCCGTCCTCGGCATCACCAGCGGACTCGTTCTCATCGAGGACGACCTCCGCCCGGCCCTGGTCGTCGAACCGACCGGCCCGGTCGCCCGGCCCGGCACCGACGGCAGCGGGGGCGACGAGTTCCTCCAGCTGCTGCTGGAGCAGGGCTTCCGCCCCGCCCCCGACCTGCACCGGCTGCCGGAGGTCCTCGCGGGCTGGTCCGTGCTGCTGGCGGTGGGCCAGCTGCACGCCGTGCTGCAGCCGAGCGCCGGCGGCGGCAAGCCGGTCGCCTGGTGGCAGGCCCACCAGCCGCTCCAGGTGACCGAGGGCTGGCGAGCCGCGGCCAACAAGTCGCAGACGGTGCTCGTCTTCGCCGCCCCGGCCGGCACCATCGGTCAGCAGCCGCGCGAGGACCTGCTCCGGGACGCCCTGGAGAAGGCCGCGGTCAACGGGCTGCTGGTCGCCGCTTCGATGCCGCTGGCCGGGACCTGATCGTGTCCGGCCGGCTCGGACGCCCCCGCCGAACAGCGATTTCTCCGGCGGAGCCGCATCCGACGCGCGGTGAGGTCGTTGGCACCTACGTGCACTCATACGACTCCTCTCGCCAGCATCAGAGTCAGATTCCTGCCATGCGACCTTCGCAGGATCCGTCGGGGGGCGTGTCCCCCACCCCGATCTACGACGCGCTGTACTCCGAGTACCGGCGCTCGTTCCGGGCGTTGCCGGGCGACCGGAGCGGCGAGGAGAATCTCGGTTTCCCGGCCTTCGGCGCGGGTCTCCTCGCCTCCAGGACCGCGCTGAGCGGCCACCCCGTCCCCTCCGGGCACGGCGGCAGCGGTGGGCACAACGGCCCGGGCGGGAGTGGCGGGCAGAGCCAGCACACCGGGAGCCTCGGCTCCTGGCAGCGGGTGGGGCGGCATGCGGGGCGCCCCCGGCCCGCAGCGTTGCCGCCGGGGCCACGGGACTCCTGAGGGCCCGGGGATCGGGACTCCTGAGGCCTCACGGATCGGAACTCCCGAGGCCCCACGGATCGGGCCTCCTCAGGCCCACGGCGAAGGCCCCACGACGGAGCCCCGGGCCGCTCTCGGCGGATTCTTGAGATCCTCGCGAGAGCGGCCCGGGGCTTCGTCGTGCGCCGGTGTTACTTGTTGCGGCCGCGCTTCTCGCGGACCCGGACGGAGATGTGGATCGGAGTGCCCTCGAAGCCGAACTCCTCGCGCAGGCGGCGCTCGACGAAGCGGCGGTAGCCGTGCTCCAGGAAGCCGGAGGCGAAGAGCACGAAGCGCGGGGGCTTGGTGCCCGCCTGGGTGCCGAAGAGGATGCGCGGCTGCTTGCCGCCGCGGATCGGGTGCGGGTGGGAGGCGACGATCTCGCCGAGGAAGGCGTTGAGCCGGCCGGTGGGGACGCGGGTCTCCCAGCCCTCGATCGCGGTCTCGATCGCCGGGACCAGCTTCTCCATGTGCCGGCCGGTGAGGGCCGAGACGTTGACGCGCGGGGCCCACGCGATCTGCGCGAGCTCCGTCTCGATCTCGCGCTCCAGGTAGTAGCGGCGCTCCTCGTCGAGGGTGTCCCACTTGTTGAAGGCGACGACCAGCGCGCGCCCGGCCTCCACGGCCATGGTGATGATCCGCTGGTCCTGGACGCTGATGGACTCGCTGGAGTCGATCAGGACGACGGCGACCTCGGCCTTCTCGACGGCGGCGGCCGTACGCAGCGAGGCGTAGTAGTCCGCGCCCTCCTGAAGGTGGACGCGGCGGCGGATGCCGGCCGTGTCGATGAACTTCCAGGTGATGCCGCCGAGCTTGATCAGCTCGTCGACCGGGTCACGGGTGGTGCCGGCCTGCTCGTTGACGACGACCCGGTCCTCCCCCGCGACCTTGTTCAGCAGGGAGGACTTGCCGACGTTCGGGCGGCCGATCAGGGCGATGCGGCGGGGGCCGCCGAGCGCCGTGCCGAACTTCTGGGCCGGGGCGTCGGGCAGGGCCGCCAGGACCGCGTCCAGCATGTCGCCGGTGCCGCGGCCGTGCAACGAGGAGACCGGGTAGGGCTCGCCGAGGCCCAGCGACCACAGGGCGGTGGCGTCCGCCTCGCCGCTCTGTCCGTCGACCTTGTTGGCGCAGAGGACGACGGGCTTGCCGGCCCGGCGCAGCAGCTTGACGACGGCCTCGTCGGTGTCGGTGGCGCCGACGGTCGAGTCGACGACGAAGACGACCGCGTCGGCCGTCTCGATGGCGTACTCGGCCTGGGCGGCGACGGAGGCGTCGAGGCCCAGCACGTCCTGTTCCCAGCCGCCGGTGTCGACGACCTTGAAGCGGCGTCCGGCCCATTCGGCCTCGTAGCTGACGCGGTCGCGGGTGACGCCGGGCTTGTCCTGCACGACGGCCTCGCGGCGGCCGATGATCCGGTTCACCAGGGTCGACTTGCCGACATTGGGGCGGCCGACGACGGCGAGCACGGGGAGCGGGCCGTGACCGGCCTCGTCGAGGGCGCCCTCGACCTCCTCGGGATCGAAGCCCTCCTGCGCGGCGAGCTCCATGAACTCCGCGAACTCGGCATCGCCAAGTGCTCCGTGCTCGTGGCCCGAGCCGTCGGAGTGAATCTGGTCGTTCATGAAGTCCGTTCCTCTTTGCATCATCATCGATGGACCGCGATCACCGCGGTCCACTACTCAAGTCTCGCCTATCGCCCGGTGAGGCGCTTGGCGCTTTCCAGGTGGGCGGTCAGCTTCGCCTGGATCCGCAGGGTCGCCTCGTCCAGCGCCCTGCGCGTCCGCCGCCCGTCGCCGGCGCTCGCGTCGAACGCGTCGCCGAAGACGACGTCGACCCGGCTGCGCAGCGGGGGCAGCCCCCGTATCAACCGTCCGCGGCGCTCGGTGCTTCCCAGAACGGCCACGGGGACGATCGGAGCCCCGCCGCGTACCGCGAAGTACGCGAGTCCGGCCCGCAGCGAGGCGAAGTCTCCTTCGCCGCGGGTGCCCTCGGGGAAGATCCCGAGGACGCCGCCGTCCTCCAGCACGCCGAGCGCGTGGGTGATGGCGGTGCGGTCGACGACTCGGCGGTCCACCTCGATCTGCCCGATTCCGTGCAGGAACGGGTCGAGGGGGCCGACGAACGCCTCCTTCTTGATCAGGAAGTGCACCGGCCGGGGCGCGGTGCCCATCAGCATCGGTCCGTCGATGTTGTGGGAGTGGTTCACCGCGAGTATGACGGGTCCGGCGGCGGGCACGCGCCACGCACCCAGGACTCTGGGCTTCCACAGCCCGTACATCAGGCCGATGCCGATGGTTCGCCCGACGGCCGCTCCGCGCAGCGTGGGCGCGCCTGTGGCATCGCTCACGCGGCGACCCGCTTCCCCTCGACGAAGGTGACGACGCACTCGATGACCTGCTGGAGGGTCAGCTCGGTGGTGTCCACCTCGACGGCGTCGTCCGCCTTGGCGAGCGGCGAGGTCTTGCGGCCGGAGTCGGCGGCGTCCCGCTTGATCAGGGCCTCGCGGGTGGCGGTCAGGTCGGAGCCCTTGACCTCGCCGCTGCGGCGGGCGGCGCGGGCCTCCGGGGAGGCGGTGAGGAAGATCTTGAGGTCGGCGTCGGGCAGCACGGTGGTGCCGATGTCCCGGCCCTCGACGACGATGCCGCCGGTCGCGGCCGCGGCGATGGAGCGCTGGAGCTCGGTGATGAGCTCCCGCACCTCGGGGACCGCGCTGACGGCGCTGACCTTGGAGGTGACCTCCTGGGTGCGGATCGGGCCGGAGGCGTCCTCGCCGTCGACGGTGATCGTCGGGGCGGCGGGGTCGGTGCCGGAGACGATCACCGGCTTGGCGGCGGCGGTCGCGATCTCGGCCGGGTCGCCCACGTCGACGCCGTTGCTCAGCATCCACCAGGTGATGGCCCGGTACTGCGCGCCCGTGTCCAGGTAGCTCAGGCCGAGCTTGGCGGCGACGGCCTTGGAGGTGCTCGACTTGCCGGTGCCCGAGGGCCCGTCGATGGCGACGATCACGGAGGAGCGTGCGGTTTCCACGGTGGTGGACACCTTCCTGGTACACGGTGCGGGGACGGACGGGCCTCGGAGACGGCCTCGTACCAGGTTACCGAGTACCGGGCGCGCCCTTGTACCCCGTACGGGGGAGGCGGGCCACCCGGGCGGGGGTGGCGCCGCCCTGTCGTACGGGACCGGGCTCAGCCGCGGATCGACCAGCCGCGTTCCTGGAGGGCCGCGCCGAGTACCGGGGCGGCGCTGGGCTCGACCATGATCTGGACGAGGCCCGCCTGCTGGCCGGTGGCGTGCTCGATGCGGACGTCCTCGATGTTGACCCCGGCCCGGCCGGCGTCGGCGAAGATCGCGGCCAGCTCGCCCGGCTTGTCGCCGATGAGGACGGCCACGGTCTCGTAGACGGTGGGGGCCGCGCCGTGCTTGCCGGGGACCCGGACGCGCCCCGCGTTGCCGCGGCGCAGGACGTCCTCGATGGCGTCGGTGCCCGCGCGCCGCTTCGCCTCGTCGGCGGAGTGCAGGCCGCGCAGCGCGGTCACGGTCTCCGCCAGGTCGGCGGCGACCCCGGCGAGGACGTCGGCGACCGGGCCGGGGTTGGCGGAGAGGATCTCCACCCACATACGGGGGTCGGACGCGGCGATCCGGGTGACGTCGCGGATGCCCTGTCCGCACAGCCGTACGGCGGTCTCGTCGGCCTCCTCCAGCCGGGCGGCGACCATCGAGGAGATCAGCTGCGGGGTGTGCGAGACGAGGGCCACGGCCCGGTCGTGGGCGTCGGCGTCCATGACGACGGGCACGGCCCGGCACAGGGCGACGAGCTCCAGCGCCAGGTTGAGCACCTCGGTGTCGGTGTCCCGCGTCGGAGTGAGGACCCAGGGGCGGCCCTCGAAGAGGTCGGCGGTCGCGGCGAGCGGCCCCGAGCGCTCCTTGCCGGCCATCGGGTGCGTACCGATGTACGGGGTGAGATCGAGGCCGAGCGCCTCCAGCTCGCGGCGCGGGCCGCCCTTGACGCTCGCGACGTCCAGGTAGCCGCGGGCCACCCCGTCGCGCATGGCCCCGGCCAGGACGGCGGCGGTGTGCGCGGGCGGCACGGCGACGATCGCCAGGTCGACGCGGCCTCCCGGCGCCTCCTCCGTACCGGCGCCGAGCGCGGCCGCGGTGCGGGCTGAGGCGGGGTCGTGGTCGACGAGGTGCACATGGACCCCGCGACCGGCCAGCGCGAGGGCGGCGGAGGTGCCGACGAGCCCGGTTCCGATGACGAGGGCGGTTCTCACTGGGCGATGTCCTTGCGCAGAGCGGCGGTGGCGCCGAGGTAGACATGGCTGATCTCGGCGCGCGAGAGATAGGTCTCGACGTGCACGAGGATACGGATGACCCGGGGCATGGCCCCCTCGACGTCCAGCTCCTGGGCACAGATCAGGGGCACGTCGACGATCCCGAGGCCGCGCGCGGCGGCGGCGGGGAAGTCGCTGTGCAGGTCGGGGGTGGCGGTGAACCAGATGCTGATCAGGTCGTCGGCGACGAGTTCGTTCCGGTCCAGGACGGCCGTCAGCAGCTCACCGACCCGCCGGCCCATGTGCCCGGCCTCGTCCTGGTCCAGCTGGACGGCGCCCCGGACCGCTCGTACCGCCACGTCGTGCTCCTCGTTCTTCGTTCTTCGGTCTTCGTTCTGCGCTCACCTCAGCCTAGATCGGCAGCGGCGGTCCTGATCACCGCGTTCCGTCCATGAGACGGCCGGGCCGCGGCCGTCGGGGCCCCATCCACCACTCGGCCGGGCGCACGGTCCGCGCGGTTGCTTCGCCCGGGGCCCGCCCCCGCCACGATGGCGCCCATCCCACCGCCACCGAAGGAGAGCTCATGAACGCACGGCGAAGGACGGTGCTGGCTGCGGGTGCGGCGGGCGCCGCAGCCCTGGCCACCGGCTGCGGATCCTCCGACGGGGGCGGCGGCGAGGACGCGAGCCCGACGCCGACCGCGTCGGGGGACGCCACGGGCGGGGCGGAGCTGGCCCGGACCGCGGACGTCCCCGTCGGCGGCGGCACCGTCCTCAAGGAACGGAAGGTGGTGGTGACCCAGCCCGAGGAGGGTGAGTTCCGGGCGTTCTCCGCCGTCTGCACCCATGCGAGCTGCCTCGTCTCGGCGGTGAGCGAGGGGACGATCAACTGCTCCTGCCACGGCAGCAAGTACAGCATCACGGACGCGGCGGTCGAGGCCGGCCCGGCGACCCGCCCGCTGCCCGCCGAGCGGATCACCGTCTCGGGGGGCTCGATCCGGCTGGGCTGAGAGCGGGCCGGAATCCCCGAGGCGCGGCGGCCACCGCGCACGTACGCTCGCGGGCATGATCACCGCCGCCGACGAGACACTCGTACGCGACCACACGGTCTACGCCTGCGTGATGGGTTCGCGCGCGTTCGGACTGGCCACGGAGGAGAGCGATACGGACCGGCGCGGGGTGTTTCTCGCGCCCACCCCGTTGTTCTGGCGCTTCGAGAAGCCGCCGACGCATGTGGAAGGCCCCGCGCCCGAGCAGTTCTCCTGGGAGCTGGAACGCTTCTGCGAGCTGGCGCTGCGGGCCAACCCGAACGTGCTGGAGTGCCTGCACTCCCCGCTGGTGGAGTCCGTGGACGACACCGGCCGCGAGCTGCTGGCCCTGCGCGGGGCGTTCCTGTCGCGGCTCGCGCACGGCACGTTCGTCCGGTACGCGCTGGGCCAGCGGAGGAAGCTGGAGGCCGACGTACGGGTCCACGGCGCGCCGCGCTGGAAGCACGCGATGCATCTGCTGCGGCTGCTGGCGAGCTCCCGGGACCTGCTGCGCACGGGCGCACTGCGCATCGATGTCGGCGAGGCCCGTGACGAGCTGCTGGCGGTGAAGCGGGGAGAGGTGTCCTGGCCGGAGGTGGAGCGCCGGATGAACCGCCTCGGCGAGGAGAACGACGAGGCGGCGAGCCGCTCCCCGCTGCCGCCGGAACCCGACCGGGCGGCCGTGGAGGACCTCCTCGTCCGGGCCCGGCGGGCCTCGGCCGATCGCGCTCCGGACCGAGCCGGGCTCACACCGTACGAGGACCGCCGGACGCGGCCGTGAGCTCGGCCAGCTTCTGGAACTCGCCCAGGTCGTAGTTGGCCAGGGCGGAGTCGAGGTTGGTCAGCGCGCCCAGGTGCTCGATGAACCCCTGGGGGTCGTACTCGATCTGCAGGGTGACGCGGCTCGACGTGTCGTCGAGCCGGTGGAAGGTGACCACCCCGGCGTGATGGACGCCCTCGGTGGTCTTCCAGGCGATGCGGTCCTCGGGGACCACCTCGGTCAGCTCCGCGACGAACTGCTTCTCCGCGCCGGGCAGCGAGAGCTGCCAGGCGAAGCGCCGCTCGTCGATCGGATCGACGCGCTGGACGTGGCTGAGGAACCTGGGCCACTGGGTGACATCGCTCCACAGGGACCAGGTGACGGCCACGGGCGCCTTGATGTCGAGGGTCTCGACGAGTGAGGAGGACACGGATACCACCAGGCCTTCGTACGGGAACAGGTCCGCCCTCTCGTACCCGATCACCCTCGGCTCATTCAGGGCGGTCCCGTCGGCGAAACGATGGCGCGCACCCGCCGGCCGGTACGGCTCAGGCGTCCCAGAGCGCGGCGAGGGAGAGCAGGTCGCTGCGGTACTCGATGCGCTCCGACCATTCCTTGGGCCAGGCCGCCGCGCCCAGGTGTGCTCCGGCGAGCGCTCCCGTCAGGCAGGCGATCGAGTCGGAGTCGCCCCGGGTGCAGGCGGCCCGACGCAGGGCGGTGACGGGCTCCTCGGGGAACAGCAGGAAGCAGTGCAGCGCGGTGGCGAGGGCCTCCTCGGCGATCCAGCCGTCCCCGGTCCGCTCGCACGGGTCGGTCTCCGGTGACGGATCGCGCAGCGCCTCCTGGACGCGTCCCAGCGCGGTCAGGCACTCGTCCCAGCCGCGCTGGATGTACGCCTGCGGCGTGGCGTCGCCCGCGTGGCGCCAGAGGTCGCCGAGCCAGCGGGTGTGGTAGCGGCCCAGGTTCTCGTAGGCGTAGCTGCGCAGCTGTCCGATCAGACCGAGGGGTTCGACGCCCTGGGCGAGCAGGAACACCGCGCGGGCCAGCAGGTCGGAGGCGGTGAGCGCGGTGGGGTGGCCATGGGTGAGGGCGGCCTGGAGCTGGGCGGCCCCGGCGCGCTGTTCCTCGCTGAGGCCGGGGACCAGGCCGATGGGGGCGACCCGCATGTTGGCGCCGCAGCCCTTGGAGTGCGTCTGGCTGGCCTCCTGCCAGACCCGGGTGTGTTCGAGCAGGCGGCAGGCGGTGAGGCAGGTGTTGCCCGGGGCCCGGTTGTTGTCCGGTGCGTGGTACCAGGCGACGAACTCCGCGCGGACCGGGTCCACCAGCCGTTCGGGGGTGAGCAGTCCGCTGTCCATGGCGGTGCGGATGCCCCGGCCCAGCGCGATCGTCATCTGGGTGTCGTCGGAGACGACGGCGGGCGTCAGGAGGGGAAGCTGCCGCCAGGGGCCGAACTTGGCGAGGATGGCGGGCACGTCGTTGAACTCGGTGGGGAAGCCCAGGGCGTCGCCGAGCGCGAGTCCGGTCAGCACGCCGGTGGCGGCCTGCTTGGTGAGGGGCGGGGTGGCGATGGTCATCTGTCTCGTCCTTCCGGTACGGAGTGCGACGGGGTGGCCGGGGCGTCCGGTCGTGGCGGGCGCAGGAGCGGCGGATGCAGGGCGGTGGCGTCGCCCGCCCGGTAGAGGGCGGCCGGTTTGCCCCGGCCGCCGGTGCGGCGCGGCGGACCCTCGACGGGCTGCACGAAGCCGGGTGCGTGCAGGACCTTGCGCCGGAAGTTGGGGCGGTCGAGCTCGACACCCCAGACGGTCTCGTAGACCTTCTGGAGCTCGCCGAGGGTGAATTCGGCGGGGCAGAACGCGGTGGCCAGGCAGCTGTACTCGAGCTTGGCACCGATCCGGTCGTGGGCGTCGGCGAGGATCCGGTCGTGGTCGAAGGCCAGCGGTCCGGTGGAGTCCGCGTCCCGCCACCGGGCGCTCGCCGCGTCGCCGCCGCCGCGAGGTTCGGGCAGGTCCGGCAGGAGCGCGGCGTACGCGACGGAGACGACCCGCATCCTCGGGTCGCGGTCCGGGGCGGTGTAGGTGCGCAGCTGTTCGAGGTGGAGGGCGCCGGCGGCGCCGCGGCCGAGACCGGTCTCCTCGGCGAGTTCGCGGCGGGCGGCGTCCTCGGCCGACTCGCGGGGCAGCAGGAAGCCGCCGGGCAGCGCCCAACGGCCCCGGAAGGGCTCCTGGCCGCGTTCGACGAGCAGCACGTGCAGCCGGGCCTCGCGGACGGTGAAGACCGCGAGGTCGACGGTGACCGCGAACGGTGCGAAGGCGTGCGGGTCATAGCCCTCGGGGACGGGGGTGCTCATCGGTGCTCCGGGAGGGGTGCGGCGAAGTCCCAGCCGGTGGCGAGGAGTTCGTCGACGGCGGTGACGGCGGCGGCGAGCCGCGCCTCGGGCGGGCCGGTGACTTCGATGAACCGCCTTCCCGTGCGGGTGAGTTCGGCCCGGAAGCGGTCGGTCATCCAGGGGCGCAGCTCCTCGCCGTCGCGCAGTCCGTCGTCCTCGAAGGGGACGCCCTCGTGGTCGGTGAGCAGCCACAGGTGGTGGGCGGCGCGGTCGGCGATCTCCTCGACGAGCGGGTTGCGGCCGCCGACGTACCGCTCGTGCCAGACGGTGGTGGCGAAGGAGTCGGTGTCGCAGAGAAGCACCGGGGACCCGGCGCGGGCGGCGGCCTCCTCCCGGTCGTTCTGGGCCTGTGCGATGAGCGGGAAGTCGTCGGTGGTGAAGCTGACGTCCTCCCAGGCGGCCCCGGGCCATTGCTCGCGCAGGGCGGCGAGCTTGTGTTCGCTGTACTCGCGCCCGTACTCGGCGACACAGCCCGTGCGCGCCCACACGCCGCCGCGTGCCCGGTAGTGGGCGGTGAGCGCCCGCGCGAGGGTGGTGGTGCCGGTGGACTCCGCGCCGAGGACGACGACCCGGCGGGCGAGGGCGGCCCGCACGGGCGGCCGGAGGAAGTCCCAGCAGTCGGCCGGGGACCGGCGCACGGCGGTGCCGGATACCGGGAAGAGGGTGCGGTCGGGGTCGACGAGGACGGACGCCGCGCCGAAGCGGCGGCCCAGCTCCTCCCCGTACGCCTCCGAGGTGAAGACCGCGTCCACCCGCTCGGGCACGGCCGCGGTGAAGACCGCCATGTGCGCGTCCCAGACGGCCGGGTCGGCCACGTCCATGTGCGTGTCGTCGACCGCGCCCACCACCGTGACGTCCGGGTGGACCTCGCGCATCCAGGCGACGCGGTCGGCGAGGGGGACGGACTCCACGGAAGCGGCACAGACCAGCACGGTCAGCCGTTCGCAGCGGTCCCGGGCGGTCTCGACGAGGTGGTGGTGGCCGGCGTGCGGTGGGTAGAACTTGCCGAGGACCAGGCCGTGTTCGTAGCGCTTCATGCCGCGGCCACCTCCGGGGTCCGGGTGTTGCGTACGGTCAGGTCGCGGTGCCAGTCGCGCAGGCCGAGGAGGCAGAGCGCGAGGAACCCGGCGTACAGCAGCGAGGTCAGGTACAGCCCCTTGTGGGCGTACAGCGGGATGTACACCACATCGGCGGCGATCCACAGCCACCAGGACTCCAGCCGCTTCCTGCACTGTCCGTACGTCGCCATCAGCGACAGGGACGTCGTCAGCGCGTCCCAGAACGGGACGGTGGAGTCGGTGGCCCGGGACAGCAGCAGGGTGATCCCGAGGATCCCCATCACCCCCGCCGCGAGCAGCCAGGTCCATTCGGTGCGGGTCGTTCTGCGCACCGGCAGGACGGAGGTACCTGGTCCACCCCCGTGGGTCCAGGTCCACCAGCCGTACGCGGCGAGGGTGATGAAGACGATCTGAAGGCCGGCGTCGGCGTACAGGCCGGACTGGGCGAACAGCAGGATGAAGAAGAGGTTGTTGGCGATGCCGATCGGCCAGTTGGCGAGGTGCTGGCGGGCCACGAGCCAGACGCAGAGCGCCCCGCTTCCGAAACCCAGCACCTCGGTCCAGCTGACCGGGGTGTCCAGGATCGTCACCAGGGGCTGTTGCAGGGGGTCGAGTACGTCCGCGAGACTCACTCCCGCCTCCTTCTTAATAGTCACTTTGACTATAAACGGTGGGCGGGGACGGCAAAAGGCCCGCGGCCGGTTCTGTTCGAACTTTCCGAACGGATACCGGCCGCGGGCCTTCGCGTGGGAGCGGGTGCGGCTACAGACCGACCTCGCGCATCAGCATGCCGACCTCGGTGTTGGTGAGACGGCGCAGCCAGCCGGACTTCTGGTCGCCCAGCGGGATCGGCCCGAACGACGTCCGCACGAGCCGCTCGACCGGGAAGCCCGCCTCGGCCAGCATCCGGCGCACGATGTGCTTGCGGCCCTCGTGGAGGGTCACCTCGACCAGGTAGTTCTTGCCGGTGTTCTCGACGACGCGGAAGTGGTCGGCGCGGGCGTAGCCGTCCTCCAGCTGGATGCCGTCCTTGAGCCGCTTGCCGAGGTCGCGCGGCAGGGGGCCCTGGATGGCGGCCAGGTAGGTCTTCTTCACGCCGTACTTGGGGTGCGTGAGGCGGTGGGCCAGCTCACCGTGGTTGGTGAGCATGATGATGCCCTCCGTCTCGGTGTCCAGTCGGCCGACGTGGAACAGCCGCGTCTCGCGGTTGGTCACGTAGTCGCCGAGGCACTGACGGCCGTCCGGGTCCTCCATCGAGGAGACGACCCCGGCGGGCTTGTTCAGCGCGAAGAAGAGATACGACTGGGCGGCGACCGTCAGGCCGTCGACCTTGATCTCGTCCTTGTGGACATCGACGCGCTTGCCCTGCTCGACGACGATCTCGCCGTTGACCTCGACGCGGGACTGCTCGATCAGCTCCTCGCACGCCCGGCGCGAGCCCATGCCGGCGCGGGCCAGGACCTTCTGCAGCCGCTCGCCCTCCTCCTCGGCGCCCGGGTGGGTCTTGGGGAGGTTGATCTCGGGCTTGTTCGCATACCGGTCGCGGTTGCGCTGCTCGATCTTGGCGTCCAGCTCGCGGGGGCGCGAGGGGGCGGCGCGGCGGAAACCGCCGGTGCGGCCACCGCCGCCCTGTGCGGGCTTCGGGCCCCCCTTGGCCCCGCCCCGGGCGGCCGAGCCGCGGCCCTTGCGGGGGCCGTCCTGCTCCGCCCGGGCGCCGGGGGCGTCGTTGCCGACGTCGTAGCGGCGCTCCTCCGGACGGGGACGGCGGGGGCGCTGCTCCTCGTCACGGCCACCCTGGTAGCTCGGGCGTCCGTCCTGGCCGCCTGGGCGTCCGCCCTGACCGGTGGGACGGCCTCCCTGACCGGGGCGGCCCCCCTGACCGGAGGGACGGCCGCCGGGGGCTCCGGGCCGCCCGCCCTGGCTTCCGCCGCGGCCGCCGCCCTGGCCGCCTCCCTGGCCCTGGCGGAAGGACCCGCCGCCGCTGCGGCCGCCGCTGCCCGCGCCGCCGCTCCGGGGGTTCCGGTCGCCGCCGCCGCTGCTCCGGCCGCCGCTCCCGCCGTTGCCGCTTCCGCTGTTCCTGCCACTGCTTCGCATCAAAATTCCGTCTTGTCGTCTGCGTGAGTATCCGGGGTGTCCGGTGCGTCCGGATCGAACGACGGCACACCCTCTAGCGTCTCAGCCTCGATCGCGTCCGCCTCCGGGAGGAAGGGCGCGAGCTCCGGGAGCTCGTCCAGGCCGCGCAGGCCCATTCGCTCCAGAAAGTAGTTCGTCGTCCTGTACAGGATCGCACCTGTTTCGGGTTCCGCGCCCGCCTCCGCCACCAGGCCCCTCTGGAGGAGGGTCCGCATGACGCCGTCGCAGTTCACTCCGCGCACCGCCGAGACCCGCGAGCGGCTCACCGGCTGCCGGTACGCGACCACCGCCAGGGTCTCCAGCGCGGCCTGGGTGAGCCGGGCGTGCTGGCCGTCCAGGACGAAGCCCTCCACGGCCGCCGCGTACTCGGGGCGCGTATAGAAGCGCCAGCCGCCCGCGACGAGCCGCAGGTCGAAGCCCCGGCGCTGCACGGTGTACTCGTCGGCCAGCTCCCGCAGCGCGTCCGCCACGGCCCTGCGGGGCCGCTGGAGCACCTTGGCCAGGTGGTCGACGGTGGCGGGCTCGTCGACGACCATGAGGACCGCCTCCAGGGCGGGCTTCAGGTCGAGCGCGGCGACCGCGCTTTCGTCGTCCGCCCGAGTCGGCTGCTCGCTCATTCCCCTACGTCCTCCTCGTCGACGGCCCCGTTCGGCTTCCGGATCTCCTGGTCGAACTCGTCCGTCACCGCCGGCTCCGCGTCCGCCCCGCCGCACCAGGTCACCAGCAGGTCGCCCAGCGCCTCGTCCTGGTCGAGGGTGACGGCCTTCTCGCGGTACAGCTCCAGCAGGGCCAGGAACCGGGCGACCACGGTCAGGGTGTCCGGCGCGTCCCCGGTCAGCACCGCGAAGCTCACCGCCGCCCCGGCCTCGCGCAGCCGCTCCACCACGAGGCCCGCCTGCTCCCGGACGCTGACCAGCGGGGCGTGGATGTGGTCCACGTACACCTGGGGCCTGGGCTTCGGCTGCATCGCCTTCACCGCGAGCTTCGCGAAGCCCTCGGGCCCGATGCTGATGACCACCTCGGGGAGCAGCGCGGCGTGCTGGTCCTCCAGCCCGACCGTACGGGGGTGGCGGCGGCCCTCCGACTCCAGGCGGCCCTGGAAGATCTCGGCGATCCGCTTGTACGCGCGGTACTGGAGCAGCCGCGCGAAGAGCAGGTCCCGCGCCTCCAGGAGCGCGAGGTCGCCCTCGTCCTCGACCTCGGCGGCGGGCAGCAGCCGGGCGGCCTTCAGGTCGAGCAGCGTGGCGGCGACGACGAGGAACTCGGTGGTCTGGTCGAGGTCCCAGTCGGGGCCCATGGCGCGGATGTACGCCATGAACTCGTCGGTGACCTTCGACAGGGCGACCTCGGTCACGTCCAGTTTGTGCTTGGAGATCAGCTGGAGGAGGAGATCGAAGGGGCCCTCGAAGTTCACCAGCCGGACGGTGAAGCGCTTGTCGTCCGCTTCCGCCTCCGGTACGGCTTCCGGCGCCGGTACGGCTCCCGGCTCCGGACCTGGCTCCCGCACGGCTTCCGGCTCCGGTACGTGCTCAGGCTCCCGTGCGGCCCCCTCCGCCTCCACGGGCGGCGCCGACGCGCCCGGCCCCCGCCCCAGGGCACGGCGGCGCGGGGTGGCGGGGTCGTCGGGCGTGGGCATGGTGGTCCAGGGGTGGGACGGCGGCGCGGACGGGTCCCGCCGACCGGCGGGTCCAGGGCGACAGGCCCTACGGCAGGCTACCCGCGCCGTGCCGCTCAGCGGCCGCGCAGCCGCCGTACGAGGATGCTCGCGTCGCCCCGGGACTCCAGGTCGGCCAGGACCACCGCCACCGCCTCGCGGACGATGCGGCCCCGGTCGACGGCGAGGCCGTGTTCGCCGCGCAGGACGAGCCGGGCGTGTTCGAGGTCCATCAGCTCCTCGGCGGAGACGTAGACCGTGATCTTCTCGTCATGGCGTTCCCGGCCGCTGGGGCGGCGGTTCGCGCCGCGTCCGCCGCCTCGCCTGCGCTGCTGCTGGACCGCCGGTGGCTGCTCGGCCGGGGCGGCGGAGGGCGCGGGGCGCTCGCCGGAGGCGGCCTTTGCGGACGGGGGGCGCTCGTCGGCGCGATTGCGCGAGTCGGCGCCGTCGGCGTCGGCCGCGGCGTGCTCCTGACGGTCGGCGGAGGCGGCCTGGCCGGAGGGATCGCTCTCCCCGGCGGGCGCGGGCACCCGCGGCTCGCCGTTCGCCTTGCGCCGCCGCTCCGCCGGCGAGGACGGCTGGAGGCCCATCCCGCCTCCGGTGGTACGGAACAGTTCGTCGGCCCCCGGCAGACTCACTCGGCGTGACACCGGGCGAGCACCTCCCTGGCGAGCTGGCGATAGGCGGCTGCGCCGACCGAGTTGGAGGCGTAGGTGGTGATGGGCTCGCCGGCGACCGTGGTCTCCGGGAAGCGGACCGTGCGGCCGATGACCGTGTGGTAGACGTGCTCGTCGAAGGCCTCGACGACACGCGCCAGGACCTCGCGGCTGTGCACCGTACGGGAGTCGTACATGGTGGCGAGGATGCCGTCGAGCTCCAGCTCCGGGTTGAGCCGCTCCTGGACCTTCTCGATGGTCTCGGTGAGCAGCGCCACCCCGCGCAGGGCGAAGAACTCGCACTCGAGCGGCACTATGACCTTGTGAGCGGCCGTCAGGGCGTTCACGGTGAGCAGGCCGAGCGAGGGCTGGCAGTCGATCACGATGTAGTCGTAGTCGGCCATCAGCGGCTTGAGGGCGCGCTGGAGCGTGGACTCGCGGGCCACCTCGCTGACGAGCTGCACCTCGGCCGCGGAGAGGTCGATGTTGCTGGGCAGCAGGTCCATGTTGGGGACCGCGGTCTTGAGCAGGACGTCGTCGGCCGTCATGCCCCGCTCCATGAGCAGGTTGTAGACGGTGAGGTCCAGCTCCATCGGGTTGACCCCGAGGCCCACGGAGAGGGCGCCCTGCGGGTCGAAGTCGACGAGCAGGACCCGGCGTCCGTACTCCGCGAGCGCGGCGCCCAGGTTGATGGTCGACGTGGTCTTGCCGACGCCGCCCTTCTGGTTGCACATCGCGATGATCTTCGCGGGGCCGTGGTCGGTCAGGGGGCCCGGGATCGGGAAGTACGGCAGGGGCCGCCCGGTCGGGCCGATGCGCTCGCGGCGCTGACGCGCGGCGTCGGGCGCGAGGGTGGCCGCGTACTCCGGATCGGGCTCGTACTCGGCGTCGGGGTCGTAGAAGTGCCCCTCGGGCACCTCGGCGAAGTCGGCGAAGCGGTCGGTGTCCCGGCTGCTCTCGTTGCCGGCCGTGGCGTTCACGTGTAGGCCGTCCATCATCTGGGGGGCTGTCGTCATGTGCTGTTGGGTGGCGAAGGTGCGGACAGCGACGGAGCCGACAGCTTCGAGCCCGATCGGGCTCAGACCCCGTGCAGGCATCCCTGGTTGACCACCCCCGGGAGTAATTGTCGACTCATTCACAAGTCGTCTTACCTCCTTGGACGTGACCAGGAAACTTATCGATAGGTCAGCGTGGCACCATGCCGACGATTGGCGACTCTATGGCGTGTCACCGGTCCGCAGCAACACAATCCGCCGGACCCGGCCCGATGTGTCGGCAATCGAACGCCTCTCTGTCAAGGGTGCACAGCGACCAAGCCGCACATTTCACCGCAGCACGAAACGGGTTAAGGGTTACGTTCGGCGCGAGTTGCGCAAGGGCCCCACAGGGCCCGATACGCGTCCGGCCGGACCTTGCTCGGCAAGGTCCGGCCGGACGTGCGATGTTGACGGAGGGGGTTGACCCGTCAGCCGAGGAGCGCGGTCAGCTCGACGTGCGGGAGACCGTGCGCCTCGGCCACCTCGCGGTAAACCACCTGGCCCTCATGGGTGTTGAGGCCCTTGGCGAGGGCGGCGTCGCGGCGCAGGGCGTCGGCCCAGCCGCGGTTCGCGAGCTCCACGATGTAGGGCAGCGTCGCGTTGGTGAGCGCGTAGGTGGAGGTGTGGGGCACCGCGCCGGGCATGTTGGCGACGCAGTAGAAGACCGAGTCGTGGACCTGGAAGGTCGGCTCGGCATGGGTCGTCGGACGCGAGTCCTCGAAGCAGCCACCCTGGTCGATTGCAATGTCGACAAGTACACTTCCGGGCTTCATCTTGGCGACGAGCTCGTTGGTGACCAGCTTCGGGGCCTTCGCTCCGGGGATCAGCACGGCGCCGATGACGAGGTCGGCCTCGACGACGGCCTTCTCCAGCTCGAAGGCGTTGGAGACGACGGTCTGCACCTTGGTGCCGAAGATCTTGTCGGCCTCGCGCAGCTTGTTGATGTCGCGGTCGAGCAGCGTGACGTGGAAGCCGAGACCCACGGCGATCTGCGTGGCGTTCCAGCCGGAGACACCGCCGCCGATGACGACGGCCCGGCCCGCCGCGGTGCCGGGGACGCCGCCGGGCAGCACGCCGCGGCCGCCGACGGAGCGCATCAGGTGGTACGCGCCGACCTGCGGGGCCAGGCGGCCCGCGACCTCGGACATCGGGGCGAGCAGCGGGAGGGCGCGGTTCGCGGTCTCGACCGTCTCGTAGGCGATGGCGGTGGTGCCGGAGGCCAGCAGCGCGTCGGTGCACTCGCGGGAGGCGGCGAGGTGCAGGTACGTGAAGAGGGTCTGGTCCTTGCGGAGGCGGTGGTACTCCTCGGCGACCGGCTCCTTGACCTTCAGCAGCAGGTCGGCGGCGGCCCAGACCTCGTCGGCGGTGGCGAGGATCTGCGCGCCGGCGGCGACGTACTCCTCGTCCGGGATGGACGAGCCGACACCGGCGTCGTGCTCGATGACGACCTGGTGGCCGTGGCGGACGAGCTCATGCACTCCGGCGGGGGTGATCGCCACCCGGAACTCGTTGTTCTTGACTTCGCGGGGGATGCCGACCTTCACGTCGATCACGGTCCTTGGCTCGGAGGGTCATCCGGGCAGAACGGTGCACACCCGGACATATACAGCATAAATGGAGACGCCACGGAAGAACGCGGCAGAGCCAGTCTAATGAAGGACTTCGCGCTGTCTAGCCTTACAAAGCATTAACTTTCTGACGAAGCACTACGGATTTCGTAGGCAGGAGCCTCCTCGCCCAGCAATCTATCGGCCGCGCTCCGGTGCAACCCGGCCGCCGCGGGGTCCCCGAGCCGGTCCAGCGTGTCGGCGAGCCGCAGCTGGAGCGCCGCCTGAAGCCGCACGTCACCGGCGCGCCGGGCCAGGTCGACGGCCTCCTCGCAGGTCTGGAGCGAGTCGTGCGGCCGGCCCGCGTACTCCTGGACCCGGGCGGCCTCGCTGAGCGCCCGCGCCCGGGCCGCCGGATCGCCGAGCCTGCGGTGGCCCGCGGCGGCGGCCCGCCAGTTCCGCAGCGCCTCGCCGTAGCGCCCGGCGTACGTGTGGACCGCGCCGAGCCGTCCGTACAGCCGGGCCTCGTCGGCGCGCTCCCCCTGGGTCAGCCGCTGGGCGAGCGCCCGGCCGTACCAGTCGGCGGCCCGGTGGTAGTCCCCCAGCTCCTCGTACGCGCCGCCCACGGATTCCATCGCGCGGCCGGTGGCGTACAGGTCCTTCGCCGCCTTTCCGGCGTCCAGCGCGGCCCGGTAGCGGGTCAGCGCGTCCCGGGTGCGGCCGGTGCGGGCGTCCAGGTCCGCCAGGTTCAGCAGGGCCGCCGCCTGCTCGCGGGGCAGCTCGCGGCGGAGCGCCACGTCCAGGACGAGGCCGTGCAGCCCGTACAGCTCGGGGGCGGCCTCCTCCGTCCCCCGGTGCGCGGCCAGCGCCCGCACCAGGGCCGCCACCAGTCGGCGTGCCAGGGTGTCGAGCGCGCCGTCCGCCACGGCGAGCCGGGCCGACGCGAGCAGGGCGGGCTGGCGGACCCGCAGCCACGCGCCCGCCTCGTCCGCGTTCGGGAAGCGCAGCGAACGGGGCAGGCCGGCGAGCCTGCGACGGGCGGGGGAGCTCTCCGGCTCGGTGACCGCCCGGCAGGACTGGAGCCGACGCACGGTCCGCTCCAGCATCCGGGCGCGGGCGAGCTGGATCTCGGCCGGCCGGTCCCGGTCCTCCAGGAGGGCCAGCAGCAGCGGGGCGAGGCAGCCGGGCACCGCGTACTGGGGGTGGGCCGCGCCGTCCGTCCGCAGCAGCCCGAGCTTCACGAAGTCGTCGAGGGTGGAGCGGGCGGCGGAGACCGAGCAGCCGGCCAGCGCGGAGGCCGTGTGGGCGTCGGCGAGACCGGCGGGGGCGAGGGCCAGCAGACGCAGTATCCGGGCGGCGGCCCGGGGCAGGGAGTCGTGGACGAGCCGGAACGCGCGGGCCAGCGGGCGCGCGCCGGTGGGCAGGTGATCGCCGGGGTCGGGGAGCTCGTGCAGCTGCTTGGCGACGTCGGCGACCGAGGCCATGGGGTGCGCGGCGAGCAGGCCGCCCATCAGGGCGAGCGCCGCGGGCTGGCCCCCGCACTCCTCGGACAGACTCTCCGCCGTGCGGGGGTCGACGGTGATGCGGACCTGTCCGATGACGCGGGCGAGCAGCCGCACCGCCGCGCCCGCCTCCAGTCCGCCGAGGGTGCAGGGCCGTACGTCGGGGATGCCGGTCAGCGGTCCGGTCGCGGTGGCGAGGACCAGGCAGTCCGGGTTCTCCGGGAGGAGCGGGTCGACCTGTTCGGCGTCGGCCGCGTCGTCGAGCACCAGGACGAGCCTGCGTACGGCGAGGGCCTCACGGACCATCTCGGAGAGTTCGTCCTGGTCCGCGCCGGGCGGGACCGCCACCCCGAGGAGGCCGAGGATCTCGCCCGCGGTGCGTTCGGTGGGGGCGCGTCCGCCGCCGGGGTCGGTGAGGCCGACCCGGAGCACCCCGTCGGGGTAGTCGCCGGAGCCGGTGCCGGGAACGGCCCAGGGCAGTGCGCCCGTGGCGGTCGCGGCGGCCCCGGCGGCGTCGGTTCCGGTGAGCGCTCCGGCCAGCTCCTCGGCGAGTGCGCTGCGGCCGGATCCGGGCCGGCCCGCGATGAGCAGGACCCGGGCGCGGGGGGTCTTGCGGCCGGCCAGGGTGTCGAGGCCGGCCCGCTCGATGTCCGCCCGCAGGGCCTTCAACTCACGTTCGCGGCCGAAGAATCGGGGCGGGGCGGCGCCGGACGGCTCCTCGGCCCCCGGGGCCTTCGCCGGGCCGCTGGTGTCCACCGCCTGATCGGTCACGAGCCACGCTCCACTTCGCTGCACGCGGTGCCCGCCGGAGCTCCGGTCGGGTGCGTTTCGAGCGTAGTTCAGCGGTGACGACGATCACTGCGGCGTGGAGCGGAGCACGAGGAACATCCCCCGATCGGATCAGCATTTCTTCATCTTTTACGATCACCAGGCGCTGTGATCGTCCGATCGGGGGTGCGACGCGCGGCGGCAGACGGCCCGTCAGGTGGCCGGGCGCGCTGCCGGGCCGTCAGGCCTCGAACGGCCGGGCCGGCCAGGGCGCGTCGGCGGGGCGCAGGGAGTCGACGCCGTCGCCCGCGCGTACGGCGGAGAGCGCGAGCACCCCGACCACCAGGCAGTTGTTGTGCACGTCCCCCGCGATCACCGAGCGGACCAGCTCGGGCAGCGGCACCCGGGCGTGCTCCATGTCGGCCTCCTCCTCGGCGACCGCGTACCGCTCGCCCTCCGCCTCGGAGAGATCGCGGGCGAGGAAGACGCGCACGGCCTCGTCGCAGCCGCCGGGCGTGGTGTAGACGTCGGTCAGCACCCGCCAGTCCTCGGCCTTGACGTGCGCCTCCTCGTACAGCTCGCGCTGAGCGGCGTGCAGGGGGTTCTCGCCGGGGACGTCGAGCAGTCCGGCCGGGATCTCCCAGAGCCGGTGGCGCACCGGGTGGCGGTACTGGCGCAGCACGATGACCCGGTCCTCGTCGTCCAGCGCGAGGACGGCGACGGAGCCGGGATGGACCTGGTAGTCACGGCCGTGGACGGACCCGTCGGGCATCACCACCTGGTCGGTGCGGACGCTGGTCTTGGCGCCGGTGAAGGGGGTCGCGGTCGCGGTGACCTGCCACTCCTCGGGCTTGTCCTGGATACCCATGTACGTCCACGTCCTCCCACGAACCAACGGAAACCGGGGCACCGATCCGCGCAGGATCCGTACCCCGGTCAACCGTAATGCCTCGGTGTTACGCGTCCGCGCCCTTCGCGGCGGCGACCTGGCGCGCGACGGCGGCCTTCACCAGACCCGCGAAGAGCGGGTGCGGGCGGGTCGGGCGGGAGCGCAGCTCCGGGTGCGCCTGGGTGGCGACCAGGTAGGGGTGCGTCTCGCGCGGGTACTCGACGTACTCGACGAGCTTGTTGTCCGGGGAGGTGCCGGAGAAGACCAGTCCGGCCTTCTTCTCCAGCTCACCGCGGTAGGCGTTGTTGACCTCGTAGCGGTGGCGGTGGCGCTCCTCCACGTACGGCTGGCCGTCGTAGGCCTCGCGGACGAGGGAGCCCTCGGCGAGCTTGGCCGGGTAGAGGCCGAGCCGCATGGTGCCGCCCAGGTCGCCCGCGCCCTCGACGTAGGCGAGCTGCTCCTCCATCGTCGAGATGACGGGATGGGAGGTGGCGGCGTCGAACTCGGTGGAGTTGGCGTCGGGGATCTCGGCGAGCGAGCGGGCCGCCTCGATCACGATGCACTGGAGGCCGAGGCAGAGGCCGAGCAGCGGGACCTTGTTCTCGCGGGCGTAGCGGATGGCGCCGACCTTGCCGTCGACACCGCGCTCGCCGAAGCCGCCCGGGATGCAGATCGCGTCGACGTCCCCGAGGTGCTCGGCGGCGCCCGCCGCGGTCCGGCAGTCGTCGGAGGTGACCCACTTGACCTTGACCCGGGCCTTGTTGGCGAAGCCTCCGGCGCGGATCGCCTCGGTGACCGAGAGATAGGCGTCGGGCAGGTCGATGTACTTGCCGACCAGCGCGACGGTGACCTCGTGGTCGGGGTTGTGGACCCGGTCCAGCAGATCGTCCCAGGTGGTCCAGTCGACGTCCCGGAACGGCAGGTCGAGCTTGCGCACGACGTAGGCGTCCAGACCCTCGGTGTGCAGCACCTTGGGGATGTCGTAGATCGACCGGGCGTCCGGGCAGGCCACCACGGCGGTCTCGTCGACGTCGCACATCAGCGAGATCTTGCGCTTGATGGCGGTGGGGACCTCGCGGTCGGCGCGCAGCACGATGGCGTCCGGCTGGATGCCGATGTTGCGCAGGGCGGCCACCGAGTGCTGGGTGGGCTTGGTCTTCAGCTCGCCGGAGGGGCCGATGTACGGCAGCAGCGAGATGTGGACGACGAAGACGTTGTCCCGGCCTACCTCGTGGCGGACCTGGCGGACGGTCTCCAGGAACGGCAGCGACTCGATGTCGCCGACCGTGCCGCCGACCTCCGTGATGACGACGTCCACGTCGTCGGTGGCCATGCGGCGGATGCGGTGCTTGATCTCGTTGGTGATGTGCGGGATGACCTGGACGGTGTCGCCCAGGTACTCGCCGCGCCGCTCCTTGGCGATGACCTGCGAGTAGATCTGGCCGGTCGTCACGTTGGCGGAGCCGTCGAGGTCGACGTCGAGGAAGCGCTCGTAGTGGCCGATGTCCAGGTCGGTCTCGGCGCCGTCGTTGGTGACGAAGACCTCACCGTGCTGGAAGGGGTTCATCGTGCCCGGGTCGACGTTGAGGTAGGGGTCGAGCTTCTGCATGGTGACCCGCAGGCCCCGTGCCTTGAGCAGGGCACCCAGGCTGGAGGCAGTCAGACCCTTGCCGAGGGAGGAGGCGACACCCCCGGTGACGAAGATGTGCTTGGTCGTCGTGGATGTGGGCTGCATAGCCAAAGGGGGCTCCCGTGGTCGCGATTCTGAGGTGCGTACCGGCCGCCCAACCGGGGATTCCGGGGGCGCCGTCGCTGCGGTTCGGGGGCCTCGTGCGCTGTCGCGAACGACCACCGGTCCACGGGCTACCAGGGTAACAGCGACGGCGGGAGGCTGCTTCCGGCCACACCCTGCACAGGGGCGTCACACCTCCACCCCAGCCACTTCACGTCCCACACGATCAGCTCGGAGATCTTGCGAAGACCGTCGCGCGGATCTTCGCGGCGCGTCGTATCCTGCTCAAACACTCGCTGCCGAGACGGCCGGGCGGCGCGCCACCCAGGCCGCCCACCGGTACAGGACTCGTCGGATCTTCCCGGGTGAAGGACCCTACGACCCCTTGACCTGCAGTAAGCGCCCTCTTGCAGGGCGACATGGCCGTTCGACTGGAGACGCACGTGGCCGGGCGCATCGAGGATTACGCACTCATCGGAGACATGCAGACCGCAGCCCTGGTCTGCCGGGACGGCACAGCGGACTGGCTGTGCCTGCCCCGCTTCGATTCGCACGCCGTGTTCGCGGGGCTTCTGGGCACCGAGGAACACGGCTTCTGGCGCATGGCCCCCGCGAGAGCGGAAGGAACGGAGCCGGCCTTCGCCGACCGGCGGCGCTATCGCGGTGACTCCCTCGTCCTGGAATCGGAGTGGGACACGCCGCGCGGCACCGTACGGGTGACCGATTTCATGCCTCCGCGTGACGGTGCGCCGCAGCTCATCCGGATCGTGGAGGGCGTCAGCGGCCGGGTGCCGATGCGCTCGGAGCTTCGGATGCGTTTCAGCTACGGCCGGGTGACGCCCTGGGTGCACAAGGTCGACAACCGCACGGTCGCGGTCGCCGGTCCGGACTCCGTCTGGCTGGACACCGAGGCGGACACGTACGGCAAGAACCTGACCACCTACTCCGACTTCACCGTCGGCCCCGGCGACCGGGTGGCGTTCACGATCAGCTGGCAGCCCTCGCACCACGGGCCGCCCGCCCTCCCCGAGCCCGAGGGATCCCTGGAGGCGACCGAGCTGTTCTGGCGCGAATGGGTCGATCAGTGCACGTACCACGGGCCCTATCGGGAGGCGGTCGTCCGCTCCCTGATCACGCTGAAGGCCCTCACCTACGCGCCGACCGGCGGCATCGTCGCGGCCCCGACCACCTCGCTGCCCGAGGAGATCGGAGGCGTACGGAACTGGGACTACCGCTACACCTGGCTGCGGGACGCCGCGATCACCCTCTCCTCGCTGCTGCGCACCGGGTACCGGGAGGAGGCCCGCGCCTGGCGCGAGTGGCTGCTGCGGGCGGTGGCGGGCGACCCGGAGAACCTCCAGATCATGTACGGCATCGCCGGCGAGCGCGAGCTCGGCGAGGCGGAGCTGGACTGGCTGCCCGGTTACGAGAACTCCGGTCCGGTCAGGGTCGGCAACGGGGCGGCCAACCAGCTGCAGCTCGATGTCTACGGCGAGGTCACCGAGGCACTGCACCTGGCGCACATGACCGGGCTGACCCGCAACGACTACGCCATGGGCCTCCAGCTCAAGCTGATCGAGTATCTGGAGAAGCACTGGGAGGAGCCCGACGAGGGCATCTGGGAGGTGCGCGGGCCGCGCCGGCACTTCGTGCACTCGAAGGTGATGGCGTGGGTCGCGGTCGACCGGACGATCAAGCTGGTCGAGTCCGGGGACGTCGAGGGCCCGTTGGAGCGGTGGTACCAGCTCCGCGACGACATCCACCGGGACGTCTGCGACCGCGGCTACGACAAGGAGCGCAACACCTTCACCCAGTCCTACGGGTCGAAGGAGCTGGACGCCTCCCTGCTGCTCATTCCGCAGATGGGCTTCCTGCCGCCGGACGACAAGCGGGTCATCGGCACGATCGAGGCGATCCAGCGGGAGCTGTCCACCGAGGACGGCTTCATCCTGCGCTACCCGACGGAGGGCGAGCACGCGGGCGTCGACGGTCTGGCGGGCGACGAGGGCGCGTTCCTGGCCTGCTCGTTCTGGATGGCCGACGACCTCGCGATGATCGGCCGGGTCGACGAGGCGCGTCAGCTGTTCGAGAAGCTGCTGGCGCTCCGCAACGACCTGGGCCTGCTGGCCGAGGAGTGGGACTCCAACCTCCAGCGCCAGGTGGGGAACTTCCCGCAGGCGTTCAGCCACGTTCCGCTGATCGACACGGCTCTGCGGCTGACGGCGAGCGGCGCATACGTCGGCTGAGGCCAGGTTCGTCCTGATCAGCATGGCGCCCGCCGTCCCTCGGGGGGCGGCATGCTGATCAGGGAGCTGTCCCGGCGGGCGGCAGTCCGCGCCGCGACTCGCTGCGGTACGTACGAGGCGCCGGGGCTGTTGTCGGCCGGGCGGGGCGCGCACGGCTGTCGCGGCTGCCGCGAGGAGGCCGTGGTGACCGTCACGCAGTTCCGCGCGTCGCTGCGGGCGGGCCTGTCCACGGAGGTGATCGCCCAGGTGCTGTCGTGTCCCCGGGTCGAGGAGCCCGGGTTCGACTGGTGCGCGGGGCTGCGGGAGATCCTCGGCGGGGAGTCGGCGGTGATGGACGACCGGATCGAGGCGCTGCGGCTGAGCCGGGGCGCGCTCGCGGGTCGCTGACGGAGCCCTGACCGGCGGGCCCGGCGCGGCAACGCGGCCGCGCTCCTCCCCTGTGGTGCGCGCCCCGGCCCCCGGGCGGTAGCGTCCCTGAACGGGACGACCACCCGACCGACGGGCGGGGCACAAGGGAAGCGGGCCGGTACGTGGAGAGCCACAGCGGAATCACCGTGCAGCGGGCGCTGGAGCTGCCGGGGCTGCGCGCCGGGCTCCCGGAGGTGGTGGCCGGCGCCGACCGGCTGAACCGCACGGTGCGCTGGGTGCACGCGGGAGAGGTCCCGAACATCGCCTCCCTCCTCAAGGGCGGCGAGCTGCTCCTGACCACCGGCCTGGGCCTGGGCGCCCGCCCCGCCGAACAGCGCGCCTTCGTCCGCCGCCTCGCCGACCGGGGCATCGCGGCCCTGGTGGTGGAGCTCGGCCCGCGCTTCGGCCGGCTGCCCGCCTCCATCGTGGACGCCGCCCGCACGGCCGGGCTCCCCCTGGTCCAGCTGCACCGCGAGGTGCCGTTCGTCGTGGTGACCGAGGAGGTGCACACCGAGATCGTCAACGGGCACTACGCGCTGCTCCAGCAGGCGGAGGAGGTGCACCGGCGCGCCACCCGGGCGCTGCTCGACGGCGGCGGGGTGCCGCAGGTCCTCGGGATCCTCGCCGACTTCACCGCCAACCCGGTCTTCCTGGAGACGCCCGACGGCCGGCTCCTGTACGCGGCGTCCACCGGGACCGCCCCGGTGGGCGCGGACCCGCTCCAGATCTGGGAGGGCATGCGCGGCGACCGGGCGGCCCGGGAGAGCCCGCCGGCCGGTGCGGTGCTGGTGGACGTGGACGGCGGCGGGCCCGAGACCGGTGCGGTACGGGCCCGGCTGGTGCTGCTCGCGGTGGCCGGGCCGCTGGCGACCGTGCACCGGATGGCGGCGGAGCGCGCGGCGGGGCTGCTCGCGGTCGTGCTGATGCAGGCCCGGCAGGAGGAGGAGCTGGCGGCCCGGGGCCGGGGCGACTTCCTCACCGACCTCGCGGAGGGCCGGATCGCTCCGGAGGACGCCCCCGCCCAGGCCCGGGTGCTCGGCTTCCGGCCCGGCGGGACCCCGCTGCTCCCGGTGGTGATGCGCCTGGCCCCGGAGCTGTCCCCGTCGGGCAACTGGGCGGTGCTGGCCCGTGCGGTCCTGGAGGAGCTGGCCTCGGTCGGGGTACCGGTGCTGCTCGGCGTACGGCCCGTGGAGGGGCGGGTTCCGCTGCTGGTCGGGCTGCGTTCGGAGGGTGAGCGCACCGCGGTCGCGGACCGGGTGGCGGCGGCGCTGCGGGCAGGGGTGGAGCGGGCGGGCCTCGACCGCGCCGGATCGCAGCCGCCGGTGGTCGTGGTCGGCGTCGCGGGCGGCTGGGCCGCGGCGGGCGCGGGGCTGCGGCACGCGTCGGAGACGGCGACGGCCGCGCAGGGCCTGGACGACCGGCCCTGGTACGACGCCCGGCGCCTCGACATCGATTTGCTGCTGTGGCGGCTGCGGGACCATCCGGACCTGGCGGCGTTCGTGAACCGGGCGATCGGCCCGCTGCGCGAGCACGACCGCACCTCGCGGCCGCCGCTGCTCCCGACGCTCCAGGCGTATCTGGCCCACGCGGGCCGCAAGGCGGAGACCGCCCGCGAGCTGCACCTCAACCGTCAGACGCTCTACAACCGGCTGGCCCGGATCGGCGAGCTGCTGGGCACGGACCTGGACGACCCGCAGACGGTGCTGGCGCTGAGCCTGGCGCTGCGGGCCCGCCGCCACACGCCTTGAGAGCAGACCCTGAAGCC
This sequence comes from Streptomyces sp. NPDC021019, assembly GCF_044333295.1. NCBI lineage: Bacteria > Bacillati > Actinomycetota > Actinomycetes > Kitasatosporales > Streptomycetaceae > Streptomyces > Streptomyces sp. NPDC021019. The sequence goes on from NZ_JBIRQR010000007.1 coordinate 424,539, forward strand.
CGCTTCGTCAGCGCACCCGCCCCGTCGCCAGCGGCTGCGCCAACTCGTCGTAGACGCTGAGCACATGGGCGATCGTGTCGTCCTCGGTGGGCCAGCCCGCCGCCTGCACCCGCCCGGCCTCGGCGAGCCGGGCGCGCTCCGCCGGGTCCCCGAGCAGCCTCACGACCGTACGGGCGAGGGCCTCGGCGTCGCCGTAGGGCACCCATGCGGCTGCCGCACCGACCAGCTCGGGTAGGCCGCCGACCGCGGTGGCGACGAGCGGCACCCCCGCGCGCAGCGCCTCCTGCGCCAGCGGGGAGCGGCCCTCCCACCGGCTCGGCAGCAGGGTCAGGTCGGCGGCGGCGAGCAACTCCCCCGCGCCGTCCCGGCTTCCGATGAGAGTGACGGGCAACGCCTCGTCCCTGATCCGCCGTTGCAGAGCGCCCCGGTCACGCACCTCCCCCGCGATGACGAGCAGCGGTACGGGGTCCAGACACCGCCAGACGCGGGCCGCGTCCAGCAGGACGTCGAAGCCGTGATGCGGTACGAGACTGCCGACGGCCATCAGCAACGGCCGCTCCACCGCCCCCAGTTCGGCCCGCACCTTGCCCTCGTCGACGCCGGCGGGGCAGGGGCGCGGGTGTGGGACGGCGAGGGCGGTGAACCGGGCGTCGCGGGCGCCCCGCTCACGGGCCCGGTCCACCAGGTCGGACGAGGGGGCGAGGACCACGGCCGCCGCCCGTGCGGCGCGCCGTTCCAGCAGGTGCAGGATCTGGCGGCGGGCGCCTTCCGCGTACCGCCGCGTGTGCCAGGTCATCACCAGGGGCACGGCTCGGCCGCTCAGCGCGAGGGCGGTGCGGGCGGCCGCATGGAGGCCATGGGCGTGGACGACGTCCGCTCCCGCGCAGGCGGTCCGCAGCGCGGCGACGGCGGCCGGATCGCTGCGCCGGGGCACCGGAAGGAACCGGGCGCCGGTCGCCGTGAAGTCGTGGGCGCGGTCCACCGCGGACGGGGCGCAGACGGTCACCCGCACCCCGCGCGCCACCAGCCCGGCGGCCAGCGAACCGACGTGCGCGCTGCTGCCCGCACTGCCGCCGCCCAGGACTTGGACCGTACGCAGTTGTGACACGTTGATTGGCTCCCCGGGGCTCCGGAGTCGGCGGAAAGTACAGCGCCAAGGATGCCAGCCCGTACGCGCGTTCCGGGACCGCCGTAACGTTGCTGCCGCACTCCGGGCGACAACCGGCCACACCTCACCACCCTCACGGGTGAATTTCGAGGCGCGGGGTTGTCGCCATCCGCCCGCCGGACGCACGTACGGGCGGGCGGAATCCCCCGCCCGTGCCCGTACGGCCGCCACGAGCGGCTATTCGGACCGGGCCGTGGCCAGCAGCTCCTCGGCGTGGGCGCGGGCCGTCTCGGAGTCCTCCTGGCCCGCCAGCATCCGGGACAGCTCCCGGACCCGGTCCTCGCCCTCCAGGACCGTGACGCCGCTGCGGGTCACCGATCCGTCCACGGTCTTCTCGACCAGCAGCTGCCGGTCGGCGAAGGCCGCCACCTGCGGCAGATGAGTCACGACCACCACCTGGGCGGACCGGGCGAGTTTGGCGAGCCGCCGGCCGACCTCGACCGCCGCCTTGCCGCCGACGCCCGCGTCGACCTCGTCGAAGAGATACGTCGGTACGGGGTCGGAGCCCGCGAAGACGACCTCGACCGCGAGCATCACCCGGGACAGCTCGCCGCCCGACGCGCCCTTGGAGATCGGCCGGGGCTGGGCCCCGGGGTGCGGGGTGAGCAGCAGTTCCACCTCGTCCGCTCCGGAGGGGCCGTAGGCGACGCTGCGCCCGCCGATGTCGATGCCGGACGCCTCGTCCGCCGCCTCCGTCTGCCGGATGGCGAAGGAGACCCGGGCGTGCGGCATGGCCAGCGAGGCCAGCTCGCCCGTCACCGCCTCGGCGAACCGGGCCGCCGCTTCCGTGCGCGCGTCCGTCAACGCCTGTCCGAGTACGGAGAGTTCGGCCCGCAGCCCGTCGCGCTCCGCGGTCAGCTCACCGATGCGCTCGTCATCGCCCTCCAGCTCGGTGAGCCGGCCCGCGCCCTCCTGGGCCCACGCGAGCACGGCCGTGATGTCCGTGCCGTACTTCCGGGTCAGCGTGGTCAGCGCGGCCCGGCGCTCCTCCACGGCGGCCAGCCGCAGCGGGTCGGCCTCCAGCTGGTCGGCGTACCCGGCCAGCTCGCCGGAGACGTCGGCGATCAGGATGGAGATCTCCCCGATCCGGTCGGCCAGCGCGGCCAGCGCCGGGTCATGGGCCCGCACCGCTTCCAGGGCCTGCCCGGCGGCGGCGACGACCGTCGTCGCGTCGACGCCCTCCGGATCCTCCGGGTTCCCCGCGAGCGCGGCGTGCGCGACCGAGGCCGCGGAGGCGAGCGCCTCGGCGTGCCCGAGCCGCTCCGCCTCGGCGGCCAGCTCGCCGTCCTCGCCCGGCAACGGCTCGACGGCGGCGACCTCGTTCAGCCCGAAGCGCAGCAGATCCGCCTCCTGGGCCCGCTCCCGGGCCCGGGAGGTCAGCTCCTCCAAGGTCGCGGCGACGGTCCGCAGCCGCCGGTAGGCCTCCGTGTACGCGGCGTGCGGGACCGCCACACCGTCCCCGGCGTACCGGTCCAGCGCCCCCCGCTGCCGGGCGGGCTTGAGCAGGCCCTGCTGGTCGGTCTGACCGTGCACGGCGACGAGTTCGTCCGCCAGCTCGGTCAGGACCCCCACCGGCACGGATCTGCCGCCGAGATGGGCCCGTGAGCGTCCTTCCGCCGAAACCGTACGGCTGATGAGCAGCGCGCCGTCGTCGAGTTCCGCCCCGGCCTCCTCGGCCCGGAGCGCCGCCGCGTCGCCCTCGGACACCGTGATCCGGCCCTCGACGACCGCGGCCTTGGCCCCGACCCGTACGAGAGCGGGGTCCGCGCGCCCGCCGAGCAGCAGCCCGAGGCTGGTGACGACCATGGTCTTGCCCGCGCCGGTCTCACCCGTGACCGCGGTGAAACCGGGTGACAGCTCCACCACCGCGTCGTCGATGACTCCGAGCGACCGTATCCGCATCTCCTCCAACACGGACATGACCTTACGAGGTCCCGGGCCGCACGCGCGACGGCCCCCGCTCCGGGATTCACTCTCCCGAGGGTCGCGGGGGCCGTGCGGGCGTCCTCGGAACCGTCAGTGGGGCGCGCCCCGCCAGCCCGAGACGGGCAGCGCGAACTTCGCCACCAGCCGGTCGGTGAACGAGGCCTGGTGCAGCCGCGCCAGCCGTACGGGCACCGCACCGCGCCGCACCTCGACCCGCGCTCCGGCGGGCAGCTCCACGGTCCGCCGCCCGTCGCACCACAGCACCCCGTGCGGGGTGTGCGGCTGGACCTCGACCGCGAGCACGGACGTGGGCGAGGTCACCAGCGGCTTGGCGAACAGCGCGTGGGCGCTGATCGGGACCATCAGCAGCGCCTCGACCTCGGGCCAGACGACGGGCCCGCCCGCAGAGAAGGCGTACGCGGTCGAACCGGTCGGGGTCGCGCAGACGATCCCGTCGCAGCCGAACCCGGTGACCGGGCGGCCGTCGATCTCCAGGACCACTTCGAGCATCCGCTCGGGGGACACCTTCTGCACGGCCGCCTCGTTGAGCGCCCAGTCGGTGTGCACGACGTCGCCGTTGCTGTGCACGACGACGTCGATCGTCATCCGCTCCTCGACCTCGTAGTCGCGGGTGACGACCCGGGAGACCACCTTGTCGAGGTCGTCGCGCTCGGCCTCGGCGAGGAAGCCGACGCGTCCGAGGTTGACACCGAGCATCGGCACCCCGGAGGCACGGGAGAACTCCGCGCCGCGCAACAGGGTGCCGTCACCGCCGAGGACGATCAGCAGCTCACAGCCGTCCACGGCGGAGGGGCTGGTGTCGGTGACCGTCTCCACGGTGTCCGGCAGCGGCAGATCGGCCGCCTCGGCCGCCGAGACCCGCACGCCCAGCCCGTTGCGCAGCAGCCCCTGCACGACGAGCTCCGCGCTGCGGATCGCGGCCGGCCGGCCGGTGTGCGCCAGAAGGAAGACAGTTCGTGCCGTATTCGTGGTCACATGCGTCGTCAACGAGGCCCCTCCGCCACTGCACGGTCGACATCCGCGGGATCCAGCTCAGGTGCGCCGGCCCGCAGCCACAGAAAGTACTCGACGTTCCCCGACGGGCCGGGCAGCGGACTGGCCGTCACCCCCCGGACGCCGAGGCCCAGCCCCCAGGCCCGCCGCGCCACTTCCCGTACCGCTTCGGCGCGCAGCTCCGGACTCCGCACCACTCCGCCGCTGCCGAGCCGCTCCTTGCCCACCTCGAACTGCGGCTTGACCATGAGGACCAGATCCGCGTCGGGCCCGGCGCACCGGGCGAGGGCGGGCAGTACGAGGCCCAGCGGGATGAACGACAGATCCCCCACCACCAGGTCGACCGCCTCCCCGTCAATGGCCTCCAAGGTCAGCTCCCGCACGTTGGTACGGTCCTTGACGACGACCCGTTCATCGGACTGCAACGACCACGCGAGCTGCCCGTAGCCGACGTCGACGGCGACGACCTGTCGGGCCCCGGCCCGCAGCAGCACGTCGGTGAACCCGCCGGTCGACGCCCCGGCGTCCAGCGCGCGCCGCCCCGCGACGGTCAGCCCGAGCGGCACGAAGGCGGCGAGCGCCCCGGCCAGCTTGTGGCCGCCGCGCGAGACGTAGTCCGGGTCGCCGTCGTCCTCGGTGACGACGATCGCGGCGGCCGTCTCGACCTGGGTGGCGGGCTTGGTCGCGGTGGTGCGGCCGACGGTGACGCGCCCCGCGGCGATCAGCTGGCTCGCGTGCTCGCGCGAGCGGGCGAGCTTGCGGCGTACCAGCTCCGCGTCGAGGCGGCGACGTGCCACTCCTGCCACGTTCGGTTCAGCTCCTGTTGTCGTCATGCGTGTGCTGCGAAGGCGTGGGTACGGGACCGGGCGCGGCGGCCGGACGGGCGTCCAGCGAGGTCAGCTCGGCCCGCAGCCCACGGTGTACATCCTCGTACACCTCGATGTGCCCGTCCGCCGCGAGGTGGTCCGCATCGGCCAGGCGCTCCAGCCGGGCGTCCACCGCTCCATGGCCGGTGGGGGTGCGCACGACCCCCAGGGGTACGGGCTCGGCGGGTGTGCTCACGGGCGGTGTCCCCGCCTCCGGCGTCCAGTCGCTCATGCCGAAACGCTACATCGGCGGGCCGGTGTACCGTCGAGCACGATGGCGACCATGGCTGAGTGCCGCAGCGCACTGACACGACTTTCCGACAACCTCGCGGCCTCCGAGGGCGACGTGCGCGGCGCAGCCGCCCTCGACCGCTCGCTGAGCTGCCACGTCAAGGACCTCGACATCACGTTCACCGGCAGGCTGGCCGACGGCCGGATCCAGGTGCGGGACACGGTCGAGGGCCCGCCCCGGGAGAAGGCCGAGATCAGGCTCGCGATGACGGGCGACGACCTGGTGGCGCTGGTGGACGGCGACCTGAACTTCGCGAAGGCGTGGGGCTCGGGCCGCGTACGCCTGGAGGCGGGCCTCCGCGACCTGATGAAACTGAGATCACTGCTGTAGGCCGCACACTCGAGCCCGTCCGGCGACGGAGGACAAGCGCCCGCCGTACCCCCGGCCCACCCCTACGCGGCGGCGGCCTTCCGGGACTTACGGGCGGCGGGCACCACCAGCGGCGTACCCGTCTCCGGATCGTCGATCACCTGGCACCGCATCCCGAACACCCGCTCCACCAACGCCGCGTCGACCACCTCCGAGGGCGGTCCCGCCGCGACGATGTCCCCGTCCCGCATCGCGATGAGATGGGTGGCGTACCGCGCGGCGTGGTTCAGGTCGTGGAGCACCGCGACCAGCGTGCGGCCCTGCGTCTCGTGCAGCTCCGCGCACAGGTCGAGGACATCGATCTGGTGCTGGATGTCGAGGTACGTCGTCGGCTCGTCGAGCAGCAGCAGCGGCGTCTGCTGGGCCAGCGCCATGGCGATCCAGACCCGCTGGCGCTGCCCACCGGACAGTTCGTCGACATAGCGGTCGGCCAGCTCGGCGACGCCGGTGGACTCCATGGACTCGTCGACGACCCGCTCGTCCTCCGGCGACCACTGCCGCAGCAGCCCCTGGTGGGGGTAGCGGCCGCGGGCGACGAGGTCGGCGACGGTGATCCCGTCGGGGGCTATGGAGGACTGCGGCAGCAGCCCCAGCGTCCGGGCGACCTTCTTCGCCGGCAGCTGGTGGATGGTCTGCCCGTCCAGCAGCACCTGCCCCCGGCTCGGCTTCAGCATCCGGGCCAGGGCGCGCAGCAGGGTCGACTTGCCGCAGGCGTTGGGGCCGACGATCACGGTGAAGGAGTTGTCGGGAATCTCCACCGAGAGGTTCTCGGTGATGACCCGCTGGTCGTAGCCGAGGGTCACCGATTCCGCGGTGAGGCGCTGCATGGTCGTACTCCCGGAGTCGGTGAGGTGGAGCGGCACGGCGCGGGGCACGGGCCGACCACCGAGCAGCACCAGGTTAGGTTAACCTATCTTCCTCTTCACGCCCCTGGTCCCGGGCCGCCGCCCCGCCCGCTCGACGCCCTCGCGTGCCAAGGGCGTCGGGCGACGCCGGGCCCGGTACGCGCGGGTAGCACCAGGGCCGGGCCGCCGGAACGCGCCCGGGATCGGTTCAGAGCCCGAGCCCGGCGACGGCCTTCCCCGTCTCCAGCCCGCACACACCCGGACCGGCGGAGGCCCAGGCCGCCGCGCAGAGCGCCCGCAGCCCGTCGAGCGCCTCGCCCTCGCCCTCCAGTACCAGTTCACCCCCGCGCACGGCAGCCGTCCAGCCCCCGCAGCGGTACGCGTCACCGGCGGACGTCACCTCGGGCTGCCCGGTCAGCAGCCCCCGCAGGTCCCGGTCCACATAGGTCGGGCGATGCTGGGGAGGGGCGGCCAGCAGCTGCGCCGCGTCGGTCACCCCGGTCAGCACCAGCAGCGAGTCCACGCCCCCGTTGAACGCGCCCTCGATGTCCGTGTCCAGCCGGTCCCCGACGACGATCGGCCGCTTCGCCCCGGTCCGCAGCACGGTCTCGCGGTGCATCGGCGGCAACGGCTTCCCGGCGACCTGCGGCTCGGCCCCGGTGGCGATCCGGACGACCTCGACCGCGGCCCCGTTGCCGGGCGCGATGCCCCGGGCGCCCGGGATGGTCAGGTCGGTGTTGGACGCGAACCACGGCAGCCCCCGCCGGATCGCGTAGCTCGCCTCGGCGAACCGCCCCCACGCCATGTCCGGTCCGCCATAGCCCTGGACCACCGCCGCCGGGTCGTCGTCCGCCGACTCCACCGGCACCAGCCCGCGCTCGCGCAACGCGACCCGCAGCCCTTCGCCGCCGATCGCCAGCACCCGTGCTCCGGACGGCAACTGGTCGGCGACCAGCCGGGCGACGGCCTGGGCGGAGGTGATCACGTCGGAGGGTTCGGCGGGCACCCCGAGCTCCGTCAGGTGCTCCGCCACCGCGTCCGGCGTGCGCAGCGCGTTGTTGGTGACGTACGCGAGGTGCATGCCCCCGGCCCGCGCCCGGGCCAGCGATTCCACGGCGTGGCCGATGGCCTCGCCGCCCGCGTACACGACCCCGTCGAGGTCGAGGAGAGCCGTGTCGTACGCCTCGCTCAGCGCCGTACCGCTCCCCGCCGGCCGGGGCCTCTCCTGCTGGTGGCTCATATGACTCGCTCCTCTTCCACGCGTTCTGCCCCGATCATCGCGTATGCCCTCTGCACACATACGATGCCCTGATGAACACTTCAGGCCCCGTCGACCAGGGACTGCGGCTTTCCCCGTTCCGCGGACTGCGTTACGTCCCCGAGCGGGTCGGCAGCCTTGCCGCCGTGACCTCGCCCCCGTACGACGTGGTCGTCAGGCCCGACGGGCTGCACCACCTGGAGTCCGCGGATCCGCACAACATCGTGCGCCTCATCCTCCCCCAGGCCGAGACCGCCCGGGACCGGCACCGGCAGGCGGCCGCCACCCTGGACCGCTGGCTGACCGAGGGCGTCATCGCACCGGACCCGGACCCGGTGCTGTACGTCTACGAGCAGCGGAACGACGAAATCCTCCAGCGGGGCCTGATCGGCGCCCTGGCCCTCTCCCCCGCCTCCGAGGGCATCGTGCTGCCCCACGAGGACGTCATGGAGGACGTCGTCGCGGACCGCGCGGAGCTGATGCGTACGACAGGGGCCCATCTGGAGCCGCTGCTGCTGACCTACCGCGGCGAGACGGGCACACCGGCCGGGGCGGCAGCGGTGATCGAGCGCACGGTCCTGCGGGAACCGCTGCTGGCCACCACGACGGAGGACGGCTTCCGGCACCGCCTCTGGGCCGTGACGGACCCGGCCGAACGGGGCGCGATCGCGTCGGACCTCGCCCAGCACCAGGCGCTCATCGCGGACGGCCACCACCGCTGGGCCACCTATCTCCGGCTCCAGCGGGAACAGACCGCGCCCGGGCCGTGGGACCACGGCCTCGTCCTCCTCGTCGACACGGCCCGCCACCCCCTCCAGGTCCGCGCCATCCACCGGCTGCTGCGCGGGCTGCCGGTCTCCCGGGCCCTGAGGGCGCTGACCGGCCTCTTCCGCATCCGGCCGGTCGAGGGGCCGCTCCCTCCGGCCCTCGACGCGCTGGCCGAAGCGGCGGCCGGGGGCAACGCGTTCCTCCTCGCCGGCGACGGCGGCTTCCACCTGGTGGACCGCCCCGACCCGGCCCTGCTGGCCCGCACCATCCGGACGGACCGCCCCGACGCCTGGCGCACCCTCGACGCGACGGTCCTGCACTCCGCGCTGCTCGACGACGTGTGGCGGATCCCGGACGCACCGGACCACATCGGCTACATCCACGACACCGCGGCAGCCGTCGAGCAGGCGGAACGCCTCGACGCCACGGCGGTCCTGATGCACCCCGTACGCGAGGAGGTCGTCCGGGACCTGGCCCGGCAGGGCGTCACCATGCCCCGCAAGTCGACGTCGTTCGGCCCGAAGCCGGCCACGGGCCTGGTCATGCGAAGCCTCGTCCTGGACTGATCCGCGGAGCTGCCCGGGGACCGTCGGACCGATACGGAACATGAAGAGGGGCGGCACTCCCACCGGAGTGCCGCCCCTCTTCACCAACTGCTAAGCCCTGACCGAACCGTCTCCGGAGCCGTCCTGGTCCCCGTTCTGTTGGTCCTGCTCGCTCTGCTCGTCATCGAGGTCGGAGTCTTCACGCACGTCGCCCTCGTGGTCGAGGTCCCGGGACGCGACCTCGGCGCCCGCGTCCTCCTCGGCCGTCTCGTCGTCACCGAGGACGTCGACGAACTCCACGCCGTCGAGCGCGGCGAGCCGGTCCGACGCATCGGTGGAACCGTCCTTGTCGGCCGCCAGCGCCTTCCCGAACCACTCCCGCGCCTCGTCCTCGCGCCCAGCCTCCAGCAGGGCGTCCGCGTACGCGTAGCGAAGTCGCGGCGTCCACGGCTGCACCGAGTTGGACGCGAGCTCGGGGCTCTGGAGCGTCACGATGGCGGCGTCGATCTGGCCCATGTCGCGACGTGCCCCGGCGGCCACCAGTCGCATCTCGACCTGTCCGGCCTTGTCCAGCTTCTGCACCTCGGGCTCGCCGGCCATGGCCATCGCCCGCTCGGGCCGCCCGAGCCCACGTTCGCAGTCCGCCATGACGGGCCACAGGTCCACGGACCCGGTCATCCTCCGGGACGCCCGGAACTCGGCGAGCGCCTCGGCGTACTTCTGCGTCGCGTACGCCGCGAACCCGGCCGCCTCACGCACAGCGGCGACGCGGGACGCGAGCCTGAGGGCGATACGGGCGTACGCGTACGCCTCCTCGGGGTCCTCGTCGATCAGCCGGGCCACCATGACCAGGTTGCGCGCGACGTCCTCGGCGAGGGTCTTCGGCAGGCTCATGAGCTCCTGGCGTACGTCCTTGTCGATCTCGTCGCCCGTGACGTCGTCCGGAATCGGCAGCCGCTTGATCGGCTCACGATCGCGGTCGCCGCCCCGGTCATCACGTCCCCGGAAACCACCACGGTCACGGTCGTCGCGCTGACCGCCGCGGTATCCGCCCCGGTCCCTGTCACCGCCACGGTTGTCGTCGCGGCGGAAGCCTCCACCGGAGGGCCGGTCGTCGTCGCGGCGCGGGCCGCGCGGCCGGTCGTCACGACGCTCGAAACC